>CAWIRW010000020.1:0-67685 GCA_963838655.1 uncultured Solirubrobacteraceae bacterium | reverse complement strand
AGCGCGCGCGCGTGTACGCGGGGCACGCCGGCTGGGGGCCGGGCCAGCTCGAGGACGAGCTCGAGGAAGAGTCGTGGATCGTCGAGGCGCCCGAGCGCGAGGAGATCTTCACCGAGGACGCCGAAGGGCTGTGGGCGGCCGTCCTGCGCCGCAAGGGCCGCCAGTACGCGCTGCTCGCGACGATGCCGCTCGATCCGTCGCTGAACTAGGCCTTGCGGCGCCGCTGGTAGGCGCGGCGGCTGCGCTCGCGCGTCCCGCAGTCGGCCGGGTCGCACCAGCAGCCCGAACGGTTCTTGGACCGGTCGTAGAACACCCACCTGCAGCTGTCGCGCTCGCACGCCTTCAGCCGCTCCCAGCTGCCCTCGGCGATCGAGGCGTGGATGACGCCAGTCGCTCGTGACCACCCTCGATGTCGTTCGTGTTCACGAAGGCCTGAACCGTGGCCAGCAGCTCGGGCGCGGGCTCACGGTTCCCTGGTTGGGCCATGCCTCGACGAGAACTTCTGCGGGCGCACCGCAACTGTCGGGCGGATCGTGCATTCTTATGTCCTGTTAGGCCGAACCTACGCCCTCCCGGGGGCGTGGGCCGGGGGAACCAAAGCGGTCCGGTGGACCGCGGGGGCGAATCGCCGTCAGACCAGAACGGCGTAGCGCACTTCTCAGCGCGAGCCCGTCAGCTCACCTCGGAGGCGGAAAGAGAAGAAAAGGAGTACCGAGCGTGGACTCACGTCCATCGGAGTTGGATCCGTACCCGCGATCCCGGCGCGACCTGGGCTCGGCAGTGCTGTGGGACAAGTCGCTACATCGCTCGCGCCGGCGCCGTATCCGTGCGCGTGACGCCCGACGCAATGCGCCGCGCCAGAAGAGCGCGACGCTCGCCGCCGGCGCGGCGATCCTCGCCTCCCCCGTGCTCACCGTCGCGTCGGTCGCCTCGGCGAGCTCGGCGCGACCCGGGGTCACGAAGGCCGAGATCGCGAACAAGGCCGTCGTCGTCGGGAGCGACCAGAGCTCGACGGCGCTGCTCTCGTACGGCGACACCGGCGAGGCGGTGGCGGCCGTGCAGGCGGAGCTGCAGATCGCCGCGGACGGGATCTTCGGCCCGCAGACCGAGGGCGCGGTCAAGAACTTCCAGGTCGCGCAGCGGATGACCGCCACCGGCGTCGTCGACGCCAAGACCTGGGCGGCGCTGTTCGCCTCGGACGTGCGGTTCTTCGACGGCGCCACCGCGTCGGCGTCAACGGCGGAGAGCGACGTGGAGGTCGTGTTCGCCGAGGCGCCGCCGGCCGGCGAGGAGGGCGCCGCGCTGGGGGACGAGGTCACGGAAGCCGCGCCGCCCGAGACGCCGACGGGCGAGACCGGCGGCGGGACTGAGGGCGCAGCCGCGCCCGAGTCGCCCGCCGCGGCGCAGCCCACTCCGGTCGCCGCGCCCAAGCGGGTGCCGGCGAGCGGCAGCGGCTGCTCGGCCGACGGCCGGCTGGTGACGCCGGTCAACGGCACGGTCACGAGCGGCTACGGCGACGACCGCGGCTCGCACGCCCACAGCGGCGTCGACATCGCCGCGCCCACCGGCACGACGGTCCGCGCCGCGCAGTGCGGCACGGTCAGCATGTCGGGCACCGAGAGCGGCTACGGGTCGATGATCTGCATCCGCCACGCGGGCGAGACGACCACGTGCTACGCCCACCTCTCGCAGCGCGACGTGAGCGTCAACGAGTACGTGCGCGCCGGCCAGAAGATCGGCGAGGTGGGCTGCACGGGCCGCTGCACGGGTCCGCACACCCACTTCGAGGTCCGGCAGGGCGGCACCGCCCAGAACCCGTCGCCGTACCTCGCAGGCAGCCGCACCGTGGCGGGCAAGACCGCCACCGCCGCGTCCGGCGGGATCGGGGGCGCGACCGAGGCCGAGCAGGCGGCGACGTTCGGCACGACAACCGGCGGCACCGAGGCCCCGGCACCGGCCGCCGCCGCACCGGCACCGGCCGCCGCGGCACCCGCCCCGCCGCCGAGGCCCCGGCTCCGGCAGTCGAGGCACCCGCCCCGGTCGCCGAGGCCCCGGCTCCGGCAGTCGAGGCACCGGCCCCGGCCGTCGAGGCACCGGCCCCGGCCGTCGAGGCACCCGCCCCGGTCGCCGAAGCACCGGCCCCGGTCGTCGAGGCACCGGCCCCGGTCGCCGAAGCACCGGCTCCGGTCGTCGAGGCGCCGGCCCCTGCGCCGGCCGTCGAGGCACCCGCCCCGGTCGCCGAGGCCCCGCGCTCCGGTCGCCGAAGCACCGGCCCCGGTCGCCGAAGCACCCGCCGTGGCGCCGGCAGCCGAGCCCGCTGCGGCGCCTGCGCCTACCGCCGAGCCGTCAACCGGCGGCGCCGAGGCCCCGGCTGCCGAGGTGGCCGTAGCCGCGGGCTGAGCCTCAGGACTGGCGGAGCGCCCCGGGGGGTGGCGCTCCGCCAGGCAGGGTCGTGTGCCGGCGGCGTCCGGGCCGGGGGCCGCCGGCACACCGCAACGTCAACTGCGGCTGGGTAAGGAGGTCGGGGAGTCAGCCGATCGCGAAATCCGTGAAGTTACCCCCGGAAACCGACGGTAACTGCACGAGGTTCGCGCGATCGCCAGCCAGGCCGGCGCCCTCACCTCCCTACCCAGCCGCCGTTGACGTTCGCCGGCGTCTCCACACGTTCCCGCGGAGAACGTCACGACGGCCCGAAGCCGAGCGCGACGAAGCCCACGCCCACCACAAGCGCGACCTGGACGCCGAGGCACGCGAGCGCCCAGGCGATCGCCTCACCCCAGCCGTGCCGCCGGGCGAACCAGGCGCTCGCCGCCGCCGGCGCGACAAACAACGCAACGAGCGCGGCGGCTGCCTGCGCTGTCGACCAGGCCGCGAAGTCTCCGCCCTCGCTCTCCACCAGCGCGAGCACCGCCGCCGCCCCCGCGAGCGGGAACAACAGCGCGCCGAGGAGCCACGGCGTCGCCTCCCAGTCCGAGCCCATCGTCAGTCGGCGGCCACTCCCGGGATGCGCCCGTTGCGGAAGGCGTCGACGAACAGGCGGTGGTCGTCGCGCGCGAGCTCGCCGTACGCACGCCCGAAAGCCACGAGGTCGTCGGCGAACTCGGACTCACGGCCGTCGACCATGTCCATGATCGCGGCCTCGGTCTGGAAGTCGACCAGCGTCTGCTCGCTCCCCGCGTCCGACACGCAGTGCACCTTCGCGGTCGCCTCGCCGAGGTAGGAGAGCAGCGGGAAGACGTCGTCGAGGTCGGACACCTGGCCCCAGTCGATGTCCTCCTCGTAGGGCGACACCTCGGCCACCACCTGGCCGACGCCGCGCAGCTCGCACCAGCCCAGCCACGGGTCGGCGTGAGCCTGCAGCGCGCGCTGAGACACCGCCGTGCGGTGCCCCTGGTGGGAGAAGTACTCGCGGATCGCCTCGTCGTCGACCACACGGCTCGGCGCCGGGACGTTCCCCTGCTTCATCGAGAGGATCACGTCGTTCTCCAAGGCCTGCGTGCGCCCCTCGACGAGCAGGCTGTACGCCGGCAGGCCGGCGGAGCCGATCCCGAAGCCGGTCCTCCCCACCACGTCCTTGACCGAGTAGGAGACGCTGTGCTGGCGCTTGACGTCCGGGATCGTGTCGAGGTACGCGGCGAAGGCCTCCTCGACCTCGCCACGCTCGTCGTCCTCGAGCCGCCGCACGCCCGACCCCGACGCGAAGTGGCGCTCGGCACCCTCCACGGCCGTGACGCGCGCCAGCAGGTTGACCCGCGTCTCCATCCGCGCCGCCAGCAGCACCTCGTGCAGCACGCCCTCGGTGTTCTCGAGCGTCAGCCGAAACTCGGTGTCCTTGTCGCCGGTGGAGAACGCCCGCACCTGATCCAGGTACGCCTCCGCGTACGTCCGGATCATCCGCTCGATCGCCTCGTCGGACACCGCCTTGGCGAACCCGAGCAGCGCCAGCGACGCCGCCATCCGCCGCAGGTCCCAGGTGAAGTGCCCGAGGAACGCCTCGTCGAAGTCGTTGACGTCGAACACGAGGATGCCCGCCGAGTCCATGTACGTGCCGAAGTTCTCCGCGTGCAGGTCGCCCTGGATCCACACACGGCTCGTGCGCTCGTTCGCCCACGGGTCCTCGAGCTGCGCCACGTCGGCGTAGAAGAGCGGCGCGCTGCCGCGGTAGAACGCGAACGGCGACGCCGCCATCTTGCGGAACTTGCGCCGGAACGCCCGCGCGTCGGCCTCGATCAGCTCGCCGAACGCGTCGGCAAGTACGGAGACGATCTGCTGCCGCGCTGCTCGGTCGTCGCTCGCGAGCTCGGCGGGCGTCGTCACGCCACAGATCGTTGCACGCGATGGACGCGCAGCGCCAGCACGAGGCCCGCGACGACCGCGAGACCGAACAGCGAGTGCGTGACGATGTCGGTCGCCGCGCCGAACGAGCTGCTGAACAGGTAGCCGACGAGCGTGAAGGCGGCCGCCCACGTGGCGGTGCCGAGCAGGCTCCACGGCACGAAGGTGCGCACGCGCATGCCGGACGCGCCGGCCAGGAACGGCGCCACCGCACGGATGATGCCGACGAAGCGACCGACGAGGATTGCCTTCGCGCCGTGACGGTCGAAGAACGTGTCCACGCGCTCGAGGCGCGGCGCCGTCACGCCGATCCGCGGGCCGTGCGCCACGAGGAAGCGCCTCCCGAGCTTGCGCCCGAGCCAGAAGGACGCGAGGTCGCCGGCCGCGGCCGCGACCCAGACCAGGCCGAGAATCACGCCGAGCTCGACCTCGCCGTGCGCCGCCACCACGCCGCCGAGCACGACCGCCGTCTCGCCCGGGGCGACGAGCCCGACGAACGCGCCGGTCTCGAGAAAGGCGAGGCCGCCGACGAGCAGGTAGGTCCAGGTGCCGAGCGTCTCGGAGAGATCGGTCAGCGCCTCCTCGAGGTCCGGCAGCTGGACGGTGCCCGACGTGGTGAGCACGAAGCCCACGAGCGCGAGGCCGGCGATCGCCAGCAGCAGCGCGGGCGGGCGGCGCGTCATGCCGCGGCGACCTCGAGCGGGCGCCAGGCGGGCCGCGGCAGCGGGACGAGCCCGGCCTGCGGCGCGGCCACGGGCTCCGGCACCGTCACGAGCTCCGGCGCGGCCACGGGCTCCGGCTCGCCGGCGTCCTCGCGCTCCCAGCGGGCCATCGTGCGACGCAGGTGGCCGAGGGCGACGACGCCGATCGGCGCGGGGATCCAGATCGCGACGGCGCGGTAGGCGAGCACGGCGACGATCGCGAGGTCGGCATCGACGCCGAACGCGAGCAGCACGCCCACGAGGCCGCCGCTGGCGGCGCCCGGGACGGGGACGGTGTTGGCGACCTGGCCGAGGAAGTAGGCGAGCACGACGACCTGGAAGGCGGGCGGCGCGCCGAACGCGTTGAGCATGCCGTAGAGCACGGCCATGTCGAAGCCCCACCAGGCGACGGCGCCGAGCAGCCGCGGGTCGGCGGACCGCAGGTGACCGATGGCCGCCCGCACGGACCCGCCGAGCACGGCGCCGACCGTGCGCAGGCGGCCGGTGCCCTCGCTGGGCATCCACAGTGCGGCGGCGACGGCGAGCACCATGCCGAGCGCGGCCAGGCCGGCGGGCAGCGCGGTCAGCACGAGCGGGCCGTCGCCAGTGACCGCCAGCACGCCGCCGGCCACGGCGATCGAGGCCAGGAAGACCGCGTAGACGAGGACGAGGAAGGTCAGCAGCGTGCCGGTGGCGCCGCGCGTGCCGAGGCCCGAGCGCCGCAGCGCCCACAGCGTCATCGCCGCGCCGCCGACGCCGGCGGTGGGGAGCAGCCGCGTGGCCGCGGCGCCGCCGAGCGTGATCTGCGTGGTCTCACGCAGGCCCAGCCGCCGCGAGGCGCGGCTGCCGACGAGCCACAGCGTGGCGATGTAGCCGGCGAACGAGAGCAGCTCGAAGATTGCGGCGCCGAAGACCCAGGCTGGGTCGGCCTCGACGGCGCGCCGGATGGCGTCCGCGAACGTCTCCAGCGGCCCGCCGAGGACCAGCACGGCTGCGACCAGCGCGGCGGCGATCGCGGCGGGCACGGCGGCCCGGCGCGCGAGCGCGCGAAGGTCGAGCGAGGGGAGCGTGAGGTCCTCGGCGGGCATTCAAACGAGTATCCGGACCGGGGCCCACGCCCGCATCAGGGATATCACCAGCGTGGGGGTGCGGCGACCCGTACGCGGGGGGTACGGTCCCGCGGGGCTGCTGGGCACGGGACCTAGCCAGCGACCGCCGCACGCGTCAGGATCTGCCCCATGCGGGGCCCACTGACGCGACCCCGGATCATCGCCCTCGCCGCCGCCGCGCTGGTGATCGGGGTCGCCGACGGGCTGCTCCTGGCCGGAAGCGAGCACTTCGAGGACGGCGCCGTGTGGGCGGTGTTCGGCCCGTTCATCAGCTGGGGGTTCGTCGGCACCGGCCTTTACGCGTGGTGGCGCCGCGCGGACTCGCGCTTCGGGGCGCTGCTGGTCGCGCTCGGCTACGCATGGCTGCTCGCCCCGCTGCCCGCGGCCTCGAACCCGACGATCTTCACGTTCGGGATCGTGCTCGGGTCGTTGTGGGGCCCTGTGCTCGCCCACGCGCTGCTGAGCTTCCCGACAGGCCGCCTCCGCCGCCGCCGCGAGCGGGCGCTCGTAATCGCCGCCTACACGCTCGGCCCGCTGTCGTGGTTCCCCGTCCTGCTGGTGACGGATTCCGAGCCCGCCTACAACTGTGTGGGCGCGTGCCCGGACAACGTTCTCCTCGTCGCGCGCGACGACTCGCTGAGCCAGGCGCTGCAGGTCGCGGCGACGGCCATCTGGATGACGCTGGCGCTGCTCACGATCTGGCTGCTCGTCGCCCGCTGGCGGGCGGCCGGCCCGTCCGAGCGCCGCAGCCTGGCACCGCTGTTCGCAGTCGGCGGCGGCACGCTGGCGCTCATCGTCGTCCAGGCCGTCAGCCAGCTGGAGGCGTTCACATGGCTCGCGTTCGTGGCCTTCGCGGCCACGCCGTTCGCCTTCCTCGCCGGGCTCGTGCGCGCCGACGTGTCGCAGTCGCGCGGCGTGCGCAGCCTCGTCGCCCGGCTCGCCGAGCTCCCCGAGCGGGCCGACCTGCGCGACGCGCTCGCGGATGCGCTCGGCGACCCCACGCTCCACCTCGCCTTCTGGCTGCCCGAGCAGGAGCGCTACGTCGACGCCGCCGGCGCCCCGATGGTGGTCGGCCCCGACCAGACGGTCACGGAGATCGAGCGCGACGGCCGTCACATCGCCGCGATCGTGCACGACCGCGCGCTGGCCGAGCACGCCGAGACGGTCCGCGCGGCCGGCGCGGCGACCGCGCTCCTGCTCGAGAACCAGCGCCTCGACGCCGAGCTGCGCGCCCACATCGTCGAGCTCCGCGCGTCACGCGCGCGGATCGTGGAGGCCGGCGACACCGAGCGCCGCCGGCTCGAGCGCAACCTCCACGACGGCGCGCAGTCGCGGCTCGTGACGCTGGCGCTCAGCCTGCGCCTGGGGCGTGCCGGCTTCGAGGACGGGTCGCCCGCGGCGACGCTCGTCGACGCCGCGATCGACGAGGTGCGCGAGAGCCTCACCGAGCTGCGCGAGCTCGCGCGCGGCATCCATCCGCCCGTGCTCTCCGAGCGAGGGCTCGACCCCGCGCTGCGCGTGCTCGCCGCCCGTGCGCCCGTGCCCGTGAAGGTCGTCGGCCGGCTCGACGGCCGCCTGCCGACGGCGGTCGAGACGGCGGCCTACTTCGTCGTCTCCGAAGCGCTCACGAACGTCGCCAAGTACGCCTCCGCCGACCACGCGACGGTCCGTGTCGAGCACAGCAACGGCAACCTCGTGCTCGAGGTGAGCGACGACGGCGTCGGCGGCGCGAGCGTCGACGGCGGGTCGGGCCTGCGCGGGCTCGCCGATCGGGTCGCCGCCGTGGGCGGCGCGTTCGACGTCAAGAGCCCGCCGGGCGGCGGCACGCGGCTGCGTGCGACGCTGCCGTGCACGTGAAACGATGACTTAGCGCGCTCGCCCGGGTCTGTAGTGCACACCCTCGAAGGAGGCACTCATGCTCGGAGACACCAAGGCGTTCAGCGGCTTCTCGGTGAACGACCTCGACGCCGCCAAGCGCTTCTACGGCGAGACGCTCGGCGTCGACGTCGTCGGAGAACGACGCCGGGCTCACGCTGCGCATTGCCGGCGACCGGCCGATCCTCGTCTACCCGAAGGACGACCACGAGCCGGCGTCGTTCACGATCCTCAACTTCCCGGTCGACGACGTCGAGGGGACGGTTGCGGGCCTGACCGAACGCGGCGTGCAGTTCGAGCGCTACGAGGGCACGCCGATCGAGACCGACGAGCAGGGCATCTTCCGCGGCGGGGGCCCGCTGATCGCGTGGTTCAAGGATCCCGCCGGCAACGTGCTGTCGGTGATCAAGGCCGACTGACGCCGTGTCGCTGCTCGGCCGCCCGCTGCCGCCCGCCTTCGTCCGGCGCGAGGTCGTCCTCGTGCCGGGCGCCGAGCGGGCGTACGTGGCGGCCGACTGGCGCGACGCGCTGGTGATCGTCGAGCAGGGCACGCTCGAGCTCGTCGGGCTCGGCGGCACGTGCCGGCGGCTCGAGTGCGGCGCCGTCCTGTGGCTGGCGGGACTCCCGCTGCGCGCGCTGCGCAACCCAGGTTCGGTTAACACCCGAATCGTCGCGATCTCGAGGCGAACCGATGAGTTCCGCGAGGGCCGCCGATCTTTTCTGCATGACTTCGACTGAAACCACGACCGACACGAAGCGGTGGGCCGCGCTCTACGTGCTGTGCGCGGGGATGCTGATGATTGTGCTCGACGCCACGATCGTGAACGTCGCGCTGCCCTCGATCCAGTCCGACCTCGGCTTCTCCCAGGCCAGCCTCGCCTGGGTGGTCAACGCCTACCTGATCGCCTTCGGCGGCCTGCTGCTGCTGTCGGGCCGGCTCGGCGACCTGATCGGCCAGCGCCGCGTGTTCCTGATCGGCCTTGCGATCTTCACCGTCGCCTCGCTCCTGTGCGCGGTGGCCCAGACCCAGGAGATGCTGATCGGCGCGCGCTTCCTGCAGGGCGTCGGCGGGGCGCTGACCTCGGCCGTGATCCTCGGGATGATCGTGACGATGTTCCCGGAGCCGCGGGAGCAGGCCAAGGCGATCGGCGTCTACGGGTTCGTCGCCTCCGCCGGCGGCTCGATCGGCCTGCTGGCCGGCGGCGCGCTGACCGAGGCGATCAACTGGCACTGGATCTTCTTCGTCAACCTCCCGGTCGGCGTCGTCACGGCGCTGCTGGCCGTGCGGCTGATCGATCCCCGGCCCGGGCTCGGCCTGCGCGCGGGTGCCGACCTGCCCGGCGCGGTGCTGCTCACCGGCGGGCTGATGCTCGGCGTCTACACGATCCTCGAGGCCGGCGAGCGGGGCTGGGCCTCGGCCCACACGCTCGGCCTCGGCGGCGTGTCGCTCGCGCTGCTGGCGGCGTTCCTCGTGCGCCAGGGGCTGATCGCCCAGCCGCTGATGCCGCTGCGCCTGCTGCGCTCCCGCCACGTGGCCGGCGCGAACGCCGTGCAGGCGCTGATGGTCGCCGGCATGTTCGGCATGTTCTTCCTCGGCGCGCTCTACCTGCAGCAGATCCTCGGCTACGACGCGCTCGGCGTCGGCCTCGCGTTCCTGCCCGCGACGATCGTCATGGGCGCGATGTCGCTGCGCTTCTCCGGCCCGCTGGCCATGCGCTTCGGGCCGCAGACGATGCTCCTCCCCAGCCTCGTCTTCATCGGCGCGGGCCTGCTGCTGTTCGCGCGCACGCCGGTCGACGGCAGCTACGTCGTCGACATCATGCCGCCGATGGTGCTGATCGGCCTCGGCGCGGGCCTCGGCTTCCCGGCGCTGATGACGCTCGCCATGTCCGGCGCCACGCCGAGCGACTCCGGACTGGCGTCAGGCCTTGTCAACACCAGCGTGCAGGTGGGCGGCGCGGTCGGCCTCGCGGTGCTCGCCACGCTCGCTTCCGAGCGCACGGGCGAGCTGCGCGCCGACGGGGAGCCCGCCGCGGCAGCGCTCAACGGCGGCTACCACCTCGCGTACCTGATCGGCGCCGGGCTCGTCGGCGTGGCCTTCGTGGTCGCGATCGTCGCGTTCTTCACCCAGCGCCCGCGCAGGCAGGAGGAGGGCATCCGGGCCGAGCCGGCCTACTCGCCCACGTGATTCTGCGGACATACTCCCGGGCATGGCTGCCTACACCCACACGAACCTGCAGTCGGACATCGAGGACAGCGCCCTCAAGTTCGGGATGTCCGACGTGCTCGAGGCGCACTTCGCGAGCGGCGCCATCGAGGCGACGCAACTCGGCCTCAGCCTCCAGCGGCTCAAGCCGGGCGCGCGGATGCCGTTCGGCCACCGGCACGCCACGCAGGAGGAGGTCTACGTGGTCGTCGACGGCGGTGGGCGCGTGAAGGTCGACGACGACGTGCTCGAGGTCGCACCCTGGGACGCGGTGCGCGTGTCGCCGGAGGCCGTGCGCGCCTTCGAGGCCGGCGACGCCGGGCTGACGCTGCTCGCGTTCGGCGCCCCCGGCACGGGCATCCGCGACGCCGAGCAGCTGCCCGGGTGGTGGGCCTAGGGCCCTAGAGCATCGCGGGTTCGTCGTCGTGCAGGAGGAAGCCGGCGGCGTCGAGCACGCGCCGCTCGCTCAGCCGCTTGAGGCGCTCGGTCGACGGGGGCTCCGGCTCCCACGCGCCGACGGCCGACGTCCCTGACAGCGGGCGCAGGCCGTGCGTCTCCGGCTCGTCGAACGCCTGACGCAGCCACGCCAGGTCGTCGGCGATGCGCCGCGGGCGGTCCTTGGCCTCAGGATGCCAGGGATCCTGCCCCTCGCGCCGCTCGGGGACGCCGGGCGGGCGGGCAAGCGCGACGCCGAGCGCGTTCAGCCAGTCGGGACGTTCGAGCACCAGTTCGAGCATGCGCCATCTCGTTTCCACTCGTAGGGCGTGACAAACTCGCACAAACGGCCATGAGCGCGCTCAACTACACGTCAACGGGCGGCGATCCGATCCTCGACGCGGCGTTCGAAGCGGCGCTGGCAACGGCACGCCGCGGCCGTCAGGAGCCGCTCGCCCACTTGATCGGCGGCGAGTTCAAGCACGACGGCGAGCTGTTGTTCGAGCGCGCAGATCCCTGCGTCCCGATGCTCGAGGCGACGAGCGTCAGGCAGCCGCCGACGAGGGGGCCCTCGGCCACTCCGCCGTTGATCGTGAGCACGTACGGGTCGTCGGGATCCTCGGGGACGCGGCCTGGCGGCTCGACCTGCAACGCGCGGTGGAAGCTCGCCTCGGTGACCTCGGTCAGCTCGTCCTTCTTGCGCGTGAAGCGCAGGAAGTTGGGGCCGTAGAACGTCGTCCACGGCCCGTGCTTCGCGAGCGCAAGGTGCAGCGCCGTGATGTCGCTGAAGCCGCAGACGATGCGCGGATCGCCGAGCCGATCCCAGTCGATCCGGCTGTAGAGCCGCGCCGTCCCGTAGCCGCCGCACAGGCAGTGGACCATGTCGATGCCCGGCTCGCTCAGCGCCCACTGCAGGTCGGCCGCCCGCTCGGCGTCGGTGCCGGCCAGGTAGCCGTGCACCCGCCTGTGGTGGGGGCCGAAGACGACGGTGTGACCGCGGCCCTCGAAGTAGGCCGTGGCCTGCTCGATCTCCGAGCGCGTCTGGGGCGGACTCGACGGCGCGACGACGGCGATCGTGGCCCGCTCGGGCAGCGCAGGAGGCTTGACCCTCACGCGGCGACACTAGTGGATGCCATGATGGACGGCCATGAGCGATCTCGAGCGCCGATCCGGATCCCGCCCCTCGCGTCGCCAGCGCGAGCAGCGGGCGTACACCCTCGTGCTGGCGACCGGTGCCCTCGGCGTCGTCTTCGTGGTCGGCGCTGTGCTCGCGATCGCCGGCGTGATCGGCTGGAGCATCCCGATCCTGGCCGCGATCCTCGCGGTCATCGCCGGCGTGCTCTTCCGGCGCAGCGTTCGCTAGGCGGCCAGTATCCGGCGGTCGTCCGCCGGGCGGTACTCGTCGTGGTCGGGCAGGTACTCGTAGCGGCGCCGCGGCCCGCGGCCCGCGATGTCGGCGAGTGCGCCGGTGAGCCGCGTGACGTCTACGCCGGTGCTCCCGAGGCCGACGCTCGCGCGCACCGCGCCGGGAAGCGCCGGCCGCGCGCCGGCCTGGATCGCGCGGCGGAGGCGGTCGAGCTCGGGCTGCGGGAGGTCGAGCAGGCGCGCGATCAGGGGATGCGCGCAGAAGCAGCCGTGGCGGACGCCGATCGCGTGCTCCGCGCTCAGCACGGCCGCGAGCAGCGGGTGGCGGTAGCCGTCGAGATTGAACGTCGCGACGCCGACGCGGTCGACGCTTCCCTCCGGCCACAGGGTGTACATGCTCAGGCCGGGGATCTGCTCGAGCGCCGCCCACAGGCGCCGCGCGAGCGCGCGCTCGTGCGCCGCCACGGTGTGCATGCCGAGGTCGGCGAGCGCGCGGCAGGCGGCGCCCAGCGCGACCACGCCGACGACGTTCGGCGAGCCCGCCTCGTAGCGCTCGGGCGTGCTCTCCCAGATGACCTCGTCGAGCGTCACGAGCCGGACGGCGCCGCCGCCGTGGATCAGGGGCTCGCCCTCCCGCACGCCGCCGACGAGCGCTCCCGCGCCGAGCGGCGCGTACAGCTTGTGCCCGGAGAAGGCGAGGTGGTCGATCCCGCTGGCGGCCATGTCGATCGGGCGGTGCGGCGCGAGCTGGGCGGCGTCGACGAACAGCTCGGCCCCGTGGTCATGGGCGATCCGCGCGAGCGCGGCGACGGGCCACACCTCGCCGGTGACGTTGGACGCGCCGGTCACCGCGAGCAGGTCGGCGGGCCGCCGGCGCAGCTCGGCCTCGCACTGGTCCAGGAGCTCGTCGGCGGAGGCGGCGAACGGCAGGATGCGCAGGTCGTGCCGGCGCCACGGGAGCATGTTGGCGTGGTGCTCGACCGGCGTGCTCAGCACGCGCGTGCCGGCCGGGAGCGAGGCCGACAGCACGTTGATGGCCTCGGTGGTGTTGCGCACGAAGACGACGTCGTCGTCCGAGCGCGCCCCCACGAAGGCCGCGACGTCGGCGCGCGCGTCCTCGTACGCCGCGGTCGCGATCTGCGACTTGATGCCGGTGCCGCGGTGCACGCTGCTGTACCACGGCACGAACGCCTGCACCGCGTCCCAGGCTGCAGCGAGCATCGGCGTGCTCGCCGCGTAGTCGAGGTTGACGTACCGCCGTGGGCGGCCGTCGAGACAGGGAACCTCTGTGTCGTCACCGAGCAGCTCGAGCATGGGCGCCAGCCTCCCGGACGCGCCTTGCAGAAACCTTGCGACGGGATTGCGGCTCGAGCGGCGCGTCGCCGTCGTGACCAGTCCGACTCGTGGGCGACGACCCCGTCAACGTCAACTGCGGCTGGCTAAGGAGGCTGGGGTGCCGTCCGGTGCGCGGGGGCGGAACGCCCAAGGCGGGGTTACGTGTCTTTCGGTGAGCGGGCGATCATCGCAATCCACCTTTGTGCTCGTCTAGAGCATCAAAGTGGATTCGGGCAAACCGGGCGACGCCGATTGACACGTAACCCCGCCTTGACCACCCGCCCGAGGCCGACCCGCCAGGCCGACAGCCCAGCCTCCCTACCCAGCCGCAGTTGACGTTCCCGACCGGCCGAGCGCCTCGCGCAGCGCGGCGACCTCGGCGCGCAGCTCGGCGACCTCGCGCTCGAGGCGCGCCAGCCGATCGTCGGGCGGCGGCGGCGCGGCCGGCATAGCCGGCGGCGGCGCCACAGAGGGCGCGGGAGCGTCTCCGCCCAGTAGGTGCCCGTAGCGGTCCTCGCGCTGCCCCGGCCGGCGGTCGTAGCGCGCGACCAGCTCTCGCTCCATCAGCCGGTCGAGCACCGCGTGCAGCGCTCCCGAGTCCGGAAAGTGGAACAGGCGCTCGGTGCGCGAGAGCAGCTCGCCGGGCGTCTGCGGCCCGCGCAGGAGCATGACCGCGAGGACGGCCTGCTCCTCGCGGCCGACCTGCAGCGTGTCCTCGAGCAGGTGCCGGTACTTGGCGGCGCGGCTCGTGTGCCCGCCCGAGAGCCGGGTGAAGCGCCGCTGGCTGAGCCGGTACAGCGCGTCGCGGATCGTGGACTCGTCGTACGCCACGACCGGCTCGCGGTTCGTGCTCTGGTTGCAAGCCGACCGCAGCGCGTTGAGCGTCAGCGGGTAGATGTCCGGCGTCGTCCGCTGCTTCTCGAGCAGGCTGCCCAGCACGCGCTGCTCCTCAGGGCTCAGCTCGTACACGCCGGGCAGCCTACGCAGCCTTCCACGCCAGCACGGCGCTGACCGCGAGCATCGCCGCCGCCATACCCACGAGCACCACGCCGAGCGCGCCCCAGTCGAACGCGTCCTGGTCTCGGCCCACCGAGACGAGCAGCACCGCCAGCCCGAGTACCTGCGACTGCAGCGGGATCCGCGCCGCCGTCCACGTGCCGTGAGCCGCCACGGAGAGCCAGACCGCGCCGTAGAGCGCGACCACCGCGGCGGTGATCCGCGCCGTCAGCGGCGTCAGCAGCCACGGCCAGTCACCGATCGCCACGTCGGGGACGGCGAGGATGAGCAGCGCGAGCGCCACCACCGCGCCGCCCGCCACCGCGAGGCCGATTCGCACGCCGCGCGGCAGCGGCGCGCCCGCGAGCGACGGCACGCGCCGCCGGTTGCGGACGTAGAGGTACGGGACCAGCAGCGGCGTGACGACGTACAGCGCCGCCCACGCCGCGAACGGCAGGCTGTCCTCGGCGAAGCGGTCGAGGTGCAGCGCCGTCGCGATCGTCGCCATCCACACGAACACCGCGATCGCCGGGAAGCCGGCCGCCACCTCCTCCCATGCGGCCCCGAACAGCACGCGAGCGAAGAAGTAGAGGCCGCCCGTGTAGACCGAGCCGAGCACCATCGCGCTCAGCTCTGGCTGGATCGTCCACGCCCATAGCGTGGCGGTGCGGTCCGGATAGAAAGCGAGCAGCTGCGACGCGTCGAGCAGGATCACGACGATCAGGCCCGCCACCCAGCGCGTCAGGGCGTCGGTCGGGCCGGTGCTCGATGGTGCGGCTGGCACACTGGTCATGGCCTGAGAGGTGGGTTAGCGTCGCGAGGTTGTGGCGACGGTAACGCAGGCGCAGCGCGGGCGGTTCGTCGGCCGCCGGGAAGAGCTGGCCGCGGTCGACGGCGTCCTCGACACCCTCCGCGCGCCGCGGGTGCGCTGGCTGGTGGTCAGCGGCGAGCCCGGGATCGGCAAGACGCGCCTGCTCGGAGAGCTCGCGGCGCGCGCCGCCGAGCGCCGCCACCCGGTGTTCGTGGGCCGCGGCGCCGAGCTGGAGCGCGAGCTGCCGTTCGCGATCTGGATCGACGCGCTCGACGACCACGTCGCCGCGCTCGACGAGCGGCGGCTGGACGCGCTCGTCGGCGACCGCGTCGGCGAGCTGGCCCGCGTGCTGCCCTCGGCAGCGGCGGCCGGCGCCGGCGGCCTGCAGGACGAGCGCTTCCACGCCTACCGGGCGGTGCGGGCGCTGCTCGGAGGGCTCGCCACCGGTCGTCCGCTGGTGCTCATCCTCGACGACGTCCACTGGGCCGACGACGCCTCGCTCGAGCTGATCGCCCACCTGCTGCGCCGCCCCCCGGCGGCACCGCTGCTGATCGCGCTTGCCTTCCGCGCCGGCCAGGTGCCCAACAGCCTGCTGGCCGCCCTCGAGGCCGCCGGCCGCGACGGCCTGGCGACCGACATCCGGCTCGGCCCGCTCACCCAGGTTGAGGCGGCGGCGCTGCTCGGCGCCCCGGCCCGCGACCTGCTGTACCGGGCCAGTGGCGGCAACCCCTTCTACCTCGAGGAGCTCGCCCGCACGCCCGGCGGGCTCGAGCCCGCCGAGGAAGCGGCGCCGGACGAGGTCGGCGTCCCGCCCGCCGTGGCGGCCGCGCTCGGCCAGGAGATCCGCGGCCTGCCGCAGCGGGCCCGGCAGCTGGCGTGGGGCGCGGCCGTGGCCGGCGACCCGTTCGACCTCGACGTCGCCGCCCCCGCGGCCGGCCTCGACGAGCCGGCGGCGCTGGGCGCCGTCGACGACCTGCTTGCCTCGAATGTCGTCGTGCCCGGCACGGTTGCGCGGCGGTACCGCTTCCGCCATCCGCTCGTGCGCCGCGCCGTGTACGACGGCGCAAGCGAGGCGTGGCGGCTGCAGGCCCACGCGCGCGCGGCCGAGGCGCTGGCCGCCGCCCAGCCCGGCGCGCTCGCCGCCCGGGCGCACCATGTCGAGCGCTCCGCGCGGATCGGCGACGAGGCCGCGGCCGCCGCGCTCGAGCAGGCCGGGCACCAGGTGGCGGCCCGCGCGCCCGCCGTGGCCGCCCGCTGGTTCGACGCCGCGCTGCGGCTGCTCGGTCCCGACGCGGGAACCGACCCGGCCCGCCGCTTCGGTCTGCTCGTGCCGCTCGCGGGCGCGCTCGCCGCCACCGGGCGGCTCGAGCGCGCACTCGAGACGCTGGTGGCCGCACTCGCGCTCGTCGACCTGCCCGACCTGCGGGTGCGGCTGATCGCGGCCTGCGCGGCGTGCGAGAACCTGCTCGGCCGCCACGCCGCCGCCCACGCCCGCCTGCTGGCCGCGCTCGACGCGCTCGGCGACCGCGACGCCGCGGCCGTCGCCGCGCTGCACGCCGAGCTCGCCGCCGACGCGCTCTACGACAGCGACTTCGAGGCCATGCGCGACTGGGCCGCGCGGGCGCTGGAGACCGCGCAGCGGCTCGAGGACCGAGGGCTGGAGGCGCTCGCAGGCGGCCTGCTGTGCTTCGCCGAGTACAACCGCGGCGACGCGACGGCCGCCGAGGCGGCGCGCTCTCGCACCGCGGAGCTGCTCGACGCGCTGCCGGACGACCAGCTCGTGATGCGCCTCGATGCCCCGTACTACTTCGGCTTCGCCGAGTACTTCTGCGAGCACTACGACGACGCCATCCGCCACCTGCGGCGCGGCGTCGCGCTCTCGCGCTCGGTCGGGCAGGGGCAGTTCGTGGTGCCGATGATGGTCGGCCTCGCGCACGCGCTCGAGACCCGCGGGCACCTCGGCGAGGCGGCCGAGACCGCCGATGCCGCCGTCGAGGCGGCGCGCCTGGCCGGCAACCGCCAGCTCGTCGGCTGGGCGCTGGTCGCGGAAGCGTGGACAGCGGCCGCGCTCGGCGACACCGACCGCGCGCGCGAGGCCGGCGAGGAGGCGGTGGCGCTGCTCGACGGGCTCGACGAGAGCGTGCTCACCCGTGCGACCCACGCCCACCTCGGTGTGATGTGGCTCGACCTCGGCGACGTCGAGCGCTGCCTGCACGCCTTCCGGGCCGTCGGGCTGCCGGAGTTCGCGTCGATCGAGCCCGGCCGTCGCGCGTGGCTGTACGCGACGCTCGCGCGCGCCGAGCTCGCGCGCGGCGACCGCGACGCCGCGCAGACATGGGCCGCGCGCAGCGAGCAGACGGTCGCCGGCCTCGGGCTGCCGCTGGCGGAGGCGTGGCTGCTGCTCGCCCGCGCCGCGATCGCGCTCGACGCCGGCGACGCCGCGGCCGCCGCCGAGCTCGCGCAGGCCGCGACCGAGCGCGCCGAAACCGTCCAGGCGCCGCTCGCCGCCGCCCGCTGCCGGACGCTCGCGGGCACCGCGCTGGCCGCCGCGGGCCGCCGCGACGACGGCGTGCGCGAGCTGACCCGCGCGGAGGGCGACCTCGCCGTGCTGGGTGCCGCCCGCGCGCGCGACGAGGCCGCGCGCGAGCTCCGTCGGCTCGGCCAGCGCGTCGCGGGCCGCCAGCGCCGCGGCGCCGGCGAAGGGCTCGATGCGCTCAGCGGCCGCGAGCGCGAGATCGCCGAGCTCGTAGCCGAGGGCCGCACCAACCGCGAGATCGGCGCGGAGATCTTCCTCTCCGAGAAGACCGTCGAGGGCCACCTCACGCGCGTGTTCGCGAAGCTCGGCGTCAGCTCGCGGGCCGAGGTTGCCGAGGCGGTCGGCCGCGGTCGGGCCGCAGCTCCGTAGCGAACGTCAACGGCGGCTGGGTAGGGAGTGCGAGGGAGCCGGCGTGGTCGGGCGATCGCCCGAACCTTGTCGGATCACCCCCGCTTTCCGGGGGTAACTCGACAAGGTTCGTCAACTATCCCGGATTGGCGTCGGAAACCGACGCTGATCCGGGATAGTTCGGCGCGGCCGACCCCCTCACCCCTTACCCAGCGCAGTTGACGTTGGTCCAGGGGGTCCCCCCGTGGTTGTGGCAGGTAGCCGCTGGGAGCGTGCCGAGCATGACGACGCTTGCTCTCCCCGCCCGACGGACCGGGCGCCGCGCCGCCCCGCGGGTCCTCGACGCCGACCGCCTCGGCGACCACCTCGACCGCCTCTACCGCGCCGCGCTCGGCCTCACCGGGTCGCCCGCCGACGCCGAGGACCTGGTCCAGGAGACCTACATGCGCGTGCTGGCCAAGCCGCGCCTGGTGACCGGCCCCGACGACCTCGGCTATCTGCTGCGCGTGCTGCGCAACACGTTCATCTCCAGTCGCCGCACGGCCGCCCGGCGACCGGCGACCGCCACCGCCCCGGAGGACCTCGAGCGCTTCGAGGGGCGTGCCGCCGATCCCGAGCGCGCGTTCGAGGCGAGCCAGCTCTACGCCAGCATCGCCGACCTACCCGACCACCAGCGCGACGCGCTCGTGGCCGTCGACCTGCTCGGCCTCTCCTACAAGGAGGCCGCGACCAGCCTGAAGGTCCCGACCGGCACGATCATGAGCCGGCTCTTCCGCGCCCGTCAGGCCCTCGCGGCCTGACGGGCGCGCAGTCAGAGTCCTACGGCCGGAACGCCGGCCGCGACGCGATGACGTACCCACCCGGTCAGGACGCGGACCCGCGCGTGCGGCGCAGCGCCAGGAGTGGAATCATTCGCGCCGTCATGGGACGGACCGGCGGCGTCGACCTCGGCGGGACGAAGATCCAGACGGCCATCGTCGAGCCCGACGGCACGGTCGCGGGTCAGTCGCGGCGGCCGACGCCCACCACGGGCGGCCCCGGCGACGTCGTGGCCGAGATCGCCGGCGCCCTGCGCGACGCGTGCGCGGAGGCGGGGATCGAGACGTCTTCGCTCGACGGCATCGGGGTCGGCTCGCCCGGCAAGGTCGACGACGCGGCGGGGACGGTCGCCGGTGCCCGCAACCTGCCGGGCTGGGAGGGTGCGTTCGACGTGCGCGCGGCGCTCGAGCAGGCCTGCGACGCGCCCGTCTCGCTCGGCAACGACGTGCAGGTGGCCACCGACGCCGAGTTCGCGCTCGGCGTCGGCCGCGACTACGGCTCGCTGCTCGGCGTCTTCTGGGGCACCGGCGTGGGCGGTGGCATCGTGCTCGACGGGCGACCGTGGATCGGCCGCGACGCGGCCGGCGAGATCGGCCACGTGGTCGTGCGCCAGGGCGGCGCGCTGTGCGGCTGCGGGCGCCGCGGCTGCATGGAGGCCTACGCGGGGCGCGCGGCGATGGAGGGCCGGGCGCGCCGGCGGCACGACCGCGGCGAGAAGACGATGCTGTTCAAGATCATGAAGGAGCGCGGGCGGACGCGGCTCACGAGCGGGGTGTGGGCGCGGGCGCTCGAGAAGGGCGACCCGATGGCCCGCAACCTCCTCGACCGCGCGGTGCGCGCGCTCGGCGCCGGCGTCGCCTCGACGCAGAACGTGCTCGACGTCGAGGCGATCGTGATCGGCGGCGGGCTCGGGATCCGGCTCGGCGAGCCGTACGTCGAGCGCATCCGCGAGGCGATGATGCCCCACCTCTTCAACGACGAGCGCCCGCCCGCGATCGAGGTCGCGGCGCTCGGCGACCTCGGCGGCGCCGTCGGCGCGTCGCTGCTCGTCGGCACGGCTGCACCCGCCCGCTAGGGTCGGCGGGTGGACGGTTCCGATCTGGCGTTCGCCGGCGTCGTCGGCCAGGCAGAGCTTCTGCGCCGCGGCCAGGTCAGCTCGCGCGAGCTGACTCAGCTCTCGCTCGACCGGATCGCGGCGTTCGACCGCCGGCTGAACGCCTTCAACGGCGTCTACGCCGAGCGCGCGCTCGCCGAGGCCGACGCCGCCGACCGGCGGCGGGCGGGCGGCGACAAGGCGCCGCTGCTGGGCGTGCCGATCGCGATCAAGGACGAGGTCGACATCGCCGGCGAGGTGACCAGCCGCGGCACGGGGGCGTTCGACGTGCCCGCGCCCGCCGACTCCGAGGTCGTCCGCCGGCTGCGCGCCGCCGGCGCCGTGATCGTGGGCAAGACGACGATGCCCGAGCTCGGGCTGTGGCCGTTCACCGAGTCCGTCACCTGGGGCGTGACCCGCAACCCGTGGGACCTCGAGCGCACGCCGGGCGGCTCGAGCGGCGGCTCGGGAGCGGCGGTGGCGGCCGGCCTCGTGCCCGCCGCGCTGGCGGTCGACGGGGCCGGCTCGATCCGCATCCCCGCCGCCTGCTGCGGCCTGTACGGCCTCAAGCCCCAGCGCGACCGCGTGTCGCGCGCGCCCCACGACGCCGACGAGGCGCACTGGATCTGCGTCGGCACCGTGACCCGGTCGGTGCTCGATACCGCGGTCGTGCTCGACGTCATGGCCGGCCCCGGCAACGACTTCGAGGCCGCCGCCCGACGCGATCCCGGGCGGCTGCGGATCGCGGTCTCCGACCGCTTCCCCACCGGGACCCGCGGTCGCCTGACCAACGAGGTCCGCGGCGCCCTCGACCGCACCGTCGACGCGCTGCGCGCGCTCGGCCACGAGGTCGTCGAGCGTCATGTTCCCGCGCGCCCGCAGGACGTCGCGGTGATCGTCGGGCTGATGCTGCGCGGCATCCGCGACTTCGTGGGCGAGGTCGAGCGGCGCAACCGGCTGGAGCGTCGCACGCGCGCGCTCGCGCGCCCGGGAAGGCTGATCTCCGACCGCGCGGTCGAGCGCCTGCTCGCCGCCGAGCAGGCCATGACCGAGCACGTCGGCCGGCTGTTCGACGAGGTCGACGTGCTGCTCACCCCGATGATGTCCGAGCCGGCCAAGCCCGCCCAGGCGATGGAGGGCCGCGGCGCGCTCGCGACCTGGCTGTGGGAGACCCAGTGGGTCCCGTTCAACGTGCTCTGGAACGCCACCGGCCAGCCCGCCGCGTCGGTTCCGGCGGGCTTCTCCGCCGGCGGCCTCCCACTCGCGATCCAGCTCGTCGGGCGCCACGACGACGAGGCCACGCTGCTCTCGCTCAGCGCGCAGCTCGAGGCCGCGCAGCCGTGGGCGCAGCGCCGCCCGCCCACGTCCTGATCGCTCAGGCCACGTCCCGGTCGCCGACGCGCGGGAAGGGGTGGATCGAGAAGATGACCTCGACGGGGACGCCGAAGAACTCGGCGATCCGCAGCGCGAGGTTCAGGCTCGGGTTGTACTCGCCGCGCTCGAGGTAGCCGATCGTCTGATAGTGCACGCCCAGCGCCTCGGCCAGCTCGCGGCGCGACACGCCCTGCTCCACCCGCAGGAGCGGGATCCGGTTGTGCACGGCGTCGGTCACTTGACCCACTGCAGCGCCGCCTCGCGGGCCGCCTGCACCTGCGAGCCCGACTGGCGGCGGGCCATCCGCCGCAGCACGATCGGGGTGATAATCGCGCCGGCGACCGCCCACGCGGTGAGCACGAGCACCGTCTCGGGCGTGCGCCAGCTGCCGGTCAGCTCGAGCGCAGCGGCCGAGTCCGGGAGGAACGCCGACCGCATCCCGAGCCCGAGCCAGTACATCGGGAAGATCTGCGCGACCACCTGGACCCAGCCCCAGAGCTGCTGGACGGGATAGAAGATCCCCGAGATTCCCACCAGCACGAGCACGGGGAACATCCCCCACGTGCCGACCTTCTGCATGTTCGGCACCAGTGCTCCGATCAGCATTCCGAGCGGCAGCGTCGCCACCATCCCGAGCACGAGCACCCACGCGATCGTGAACCATCCCGCCGCGCCGCCGGCCATCAGGTCGTCGAAGAGCACGAAGCTCGGGATCAGGATCACGAGCAGTTGCGGCATCACGCCGAGGCAGTGGAAGAGCATCTGGCCGGTGAAGTACGCCCGCAGGCCGTGCGGCAGCGTCTTGTGGCGCAGCAGCGTGCCGTCCTCGCGCTCCATCGCCAGCAGGTACGCCGAGCCGACGACGACCGAGAAGGCGATCAGCGCGCCGAGGATGCTCGGCAGCGCCACCGTCGGCACCAGCAGGTCGCTGCCCTCGACCTCGTCATCGCGGCGGATGTACAGGTAGCCGAGCACGGCCAGGCTCGTGAAGAGGTACCAGCCCTGGTCCTGCGCGCTGCGCAGGCTCTGGGTGAACTCGATCCAGCCGCGGCGCGCCCCGAGGCGGACGGCGTTTGCGCCCGGGCTCATCCGGTCGCCTCCGTCAGCGACCGATCGGGCTCGCGCTCGTGCCGGTGCACGAGCGCCATGTAGGTGTCCTCGACGCTCGCCCGACGCACCTCGAGATCGGTCACCTCGTCGTCCTCGGCGAGCAGCCGGCGGACGAACGCGGTGGCGTCGTCGGTCGCGTGGACGAACGCCTCGCCCGCGCGCGTCCAGCGCACCTCGGCGCGGCCGGCGATCTGGCGCGCGAGCTGGTCCGGGCTCCCGTCGGCGACGATGGTGCCGCCGGCGAGGATCAGGATCCGGTCGGCGAGCTTCTCCGCCTCGTCGAGGTCGTGGGTGGTGAGCAGGATCGTCGTCTGCTCGACGTCGGAGAGACGGTGCACGAGGTCGTGGAACTCGCGCCGTGCGTAGGGGTCGAAGCCCGCCGTCGGCTCGTCGAGGAACAGCAGCTCCGGCCGGCCGACGATGCCCACCGCGACGTCGAGCCGCCGGCGCTGACCGCCCGAGAGGGTGGCGATCTTCTGGTCGGCCTGCTCGTCGAGACCGACCATCGCGAGCAGTGCCCCGCTCTCGAAGGCGTCGGTGTACGGCTCGAAGAAACGGCCGAGCTGGTCGAGTAGACGGCGCGGCGTCCACCGCGGATGGTCGCGCCAGGACTGCAGGACGACGCCCGTGCGCGCGCGCCAGTCCTCGCCCGCCCGCGCCGGGTCCTCGCCGAGCACGCGGATGTGCCCAGCCGAACGTCGCCGGAAGCCCTCGAGGATCTCGATCGTCGTCGTCTTGCCGGCGCCGTTCGGGCCGAGCAGGCAGATCACCTCGCCGCGCGCGATCTCGAAGCCCACCCCGTCGAGCACGTCGTGCGCGCCATAGCGCATTCGCAGGTCTCGCACTTCGACGACCAGGCCGTCCGGCGTCATAGCAGAGATACTACAAATGTCGTAGGTCTACTACAAGCTAGATCCGGCCGCGCGCGAGGTCGATCAGGCGGCCGAGGATGCGCGCCCCGTCGGCGCGCAGGCCGTTGTGGTCGTACTCGTTCGTCACCCACGGGCGCAGGCCGCGGATGCGCGCCGCGGTCTCCTCGGAGAACGCGCGCTCGACGTAGGGGTCGTCGGCGTAGATCGCCGCCGCGGTCGGCACCTCGTTGGCCGCCAGCCGCTGCTCGTCGTAGAGCCGCGGCCACTCATGCTCGGCGAGCAGCTCGGCCGCCTCGCGGAGCGGGGCGAGCGCGCCGTAGTCCTCGAACATCCACGGGAAGACGTGCTCGCAGGTGAAGAGCTCGGGGCGGCCCTCGTAGACCGCCGGGAGCAGGCGGTCGGCCGACCAGCGCGTGGCGCCGCCGTCGGCGTAGCTGGCCTCGTGCACGACCGCGTACAGCGGGTTGCGGGCGAACGCGGTGGCGGCCAGGGCGTCGTGCAGGAAGGCGGGCGACTCGGGCGGAAGCTCGAGCAGGTGATGGAGCGCCTCGGCGCCGTCGCTCATGCCCAGGGCGGCGCCGAACTGGCGCACGCGGCGCGGAGTGAGACGGTCGCCGTCGGGCAGCCGCAGGTCGAGCTCGTGCAGGTGGAGCACCCGCTCGCGGTCCTCCGGGTAGCGCTCGTAGTAGCGCCGGTTGCGCTCGAGCGTGCGCTCGTAGGTGGCCGTGTAGACGTCGTCGACCGAGCGGCCCAGCGGCGGGAGCCCGCCGGTGATGAACGCCTCGGCCAGGCCCTCGGGCGCGAGCGAGAGGTACGTCGTCGTGCAGAAGCCGCCGAAGCTCTGCCCGAGCACGCTCCAGCGCTCGACGCCCAGCTCGCGGCGGACGTGCTCGGCGTCGCGCACGATCGAGTCGGCGCGGAAGTGCCTGAGGTAGTCCGCCTGCTCGGCCGGCGTGTGCCCGGTGAGCAGGCCGACCGGCGTCGAGCGGCCAGTGCCGCGCTGGTCGAGCATCAGCACGCGGTAGTCCTCGAGTGCGCGGGTGAGCCACCCCGGCCCGCTCGGCGTGCGCGTCGGGCGCGGCGCCTCGTAGCCCGGGCCGCCCTGCAGGAACACGAGGTACGGGCGGTCGCCGCCTTCGACGGCGGCGACCTCGCGCGCGAACACGGTGATCGTGTCACCGTCGGGGCGGTCGTGGTCGAGCGGGACGGAGAACTCGTGCTCGGTCAGGCGCATGGGCGCGAGCTTGACATGACCGGCTGACCCCTGAGAGCGTCGGCGCGGGACGATGAGCGCCGCAAGCCTCGATCCGGGCTCGGAGTTCGATGGCTATCGCATCGACCGCGTCATCGGGCGCGGCGGCATGGGCGTCGTCTACGCCGCCACCGAGGTCGCGCTCGGGCGGCGCGTGGCGCTGAAGGTGATGGCGCCCACGCTCGCGGACGACGCGCAGTTCCGGGCGCGGTTCCAGCGCGAGTCACGGCTCGCGGCGGCGATCGGCCACGCCCATGTGGTGCCCGTGTACCGCGCGGGAGAGAGCGGCGGGCGCCTGTTTCTCGCGATGCAGTTGATCGACGGGCCGAGCCTGGACGTGCTGATCCCGCTCGAGCCGCCGCGCGCCGTGCGGCTGCTCGACCAGGTCGCGGCGGCACTCGACGCGGCGCACGCGCTCGGGCTGGTGCACCGCGACGTCAAGCCCGGCAACGTGCTCGTCGCCGCCGGTGATCACGCCTACGTGACCGATTTCGGGCTGGCGATCGCGCGCGACGAGCGCCTCGGCGGCGCGCGGGTGACCGAGGTCGGCGACTTCGCGGGGTCGCTCGACTACACGGCGCCCGAGCGGATCCAGGGCGGCGCGGGCGACGCGCGCGCGGACATCTACGCGCTCGGCTGCCTGCTGTACGTGGCGCTGACCGGGCAGGTGCCGTTCCCGCGCGACTCGCAAGCCGCGACGCTGTTCGCACACATCAACGACCCCGTTCCGCTGCTGTCGCGGTTCGCGCCGGAGCTCGCCCCGTACGACGCGGCCGTCGCGCGCGCGATGGCGAAGGATCCCGGCGCCCGGTACGCGACGGCGGGTGAGTTCGCGCGCGCACTGCTGGACGGTGCGCCGGCGCCCGCCCCCACGTTCGTCGCAGGCGCGGCCCCCAGGCCAGCCGCCACGGAGCCGCCGCGGCCCGCTCCGCCGGCGCCGCCGCCGCCGCCGCCGGAGAGCATCACGGTGGTCGAGAGCCCCTACGGACCGCCTCCGCCGCCGCCCGCGCCCGCCCCGCGGCGGCGCTGGCGCTTCCCGCGCCTGCGCCTCGGCCGCCGCCGGCAGCCCACCGCGCGACCGTCGCTGCCGCCGCCCCCGCTCCCGGTCCCCAAGACCAACGGTCACAGCCCGAGCCTGAAGCCCAGCACCGACCGCCTGGCCGCCGCGCGCCGACGGGTCACGGCCGTGCGCGCGCCGGTCACCGAGTCCTTCCGCTACGTCCACCACGCGCAGGAGGAGGACGCGCTTCCGCTGCTCGGCAACGAGGAGGTCGTGCTCGCGCTGGTCGAGCGGATCCTGCACTCGAACGGCGGCGCGTTCCTGCTGACCGGCTTCCGCGGCGTCGGCAAGACGACCGTGATCCTCAACGCGCTCGAGCACCTGCGCACCGAGATGGGCGAGGACGCCGTCGTGGCCGTCTTCCTCAACGTCGCGCGCCCGAAGACGACCGAGGAGCTGCTGTTCGAGGTCATCCGGCGGCTGTTCGAGGCGCTCAGCGACGGCGGCGTGCTCGACCGGCTGCCGGAGGAGATCCAGCGCCAGTTGATCCTCGCCTACCGGAGGACGTCGCTCTCGTTCACCCAGACTCGCGGGTCGGGCTCCGAGCGCTCGCGCGGCCTCGGTATCGGCATGCCGCTGCTCGAGGCGCTCGGACCGCGGCTCGACATGGCCAGCAAGACGACCGACTCGCTCGCGCTCGAGGCGTCGTTCCTCGCGTACTCGGCTGCGGACGTCGAGCACGACTTCCTGCGCATCGTGTCGCTCTTCCGGCGCCGCGGGCAGCCGGGCGAGAACTGGAGCGGCCGGATCGTCGTGGTCGTCGACGAGCTCGACAAGCTGACCGCGTCGGACGCGGGCCGCAAGAGCCTCGACGACCTCGTCAGCGGGCTCAAGAACCTGCTCACGACGTGGGGCGTGCACTTCGTGTTCATCGCCGGCCCGGACCTGCACGACCTCTCGATGCGCCAGAGCCGCCGCGGCAACAGCGTCTACGACAGCGTCTTCGGCTGGCAGCTCTACGTCCCGTGCGTGTGGCAGGCGACCGACCGCCTGCTCGAGACCACGATGGCGCCGGGATGGCGGGAGCGTGCCGAGCTCGGGTCGCTGCCCGACTACCTGCGCTTCAAGGCCCGCGGCGTCCCCCGCCTGCTGCTGATGGAGCTCAACTCGCTGGTCGAGTGGGACGACGGGCGCCCGTACCTGACGCTGCGCACGCCGGACCGCGCCCGGATCGAGTTCTACGCCGGCGTGGAGCGCGTGCTCGCCGAGTTCACCGGCCACGCCGCCGACGGCCACGCGTTCTCCGTCGCCATCGACGAGGACCGCTGGCGGATCGGCGCCTACTACGTGACCGACTGGATCCTGCGCACGCTCGGGCGCACGTTCACCGCGCAGGACGTGATCCGCACGAGCGACGACGACGACGACGCGGGCGAGGTCGCGCTCGACCCGCTGCTCGTGCTCGTGCCGGAGAAGGTCGAGGCGCTGCTCGAGCACCTCGTGACGCACGAGTACCTCGTGCGCGTGCGCGGGCTGGGCGCCGACGAGCGCCAGTTCGGCGACGTGCCCGACGCGCAGGTGGCGGTCTACAAGCTCGCCGACGACGTTGCGGGCAAGCTGCGTGCGTTCGCGCGCGACAACGTGCAGGAGCGCGCCGACCTGCTCGCCGACGGCGCGGCCGAGCAGCCCGGCGGGATCGCCGCCCAGCCGTGGGGCTCGACCGGCGTCGGCCAGGTCGTCGGCGACGGCCGCTACGAGCTCGAGCAGGAGATCGACCGCGGTGGCATGGGGCGGGTGTACATCGCCCGCGAGCGCCAGCGTGGCCGCGAGGTGGCGATCAAGATGCTCGACGTGCCCGGCCTGGCGGGCGACGAGACGATGCGCGCGCGCTTCATGCGCAAGGCCAAGATCGCCACCGCGCTCGAGCACCCGAACATCGTCCCGACGCTCGACGTGTTCACCGAGGCCGACGGCCGCCTGGGCATCGTGATGGAGCTCGTGACCGGCACGTCGCTCAAGCAGCTGCTGGCGCAGGTCCGGCTCGAGCCGCGCGACGCGGTGCAGATCGCTTCGGCGCTGCTCGACGCGCTGCAGTACCTGAGCGAGCGTGACGTCATCCGGCTCGACCTCAAGCCTTCGAGCATCATGGTCAGCGGAGCCCTGGACCCCGTGATCGTCGACATCGGGCTGGCCAAGCACGGCCGCGGCGACACCGCGATCACGGCCTCGGGCGCGCCGGTGGTTGGCACCCCGGCGTACCTCGCGCCCGAGCTGATCAGCGGCAGCGGCGCCGACGGCCGCGCCGACGTCTTCACGGTCGGCATGCTGCTGTGGGAGATGCTCGTCGGCCGGCCGGCGCGGCGGCCGGGCGGGTTGATGGAGGTGCTCAAGCAGGCGGTCGGCGAGGACGTGGACCTCGACGCGCTCTCGATCGTCTCGCCCGAGCTGCGCGACACGATGGCGCGGATGCTCGAGCGCGAACCCGATCGCCGCTGGGAGACGGCCGCCGCCGCGCGCGACGCGCTCGCCGCGGTGCCGGAGGCCACCGGTTTCCAGCCGGCGCCCAGCGGGCAAACCTGACCTCGTGCCGCTCCGCGCCCTCGTCGCCGTCGCGCTGCTGTTCGCCTTCGGGCCGGCGACCGCCGCGGCCAAGCCGCCCGCTGCGGGCGCGCCCGGTGAGAAGCACACGTGGGCACCCGCGGACAAGCAGGGCTTCGGCGGGGCGATCCAGCAACCCGGCAGCCCGGTGTGGTTCACGCTCCGGCAGAGCGAGCTGACCGAGGTCTACTACCCGGACCTCTCGACCCCGAGCCTGCGCGACCTCAAGTTCGTGGTCACCGACGGCCGCCGTGAGCTGGCCGGGAGCGGGAGCGTGCAGCCGGTCCCGGGCTCGCTCACCTACCGGCAGGTCACGCGCGGGACCGGCTGGAGGCTCGAGGCGACCTGGATCACCGACCCGCGACGCGCAACGGTGCTGGCCCGCGTGCGCTTCAGCTCGTTCTCCGGCCGCCCGCTGAAGCTGTTCGTGGTCGCCGACCCGGCGCCCGGCAACGACGGCGACGACGACCTCGGGTTCTCGCGGCCGTCCGCGCTGGTGGCGCTCGACGACACGGTGGCCTCGGCGATCCGCTCGACGCCGCGACTGCGGCGCACCACCAGCGGTTACGCCGGTACGGCCAGCGACCCGCGCACCGACCTCGAGGACGGCGACCTCGACGCCGCGTACGACGCGACGACGCCCGGCAACGTCGTGCAGGCGGCGCAGACGCGGCTCGACGGCGTGCGCCGGCGCGACCTGACGCTGGCGATCGGCTTCGGGCCCGACGCGCGAACCGCACGCACGGCGGCCGCGGGCGGGAGCTTCGAGCCGGCGGCGCGGCGCTACGCGCGCGGCTGGGCGGACTACCTGCAGTCGGTGCGCCGGCCGCCTCGCCCCGTGCGCAAGTCGCAGCACATGCGGCGCCTGTACCAACAGTCGCTGATGGTGCTGGCGGCGGCCGAGGACAAGGCCAACCGCGGTGCCTCGATCGCCTCGCCCAGCATGCCGTGGGTATGGGGCACGCTGACGCTCGAGAACCGCCCCGACTCCGGCCCCTACCACCTCGTCTGGCCGCGCGACCTGTACCACGTCGCCACTGCGCAGGCGGTCGCCGGCGACCGCCCGGCCGCCGGGCGACTGCTCGACTACCTGTGGCGCGTGCAGAAGCCCGACGGCTCGTTCTGGCAGAACACCCGGGTCGACGGCGAGCCGCGCTGGATGACCGAGCAGATGGACCAGGTGACGCTCCCGATCGTGCTCGCCTGGTGGCTCGGCCGCACCGGCGCGAGCGACTGGGAGCACGTGCGCCAGGCGGCCGACTACGTCGTCGCGGGCGGACCGGCCTCCGACAACGAGCGCTGGGAGAACCAGAGCGGCTGGTCGCCGAACACGATCGCCGCCGAGATCGCCGGACTGGTGTGCGCGGCCGTCATCGCGCGCGCCAACGGGGACACCGCGCGCGGCGGCGACGTACGAGGCAACGGCCGACGCGTGGCAGCAGCAGGTCGAGTCGTGGACCGCGACGACCAACGGTCCCTACTCGCCGAAGCCGTACTACGTGCGCGTGACCAAGGACGGCAACCCGAACGACGGCACGACGTACTCGCTCGGCGACAACTTCCCGCGTCCGGTCGACGAGCGCGAGATCGTCGACAACTCCTTCCTCGGCCTGGTGCTCTTCGGGGCCAAGCGCCACGACGACCCGGTCGTGCTCAACTCGCTCGCGGTCGGCGACGCGCAGCTGCGCGTGCGGACCCCGAACGGGCCGGTCTGGTACCGCTTCTCCTACGACGGCTACGGCGAGACCGCGACGGGCGCCGACTGGAACATCTTCCCGACCGCCGAGCGGCAGACGTTCGGCCGCCTCTGGCCGCTGCTCACCGGCGAGCGCGGCGAGTACGCGCTGATCGCGGGCCGCAGCGCGATGCCGCACCTGCGCACGATCGCGCGCACCGCCAACGACGGCCTGATGCTGCCCGAGCAGGTGTGGGACGGCCGCCCGCCCGAGAGCGAGCCGGCGGGCGAGGGGACCCGCTCGGCCACCCCGCTGGCGTGGACCCACGCCCAGTACATCCGCCTCGCCTGGTCGATCGCCCGCGGCCGCCCGGTCGAGCGGCCGTGCGTGGTGGCCGTGCGCTACACCGGTCGCTGCTAGGCCGCCGGGCGAACGTCAAAGGCGGCAGTGAAGGGTGCTCGGGAGGGTGCAGAACGCACCACTCGCGCGGATCTCGCCGGTGAGTGGTGCGAAATGCACCCTATAGGGCACCGAATGCCACTCTGAGACGCTGAGCGGTCGCGAGTGGTGCGAAATGCACCCTCGCCGCGGCCGATCTCCCAGCCTCCCTACCCAGCCGCCGTTGACGTTCGCCGGCGCTACGCGGGCGCCTTGAGCTTCGCCTGGCCGTTGCCCTCGACGGCCTTTTGCGGCTCCGCGGCCGGCTGCTGCTGCTGGAGCGCCGCCGCCGCGTCGACGAACGGCTTGACCACGTCGATCGGCAGCGGGAAGACGACCGTGGAGTTGTGCGTCGCCCCGATCTCGGTGAGCGTCTGCAGGTAGCGCAGCTGCAGTGACGCCGGGTTGCCGGCGATCACGTCGGCGGCGTCGCGCAGCCGCTTGGAGGCCTGGAACTCGCCCTCGGCGTGGATGATCTTGGCCCGCCGCTCGCGCTCGGCCTGGGCGCCGAGAGCCATCGCGTGCTGCATCGCCGTCGGGATCTCGACGTCCTTGATCTCGACCGTCGTGACCTTGATGCCCCACGGGTCGGTGTGCTGGTCGACGATGTGCTGGAGCGCCTCGTTGAGCTGCTCGCGCTCGGACAGCAGCGTGTCGAGGTCGGCCTTGCCCAGCACGGAGCGCAGCGTCGTCTGGGCGATCTGGGAGGTCGCCACAAGGAACCGCTCGACGTCGACCACCGAGCGTGACGCGTCGATCACCCGGAAGTAGCAGACGGCGTTGACCTTGGCCGGCACGTTGTCGCTCGTGATCAGGTTCTGCGGCGGGATCGCAAGCGTGACCGTGCGCAGGTCGACCCGGACCATGCGGTCGACGCCGGGAATCAGCAGGATCAGCCCCGGGCCCTTCTCCCCCAGCAGGCGGCCGAGCCGGAAGACGACCGCGCGCTCGTACTCGCGCAGGATCCGGATCGAGGAGGCCGCCAGCGTGACCGCTGCGGCGAGGAACGTCGCGACGAGGATCAACGTGATCGTGACGGCGGTCATGACATCAGCTCCCATTCCTCGGCGCGCCGGACCGCCAACGTCAGCCCGTGCACGCGTTCGACGACGACGTGCTCGCCCTCGCGCGGCGGCGGTTCGCCGTCGTCCCACGAGCAGCGAGCACGCCAGAGCTCGCCGGCGACGAGCACGTCGCCGACCGGCTCCACGCTGTTGCGGACCACGCCGACACGGCCGACGAGCCCGTTGCTCGGCCGGCGGCGGCTCACGGCCAGCGCCTTGCGCCCGGCGATCGCGACGAGCGCGGCGAGCACCAGCGCCACCGGCAGCACGAGCGCGAGCCCCACGAGCACGCTCCCGCCCGCCGCCTCGACCGCGAGCACGCCGCCGGTGGCCAGCGCGAGCACGCCGGCGATGCCGAGCAGGCCGTACGAGGCCATGTGCGCCTCGGCGACGAGCAACGAGGCGCCGGTCACCAGCAACGCAACAGTCAGCCCGGTCAATGGCTCGGCTCCTACGGCGGATGGTACTCCCCCGCACTTTCCGGCACGATGGGTTCAGTGCTCGTCGACGTCGCCAGCGGGGTGGTGCTGCTCGGGGGTGCTCTGGCGTGCGTGGCGGCCGCGGTCAGGCGAGGTCGCTGGCCGGTGTGCGCAGCCTTCGCCGCCGCGCTGGCAGCGGCGGTCTTCGAGGACGGGCTGATCGTGGCCTGCGCGCTCGGGGCGGCCGGCGCGGCGCTGATGGTGGTCGACCGGGTGCCGAACGTGACGCTGCTCTCGTGGCTCGACGCGGCGCTCGGGGGAGCCGCCGCGGCCGCGCTGACCGTGGTGCTCGGTGGCGGCGCGGCGCCCGCTGTGGCCGCCGCCGGCATAGTGGGCGCGCTGGCGCTCAGCCGCTGGCGCCCCGGCTGGACGCTGCCGCTGGCGCTCGCGGGACTGGGCGGCCTGGCCGCAGGACCGGCGATCGCCCCGCTGGCCGCCTTCGGGCTCGCCGGCGCGGCCTGGCTGCGGGAGCCGCCCGCCGAACCCGGACCCGAGTTCAGCCGGGTCGTCCTGGGCGCGATCCTCCTGTTCGCCTCCGCGGCGCTCGCGCTGCTCGGCGTCGGCCAGTTCAGGGACCTCGACACCGCCGCGGTCGTGCTCGCCATCGCCACCGTGCTGGCCGGCATGGCGCGTGCCGGGTTGACCGTGACCGACCGGCTGCGCGAGAGCCACCGGCAGGCGGTCACCGACGACCTGACCGGCCTCGGCAACCGCCGCCACCTCGTCGACCGGCTCGGAGCGGCGATCGAGTCGACCGCCGCGCGCGAGGGCCAGCTGGCGCTCCTGCTCGTCGACCTCGACGGCTTCAAGGAGCTCAACGACACTCTCGGCCACTCCGCCGGCGACGAGGTGCTGCGCCAGATCGGGCCCCGGCTGTCGCAGATCCTGCGCGAGCAGGACACGCTCGCGCGGCTCGGAGGCGACGAGTTCGCGGTTGTGCTCGCGCCCGGCGACGAGGCCACCGCAAGCGCCGCCGGCCTGCGGCTGCGCGCCGCGCTCGAGCAGTCGTTCGGGGTGGGCGGGATCCGCGTGCACGTCGACGCCAGCATCGGGATCGCGCTCTTCCCGGAGCACGCCCGCGACGCCCTCGGCCTGCTTCAGCGCGCCGACGTGGCGATGTACGAGGCCAAGCGGATGCGCACGGGCCACGAGGTCTACCTCGCCGCGCGCGACCGCCACAGCCGCGACCGGCTGCTGCTGATCGGCGAGCTCCACGGCGCCCTGCAGGCCGGCCAGCTCGTCCTGCACTACCAGCCGAAGGTGGACCTGCGGACGGGCACGGTCACCGGGGTCGAGGCGCTGGTGCGCTGGGAGCATCCCGACCGTGGGCTGCTCGGCCCGGCGCACTTCCTCCCGCTGGTCGAGCAGAGCGGGCTCACGCGCGCGCTGACGACGTTCGTGCTCGACAGGGCGCTCGACGAGATCGGGGAGCGCCGGCGACGGGGGTTCGACCTCACCGTGGCCGTCAATCTCGGGCCCGCCGACCTGCTCGACCTCGGCCTGCCGTCGGAGGTCGAGCGGCTCCTGGAGGTGCGCGGGTTCCCGGCCGAGCAGCTCGTGCTCGAGGTGTCCGAGGACGTCGTGATGACCGACATCGAGCGGACCGCCGACGTGCTCGACGGCCTGCGTGCGACCGGCGCGCGCACCGCGCTCGACGACTTCGGCTCCGGCCACGCCGCGATCTCCCACCTCAAGCGGCTCAAGCTCGACACGCTGAAGATCGACCGCGGGTTCGTGATGCGGCTGTCGGAGGACGCGCGCGACGCCGCGATCGCGCGCTCGCTGGTGGACCTCGGCCGGCGCCTGGGCATGGGCGTGGTCGCCGAGGGCGTCGAGGACGAGGAGACGGGCCGGTCGCTCGCCGACTGGGGCTGCGACGAGGCCCAGGGGCACCTGCTCGCCCGTCCGATGCCGGCAGGGGAGCTGACCGCCTGGCTGCGGGCCCGCGCGTCCGGGACAATGGAGGCATGGCCCTCCATTTCACCGACTCCGACGAGGCGAACGAGCTGATCGGACGCGACCCGCTGGCGCTGCTCGTGGGCTTCGTCCTCGACCAGCAGGTCACCGTCCAGAAGGCGTTCTCCGGCCCGCTCGTGATCCGCGAGCGCCTGGGGGCGCTCGAGGCCGGGCAGCTGGCGGCGACCGACCTCGAGCCGGTGTTCCGCGAACGTCCCGCGATCCACCGCTTCCCGGGCTCGATGGCCAAGCGCGTGCAGGCGCTGGCGGCCCATCTGGTGGAGCGCTACGACGGCGACGCCGGCCGCGTGTGGGGCGATGCCTCCAGTCCGGAGGAGCTGCGGGCGAACCTCGAGGCGCTGCCGGGGTTCGGCGAGATGAAGGTCAAGGCCGTCGCGGCCGTGCTCGCGAAGCGCTTCGGCGTCGAGCTGGCCGAGCCGCTCGTGCCCGACCATCCGACGCTCGGCGACGTCGACTCGCCGCAGGCGTTGGCCGAGTACCAGGCGGGTAAGCGTGCCCACAAGGCGGCGCTGCGGGCGCAGGCTCAGGCAGGCTGACCGCCGAGTTTGACCACGTCGACATTCGGACCGGTCTGAACCAACGACCAGTACGACCGCTAGACGCGGGGGCATCCAGACCGGACGATGCACCGTTATGAAGGGAGTCCTCGCCCGGAAGGGTCTGTTCGCATCGATCGCTACGGCTGTCGCGATTGGCTTCGCGCTTCTCGTGCCGGTCGTGGTGAGCGCTCACCACGACCCGAAGATCACGGGTGGTCCGACGATCAGCGGTGTGGTCCAGGAAGGGCAGACGCTCACGGCGCAGGCGACGTGGACCAGCGAGACAGCGGCGACGCTGACGTGGAAGTGGCAGCGGTGCCTGGCGATCGACGGCAAGTCGTGCACTGTGATCAAGGGCGCCACCGCGGACACGTACGTGCCGGTGACGGCCGACGTCGGCTTCGTCCTGCGCGTCCGCCTCATCGTGACGAGCAGGGTGGACACGGCCAACAAGCGCTCGGCGCCAACGGGCGTCGTGCTGCCCAAGTCCGTGCCGTCCCCGCCGCCCGAGGTGACGCCGGAGCCGGAGCCGGAGCCGGAGGACCCCGCGGACGACCCGCACGACACGGCGTTCAACCCGCCGAGCGATCCGGGCACCGGTACTCCGCCGCCGATCGCGAACGACCTGCGCGTGATGAGCCCGTTCCCGGTCGTCCGCATCAGCGGCCGGCTGACGGGGTCCGGCGCGGACGTCAAGCGGCTCTCGGTGCGTGCGCCGCGCGGGGCGACGATCAGCGTGCGCTGCCACGGCGGCTCCTGTCCCGCCCGCAGCTTCGCCCGGGCCGCGAGGGTGAAGCGGCTGTCCGCCTACGAGCGCCACCTGCGGGCGGGCACGAAGCTCGACGTCGTCGTGCGCAAGCCCGGCCGGATCGGCAAGTGGACGACGATCACCATCCGGCGCGGTGCCCCGCCGAAGCGCGTCGATCGCTGCTCGTACCCCGGGCGCGGCCAGCCGGCGGCCTGCCCGGCGCCATGAGCGCGCGGCTGCTCGACGAGCGAGGACGCCCGACACGGGGTGCCTGGCGCGTCCTGGCAGCCGGGGTCGCCGTGCCGTTTGGGGTGGCGTTCGCGGTCACCGTGGCGTCGGCTGACGACGAGCCGTTGCCGGCGCCGCGGCCGGTGCCGGCCGCGACGCTGGTCGAGGAGGCATCCGGCCACGGGATCGCCCAGCCGGGACGTCTGCGCGCCGCCGCGCGGCTCCCGAAGGCTCCCCCGAAGCCCCGGGCCATGCGCGTGCGGCGACGCGTCGCGCCCGCTCCCGTCGTCCGGGCAGCTCCCGCGCCGCGGCCGGCGCCTGCTGCGCCCGCGGCCCCCGCTCCCGCCCCGGCCCCCGCGCCGTACGTGGCGCCGGCTGCCCCGGCGCCTGCGCCGGCACCGCAGGATACGTTCGACTCCTCCGGGAGCTTCGAGTCGGAAGGATGAGCGACGCGGTCGTAGGCGACTCGCGCGGTGCCCGTCCGAGGCGCGGCCTCGTGATGCTCGCGGCCGTGGCCGCGCTCGCGCTCGCGGCGCTCGCCGGCACCTGGGCGGGCACCGTCGCCACGCCGCCGGCGCCCGAGCCTCCCGCGCCGCCGCCACCGGAGAGGATCGTGCAGGCGGGACCCGCCCAGCTCGTCGCTCCGGGAGCGTGGCGGGCGATTCCCGTCGACCGCGCCGGGGTCGCCGGCTTCGAGGCATCCGACGCGCTGGCGTTCACCGTGCGCTCGCGTCCGTCGGTGCGGATCATCGCCGAGTTCGGGCCGGCAACTGACGCCTCGCTGCTCCCGCCCGGCCTGCGCGCGCTCGCGCCAGACAACGCGCCGGCGATGGCGGGTACGCGGCTCGGCGGCCAGCGGGCGGCGCTCTACAGCGACGTCGCGCTTGGCGACTCCACGCGCGCCGACATCACGCTGATGGCGACCACCGAGGGCGTCCTGGCGATCGCCTGCACCGCCGCGGGTCGGGCGGCAACGACCGGCTACGACTGCGCCTCCAAGGTGCGCGCTGCAGCCGTCCCGGGCGCCAGGACGCTCGTCCCCGCAGCGTCGCTCCCGCTCTCGCTGGCGCTGCCGCCGGTGGTCGACCGCCTCGACCGCGACCGCCGCACCCATCGAGCCGCCCTCGCCCGAGCGGCCTTCGGCAGGCCCCAGGCGCGAGCGGCGGGGCGTCTGGCCGCGGCCCACGCCACGGCGGCGGCGACGCTGCGGCCGGTGGCCGGCGACGCGGGCCAGCCGCTGCTCGCCAGCCTGACCCGGACCCGGTACGCCTACGCCAAGCTCGAGCGAGCAGCCGCCAACCGCTGGCGAAGCAGGTTCGCCGTCTTCCGCGAGCCGGTCCGCCGAGCGGAGGCGACGCTCGTGGCCGCCCTCGCGGCCATCCCGAAGGCCCAGTCAGCCGGCCCCCCGACCCGGATCAAGCCGGCCCCCGCCCCCGCCCCGGCCGCCGCCGCGTCGATCCCGACCCCGGGAGGCATCTCCCCGGTCGTCTTCGCGATCCTCGCGCTCGTCGCGGCGATCACGGGCGTCGTCCTCGGAACCACAGGAGCAGCGCCCCGCCTCCTGAGCCGCGTTCACCGGGCCTCGTAGACCAGCAGATCGGAATCGTCGTCGTCGGCGACGAGGTACAGGCGCAGGTGTCCGTCGACGATCTGCACGTCGATCGCGTTGCGCGTGGCCACCTGCCGCTGGTCGGTGTACTCCTGGAACGGCACCTCGTTGAGCGGGCGCATCGTCGTCACATCCACGAGCGCGACGCCGCCGAGGTCGTAGCTCACCATCGCTCCGTCAGGTCCAGGATGGCGCAGTCCTGCGATCCCGCCACACAGCATCGCCGGGTTCTCGAAACCGCGAGGCCGGCCGAGGTACTTGCAGTCCTGGTAGTCGACGTAGTGGCTCGGGTTCGAGGTCGTGTCCGTCACTCTCGCGCCGCGGCGGGTGAGCTTCCACTCGTACGCGGTCCGCGAGCCCCAGTTGAGCCCCAGCACCCGGTGGCGCCGGGTGTCGTGGACGATCCCCCCGATGTGGTCGGGGGTCCGCAACACGGGCCGCGCAAACAGGCTGAGCGGGTCGACCTTGTAGATGATCGACGGCTTGTTGGGCCGGTACTCGGCGACCGCCACCCAGAGGTTGTCGCCGTCGTAGTCCAGCCCGCCTGGGTGGTAGATGTTCGCGCGATCGTCCAGCCGGACGTCGGCCAGCGAGTTGCCCTCGGCGTCGAACGCGATCAGGTGCCCAATGCCGCGGCCAGGAGTGCGGTCGGTCCCGTCGACGATCGTCCCGGGCGGCTGGTAGCGCTGCGTCGGCTCGGTCACCTCGACCGTCGAGAGCACGAAGTGATCGCCGATCCGTGCGACGCCCTCCGGATGGTGGGCGTCGAACTTCAGCGGAACCTTGTTCACGAGTTGCCAGCTGGTCCCGCGCGTGAGCCTCGCGAACGCGGCGGCGATCCGCTCGCCATCGGCAGCCGGCGGCGGCGCGGGGTCGGCAGGAAGCTGACGTGCAGCTGCTGGGGCAGTGCACACGGCGAGGGCGAGAAGCGCAACGAGCAGCGCGCGTAGGCTCAGTGGCGTCATGTCAGACCTCCTACCCCTGCCCGACGCCAGTCGAGTCATCGCGATCGCGGGCCGCCGTTGAAGCCCGTGAAGGATCTCCTCACTCGGCGAGCCAGCTGAGGCGTGCCCTGGTGCGTGACGTGGCGGCCTCGTAGAGCGCGTGGCGGTCGCGCCCGGCTTCCTTGGCGTCGTACATCGCGAGGTCGGCGTCGGTGAGCATCTGCTCGGCGTCGGCGTCGGCATGGAAGGCGGCGATGCCGATGCTCGCGGTGACCGGTTGCTCGAACAGTTGCCCGCGCTCGCGGACCTTGGCGACGATCTTGTCGGCGACACAGCGGGCTTCGTCGCCGCTCTCGCGTGGGATCAGGACGGCGAATTCGTCGCCGCCCAACCGGGCGATGACGTCGGTCTCGCGCAGGCAGGAGCGGAGGACGTCGGCGGTCATGCCGATGAGCTGGTCGCCGGCGCCGTGCCCGAGCGTGTCGTTGACCGACTTGAAGTGGTCGAGATCGAGGACGAGTAGCGCTCCGGTGGGTTCGTAGCGCCGGACGTGCGCGACGTGGCGGGCGAGCTCGCGCTCGAAGCCGCGACGGTTCAGCAGCCCGGTAAGGGGGTCGTGGTCGGCCATGTGCTGGAGCTCGGCCTCGACGCGGCGCTGATTGGTGATATCGATGAGATGGACCAGTAGCGGCGCGTTCGTGCCGGAGTCGTCCACCAGCGCCGTCACGTGCACCGCAGCCCAGAACTCGCGACCGGACGCGTGGCAGAAGCGGGCCTCGGCGCTGCAGTCGACCTGATCGCTGCCGCCGAGCGACACGACCATGTCCTCGGCGCGCGAGAGTTCGTCGGGGTGCAGCAGCGCCGCTGGCGCCATCTGGAGCAGCGCGCTCATCGGGTACCCGGTGAGATCCGACAGCGCCTGGTTGACCTGCAGCGCGCGGCCGGAGCGATCCAGCAGCGCCATTGCAACCGGGCCGCTGTCGAACGCGCGCTCGAAGCGCGTCTGCAGCGACCGGCGCTCGCGTTCGGCGGTGTCGCGCTCGCTATTGGCGCGCGCGGTCTGATTGAGCAGCTGCAGCAGCACCGCGACGGCGAGCGCCGTGAGGAGCGTGCCGATCACCAGCGCGAGCGGCCCGTATCCCAGGCGTCCCGGTGACGGCGAGGAGGTGAGCAGCTCCCAGCGCTGCCCGGCGAGCTCGATCACGCGCCGCTGCGGGTCGCGCAGCACCCCGCCACGAGCGACGTCGACACGGCCGAGGCGCAGCGCGAAGCCGCTGCCACGGGGGAGCACCTCGCTGAACTCGGCTGCGAGCCGATCGAGCGGGAACGTGCCGGCGACCGCCCCCCGCATCACACCACCGGGATCGATCACCGGGGCGTACACGATGATGCCGCGGTTGCCCGTCTGGATGAACCGAGTCATCGTCGCCTGCGGCGTCCGGGTGGCCTGCGCTCGCTCGAGCGTCGCGCGGCGCACGGGGTCCACGCCGACGTCTACCCCCAGTGCCTGGTTGGAGTTCCGCGCCACGCGCCGAGTCAGCACGTAGTAGTCGGGGCGCCGGCCGGCCGGTACGACGTCGCCATCCGGCCCAGCATCGAGTACGAGCCGACCCGACGCGCGCTCGAACCGGCTGCGCTGTGCGTCTGTGACGTACTGCACCCAACCGAATCCGGACGCGTTCACCCCGTCCAGCAGCGGACGCGCGAAGATCTCGAACTCCGCCGCCGTCACCTCTCTGGACGCGGCATACAGTGCTGCAAGCTCGCGCGCGCTCTCGACCGTTTCCTCGAGCTCGGCCTCGAACGCATGCGCAGCGGCCCGCTGGGCATCGGCCTGATCGTCGCGCACCCGCGACGTGTCGGCTGCAAACCCGATCACGGCCAGGACGCCAGTCGCGGCCGTGAGCAACAGCCCGACCAGAGCCACGATCCAGCGCGAAGCTCTCACATCGGACGTAATCGGACGCGCCCGCCGATTCTTCATCCGTCGCTCGCCCAGCGGACGTGGACGTTCACGCTGCGCTGAATCGAACCGGGGCCGACCGCCGATCAGATCTGCCGTAGGCCGAGCACCCGCCGGGCGTTGCCCTCGTAGATCGCGCCGCGCTCGGCGTCGCTGATCTCCAGCGCATCCACGTCGGCGATCGTGTCGCGGATGAAGCGGCGCCCGTGCTCCGGGTCGAACGGCATGTCGCTCGCGAACAGCATGCGGTCGGGGCCGAAGAAGGCGAGCGCCGACTGAAGCGCGTCCTTGGCGCCGAACAGGGCGGTATCGGCGTAGAACATCTTGAAGTACTCGATCGGCGGGCGATCGAGGTCGTGCTCGACGAGATGCCGCTCCTGATCCGGCGTGCGGCTGCCCATCGACTCCATTCCAGTGCCGATCCGCCCCACGAAGTGCGGGACCACCCCGCCGCCGTGATGGGTCAGGATCCGCAGCCCCGGATAGCGCTTCAGGATCCCCGAGAAGACGAGGCGGGCCATGAACACGCCCGTCTCGTACGGCCAGCCGAGCATCCACCAGATCTCGTACTTCGACTTGTCCTCGGTGGGGTAGTCCGGCCAGCTCGAGTTGCGTGAGGGGTGGACCCATACCGTGCAGTCGAGCTCGGCCATCTTCGCCCAGAACGGCTCGAAGCGTGGATCGTCCAGCGGAAGTCCGTTCACGTGTGCGTAGATCTGCACGCCGAGCGCTCCGAGGTCCCTGACCGCCCGCTCCGCCTCCTCGATCGCGCCGTCGACGTCGTTCATGGCGAGGGCGGCGCCGAAGCCCACGAAGCGATCGGGGTGGCGCTCGACCAGCTGCGCGAGGCCGTCGTTCGCCAGGCGTGCGAGCTCGCGCGTCCTGGCGGGCTCGCCGAACGCCTCGACCGGCGGCGCCGCCATCGTCAGCACCTGCACGTAGTCGTCGCCGAACTCCTCGATCATGCGGAGCCGCTTGTCGACGTCGAAGATCGTCGGGACGCCCGAGATCCGCTTGCGCAGGTTCGCAGCGGCAGGCGTCGGATCTCCCGACATGATCTGCTCGGCGTAGCGCTCGGGGATCAGATGGCAGAAGGCGTCGATCTTCAGCGTCATCGCTCGACGCCCTGCAGGAGCTCGTCGACGGCAGGCTCCTGTTCGGCGAGCCGGTACTTGACCATCAGCTGGGCGAGCAGTTCGAGCGACTCGCGGTCGTTCTGCGCCCGCCATTGCGGCAACGTCACCGCCTTGGCCGCCTCCGCGGGCAGCTCGCTGGCCTCGGGCAGGAAGCTGCGGAACTTCTCTGGGTCCTCCTCGATCGCCTCGGCCGTGCGGGCCACTCCGTTCGCGAAGCCCTCGACCAGCTCGGCGTTCTCCTCCACGAATCCGGCCTCAGCCACGTACGACCCGACCTGAAGGCCTGGTTGGGTGTCGTTGTACGGATTCGCCAGCGTGCGTAGACCTTCGGCCTTCGCGGCTGTGACGAAAGGCTCGATGAGGAAGGCGGCATCCGCGTCGCCCTTGGCGACCGCCTGAGCCATCTCCGGGAACGGGATCTCGGTCAGCCGCAGGCTGAACGGATCGACCCCCTCCTTCGCCAGGGCCTCCCGCGCCGTGACCTCGGTCACGTTCTTCAGCGTGTTCACCGCCAGCCGCTTGCCCTCGAGATCCTCGGGCCGACGGATCGGGCCGTCCTTGCTGACCATGATCGCGGAGAAGTCCTTCTCCGGCCGGGCGAACGTACCGGGCGCGATGATGCGGAGGTCGAGTCCCTGCGTGGTGGCCAGGAGCACGGAGACCGCGTTGGAGCCGGCGACCTGAACGTCGCCCGAGACGATCGCGGGGATCGCCTCGGCGCCACCCTGGCTTGGCTGGACTTCGACGTCGAGACCCTCTTGCTTGAAGAAGCCCTGCTCGACGCCGTACGTCAGGAACGCCGAGGGGATTCCGGCGGTCTCCAGTACGCGGATCGAGCTCGTTGTCTGCTCGCCGCCGCCTGTGCCGCCTCCCTCGTCGTCGCCGCCGCACGCCCCGATCGCGAGCGCCATCGCCAGGACGACCGCCATGACCAGCCTCATGGCGCCTCGGCCACCTCGGTGTCGTCGGCGGCCGGCTCGGCGCTCGCCTGGCGCTTGATCAGCCGGTAGACGTGCGCACGCTGATGCGCGAACTCGGGTTGCTCCTTGGTCTCGATCTGGTCGCGCGGATGAGGGAGGTTGACGTCGACGATCTCCCGCACCTCGGTGGGCGAAGGCGTGAGCACGACGATGCGGTCGGCGAGGTAGACGGACTCGTCGATGTCATGGGTGACGAACAGGATCGTCATGTCGTAGCGCTCGCGGACGCGCAGGATCAGGTCCTCGAGGTCGCCGCGGGTCTGCGCGTCGACGGAGGCGAAAGGCTCGTCCATGAGCAGGATCTCGGGTTGGTACGCGAGCGCGCGGGCGATCGCGACACGCTGCTGCATGCCACCCGAGAGCTGCCACGGGTAGCGGTCGATGAAGCCGCTCAGGGCGACCGCGTCGACGGCCTCCTCGACGAGCCGCGTGCGCTCCGCCTTGTCGAGCTTCTTGTGACGGAGGGGCATTACGACGTTGCCGCGCACCGTGAGCCACGGCAACAGCGAGCGGCTGTACTCCTGGAAGACCAGCGCCATCTCCTCGGGCGGCCCGGTGATCGTGCGGCCCTTGAGCTCGATCTCCCCACGCGTCGGCTCCAAGAGCCCGGACATGCACTTGAGCAGCGTCGTCTTGCCGCAGCCCGACGGTCCCACGACGCAGACGAACTCGCGCTCGCCCAGCTCGAACGACACGTCGCCGATCGCATGTGTCGCGTGGTCGCCGATGCCGTAGGTCTTGCCGAGGTGCTTGATCGACAGCATGCCGCTCCTTGCTCAGCCGAGTGCGCTCGCCCGCGCGCCGCGGTGCCAGGCCAGCACGCGGCGCTCGAGCAGCACGAAGATCAAGTTGAAGATGTACCCCAGTAGGCCCAGCAGCAATATCCCGGACCACATCTCGGCGATCGCGAACGAACGCTGGGACTGCAGCACGAAGAAGCCGATCCCGTTCGTCGAGGCGACCATCTCGCTGATCACCATCAGGATGAGCGCCAGTGACAGCGACAGACGCATTCCCGCAAAGATCTGCGGGCTCGCGGCCGGCAGAGTCATCCGCAGCAGCCGGTCGGTTCCCGACACGCCATAGACGCGCGCCGTCTCCTTCAGCGTCGGATCGATCCCATTGATCCCGTCGATCGTGTTCAGGAGGATCGGCCAGACGCAGACGAAGGCGATGATGAACACCTTCATGCTGTCGCCGACTCCGATCACGACGATCCCGAACGGGATCAGTGCCGGCGGCGGAATCGAGCGCAGGAACTCCACGACCGGCGCCGTGCCGCGGCGCAGGACGCGCGAGCTTCCCAGCGCCGTGCCGACGCCCACACCCAGCGCGACGGCGATCGCGTAGCCCAGCGCCATCCGGCGGAGGCTCGGCCACACGTCGCTCTCGACGCGCTCGAACAGCCAGTTGTCGGCGAAGCGGTCCAGGACGTCCGACAGCGGCGGGTAGTAGAACGTCCCGCTCGACGACGTCCAGACCCACAGGATCGCCAGCAGCACGAGCGGGACGGTGAACTCGAGCACGAGCTCGAGCGTCCGGCGCTTCCTCGGGCTCATGCGGTCGCCCCCCGCTGCGAGGGGTGCCAGTGCAGCACGCGCCGCTCCGCCTGGGTCGTTGCGATGTTGAGCAGCCAACCGAGCAGGCCAGTGGCGACGATCAGCGCGTACATGACCTCGAGGTTGCCGCCCGACCGCGCGACGTTGATGCTGCGTCCGAGTCCGGGCGCGCCGATCACGAGCTCGGCCGTCACGACCAGGATCAGCGATACCGCCGAGGAGATTCGGATGCCGGTGGCGATGTAGGGCACGGCGCTCGGCAGCGTGACCCGATAGAGCCGCGCGAAGCGCCCGAGGCCGAACGACTTCGCCGTGTCCGTCGCGACCGGATCGAGATCCTGGACACCGTAGATCGTCTGGATCAGCAGCGGCCAGAACGACGCGAACGCGGCCAGGAAGACCTTGCTCTGCAAGCCGGTGCCGTAGATCAGGACGGCCAGCGGGATCAGCGCCACCGATGGGATCGGGCGCAGGAACTCGATCGGCACGCGGAATGCGTGGAAGAGCCACGAGCTCGAGCCGATCAGGATGCCCAGCGGGATGCCCAGCACCATGGCGATGCCGAGTCCGAGCGCCCAACCCTGGAGCGTGTCCCACACAGCCGTCCAGAACGCGCCCTCGACGAGCTGGGAGAACAGCTCCGCCGCCGTGGCGCTCATCACCGGGATGCTGGTCTCGGAGATGATGCCGGACCGCACCACGAGCTCCCAGAGCAGCAGGAGAACCGCGACAGTCGCGAGCGGAGCGATCCAGTCCGGCATCGCCGGCGGTCGACCGGACCGAACCCCGTCCCTCCCTGCGATGTCAGCGCCCGCGGCCACGCTCACGCACCCCCGGCGAAGGCCTCGGCGAGCCGCTCGGAGACGAGCCGCGGGTCGACCTTGCAGTCGAGGACGAGCGGCCCGCCGCGGACGGCGAGCCAGTCATGGACCGGCGCGGCGAGGTCGTCGGCCGACCTGACGGTCGCGGAACGCGCGCCCAGCGCCGCTGCGACCGCCGCGAAGTCGCGGTCGCCGAACTCCACCATCCCGGTGGGCCGCCCCATCGGCCCGAAATGATGAACCTCGGCACCGTACGCCGCGTCGTTGAAGACCACGACCAGCACGTCGAGCGCCTGTCCGGTGATCGAGTCGAGCTCGCCGAGCGCCATCATCGCGCCGCCGTCGCCCGTCAGGGCGAGCACCGGCCGGTCGGGACGCGCCACGGCGGCGCCGACCGCCGTGGCCAGGCCATGGCCGACGGCCATGAAGCCCTGCGCGGGAACGAAGCCCGCCGGGTCGGGCACGGTGATGAAGGGGGTGACGAACCACGTCCAGTGCCCGCAGTCATAGACGACGGTCCGCTCCGCGGGCAGCAGGCGGTCGAGCTCGGCGACCAGCGTCCGCGGGTCGATGGCGTTCTCGCCGGCCTCGTCGGCGTAGTCCTCGGCGGCGGAGTACCCGCGTACCTCGGTTGCGACGGCGCCGGCGCGGAAGCCCTCGGAGGCGAAGCCCCGTCGCTCGAGCTCCTCGCGCAGCGCGTCCGCTGCCTCGGCGGCGTCGCCCGCGAGCCCCAGCCGCACGGGCCGATACCGCCCGATCGCGCGCGGATCGGCGTCGCACTGCACGATCTCCGCGTCGCCGAGCAGACGGCCGAACATGGTCGTCCACTGGTTGAGGCCGGCGCCAAAGGCCAGGATCAGATCGGCCTCCGGCAGCAGGCGCTCGAGCAGCTTGGATCCGTACCCGCCGCACACCCCCAGCGACGCGGGATTGCCGGCGAACAGCCCGTTGCCCATGAGCGACGTGGTGAGCAGCGCCCCGATGCGCTCGCCGAGCGCCTCGAGCGGGAGCCGCGCGTCCGCCAGCACGGCGCCGCGGCCCGCGAGGATGACGGGCCGGGTGCTGCGCTCGACCAGGTCGGCCACCGCCGCGACGTCGGCCGCCGCCGGCCGCGCACGGGGCGCGTTGAGCGGTCCCACGGGCTCCGGCGCGACCCGCTGCGCCGACTCCTCCTGGAGGTCGATCGGAAGCGGCATCACGACGGGAAGCCGCTCTCGCTCAGCGCGCGCCACCGCCTCCGCGACGTCCTGCCACCGCCGTCTCGGCGCTGAGCACGCGCGCGACCGTGGCTCCCGCGGCACGCGCGGCCGACTCGTAGTCGATGGTCTGGTTGACCCGGTGGCCGCGCGCGGTCTCGCCCGCGATGACGAGGAGCGGCTGGCGCTCCTTGACCGCCTGCGTCAACGACGTCAGCGTGTTGGTGAATCCCGGGCCCTGATGGACCGTGGCGATGCCGAGCCGGCGCGTGACGAATGCGTACGCGTGCGCGGCCGACACGGCCGCCGCCTCGTGGCGCGTCCAGACGAAGCGCCCGCCGTGATCGCGCACGAAGTGGTCGGCAAGCTTGAAGTTGCCGCTGCCCAGCAGTCCGAACAGCGTGCCGTGGCCGAGGCGCGCCAGCGTCTCGGCCACGACCTCGTAGACAGGGGCGCGATCCCCCACGGGGGCTACTTGGCCCCCTCCCAGATCAGGTCCTCGAGCGGCGGCTTCTTGTCCTCCTCGATGACCTCGTACTGGACGGCGTAGTCGATCAGCTCCTGCAGCTGCTCGCGGTCGATCTCGGTGGGCCACAAGGGCAGGCGGATCTTCTCCGCGACGTCCGCCGGGATCTGCGTGAACTCCGGGATCGTCGCGCGCGCCTCGCCGGGGTTCTCGGTCGCGTAATCGCTGCTCTTGTTCATCGCGCGCGCGAAGCGCTCGACGACGTCCTCGTTCTCGCTGAGATACTGCTCCGTCGTCGCATAGGTGCCGTTCGGATACAACTTGCCGAGGGTGGTCAGGGGCGCCTCGATCTCGCGCCCGCCGGCGCCCAGCACGGATGTCAGGAACGGCTCGGGAGCCCAGATGACGTCGACACGCCCGCGCTCGAGCGCGGCCGGCATCTCGGGGAAGGGCACCTCCAGCAGCTTGATCGAGTTCGGGTCGACGCCGCGCTTGTCCAGTGCGGCCTTGATCACGACCTCGCCCACGCCCTTCAGCGCGTTGACCGCGATCGTCTTGCCTTCGAGGTCCTCCACCGTGCGGATCGGGCTGTCCTTGGCGACCATGAGCTGCGTCCACTCCTTCTTGGCCGTCTCGGCGCCGTTGTCGGCGTTGGCGATCAGCTTGATCGGCAGGCCCTGAGCGCGCCCGGAGGATGCCGGCACGTAACCGAGGAAGGCAAACGGCTGGTCGCCCGACACCATCGCGGTGACGATCTCGTTGCCGCTCTGCGCCGGTGCCGGCTCGATCTCCAGGCCCTCCTCCTCGAAGAAGCCCTTCTGCATTCCGAGATAGAGCGGCGCGACGTTGGAGATCGGCAGCACGCCGACCCTGACCTTCGTCATCTCCGCACCGCCACCGCCTGCGCCGCCGCCGCCCTCCTCCTCGTCGTCTCCGCCGCAGCCCGCGAGCGCCAGCAGCATCGCCGCGGTCACCGCCGCCAATCCCTTGAGCACGCCCCTCATCTCTCTCCCCTCCACGAACTGTAAAGACTAAGTCGTTGCGTTTGCAATGACCACCTTATGAAGCTTCTCGCGACTGATGGTCGCGGCCGAGGAACGTGTTGGCCCACGCGCTCGTGCGCGCGAGCGCGTTGTCCTTGACCACGACAGGGCCGTCGAGCATCGCCTCCTCCTCGCCGTACGCCTTGAGTCGCTCGTAGGCCTGCGACCAGATGCACTCGGTGTCGTAGACCTCGCACAGGCCATCGCGCGTGCCGCCGCAGGGGCCGTTGCGCTGGTTCTTGGCGCACAGCGACTCGGGACAGACGTAGGCGATTTCGGGCAGCGAGCAGTCGCCACAGTCGCGGCAGCGGAACATCGGCACCTTCGCGGCCTGCTCGAGCGCGTGCGCGGCCTTGCCGACCGGCGCCGGCGCGCTCTCCACCGCTCGGTAGAGCGCGCGGCCCGCGCCGAACAGCGCCGCGTCAGGGTCAAAGACGCGCTCATGGAGCCGGCGGCTGAAGCGGTATTTCAGGGGCACGCGAAGGTCGGTGCGGCGACGGCGCTTCGACTCCAGGTAGGTGGCGCTCACGTCGTCGGAGGAGAGCCCTGTGTCGGGATCGCGCTCGAAGAAGTAGAACTCGTCGGCGAACGGGTACTGGAGCTCGCGGGCGAGCTCGCGCCACTGGTCACCGCCGTACGCGTCGGCGCGCTCGAGGATCTCCCCGAACGTCGCCGCCGGCATGTGACCGCCGAGATAGACGCCGTCGAACCCCAACCCGCGCACCACCGCGACGTGCTTGGCCGCGAGATCCACGAAGAACGATCGGCCGCGGTCCGGCGCGGCGCCGTGGCGCTCGGCCAGCGCGAGCAGCTCGTCGGTGACGACGACGCCGGGGATCTTCCCCTTGTGGAACGCGCGCGCCGCAGCCCGCGAGAGGAGATACACGTTCGCGAGGACGTGGACGGGCAGGCGTTCCCGCCTGATCCAGCGCAGCAGCTCGTCGTCCTTGCGCGTGTCCCAGCCGATCTGGTTGATGACGAAGCGGGCGCCGGCGCGCACCTTCTTGCGCAGCTTGAAGTACTGCGGCATGACCTCCCGCTCGAGACGCTTGTGGTTCGTCACCACGCAGCCGAGGACGAAGTTCGTGCGCTGCAGGCGCGCCCCCGGGGCCCGTTCATCCCGCAGGCCCGCGTTCATGTCGGAGAGCAGGCGGAGGAGGCCGACCGAGTCGATATCGAAGACCGGCGCCGCAAGACCCTGGTGCCCGGTGACGGGATAGTCGCCGGAGAGCGCGAGGATGTTGCTGAAGCCCTCGGAGCCGAACTTCCACGCGCGGCTCTCGAGGGAGTTGCGATTCCAGTCCTTGCAGGCGAGATGGATGATCACCTCCTGCCCGCGCGAGATGAGGTCCGTTCCCAGCGTGTCGGGCGCGAGCATGGCGTGGCCGCCGGGGTTGTCGGTGATCGAGAGCACGCCGATGCGCGGGTCGGTGGAGAGCTCGCGCGCCGTCTCCAGCAGCTCGCGGCCGGATTCGGCGGCGATCAGCCCGCGACTCGTGACCAGCTCCGCGGCGACCACGAACGCGCCCGGCTGCGCGAGCTGATCACGGAGCGAGAGCATGTCCCTCGGGCCGGTACTCCGTGCGCGCGACCTCGGAGTACGGACACGGGCTGACGATCGCCCGGATCTCGCACTGCACGTGCCGCTCGACGACCGGCTTGGCCGAGCCGCCGTCCTCCTCGCCCCAGATGAGCGTCACCTCGGTCCCGATCGCGACGTCGGCGTCGAGGACGGCCAGCGACAGCATCGAGCGCTCGTTGTGGCTGTAGCCGGAGAAGGTCGAGACGCCGACCTGCCTGCCGTCCAGGAGCACCTTGTCGCTCGGCCACGTCGAGTAGTTCGACAGCGGCAGGTCGATGTACTTCGCGGGATCGCGCCGACTGAACAGCGTCGAGAACGCCTGCGCCACGTCGTCGCCGTTCCAGGCCAGCGTCGCCTTGTGCCGCGGCGGCGGGGCGGCCATCCGCTCGAGCGCCTCGCGCCCGACGAAGTCGTGGTCGAACTTGACGAACGACCCGTACCCGAGGTCGTACGGCGTCAGGTAGTAGTCGGAGATGTCGTCGTAGTACAGGCTTCCGCCGAGCGAACCGGTGCCCTCGTAGCCATCGGCCGGGAGCCACTGCCGGTAGGCCTTCATCTGCTCGCCGGTGAAGATCGCCGGCACCGGGCACGGAATCCAGCCGGACTCCAGCGTGTTGGTGGCATACGTCCTGGCGCCGACCTCGCGCAGGCCGAAGTCGCGTCCTGCCGCGACGAGCGCTGCCCTGACCTCCTCGCGCTCCTCCCACGGCCCGAAGAGCTCCATCCCGGCGGTGCCGGACATCCCGTGGTGCAGCGCCCGAACCGCGTGACCGGCGATCGTCACCTCGCCCATGTTGAAGAACTTGATCTCCGGAACAGTCCCGCTCGTCGCGGCTTCCAGCACGCTCGGTGCAGTTGGGCCCTGCAGCTGGTAGCGATAGAGCTCGCGACCCCCCGTCGGGTTGACCGCGGTGCGCTCGTCGCGCTCGACCCGCACGTCGTAGCCGCCGGTCTCCGCGTGGTACTGGACCCAGTTGTGGGCCGACGGGCGCCCGACCAGGCGGACCTTCTGCTCTGCGAGGAAGAACAGGATCCCGTCGCCGATCACGTAGCCGTCGTGGTTGCATGCCACGAACTGCTTGGCCTTGTCGACCGTGAACTTCTCGAACGAGTTGACGCCGAGGTCGGACAGCAGCCTGATCACGTCCGGTCCCTCGACGGTCAGGTCCGTCATGTGGTGCGACTGGTCGAACAGGGCGCACGTCTCGCGCCAGGCGACCTGCTCGTCGCGCCAGTTGGAGAACTCGCTCGGGACCGCCGGATAGACGTATGGGCCGATCCGCGAGTTCCGCGCGAGCTCGACGGCGCTCCCCGCCGCTTGCAGCGCATCCTCGAGATTGCTCTGACTCATGTGATCTCTCCTCCTGCTGATCCGGCGACGTCAGCCGACTCGCCGGCTCTCCGACTCGGCTCCGGGAGGTGGATGAGCGCTCCTCCCGGCACTTGGTCCAGCGCGCCGTGGCCCGCGAGCGCCACGTCGAGGTTGCCGCGCGCCAGGAGGGCGTGCCGGCGGGCGACCGACTCAGCTCGCCCGCCGTCGCCCGCCTCGATCGCCTCCAGGATCTCGTGGTGCTGTCGGTGCGCCTCTCGAAGGATCTCGTGCGACTCCGGCAGCACCGCCTGGACCTGCACGAAAGCGCTCGGGGAAGCGAACGGCTTGGCGCACGCGTGTGCGATCGAATCGTGCAGCACGTCGCTCTGCGCGAGCTCGACGAGCAGCGCGTGGAAGCGCTCGTTCAGCTCCACATAGCGATCGAACTCCGCGATGCCCAGGTCCTCGGTGCGCAGCACCGCGTCGAGCTGCCCCACGCAGCCGTACATCGCCTCCAGGTCGCGCGGCTTGCCGACGCGTTCCGCCGCCATGCGCGCTGCTGTGCCTTCGAGGGCGCCGCGGACCTCGATCGCGTCGCCCACGTCTGCGAGCGTGAACGATCGCACCATGTATCCCCCGGTCGGAAGCGTCGCGAGCAGGCCTTCATGCTCGAGCTGGGCCAGCGCCAGCCGCAGCGGCGTGCGCGAGACCCCAAGGCGTGCCGCGAGCGGGAGCTCGGAGACGCGCTCGCCATGGCCGAGCTCGCCGTCGAGTACGAGCTCGCGTAGGCGCAGGACGGCGCGAAGCCGCTGCGAAAGCTCGGCCGCGGGCGCGTTCAAGCGCCGATCGGCCCGCCGCTGGTCACCGGTTCGTCGCGGCACAAGGCGGTTCCTTCCCCGGTTTCGATCGTTGTATGCACGGTAGTTGATCTGCATGCAACGACCGAGGCTGGGCGTCGTCGCCGCCATCGTCCTGCTTGCCATCAACCTGCGCACCGTCATCGCGAGCCTCCCGCCGCTGTTGAGCGACGTGCGCGCCGACCTCGGGCTCTCGGCCACCGTCGCCGGCCTGCTCACCACGCTGCCCGTCGTCTGCTTCGGCGCGCTGGCCCTCGCCGGCCCGCGGCTCGCCAGGCGCGTGCCGCTGGAGCAGATCCTCGTCGCCTGCGCTCTTGCCACCGCTGCCGGCGCGGCGCTACGGGGCGTTGGGAGTACGCCGGCGCTCTTCGCCGGAAGCCTGGTCGCCGGGGCGGCCGTCGGGATCGCCCAGGCGGCGCTGCCGGTGCTGATCAGGCTGGCCTTTCCCGGCGCGACAGGCTTGCTCACCGGTGCCTATTCGATGGCGCTGCCGCTCGGAGCGACGCTCGGCAGCGGCGCGGCCGTGCCGCTTGCGCGCGCGTTCGACGGCTCGTGGGCCGCCTCGCTGGCGGCCTGGGCGCTTCCCGCCGCTCTTGCGGCGGCGCTGTGGGCGCCCGCGGCCGTCCGCCGCAGGACGCTCGTGCGAGGTCCGAGCCCGGAGCCGCTCAGACGCGAGCCGCTCGCCTGGTGGGTGGCGGCCTTCATGGGGGTGCAGTCGATGGCGTTCTACGCCGGGCTTGCGTGGCTGCCGGAGATCCTGCAGGACCGGGGCTGGTCCGCCGGGGAGGCCGGAGCGCTGCAGGCGCTCTCGAGCCTCGTCTCGATCCTGCCGGCCTTCCTGGTGCCGGTCTTGGCGGTCCGGCGCCGTACGCAGACGCTCGTGCTCGTGACGACCGTGGGGATCGCCGCGGTCGGCGTCGTCGGCCTGCTGTCCGCCCCCGCCGCGGCGCCGGCGTGGGTGCTCCTCATCGGCCTCGGCCAGGGCGGGGCGCTGGGGCTCGGACTGATCCTGCCCGTCCTTCGCGCGGCGAAGGTCGGTGGCGTGGCGTCGCTCACGGCGATGACGCTGTGCGTGGGCTATCTGATGGCGTCAACCGGCCCCTGGTTGCTGGGCGCGGTCCACGACATTTCCGGCGGCTGGACCGCGCCGCTGCTCGCCCTGCTGGCGATCACCCTGCTCGAGCTCTTGCCGGGGCTGCCCGCCGCTCGCGACCGCGTGCTCCCTGCGCCCCGTCTCGGTGCGCCTGTGCCTTGAGGTCGAACGACGGATCGGCCGCCTGCTCGGGCGTGATCGCCGGCTCGCCCGCGAGCAGCCTCCGCGCCGCCATGTGGTCGGCCGGCCGGTTCACCGACTCCACGCCGACGAGCCGTTCGCGCTCGAAGCAGAACACCGAGAACGCGCCCGCCTCGACGTCGCCGCGCATCACCGCCTGCTCGCGTCCGGCCGTGAGGCCGGCGATCTGCAGCTTGCAGCCGTGCTGGTCGGACCAGAACCATGGCACGCTCGTGTATGGCGCCGGCCTGCCCGCTAGGCGCGCGGCGACGCAGCGGCCGTGGTCGACGGCATTCTGGACCGATTCGAGGCGTACCCGCTCGCCGGCGTGCCGGCTCGGGTATACGGCGCAGTCGCCGATCGCGGAGACCAAGGGATCGCCGGTCGTCAAGTACTCGTCGACGACGATGCCTCCTTCCACGGCCAGCCCTGCGGCATCGGCGGGGCCGGTGTTCGGCACGATGCCCACGCCGACGACGACGAGGTCCGCCGGCAGGCGGCGGCCGCCGGCCGTGCGCACAGCGGCGACCCTCCCGCCCCGGCCTTCGAGCGCCTCGACGCCGGTCTGCAGCAGTACCTCGGCACCCGCCTCCGCGTGGCGGCGCGTGAAGTAGCGCGAGATCTCCGGCGACACCACGCGGGCCATCGGGCGGTCCAGCAGCTCGACGAGCGTGACGCCGGCGCCGCGGGTGCGCGCCGCCGCGGCGAACTCGAGGCCGATGAAGCCGCCCCCGATCACGACCACCTGCTCCGCGTCGTCGAGAGCGACCCGCAACGCCTCGGCATCCGTCAGCGTGCGCAGGAGGTGCACGCCCGCGAGGTCGGCGCCGGGAACGGGAAGCGGCCGCGCCCGAGCGCCGAGCGCGAGAACGAGGTGCTCGTAGTCGAGGCAACTGCCCGAGGCGAGCTCCACCCGGCGGCCGGCACGGTCGATCCGCTCGAGCCGCTCACCCGGGCGCAGATCGATCCGCTGCTTCTCGTAGAACGCCTCGGGCCGGAGGCGGACCTTGTCGACCGAGGCGTCGCGCGTCATGAACTCCTTGGACAGCGGGGGGCGCTGGTAGGGCAGCCCGGGCTCGTCACCGAGCAACGTGACGCGGCCGTCGTAGCCCTCCTTGCGCAGGGATGCAGCGGTCTGGAAGCCGGCCTGGCCCGCCCCCACGATCACGACGCCCGCCTTGCTCACTCCTGCTCCTCGGGCAGGTGCACGACGAGGCCGTCGAGCTCGTCGGTCATCCGGATCTGACACGAGAGCCTGCTGGTATCGCTGCGCTCGCAGGCGGTCGAATCCAGCAGCTCGTCCTCCACGTCGCTGCGCTCGGGCAGCCGCTCGATCCAGCTCTCGTCGACGTAGATGTGACAGGTGGCGCACATCGCGTTGCCGCCGCACTCGGCGACGATGCCCTCGACGCCGTTCTCGAGCGCGCCGTCCTTGACGGTCGTGCCGGCGGCGAGATCGACCTCCTCGCGCTCACCCTCGCTGCTCACGTAGGTGACGGCCGGCACGGCTCAACCGGCGGACGGCCGGACGCGGACCGGCAGGTGCGCCAGCCCGCGAAGCGTGTTGTTGAGCTTCAGTTCGGGCTCTCCGTCGAGCTCGATCGCCTCGACGCGCCGAGCGAGGGCTCCCAGGAGCACGTCGGCCTCCAAGCGCGCGAGCATCTGGCCCACGCAGGCGTGGATCCCGGACCCGAAGCCCACGTGCCCGCTGGCCTTGCGCGACACGTCGAACCGATCCGGGTCCTCCCAGCGCCGCGGGTCGCGGTTCGCCGCCGCGAGGAAGAGCAGCACCTTCTCGCCCTCCGGTAGGCGCACCCCTTCGACGTCGACCTCGCGTGTCGTCGTGCGGAAGAACGTCTGGACCGGAGACTCGAAGCGCACGACCTCCTCGAATGCGTGGCGCGCGAGACTCGGGTCGGCGTGCACCTTCGCCCACTGGTCCGGATACGTCGCGAAGCAGAACATCGCGTTGCCCAGCCCGTGGACCGTGGTGTCCACGCCGGCCGACAGCAGCGAGCGCACCAGCAGCGCCGCCTCGTCCGGTTCCATGTCGCAGCGCGGCGCGTGCTCGTAGATGTCCGCGCCGAGCCCGCCGTCACGGAGGTTCTCGCGCTGGCACATCTCCGCGATCCACTCGCGGACCTCGTCCTGGCCCTTCGCGGACTCCTCGAAGATCTCGTTGCGCGGCCCGAACGCGTTGAAGACCATGTTTCCGTAGGCCATCAGGTTCTCGCGGCCGCGATCGGGCACGCCGACGGCGTCCGGGAACACCTTGGTCGGATAGGCCTCGGCGAAGTCGTCGACGGCATCGAACGAGCCCTGGTCGACGACGCGGTCGACGAGGGCGTCGGCCTCGCGCTCGAACGTCTCGCGCAGGTTCCGGACGCGCTTGGGCGAGAGGACGCCGGTGATCGTCTTGCGCGCCGGCGTGTGCTCGGGCGGGTCGGCTTCGAGCAGCAGGCTCGGGGGCCGAAACGGCTTCTCCTTGGTGAAGTCCGCGAGGCCGACGCCGGCCGCCGACCGGAAGGTCTCCCAGTCGTTGAGCGTCGCGTGGACCTGCTGGTGACGCGCCATCGCCCAGATCCCGTACCGCTCGAGCCGGACCACCGGGCCGGCCTCGCGCAACTGCTCGTGCGCCGGGTAGGGATCGCGTAGGAAGTCCTCCGAGAACGGGTCCAGCCCGGACACCGGCGCGTCGCTGGTGATCGTTTCCGACATTCGTCGCTCCTCTCTCCCCGCGATTCTCGCGCGGGTGGGCGGCATCCGTAAAGGGCATTCCACTCACGACCGTCACGAGCAATACTCATGATGTGTTGAACCTCCGGCAGCTGCAGTGCTTCGTGCAGGCCGTCGACGCCGGCACCATGACGGCGGCAGCCGAGCGGCTCCGCATATCCCAGTCAGCGGTGTCGCTGGCCGTCGCCGGGCTCGAGAACTCCCTAGGCGCCCAACTGCTCATCCGGCGGCGCTCGCGCGGGCTCGCGCTCACCGACGCGGGCCGGCGACTGCTGCCGCAGGCCCGGGAGCTGCTCGCCCACGCCGAAGACGTCCGCGCGGACGTCGACGCGGCCGGTCGTGCGCTGGAGGGGCGCCTCGTCGTCGGCTGCTTCCGGACGGCCGCTCCGTTCGTGCTGCCTGGATTGCTCGAGACGTTCGCGGCGATCCACCCCTTGGTGGAGCTCGACTTCATCGAGGCGCCGCTGCCCGAGCTCGAGCGCGCGCTGCTCGAAGGGCGTTGCGAGGTGGCGCTGGTGTACGACCTCGACGTCGGTCCCGGCATCACGTGCGAGTCGCTGTACACGACCGAGCCCTACGCTCTCTTCGCTCCGGAGCATCCGTTGGCACAAGTGGATCGCGTCGCGCTCGAGGACCTCGCGGAGCACGACCTGGTGCTCCTCGACGTGCCGCCGAGCCGCCCGTACTTCGAGCGCGTGTTCGCGCATGCCGGCGTGACGCCGAACGAGCGCTTCGTCGTCAGCGGCTACGAGCTGCTCCGCTCGCTCGTCGCCCGCAACCTCGGATATGGGCTCCTCATCAGCCGCCCGTACGGCGACGTCAGCTACGAGGGCCGCCCGCTCGTGACGCGCCGTCTCGCCGACGACCCGCTGCCGATCGACGTCAGCCTCGCGTGGGTGACGGGCGTGCGCCGCACGCGCCGTGCACGAACCTTTGCCGAGCACTGCCGCCGGATGCTGCCCACGCGACTCGGGCAGGGCGTCGGGGCCGTGCGCGCGGTCGCGACTGCCGCTGAGCCCGACCTCCAGGCACACGAGCTATAAAGGGTCGGCACCGCGGCCGAGCACAGGAGGGGCGATGACGACGGTGGGCCTGGAGCAGCAGCAGCTTCTGATCGGCGGCGAGTGGACGGCCGCTTCGAGCGGCGCGACGTTCGAGCGCCTGGACCCGTTCACCGGCGACGCGGTGACCGTGGCGGCGGCGGCCGGCCGCGAGGACGCGCGCCGCGCGTGCGACGCGGCCGCAGAGGCGTTCCCCGGTTGGGCGGCCACGCCGCCGGCGGAGCGGCGAATCGTCCTTACGAAGGCGGCGGATCTGCTGATGGAGCGTGCGCCGCAGGTCGCGGGGATCATGACCGAGGAGGTCGGCGGCACCTTCGGGTGGGGCATGTTCAACTGCGACCTCGCATCGCGGATGCTGCGCGAGGCGGCGGCTCAGACCTACTCCGTCACGGGCGAGGTCATCCCGTCGGACGTCCCGGGCGCGCTCTCGATGGGGGTTCGCCAGCCGGTCGGAGTCGTCGTCGGCATGGCGCCGTGGAACGCGCCGGTGATCCTCTCGACGCGCGCCGTCGCGACACCGCTCGCCTACGGCAACACGGTCGTGCTCAAGGCATCGGAGAACTGCCCGCGCACGCACGCGGCGGTCGTGCGGGCGATCGCCGACGCGGGCGTGCCGACAGGCGCGGTGAACCTGATCATCCACTCGGCCGACGACGCTCCCGACGTCGTCGACGAGCTGATCGCGCATCCGGCGGTTCGCCGCGTGAACTTCACCGGCTCGACGAAGGTCGGGCGGATCATCGCGGCGAAATGCGCCGAGCACCTGAAGCGCTGCCTGCTCGAGCTCGGTGGCAAGGCGCCGCAGGTGGTCCTGCCGGACGCCGATCTCGAGGCCGCCGCCGACGCGGCGAGCTTCGGCGCGTTCATGAACTCCGGACAGATCTGCATGTCGACCGAGCGCATCGTCGCCGACCGGTCGGTGGCCGGCGAGCTCGGCGACAAGCTCGCCGAGCGTGCGCGGAAGCTCGTCGTGGGCGACCCGCGCGACGCAGGGCACGATGATCGGGCCGGTCGTCCACGACAGCGCTCGCGAGCGGATTCTCGAGCTGATCGAGGACGCGCGCGCGAAGGGCGCCGACGTGCTGGCCGGAGGTGACGCCGACGGCAACCTGATCTCGCCCACGGTCCTCGCCGGCGTCAACCCGGATATGCGGATCTACTCGGAGGAGTCGTTCGGCCCTGTGGTGGCGATCGTGCCCGTCGACGGCGACGACGAGGCGGTTCGGGTCGCCAACGACACGGAGTACGGCCTGGCCGCCGCGGTCTTCGGCGAGGACGTCGATCACGCGCTCGAGATCGCGCGGCGCATCGAGAGCGGCATCTGTCACGTCAACGCGTCGACCGTGCACGACGAGCCGCAGATGCCGTTCGGCGGCGTAAAGGCGAGCGGCTGGGGACGCTTCGGCGGCAAGGCGGCGCTCGAGGAGTTCACGGAGCTGCGCTGGATGAGCGTCCAGCAGACGTCGCGGCACTACCCGATCTGATGGCACCGCGGGACACGCCGCCGTTCCGCGCCGATCACGTCGGCAGCCTCCTGCGCCCGCCGGAGCTGCTGCACGCGCGGAAGGAGTTCGCGGACGGAACGATCGACGCGGACGAGTTGCGCGGGATCGAGGACGAGGCGATTCGCGACGTCGTGAAGCTCCAGGAGGCGGTCGGCCTGCGGACCGTCACGGACGGTGAGTTCCGGCGCGCGTCCTGGCACATGGACTTCATGTACCAACTCGACGGCATCTCGAAGGTGATGGACGAGACGCTGCACGTGCAATTCCGCAACGAGCGCGGCACGATCGAGTTCGCACCGCCCTCGCTGCACGTCGACGACAGGATCGGGCTGTCGACGACGATCTTCGGCGAGGCGTTCGAGTTCCTCGGCTCAGCAGCGTCCGACCGCCAGACGCCGAAGCTCACGATCCCGTCGCCGAGCATGGTCCACTACCGCGGCGGGCGGGCGGCGATCGACGACGCGGTGTATCCGGATCTGGACGGCTTCTGGGCCGACCTGACCGCCGCCTATGCCGAGCAGGTGCGCAGGCTCGGCGAGCTCGGCTGCACGTATCTGCAGTTCGACGACACGAGCCTCGCCTACCTCAACGACCCCGACCAGCGCGAGCACGTGCGCGAGATCGGCGGCGACGCGGAGCACCAGCACGAGGCCTACATCCGCCACATCAACGAGGCGCTTGCCGACCGGCCGGAGGGCATGGCGGTGACGACGCACATGTGCCGCGGCAACTTCCGCTCCTCCTGGGTCGCGGAGGGCGGCTACGACTTCGTCGCCGAGGCGCTGTTCGGAGAGCTCGACGTCGACGGCTTCTTCATGGAGTGGGACGACGCCCGCTCCGGCGGCTTCGAGCCGCTGCGGTTCGTCCCGAAGGGCAAGGTCGTCGTTCTGGGACTGGTGACGACGAAGCGCGGCGAGCTCGAGGACCGCGACGTCCTCAAGCGCCGGATCGACGAGGCGTCGCGGTACGTCGACCTCGAACAGCTCTGCCTGTCTCCCCAGTGCGGGTTCTCGTCGACCGTCGAGGGCAACGCGCTCACGCCTGAGCAGCAGGCGGCCAAGCTGCGGCTGGTGGTCGAGGTCGCCGAGGAGGTCTGGGGTTAGAAGTCGAGCGTTGCAGGCAGACCGACGTAGTTCTCCGCGAGGCTCGTGGCGGCGGCCTCGGAACGGGTGAGGTAGTCGAGGCGGGCGAGCTGGAGGCCGCGCTCGAACGCTCCGCCGCCGAGGTCGTGCAGCAGCTGGGTCATGTAGTTCGAGAAGTCCTGGGCGCGCCAGACGCGTCGCAGCGCGGCGCCGGTGTAGCCGTCGAGCTCGGTGGTGGAGCCGTCGTCGTAGTACGAGCGCAGCGCGGCGCCGAGCAGGCGGACGTCGTTGACCGCGAGGTTGAGGCCCTTGGCACCGGTGGGCGGGACGATGTGGGCGGCGTCGCCCGCGAGGAAGAGCCGGCCGTGCTGCATCGGCTCGCACACGAAGCTGCGCATCGGCGTGATCCCCTTGTCGAAGATCGGTCCTTCGTTGACGCTCCCGAGGCGGACGCGCAGCTCGTCCCAGATGCGCTCGTCGGGCCACTCCTCGAGGCGCTCGTCCTCGGGGACCTGGAGGTACAACCGGCTGACCGTGGGCGAGCGCATCGAGTGCAGCGCGAAGCCGCGCTCGTGCCATGCGTAGATCAGCTCGTCGCTGCTGGGCGGCGCCTCGGCGAGGATCCCAAGCCAGCCGAAGGGATAGACGAGCTCGTGGTCGGTCACGACGCCGTCGGGGATCGAGGGGCGGCAGATCCCGTGGAAGCCGTCGCAGCCGGCGATGAAGTCGCATTCCAGCTCCTGCGGCGCGCCGTCGAGTTCGTACGTGATGCGCGGTCGCTCGCTGTCGACGTCGTGGACCGCGACGTCGGCGACCTCGAAGTGGACCGCCACGCCTCGATCGAGCAGCGCGGCGATCTCGTCCTTGACCACCTCCTGCTGGCCGTAGATGGTGATCTTGCGGCCGGTGAGCCTCAGCATGTCGACGTGGAACACGCGCTCCTGGAACCGCAGGTAGACGCCCGTGTGGTCGAGTCCCTCGCGGTCGAGGCGATCCCCGACGCCGACGGAGTGCAGCATGTCGACGGTGTTCTGCTCGAGCAGGCCTGCGCGGACCCGCTGCTCGACGTACTCGCGGCTGCGAGCCTCGAGCACGACGCAGTCGATCCCCGCCTGATGAAGGACGAGCGCCAGCGTGAGTCCGGCGGGCCCCGCGCCCACGATCCCGACCTGGGTGCGCATCGCGCGAGCCATCCTATACGCTGTACGCATGTCGCGCAGTTGTTCGCATAGCGCACAGTCATGACCGACGTCGTCGCGCTTCGAGAGGCGGTCGCCGAGCTGGTGCACGACGGCGATTCGATCGCGATGGAGGGGTTCACGCACCTGATCCCGTTCGCCGCCGGGCACGAGGTGCTGCGCCAGGGCCGGCGGGATCTCGAGCTGATCCGGATGACGCCGGACGTCCTCTACGACCAGCTGATCGGAATGGGCGTCGCGCGCAAGCTGGTGTTCTCCTATGGCGGCAACCCCGGCGTCGGTTCGCTCCACCGCTTCCGCGACGCGATCGAGCACGGCTGGCCACGGCCGATCGAGGTCGAAGAGCACAGCCACGCCGGGATGGCGAATCGCTACGTCGCCGGCGCGTCGCGCCTGCCGTGTGCGCTCATGCGGGGGTACCTCGGCACCGAGCTCGTGCGGCACACACGCGTGGAGCAGATCACCTGCCCATTCACCGGCGAGCAGCTCGTCGCGGTTCCGGCGCTGAACCCGGATGTCGCGATCGTGCACGCGCAGGAGGCCGACCGCGCCGGCAACGTGCAGCTCTGGGGCATCCCGGGAGTTCAGAAGGAGGCGGTGCTGGCGGCCACGCGGTCGCTCGTGACCGTCGAGCGGATCGTCGACGAGCTGGTGCCGCGGCCGGGGGGCGTCGTCGTCCCGAGCTGGGTGATCGACGCCGTGGCCGAGGCGCCGGGCGGCTCGCAGCCCTCCTACACGCTCGGCATCACGCGGCGCGACAACGACTTCTACCGCCGCTGGGATGCGATCAGCCGCGACCGCGACAGCTTCCGCGCCTGGATGGACCAGCACGTGATGAGCGGGGCGCCGGCATGAGCGGCGAGCTGCAAACCATCGTCGCCGCTCGCAGCCTGATCGGCAAGCGGTCGTGCTTCATCGGCGTCGGGCGGCCGAGCACCGCCGCGATCCTCGCCCGCATGGTGCACAACCCCGAGCTCGTGCTGGTCTACGAGTCGGGCACGATCGGCGCCAAGCCGTACCGAGTGCCGCTCTCGATCGGCGACGGCGAGCTCGCAGAGACGGCCGACCTCGTCGTTTCGGTCCCGGAGATGTTCAACTACTGGATCGGGCCGGGCCGCGTGCAGGTCGCCTTCCTCGGTGCCGCGCAGGCCGACCGCTTCGCCAACCTCAACTCGACCGTGATCGGCGACTACGACCACCCGAAGACGCGCCTGCCCGGCGCCGGCGGCGCTCCGGAGATCGCCACGGGGTGCGACGAGGTCGTCGTGATCGCGCCGCACAACCCGCGCACGTTCGTCGAGCGCCTCGACTTCGTCACGACGACCGGTGCGCGCACGACCGCGGTCATCACCGACCTCGGAGTGCTCGAGCCGCGCGACGGCGAGCTGACGCTCACGACGGTTCATCCCGGCGTGACGGTGGAGCAGGTGCAGGAGGCGACCGGGTGGGAGCTGCGCGTCGCCGATGAGGTCGCGACCACCGAGCCTCCGGCCGACGAGGAGCTGCGCGCCCTCGAGGAGCTGCTCGCGCGATGAGCACCGCGTATCTCTACGACGCCGTCCGCACGCCGTTCGGCCGCTACGGCGGCGCGCTCGCGCGCGTGCGCCCGGACGACCTAGCCGCGCACGTGGTGCGCGAGCTGATCGCGCGGTCGCCCTCGCTCGACCGCGACGAGATCGACGACGTCATGTTCGGCGATGCCAACCAGGCAGGCGAGGACAATCGCAACGTCGCGCGCATGGCGTCGCTGCTGGCCGGCCTACCGACCAGCGTGCCGGGGACGACGATCAACCGGCTGTGCGGCTCCTCGCTGGACGCCGCGATGCAGGCGAGCCGTGCGATCGAGGCGGGCGACGCCTCGCTGGTCCTCGTCGGCGGCGTCGAGTCGATGTCGCGCGCGCCGAGCGTGCTCCTCAAGCCGGAGAAGCCGTTCGCCACCGGCGAGCAGACGCTGCACTCGACGACGCTGGGCTGGCGGATGGTCAACCCGCAGATGCCCGAACGATGGACCATCTCGCTCGGCGCCAGCACGGAGAAGCTCGCGCGCATCCACGGGGTCGGCCGCGAGGCGCAGGACGAGTTCGCGCTGCGCAGTCACCGGCTCACGGACGCCGCATGGAACGCCGGCTTCTACGAGGACTGGGTCGTGCCGGTCCCCGGCACCGAGCTCGCGCGCGACGAGAACGTTCGTCCCGACACGTCGACCGACAAGCTGGCCCAGCTCGAGCCCGCGTTCGTCAAGGACGGCACGGGCACGGTCACCGCCGGCAACGCGTCGCCGCTCAACGACGGCGCCGGCGCGTTGTTCCTCGGGGACGAGGCGGCCGGGGCGACGCTCGGGCGGGATCCGATCGCGCGGATCGCCGGCCGCGGGACCCACGCCGTCGATCCGGACGTCTTCGGCATCGCGCCGGTCGAGGCGGCCAACAAGGCGCTTGCGCGGGCCGGCATCGGGTGGGTCGACGTCGAGCTGATGGAGCTCAACGAGGCGTTCGCAGCGCAGTCGCTCGCGTGCCTGGGAGAGTGGAACGAGCTCGACCCGGAGCGCGTCAACGTCAACGGCGGCGCGATCGCGATCGGGCATCCGCTCGGGGCGTCGGGCGTTCGCATCCTCGCGACGCTGGCATACGAGCTGCGCCGGCGCGGCGGCGGCTACGGCGTCGCTGCGATCTGCATCGGAGTCGGACAGGGATTGGCGGTGGTGCTGCATGCGTGAGCCGGCGCTCGACTACCCGGCGTACAAGTCGACGGCCCTGCGGCATCCGAAGGAGCCGCTGGTCTACTTGCCCGAGCAGGTGACGGAGATGACCGGTCCGCAACTCGGGCACCTGCGGCCGGGGACGATCGAGAACGACCTCACGACCGCCGGTCCCGTCGGCGAGCGGATCACCGTGTCCGGACGGCTGCTGGACGTCGACGGGCGCCCGATCCGCGACTCGCTGGTCGAGATCTGGCAGTGCAACGCGGCGGGGCGCTACCGCCACAGGCGGGACAACTGGCCGGCGCCGCTGGACCCCAACTTCGGCGGGGCCGGGCGCACGGTCACCGACGCCGAGGGCCGCTACGAGTTCGTGACGATCAAGCCGGGACCGTATCCCTGGGGCAATCACCCGAACGCGTGGCGGCCGGCGCACATCCACTACTCGCTGCTGGGGCGGTCGTTCGAGCAGCGGCTGGTGACGCAGATGTACTTCCCGGGCGACCCGCTGTTCGAGTTCGACCCGATCTTCAACTCGGTGCGCGATCCCGAGCTGCACGCGCGCGCATGGTCGGCTCGTTCAGCATGGATCGCTCGCAGGAGAACTGGGCGCTGGCCTACGAGTTCGACATCGTGCTCGGCGGTCGCGACGCTACGCCGATCGAGGAGGCCCACTGATGCCGGAGGAGACGCCGTCGCAGACCGTGGGGCCGTTCCTGTCGCTCGGGCTGCCGTGGGAGGACGGGCCGGTCGCGGATCCCGACGGCGTGCGCGTCTGCGGGCCGCGTGCTCGACGGCGCCGGAGATCCGGTCCCGGATGCCCTCATCGAGACCTGGCATCACGACCCGCCGGCGTTCGCCCGCTGCCCGACCGACGATGACGGCGCCTGGCACGTGGTGGTGCCGCCCGTGCCGTATCTGGCTGTCCACGTCTTCGCGCGCGGGATGCTGCGGCATGTCACGACGCGCATCTACCTCGATCCGGCGACCGACGACCCGGTGCTGGAGAGCGTCCCGGCCGATCGGCGTGACACGCTGCTTGCGGAGCGCACAGACGATGGCTACCGATTCGACATCCGGATCCAAGGCGAGCGGGAGACCGTCTTCTTCGACGTCTGAGCTGTTCGGCGGCATCTACGCGCGCGGCGCGGTCGCCGAGGCCGTCGGCGACGACGCCTGGCTGCAGGCGATGCTCGACGTCGAGGCGGCGCTCGGCGGCGTGCCGCTGCGGGCGCAGGACCTCGACGTCGCCGAGCTCGGGCGCGAGGCGGCCGAGCACGCATCGCCGGTCGTGCCGCTGGCGCGGCTCTTTCCCGACTCGCACACAGGCGCTACCTCCCAGGACATCCTCGACACGGCGCATGATGCTCGTCGCGAAGCGCGCGCTCGAGCCGCTGCTGAGCGACGCACGCGCCGCCGCCGACGCGGCGGCAGCACTCGCGCAGGCCCACCGCGAGACGCCGATCATGGGGCGGACGTTGCTGCAGGACGCGCTGCCGACGTCGTTCGGGCTGAAGGCCGCAGGCTGGATGGCCGCGATCGACGACGCCGCGACCGCGCTGGCCGCCGCGCCGCTGGCCGTCCAGATGGGCGGACCGGTCGGCCACCGCGACCCTGCTGCCGCGGCCGCGGTCGCGCGCACGCTGGGGCTCGCGGAGCCCCTGCTCCCGTGGCACACGAACCGCGTGCGCCCGGCCGCGCTCGCCGCCACGCTCGGCGCGCTCGCCGGCGTGCTCGGCAAGCTCGCGCGCGACGTGACGCTGATGCCCGAGGTGCGCGAGGGCGTCGAGGGCCGCGGCGGATCCACCGCGATGGCGCACAAGCGGAACCCGGTCGCCGCGATCTCGGTGCTCGCCTGCACTCGTCGCGTCCCGGGCCTGGTGGCGACGATGTTCTCCGCGATGGAGCAGGAGCACGAGCGCGCCGCCGGCGCGTGGCAGTCCGAATGGGGGACCATGTCCGACCTGCTTCGGCTTACGGGCTCCGCTGCCGCGTGGGCGCGCGACCTCGTCGAGCACCTGGAGGTGGACGCCGGCGCGATGCGCGCGGGCGCGGGCGAGGCTCCGGACCTGGGCGCGTCGTCGCAGTTGATCGACCGGGCGCTCGAGGCGCACCGGCGATGATCCTCCACCACGAGATCTCCGGGACGGACGGCGCGCCCGTGCTGCTCATGGGCAGCTCGCTGGGAACGACCCTCGAGATGTGGCACGGGCAACTGCCGCTGGCCGAGCGGCTGCGGCTCGTCCGCTACGACCATCGCGGCCACGGCGGCTCGCCCGCGCCGCCCGCCCCGTACGAGATCGCCGACCTCGGTCGCGACGTGCTCGCGCTGATGGACGCGCTCGGGATCGAGCGCGCGTCGTACTGCGGGCTGTCCATCGGCGGCATGGTCGGCATGTGGCTGAGCGCAAACGCGAACGAGCGCATCGAGCGGCTGGTGCTCGTCTGCACAGCGGCGCACCTGCCGCCGGCCACGTGGCGCCAGCGCGCTGCCGCGGTCCTGGAGGCCGGAACTCCCGAGGTCGTCGCGGACGGTGTGGTGGAACGCTGGCTGACTCCCGACTACGCCACGGAGCACGCCGACGTACGTTCGAAGCTGCGCGCGATGCTCGTCGCCACCGACGCGACGGGCTACGCCGCGTGTTGCGGCGCCATCGAGCGCATGGACCTGCGCGACCAGCTGCCGAGGATCACCGCGCCGACGCTGGTGATCTCCGGCTCCGACGACCCCGCCGCACCGATCGACCACCAGCGACTGATCGCCGAGGCGATCCCCGGCGCCCGCCACGAGGTGGTCGGGCCGGCAGCGCATCTCGCGGCGGTCCAGCAGCCCGAAGCGGTCAACCGCCTGATACTGGAGCACCTGCGATGAGCGACGACACGTACGACGCAGGGATGAACGTGCGACGCGAGGTGCTCGGGGACGCGCACGTAGACCGCGCGATCGAGGGCACGACCGACTTCACCGCCCCGTTCCAGGACTTCATCACGCGCTACGCATGGGGCTCCGTGTGGGCGCGTGAAGGGCTGGACCGCCGCACGCGGAGCTGCATCACCCTTGCGGTGCTCACGGCACTCGGTCGCGAGCACGAGCTCGCGCTGCACGTCCGCGCCGCCCGCGCCAACGGCCTCACCCACGACGAGATCTCCGAGGTGCTGTTGCACACGGCCGTGTACGCCGGCGTGCCGGCCGCGAACGCCGCATACGCGATCGCGCAGCGTGTCCTCGCGGAGGAGGCACCCGAGGGGTGAGCGAGCCAAGGGTGCGCGACGGCGCGTTCGTGCAGTCGCTCGAGCGCGGGCTGCTCGTCATCCGCGCGCTGGACTCGCCCGAGCCGCAGCCGCTGAGCGACGTCGCGCGCGCGACCGGCCTCTCACGCGCCGCCGCGCGCCGCTTCCTGCTCACGCTCGAGCAGCTGGGCTACGTCCGCCAGGCGCGGGGTCGCTTCGCGCTGACGCCGCGGGTGCTCGAGCTGGGCTACGCCTACCTGTCGAGCCTCACGCTGCCGGAGGTCGCCCAGCCCCACCTCGAGCGGCTCGTGGAGCATGTGCACGAGTCCTCCTCCGTGTCGGTCCTCGACGGCGACGACGTGGTCTACGTCGCGCGCGTGCCGACGCGGCGCATCATGAGCGTCACCATCAGCGTCGGCACCCGCTTCCCCGCCTACGCGACGTCGATGGGCCGCGTGCTGCTCTCCGGACTGCCGGACGAGCAGGTCGAGGCGACGCTCTCTCGTGCCGATCTCCGAAAGCTCACCGCGCGCACCGTGACGTCGATCGAAGTGCTGCGTCAGGCGATCGAGCAGGTTCGCCGTCAGGGGTACGCGATCGTCGACCAGGAGCTCGAAGCGGGATTGCGGTCCATCGCCGCCCCGATCCGCGAACCCGCGGGCGCGGCCATCGCGGCCGTCAACCTGTCCACGCAGGCGTCGCGCACCACGGTCACCGACATGAAGAGGCGGCTGCTGCCACCGCTGCGCGAGACAGCCACCGCCATCGAGCGCGACCTGCTGGCCTTTTCTTAGAGCCGACGGCCGGACTCGAACCGGCGACCCCTTCATTACGAGCTCCGGTCGCCTCTTCAGGCACTGCGCCGATGTCGCGCGCCGGCATGACGATCTCCTGTCCACGGTGGACGAACGTTGCGTTTCGCAGGGCCAGGCGCGCGCTACCTTGATCGCCCTGGGCAGTCCACTTGCGACGCCCTCCTACGCGGGCGGGCCGAGGAGGCGCGAATGGCAGTGGAACGCTTGAAGCGACTGAAGGATCTGGTTGACCAGCTCGAGCGGCTGCCCGCGTCGCCGGACCGCGACCGGGTCTTGGCTGAGGTCCGTTGTCGAGCCGTGGACGTTGACACCGGCGTGACGCCACGTGCGATGCTCCCGGTGCGGGAGCCCACGCCGCCGCCGTCAGAACCCAAGCGCCGGCCGGAGCGCCATCTACCGCGCGCCACCACGCGAACGCCGTCACCCGCGCGTCCGGTCCAGCAAGCGCGCCCCGCCCTCGCCCACGCCACCACGGATGATCTGGGGGTGTTCCTTTGGGATGACCGGTTGTCGATGGAGGACTCACCTGAGCTCGCGCCGTTGCCTCACGCGCCGGGGAATCCCGACGGCAGCGTCCCGCCGTGGGCCTTTGGCCTGCGCGGGTAGCAGCACGAATCTCCCTCCCGCCCCTGGCTAAGCCGACGGCCGCGTCGCGCCACGCCCGATCGTTTCAGCGCACCTCGCGCAGCCGGCCGGTCTCCACCTCGTAGACGAAGCCGCGCACTGAGTCCTTGCGGGGGATGAAGGGGCTCGCCTGGATCCGGGCGATCGACTGTCGGACGTCCTCGTCGAGGTCGCTGAACGCCTCCGCCGCCCACTCGGGCTTGATGCCGGTGTCCTCCTGCACGGACCGCTTGAACTCGTCGTCCGTGAAGGTGAGCATCCCGCAGTCGGTGTGGTGGATCAGGATGATCTCCTCCGTCCCGAGCAGGCGCTGAGAGATCGCCAGCGAGCGGATCTCGTCGTCGGTCACGACGCCGCCGGCGTTGCGGATCACGTGCGCGTCGCCCTCCTCGAGGCCAAGGACGCGCGTCGGGATAAGCCGGGCGTCCATGCAGGCCACGACGGCGATCTTCTTGGCGGGCGGGAGCGGCAGGTCCCCCTTGTCGAACGCCTCGGCGTAGCTCTCGGCGTTGCGCAGCAGCTCATCGGTGACGGACATCTGTCTCCTCTTCGAATCGGTCTGGTGGCAATCTACATCAAGACTGTCGAAATAGTAGGGTTACGCCATGGACCAAGCGTCGATCGACTCCAGGCTGACACGACGCACGCTCCTCGCTCTCGCGGCCGCCGGGGTC
>CAWIRW010000019.1:0-235776 GCA_963838655.1 uncultured Solirubrobacteraceae bacterium | reverse complement strand
GTCCCGTCCGGATCGGTGTGCGGGACCTCGGTGTCGAGAGCTTGCAGCCCTCGGCGTAGGTCGTCGGAGCGGTGTTCTGCTCGTCGATGCCGTCGAACACCGTGACGACGTCGTTGTCGTCACCGCGCCCCCACCACGGGCCCAGCATGTCGTGCTGGTTCCTGGCCAGCGGGCCGATCACCGCCGTCGACTTCGACGCGTCGAGCGGCAGCACGTTGCCCTCGTTGCGCAGCAGCACCATCGAGCGCCCGGCGGCCTTGCGAGCGGCTGCGACCGCGTCCGGCCTCAGCATCTGCGCCTCGGCCTCCTCCGGGGTGAACTGTGCGTACGGGTTCTCGAACAGGCCGGCGCGGAACTTCACGCGCAGGATCCGGCGCACCGCGTCGTCGATCCGTCGCATCGAGATCCGGCGCTGCGCGAGCAGCTGCTCGCCGAAGTCGCGGATCAACTCGCTCGTCATCTCAGAGTCGACGCCCGAGTTGAGCGCCAGGGCAGCGGCGGCCGGTCCGTCGGCGGCCACGCCGTGCCCGCACTCGCCCTCGTCTGGGTTTCGCGGCGGGCAGGCCCGCAGCTCGGCGACGGCCGTCCAGTCGCCCTCCACGAAGCCGTCGAAGCGCCACTGGCGCTTGAGGACGTCGTTCATCAGGTAGCTGTTGCCGCAGCCCGGCGACCCGTTGATCGAGTTGAACGAGCACATGATCGTGTCGGCGCCCGCGTAGACCGCCGCCTTGAACGGCGGCAGGTACATGTTCCACAAGCGCTGCAGGGACATGTCAGTCGTGGCGTAGTCGCGCCCCGCCTCCGGCTCACCGTAGGCCGCGAAGTGCTTCGGGCTGGAGATCATCCGGTCGAGCTTGCTGTAGTCGCGGCCCTGGATCCCCTTCACGCGTGCGGCACCCATGACCGAGTTCAGGTACGGGTCCTCGCCCGCGCCCTCGGAGATGCGACCCCAGCGCGGCTCGTGCGAGACGTCGACCATCGGGGCGTAGGTCTGCTTGAGCCCGACCGCCGTCGATTCGCGGGAGCCGAACTTCGAGTCGGACGCCGCCATCTTCGGGTCGAAGCTCGCGCCGGTGCCGAGCGGGATCGGGAAGACGGTCCGGTAGCCGTGGATGGTGTCGAACGCGAACAGGATCGGAATGCCCAGCCGCGACTCCTCGACGGCGATCTCCTGGAGCGCCCGGATCCGCGCCGCGTCGGTGAGGCTGAGGATCGAGCCGAGACCGTTGCGGGCCTCCGCCTCGCCGGCCTCGCCCGCGACCTTGAAGTCCGGCAGCAGCGCGATCTGCTGCAGCTTCTCCTCGAGTGTCATGCGCGCCAGCAGCCGGTTGACACGCCGCTCGACGCTGCGGTCGGCCGCCTGCCGCGCAGGCTTGAGGGCCGCTTCGTCGCTCGACCGCGTCCCGGCCACCACACCGCCGGCCGCCCCCATGCTGAGTGCGACCACCACCGTGGCGATCGCGGCCCTGCGCCTGTTCTGCCTCATCGACCTCTCCTTTGCCTCATCCGCAGGCGTTGCTGGTGTCCTGGCCGCGCGTGCCGCTGCAGCGGTTGACCCCGCGGCCACCTTCGAGGTGGTCAGCCCCTCGCCCGCCCGCAAGGCGATCGTATCCGGGTCCGCCGGCGAGCACATCCTCGCCGTTGCCGCCCTTCAGGCGGTCGTCGCCGGCGTCTCCGTAGAGCGTGTCGTCGCCGCTCTCCCCCGAGACGCGGTCGTCGCCGCCGTCGCCGAAGACCGCGTCGTCTCCGCCGCCGCCGACGATCCGGTCGTCGCCCCCGCCGGCGCAGATGACGTCGGCCCGTCGCGTCCCGCGCAAGCGGTCGTCGCGGCGTGTCCCGGTGATCGTGCAGCCGCGTGGATCGCTGTTGAACTCCTCGACGCCGATGACGGGCCGCAGCGCGCGCTCGGTCGCACGCGTGGCGAACGCGTCACGCAGCATGTCGCCGCCGAGCGCGTTGCCGATCGCCGCCATGATCATTCCCTGGTCGAGCGACAGGTAGAAGTCCGACGCCACGCCGCTGTCGACGTTGACGCTGTCCCGGAAGCCCCACTTGTCGTACATCTCGAAGTCGTTCTCGAGCCGCCGGAGGTTCGCGAGCGTCCGTCGGGGCTCCCACCGGAGAGCCAGGAACGCCGCGTGGGGCGTGACGACGCCGTTGGTGTAGGCCGACGGCGGATGGCTCGGGCTGCGGCTCCCGTCCGGGGCAGCCCGGAGAACCCGGCGTCGACCAGCGTCCTGTCGTTGTTCGACGGGTAGCCGTTGGGGTCCATCCCGATCGCATCGACGCCGTACGCCGAGTAGCCGCCTTCCGGGATGTTGGCCGGCGAGAAGCCCCAGTAGCCGTACTGCGCCTCGTTCAGACCGTGGTGGATCTGGGCTCTCGCGGTCAGCGGGTGGTTCGCTCGCCAGCTGCCGGGCGCCCAGCGGTCCTCGGGCACGAACAGCGGCGGCATCAGGGCCTCGAACATGCTCCCGCCCCAGGACGGCGTGACCCGGGTGCCGGCGTACGGGTAGGCGCCCTCGAAGACGTCGACCCCGTAGTTGTAGGAGGTGAAGCCCAGCGGCCGCGTCTCCTGCCAGCTCCAGTCGCAGGTGTCCGGGAAGCTGCGCCAGGTGCCGAAGTAGTGTCGGGCGGGGATCTCACCCTTCGCGATGCCGATGTAGCTGGCGATCCGGCTCTCGCTGACGGTCGTGTCGTAGCAGCACACCACCTGGCCCGTGCTCGGCACGTAGTGGAACATGATGCGGTTGACGTCCGGCCGGTAGTAGAAGCCGAAGTTCATCGAGTCGAACAGCGCCCTCGCGCGTGCGGTGAGCTCCGGGACCCGGCGCTCGACGACGCGCAGGCCGGTGGCCAGCCATCCGTTGTCGACCGACGAGAGGATCGGTTCCAGCGGCTCGCCCGTCGGCGGCCAGCTGGTCAGCTTCTCTCCCGTGCGGTGGTCGTACCAGTTGAAGTACTGGCCGCTCTCGACGTGGCGCTCCATCCGCTCGAGCGTCCCGATCGTGGCGGTGAGGCGCGACACGGTCTCGGCGTGGCCGATGATGCCGAGCCGCTCCGCGACCAGCGCGCTCCACATGTAGGCGCCGATGTTCGTGGTCGAGGTCTGCACGCTGCGGGTGCCGTCGGCGCGCAGGCTGTCGGCGGGCAGGCCGGTGGTCTCGTCGGTCATCGCGACGAACGAGCGCCAGGTGTCGGCGCCGTAGCGCTGCAGATCCTGCTGCGCCGTGGCTGCCGCCGGCCACGCGAACGCAACGAACACCAACGTCGCGAGAATGCGGGTCTTCATCTCTCCCCCTATCAGCCCCGAGCGCCGATGCGCCTGTCGGCGAAATCCCCCGTGCCGTGCTGAGCTAAACGGCTTCAGCTCAGCCCGAGCTCGCGCGCGCGGCCCGCGGCTTCGACGCGCGAGCGGCAGTCGAGCTTGCGCAGGATGTTGCGCACGTGCATGTCGACCGTCCGCGGGCTGAGGAACAGCTCTTGGGCGATCTCGCGGTTCGTTCGGCCGAGTGCGAGCAGCTGGACGACCTCGCGCTCGCGGCGTGACAGCCCGGAGCCGTCGGCGTCCGCCGCGGCGCGCCGGCCGAGCCGCTCGACGACCGACTCGCCGAGCGCCGCCACCTCGCGCGCGGCCTCGGCGGCCAGCGGCCTGGCGCCGAGCTTGCGCGCGGCGCGGTAGGCGTCGCGAAGGTGCTCGAGGCCGACGTCGCGCTCTCCGGCGGCGGCGAGCGCGACGCCCGCGCGCAGCTCGATCTGTGCTCGCTCGAACGGCATGTCGAGGCCGCGGTGGAGCTCGACGGCGCGCGCGAGCTGGTCCGCGGCGGCGCCGGGGTCGCCGTCGAGCAACGCGGCCTCCGCGAGCGCGTGGCCGAGCGCGGCGAGCGCGTCGGCGTGGCCCGTCTGGGAGGCGATCCGCGTGAGCGCCTCCGCGCACGCGTGGGCACCGCCGGCATCGTCGTGCGCGGCGCAGAAGGCGGCGCCCCAGCGGAGCGCGCCGACGGCGTAGTGGTGATCGTCGCTGTCCTCGAAGTGGGCCAGGATGTCCCGGCAGCGCTTCCGCGCCTCGTCGTGGTCGCCTTCGGCGGCGGCCACGCGCGCGAGCGCGGCCGTGGTGTCGACCGTCATGTTGTAGTGGCCGAGCCCCGCGGCGACGCCGAGCGACGAGAGCAGCAGCCGGCGCGCGGAGCTGGACCGGCCCTGGTACGCATGGATCGCTCCGAGCAGTCCCTCGGCCACGAACACCGCGCTGCCGGCGGCGATCATCTCGCGGCTCATGTCGGCCGCGCGCTCCCAGTCGCCGCGCTCGCGCAGGACGTACGCCATACAGGTCACGCAGGCGACCTCGGTGCCCGCGTCGGGACTCGCGCGGCAGAGCTGGAGCGCGGTGTCGAGCGCCTCCTGCGCGCGGCGGTAGTCGGCCGAGTCGTAGAGCGTGACGCTGAGGCGCTGGTACAGCTCGGCGGCCACGCCGGTCAGCTCGTGCTCGAGCGCGAGCGCGAGGCCGCCGCGGACGATCTCCAGCCCGCCTGCGTACTCGCCGTGCTTGGCGCGCGCGAGTCCCTCGAGGCCGAGCGCGCGGACCCGGAGGTCGAGCCGGCCCGCCGCTTCCGCCTGCTCGCGCGCGGTGAGCGCGAGCGCGATCGCCTCGGCGTGCTTGGCGGCCAGGCGTCGCTGGTTCGCCATCGCTAGATGCTCGGTGGCGGCGTCGGCCGGCGAGCCGCTCGCCGCGTACGCCTCCGCGGCGGTACGGCGCGCGGCGAACGCCGCCTCGCGGTCGCCCCTCAGCTCCTGCACCGCCGCGAGCTCGCGTTCGGCGCCGGCCTGCGCCCGCTGATCGCCGGCGGCGTGATGGAGGGCGCTGAGCTCGCGCCAGGCGCGCGCCGCCTCGGCCAGCTCTCCGGCCAGCTGCGCGCAGCGCCCGTAGCGCGTGAGCGTGGCGACGCGGCGCGGCTCGTCGCCGGCCTCGGGCCAGAGCTCGAGCGCCTGGCGGCTCGCCTCGGCCGCGTCGCGGTAGGCGTGCACGCCCTCGGATTCGGCGGCTGCCTCGAGCAGCGCCACGCGGGCGCGGTCACCGGCGCGGGCACCGAGCCAGTGGCGCGCCAGGTCGCGACTCGGCGCGCCCGCGGCCTCGAGCGCCTCCGCGAGCGCGCGGTGCAGCGCCCGGCGCCGCATCCACGGCACGTCCGCGTACACCGCCTCCTGCGTGAGCGCGTGCCGGAACGTCGGCCTCCTCGCGCACGACGCCGCGCTCGACCAGCTCCGACAGTCCTTCGGGGCTCGAGAGCGAGGCGACGAGCTCGGGGTCGAAGCGCTCGCCGGCCACAGCGGCGACCTCCGCTGCGGCCCGGCCCTCGGCCGACAGCTCCGACAGGCCGATGAGCACGGCGTCGCGCACGGTCTCGGGCAGCGGGACCTCGCCCGCCTGCACCGCGCCGTCGAGCCGCAGCGCGGAGGCGAGCTCCTCGACGAAGAACGGGATGCCCTCCGCGCGATCGTGGATCGCGCGCGCGAGCCCGGGCGCGGGCGGCTCGCCGAGCGCGTGCGCGAGGAGCTGCGCCGTCTCGTCGAGCTCGAGCGCACGCAGGTGGATCTCGTCCAGCCGCCCGGCACGTCGCAGGTCGTTCCGCAGCCGCCGGATCGCGTGGTCGCGCGGCAGCCCGTCCGAGCGGTAGGCGGCGAGCACGAGCAGCGGCAGCTCGCGCACCGGCTCGGCGAGCGCGGCGAGCAGCTCGAGCGTGGCTGCGTCCGACCACTGCAGGTCGTCGAGCACGACCAGCGCGCGGCCGGCCTGCTCGAAGGCGCAGCGCAGCGCCTCGAACAGCGCCGGGCGGTCGGCGGCCGGGGCGGGATCTCCGAGCTCCGGCAGCAGGAGCGCGAGCTGGCGCTTCAGCGGGCCGCAGCCCTCGAACGCGTGCGGGTCGGCGCGCAGGAGGCCGCGCAGCACGGCGATCACGGGCGCGTACGGCGCGGAGCCGCCGTGGGTCGCGGTACCGCGCAGGACGCTGCTGGCGCGTGTGGCGAGCTCCGCGGCCAGCCGCGTCTTCCCGACGCCGGCGTCGCCGCTCAGCAGCACGAGCGATCCCGCACCTTCGCAGGCCTGCTCCAGCGCGCTCTCCAGGCGGGCGCGCTCGGCGTCCCGACCGACGAGGCCGCTCATGGGTGGACTCTATGCCCGAAATACGGCATACCGGCAAAGAAAGTACGGCGTTCCGACGCTACCTCGCGGGCTCTTTGCGGCCTAGCGTGCAACAGGTCATCGACGACCGAAGGAGCACGTGATGGATCTCTACGTCATCCGCCGCCGCAACGGATGGGCCACTGCCGAGGACCTCCAGGCCGCCGCCGCGCGATCGAGGAGCGAAGGCGACAAGGAGGGCTCGGGCGTTCGCTGGATCCGCAGCTACGTCGTCACCGAGGAGAGCGACGAGCTCGGCACCGTGTGCCTCTACGAGGCCGAGAGCCCTGAGGCGATCATGGCGCACGCGGCCGCTTCGGGTCTGCCCGCAGACGAGATCACGCCGGTGGCGGACACCGTCATCGTCCGGCCGGACCCTGTCGCGGCGCGCGCGTAGCCGGGGGCGCCATGATGGTTCGCTGTCATGGCGCCCAGCACCCTCACGCCGCATGAGCTGAGCCTGCACGGGCACCGGGTCACGTACCGGGTTGCCGGTCGTGGCCCGGTGCTCCTGCTCCTGCACGGCATCACGAACTCGTCGCAGACGTGGGAGCACGTCGCGCCGCTGCTGAGCGAGCACTTCACGGTGCTCGCGCCCGACCTGCTGGGCCACGGCGAGTCGGCGACGCCGCGCGGGGACTACTCGCTCGGCGCCCACGCGACCGGCGTGCGCGACGTGCTGACGGCGCTCGGCCACGAGCGCGTGACCGTGGTGGGGCACTCGCTCGGCGGCGGGATCGCGATGCAGTTCGCGTACCAGTTCCCCGAGCGCTGCGAGCGCCTCGTGCTCGTGTCGAGCGGCGGGCTGGGGCGCGAGGTGCACCTGTTGCTGCGGGCGGCGGCGCTGCCGGGCGCGGACTGGGTGCTGCCGTTCATCACCTCACCGCAGCTGATCGGCCTCGGGCGAGGCCTGGGTTCGCTCCTACGCCGCGCGCGGCTCGCCCCGAGCGGGGACGTCGCGGTGCTCGCTCAAGGCTTCGCGTCTTTGGACAACGCGGGCTCGCGGCAGGCGTTCCTGCACACCGTCCGGGCGGTGATCGAGCCCGGCGGCCAGCGCGTCAGCGCCAGCGACCGGCTGGCGCTGGCGGCGCTGATGCCGACCCTGATCGTGTGGGGCGAGCGGGACTCGATCATCCCCGTAGACCACGGGCGTGCTGCGCACGAGGCGATGCCGGGGAGCCGGCTTGAGGTGTTCCCCGGTGCCGGCCACATGCCGCACGACGACGACCCGGAGCGCTTCGCCGCGATCCTGTCGGAGTTCTGCGAGGAGACCGACGCTGCCGAGCTGACCGCCGATCACTGGCGGCCGATCCTGGAGGACCCGGACTAGCGCCGGCGCTTCAGCCGGCGCATGAACCGCCGCAGCCGCTCGCCTGGCTTGAGCACGACCGCGCGCAGCACGACGGTGCCGTCAGGCCGGAGTTCGGGAAGCAGCTCGAAGGCGGGCATGGCGAGCATGGTGGGGGGCGAACCTGAGGCGCGGATCAAGATTGCTTACGAAGAGTATGTGTGCGAGGTTGCCGGCGAGCTGACCGAGCCCGAGCGGGTCATCTGAGCGCCGCGACCTCCTGCCAGGTAAGCGTCGTGAGCTGGACGACGAAGCGCACCATCGCGGTATCACAACGGTATCATCGCGGGAGTATGGCTATGACCCTGCGCCTCACCGACGAGCAGACCGCGGCGCTGCGCGCACAGGCCGGCAAGGAGGGGCGGAGCATGCAGCAGGTCGCGCGCTCCGCGCTGGACGACTATCTCCTGCGGGCCGAAGACGACCAGCGGACGGATGCCCTGGCGCGGCAGGGTGCGGAGCGGTTCAAGGAGCTCCTGCGCCGGCTCGGCGAGTGACGCGGTTCCTCACCGTCGAGCAGGCGCTCCGCATCGCTCGCATCGGCGTTGGCGGGCCGATCCGCGTGCGCGACGTCGGGCTGCTCGAGGCGGCGGTGCACCGGCCGCGAGCGAGCGTCCTCGGGCAGGACGCCTATCCCGAGCTCCTCGAGAAGGCGGCTGCGCTCCTGCATTCGCTCGCGCGCAATCATCCGCTCGTCGACGGCAACAAGCGGCTCGCGTGGCTCGCGACGTGGGTGTTCCTCGCGAAGAACGACGTCGTCCTCGACCCGGAGGATGACCAGGCCTTCGACCTCGTCGTCGCGGTCGCGGCCGGCACGATCGACGACGTCGGGGAGATCGCCGCGGCGCTGGGAGCCTTCCCACGAGCGGTAGCCTGAGCGGCATGGCCAGATCGACCGCTCTGGCTCGACCCCGCAGCGGCCGGGTGATCGCGGGCGTGTGCGTCGCGCTTGCTCGGCGCTTCGACATCAAGCCGTGGCAGGTCCGCGCCCTGTTCCTGATCTCGTGCCTGCTGCCGGGGCCACAGTTCCTGCTCTACATCGCGCTGTGGATCATCCTGCCCAGCGACTGACACGCCGCCTGCCCCCGTACCACGCGTGGGTGCACGAGACGCCGCTGATCGACGTCGTCGTGTGCGTGGTCGCGGTCGCCAGCGTCGTGGTCGGCGGGCACGCGGGCCTCTACTTCATGCTCGGGGCGGCGACGGGACGCTGGGACATCGCGCTCGCGGCCGCGCAGTTCTTCGTCTACATCGCGATCGCCAACGTCGTCGTCGACGCCTGGCGGCGCTGGTACCGCCACCACGGCTAGCGACAGCGCGCCAGGATTGAGGACAGCCCCGCATCGCCCGATTACCAGGCGAAGTGGTCGAGCACCGCGCGCAAGCGGTACTACTCGACCCGCGCTACCGTCGGCCGACAACCAGCAGGTACTCGTACGGGTACTCGGCCGGCCGGTCCGGCGGTGCCTGATTCGCACGCGTGGCGAACTCGAGGAAGTCGCGATCGAGCGCCGCGAGCCGGTCGGGCTCGTCCGCGAGCTCGGCGCGGAGCGCGACCATCGGCCCGAAGGTTTCCTTGAAGAACTCGCAGTACGCGGCGGGATCGCCGGGGCTCCGCTCCACGTAGGACCGGCGGGACAGCTCCAGCGACGCGAGGCGGTCGCCGAACAGCTCGCGCACGTGCGCCTCGCTGCCCCACAGCACGGGCGGCAGCGCTCCCGGCGGAGGCGGCGGCGCGTAGCGGCCGAACAGCTCGAAGAACTCGCGGGCCACGCCATCGGGCGTGAAGTTGATCATGCCGATCGTGCCTCCCGGACGGCACACGCGCAGCATCTCGTCCGCCACCGCCTGGTGATCGGGAGCGAAGATCGCGCCGACCGATGACGTCACGACGTCGAACTCGCCGTCGGCGAAGGGCAGCGACGCCGCGTCGCCCTCGAGCCAGTCGAGCTCGACCCCGCTAGCGGCGGCCTCGCGGCGGCCCGCGTCGAAGTTCTCCGGCGTGAGGTCGAGCGCGACAACGTGCGCCCCGGCCTCGGCGGCGCGAATCGCCACGTTCCCGGTGCCGGCCGCGACGTCGAGCACCCGCTGGCCCGGAGCGATCCCACAGGCGTCGACGAGAACCGGCCCGAGGCCCCAGACCGTGTGCTTGGCGAACCGGTGATAGTCGCCGAGCGCCCACATGGAGCGCTCGATCGCCAGCTCCTCGATCCGTGCGCGCGCGGCAGCTTGCAGGATGTGTGACTTGGGCATGCCCGGAACTTAGGCGCCGCGGGGCACCGGGTCTTCGCCACGACCGGCCATCTTCGGCCCGCCGCCGAATGGCCAGTTCTGGCTATGCGCGCAGATCAGAGCGCACCGCGTAGGCGGCGGCGGCCGTGCGCGACGGCAGATCGAGCTTGCGGAGCAGGTTCGTGACGTGCCGGTGCACGGTGTGCTCGCTCACGACCAGGCGCTCCGCGATCTGCCGGTTCGTCAAGCCGTCGGCGATCAGCTGCAGGACCTCCCGCTCCCGCCGCGTCAGCTCGTCAAGCGGCGCAGCGGCGGCCGCGAGGACGCGCCGGGCCCGCCCGGCGTCGAACTCCGCCCCTAGCTCGCGCAAGCGCTCCAGCGCGGCGGTCGCCTCCCGCTCGCCCGCCTCGGCGCGACCGAGCGCGATCAGGCACGTGGCAAGCTCGAGCCGCGCCCGCGCGGCCTCGAACGGCGCGCCGCTGCGTTCGAACCGATCGACGGCGTCCTCGAGCAGCGCCCGAGCGCGATCGTGCTCGCCGCGGGCGCATGCGAGCACCCCCTCGGCCAGATCCGCCGACGCCGCGAACGGCGCCGTGCCGACCTGTTGCTGGACCTCACGGAGAGCCGCGACCGCCGAGCCCGCCTCCTCGAGCTCGCCTTGTGCCGCCCGGGCGTGGACGAGCAGCTCGAGCGCCGGCGCGCGATCCAGGCTCCGGTCGGGCGGCACCTGCCGCAGTAGCCGCTCGAGCAACTCCGCCGCCTGCAGCGGCTTGCCCCGGTCGAGCGCCAGGCGGGCACGGCACAGGTGGGCCTTCGACGAGGCGCCGGCCTCGTCGAGCAGCCGCTCGGCGTCCGCCGTACGGCCCTGCCGCCGGCGCAGCTCGGCGAGCCCCACGCGCGGGCCGCCGACCCACGCCGGACGTGAGCGCGAGAAGTCCTCGACCGACGCCTCGAGCATCGCCTCGGCATCGCTCCAGCGGCCGCGCCACAGATCGACCGCACCGTACTCCGCCCGGCAGAACGCGAGCATGTAGCGGCTCCCGTGGCGCTCGGCGAACTCGGCGACCCGGTCGCACCACTCGGCCGCCCGCGGGAAGTCCAGCACCGCCGTGCAGGCACCGACCATGATGCAGAACGTCCACGCGCTCGCGATCGGGATGTCGGCGTCACCCGCCAGCGCCGTGGCCGTCGCCTCGTCGAGGCAGCGCATGCCCTCGACCACCCGGGCGCAGCCCACGAGCGTCGCGCCCTGAAGCGCGAGCCCGAGCATCTCGAGGTCGGCGACGGCGAACCGCCGCCCGAGCTCGATGGCGTGCTCGGCCAGCTCGGTCGCCGCCCCCGTGTCGCCCTCCGCGTGGGCGAGATAGCCCTCGTGGAACGCGAGCCAGCCGTGCTCGGGGCCGGGCTCGAGCGCGTCCAGCAGGCGGTGCGCGCGCCGCAGCCACCCGCTCGCCACCGCCCACGCACCGAAGAAGTCGAGCTGGTCGGCGGCCAGCCAGGTCGCCATCCTGGCCGCGGCGGCGGCGTCTGCCCGGCGCCGGTAGAGCCGGTACGCGCCCTCCCGAGCCGCGAACACGGCGTCGCCGTCGTCGAGCCACCACGCGGCCCAGCTCAACCCCTCGAGCGCCTCGGGCGTCTCCTCCAGCTCGAGGGCTGCCTGGAAGCGCTCGCGAGCCATCGCCCAGTGAGCCTGCCGCAGCTCGCCCCAGCCCGCGACAAGCAGATCCGCGCTCACGCGGGCACGGGTTCCTCGTCGTCGATCCACAGGCCGATCACCACCCACTTGGTCCTGCGGCCGGAGACGAACGACGCGAGCGCCGACATGCCACATGCAACCTATCGCCGCCGCTGTTCTGTGTGGGCGCGGCCTCAGTCCGCGTCCGGCTCGCCGCGCACGGGAGGCTCGTCGCGGCGCACGGCCTGTCCGAACTCCGAGCACGCCTCGTTGCGGCATTCCCACTCGTGGTCGGGCCCGCCGAGCGCCTCGCTAGCGGGCTGGTCGCACGTCGGGCAAAGCGGCGGCGTGGCGGTGCTCATCCCCGCGGTTGTACCGCGTTCGAACAGGTCGCGCGCCCACCCCACGATCGTCTCGATCCAGCCCGGCCGGAGCATGTCGTTGTGTCCGGCGTCAGGGAAGACCACGATCCGCTTCGGCTCCGGCGCGGCCTCGTAGAGCTCCTCGCCGTCCATCAGCGGGACGATGTCGTCGCGCGCGCCGTGGAGCACGAGTAAGGGCGCGCGCAGCCGCGGAATGCGGCTCAGGCTGGGGTAGGCATCGGGCACCAGCCCGCGCGGGAGGAAGGGATAGTGCCGGAGGGCCATGTCACGCACGCTCGTGAACGTGGACTGCAGGATCAGTCCCGCGGGCGGGTAGTCGAGCGCCAGCGCGAGCGCGAGCGCGCCGCCCAACGACTCGCCGAGGTACAGCACGCGTCCGGCGTCGACGCCCTCTTGGCGCAAGAGCGCGTAGCGCGCAGCACGAGCGTCGCGGTGGGTCCCGCGCTCGCTCGGGCGCCCGCCGCTGCGCCCGTACCCGCGAGGGTCGAACGCGAGCACGTCGAAGCCTGCTGCCGAAAGCAGCGCGAGGTGCGGGATCCGGTCGCCGACGTTGCCCGCATTGCCGTGGCAGAGCAGCACGTGACCGACCACGGGCGCGCTCGCCGGCACCCACCAGCCGTGCAGGCGCGCACCGTCGCCGGCGTGGAACTCGACGTCGGTGAACCGCAGCCCCGCGGCCGCCGGGGTCTGCCCGATCGTGCGTTCGGGCAGGTACAGGAGCGCGTTCATCAGCGGGCGCATCGGTCGCATGCGTCGGCCGCTCGTCGCTACTGACGCGCGTCGGTGAGGGGTCGGAGCGCGGCAGCCTCGCTCTTCAACGCGTCACGCGTCTCCACGATCGGGATGCGGCGGATCAGCTCCAGGCTGGCCCGGTCTCCATTGCTCGCGTAGTCGCGGGCAGACGCCGCGGTGGTCAAGACCAGGTTTCCGGCCGGCGACTCCTCGCCTGTCGCTCGGAGCTCGCGTAGTTGCTCGCGGACGTCCTTGACCACTCCGGCGATCCGCTTCGTCGCCCCTGCGTCCCCCGCGATCGCGGCCGCGACCTCCGTGTCGAGTCGGGTGACCAGCGCGTCCATCGCTTCGTAGTAGCCATCCGCCGCGGACGCAGCGGTGGCGGTGGCGGCCGGCCGGGACTCGTCCGAGGCATCGTCGCCGCAGCCGCCGAGAGCGAGGGCGGCAACGACCACCCAGAGGGCGACGGCGCGGAGCACCGAGCGAGTCTATGTGAACTCGAAGCGCGTCCCGACGCCGTTCTGGATGAACGCGCGAGGTACGGTGCCGAGCCTATGCGCGTGGCGATCCTCGGGACGGGCCGCATGGGCTCGCTGCGGGCTCGAGTGCTCGCCGCGGAGCACGAGGTCACGCTCGCGGGCGGCGACGTCGAGCGGACGCAGCGGGTGGCGGCAGAGGTGGGCGCCGAGGCGGTGACGGTCGAGGAGGCGCTCGGGTCGGCGCCCGACGCAGTCGTGATCGCCTCCGCGACCGACAAGCACGCGGAGCACATCCGCGCCGCGGCGGCGCTCGGCGTGCCGGTGCTGTGCGAGAAGCCGTTGGCGCTGACGGTTACGGAGGCGCGGGAGGCTGTCGACACGCTTGCGGGCGTGCCGGCGCAGGTCGGGTTCCAGCGTCGCTTCGACGCGGGCCTGCAGGCCGCGCGAGCCGCCGACGTCGGCACGATCTACAGCATCCGCATCACCGACCGCGACGCCTCCATCTCACCCGAGCACTTCATCCCTGGAAGCGGAGGCATGTTCCGCGACATGCACGTCCACGATTTCGACCTCGCCCGCTGGCTGACGGGACGCGAGGTGGCGCGGGTGTTTGCCGCCGGCACGGTCCGCAAGCACGAGCGCTACGCGCGGCACGAGGACATCGACACCTCCGCGATCGTGCTCACGATGGACGACGGCGTGCTCGTCACGATCGACGGCACCCGCCACGACCCGCGCGGCCAGGACATGCGCGTGGAGATCGCGGGCTCAGAGGACGTGGTCGTGGCGGGGTTGTCTGACCGAACCCCGCTGCGCGGGCTCGACGGCTGGTCGCCCTCGCGTGCCGGCTGGGAGTCCTCCTACGTCCGCTTCGCGGACGCCTTCGTCGCGGAGACCGAGGCGTTCATGACGCTCGTGCGCGAGGGTGGAGAGAGTCCCTGCTCGCCGCTGGATGCCTTGGCGGCCCTGGAGATCGCCGTCGCTTGCGACCGCTCGCGTAAGACCGGGCTGCCGGTCGACCTCTGAGCGTCTCAGTCGGCGGGCACGAGCGCCGCGGCGGCCTCCTTGCGCGAGCCGTAGAGCACGAACAGGTCGGACACGCCCGACAGCTCGAGTGCTCGCCGCACGGGACCGTGCGGACAGACGACGGCAAGCGCGCGATCCTCACGACTCAACAGCGAGCGGGCGCGCAGCAGCACGTGGATGCCGCTGGACTCGATGAAGTCGAGGTCCGAGAGGTCAATGATGAACGCCCCGACGCTCTCGTGGATCGCGGCGTCGATTGCGTTCTCGAGGGCCTGGACGACGTCGATGTCGACCTCGCCACGAACCGCGACGCCAGGCACGTCGCCTAGATCAGCATCGTCCACCTCGAACATCCAGCCTCCTTCGTCGCCTCGTTGCGCCGGGCACCGTAGGACGCTGCGGGCGCGGAGCCGGGTCGTCGGGTCCGGCCGGCGACGTCCGAGTGCGGACATGCGCGCTCCGGCGTCGTGGCGGGTATGGGGTCTGAATGGCCGGAACCTCGACCATCAGCATCGTCGACGCCGATCCCGACCTGGCCGACTTGCTCGACTCCCGCGAGCTCGACAGGGCGCGCCGCGAAGCGGTCACGCGCATCAATCGGTTGTCACCTGGCGAATGGGACGCGGCCGCAGCGCACGAGCCGGCGGAGCACCACCGCGGCTTCATGGTCGTCGACGGACTCCTCAGCCGCACGGTCAACGTGCTCGGCCGCCACTGCGTCGAGCTGGTCGGACACGGCGACGTCATGCGCCCATGGCGCTGGGACGACGAGGGCTCGCACGTCCGAGCCGAGATCGGCTGGACGGCGCTCGAACCAACCCGACTCGCTGTCCTCGATCACGCCTTTGTGCAGCAAATCGTCCCCTGGCCACAGCTCGGCCTCGAGCTCTTCAACCGCGGGACGCGCCGCGCCCACCACCTCGCGGTAGCGCTCGCGATCGCCCACCACCAGCGAGTCGACGACCGCCTCCTGCTCACGCTGTGGCACCTCGCCGAGCGCTGGGGCCGAGTCCACACCGACGGAATCGTCGTCCCGCTCCCGCTCGGCCACCAACGCCTCGCCGACCTCGTCGGTGCCCAGCGTCAGTCGGTCACCAGCGCACTCGGCGGCCTGACGCGAGACGGGTCGATCAGCCGCCGTGAAGACGGCAACTGGGTCCTCCACGGAGACCCGCCCGCGGATCTACGCCACCACAGGCTCGTAGCCGCGCTGAGCTGACTTCCTCAGCGGATCTCGAGCCTGGGCGCGGAGGGGCGGCCCCCCGTTGCGGAGGGCCGCCCGCGCGACACGACTCAGTCCGGCAGCAGCTCCATGCCGTGGCGCAGGACGATCTCCGCGGCGTTCTCGGGCGGCAGGACGCTCAGCGGGGGAACGGTCGGCCGCTCGGCCGGCACGCTCACGTCCTCGACGAAGTCGTCGAAGCCGCCGGGCGTGAGGACCCAGATCATGCGGGCGCCGTTCGGGCCGACGGTGAACCGGTGCGGGACGTCGCGCGGGCCGAACGCGTGCTGGCCGGGGCCGAGCTCGACGGTCTCGTCGCCGACGAGGATCGTCACGCTCCCGTCGAGGACGTAGAAGCCCTCGTCTTCGCGGTAGTGGACGTGCAGCGGGGTCTGCAGGCCTCCAGGTGCGGTGACCTCGAGGAGCGTGTACTGGCCGCCGGTGTCGGCGGCGGACGCCTTGACCTCGGCGAGCATGCCGAAGAACCAGTACCGCTGGTCACGGGCGGTACGGGACTGCGGGGCGATCGACGCCTGGCTTGCCATGCGTGCCTCCTTGCGGGGCGGGTGAGGGATTTGGGGAGAACGACGGCGGCGACTATAATTACGCGGAGGAAATTCGTCAAGCAAATGTCTCCGCGAAAATACGACATGACCCGCAGGGCATCCGCCGTCGCGCACACGCGGCGACGGATCATCGACGCGACACGTGAGCTCCACACCACGCAGGGGATCGCCGCGACCAGCTGGGACGACATCGCGGCGCGCGCGGGCGTCGGCGTGGGAACCGTCTACCGCCACTTCCGCTCACTCGACGAGCTCATCCCTGCCTGCGGCGAGATCTCGATGCAGGTTGTCGCGCTGCCCGGCCCCCACGACGTGCGCTCCCTCTTCGACGGCGTCGACAGCCCCGCCGAGCGCATCGAGCGCCTGGTGCGAGCAGTGTTCGCGATCTACGAGCGGGGAGCGCCGGAGCTGCGAGCGATCCGCAACGAGCGCGACGTCCATCCGAGCGTCGCCGACGCCGCCGACGAGATCGAGGCCTCGCTCGCCGCTTTCGTCGACGCGGCCGCCGAGCCGTCCGAGGCCACGCCCGCAGATCGCGCGGTCGTTCGAGCGATGATCGACCTCGGCACCTGGCAGGCGCTCCGCGACCAGGGCCTCGGGCCGGCGGAGGCCGTCGACGCCGTGAGCCGCATGCTCGCGGCCCGGTTGACCAGCGCTGGATAGTGTCGGCGTGTGCGGCTGCTGCTGAACCTGATCTGGCCCGCGCTCGGCCGCCGGAGCTGACGGATGGGCGCCGCACTCGGCTGGGGCGCCCTGGCCGCGTCCTCTCTGATCCTGGGCGCCGTGCTCGGCCTCGCTCGCTCGTGGCCAGACCGCGTAATCGGGGTCGTGCTCGCCTTCGGCGCCGGCGCGCTGATCAGCGCCGTGAGCTTCGACCTCGCTCAAGAGGGTGCGCGGATCGGCAGCCCCGGCACCCTCGCGCTGGGCCTCGGGCTCGGCGCGATCGTCTACTACGTGCTCGACCGCGCCGTCGAGCGTGGTGGCGGCGCAAATGCCGACGCCGACGCCGGCACCTCCCTTGCGCTCGGCGCGTTCCTGGACGGCATCCCCGAGCAGCTCGTGCTCGGGATCGGTCTCGCCACCGGCGAGGGGGTCAGCGTCGGGCTGCTCGCCGCGATCTTCGTGTCCAACCTTCCCGAGGCCATCGGGTCTTCCACCGACATGCGCGCCACCGGGCGCAGCGGAGCCCGCATCGCGCGCCTCTGGATCGCCGTCGCGATCATCTGCACGCTCGCCACCGTCGGCGGGTACGCGATCGCCGACACCGCCTCGGGTGATCTCAAGGCCACCATCGACGGCTTCGCGGCCGGCGCGCTGCTCGTGATGCTGATCGACTCGATGATTCCCGAGGCGGTCCGCAAGGGTGGCCAGATCGCGGGGCTCGTGACCGTCCTCGGCTTCGCCGTCGCCGCAGGCCTCTCGGGCATCGCATGACGCGCGACCCAAGTTGTGGCAGGATCGGCGCATGGACCTGCACCCCGGCGAGCAGGTCGTGTTCGAGGGCCACCCATCCTGGCGGGCGCTGCTCTCGTTCTACATCGGCGGCGTCGCCGCCGCGGTCGCCGTCGCAGTCGTCGTCGCGCTGGTCGCGAGCGTGTTCGCCGGCATCCTCGCGGGCGTCGTAGCTCGTCGCCGCGGTGCTCGGCTTCGGGCTGTTCAAGCGGATGGCGACGAGCTATCTCGTCAGCACGCAGCGGCTGTACATCCGGCGCGGCATGCTCTCCAAGCGCGTGCAGCAGACCCGCATCGATCGAGTGCAGAACGTCAACACCGACCAGTCGCTCCGGGAGCGGATGCTGCGCGTCGGGACCGTCGACTTCGACACGGCCGGCAGCGACGACAGCGAGTTCCGGTTCGTCGGGATCGCCGACCCCGGCCAGGTCGTCAACGCCGTCGACCGGGCGCAGCGCGAGGCCACTGCTTCCAGCGGGGCGCCGCCCGCGTGAGCGCCAGCGCGATGTCGAGACCTCCTCTGGACCTTCGCGACACGGGTGCCCCTCGCAACCTTCCATTTTGCGGCAAGCGAAGCGGGGTACGATCCGTCCGTGGGCGCTGACCGCCATAGACCTTCGCCCCGCGCATGAGCCAGACCGCAAGGCGCCACCGGATCACCGACGCCGAGCGACACCAAGCGGTGACAGCGGCGCGTGAACGGTTCCTCGCGGGGGACGACCGTGTCCGTGGAGTCCGGCCCGAGGTGGCCACCTCTTGGTATCGCTGCCGCGAGCAGTACCACGTCGACCCGAGCCTGACCGTGGCACCGCCTGCGTCCGCGCAGGATGAGTCGTCTCCAGAGCACACGCTGGAACACGAGATCGTGTTCGCGCAACTCGGCGGCGCCGCGGCGTCGATCGTGCCCGAGGTCGAGAGCCTCGGTGGCGTCATAACCGTGACCGACGCTGCCGGTCGCATCCTGACGGTCCAGGGCGACAAGGAGACGCTCAACCGCGCGCGGGACAGCAACATGGCGCCGTGGTCGTGCTGGTCGGAGTGGGCGACCGGCACGAACGGCATGGGCACGGCGCTCGAGGCGCCTGGACCGGTGCTGATCAGCGGGCCCGAACACTGGTGCGTGGGCTTTGACGAGTGGATCTGCGCCGGCGTGGCCGTTCGCGACGCCGTGACGCGCGATGCGGTTGCGGTGCTCGACGTCTCGACGTGGCGCGCCCACCTTCCGCGCGAGGCCGCCGGATGGCTTTCCAAGGCGGTCAGCAACGCGCGCGCGGGCCTGCGTCAGCGCGCCCGCGACACCGGTGCCGAACTGGCCGCGGCATTCGGCCAGACACGAGCGCGGTCCGGACAGGCGCTCGCCGCCCTCGACGCAAGCGGCAAGGTCGTCATCGCCGACGAGGGCGCGAGCCTCTTCCTCGGCGTCCCGGCGCGGGTGCCGGCTCTGGACCCCGCCGTCCGCTGGCAGCCGGGCCTCGACCTCCGCCACCTCGCCCGGCACGCCGTCAAGCAGGCTCGTCGCGACCAGGGTTGGGTCGGCTCGACGCAGATCGTGACCGAGCTCGCCAGCGAGCCGTGCCGGATCACCCTGCGCCCCGTGTTCCTCGCCGACCAGCCGATCGGGACGCTCGCGCTGTTCGGATCCGAGCTCGGTGACCCGGTGCAGCACGACCGGCCCGAGCCCGTTCTGGGCCGCCCGTCTCGCGTCGTGGGCGTGAGCGGCGATCGCATGGTTCTGCTGCACCTGCCCGAGGTGCGGTACGCGGAGGCGCACGGCAACGCTGTCTGGCTCGTCACCGACGAAGGCCGCCTCGAAGCCGCGGTTCGCGGCATCGACAAGCTCGAGGAGGAGCTCGCCGGCGGCGAGTTCCTGCGCGTTCACCGGCGGTTCCTCGTCAACCTGTCCTCCGTCCGCGCCGTCGACCGTGGGCAGCGCGGTGAGCTGTCGCTGATCATGGACGGCGCGGCGCGCGAGTCGGTGCCCGTGTCCCGCCGCAACGTGCCGGCCGTGCGGCGCGCGCTGGGGCTCTAAGACCGAACGCGCGGCCGCTTCATCGTGCGATAGAGGAGCTCCTCGGGCTGCGCCGGATCGCGCGCCGCGACGACGTGGTGGTGATGCGGCGAGAACCGGCAGACCGGGTCGGTGGCCGCCGCGTCGCCGGTGAGGCGCAGCGCCTGGCAGCGGCAGCCGCCGAAGTCCTCCTCCTGCCGGCCGAGCGGGCACGAGCGGCAGGGCTCCTGCATCCAGTCGGTCCCGCGGAAGTGCGCGAACGCGTGCGACTCGGTCCAGATCCACTCCAGCGGGTGGTCGCGGACGTTGGCGAACTCGAGCCCGGGGATCGTCGACGCCGCCTGGCAGGGCAACACATCGCCATTCGGGGCGACCACCATGGCCGTCCGCCCCCAGCCGCCCATGCACGGCTTCGGCAGCTCCTCGTGGAAGTCGGGCAGCACCCAGAGGACATCGACCTTCGGGCCGACCCGCTCACGGAAGCGCTGGACGGCCTCCTCCCCGCGCCGCAGCTGCGCTCGCGACGGCATCAGCGCGGCCTGGTTCGGGACCGCCCAGCCGTAGTACTGCGCGTTGGCGAGCTCGAGCCGTTGCGCGCCGAGATCGAGCGCGAGATCGAGCAGCTCCTCGATGCGATCGAGGTTGTGGCGGTGCAGGACGCAGTTGATCGTCAGCGGGAAGTCGAGCTCCCTGGCCCAGCGCGCTGCCGCGATCTTCTTCTCGAACGACCGGTTGCCCGCGATGCGGTCGTTGTCCGCGGGGTCCGGGCTCTGGATCGAGACCTGCACGTGGTCGAGCCCGGCCGCTTTGAGCGCCTCGGCACGCGCGCGCGTGAACAGGGTCCCGGCCGTGATCAGCGACGAGTACAGGCCCGCGTCGCGCGCGGCGGCGCAGAGCTCGTCGAGATCGCGACGCAGCATCGGCTCGCCGCCCGTCAGCGCCAGCTGAAGGACGCCGAGCTGGCGCGCTTGATCGAACGTGCGGATCCAGTGCTCGGTCTCGAGCTCCCGGCGGTAGTGCTCGCCGCCGATGTCGAGCGGGTTCGAGCAGTACGGGCAGTGCAGCGGGCACTGGTACGAGAGCTCGGCGATCAGCGTCGACGGCCTAGGCAGCATCGACCACGAGCCCTCTCTGGGCCAAGCCGTCGACCAGCTCGAGAACGTCATCGCGAACGTCCGCTCCCTCGTACCGCGCCGAGAGCGCGCCGACGATGTCGTCGAGCGAGCGCTCGCCGTCGCACAGCTCGAGCACCTCCGCCGCGGAGGGGTTGAGGCGTACGACGCCCTCGGGGATCAGCAGCAGATGCTCCTCTCGGACCTCGTCGTACCGGAGTCGCGCGCCCGTGACCAAGCGGGGGCGCGTCACGCGGCGGATCCCTGGGGCTGCGTGTCGCCGCGCTCGATCGCGTCGAGCTGCGCCCACAGCATCTCGGTCTTGAAGCGCAGTGCCGCGACGGCCGCGTCCTGCTGCTCGCGGGTTCGGCAGTGCTCGACGGTGAGATCGAGCGCGTACTGCGCGTCGCGCGGTGCCTGCACCAGCCGTGTACGGAAGTACTCGAGCCCTGCAGGGTCGATCCACGGGTAGTGTCGCTCGAGCGCCTCGAGCCGCACACGCATCGCGGCCGGCCCGAACAGCTCGGTGAGCGATGACGCGACCGCCTCGACCCAGGGCATCTGGCGCGCGAAGTTCACGTAGGCGTCGACTGCGTAGCGCACCGCGGGCAGGACTCGCCGCTCGGACGCCAGCTCGTCTCGCGTGACACCGAGCGCCTCGCCGAGCCGCAGCCACGATTCCGTGCCGCCCGTCCCGTCGGCCGTGCCGTCGTGATCGATGATGCGCTGGATCCACTGGCGCCGGACCGCGATCTCGGGGCAGTTCGCCAGGATCGCGGCGTCCTTCAGCGGGATGCACTTCTGGTAGTAGAACCGGTTGGCGACCCACCGCTGCAGCTCCTCGCGTGTGAGCCCCCCGGCGTCCATGCGGACGTGGAACGGGTGCAGGTTGTGGTACCGCGTCCCCTGCGCGCGCAGACGTGCGATGAACTCCTCGCTCACAGATCGACCTCGAGGCCATCGTAGGCGACTTCGACGCCGGCCCGGACGACCTGCTCGCGCTCGGGCGAGTCCTCCAGCAGGATCGGGTTCGTGTTGTTGATGTGGACGAGCACCTTGCGCGGTCGCTCGAGCCCGGCGAGCGCCTCGAGGGTCCCGCCGGGGCCTGCGAGCGGTGTGTGGCCCATGTCGCGCGCCGTGCGGTCCGAGATGCCCAGTCGCGCGAGGTCATCGTCGTGCCAGAACGTCCCGTCGACGAGGACGAGATCGCTCGCGGCGAGCCGGGCGACCACGCCGTCGTCCAGCCTCGCAAGCCCAGGGACGTAGGTGACGGTGCCGCCGGAGTCGCTGAACACGAAGCCGCTCGCCTCGAGCTCGGTGTCCGGGCCGAGATAGCGCGGGGCGTCGCCACCCGTCGCGAACGCCTCGACCACGAGACTCGAACCGTCGAGCGGTTGCGGCTGCCCCCGTACGAGCGTCTGCCACTCGGCGCCGCAATAGCGCTCGAGCATCGCCAACACGGGATACCCGTCCGTCAGCGCGCGCTCGACGCCGGCGTCGCCGAGAATGCGGAGCGGCGTCGCCCCCTCGCGCATCAGCAGCAGACCCGCCGTGTGGTCGATCTCCGCGTCGGTCAGCAGCACGCCCGCGATCGGCGCCGCGCGGACGCCGGCGGCGCCCTGTGCGTCGAGCGACTCGAGCTGCTGCCGGAGGTCCGGCGACGCGTTGACCAAGAACCACGGCCCGTCGCCGGAGCGGATCGCGAGCGACGACTGGGTTCGCGGTCGCGCACGTTCACCCACGCGCGCGGCCTCGCACGGCTCGCAACGGCAGTTCCATTGCGGAAAGCCGCCGCCGGCGGCCGAGCCCAGGACGCGAACGCGCACGTGGCCCCTAGGGGGTGCCGGGGACCACGGCGCGCTTTAGACGCCTACCGATGGAACACGTACGACGTGACCTCGGAACACAGCTCGACGATCTCAAACTTGGGCTTCACCCATGTCATATCTGCCTCCAATCAGAGTGTGAGAGTTTACCGATAACGTGCAGCGGATGCAGGTTGAGGTAAGTGCGGGGGATCCGCGCGCCGTCGGGGCGGATCTGATCGCTGCCGCTGGGGCGCAGGCGTCGGCGCTGGGCGCCCCAGAGCGCGCCGTGGCGGATGCCGATCCGGTTGCGATGGTGTACGCGGCCGGCGCCCCGTTGGCCGTCGTGGCGCTCGAGCCCACCGCCGACGGGCTGCGAACGGGTGCCGCGCACGCGGTGCGCGCGTGCCGCGACGGCGGAACGGTCGCGTGGGCGCTCGATGCATCCCTGCCCGTGCCCGTCTCCGAGCAGGTGCGCGCGCTGGCCGAAGGCGCCGTCATCGGCGGCTACGAAGCCCGCCGCTGGCGAAGCGGCGGCCTTCCGCGCGGCGTCGAGCGCTTCGTGATCTGCGGCTGCGGTGACGACCTCGCGCCCGTCGCAGACCGCGCCGCGCTCATCGGCCGCTGGACGAACGCGGCCCGCGAGCTGGTCGACGCGCCTCCGAACGTGGTCTCCCCGGCGGGCCTCGCGGAGCGGGTCGCGGCGCTTCCGCGGCTCCGCACCGAGGTCATCGACCCGACCGCGGCTGGGCTCGGCGCGCTGGCCGCCGTCGGCGGCAGCAGCCCGGTCGACCCTCTGCTCCTCGTCCTCCGGCACGAGCCGTCCGGCGCGCCGGACGCACCGCGGCTCGCGCTCGTCGGCAAGGCCGTGACGTTCGATACCGGCGGCTACTTTCTCAAGCCGCAGTCGGACATCGTCAGGCAGAAGGCCGATATGGCCGGCGGCGCAGCCGTCGTGGGAGCGATGGCGGCCATCGCCGAGCTCGGGCTCCCGCTGTCGGTCACGGGTGTGCTGCCGGCCTGCGAGAACATGCTGAGCGGCAGCGCGATCCGGCCCACGGACGTCATCACGACCGCCTCCGGGCTGACCGTCGAGGTGACGAATCCCGACGCCGAGGGGCGCCTGATCCTCGCGGATGCGCTGTGGTGGACGCGCCGCGACGGTGCGACGCACCTCGTCGACCTCGCGACCCTGACCGGTGCGATGCGGGCGGGTATGGGTGACATGTACGCGGGAGTCTTCGCGAACGACGACGCATGGCGTGACGCGGTCGTCGACGCCGGGAACGCCAGCGGCGATCTCGCCTGGCCGTGGCCGCTGCACGCGCGCTACCGGCCGCTGATCGACTCGACCGTGGCCGACCTGCGCAACACCGCCGGCAAGACGTTCGGCTTCCCGATCGTCGCGGCGACCTTCCTGGCGCAGTTCGTGGGCGAGGGTCCGTGGGCACATGTCGACATGCTCGGCACTGCGTTGCTCGACGAGGATCGCGGCGACGCGTTCGGCCGCGGGGCGACCGGCTACGGCGTCCGCATGCTCGTCGAGCTCGCCGCGCGCCTGAGCGCCACGGCGAGCTCGACGGCTTGACCCTGTCTCAGCCGACAAGGAAGAGCGCACCCGCTCCGATCAGCAACGCGGCTCCGGCGACTCGAGTCGCCTCGACCTTGGCGGGAAGCACGCGCGGGAGCCAGACGGCGGCGAACAGGCCGAGGTAGGCGAGCATTCCGCTCGACAGCACCATCGCGAGCGCCTCGCCGGCAATCGAGCCCGTCTGCTCGCTGGCCAGACCGAACGTGAGGTTGTCCACCGTGAGGACGAACGGCAGCACCCAGATGGCCCAGCGGGCCGTCATCTGCGCCGTGCTGGCGGCGACGACCAGCAAGTAGACCCCCAGGAGGACGAGCGTCCCCATCTCGATGACTTCGGACGCGGCTTCCGACATCAGCGCCCATCCGAGGCCGACGCCGATCAGGAATCCGACCGCGTCGGCGACGCCGAAGAGCAGGGCGAGCCACACCCACGACCGTCTGTCGACGAGCGCACCGATCGCCAGGCAGGCGATCAAGCTGTCAATGCCCAGTAGCAGGAAGTTCATCTCGACCTCACACCGTGATTGGTGAACGTGTCACAGTTATTCCGGAAGGGCGAAGGCGAACAGTGCGCTTCCGTGGGACGACCCGAGCATCTTGGGCAGGAACCCCTCGGCCCAGCCGCCCCAGCCGCTTGGCGCGACGACGTACTGCCGTCCGTCGACGCTGTAGGTCGACGGGTTGCTGTGGTGGCCGCTGCCGCACTGGAACCCCCACAGCAGCTCTCCGCTGTTGGCGTCCCAGGCGTTGAACTCCCCGGAGGGCTCTCCGCCGAACACGAGGTCGCCGCCCGTGGCCAGCAGCGACGAGCACATGCACAGGTCGTTCGTCCAGCGCCAGCGCTCCTGACCGGTGCGCGGATCGTAGGCGCTCACGTAGCCGCTCTGGTCATCGCCGTCGACCGCGACGCCGGCACCCCAGTACGGGATGCTCTCCTTGAACTCCCTGCGGCGCCGCGTGGCCGTCGCGCCGACGTCCTGCACCGGAACGTACAGGAGCTCAGTCTTCGGGCTGTAGCACGCGTGCGTCCATTCCTTGGCGCCGGCCGGCCCGGGCCAGAAGTGCACCGGGTCGCCCTCCTTCTCGGGGAAGAGCTTCGGCGTCACGTTGCCCTTCTCGTCGACCTCGCCCCAGTCGATGCGGTCGACGAACGGCGCCACCCGAACCGGCTCCATGGTCGTGCGATCGAGGATGTAGAGGAACCCGTTCTTGTCGAAGTGGGCGGCCAGCTTCTGCCCGTCGAGGTCGAACAGGAGGTGCTCCATCACGGAGTCGTAGTCCCACAGGTCGTGCGGGGTGTACTGGAAGTGGGCCTTGATCTCGCCGGTGTCGGCGTCCACGGCCACCCCGGAGTCGGTGAAGAGGTTGTCGCCCTCGCGGACCTCACCGTCGAAGTCGGGGCACGGGTTGCCGGTCCCGTAGTACAGGAGGTTCAGCTCCGGGTCATAGGAGGGCGTGATCCAGCAGTTCGCGCCGCCGCGCGCCCAGGCCTCGCCGTCGGCGGGCCAGGTCTCCGAGCCGGGCTCCCCGGGCTTCGGGATCATGTAGCACCGCCAGACGCGCTCGCCGTTCTCCAGCTTGAACGCGTCGGTGTGGCCGCGGACCCCGAACTCGCCGCCCGAGCTGCCGACGATGACCATGTCCTTGACGACCAGCGGAGCCACCGTGGCGCTCTCGCCGGCCCGCACGTCGCCGTACGGCTGATCCCAGATCTTCTTACCGGTCTCGGCGTCCAGCGCGATGACGTGCGCGTTCAGGGTGGTCATGAAGACCTTCCCCTCGGCGACCGCGACACCGCGGTTGACGTTGCCGCAGCACAGCGAGACGTCGAACGGTGACGCGTGCTTGTAGCGCCACAGCTCCTGCCCGTTCGTCGCGTCGAGCGCCCACAGCTGGCCGTCCCAGCCCGAGACGTACATGACGCCGTCGACGATGATCGGGGAGGCCTCCCACGCGTACGTCGACGCGCCGGAGTGCAGGCCCATCGAGCCGGCCTGGAACACCCACTGCGGCGTGAGCTTGGAGACGTTGCTCGCGTCGATCTGGTCCAGCGGGCTGTAGCGCTGCGCGTCGTAGGCGCCGTAATAGGTCAGCCAGTTCTGCGGCTCGTCGCGGGCGTTGAGGATCCGCTCGTAGTTGACGCCCTTGGCCACCGGCGGCGCGCTGCCGACCGAGTTGCTCAGGGTCGCGTAAGGGATCGCCGTGCCTGCGTCTACGTATTCGGTTGCCATCAAGTGCTCCTTTTCACGTAAGCCAGGCGGCGTTCTACGGGCGCGGTTGGGGCGGACGGTCGAGGCGCGCCTCGGACGGTACGTCGCCCTGCACGACGATCGCCCCGGTCAGGCCGCGGCCCTCGTCGTTGCCGGTCGTGGAGCCGTACCAGTAGTACCCCGGTCCGTCGAGCTCGAGGGTGGCCGTACCCCTCGAATGGTTCACGAGCCAGAGGAACTGGGTGTCGCCATTGCTCGGCAGGACGGCGCAGTGGGTGTTCTTGTCGTCGTTGAGGAGCTCGAGCTCGAGCACGCCCCCATGCGGCAGGACGAGGACTCCGGGCTCGTAGACGAGCTCGTCCTCGGGGATCCGGATCGTGGCATGCATCTTGCCGTCCGGTCCGTCCTCCGCCTGCCCGACTTTCCCCCGGCCCAGCAATCGGCCCAGGGTCGCCCCGTTCTGCTGGTCCAAGGCCGCTTCGACGGCAGTGTCGCTCACGGTGCTCCTCCTTTTCGAACCCGGCGAGGATCGTATTCCCGCGAACGAGAGCCCGCAGTGAATCCACAGGCACCTGCCGTTCGCTGATAGAGGCGCACCACTCGTTCGCTATCGCACGCCGTTGGTGTTCGGCTCAGATGCCCTGGGGGACCGCGACGTCGTCGAGCAGGCGCTGCCAGGTCGCCGCGCGCGGCGCCGCGCCGGCCGGCGTTCCGCCCCAGCGCGTTACGGTCCGGATACCGTGCAGGGCGCTGACGAGCCAGGTCTCGCGGTCGATCAGCTCTTCCGGCGCGGGGCGCCGCTGCGCGACGGGCGTGTCGCGTCCGCCGGCGAGGTCGATCAGCAGCGCGCGCGTGATGCCGGGCAGGATCGGCGCGTCGTCGGGCACCACGCACAGCGTCTGCCCCTCCCACCACAGCAGGCTCGTGAACGCGCCCTCGAGTAGGCGCCCGTCGGCGTCGGCGAGCACCGCCTCGCCGGCGCCGTGCGTCGCCGCGCGCTCGCGCAGGGCGGCGAGCCGGTCGAGATCGGGACCCTTGCGGTGCGGGAAACGACGAGGGTCGGGCACGTTGGCGAGCCAGGCCACGACGGTCGGCTCGCGCGCTGGCGCCGGGCGCACGAGGACGGCGAGCTTGCCGTCCTCGCGGAGCTCGATGCGCGGGAACCAGCGGCCGTGAGCGGGCACGGCGCGCTCGACGCGGGCGCGGAACGTCGCGAGCGCGGCCGGCGTGACGCCGAGCTCGCTGCACGAGGCGGAGAAGCGCGCCCAGTGGCGTTCGAGCGCACGCACGTGCCCGTCGACGACGAGCCACGAATCGGCCACCTGAAGCGCCGTCATCTGCGGGCGGCGCTGAGCTGGGGCTCGACTGCGAGCGTGCCCCCGACCGCCCCGAGCACCGCGCGCGCCTTCAGGAGCATCTCGTCGTGCTCGGCGTCCGGGTCGGAGGCGGCGACGATGGCCCCGCCCGACCCGATCTGGAGGCCGCGGGGCGACGCGACGAGCGTGCGGATCACGATGCTGAGATCGGCCGTGCCGCTGACCGACAGGAACCCCAACGCGCCCGAGTACACGCCGCGCGGGCCGCCCTCGAGCCGGTCGATGATCTCCATCGTGCGCAGCTTCGGCGCGCCGGTCATCGAGCCGCCCGGAAACGCCGCGCGGATGCAATCGATCACGGACGCGTCGTCGCGCAGGCGGCCCCGGACCGTCGTGACGAGCTGGTGGACGGTGGCGTAGGACTCGACGGCCATGAGCTTCGGCACCTCGACGCTGCCCAGCGCGCATACGCGGCCGAGGTCGTTGCGCACGAGGTCGACGATCATGAGGTTCTCGGCGCGCGACTTGTCGTCGGCGCGCAGCGCGGCAGCGCGGTACGCGTCCTCGGCGGGGTGGGCGGCGCGCGGAGCGGTGCCCTTGATCGGCTTCGACTCGACGATCCGCTCGCGGTCGACGCGCAGGAAGCGCTCGGGCGAGGAGCTGAGCACCGAGACGTCGCCCAGGCGCAGCAGCGCCGCATGCGGCGCCGGGTTGCGCGCCCGCAGAACGCGATAGGCGGCGAGCGGATCGATCGCGCCGTCGCTGTGCAGCTCCGTGGTCAGGCACACCTCGTAGCTCTCGCCCTCGACGATCTCGTGCAGGCAGGCGCCGATGTTGGCCAGGTAGGCGTCACGCCCCTCGCGCGCCGTGAAGGACTGCGAGCCGGCCAGGGCCGGCGCGGGCGGCGCCGGCTCGACGAGGCCTTCGACCCGGCGCTCGGTGTCCGCCAGCCACTCGTCGGCGGCGCCGGCGCCCGTCGCATCGGCGAGCGCGACGAGGTGGACACGGCGCTCGTCGTGGTCGAACGCGATCAGCCGATCGCAGAGCACGAGCGCGGCGTCTGGCAGCGGGGAGCGGTGCACGAGCGTGCCGCCGCACTCGGCCTTGAGCTCGTAGCCGAGGTAGCCGGCGAAGCCGCAAGTGAAGTCGAACGGCAGCTCGGGAGCGTCGGCCCGCAGACGGGTCAGCTCGCGCTCGCAGTAGTCGAGCACGCTCTCGCGCAACTCCTCGCGCCTGCCCGCACGATCGACGGTCAGCACTCGCGTCGCGACGTCGTAGCGCACGACCTGGCCGAGCGGGCCCTCGGGCGCGCCCATGAACGAGAAGCGCGCGAGCCCCGGCTCGGCGCGCGCGCTGTCGAGCCAGACGGCGTGGTCGCGGTCGCCGTAGAGCGCGACGAAGACAGCCTCGGGGTCGCACCAGGTCGCGAGCGTGCGGTGGTGCACGCGCGGGCCGGCCGCTGGTCGGCCGGCGGGCCGCACCGCGCGTGGCGACCGGCGTCCCCGCGCGTGCGTGAGGTCGCGGAAGTTGCGCAGCAACGCGGCGCCGTACTCGGTGGAGATCGACTCGGGGTGGAACTGAACGCCCCACAGCGGTGCCGACCGGTGCTCGAGCCCCATGACGACGTCGTCGGGCGTCCATGCCGCGACACGCAGGATCGGCGGTACCGCTCCGACGGCAAGCGAGTGGTACCGCACGGCCGCGAAGCCCTGGGGGATCCCGGCGAACAGTCCGTGACCGTCGTGATGGATCTCGCTGAGACGCCCGTGCATCACCTCGGGCGCATGGTCGATCACGCCGCCGCTGACGTGAGCGAGCGCCTGGTGGCCGAGGCAGACGCCGAGCACGGGCAGCTCGGCGCGCTGGAGCACGTCCAGCGAGACCCCGACGTCGCGCTGGTGCTCCGGGCGCCCGGGGCCGGGCGAGATCACGACGTTGTCCACCGCCAGCGTCGCGACGTCCTCCCACGACAGCTCGTCGTTGCGGACGACGATCGGCTCGTCGCCGTTGACCTCGCCCAGCAGGTGGAAGAGGTTGAAGGTGAACGAGTCGTAGTTGTCGATCAGAAGCGTGCGCATGGCCGCATCTACACTCTGCCGACCTTGGCACAGGAGCGCCTCCGTTTGTTGCGCCGGCGCGAGAGCGGGGCCGCGCCCGTGATCGAGACAGTGGTGACGACGCTCAACCCAGACGGCAGCGTCAACTGCGGCGCGATGGGTGTCGAGTGGGGCGCGGAGCGGATCGTGATCAAGCCCTACCGGGGAACGCGGACGCTGCGCAACCTGCGCGCAACCGGGACAGCCGTCGTGAACCTGACCGACGACATGCTGCTGTTCAGCCAGGCGGCGCTCGGCGACCCGCAGCCGCCGACCCATCCGGCCGCCAGCGTCGAGGGCGCGGTGCTGGACGATGCCTGCTCGTGGCGCGAGGTGCGGGTGGAGGCGATCGACGACAGCGCGCAGCGCGCCCGGGTCAACACGGTTGTCGTCGACGGCGGCACCGGTCGCGAGTTCCTCGGCCTGAACCGGGCGCGCCACGCGGTCCTGGAGGCGTCGATCCTCGTTTCGCGCGCGCGCATGCTGGACTCAGAGGACATCCGCGCCGAGCTGCGCCGGCTGCAGGTTCTCGTGGACAAGACGGGCGGGTCGCGCGAGCGCGAGGCGATGGATTATGTAATCAAGGCGCTCGCATGAGCTTGCGAATGCGAGTAAGCCGCATGCGATCTCTGATCGGAGACTGATGGGCGGCGTCCGCGTCGAGGCGCCCGCACGCCTGCATCTGGGCATGCTCGCGGTCACAGGCGACGGCGCGCGGCGCTTCGGTGGGCTCGGGGTCCCGGTCAGCCGCCCGGCGGTCGTGCTCGAGGCCGAGCCCGCCGACGAGCTGTCCGCCGAGGGCGCCGACGCGGAGCGCACGTTGACGTTCGCGCGCCGCTGCCGCGACGCGTTGGGGCTCGCGGGCGGCGCGCATCTGCGCGTCGTCGAGGCGATCCCGCAGCACGTAGGCCTCGGCTCAGGCACGAAGCTCGCGCTCGCCGTCGCCCAGGCGCTGGCAGCGCTGGAGGGGCGCGACGTCGACGCGCCCGGACTCGCCGAGGCGGCGGGACGAGCCGCACGGTCGGCGGTGGGCATGTGGACGTTCGCGCTCGGCGGCCTCGTGGTCGAGGGAGGGCAACGGGCGGGCGTCGAGCGCCCGGCGCCGCTGCTGGCGCGCCACCCGGTCCCGGAGGAGTGGCGGGCGGTGCTCGTGGTGCCCGCGGCCGCGCGTGGCCTGTCGGGCGGCGCCGAGGAAGAGGCATTCGGGCGGCTCGTGCCGGCGCCCGAGCGGTCGGCCGTCATCGCCCAAGTGGTGTTGACCTCGCTGCTGCCGGCGCTCGTCGAACGCGAGCTCGAGGAGTTCGGCGCCGCGCTCACCCGCATCCAGCAGCTGGTCGGCGACTCGTTCGCGGCGGCGCAAGGTGGGCGCTTCCATCCGGGCGCGGGCCCGCTCGTCGAGGCGCTCCTGGACTTCGGCGCGGCGGGCGCCGGCCAGAGCTCGTGGGGACCGACGGTCTATGGCGTCGTCGGCAGCGAGGGGGCCGGACGCGAGCTCGCCCGCCGCATGGAGGATGTGGTCGGCGAGGGCAGCGTGGACCTCGTGACGTTCGGCAACCGCGCGGCCCGGGTCGAGCGGTCATGAAGCTGCTCGTGAGCGTCGTCGACGTCGGCGAGGCACGCGCGGCCGCCACGGCGGGCGCGGACATCGTCGACGTCAAGAACCCTGCCGAGGGCTCGCTGGGCGCGCCGACGCCGGCGGTGATCGTGGACGTGCGCGCGGCCGTGCCCGCCGAGCTGCCGGTGAGCGCCGCGATCGGCGACATGCCCAATCTGCCCGGTACGGCAGCGCTCGCCGCCCTGGGCGCGGCGCAGAGCGGCGCGACGTTCGTGAAGGTCGGGTTGTGGGGCGTCACGACCGAGCCGGACGCGGTCGCTCTGCTGCGCGCGGTCTGCGACGGTGTCGCGAACGTGCCGGGGACGGTGGTGGTGGCGGCGGCCTACGCGGACGCAGGGCGCGTGGCTCACGCGCCGCTCGCGCCCGAGCTGCTGCCGGGCGTCGCGCGCGCGGCGGGGGCCGGAGCCTGCATGCTCGACACGGCGTTCAAGGACGGCCGCGGGTTGCTGGAGTGCCTCTCGCCCGACGCGCTCACATCGCTGGTGGCGGACGCCCATGCCGCGGGTCTGCAGGTGGCGCTCGCCGGCGCCCTGCGCGCCGAGGACCTGTCAGTGGTCCGTGACACCGGGGCCGACATCGCCGGCGTCCGGTCGGCTGCCTGTGGCGACGGCGTGCGCTCGGGACCGCTCGACGCGGCGCGCGTCCGTGCCCTGGTCGCGGCCTGTGCTTAAGCCACCGCGGGCGCCACGATGAGTCCCGAGACGTGGAGCCGGTGGGCGACCCTCAGCGCGCATTCACGCCGCATGGCCACCGAGACGGCGTCGCCCCACACTTCGGCGGCCTCCTCGGCCCGCGAGAGCATGAGCTCGAGCACCTCTCGGGAGGGCTGCGTCTCGATCAGGCAGCGCAGGCCAAAGCCGATGTGCCAGCGCTCGTCGAGCTGGACGCGCCGCACACCCTCGTATACCCCGGGCAGCGCGCCGTCGGCCAGATCCTCGAGCAGCGTGCGCTGCCCGGCGTCGAAGACAACCCCCTCGAGCAGCATGTGATAGAGGCTGATGCCCTCGGCGAGTCCCTTGCGTCCCGCGGCGATCTCGGCAGCCATCGCGGGCAGCCGCTCCTCGAACAGCTCCACCAGCGCGGGCGGGGCTTCGGCGCGGGCCGCGGCACGCCTCTCGGCGGGGCTGTCTCCCGGCAGTCCCAGCACCTCGGCGGCGATGCGGTCGAACATCCGGGCGTGGCGCTGCTCGTCGCGGCGCTGGAGGAAGAACACCCAGGCCATCAGGCTCTCCTGGGACATGAGCGTTCCCTCCCGGGCTGCGTCGGCGAACGGCGCAATGTGCTCGGAGACGAGATCGTCACCGACGCGGAAGCCGGCGAGAAGCGTCGTCAGGCGGCCGCGGCGCTCGTCCGGGAGCTGTGGCCACTGGCGGGCATCGGCCGTGAGTTCGATGGCCGCCTCATCCCACTGCAGTCGGGCCACGAGCTTGGAGAAGAAGTTGGGCCAGAAGCTGCGGTTCGTGAAGGTGTCGAGCCCACCGACGACCTTGTATTCGCGCAACTGCGGGTCGGACAGAGTGGCGATTCTCATGTCCCGCAGCCGCTCGTCACTCATGGCGGCAAGGTAGCAAGCGCGCCGTGCCGATCCGCGTGCCTACGGTCGTGCCGCGTTCGAGCAGCTCCACCATGCGCTCAGGGTCACGTCCGCCGATCACCCATGTCTCGAAGCGCGCGTCCGCGAGCACCGCGGGCAGGTACTCGTCCACACCTCCAGGCTGCAGCGCCGCAAGCTCGGCGACGGTCAGATGTGCGAGCGGCTCGCCCCGGGCCGGCCACTCCGCGAACAGACCGTCGACCTCCTTGATGAGCACGAGGCGCCCAGCGCCGACGCGGACGGCGACCCAGGCGGCGATCGAATCGGAGGTCACCTGCCACGACGCGGGCAGCCCGTCGAGCGGGAGGCCGGCCGGCAGCAGCACCTGCGTCCGTCCGCTGCCGGCGAGCGTGAGGTCGGTGCAGCGCTCGGCGCCCGGGATCAGGTCGCTCAGCAGCCAGCCGAACTGCTCCATGCCGAGGATCGCCATCCGGTGCGCGGTGTCCGCGTGCAGGCCAAAGCGGCGATCGGCGTCGCGCACGGCGTCGGCAAAGCCCGCGCCGCCGGGCGCGACGAGCAGCCGATGGCGCCGGCCGAGCTCGCCGAGCGCGGCGCACAGGCCCGGCAGCGCGTCGTCGCCGAGACCTCCGCCGACCTTGACGACGGTCAGCACAGCGTTGCCGCCAGCAGCGCCGCGAGCGCCGCCGCCGGTCCCGACGGTGCCGGGGCGACCGCTCGCCCCAGGCGCGCGGCGACCTCGCGTCCCAGGAACGCCCCGGACCCCGCCGCCACGACGGGACCGTCGGGCGGCCCCACCCGGCGCGCCGCCTCCTCGATCTGGCGCACCTGCTCGCCGTGGAGGTACGCGGCGATCGCGTCGATCTCCGCCTCGTCGAGCTGATCGACATCGGAGCAGACCAGCCGGGCGAGCCGCTCGCGCGCGAACGCGACCGTCGCCGGCCGGCCGTCGGGCGTGGGGCAGTCGTACTCCTCCTGCGCCAGATGGCCGAGGACGAGATGGACGTCGCCGCTGATCGCGAAGTACTCCGACGCCACCGGGCACCAGCCGCCGCGGACCGGCACGCGCGGCGCGATCGCCGCGAGGTTGGTGCGCAGCACGCCGGTGTACACGAGCTCCCCGGCCACCAACCGCTCGAGGTCGTTGCGCCCGCTCGCAGCGACGCGGCCGCCTGCGATCGGGATGACGTCGGCGGTCGTGCTGCCGACGTCGACGAGCAGCGCGTCGGGGTGCTCGCCGGCGACCGCGAGCGCCGTCGCGACCCAGTTCGCAGCGGCGACGTCCCACGGCCGCTCGCGCGCCGCCGTCATCGACACGAGCTCGCCGGCGGTCGTCAGCACGCTCAGCGGCCGGTCGCCGAGCGCGTCCTCGACGGCGTCGAGCACGAACGCCACGCCCTCGCGCTTTGTCCGGAACGCATCGGACAGCTCGGCGGTCATCGTGATCGCCACGGCGTCCGCCGGACCGGCCTCGGCGGCGACCTCCCGCAGCACGGCGGAGAGCGCCTCGCGCTCGCGCCAGATCTCGTAGGGGCGCGAGACCGTCCGCAGCGATGCTCCCTGCAGCCGGGCGGCCTTCGTGTTCGCACCGCCGATGTCCAACGCCAGTGTGGCCGGCACGCGTGTCGTCATCCGACCACCGCCTCGAGGTGAGCGACGAGCGCGGGCGCCACCTCGGTGCCCGTCGCCTTCTCCAGGCCATGCCAGCCCGGGATGTCGTTGAGCTCCAGCACGTGGTCGCCCAGCAGGTCGACGCCGGCGTAGTCGGTGCCGAGCGCGTCGGTAGCCACGACGCACACGCGCTCCTGCTCGTGCGCTCAGCTCGGTCGGCCGCGCCTCGGCACCGCGCGCGAGGTTCGCCCGCCATCCCTCGCCCACCCGTTCGATCGCCGCCAGCACCCGACCGCCGACGACGAACGCCCGCACGTCGCGCTCGGCCTCGATCGTCTCCTGCAGGTAGTAGACGGCGCGCTCGAGCGCCAGTGCGTGGAAGACGCGGTGCGCGACGTCGGCGTCGTCCACGCGCGTCATCCCGGCGCCCATCGAGCCGAACAGCGGCTTGACGATCACGTCGCCGCCGAGCTCCTCGAAGGCGTCGAGCGCATCCTCGGGGCGCTCGCAGGCGATCGTCCGCGGCGTCGGCACGCCGGCGCGCGCCAGCAGCGCCGAGGCGAGGAACTTGTCGATCGTCCGCTCGATCGCCCGCGGGCCGTTGACGCACGTCACGCCGCGGGCGACGAGCGCGTGCAGCGCGTCGACCCGGAAGATCACCTGCTCGAGCGAGCCGCGCGGGATGCCGCGGACGATCACGGCATCGCATCCCTCGAAGCTGCGCACGGCGACGTCGCCGTCGATGTGCCCGACCATGCGCGTCACGGCCACGAGCCGATGCTCGTGACCTCGAGCCGCGAGTGCGTCGATCAGCTGTTGCGCGTGCCACCCGCCGCTCGATCCCAGGATCGCGACGGTCAGCCCCAGAACGAACGCTCCAGCACCTCGAGGTTCACCTGTCCGGCCTCGAAGCTGCGGCCGCTGCCGGCGCTCGTGAGCCGGACCTGCGCCGGGCTGAAGAGCAGCGGATCGATCTTGTAGAAGTCGTACTCCGCGTCCTTGAACACCTTGCCGAACGGCTCGCCGTAGTCCTTCGACGCCGAGGCGGGCAGGCGCTCGACGAGCTCGCGCAGCGCGTCGTCGTCGTCGGCCTCGACCGTGAGGTGGACCTGGCCGCCGTAGAGCACCGCGTCGTTGGTGCGCCCGAGAGCCGCCATGTCGTCGTCCGCCACCGGCGGCAGCGGGCAGCTGCCGAAGCCGCTGACGACCCGCCGCACGTCGAAGTCGAGCTCGTGGAGCTTGTGCAGCGCGGTCTCGACGACCCGCGCCGCGATCTGCACGCTGCCGGTCACGCTCGCCGTCGGCGCCATCACGAGGGTCAGTGCGGACGGCTCCACGCCGGCGCGCTCGGCCACGAAGCCTGCGACCTCGGCCGGCGGCGGCTCGCGGGTCTCCAGGCACAGGACGGCGGCGCTCGCCTGCTCGTCCCAGTCGAGGTCGTCGTACAGGTCCTCGGCGCGGATCAGCGCGCGCCCGGGCCCGCTGCCCATCGCGAAGTAGCCGTCGCGATCGATCCGCCAGCCGGCGTACTGCGCGGCCAGGCACGCGACCGCGGGGCGGTCGGTGGTCACGGTGAGCCCCGGGAACCAGCGGCCGTCGAGGACCAGCGGCGCGTACGCCACCTCCCCGAGGCCGCCCATGCAGACCTCGGCGAAGGCCCGTCCCGCCGCGAAGCCGCCCTCGCGGCAGTCGATCAGCCGCGCGCCGTTCGCCAGCGTCGTGACCTCCACGCGGGCCGCCTCGGCGTCGGCGGCGAGCCGGTCGGCGAGCTCACGTGCGCGATCGTTGAGCGAGAGCGTCGTCATGCGTCCTCCAAGATCAGGATCTCGCCGCGGCGCAGCTCGAGGCCGTCGCCGCACCAGCGCGCGTAGCGGCCGTCGAGCTGCTGCGTCGGAGACGGGCAGGCCGAGCGCCCGCAGGCGGCGCAGGTACAGGCGCAGGAACGGCGGGCGGTAGGTGCAGGAGAACGTGAACGTCGCGAGCGGCTGCGCCTCGGTCGTGACGATCGAGCCGCGCCGCATGCCGGCCCCCGCCCGCGGCCCGAGCCCGCCGAGCGCGACGATCGTCCCCGCCAGCATGCGCAGGCCCGCGGCCTCGCCGACGCGTCCCGCCACCGCGATCAGCCCGCGCCGCAGGCCGGCCCCGGCGTGCGCACCGGCGTCGCCGTGGACGACGATCTCGCCGCCGCGCATGCCGGCGCGCTCGCCGGCATCGGCCCCGCCGAGCCCGCGCCCCGCCGAGCCGCGCACCACCAGCGTGCCGCCGCCCATCCCCGCTCCGGCGTGGTCGCCGGCGTCGCCCTCGACGTGCAGCTCGCCGCCGCGCATGCCGGCCCCCGCGTGCGCCCCGACGTCGCCGGCCACCGTGAGCCGGCCCGCGGTCATGCCCGCGCCGACCAGCTTCACGCGGCTCAGGTCGCCCTCCAGGCGGACGTCGCCCCCGCTGCCCGAGACGGCGAAGAACTCGCCCACCCGCGTGCGCTCCTTGCCGTGCCAGAGCGGCAGCGCCGCGACGTCGTCCGCGGCGGCGAGCCGGTCGGGCGTGAGGACCTCGGCCTCCAGCGCCACGTCGGGCTGCTCGCGCAGGGTCAGCGTGAGCGTCATGGCACCAGCTCGCGCAGGTGGATGTGGTGCGGGCCGAGGTTGCCGCCGTAGTTGCCCGCGGTCACGTGGCTGGCGCCCGCCTCGGCGGCGGCGACGAGCCCGCGGCGCATCGCCTCGCGCACCGGCTCGAGTGCCAGGCCGTCGATGACGATCTCGAAGACGGCCTCGACGTCGGGCGGCACCTCGGAGTCGTCGACCTGGCCGCGCAGCGTCGGGCACAGCACGTGGTTGGTCGACGCCGGCAGCGCGCTGTAGCGCGACCCGACCTTGCTGCCGCTGCGCGCGATCCCGCCGGGGAACGGCATGATCACGCCCTCGACGGACCGCATCGCGCTCGCCGCCGCCTCGGCCGCCCGTAGCGCCGATTCCACGTCGCGCCCCAGCATGATGATGTTGCCGCCGGCCACGCCCTCGACGGCGCCGAAGCGCTCCTGCACGAGGAACTCGCCCTCCATCACCGGCACGCGCCAGTAGCGGCGCCCGTCGAGCACCTTGCTGGCCTGGTAGCCGTCGCCGAAGAAGCGCAGCTGGCCCCCGACGTCCACCGAGTCCTCGGCATCCACGCCGTTGAAGCAGGCCGCCGTCGGTGACGTCAGCACGCACTGCCCGACGCGCTCGACCAGCCGCTTGCCCACGCCCTCTAGGTCCATCGCGAACAGGAGCGCGCTCACGCCGGGGCGCCCGTCGGGCGTCTCGTCCGGGAGCGAGCTCGCGCTCGATGCCCGCCTCGCACTTGCAGCCGATCACCGAGGTGGCAAAGCCGGTCATCGAGCGGCCCGCCTCGAGCGCCCACGCGGGCGTCGCGGCCGTGATCACGACGCGCGCGCCCCACATCGGGAACGCCTCGGCGAACGTGTCGACGATCTCGGCGTCGTGCAGCTTCATCCCGCTGCGACCGTCCTTGCGGGCTCGAGCAGCCACGGCTCGCGCACCGGATAGCTCGAGAACTGCACGCTGTAGTGGTCCTCGAAGAGCTTCTCCAGCGTGGGCTCGATGCTCTGGTCGTACTCGGCGCCGACCCGCAGCAGTCGGCCCGGGCCGGTCTCGCGCAGCTCGCCGTCCTCGACGACGTGGTGCCCGTCCTTGATGACGTGGCGCGGCGCGGCGAACATCGCCTCGCGGTCGGCGTCGTCGACGTAGACCGTGATGTCGGCGTCGGCGCCGACGCCGAGGTGGCCCTTGTGTTCGAGGCCGAGCAGCCGCGCCGGGCCGGCCCGCGTGACGATCGCGATCTCCTCCAGCGTGTACTCGCGGTCGAGGTCGTCGAGCAGGACGGTGCGCTTCATCGCCTGCTTGTTCACCTTGCGGATCTGCTCGTTGCGGAACTCGCGATCCATGAGCAGCCGGATGAGACGCGGATAGCTGAGGAACGAGCCGCCGTTCGGGTGGTCGGTGGACAGCACGATCCGCCACGGGTCGCGGCTGAGCAGGAACAACTCGAGGCCGATCCCCCACTGCAGCGCATGCACGTAGTTGCGCTCGCGGTAGGTGAAGGGGACGATCCCGCAGCCGGTCTCGGCCTCGGTGTCGGCGTTGACCCACTTGCCGTGGGTGACCTCGGCCAGGACCGCGGAGACCGGAGCGTCGGCGGTCATCGTCATCGCCGGGCCGAACATCACCTGGCCGACGTCGGCGCTCAGCTCCGGGTGCGCGCCGAGGTATTCGGCGAGCTCCGGCGCCCGCGAGCGCGGCCGCCCGCCTGGCTTGCCACCGTAGGCGTGGAACTGGAGGTGGGCGAGGTGCGCGCGGCGGCCCTCGAGCGTGTCGAGCGTGTCGAGCGTCGTGCGGTAGTTGCCCGGCACGCCGAGGTTGTTGCAGTGGACGTGCACCGGGTGCGGCAGCCCCAGCTCGTGCACCGCGCCGGCGATCGTCTCGATCACCTGCCGTGGCGTGACCCCGGGGCCCTCGTCGTCGAGCGACGTCACGTTGCCGTTGCCGCGCTTCCACATCTCGACGCCGCCGGGATTGACGAGCTTGACGCCGTAGCCGCCCGTCGCCTGCAGGTACCAGGCGATCGCCTCGCGCACGCGAGCCGGCTCGCTGCGGATGAGCTCGAACAGCGGCAGGTTGTTGCCCATCAGCACGAGGAAGGCGGCGTCGATGACCGGCGTGTCGCGGATCTCGGAGAGCGTGTGGCGGGCGGCGAGCGGCGGCGTGGCGGCCTCGACGACGGTCGTGTAGCCGAGCAGCGCGTAGCGGTAGCCGGTCGTGAAGGTCGAGGGCACGGTCCCGCCGGTGCCGGAGCGCAAGATCGCGGTGCGCTCGACGACGTCGGCGCGGTGCTCCTCCGGCGCGAGCTTGCGGGCGGCGTTGACCTTCGGCCCGGCGATGTGGGCGTGGATGTCGACCCCGCCGGGCATGACGACCATCCCGCGGGCGTCGATGCTGCGGGCGTGCCCCGGCACGTCGGCGACGATCTTCCCGTCCTGCACACAGACGTCGCGCACCTCGCCGGCGATGCCGTTGGCGGGGTCGTACACGCGGCCGGCGGCGATCCGGAGCATCACAAGCGATCGGCGATCGCGGCCAGCACGTCCTCGACACTCGGGCGCTCCGCAGCCAGCGGTGCGCGCAGCGGGAGCGGGACGCCGTCCATCCGATGGACGGTACCCGGCACCTCGATGCCGTCGGCCGCGGTGGCGAATGCGACCCGCGCGGCCCGCGACGTCGCAGTGGCGCGTGCATCGACTGCCACTGTGGGCAGTCCGCGCAGGCGCTCGGCGGCGGCGGGCGGAAGGTGCTCGAGTGGGTCGGAGGCCACCACGAGTGCGGCGTCGACCTCGGCGCGTTCGAGCAGCACGGCGGCACCGAGCTCCTCGCGCGGGTGGCCGCGCGCGAAGCTCACCGGCCCGGGGAACCCGGTCTGCCACGCGAGGACGTCCTCGGCGCCGCGCCCGTTGCCGTCGCGGCGCAGCGCGAGCGTGACCGCGTGCCGATCGCGTGCGAGGTCGCGCACGAGCGCGAACAGCGCCAGCGCTTCGACCTCGTCGCCGTACAGCACGGCGAGATGACGCGCGCCGAGCAGGCGGCGCGCGAGGTCGTCGAGCGGCGGGACGCTCGCGCGGTCGTGATCGAGCGGCGCGCTCGTCACGAGCGCGCGCAGCGCCCACAGCGCCTCGAAGTCGTCCGCCGCGTCCAGCTCGACGAACGCGTCGGCCTCCTCCGCGGTGGCGGTGCGCTGCGCGTCGACGACGACCAGCGCGCGCGGCCCGCGAGTCGCGCGCTCCAGCCGCAGGCGCTCCAGCAGGCGCGGGTTCGTGACCACCGGGTCCGCCCGCCAGACCACCACGAGCTCAGCGCGGTCGCGGATCTCGCCGAAGGTCGCCGTGCTCGAGCCGATCGCCTGGTAGGCCTCCCCCGCCGCGCCGCCGCCTCCGAGATCGACCGCGCCCCCGATCGCCTCGGCGAGTGCAACCGCCCGGCGCTGCGCCTCGCAGCTCGTCTGGCCCAGGCCGTAGACGAGCGGCGCCCGCGCCTGCCGCAGGATCGCGGCCGCGGCGTCCACGGCCGCGTCGAGCCCCACGGCGCGGCCCTCGACGGTCGCGGCGGGCGGCCGGTCGCCCGTGCGCGACGCGAACCACGCGTCGCCGAGCGGGCACGTCCGGATCGGGCCCGCGGCCGTCAGCTCGATGTCATCGCAGACGCAGCCACACCCCGCACACGTCGCGTCAGCCACCCGCCGCCACCTCTACACGCGCTCCGAGCTCGGCGCGCAACCGCGCGGCTTGCTCCTCGAGTCCCGCCAGCGCGTCCTGCGGCGTCGCGGCGGTCGTCACGACCGTGCAGATCGGACGGCCCGCCGCGATGCGCTCGCCGGGGTGCGGGACGTCGCGCACGCCCGGCGCGAACTCGCCGACGACCACGTCCTCGGTGGCGAAGACCACCGCCTTGCCTGCTGCCCGCACAGGCTCGCCCACGACCGCGGGCGGGTCGAAGACACGTATGCCGTACGCCGCCTCAATCGCCTCGAGCGACGCGGTCGGGCGGGGGTTGACCTCGACCGACACCGCGCGCTCGCCGTCCCAGACGAAATCGACGCCGAACAGCCCGCGCAGGCCGAACGCGGCCGCCAGGCGGGAGCAGATCGCCTGCACCTGGTCGCGCGGGACCGGCGTCCGTGGCGGAACGAGGTTGCCGCACCAGCGGTATCCGCGGACGCCGAAGGCGCGCAGCCCAACGAGCTGCTCGGTGACCCCGAGCACCACGTCGCCCACCGCCGCTGCCGAGCACGGGATCCCGTCGATGCGCTCCTGCAGGAACGTCCCGGCCGGCAGCTTGCCGCCGCGCCACTCCCGCACGCGGAGGCCACCGCCGCCGCGCAGCGGCTTGCGCAGCCAGCGGCCCGAGGACGGCATCGCGAAGGTCGTCGGTGCGTAGAGGTCCCCCAGCGCGGCACCGAGCTGCACGGGGTCGCGCACAGCACGCAGCGTCGCCGGTGGGTTGCCCAGCAGCGTGTGCCGCTCGCCCAGCCGCTCGACCAGCGCCGGGTGGTTCTCGAAGCTCGCGCCGTAGATGACGGCGCCCGGCGGCTCGGCCACGGCGGCGTCGACGAGCGCCGTCAGGCTGCGGCGCGTTACGACGCGACTCGCGCTCCGGTGAAGGTCGAGATCGCCGAACAGGTCGAACGCGATCACATCGTCGCGCCTCGCGAGGTCCGCGAGCATGCGCGCGCTCAGGGCAATCAGGAGGAGTGGTGCGACGGCGCGAGCATACCCTCGACCAGCGCGACGAAGAGGGTCGCCGTCACGAGGTCGGCGGTCGTCCCGGGGTTCAGCTTGTTGCCCTCCGTGCGCAGCGACGCGTCGAAGCTCTGCAGCGTCTCGCGCCCCGCGAGGACCTCGCGTGCGCCTGCCGACACCTGCGCCGCGGCGTCCGCGCCGGCCTTGCGCGCGATCAGCGTGTCGGGCGTATGGGCGAGCAGCCGGAGGTGGAGGTCGACGATCGCGTCGCGCACCGACTGACCGAGCGCTGCGCGGAGCGCAGGCAGCCCGACGTCGAAGGTCAGCGCGAAGTCGGTCACGTACTCGGCGGCGATCGAGTCCCGCTCGGCGGCGCTCGTCATCGCCTCGCGCAGGCCGACGGCCGGCTCCGAGCGCACGTCGTGCTCGACGCGCTCGTGCAGTCCGCCGGCGCCGGCGAGCTGGATCGCGGCGTACGCGGCGCGCGCGTCGGCGACGTCGAGCGCGCGCAGCGTCGTGGCGAGCCGCCCCCGCAACGGGCCGCCGCCGAGCGCGGCCTTCGCCAGCGGCGCGAGCAGCAGCGCGATCCCGAGGTTCGTGTTCGCCGGCGCGACGCGGCGCGACGCCTGCACGACCGCGAGGACCGTCTCACCCACGCCGCGATCCCCGGCGCGCCCCAGCTCGGGACCGACCGCGATCGCGCTGCGCAGCATGTCCTCGTACGAGGTGTCGTGGAAATCGTGGCTCGGCGTGATGTTGCCGGGCTTCTCCGCGCTCGCCTCGAGCACGCAGGCCAGCTGTGCGGCACCGGCGACGCTCTCGGCCGTACGAACGGTCGCGGGCGCGGCATATCCGGGTGATCCCGCCCACCCGGCTTGACCCTCCTCGGCGCCAGTGGTTAGAGTCGCCGACCCGTTCCCTGATTTCTCAGGCACACCGACAACCATAGGAAGGACGGGTCATGGCCGCGACGTTGCTGGTCGGAGAGTCGCTCGTCGGCGAGGGCAACGAGGTCGCGCATGTCGACCTCCTGATCGGCTCCAAGGGCGGGCCGGTCGGCGAAGCGTTCGCGAACTCCCTCGTGAACCAGAAGGAGGGTCACACAAACCTGCTCGCGGTGGTGGCGCCGAACCTCCCCGCAAAGCCCGACACGATCATGTCCAACAAGGTCACGATCAGGGGCGCGACGCAGGCGGTGCAGATGTTCGGCCCCGCCCAGGCGGCCGTGGCCCGCGCCGTCGTCGACTCGGTCCGCGAGGGCGTCATCGCCGAGGGCGACGTCGACGACCTCTGCATCATCGTCGGCGTCTTCATCCACTGGGAAGCCACGGACGACAAGAGGATCTTCGACTACAACTACCAGGCCACCAAGGAGTCGATTGCCCGCGCGCTCAACGGCGAGCCCAAGGTGAGCGCGATCCTCGATTCGTCGGAGGCGGCGCGCCACCCGTTCGCCGCGGGCGTGGAGGGCTGATCGAGCTGACCCGGTCGCGCCGGCTCGACGGTCAGCACGCCGTCGTGACCGGCGCGAGCAGCGGGATCGGCCGCGCCATCGCCGAGGCCTACGCGGCCGCGGGAGCCGTCGTGCTGCTCACGCACCGCGACTCGCCGGAGCGCGCCCGCGAGGTCGCCGACACGATCAGCGCTCGCGTGCTTCAGGCCGATATGTCGACGCGCGACGCATGCGAGCGGCTCGTCGCCGAGGCCCACGGGGAGCTCGGCCGGGTCGACATCTGGGTCAACAACGCCGGCGCGGACGTGGTCACCGGCGAGACCGCGGAGTGGGAGTGGGAGCGCAAGCTCGACCTCCTGCTCGCCGTCGACCTCAAGGGCACGATCGCGTGCTCCTACGCCATCGGCGAGCTCATGCGCAACCAGCAGTCGGGCGGCGCGATCGTCAACATGAGCTGGGACCACGTGACGAGCGGCATGGCCGGCGAGAACCCGCAGCTGTTCTCCGCCGTCAAGGGCGGCGTGCTGGCGTTCAGCAAGAGCCTCGCGCGGAGCCTGGCGCCCGACGTGCGTGTCAACGTGCTGTGTCCGGGCTGGATCGAGACCAGCTTCGGCGAGCAGGCCGATCCCGACTTTCGGAGCTCGGTCGCGGAGAGCACGCCGCTGGGACGCTGGGGCCGGCCCGAGGACGTGGCCGGTGCGGCGCTCTACCTCGCCTCGCCCGAGGCCGCGTTCGTGACCGGGCAGGCGATCAACGTCAACGGCGGCGTGGTGATGTAGTTCAGCGGAGACCGCGAAGGAGGCAACCATGGAGGCAAGCGCCAAGCCCACCACCTACGGGCCTGACGAGGTCGAGGCCAAGCTCAAGGAGTACGGACTCGACGACTGGTACCTCGAGGGCGACTGGATCCGCCGCAAGTACAACACCGACGGCTGGCCGACGACGCTGATGGTCGTCAACGCCGTCGGCTTCGTGTGCGAGGCGGCCTACCACCATGCCGACCTCGCGGTGACGTGGGGCAAGCTGTGGATCAAGCTGATGAATCACGCCGCCGGCGGCATCACCGACAAGGACTTCGCGGTGGCGCGTCAGATCGAGGACACGGTGCTGTGGCGCCCCGGCGACGACAGCCCGCTGGAGGGGACCCCGAACAAGTTCGTCTTCAGCAAGGGCGGCCGCTAGCGCTCGAGGCCGGATGGCCGATCGATACCTGTTCGTGACCGGCAAGCTCGCGGCGCCCGCGCTGCGCGCCACGCTGGAGCGAGCGAAGCTGCCCTTCGACTACGAGGTGGCGGTCATGCGGATCACGGTCGCCGCGCTGATGACCGCGGACTGGATCGCCAAGCGGCTCGAGGTCCCGCCCGAGGTCACGCGGATCATGATCCCCGGCATGTGCCAGGGCGACCCGGGAGTGCTCACCGAGCACTTCGAGGTCCCGGCTGAGAAGGGCCCCGCCGACCTCAAGCGGCTGCCGGCGTTCTTCGGCCAGGCCGACGCGCGCTCGCGCTACGGCCCGCGCGACGTCCGGGTCTTCGCCGAGATCAACAACGTCCCGCATCTCGACCGCGAGCGGATCGTCCAGGCGGCGAGCTACTACCGCGACGCCGGCGCCGACGTCATCGACCTCGGGCTCTCACTCGACCGCAACTGGCTCGACGAAGGCCCAGAGACGATCCGCGAGCTCAAGTCCCGAGGCTTCACGCTCAGCATCGACACGCTCGACCCCGACGAGATCCTGATGGCCGACGCCGCGGGCGTCGACTACGTCCTCAGCCTCAACGGGCAGAACCTCCACGTGGCGGACAAGCTGCGGGCGACGCCCGTGCTGATCCCCGACACGCCCGAGGACCTCGACAGCCTCGACGCGACGATCGCGCGGATGAACGAGCTCGGCAAGCCGTTCATGGCCGACCCGATCATCGAGCCGATCGGCTCGGGCTTCGCCGCCAGCCTCGGCCGCTACCTGGAGGTGCGCCGCCGCCACCCCGACGCCGAGATGTTCATGGGGATCGGCAACCTGACCGAGCTCACCGAGGCCGACACCACCGGCGTGACCGCGATGCTGCTCGGCTTCTGCCAGGAGCTCCGCATCCACAACGTGCTGACCACCGAGGTCATCAATTGGGCGCGCGGCGCGGTCCGCGAGACGGTCCTCGCCGCCCAGCTCATGCACTTCGCCCAGCAGGAGGGCACGCCGCCCAAGCACGTCGACGGCCGGCTGCTGACGATCAAGGACGAGGAGTTCCGGCCCTACACCGAGGCCGAGCTGCGCGAGCTGCACGAGAGCATCACCGACCCCAACATCCGCATCTTCTCCGACGCCGACTGGATCTACGCGTTCAACGCCGAGCGCTTCGTCAAGGGCACCGACATCAACCAGATCTTCGACGAGCTCGGCGTCGACGAGCACACGCACGCCTTCTACCTGGGGAAGGAGCTCATGAAGGCGTCCATCGCCCGCGGGCTGGGGAAGAACTACCGGCAGGAGTCCCCGCTCGACTGGGGCTACCTGACCTTCGACGAGCCGCGCCGTGAGCGCGTCCGCCTCACGGCCCGCAAGGAGGAATCGTGAAGAAAGTCCTGCTGCAGCTCGACACCGAGGACCACCCGAGCCCGTTCGACGCGATCGTCGCCCACGACGCCGGCGTGGACGTCCTGCTCTCGCACGGCAACGTGAAGGCCGAGTCCGCGCGCGCGCTCGCGCAGGACGCCTTCTTCACGCGCGGGCCGGACGACCTCAACACGATGGCCGTGTGGGTCGGCGGCAAGAACGTGGCCGCCGGCGAGGAGATCTTCGACGAGGTGCAGAAGGCGTTCTTCGGCCCGTTCCGCGTCTCCGTGATGATCGACTCGAACGGCTGCAACACGACCGCGGCCACGACGATCGCGCGGATCGCGAAGGAGCGGACCCTCTCCGGCGACCGCGCGGTCGTGATCGGCCTGGGAGCCGTCGGCCTGCGGTCGGCCACGCTGCTCCAGAAGGAGGGCTGCGAGGTCACGATGGCCGCGCTCTCGCCCGACCTGTTCGGGGACGATCGCCCCCATCGCACCCCGCGTGGCCTCGCAGTCGCGCAGGAACTCGGGCTCGACGTCCGCGAGCCGCGCGACCGCGCCGAGCTCGAGGCGAGCCTCGACGGGGCGCAGATCGTCCTCTCTGCCGGGCCCGCCGGCGTGCCGGTGCTGCGGCACGACTTCTGGGCGGCGCACCCGACGATCGAGCTGCTCGCCGACTACAACGCGGCCGAGCCTCTGGGCGTCGAGGACACGAAGGCGACCGACGACATGGTCGACTACGACGGCAAGCTCGTGCTCGGCGCGCTGGCGATCGGCGGTCCGAAGATGAAGGTGCACAAGACCTGCGTCCGGCGGCTGTTCGAGTCCAACGACCTGGTGCTCGACACCGACGCCGTCTACGAGATAGCCAAGGAACTCGTTTGACCCGCGTCGCCGGCGTCGACCCGGGCACGGTCTCGTTCGACGTCTGCGCACTCGACGACGGCGAGATCACGCTCGAGCGCAGTTTCCGCACCGCCGACGTGGGCGCCGATCCGGGGCTGCTCGTCGACGCGCTCGTCGACTACGGTCCGTTCGAGCTCGTGCTCGGCCCGGCCGGGTACGGGCTGCCGCTCGTTCCCGTCGAGCGGGTCGGCGAGGGCGAGCTCGCGCTCATGCTGCTGGTGCGCGAGGACGAGCCGCATGGCCGCATGGGCGTCGGCGGGATGCGCTCGGTCGTGCGCGCGCTGATGGCGTCGGGACTCCCGATCGTGTTTGGTCCGGGCGCGATCCATCTGCCCACGATCCCGGCGTACCGCAAATGGAACCGCGTCGACCTTGGGACCGCGGACAAGGTCGCGAGCGCCGCGCTGTGCATCGCCGACCAGGCGAACCGGCTCGGCGTCGACTTCGCCGAGACCTCGTTCGTGATGCTCGAGCTCGGTGGGGCGTTCAGTGCCGCGCTCGCGGTGGACGGCGGCCGCATCGTCGACGGCCTCGGCGGTTCGGCCGGGCCGATCGGCGCGCGGGCGTGCGGCGCGTTGGACGCGGAGGCGGCCTACCTCCTCGGCGCAAACCTGTCGAAGCGGACGGTGTTCAGCGGTGGCGCGCTCGACCCGCAGGGAGCCCTCGACCTCTCGGAAGGGCTGGAGGCCCTGCGCCGCGACCCGCGTCATCGCGAGGGATGGCTCGCCCTGGAGGAGGGCGCGGTCAAGGCCGCGCTCGCGTTGACGGCCAGCGCGCCGACCCCGCGCGAGATCCTCGTCGCAGGGCGCCTGGCGCAGGCACCGGGCATGAGCGACGCGCTCGGCGCTCGGCTTGCGCATGTGGCGCCGGTGCGGATCGCGACGGGGCTCGCCGCCGCCCGGGGTGCGGCGGTGCTGGCCGACGGCCTGGTGGGCGGGCGCTACGCGGCGCTCGTCGAGCGCCTGGGCGTGCGCGACGCGAGCGGCTCCGTTCTCGACCACCTCAGGGTCGACGGCGCCGATCGCATCCGGCTGCGCTGATCAGCCCGCATCCAGCCACTCGCGCATCGTCGTGTGATGCGCGACGCGCTCGCCGGCGTCGAGCTCGCGGCGCAGATCGCCGAGCAGCCCGAAGCGCTCGGCGACGACGCTGTGCTGCTGGATCGACTCGAGGTTCTCCTGGCGCGCCGACACGAAGGCGTCGCCGCGCAAGCCGCCGTAGCGCTCGATCGTTCCGCGTATCGCCTCGCGGACGCAGTCCTCCACGAACCGTGGGCGACGGTGGGCCTTCTCCACCACCGCGCCCTCGTCCGAGCGCTTCATCAGCTCGTAGATCTCGCTGGACATCGAGTCCTCGACGATCGCCAGCAGGTCCGCCGCGTCCACGTCCGTCTCGCACTCCTCGGGCAGCCCGAGGTAGAGCGTGCCGAGCCCGAGCTGGTTGTGCGTCGCAAGCGGCACGGCCTCGAGGATCTCGGCGATCTGGTGATCGGTGAAGCCGTCGGCGGCCAGGCGCTGGCGCGAACGCTCGGCAGCCAGGCGCTGCGTATCCGGGCTCGTCGTCATCCCCTGCGCGACGACGCCGATGAGCCGGCGCGTGCCGCGCTCGGAGGCGACCGCCGAGCCGAGCAGCGTGTAGATCTCCTGCGTGGTTATCCCGGACACCGGCGCCGGCTTGTACTCGGGGTAGCGGGCGGCGATCGTCACCTCGGCGCGCACCGCGTCGCTGCCGCTCGACGCACCTCGACGGCGATCCGCTGGGCGAGCTGCTCGGCCTTGAAGGCGCCCTCGCCGAGCACCACCTCGCCGATGACGTCGTTGATGACCTCGTCGAAGCGCGCGGCCGTCTGCTCCGGCGCGAGCTCGACGAAGCAATCGAGCCGTGCGTAGTAGAGCTGCTCGCCGATGCGGGTGACCTTCTCGACGTTCGTCACCCCGACGCGCGACATGGACACGGGAGCGTATCGAGCCGCAGACAATTAGCTGATGCTCTATGAGTTCGACCTGATCTTTTCTTGTTTGGCGAACTGTCCTGTCGTAGGTTCACCGCATGATCGAGAAGAAGGATCGCTGGGCGGCAGGCGTGACTCCATACGCGGAGATGGGCTACTACGACCCGGACTACGAGCCCAAGGACTCCGACATCCTGGCGGCGTTCCGGGTCACGCCGCACCCCGGAGTCGACCCGATCGAGGCCGCGGCGGCGGTGGCCGGCGAGTCCTCGACGGCGACCTGGACGGTGGTCTGGACCGACCGCCTGACCGACCATCGGAACTACCAGGCCAAGGCGTACGCCGTGGAGCCGGTGCCCGGCCGCGACGACGAGTACATCGCGAAGATCGCCTACGACCTCGACCTGTTCGAGGAGGGCTCGATCGCGAACATGGCCTCCTCGATCATCGGCAACGTGTTCGGCTTCAAGGCCCTCAGGGCGCTGCGGCTCGAGGACCTGCGCATCCCGCCGCACTATGTCAAGACGTTCCAGGGCCCGCCGCACGGCATCGTCATGGAGCGCGAGTACCTGGACAAGTTCGGACGTCCGCTGCTCGGCGCCACGGTCAAGCCGAAGCTCGGCCTGTCGGCCAAGAACTACGGCCGCGTCGTCTTCGAGGCGCTCCGCGGCGGCCTCGACTTCACCAAAGACGACGAGAACATCAACTCGCAGCCCTTCATGCGCTGGCGTGATCGCTACCTGTACGCGATCGAGGCGGTGAACCGGGCGACCGCCGAGAGCGCGGAGATCAAGGGCCACTACCTCAACGTGACGGCCGGCACGATGGAGGACATGTATGAGCGCGCCGAGTTCGCCAAGGAGCTCGGCAGCGTGATCATCATGATCGACCTGACCGTCGGCTTCACCGCGATGCAGTCCATGTCCCATTGGGCGCGCCGCAACGGCGTCATCCTGCACCTGCACCGCGCCGGTCACTCGACCTACACCCGGCAGAAGAGTCACGGCGTCAACTTCCGCGTGCTCGCCAAGTGGTGCCGCCTCATCGGCGTCGACCACATCCACGCGGGGACGGTCGTCGGCAAGCTCGAGGGCGACCCAGGCAGCGTGAAGGGCTACTACGACGTCTGCCGCGAGAACCACCTCGAAGCGGACCCCACCACGGGGATCTACTTCGATCAGGACTGGGCATCGCTGCCCGGGGTGATGCCCGTCGCCTCAGGCGGGATCCATGCCGGCCAGATGCACCAGCTGCTCAGCTACCTGGGCGAGGACTCGATCCTGCAGTTCGGCGGCGGAACCATCGGGCACCCGATGGGGATCGGCGCCGGGGCGACGGCCAACCGCGTTGCGGTCGAGGCAATCATCCAGGCCCGCAACGAGGGTCGCGACTACCTCCACGAGGGACCCGACATCCTCGCCCGCGCCGCCCGCGGTTGCCCGGAGCTCGATGCGGCGCTGCAGGTCTGGAAGGACGTCACGTTCGACTTCCAGTCCACCGACACGCCCGACGTCGTCGTCACCCCGACGGCGGCCTGAGGAGGAACGCCATGCGCGTCACCCAAGGCACGTTCTCGTTCCTGCCCGACCTCGACGACGAGCAGATCGAGGCACAGATCCGCTACGCGCTCGACAAGGGCTGGGCGATCGCGGTCGAGTACACCGACGACCCGCATCCGCGCAACGCGTACTGGGAGATGTGGAACCTCCCGCTGTTCGACCTCAGGGCCGATCAGGCCGATGTCGCGATGCGCGAGGTGAAGGCCTGCCGCGAGAGCTTCCCCAACCACTACGTCAAGGTCATCGCCTACGACGCGACCTACATGCGCCAGACCACGGCGCTGGCGTTCATCGTCGGCCGGCCGTCCGAGGAGCCCGGCTTCCGGCTCGAGCGGACCGACAACGCCGACCGCTCGATGCGCTATGCGCTGCACGGATACGCGGCGGAGCGCCCCGCAGGGCGGCGGTACGCGTGACTGCGCTGAGATTCGAGGTCGACGCGGTGCTCGACGAGCTCGACGCTGACCTCGTCGCGCTCCAGCCGGTCAAGACGCGCATCCGCGAGATCGCAGCCCTGCTCGTGGTCGACCGGCTTCGGCGCGAGGCGGATCTGACGTCGCGACGGCCGTCGCTGCACATGTCGTTCACGGGCAACCCGGGCACGGGCAAGACGACCGTCGCGCTGCGGACGGCGGAGATCCTGCAACGACTCGGCTACCTCGAGAAGGGTCACGTGGTGTCGGTCACCCGCGAGGACCTCGTGGGGCAGTACGTCGGGCACACGGCGCCCAAGACCAAGGACGTGCTCAAGCGGGCGTACGGCGGCGTGCTGTTCATCGACGAGGCGTACTACCTGCACCGGCCGGAGAACGAGCGCGACTACGGCCAGGAGGCGATCGAGATCCTCCTACAGGTCATGGAGAACGACCGCGACCGGCTGGTCGTCATCCTCGCCGGCTACAAGGACCGGATGGACGAGTTCTTCGCGTCCAATCCGGGCATGGCCTCGCGGGTCGTGCACCACATCGACTTCCCCGACTACACGCCCGAGCAGCTGATGGAGATCGCGCAGCGCATGGTCGAGCGTCAGGACTACCGCCTGTCACCGGCCGCGGAGCAGGCGTTCCGCGAGTACCTCGAGCGTCGCATGCAGATGCCGCGCTTCGCGCACGGGCGCAGCACCCGCAACGCGATCGACCGCGCCCGGCTGCGCCACGCCAGCCGCCTCTTCAGCAGCGACACACCCCCAGGGCACGACGAGCTTATGACCATCGAGGCGGACGACATCTACGCCAGCAGCATCTTCGGGAGCGGCTGACGATGCCGCGACCGATCATTCTCGGCGTCGTCGGCGACTCGGCGGCGGGGAAGACCACGATGACCCGGGGTCTCGTGCGCGCGCTGGGCGAGCGTGAGGTGACCCACGCCTGCACCGACGACTATCACCGCTACGACCGCAAGCAGCGAGCCGACCTCGGCATCACACCCCTGCATCCGGACTGCAACTACCTCGACGTCATGGCGCAGGACCTGCGCCACCTGCGCAACGGCGAGGCCATCCTGAAGCCGGTCTATCGGCACGCAGACGGCACCTTCGCGCCGCCGGTCTACGTCGAGCCTCACGGCTTTGCGATCGTCGAGGGCCTGCTGGGCTACCACACGCCCCAGATGCGCGACTGCTACGACGTGCGCGTCTTCCTCGCACCCCCAGAGGACCTACGGCGCAAGTGGAAGGTGCAGCGCGACTGCTCGCGGCGCGGCTACACCACCGACGAGGTGCTGGCCGAGCTCGATCGCCGCGAGCCTGACTCCGCCGCCTTCATCCGCCCGCAGGAGCGCAACGCGGACATCGTCGTGTCGTTCATGCCCAGCCAGAGCGGCGATCCGGACCGCCTCGACGCCGAGCTGATCCTTCGCGACGGCCTACCGCATCCGGATCTCTCCCCCTTCATCGGCGACGGCGTGCGCAGCATCATGCTCAATGAGCGCGGCGGGGAACGCCATGTGCGCATCCCGGGCGACATCGAGGCCGAGCGCGCGGCCGAGCTCGAGGAGGCGATCTGGGACCGGCTGCACTTCGCCGCCCACCTGCGCAGCCAGCGCCTGGGCGAGTACACGATCGGGATGGACCTTCACCGGTCAGATTCGCTCGCGCTCGTGCAGCTGCTCATCCTCTACCACCTCGTCACGAGTCGGGCCGCGGTGGCGCTGGGTCGTCAGGAGCTCGAGCGCGTGGCGTCGTGAGTCCGCGCTCGACGGCGACCTTCGCCTCGTCGCTGTGCACGAAGCGGAGGAACCGCTCCACCGCCGGACGCCCCGGGCCGCGCGCCGGGCGGATCGCATACCACTGCCGGCCCGGCAGCGGCACGTCGACGTGGATCGTCCCGAGCAATCCCAACTCGATCTCGAGATGCGCCGCCAGCCGCGACTGCAGCGAGACCCCGAGCCCCGCCCGGGCCGCCTGCTTGATCGCCCCGTTGGAGCCGAGCGTGCGGATCGGCGGGTGCAGATCGTGGCCGGCCAGGAATTCCTCCGTCATCGAGCGCGTCCCCGAGCCCTCCTCACGCAGCAACCACGGGCGCGATCCGAGCTCCTCGACGCGCACGCTGCGCCGGTCTGCGAGCGGGTCGTCGGGCGCCGTGACCACGACGATCGGGTTGTCAAGAAAGCGCCGGCCGACGAAGCCGTCGTCGGGCGGTCGGCCCGCGATCGCGATGTCCGACTGATGCGTGCGCAGCTGCTCGAACACGCTCTCGCGGTTGCCCACGTCGAGGCTGAGCGTGACCTCCGGATGGCGCGCGGCAAACGCCTGCATGAGCTGGGGGGCGATGTGTTCGCCGGCAGTCGTCACCGCGCCGATCCGCAGCTCGGTGACCGCGCTGTCCGCGGCCTCGCGCGCGGCGCGTGCGCCCTGATCGAGCAAGCCGACGACGTCGGCCGCGTATGAGGCGAACACCTTGCCCGCGGGGCTCGGACGCACATTGCGGCCTGCGCGCTCGGTCAGGTCGACCCCCAGCTCGCGAGTGAGCGCGGAGACGGCGGCCGACACGGACGGTTGCGACACGACGAGCTCCTCCGCCGCCGCGGTCACCGAGCCGGTGCGAACGACGGCCAGGAAGCTTCGCAGTTGCGTGACCGTTACAGCCATTTGCCTAAGGATTTTCGACGATGCTCGCGCTGTTGTCTATCTATGCGGTCCCGGCGAGGGGTCTGGGACACTCTCGTGACGTGGCGTACACCAGGTCGCAGATCCGTGACGCCGTGGAACGCGCGGGAGACGAACACTGGCAGGCCCTGATCGGGCACCACGAGGATGCCTATCCGGAGAGCCGGCCCACGCCGGGCGACGTCTGCCGGGCCGAGGCCGAGCGGCTCAACGAGCTCGGGCTCGACGCCGAGGAGCTCGCGCTGGTCGAGACCCGCGTCGAGCGCGCGGATTCCGCCGTCCGCATCGTCCACGTCTTCGAGTACGGACCGCACAAGGCTCGCCTGCTGACCGAGCCGTTCGAGGGCTACGACTGAGCCGTCAGCTCTGGCCCGCGAAGCGGAGCACGAGCGCGAGCGAGCTTTCCGGTCCTCGCCAATGCTCACGCACCAGCTCGCTCCCGCTGCCCCGCAGGACGACGCGCAGGGCAAGGACGACAACCAACGCATCGTCGACGTGCCCGGCGACCGGAATGAAGTCCGGCACGAGGTCGAACGGGAGTGCGAGGTATCCGACGACTGCTCCCAGCAGCCGCTTGTGTCGCCGGGGGACGCGCGGGTCGCGGAGCAGACCCCTCACGAGCATGACGCAGTCGGGAATGAAGCGGGCAGCATCGCGTGCGACTCCCAGGCGCCCGGCGACGACCAGCGCCACGACGAGCCCGGCGTACACGAGCAGGACGCACGCCGCGATGAGCAGCAGCCAGTGCAGCGAGCTCAACTTAGCGGCTCTACCAAGACGCGATGCTCGTTGCCACAGACCATGAAGGCCGGGCCGGGACGCCACGTGTAGTCCTCGTCAAGATGCCACGGAGTCTCGACCCGCTGCACGGGCGCACCACACTCGTGGCACGGCGGCGAGGCAAGCGCGATCAGCTCCGCTCTGGTCATGACGGCAGCGGGTCGCGGCGCGCTCGATGAGCCAAGGACCAGCAGGCCACGGACCGCGTGAGACGGTCCGCCGCGAGCTCTTGGCCGTCCGTGCGTCCCAGGTCCACGCGCGTTGTCCTCGATCGAAGTCAGTCCCCTCGTTGCTCGGGATGTCGGCACGGTGCGCAGGGCGCGCAATGGACCATTTGTCCAGCGAGCGCTGCAAGACGCAAGCCTCTGCGGGCATTGAGACGTCATCGAGGTCGCGCGACGTCCACGACGTCAGGTGAGCACGCCGTCGTGGCGAGCGCCACCATTGCACCTTCGGCCCGTCGCAGCACTCCGCAGCAGATGGCCCTGAACGACGAAACCCGCCGTTTCCAGCGGGTTCTCGAGAGCCCTCTGCCGGACTCGAACCGGCGACCCCTTCCTTACCATGGAAGTGCTCTACCAACTGAGCTAAGAGGGCGCTGCGGGGACTCAGCGTAGCGGCATGGCGGGCCGGGGGTAGCCTCATCGCACATGGACGAGGGGATGCTCCGGCAGCGGCTCTGGGAGGGGTTTGCTCGGCTTCAGGTTCTGCTCGGTGGGCATGCCGGGCCTGGGCGGGTGATCGAGCGGGATGGGCTCGTTGCGTCCGTGGTCCAGGCGGCGCCCGATTCGCCGACGCTGAACGCCGCCGTTGCGATCGATCCGCACGCCGGTCCGCGGCATCTGGACGAGCTTCGCCGGAGCTACGAGGTGGCGCAGATTCGCCGCTGGGGCGTGTGGTTGGACGGCGGTGCGACCGAGGCCGCCCGCCAGCTGCAGCGTGCCGGGCTTCAGGTCAGCGCATCGAGCCCCGGCATGGGTGCCGTCCTCGACACACGAAGCATCCACGAGACGCCTCAGCGCACAGATCTGGCCACCGTCGGGCGGGTCAACGACCTCGCCTACGGCAACTTCGACGCCCGGCTGGAGCGCACCCTGACCCCGCTTCCAAACGACGTCCTGAGCGGCTACCGCGCCGACCATGACGGCCAGCCCGCGGCCGTCGCTCTCGCGCTGCATCACAACGACGACTGCGGGATCTCGTTCGTGGCGACGATTCCCGACGCCCGCCGCAAAGGACTCGCCACCGCGGTCATGCGCCAGGCGCTCCAGGACGCCATCGCCAACGGCTGCACGACGACCACGCTGCAGGCCACGGACGTCGGCGAGCGCCTGTACACCAACCTCGGCTACCACCGCCTGTGCGACATGCAACTCTGGGAGCCAGCCCCGCGGTGAAGAGCGCTTGAGGTCCGGGCGTTCGAGCCGACAGATATCTCATGGGAAGAGCTGGCGTTCTGGAGCGACGATCGCGCGCTGCGCGACTGGCTCGCCACGCGGTCGTCGTCGCGGCCGTCGTCGCCGCCACGCTCGCAGGCGCCTACGCGGCGCTAGCCACCTACAGCCAGTCGCGCGAGCTCTCGATCGGCCAGATCGAGATCTCCGTCGATCCCGGCAACCGCGGGGCGCTCGACCTCTACGTCCCGCTGGTGGACTGGGGCGTGCGGTTCGAGGACGCCGTCCGCCTGCCCGCGCGCCTGCACGTGGAGCTGCGCACGGTTGACCGGCTGACCGTGTCGCGCGTCGCGCAGGGAGAGCGGCTCGACGTGCGGGAGGTCCGCGCCGAGGCGCGCGACGCGATCGCCGGCTACCTGCGTGCCCTGATCGGCATCGCGACCGCCGCCGCGCTCGCCTTCGGCCTGCTCGTCGCCTTTGCGCTGCGTCACCGCGGCGGCCCGCGCGTGAGATACAAGATCGCCGCCGCCACGCTTACGGCCACAGCAATCGCTGTCGCGCTCGTTGCACTGCTCCCGCCGCGCGGCCCCATCGACAACCCGCAGTACTACGCGTTCGGCCCCGACATCCCGCGCGCGCTCGAGGCCGTCGAGTCCGCCCAGCGCTCCACCCGCCAGCTCGACCAGGAGCTCGACGCGCAGCTCGTCGGCCTCGCCCGACTCGTCACCCGACCCGCGGACCGCGCCTCGCTGGCCGACCGGCCGACGCTCACGATCGCCTCCGACCTGCACAACAACTTCCTCTCGATCCCGATCCTGGAGCGAGCCACCGGCGACGGACCGCTGTTCTTCGCCGGCGACCTCACGGACAGCGGCTCGCCGCTCGAGGCCCGGCTCGTGCGTCGGGTCACCAACCTCGGCCGGCCGTTCGTGTTCGTCTCCGGCAACCACGACTCGGACAGCCTCGAGCGGGAGCTCGCCCGCCGCGGCGCGATCGTCCTCACGCAGACAGGGCGGCTGAACCGACAAGGCGGCCCGATCGTCGACGTCGCCGGCCTCAAGGTCGCCGGCTACAGCGACCCGTTCGAGCGGCGGGCCGGCGACAACTACGAGGATCGCTTCGAGCCGGAGCCCAGCCCGGCGCTGCAGCAAGCGTTCACCGACTGGCTGCGGCCGCTCATCAACGAGGTCGACATCGTCATGGTCCACCAGCCCGCGCTGATGGAGCCGGCGCTCGAGGAGCTGCTCGACCAGCCGCCCGTGCACCCGATCGTGTTCATCACCGGCCACACCCACAGCCCGTCGATCGAACACGAGCCGGGCGTCACCGTGATCAACGGCGGCTCGGTCGGCGCGGGCGGCACCGGCAACCTCGCCGAGGCGACCGACATGGGCATCGCGCGCCTGATCTACACCACCGAGCCGTCCTTCCAGCCGCTCGCCGCCGACCTCGTCTCGATCGACCCGGGCGATGGATCCGCGACCGCTCGCCGCGAGCGGCTCGACTAGCCGACGTGATCACGCATCTCGATGGACGTGATGCGGGATCGTGTGGGGCATGACCGACTTCCTGGAGCTCCATCAGCGCGAAGGGCAGCCGCTGTTGCTGCCGAACCCGTGGGACGTCGGGTCGGCGCGGCTGCTCGAGTCGCTCGGCTTCGAGGCGCTCGCGACGACGAGCAGTGGGTTCGCGGCGACCCTGGGCCGCCTCGACTACGGCGTGACCCGGGACGAGGCGCTGGAGCACGCGGCGGCGATCGCCGCCGCCGTCGATGTTCCCCTCAGTGCCGACCTGGAGAACGGCTTCGGCGACTCTCCCGAGGACGTGGCCGAGACCGTGCGACTAGCGGTCCAGGCAGGGCTTGCCGGCGGCTCGATCGAGGACTCGACCGGGCGCGACGACGAGCCGGTGTACGCGCTCGAAGCAGCCGCCGAACGGATCGCGGCCGCCGCGGAGGCCGCAGACGGACGGATCGTGCTCACCGCCCGCGCCGAGAACCACCTGTACGGACGCGACGACCTTGCGGACACGATCGCGCGGCTGCAAGCGTTCGAGGCGGCCGGCGCTGACGTGCTCTACGCGCCTGGACTGAGCAAGCTCGACGACATCCGTGAGGTCGTGCGCTCCGTCGGCAAGCCCGTGAACGTTCTGGCCCTCCCGAACGCGCCCACGGTCGCCGAGCTGGCCGAGGCGGGCGTGCGGCGGATCTCCGTCGGCGGCATGTTCGCGTTCGCCGCGCTCGGTGCGGTCGTCGACGCCGCAACGGAGCTGCGCGAGAAGGGAACGTACGGCTTCAGCGAACAGGCCCGGCGAGGTGCCAAGGCCGCCCGCGCCGCATTCCGGGAGCGCGGCTGAAGGAGTCGCTCCGGTCGCGCGGGCGGGCGCCGAAGGCGCAGCGATCGTTGAGATAGGTCCCGCCCCGCGGCGTTCCGGGGTCGACCGGGTCAACGCTGTGGCGGGACCGGTCTCCGATCGCGTCGTTTCGTGTTGCCGCGCTGCATCAGCCGATGCTGTGCTGCCCTCCCGAGGCCGCACACAGAGAACACGCCACAACGAGCCGCGGGTGTGGCAGGCGGTCCGCGGCGTGGCCTCCCGGGGCGCTAGACCGCGAGCTTGCGAGCGGTGCCCCGGGAGGGCATGACGACGGACCGCCCCCCAGCTACGCAGCGGCAACAGCGGTGTCGAGCGGGAGCGGACGGCCGAGCAGATAGCCCTGGCCGTACGAGCAGCCCAGCTCGACAAGAGCCTCGCGCTGGTCCTCGCGCTCGATCCCCTCGACCACGACATCAACGCCGAGCAGCTCGCCAACGCCGACGACCATCGCCAGCACGGAGCGCTCGTGGCCGGCCCGGCCCGCGCCCTCGACATACGGCCGCGCCACCTTGACGATGTCCAGCGGCACCGACCGCGCGACAGCCAAGGCGCTCCGCCCTGCCCCGAAGTCGTCGAACGCGATCCGGACCCCGATCGAGCGCAGCTGCACCAGCGCATCTCCCGGCGCCGCGCGCAGGACGTCCTCGGAGAGCTCCAAAACCAGCCGGCCCGGCTCCAGCCCGCTCGACTCGAGCACGTCGCGCACCGTCGCCGCGTCCAGTACGGCGAGATTGACGTGGACCGCCGGCACCTCGCCGGAAGCCGCCGCCGAGCAGGCCTGGGCGAGCACCTCGCGGTCGACGGCGCGGGCCAGCTCCCCGTAGACGCCGCGCAGGAAGGTCCCCGCGCCGAGCAGCCCGAGCCGCGGGTGGCGCCAGCGGGCGAGCGCCTCGGCTGCGACGACATCGCCGCTCTCCAGCGACACGATCGGCTGGAAGTGCGCTTCGATCTCGCCGCCCGCGAGCGCGGCCGCCAGCTCGTCGCGGCCCGTCGCCTCCCCCTCGCCGACCGGCTCCATCTCCGGGAACCACACGCGTAGCTGGTTGCGCCCGGCGTCCTTCGCCCGGTACATCGCGAGGTCGGCTCGGCGCATGAGCCCTGCGGCCTCGATCGAGCCCGCCGCCGCGGTGGCGATCCCGACGCTCGCGCGCACCGCGAGCCGCTCGCCGTCGGCCCTCACCGGCTCCGCCAGCAGGTCGAGGATGCGCGCTGCGACGTGCTCGCCGTGGTGGTCGTCGACGTCCTCGAGCAGCACGGCGAACTCGTCGCCCCCCATCCGCGCGGCGACGTCGCCCGGCCGCACCGACGCCTCGATCCGCCCGGCGGCGGCGACCAGCACCGCGTCGCCGGCCGCATGCCCGGCGCGGTCGTTGATCGTCTTGAAGTCGTCGAGGTCGAGGAAGAGCACCGTCGCCATGCCGGCCGAGCGCGCCAGCGACGCCTCGACCCGTCGCAGGAACAGCGTGCGGTTGGCCAGCCCCGTCAACGGATCGCTCAAAGCCTGCCGCTCCAGACGATCGAGCTCCAGAGAGAGACCCGCGTGCGTGGCGAGCGCCTCGAACAGCCGCAGGTCCTCGTCGGAGAACGAGCTCGCCGCGCCGACGCGGTCGCCGAGCACCATCACGCCCGCCAGCCGCGTCTCCCCGCGCACCGGGGCGATCAGCGCCTGCGAGATGCCGCGCCGCGCGAGATAGTCCCCGACCGCGAGATCGTCGCCGTCGACGAGCACCGCATGATCGGCGGCGACCGCCCCCCGCAGGGCAGCGACGTCGGGCCCCGACACCGGCACCATGATCTCCTCGACGTCCGGCCCGCGCGACGTACGCAGCGCGCCGACCTCGGACAGGAGCACGAGCTCGGCCGTCTGCACGCGGAAGCTCGTACGCGTGCGCTGCAGGAGGTCGAGCAGCTCGGCCTCGAGCTCGCCTCCACCGCGCGACAGCGAGCGCGTCACCCCGTAGAGGAACTCGAGGCTGCGGTGCTTGGACCGCTCCGACACGTAGGCGCGGTAGGCGACCAGCAGCATTGCGGCCGGCGGCAAGAGCAGCCACGCCGCCCGCGGGTCGTTCACCACCACCGTCGCGCCCGCCAGCGCGACGCTCGCGTTCGTCAGAGCGACGACGAGGTCGGCCCCGAGCATCCCCGCCAGCCGGCGCGACGGGATCCCGCCCTCTGCCAGCCCGATCGCACAGAAGACGAGCACCGACGCAGTCAAAGAGGCGTGGACCACGGCCGCGAAGACCGCGAGCCACGCCGCCGGGCCGATCTCGGCGGCGACCGGGAGCAGCGCGTGCAGCGTGATGCTCGCCACCGCCGCGGTGAGCGCGAACTGCGCGAGGTTGAAGACCAGCCGCACCGGATCCTGCCGCGTCACGAGCAGCACGATGGCCGGGCCGACGACCGCGGCCAGCATCAGCTCGTCGGGGTCGGCGAGCAGCAGGCCGAGCACGAGCGGCAGCTCGGAGAGCGACAGCGAGTGTGCGCTCCCGCGCACGTGCGCGTGGACGACGAAGAGCTCGGTGAACGCGAAGCCGACGGCCAGCGCCCACCACGGGATGTCGGTCCGGAAGGGCTCGAGGTCGCGCACGACCTCGTGCCACAGCACGAACGCCGCGACGGCCGTCGCGGCGATCAGCGCTCCCAGCGTGGCTCGCGTCAGTTGTCGGAGACCCACGAGCTTCCAGACCAGCGGCGGCCGGACCATCTCCGGCCAGACCAGCGGCGGCCGGCCCACTCGGCGTTGACCGCACCGACCGCATCGGAGTCCCTGAGCGCGGCCTCGAGCCGGCGCAGGTCGAGGACCGCGGGCGCCCAGCGCTGGCGGACCGACTCGGCGTCCGGCACCGGCGCGGCGAGCGAGCCCGCGAGGTCCACCCGGCCGGCGCCCTCGGCTACGCGCGGGTCGGGCAGGTCGGCGGCGCCTTCGATCAGCAGCGCCTTGAGCTGGTCGGGCGTGAGCTCCGGATGGGCGGAGAGCAGCCGCGCCGCCACGCCGGTGACGACCGCGGCCGCCTGTGAGGTGCCGCTCCCGCGGAACAGGTCCTTGCCGACGCGCGCCATCGGGAACTCGAGGTCGAGCGCCGACCCCGGAACGCGCAGCGACAGCAGCGACGTGCCCGGCGCGACGACGTCGACCGGCCGCTGCACGCTGCGGCTGGAGAACGGCGCCACGCGATCGTCGGCCGGGCCGGCCGTCGCGAAGGTGTCGGTCGCGCCCGCAGCGATCACGAACGGGTCAGCGGCGGGGATGTCGAGCGAGCGGGCCCGCTCGCCCAGGTTGCCGCCGGCCGCGACGACCGCGATGCCCTCGCGCCACAGCACCTCGACCGCCCAGGCGAGCACGTCGCGCCGGTAGCCGGTGCGGTCGGCCTCGACGCCGAGCGAGAGGTTCACCACGCGGATGTCGCGCCCGCCGTCGTAGCGGTGCTCGCGCACCCACTGCATGGCGCGCAGCACGCGGCCGAGGTCGGTCTCGCCCTGGGCGCCGGCGACCTTGAGGCTGACGATGCGGGCGCCCGGGGCCGTGCCGGCGATCAGGCCGGCGAGGTGCGTGCCGTGGCCGAAGGTGTCGAGCGTGGCGAGCCGGCGGTTGGTGCCCTCGCGCGAGAAGTCGGGGCCGTACACGACGCGACCGGGCTTGGTCAGAGCGCCGACCGGCGCCACGCCGGTGTCGATCAGCGCGACGTCAACGCCGCTGCCGTCGGGCGCCAGGGCGGCGATCCCGGTGCCGCCGGCGATGTGTTCCATCGGGACCGAGGCGCGTGCGCCGGCCGGGACGAGCAGCGCCATCGAGGCCAGTGCGAGAGCGGCGATCCGCGTGGTCTTCGGCCTTCCCCTGCCGTCCCAGCGGATCCCGTAGCGAATCGTCAAGCGTGGTCCCTTCCGTGGCCGAGTGCGAGCGGACGGCGTTCGTGCCGCCCGCTGGTCGTATCGGCAACGGTGGGGCGCGGCTCAGGCGGACATATGTCCAGCGGCTATCCGAATGCCGGCATCACCCGGTCGGCGACGAGCTTGAGCTGCCCCTGGATGTCCGGTACGCCCTCGACCGCCTGGCCGGAGAAGAACTCCACGAGGTGGGCGTCGGTGAGGCACAGGATCATGTGGTTGACGCCGGCCGGCTCGATGTCGGCCTTGATCTTCTCGACGCACTCCTCGGGCGTCCCGGCGATCGACAGCTTCTCGGACAGCTCCGGGCGGAAGAGCTCGATCGCCTTGGCGACGTCGCCCGTCCCGAGCGCCTCGACCACCGGCGCGACCTCCTCGGTCGTGATCCCGTGGCGCTCGAGCTGCTCGGGCGGCATCGAGGAGATGTAGAAGGCCACGATGATGCGCGCCGCCTTCTTGGCGGCCGCCGAGTCCTCGGCCACGACGGTGACCACCCAGGCGCCGACGTCGAACCCGTTGAGGTCGCGCCCGGCGTTGGACGCGCCCTTGCGGACGTTCTCGACCACGTAGTCGTACGCCTCGCGCGAGTAGGAGAGCGCGTGGTGCAGGCCGTCGGCCAGCTCGCCGGCAGCGATGAAGGAGCGTGGCCCCTTCATCCCGCCCATCAGCAGCGGGATCCGCTCCTGCACCGGGCGCGCCGCCGTGAAGAGGCCCGTGTACTGGAAGAAGTCGCCCTGGAAGTCGATCTTGCCCTCGTCCAGGAAGGTGCGCATGACGTGCAGCGCCTCCTTCAGGCGCGACAGCGGCTTCCGGTGCTCCCAGTCGATGTGGTACTGCTGCATGAGCCCGAAGTTGCCGGTGGAGACGACCGCCTCCATGCGCCCGCCGGTGAGCTCGTCGAGCGTGGCGAGCTGCTGGCAGATGAGCGTCGGCTCGCGCAGGAAGACGTGCGTGACGTTCGGTCCGAAGCGGATCTTCGACGTCTTGTCGGCCGCCGCCGCGAACAGCACCCACAGGTCCTTGTGCCAGGTCTCGTCGACCGAGTAGCACGCGTAGTAGCCCAGCTCGTCGGCGGTCTTGATCATCTCGATCGAGTCCGACAGCGGATAGTCCGGGAGCATGCAGTAGCTGAACTTCATCCTTCCTCCTCCGGCATCGTCTCGGACTCGAGGCCCGTCGAGAGGACCTCGTCCGCGAAGTGGTCGTGCATCCAGTCCAGGTGGTCCCAGCGCGCGGCGACGATGCGCTCGGTGTCCCAGGCCGGCAGGTCCTGCTGGGGGAACACCCGCATCTTGGAGGGGTCCACCTCGTAGACGTGGTCGAAGCGCATGACCACGTCGTCGTTGATACGCCGCGGCTCGGGCGGGCGCTGGTCGCCCAGGCGGAAGATGCTCATTCGTAGGCCTCGTCGAGCATCTGCTTGCCGGGGTTCATCACGTTGTTGGGGTCGAGCGCGCGCTTGATGCGCTTGACCACCTCCCACGACGCGCCCATCTCCGTCGGCACGAGCTCGGCGTCGCCCTCGCGCGTGGCGCCGTGGCACGCGGTGATCGAGCCGCCGTACTTGAGCGAGACCTCGGCGATCTCGCGCTTGCAGCGCACCCACGCCTCCCAGTTGGCCTCGTCCATGCGCTGCTCCCAGATCCCGACGTCGATCTCGACGAGGTAGTCGCCCCACGGCTTGTGGGCGCCGCTCGTGTAGGCGAACATGCCCCAGTCGTCGAAGATCCCGAACTCGCGGATGTAGCGGTCGACGATCGCGTGCCACTCCTCGCGCACCTGCGGGAGCACGGAGTAGTTGAGCGCCGCGTCCTCGCAGTGCCAGGACATCGGGACAGCCTGGCCGTCGAGCGTGCGGCCGTGCAGCGGGGTGGCGTAGCGGTCGTGTCTCGACGCCCAGTCGCCCTGGGAGATCTCGTCGCCGAGGTAGCTTGCCGCCGTCGGCGCGACCCAGCTCCATGACGATCTTCGAGGCCGGCTCGACCTCGGCGCGGCGCCCGTACATGGCCACCGCGACGACCGCGCGCACGTCCTCGGGCTGCGGGATGTAGGCCTCGTCGTCGCGCCGCAGGTAACGCAGCTTCCACTCGTCGAAGAGCACGACGCCGGCCAGCGTGGCGAGGCCGGACTTGGTCAGCGCGCCGGTCGTGCGGTACGCGTCCATGTAGTCGCTGAACGCGAAGAAGGCCGCGAACTCGGTCTCCGGGCGCGGGACCAGCTCGAGCGTCGCCTGGGTGCAGATCCCGAGCGTCCCCTGGTGGCCGGTGAACAGGTGCTTGAGCGTGAGCCCGGTCGACGACTTGCGCAGCTTGCGCCCGCCGCCCTCGGCGATCTCGACGATCTCGCCGGTCGGGAGCACGACCTCCATCGAGATCACGAGGTCGCGCGTGTGGCCGTAGCGGGCGCCGAGCAGCGACCAGCCGCCGGTGCCGATCCGCCCGCCGACCAGCGAGCACGGGTACGACGCCGGGTCGTCGGGATAGAAGACGCCGTGCGGCCGCAGGCGCTCGTTGAGCTTGAGCATGTTGATGCCGGGGCCGACCGTGACCGTGCGGTCCACGAGGTCGATCTCGTGGATCTGGTTCATCAGCTTGACGTCGACGAGGATGCCGCCGCGCAGCGGGACCGCGCCGTCGGAGAGGCCGGTGCCGCCGGCGCGCGGGACGATCGGTAGGCGCAGGCGGTTGGCCAGCTTGACGACCTCCGAGACCTCCTCCGCGGTCTTCGGGAGCACGGCCACGTCGGGCATGTGGTCGGCCCAGCGGTGGATCGGGAACGGCGCGGGCACGCGCGTGCGCACCGCGCGCGAGGAGACGTTGTCCAGCACGCGGTCGTCGTCGCCGATGATCGCGCGCAGCTCGTCGAGCACCGATGCGTCGACTGCCGCGATCATGCCGTCACCGTCACCCCGGCCGACACGGCGACGAGCTCGAACAGGTCCATGACCTCGAGCGCGCCGACGTCCGAGAGCGGCCGCTCCGACCACGGGCAGGCGCTGATCAGCGCGTCGACGTCGAGCTCTGATGCGCGCTCCACCCGCCGGCGGGCGATCTCGGCGGTGATCTCCGGCTTCTCGATCGGCAGCCCGCCGCCGCCGCCCGAGCAGTACGACCACTGGGTCACGCGGTCGACGTCCTTGAAGGTCAGGCCCGGGATGGCGCGCAGCAGCTCGCGCGGGGCCTCGTGCACGCCCTTGCGCTTGTTCAGCCGGCACGGATCGTGGTACGTGACGGTGCGCTCGACCGGGTGAGTCAGCTCGATCCTGCCGTCGCGGACGAGCTCGGCGATCAGCTCGACGCCGAGCACGATCTCGAAGTCGTAGTCGTCGCCGAACAGGCGCGGGTAGTCCTCCGTGAAGGCGATGTAGTCGTGCGGGTCGGGGGCGATGATGCGCTTGGCGCCGACCGCTCGCCAGTCGGCGACGTTGTGCTCGGCGTGCTTGCGGGCGAGGTCGGCGTAGCCCATCTCGGCGGCCGGGCCGCCGCAGCACCACTGCTCGCGCATGAGGCCGAACTCGACGCCCGCGTGCTGCAGCAGCTGGGCGAACGCGCGCGAGTAGGAGGTGCGGTAGAAGGCCGCCTCGCAGTCGACGAACAGCACGCTCTCGCCGCCGACGGGGATGTCGAGCCCGTCCGCCCAGTCGGCCACGTGCTCCTGGCTGACCGGGCACGTCGCCGAGCACCGGCTCGTTGTGGTCGACCGCCAGGCGCTCGTTCCACAGCTTCCACGCCGGGCGCTCGTTGCCGGTCTCGACCATCAGCGCGCGCATCGCCTTCACGACGTCGACGGTGCGCGTGCGGTGGCGGTAGAAGTCGCCGGTGAAGAGCGTGTTCGGGCAGCGCAGCTCGCACGCCCCGCACTGGGTGCAGTGGACGAAGTCGTCGGCCACGTCGGCGACGGTGACGAGGCCCTGCTCCATCGCCACGATGTTCGCGTGGAACGCCGTCGGCGTGTGGTTCTCGTTGCGCGTGACCTGCATCACCGGGCACACCTCGCGGCAGAACTTGTGCCCCGAGGAGAAGCACCCGTAGGCGTTGTCGCGCCAGCGCTCGGCGAACTCGCGCTCGTGACCGTTCGACACCGTGTCGGACACTCACCTCTCCCTCCGTTAGCCCGCAGGCGAACGTATCAGAGCGCACTTGCCACCCGTTGTCCGCGGGCGTACCGTCGGCGCATGACCGACACCACAAGCCACGGCATCGCCGCCGTGGCCGCGTTCCTCGACGGCGAGGGGGTGCCGTACGAGGTCGTAGACCACCGGCCGACGTTCAGCGCCGCGGCCGAGGCCCGCGCGTCGGGCGCCGAGCCGCGCGAGGCGGCCAAGACGCTGGCGCTCCACGACCGCGGCGGCTACCGCATGGCGGTGATCCCGGCCAGCCACCGGCTCGACCTCCACCGCGTGCGCGAGCTGCTCGGGGCCACCAGCCACCTGCGGCTGGCGACTGAGGCCGAGCTCGAGCGCGACTTCCCGATGTTCGACGTCGGGGCGATGCCCCCGCTCGCGCCGATGATGCCGATGCCGGAGATCCTCGACGTCCACCTGCTCTACCACGACCAGATCGTGTGCGCCGGCGGCGACCACGGGCACGCCCTGCGGATGGACCCGCGCGACCTGATGCGCGTGTGCGAGCCGCGGGTGGCGGCGATCACCGAGACGCCGCCGGGCCGCGGGCGCTTCCGAGACCTGCCGCGGGTCTAGCCCGCAGCTTCCGGGATCTAGCTCGGACGTCGCCCGCCCTCGCCCGCGGAAACAGAACGCGTTTACGACTTTGTGTATACCGGTATACACAACGTATGGCCGTGACGATGCAGACCATCGCCGACCACGTCGGTGTCGGCAAGATGACCGTCTCGAACGCGTATTCGCGGCCGCGCCACGTGTCGGCCGAGCTGCGCGAGCGGATCTTCCAGGTCGCCGACGAGCTCGGCTACGGCGGGCCCGACGCCGCCGGCCGGGCGCTGGCCCGGCGCCGCACGGGGCTCGTCGGCGTGCTGCTGACCAGCGCGCCGGACGAGGCGTTCGAGAACCTCGTGGCGCTCGGCTTCGTCAGCGCGATCGCCCGCGCGCTCACGCCGCGCTCGCTGTCGCTGGCGCTGCTGTCCGGCCACGAGCAGGACGACCTGGTGCCGGCCACCGACATCGCCATGGACGGGCTCGTCGTCTACTCCTGCCTGTCCGACGACGAGACGAGCCGGACGCTGATCAACCGGCGGCTGCCGATGGTGCTCGTCGATCAGCCCGCCCGCCCCGGGGTCAGCTCGGTCAACATCGAGGACGAGGACGGCGCGGCGCAGGCGTCGCGGCACGTCGTCGCGCTCGGGCATCGCGAGGTCGGGATCGTCGTGCCGTGGCTCGACGCGCCCGAGGGCATCGCCGGCTTCGATCCCGACACGGTCGCGGAGGGCAAGCTGCGCGCGCGGCTTCGCGGCTGGTCCGAGCCGCTGCGGCAGGCGGGCGTCGCCTACCGCGTGATCGGTCAGCCGTGGGAGCTCGACCACGCCGACGCGGCGCGGCTGGGCGAGCGGCTCCTTGCGCGACCTGAGCGTCCGACCGCGATCCTGTGCTTCAGCGACCTCATGGCCCGCGGCGTGATCGACGCCGCCACCGCCGCCGGGCTGGCCGTCCCGCGGGATCTCACGGTGGTCGGCTTCGACGACGATCCGCTGGCCGCCACCGGCAGCCCGGCACTGACCACGGTGCGCCAGGACGTCGGCGCCAAGGGGCGGGCGGCCGCGCACGCGCTCTTCGAGGCGATGGATGCCGCGCGCACGGGCACGCCGGCGCTTCCCACCCACACGCGGCTTGCGACCGAGCTCGTGGTCCGCCACAGCTCGGCGCCTGCCCCCACGGCCGGCTCATGAAGGCGCCGTGGCCATCGGACCGGCGCACGTTCGTCTCGCTCGGGCTGCAGTCGGTCGTCAACGCGTTCGTCTACTCGACGTACGTCGCGCGGCTGCCGGACATCCGCGACGAAGCCGGGCTGTCGATCGCCGCCATGGGCCTCGTCATGACCGTCGGCAACCTGGCGGGGCTGGCGGCGATGCTCCCGAGCGCCGCCGTCATCCGCCGCTGGGGCAGCAAGCGGGTGATGGTCGTCAGCAGCGTCGCGTACGTGCTCACGCTGCCGGTGCTCGGAAGCTCGAGCTCGCCCGCGATGCTGGTCGCGGCGATCGTGGCGATGATGATCACCAACGCGCTGGTCGACGTCGCCATCGCGATGCAGTCGGCGACCTTCAGCTCGCGCCGGCACTACCCCGCCATGAGCCGGCTGTCGGGCCTCTACAGCCTCGGGACGGTCGGCGGCGGCGTGGTCGCGACAGCGATCGTGGCGGCCGGCTTCGACGTCTCGGTGCACCTGTTCCTGCTCGCCGTCGCGCTCGCCGTCGCACTGGTGTTCGTCAGCCCCGGCCTGCTCCCGGCCGACGAGCGGCCCTCCAAACGCGACGCGCACACGCCCTCGGCGTCGCGCACGTGGGTCCTCGTCGCCGTGCTCGGCCTCGCCAGCGCGCTCGCGGTCCCGCTCGACATCGTCCCCGGCGAGTGGGCCACGTTCCGGGTCACCGACGACCTCGGCGGCGTCCAGTCGCAGGCCGCGCTCGCCTTCGTCGCCTTCACGGTCGGCATGACGGGTGGCCGGCTCGCCGGCGACCGCGCGACCGCGCGCCTGGGGGCCACGCGCCTCCTGCGCTGGGCGGTCGTCGTCTCCACCGTCGGGCTCGTGCTCGCGGCCTCGGTGCCGGGCGCCGCGATCGTGACGGCCGGGTTCCTGCTCGCCGGCCTCGGCATCTCCGTCGTCTCCCCGCTGCTGACCGAGGCGGCCGCCCGCACGCCGGGGCCGGCCTTCACCGCGATGTTCGTCGGCAACCGCGTGGCCGGCCTGCTGACTCCGCTCGCCATGGGATCGCTGGCCGGGACGCCGCTCCTGTCGGTCGGCGAGGCGATGATCCTGCTCGTCGTCCCGAGCGGCGCGCTGCTGCTGCTGCTCGGCGCCGCCGCCGTCCGGCGGCCCCAGGCGGCTCGCTAGGTGACGGCTCGAACGCCCGCCGTGACGGCCGCGGCGATAGCCACGACCGCGACCATCGGGAGCCGCGCGGCAAGGGCGCCCGCCGCGGCGATGACGCCGACCGCGCTCTCGTCGACGACCAGCGTCTGATCCTCGCCGCCGAAAAGATCGACCACCACGAGCGCGGCGAGCAGGCTGGGCGCGAGGCAGGCGACGACGCCTTCGAGGCGTGGCGGCAGGTCGCGGCCGCCGAGCGCGATCGGGCCGATCGACTTGATGGCGACGGTGCCCGCGGCGAGCAGGCCGATCATCAGCCAGGTGTTCACCGGCGCAGCCCCAGGAGCGCTGCGAGCGAGGCGGCGACGACCGGGACGCCCGGCGGCGTGAAGGGGACGAGCGCGAGCGCGATGGCGGCGCCGAGGAGCGCGCTGGCGAGCGCGGTGCGGTCGCGCAGCTCCTCGGCCAGCAGGGCGAGGTAGAAGGCCGGGAACAGCGCGTCGAGCCCGAGCGTTTCAGGGTCGCCGAGCAGCGATCCCGCAAGGGCACCGACGATCGTGCCGCCCCACCACGCCGCGCCCTGCGTGATCGTGGCGCCCATCATCAACAGGCGGTCGAAGGTGCCGTCGCCGCGGTTGGCGATCGCCCACGACGCATCGACCATCGTCTGCGCCTCCGCCGCCCGTTGCAACGACCCGCCGTGCAGCGCGGGGGCGACGGCGAGGCCCATCGGCAAGAACCGGGCGTTGACGAGCAGGCCCGCGGAGACAGCCGACGCCAGGCTGCCCCCGGCGGCGAGGATGCTCACCGACGCGAACTGCGCGGCGCCGGCGAAGACGATGACGGACATCGCGATCGCCGCGACCGCGCCGATCTCCGGCTCTGCGAGTACGCCGAACGACGTGCCGATCGCGAACGTCGGCAGCACGAGCGGCAGCCCGGCGCGGATCCCGTCGGACAGCGTCGCGTTCTCGGCGGTCGTGGTCGCCACGGCCGCCACCATACCATCAATCATGTTTTGAAGGTATGATGAGGACATGCGAGCGGAGCCAGGTGACCGCGCCCCGGCGCCCGGAGCGCTGCGCCTCGTCCAGCGGTTCGTGAACACCAACGACCTCGAGGGCGGCCCGGAGCTGATCCCCGATGCCGCAGCGCTGCGCGACTGGCTGATCGCCGCCGAGCTGCTCGAGCCGCAGGCTCAGGTGACCGCCGGCGACCACGCCCGGGCGATCGCACTGCGCGAGGCGCTGCGCGACCTCGCAGCCGCCAACGCCGGCCTCCCCCACGACCCGGCGGCCGCCGACGTGGTCAACACCGCGGCGCGCCGAGCCCGGCTCGACCCGGTCTTCGACGGAACGCGCAGCGACCTCGAGCCGGCTGCCTCAGGCGTCGACGCCGCGCTCGGCCACATCGTCGCCGCGCTCCACACGGCCGTCGCCGAAGGCACCTGGCCCCGCCTGAAGGCGTGCGAGCGCGACGTCTGCCGCTGGGCCTTCTACGACGCCTCCAAGAACCGTTCCGGCCACTGGTGCTCGATGGCCGTCTGCGGCTCGCGAGAGAAGAACCGCCGCGCCTACCGGCGCCGCGTCGCGCGGGCGGGCTAGTCCAGGATGCGCGACAGGCGGCGCTCGAGGGCGCCGGAGAGGGCTTCGCGGATCGGGCCCTCCTCGAAGCGCTCGACGAGCTCCTGCATGAAGCCCTCGATCACCAGCCGGGTCGAGACCGCGGTGTCGAGCCCGTGCGAGCGGAGGTAGAAGAGCTGCTCCTTGTCGATCTGGGCGATCGCGGCCGCGTGCGTGCAGCGGACGTCGTTCGCGAGGATCTCGAGGCCGGGGATGGCGTCCGCGTGCGCCCGCTTGGAGAGCAGCAGGTTGCGGCACTCCTGGAACGCGTCGGTCTGCTGGGCGCCCGGGTCGACCTTGATCATCCCCCGCCAGACGGCCTGGGAGCGATCGGAGAGGATCCCGCGGAACGCGAGGTCGGACGTCGTGTGCGGCGCGCCGTGCTCCTGCGTGGTGTCGAAGTCGATGTGCTGGCGGGCGTGCGGGGCGTAGGCGCCGGTGACCTTGCCGGAGGCGCCCTCGCCCGCGAGCAGCGTCTCCGTGCGCATGCGGCCGTTGCCACCGCCGAAGCCGACGACGACCCAGTCGAGCGAGCCGTCGCGGGCGACCTCGGCGCGCTGGGCGCCGAAGATCCACGACTTCTCGTTCAGGTCCTGGCCGCAGACGTAGCGCAAGTGGGCGTTCTCGCCGACGACCAGCTCGACGACCGTGTTGAGGAGCGTCTCTGAATCCTCGGAACCCGACAGGTACTGCTCCCAGACCTCGGCCTCGGCGCCGTCCTCGAGCACGATCAGCACGCGCCGCTGCAGCGCGGTCCCGGCCGCGGCGGTCACCGCCGTCAGCAGGATCGGCGCCTCCACGCGCACGCCGCGCGGCACCCAGACGAACGCGCCGCCGTCCCACGACTCCGCGTTCCAGGCGGTGAAGACGTCGTCGGCCGCGACCACGCGACCCAAGTGGGGCTCGACGAGCTCGGGATGCCGCTCGCGCGCGACCGCGAGCGGGAGCACGACCGGGCCGTCCTCGACGGTCACGCCGTCGGAGACCGCGCCGTCGACCTGATCGAGCCGCGTCGCGCCGTCGAGCTCGAACAGCCCCGACGGCATGGCGCCCAGGTCGCCGCCGTCGACGGTCGAGAACGCGGTCAGATCCAGCTTCGAGAGGTCCGTGAACTCCCAGCCGGTCCGCCCCTTGAAGGTCGGGAGCTCCAGCACCGCCTCAGCCAATGGAGCCCTCCATCTGCAACTCGATCAGCCGGTTCATCTCGACCGCGTACTCCATCGGGAGCTCCTTGACGATCGGCTCGATGAAGCCGTTGACGATCAGCTTGCCGGCCTCCTCCTCGGACATTCCGCGCGCCATCAGGTAGAAGAGCTGCTCCTCGCCGATCTTCGAGACGCTGGCCTCGTGGCCGACGTCCACGTCGTCCTCGCCGATGCGGATCGTCGGGTAGGTGTCCGAGCGCGAGTGCTCGTCGAGCAGCAGCGCGTCGCAGACGACCTTCGAGCGCGACCCGTGCGCGCCCTTGGCGACCTCGAGCAGGCCACGGTAGGAGCCGCGCCCGCCGTCCTTGGAGATCGACTTGGCGAAGATGTTCGAGGTCGTGTTGGGCGCCGCGTGGATGATCTTGGCGCCCGCGTCCTGGTGCTGGCCCTTGCCCGCGAAGGCGATCGAGAGCACCTCGCCGTGGGCGCGCTCGCCCATCAGGTAGACGCTCGGGTACTTCATCGTGAGCTTGGAGCCGAGGTTGCAGTCGACCCACTCGACGGTCGCGTCGGTCTCGGCGATCGCGCGCTTGGTGACGAGGTTGTAGACGTTCTGCGACCAGTTCTGGACCGTCGTGTAGCGGATCCGCGCGCCCGGCTTGGCGATCAGCTCGACCACGGCGGAGTGCAGCGAGTCGGTCGTCCACACGGGGGCGGTGCAGCCCTCGACGTAGTGCACGTAGGAGCCCTCGTCGGCGATGATCAGCGTCCGCTCGAACTGGCCCATGTTCTCGGTGTTGATGCGGAAGTACGCCTGCAGCGGCATCTCGACGTGCACGCCCGGCGGCACGTAGACGAACGAGCCGCCCGACCACACGGCGCTGTTCAAAGCCGCGAGCTTGTTGTCGTTGGCCGGGATGATCGTGGCGAAGTACTCGCGCACGAGGTCCTCGTGCTCGCGCAGCCCCGAGTCCATGTCCATGAACACGATGCCCTGCTTCTCGAGGTCCTCGCGCACCTGGTGGTAGACGACCTCGGACTCGTACTGCGCGCCGACGCCGGAGAGGAACTTGCGCTCGGCCTCGGGAATGCCGAGGCGGTCGAACGTCTTCTTGATGTCCTCGGGCACGTCGTCCCACGTCTTCGAGGACTTCTCGGAGGCGCGGACGAAGTAGTGGATGTTGTCGTAGTCGACCTCGGCCAGCATCGGCGAGCCCCAGGTCGGCTGCGGGCGGCTGAGGAAGTGCTCGAGCGCCTTGAGGCGGAACTCGAGCATCCACTGCGGCTCGTTCTTGAACTCGGAGATCTGCTGGACGAGCTCGCGCGTGAGGCCCTTGGGAGCCTTGAAGGCGTACTCGCTCTCCGGGTCGTGGAACCCGAACTTCTCCTTGTAGTCGGCGTTGATGCCGACCAGCGCCTGCTGCTCGGCGATCACCTCGGGGGTAGCCATGTCAGTCGACCTCCACTTTGATCAGCCCGTCCTCGACCGCCACCGCGAAGGTGTCGACGGGGACGTAGGCAGGCAGGTTCAGGGGCGCTCCGGTGCGCAGGTCGAACACCGAGCCGTGGCGCGGGCACTCCACGGTGCACGTCTCGGGGTCGACGTCGCCCTCCATCAGATCGCCGTCGTCGTGCGAGCAGCGGTCCTCGATGGCGAGGATCTCGCCGCCACAGTTCACGACGCCGATCTCGAGGTCCTCGAACTCGACGACGCGCTTGGCGCCGAGCGGGAGCTCCTCGACAGGGCAGATGTCCACTAAAGTCCGACTCACGGGGTCGGGTTTAGTCTAGAGGACTCGCAGCGGGTAGCCTCGCGTCAGATGAGCTACGACGAGGCGCTGCTTCCCGACGGCCGCGCGCGGGAGGCGTCCGCCCCCGCGCTGGGTGCGGTCGCCGACAAGGACCCCGAGCTGCTCGTGAACGGCGTTCGCGACCGGCTCGAGCAGGCCGGCGTGCGGTTCACGGCCGAGGACGGCGGCACCTCGCCGCTCGACCCCGTCCCGCGCGTGCTGACCGCCGAGGAGTGGCAGGACGTCAAGGTCGGCCTCGCCCAGCGAGTGAAGGCGCTGAACGCGTTCGTGGCCGACGCCTACGGCGCGCGCTCGATCGTCAAGGCGGGCATCGTCCCCGCGCGGGTGGTCGAGACCGCGGAGCACTACGAGCCCGCGATGCAGGGCGCCTCGCCGCCCGGCGGGCAGTGGATCGGGGTGGCGGGGCTCGACATCGTGCGCGACTCCGAGGGTGAGTTCCGGGTGCTCGAGGACAACCTGATGACCCCGAGCGGGTTCTCGTACGCGGTCGCCGCCCGGGCGGCGGTGCTGGCCGAGCTCGACCTTCCGGAGGCCGACCGCCCGCGCGCGTTCGACGAGCTCCCGGCGCTGCTCGCCGGCGCCCTCGCGGCGGTGGAGCCGGAGGGCGGCGGCGTCACGGTGGTGCTCACCGACGGCCCGCAGAACGGCGCGCACTGGGAGCACGCGTGGGCGGCCCGCAGGCTCGGGGTCGCGCTGGTCGAGCCGGGCGACCTGCGCGTCGACGGCGACGTTCTGCGCCACGGCGAGCAGCGCGTCGGGGTCGTCTACCGGCGCACCAACGACGACCTGCTCAAGACGCCCGTCGGCGCCCTGCTGGCCGGGCCGCTGAGGGCCGGCACGCTCGGGCTCGTCAACGTCTTCGGCACCGGCGTCGGCGACGACAAGCTCACGCACGCGTACGTGGAGGACATCGTCCGCTACTACCTCGGCGAGGAGCCGGCGATCCGCTCGGTCCCCACGTACGACCTGGCACGACCCGACCACCTCGAGCGAGCGCTCGACACCTTCGCGGACCTGGTCGTCAAGCCCCGCGCCGGCTACGGCGGCATCGGCGTGATGATCTGCCCGCACGCCGAGCCCGCCGACGTCGACGCCCTGCGCGAGCGGGTGCGGGAGACGCCGCGCGCCTGGGTGGCGCAGCCGATGGTGCACCTGTCGACGCACCCGACGCTGATCGACGGACGGCTCTCGCCCCGTCATGTCGACCTGCGACCGTTCGTGTTCATGCACGGCCCGGACCATCCGCGCGTCCTGCCCGGCGGCCTCACGCGCTACGCCGTCGACGAGGGTGCGCTCGTCGTCAACTCCACGCAGAACGGCGGGTTCAAGGACACCTGGGTGCTGGCGTGAGCCGCCCCCTGATCGGCGTCACCACCTCCGAGGTGCGGCTCGCGCGCCACACCCAGCCGCTCCCCGAGGCCGACCCGCCGCAGCCGGAGATGGCGCTCGGGATCGTGTACGCGCGCGCGGTCGAGCGGGCGGGCGGCCTCCCGGTCGTGCTGCCGCCGCTCGACGGAGACGCCGTCGCCCCGCTCGTCGCCCAGCTCTCCGGCGTCTGCCTGTCCGGCGGCCCCGACCTCGACCCCGCCTCCTACGACGCCGACCGGGACCCCAACCTCGGCGCCATCGAGCCCGCCCTCGACGCGTTCGAGCTCGCCGTCGCCCGCCAGGCGGACGCGCTCGGCATCCCCGTGCTCGGCATCTGCCGCGGTTGCCAGACGCTCAACGTGGCGCGCGGAGGCACGCTGCACCAGCACCTGCCGGCCGTGACCGACGGCTCCGTCGAGCACCGCCAGACCGCGTCCGGCCGGATGCCCACACACGCCGTGCGGATCGACCCTGATTCGCGGCTGGCCGAGATCGTCGGCGCCACCGAGCTCGAGGTCAACTCCTTCCACCACCAGGCCGTCGACCGGCTCGGCCGCGACCTGCGGGCGGTCGCCTGGTCGCCCGACGGGGTGGTCGAGGCGATCGAGGACACGCGGACCGGGCTGCTGCTGGGCGTGCAGTGGCACGCCGAGACGCTGGTCGAGGGCCCGGCCCACGCGCGGCTGTTCGAGGCGCTCGTCGCCGCTTCGCGCCCCGCCGAGCGGCGAGCCGCGTGACGTGTGCGGCTTCGGCCTCGAGCTGCGCCCCGGCGCGCGCCCTGAGCGCGACGCGCTCGAGCGGATGGGCGCGGCGCTCGCGCCGCGCGGCCCGGACGGCGCCGGGGTCTGGCTGAACGGCCACGCCGGCCTCGTGCACCGGCGGCTGGCGATCATCGACCTCTCCGAGCGCGGCGCTCAGCCGATGCGCGACGACGCCCTCGGGCTGACCGTCGTCTTCAACGGCTGCATCTACAACCACCGCGAGCTGCGCGCCGAGCTGGAACGTGCCGGCCACGCCTTCGCCTCGACGAGCGACACCGAGGTGCTGCTCAAGGGCTGGGCGCAGTGGGGCGAGGGGATGCTCCAGCGGCTGGCCGGGATGTTCGCGTTCTGCCTCGTCGAGGAGCGCACGGGCCGGGTCGTGCTCGCGCGCGACCGCCTCGGCGTCAAGCCGCTCTACCTCGCCGACCTACCGGGCGGCGGGCTGCGCGCCGCCTCCACGCTGCCTGCGCTCGTGCGCGCCGGCGGCGTCGACACGCGCGTGGACCCGGTGGCCCTGCACCACTACCTGAGCTGGCACTCGATCGTGCCCGCGCCGCGCACGATCGTGCGCGGCGTGCGCAAGCTCGCGCCGGCCACCGTGCTGGTCGTCGAGCCCGACGGGGAGCGGCATCAGCGACGCTGGTGGGACCCGCCGTTCGCGCGCGACCGCGACTGGGCGCCGGAGGAGTGGACGGACGCCGTCGGCGACGCGCTGCGCACCGCCGTGCGCCGGCGGATGGTGGCCGACGTCCCGGTCGGGATCCTGCTCTCCGGTGGCCTGGACTCGAGCCTGATCGTCGCCCTGCTCGCCGAGCAGGGCCAGCGCGGCCTGGCCACGTTCTCGATCGGCTTCCCGGATGCCGGTGGCCGCGAGGGCGACGAGTTCGCGTTCTCGGACCTCGTGGCGCGCGAGTTCGGCACCGAGCACCGGCAGATCCGGGTCGCACCCGAGCGCGTGCTGGAGGCGCTGCCCGCGGCGATCGGCGCGATGTCCGAGCCGATGGTCTCGCACGACGCGGTGGCCTTCTGGCTGCTGTCGGAGGCGGTCGCCCGCGAGCGCAAGGTCGTGCAGTCGGGCCAGGGCGCCGACGAGGTGTTCGGCGGCTACTACTGGTACCCGCCGCTGCTCGAGGCCGCCGGCGACGGGCTCGACACCTACGCGCGCGCGTTCTTCGACCGCGACCACACCGGCATCGGTGCGCTGGTGGAGCCCGCGTGGGCGCTCGACGACGATCCCTCGCTCGCCTTCGCCGCCGAGCACTTCGCCCGCGCGGGCGCCGACCTCGCGGTCGACCGCGGGCTGCGCATCGACGCCGAGGTGATGCTCGTCGACGACCCCGTCAAGCGCGTCGACAACATGACGATGGCCCACGGGCTCGAGGCGCGTACCCCGTTCCTCGACCACGAGCTGGTGGAGCTCGCGGCCGTCTGCCCGCCGGAGCTCAAGCTGGCCGAGGGCGGCAAGGGGATCCTCAAGCGCGCCGCGCGCGGCGTGGTCCCCGACGCGGTGATCGACCGGCCGAAGGGCTACTTCCCGGTGCCCGCCCTGTCCCACCTCGAAGGCCCGGTGCTCGAGCTCGTCGGCGACGCGCTCACCTCCACGGCGGCACGCGGGCGCGGCCTGTTCCGCCCCGACGTGGTCGACGCCATGCTCGCCGACCCGAACGAGCACCGGACGAACCTCGACGGCTCGACGCTGTGGCAGCTCGCCCTGCTCGAGCTTTGGCTGCAGATGCAGGTGGATTCGACCGCCGGGCGATAGCGCGGCGCCCGCGTTCGTACCGCCGGACGAGGTCGACTCGCGGGGAGTGAGACAATCTGTGGGAGATGGCCGTGTGGGAGGACTGGAATCAGGAGGCCGCCAACGCGCCCTGGACCGTGGGCATCGAGGAGGAGGTCATGCTCCTTTCGCCCACGTCGTGGCTGCCGGTCTCGCGCTGCGAGGACGTGCTCGCATGCCTGCCCGGGGACATCGCCGACTGCGCGCGTGCCGAGACGCACGGCTCTGCGCTCGAGCTGGCCACCACCCCGCACCACACCGTCTCCGGCTCAGTGGCCGAGCTCGCCGCCCTGCGCATCGCGCTGGCCGAGACGCTCGAGACGCTCGACGTGCGCGCCGCGGTGGCGGGAACGCACCCGACGGCGCGCTGGGAGCACATCGAGGTCTCCCCCGGCGCGCGCTACCAGTACGTGCATGCCTCGATGCGCGAGCTCGCGCGCCGCGAGCCGACCTTCGGGCTGCACGTCCACGTGGCCGTGCCCGGCGCCGAGCAGGCGCTGCGGGCACTGAACGCGCTCCGGTCGCGGCTGCCGCTGCTGCTCGCGCTGTCGGGCAACTCGCCGTTCTGGCAGGGCCGCGACAGCGGCCTGGCGTCGGCGCGCACGCCCGCCTTCCAGGTCTTTCCGCGCACGGGACCCCCGCGCCGGTTCCGCGACTACGCCGACTACGTCGAGGCGATCGACGTGCTGCTGCGCAGCGACGCGATCCCCGAGCCCACCTTCCTGTGGTGGGACGCCCGGCTGCAGCCGGCGTTCGGCACGCTCGAAGTGCGGATCATGGACGCCCAGACGCGGGTCGAGGACACCGCGGCGATCGCGGCGCTCGTCCAGTGCCTGGTGCGGACCGAGGCCGAGCCCGGCGACGATCCGCCCGAGGTGCTGAGCGAGAACCGCTTCATCGCCGCGCGCGACGGCATGGCGAGCGAGCTGATGGTCGCGCCGCGCTGGCAGCGGCGTCCGATCGCGGACATCCTCGATGAAGTGCTCGACGCGTGCGCGCCGGCCGCGCGCGAGCTCGACTGCGTGGCCGAGCTGGCGCACGTGCCCGCGCTGGCGGCGCTCCCGGGCGCGACGCGACAGCGTGAGATGGCCGAACGGGCCGGCAGCCTCGAGGGCCTCGTCCAGGCGCTCAGCGACGACTTCGCGCGCGAAGCCGCCGAGTCGAGCCTCGCAGCTTGACCCTCGCCCCGGCGACGGGCGAGGATGCTCGCTTAGGCTGACCGAGGAGGCTTCCGTGAAGGTCATCGTCGCGCTCGTCGCAGCGCTGCTGCTCCTACCCGCGGGCTCCGCGGCGGCCAGCGAGATCCCCGGCACGAACGGCGCACCCGTGCCGCGCCTGAACTGGGGGCCATGCGTCGGCGCCACGCCCGAGGAGACCGAGTTCCTGCGGCCCTATCAGTGCACGACCGCCCGGGTGCCGCTCTCCTACCGCCGGCCGAACGGCCCGAAGATCGAGCTCGCGCTCGGCCGCCTTCCCGCGGCGAACCCGGCCCGCCGCATCGGCAGCCTGTTCTGGAACCCCGGCGGCCCAGGCGGCGGGGGGAAGATCCCGCCGCTGTTCTCGGACCGCCTGCACGAGCGCTTCGACTTCGTCGGCTTCGATCCCCGCGGCGTCGGGGAGAGCACGCCGCTGCGCTGCTTCGATACCCCTGAGGAGGGCTTTGAGCTGCTCGCGCCGCCGTTCCCGATCACGCCCGCGCAGGAGCGCGACGTCATCACCCGCTCGATCGCCGGGCAGCGCGGCCTGCGCCCGCAACGGCGGCCCGATCCTGGCCCACATGGCGACGGCCAACGTCGCGCGTGACCTCGACCTCCTGCGGCAGGCCGTCGGCGACCGCAGCCTGTCCTACCTCGGCTTCTCGTACGGCACGCACCTCGGCACGGTGTACGCGAACCTGTTCCCGCGCCGGGTGCGGGCGCTGATGCTCGACTCCGTCATCGACCCGGTCGAGTGGACGACCGGCGAGACGCCGTTCGAGCGCCGCGCACCGCTCGACATCCGGGTCGGCTCGTTCTTCGGCGCCTACGACGCGCTGCTGACGTTCCTCGAAGAGTGCCGGCGCGACGAGCGCTGCGCGTTCCGCGAGGGCCGGCAGGACCTGCTGCGCAAGTTCGACCGCCTGCTCGCCCGTATCCGCCGCGAGCCGATCGAGCTCGTCGACCCGACCACCGGCGAGACGTTCGCGATCACATACCAGGACGTGGTGTACCTGACGCTCGGCGGGCTCTACGACCCGTCGGTCTCGCCGGAGCTGGCAGCGATCCTGCAGGAGCTGTGGCTGGCCACCGAGGAGCGCGGGAGCCTCGTGAGGCTGCGCCAGGCGCGCGTCCGCCGGCTGATCGCCTCGACGCCGCTGCGGGCGGCCCAGCAGGTCGAGCCGTACTTCGGCATCGAGCAGACGCTGGCCGTGCTGTGCTCGGACGGCAACAACCCGTCGAACCCGTGGGAGTGGCCGTTCTGGGCGCGGCTGGCCGATCGCTGGGCGCCGTACTTCGGCTCCGCCTGGGTCTACGGCTCGCTTCCGTGCGCGAGCTGGCCGGTGCGCGATCCCGACCGCTACGCCGGCCCGTGGGACCGCGAGACGGCCAACCCGGTGCTGCTGGTCGGCAACCGCCTCGGCGATCCGGCGACGCCGTACGAGGACGCCGTCTCCACGCAGCGCCGGCTGGCGGACGCGCGGCTGCTCACGCTCGACTCGTTCGGGCACATCGCCACCTGCAGAGCCAGTGCGTCGTGACGGCCGTCGAGCGCTACGTGATCGCGCTCGAGCTGCCGCGGCGGGGCGCCGTCTGCCAGCCGGACCGGATGCCCTTCGACCCGCTGCCGGCGCCGACCGAGGCGGAGGAGGCGCTGACCGAGGCGGTCATGCCCTAGGGCACGCGTCCGAAAGCTGACTCCGAGGTCAAGCGCCGCTTCGGGGCGGCCGATGCCGACCGCGAGGCCCTGACCGGATGCGTTGGACGGCGATCACCGCAGTGCTCGGGGCGGCGTTGATCGCCGCCCCGGCAGCCGCGGCTGCCCAGCTCCCACAGCTCCCGGTCGATCCACCCGTGGAGATTCCGCAGCTGCCCGCGGTGCCCGCGCTGCCGGACCTTCCGGATGTGCCCGCCCTGCCCACGCCGCCGGTCGATCCGCCGGATGCCCCGGTGCCGGTGCCACAGCCGCCGACCCGCGTGCCCGCCCCGGAGCCTGGGGCGGCCGCGCCGTCGTCCGCGGCTCCGGCGCCGCCCGCCGCCGCGGCGCCGCGGGCGCCCACCACAGCGCGCCGGCCGGCTCAGCGGCGACAGCGCGCCGCCGCCCGCCCCGAGGGCCGCCGCCGCGCGGCGCAGCGCACGCCCCGCGCGGCGGCGCCCACGCCCGGCCGCGTGCGCGCCGTGCAGGCCGTACCGGTGGCCGCGGTGGCGACGCCGGACCCGCCGGGCCGGCGCCTCGCGCCTGGCCGACGACCTGGTCGAGATCGTGGAGGCGCTGCCCGCCGGGGTGCTGTGGGCGCTCGGGATCCTGGCGGCGCTCGCCCTCTGGCTCGCCGGGAGCGCGTTCTGGCAGACGCGCAAGCGCGTGGCGCTCGAGCGCCAGCGGGCGACCCTGCTCGACGACATCGGGCTGCTCTCCGGCGCGCTGCTCCCGCCCGTCCCGGAGGACCTCGACGGCTTGACGGTGAGCGCGGCGTACCGGCCGGCCGACGGCCCCGCGGCCGGCGGCGACTTCTATGACGTGTTCGCGCTCGAGGACGGGCGCGTCGGCGTGCTGCTGGGCGACGTGTCCGGGCACGGCCGGGCGTCGCTGCGCCACGCCGCGCTCGCACGCTTCACGCTGCGCACGCTGCTCGCCGACGGCCATCCGGTCGGCGAGGCGCTGGCGCACGCCGACCGCCTGCTCGAGCGCGACCTGCGCCCGCACTTCGTGACCGTCATCGCCGCCGTCTACGACCTCGAGGCGGGCCGCCTGACGTACGCCAAGGCCGGCCATCCGCCCCCGATCGTGCTCGGCGCCCCGCACGACCCCGAGGGCGAGACGCCGGCACCGCCGATCGGGCTCGGCGTCGGCGACGTCTGGCCGGAGTACCACGTCGACCTCGGCGACGGCGCCGCCGTCTGCCTGTTCACCGACGGGCTCGAGGACGCCCGCGTGGACGGCGGGCGGATCGGGCGCGAACGGGTCGAGCGCATGCTCGCCGCCCACGACGTCCCGTGCGCCGAGCGACTGCTGGCGGACATCGGTGTCGTCGCCGACAGCGTCGGCGACGACACCGCGGCGATCGTGCTGCGGCGCCCGCCGGCTCAGGCGGCCGACTTCACCGAGGCGACGTAGCCGCGCACGTCGGCCGCCGGCTCTGAGTACGCGTCGCCGAGCGCGGACTCCATCGCGCTCATGTACTCCTCTGCCCAGGGCGGGAACTCGTAGTCGATCGCGCGCAGGAACTCGAGCGTCGCCGCGAGCCGGATGTCGGCGATCGAGGGGTGGTCGCCGCCGATGAACGTCCGGCCCTCGAGGAAGAACGCGCGGTAGACGTCGAGCGGCTCGGCGAGCGCCGCCTCGGCGTCGCGCTGCGCCTGCGCCTTCAGCTCGTCGTCGGCCTCGGACGTCGCGACCTCGCCCGGGTACTGCGGGAAGCCGAGCGTCGGGTAGGTGGCGCGTGCGAGCAGCGGATAGACGGTGCCGATCAAGTAGAACATCGCGTTGTCGACCATCGCCCGCTCGCCCGGATCGGCGGGGTAGAACCGGTCCAGGCCGTGCTTGTTGCACAGGTAGGCCATGATCGCGCAGCTCTCCCCGAGCGCGCCCCTCGGGAGGCCGTCCTCCTCGAGCATCGGCGTCAGGTGGGCCGGGTACTTGGCGATGAACTCGGGGGCCGTCGTCTTGCCCCACACGTCGCTCTCCTCGAAGTCGAGCCCCGCCGCCCGCACGAAGATCCGGGCCGTGAGGTTGTTCACGCTCGGCGTGAGGATGTTCAGCGTGTTCGCAGCCATGTGCTCCTCCTTGTGACCAGCGATTCGATGGCGTCCGCGAGGTGCTCGGGGGCGATGTTGTAGTCCTCGCGCTCGACGCGGATCCGGTGCGCCTCGACCAGCACGTCGGCGTGCATGAAGCCGGCGGGTGGCTCGAAGCGGTAGGACGCGAGCTCGATCAGCAGGCCCAGCGGGTCCTTGAAGTAGATCGAGTCCATGAAGCCGCGGTCCTTGACCCCGCTGTGGTGGACCCCGACCTCGTCGAGCCGCTCGACCGCCTGGCGGAAGGTGGCCTGCGAGAGCGAGAACGCCAGGTGGTGCACGCAGCCGGGGTCGGTCGCGGTGCGGCTCGGGTCGCGCACGCGGCTCTCGTCGGTGAAGACGGTGATCAGCCGCCCGTCGCCCGGGTCGAAGTAGAGGTGGCTCTCTCCTTCGTTGTCGAGGTTGGGCTGCTCGAACACGAACGGCATGCCGAGCACCCCCTCCCAGAAGTCGATCGACGTCTGCCGGTCGGCGCCGACGATCGTGATGTGGTGCACGCCCTGGCTCTGGAGCTTGCGCATCAGCGCCCCACCAGCGCGGACTTGTACTCGCTGCGCTCGAGTGTCTGCCACGGCACGAGCTCAACGGTTGTCTGGACAACCAGCACGCTGCGTAGTCTCTCGCGAATCGCGTCGGCGAGCGAGGGATCGGGCGTGACGCCGCGCGCGAGCTCGACGCGCACCGGCAGCGGCGGGTCCTGCCGCGGGCCGGTAACCCGCGGCTGCACGAGCACGTGGCCGCTCACGTCGGGCGCGAAACCGCCCACCACCTCGCGCACCGCCGACGGGAACACGTTGACGCCGCGGACGATCAGCATGTCGTCGGTGCGGCCGACGCAGCGGATCCGCGGCGTCGTGCGACCGCACGCGCAGGGACTCGTCTTGACCTCGACGTGGTCGCGCGTGCGGAAGCGCAGGAGCGGGGCCGCGCGGTGCCGGAGGTGGGTGAGCACGAGCTCGCCCGCCGCGCCGTCCTCGAACGGGATCGCCGTCTCGCTCCCCGGGTCGATCAGCTCGGCGTGGACGAAGCCGTGGGCGTGCAGGTGCATGCCGTCCCGCGCCTCGCACTCGCCGAACAGCGACACCCCGATGTCGCCGACGCCCATCGCCTCGGTGACGCGGGCACCCCAGCCCTGCTCGAGCTTGGCGCGGAACGCCGGCTCGCCGCCGCCGGGCTCGCCGGCCACGAGCAGGCGCTCGACGCTCGAGCCCGCGAGGTCGAGGTCGCGCTCCGCCGCGGCCTCGATCGCGTACGCGGCGTACGACGGGGTGAGCGCGGCCGCCTCAGGCTCGAGCGCCTCGATCGCGCGCAGCAGCCGCTCGGTGTTCCCCGTGCCGACCGGGACGTGGCACAGGCCGAGGCGCTCGAAGGCCGCCAGCGCCGCGCCCGCCACGAACGGCCCCGCGCCGTAGGTGGAGACGATCCGCTGGCCGGCGGCGACGCCCGAGGCGCCGTACGTGCGCACCGAGACCGTCAACCAGTTCTCGACGTCCTCGGCGGTCAGCGGGATGTAGCTCGGCGTACCGGTCGTGCCGCTGGTCGAGTAGATCCGGACCAGCTCGGACCGGTCGGCACACAGGTGCGAGCCGATCGGGTTCTCGGGCGTGACGGTCGCCCGCAGCTCGTGCTTGCCGGTCAGCGGCAGCGCGGCGATGTCGGCGAGCCCGCCGGCCTCCTCGGGCCTGGTGAAGCCCAGCTTCTCGCGGTAGAAGGCCGAGCGCTCGAGCAGGTACGCGATCTGCGCACGGTACGCCGCGTCGTCGGCCGTCACGGACGCCGGTACTCGATCGTGTCCTCGGCCGCCTTGGCCATCGACCAGCCCGCAGGCAGCTCGCGTTCCTCGGCCAGGTGGGCGAGCAGCCCGGCGGTGCGGGCCAGGATCGGCACGGCCTTGACGACGGTGGTGGGGAAGCCGAGGTCGAGCATCACGGCGGCGATCGGCATCGAGACGTTCATCGTCAGCGGCCGTCCCCAGGCCTCGGCGGCGGCGTCGCGGAAGGCGCGGGCGAGCGCCACGTGCGGGCCGCTGACCCCATGGGCGTCGGCCAGCTCGAGGATCCGCTCGGCGCGCGGATCGAGCGGCTTGTGCACGGGGTGGCCGAAGCCGGGCAGCTTCTCGCCCGCCTCGCGGACCGCCTGCGCGCTGCGGCGGGCGACGGACTGCGGCTCACCGCCGGCGGCCACCTCGCGCTGCGCCGCCTCGAGCAGCTGCGCGCACGCCTCGGAGGTGCCGAGCAGCACCGGGCCGCAGCCGAGGATCCCCGCCGCCACCGCGCCCTGCAGCGACCCGGGATCGGCAGCCAGCGTCATCCGCGCGGCGACGTTCGTGGGCATCATCCCGTGCTCGGCGATCGCCACCAGCAGCAGGTCGAGGAAGTAGCGCTGGTGCTCGGTCGGCTCGCTGCCGGTGAGCAGCAGGTGGAAGTACTCGCTGAACGTCACGTTGCCCATCAGCTCGCCCGTGAGATCGTGTCCGCGCACCTCGACGCGGTCGGGATAGGCCTGGCTGATGTGGCTGACGGGCATGAGGTAGGAGAGACTGCGAGGGCGAACCATGATCGAACACGTCAACGACCTCAAGCTGCAGTTCCTCGTCGAGCTGTCGAAACAGGGCGATCGGTGCGCCGCGATCGAGTCCGAGGTGGCTACGTGGCTCGCGGGCCACGGGTTCACGTACGGCGAGCAGACGATCCCGTTCGTGCTGATGCCGCACTTCATCTCGCCCGGGCAGGTGCGGGTCCTGCAGCGCGCGGTGCACACGCTCGTGCCGGTGCTCGACCGCTTCTGTGCCGCGTATCCGGAGGACGCCGCGCTGCGCGAGGAGCTGGCGCTGCCCGCCGCCGAGCACGAGCTGGCGATGATCGACCCGGGGTTCGAGCAGCCGGCGCGGATCTGCCGGCTCGACGCGTTTCTGCACCGCTACGACATCAAGTTCCTCGAGTTCAACTCCGACTCGCCGGCCGGCATCGGGTGGTGCGACGTGCTGTTCGAGGCCCTGCGTCAGGGCGTCGTCCTGCCGGGCGTGCGCAGCGTCTTCCACACGCTCTACACGCCGATGCTGCCCGCACTGGTCGACACGCTGCTCGACGCCTACGGTTCCCTGCGCGCGCGGCACTCCGACCTGCCGGAGCGTCCGCGGCTCGCGGTCGTCGACGTGGCCGGGACCCCGACCGTCTCCGAGTTCCGCCTCGTCGCGGATGCAGCCGGGGAGCGCGGGATCGAGGCCGTGGTGGCGGCGGTCGACGACGTCGCGTACGACGGCTCGCGGCTGACCGTGGGCGGCGAGCCGGTCCAGCTCGTGTACCGGCGCGTGCTCACACCCGAGGCGGCCGGGACCGACCTCGTGGCCGCGGCGCGCGACGGGCGCGTGTGCGTCGTCAACCCGTTCCGCGCCAACGTCGTGAGCAGCAAGAAGGTGCTCGCGCTGCTGCAGGACCCGCGCTTCGACTACCTGCTGAGTGGCGCCGAGACCGCGCGGATCCGCGAGACGCTGCCGTGGACGCGGATCCTGCGCCCCGGCCGCGCGACCTACGGGCCGTGGACCTTCGACCTGCTCAGCTTCGTCGCCGACAACCGCGAGCGGCTCGTGCTCAAGCCCGCGTCCGACTACGGCGGGCGCGGCGTCATGCTCGGCCCGGAGACCGGCCAGGACGAGTGGGAGGCGACGATCGAGGCGCACGCCGAGGCGGGCGACTTCATCGCGCAGGAGCTGGTCCCGATCCCCGAGGAGATGTTCCCGATCGTCGAGGACGGGCGCGTCCAGATGCGCCTCAAGCGGTTCAACATCAACCCGTTCGCGCTCGGCGGGCGCTACGCGGGCATGCTCACGCGCATCTCCGACCAGGCGGTCATCAACGTCGCCGCCGGCGGCGGCATCCTGCCGACGGTCATCGGCCGCCACCGCCGCCGGCTGCTGCTCGAGGAGGACGACGAGCAGCCGCACGAGCTGCCGGAGATCACCGGCGTCTCGCTCTGATCAGGCGTGGTGGTGCCAGGGCCGCGCCGTGAGCGCGTCCTTCAGCGCGGCGGCGCCGTCTCGCAGGATCGGCTCCCCGTGGGTGACGAGGATGCGCTCGAGGTCGAGCTCGCGCAGAGGCGCGAGCGTCGGGACGAAGCGCTCGCGGTACCAGCGCCAGCGCGCGTCGTCGACGCGCTCGTGGTGCCAGATGCGCAGGTCGCCCTCGGGCGTCGTGACGATCGCGTCGCCGAACACGAGAGCGCGGTGCGACGGCAGGTGGATCGGCGTCTCGTGCCGGCGCGGCTTGCCCATCGGGTAGGCGCGGGCGCCGCCCGGCAGGCTGTCGAGCGGCTGCAGGCGGGACGTGCGCTTCAGCCGCTTGCCGACGGCCGGGTGGCCGTGGATCGGGACGTCGTAGCGCTCCGCCAGCGGCTCGGAGCTGCGGGCGTGGTACGGGATCGTGACGAGGATCGCCGCCGGGGCGAGCGTGTCGAGCTGCTCGAGCACGACCGCGTCGTCCTCGGGCAGCAGCGGGTCGACGAGCAGCGTCGCGTCGCCGGCGTCCACGGCGAACGAGGCGACCTCCGCGCCCCATTCGCCGGGATGCCACTCGCCGTGGCGCGCCGTCCAGCGCCACAGCCCCGGAGCCAGCTCCTGCACTAGTAGGTCGCGAGCACCCGGGCCGGGCCGCCCGAGCCCTCCTGCCATGGGATCACGCCCACGCTCGCCACCGCGCCCTCACGCGGGATGTCGTCGAGCCCGGCGAGGCCCTCGATCCCGTAGTGGTCGGCCGCCAGCCACGCGACGTGCACCGGGAACGTCGTCGAGTTGCCGGGATCGAGGCTGATCGTGTCGACGCCGATCGCCGCGCCGCGCTCACGGTCGAGCAGGTACTCGATCGCGTCGATGGCGAAGCCCGGGAAGTGGAACGTGCCGCTCGCGTCGCGGCCGAGGAACGCCGGCGTGCCGAGCTTGGCCGCCCAGCCGGAGTTCATCGCCACCAGCGCGTTCTTCGGGATCCGCCCGTGGCGGCGCTCGTAGCGGCGCAGGTCCTCGGCCGTCACCTCCGCGTCGGGGTTGCTCGCGGCACGGCGCGAGATGTCGATCACGGCGACCGGGAGCATCAGCTCCTCGGGAGTGAGCTGCGGGGTCAGGCGGCCGCCGGCAGTGAAGTGGCCGGGCGCGTCCAGGTGGGTGGCGGTGTGCTCGTCGAACGACCACCGCTGGGCGTAGAAGCCGTTCGCCGGGATCGTGACCACGGTCTGGCGCGAGGTGACCGACCCCGTGTAGGTCGGGAAGTCGGTCGTGAACTCATGCGTGAGATCGGCCACGCGGCCGCGGTGATGGTGTCCGTGGCCGTGCCGGTGCTTGCGCCGGCGGCCGTGAGCGGCCGCCTCGCCCGGGACCAGCGCGGCGAGCGCGACGGCTCCGCCGCCGGCCAGCATCGCCCGGCGCGACACCGCTGCATCCTGCTCACGGACAGCCTCGATCGTCCCTGGAAGGCACATCCTGACCCCCTCGAATCGTGTGACCTGAGGGAACCTACCGCGTCTCGGCCTGGCTGGCTGGAGTGTCGGGCTCCCAGCTCGCAGCGTGGCCGAGTGACGCGCTCTTGAGGACCTTGAGCGAGAGCAGCGCGCACTTCATGCGCGTGGCGGAGATGTCGATCCCGAGCAGGTCGAGCACGAACTCGCGGTCGAGCCGCAAGAGCTCGTCGACCGGCATGCCCACGATCTCGTCGGAGGTCATCGACGCCGACGCCTGCGAGATCGCGCAGCCGTGGCCCGAGAAGCGCACGTCCTCGATCTTCCCTTCGGGATCGATCGTGAGCTGCACCTTGAGCTCGTCGCCGCACAGCGGATTCAAGTCATCCGCTTCGAGGTCCGGGTTCTCCAGCTCAGGGTTGGGTGGGGACCAATTTCGGGGGTTCTTGTAGTGCTGGAGGATGTTCTCGCGATAGAGGTCGTCCATGTCAGGCGAAGACCTCGCGCACGGTGCCGAGGGCGTCGATCAGGCGGTCGACCTCGTCGCGTGTCGAGTGCACGGCGAACGACGCGCGCGTGGTGGCCGAAACGCCGAGCCGGCGCATCAGCGGCTGCGCGCAGGCGTGGCCCGCGCGCACGCACACGCCCTCGCGGCCGAGGATCTCGGCGACGTCGTGCGGGTGGACGCCGTCGAGCGAGAACGCGCACAGGCTGCCGCGGTGCTCGAGCTCCGGCGGGCCGTAGAGCGTCAGGCCCGGGACCTCGCGCAGGCGATCGGCCGCGTAGCCGACGACGTCGCGCGAGTGCTCCCACACCGCGCCCATGCCGATGCCCGAGAGGAAGTCGGTCGCCGCGCCGAGCCCGATCGCCTCGGCGATCGGCATCGTGCCCGCCTCGAAGCGCGCGGGCGGCTCCGCCCAGGTCGAGCCCTCCTCGGTGACGCGGGCGATCATGTGCCCGCCGCCGAGGAACGGCGGCATCGCCTCGAGCAGCTCGCGGCGCCCGTGCAGGACGCCGATGCCCGTCGGCCCGTAGGCCTTGTGGCCGGTCCAGGCGTAGAAGTCGACGTCGAGCTCGCCCACGTCGAGCGGCAGGTGCGGCGCGGCCTGCGCGCCGTCGACCACCACGACCGCACCGGCAGCGTGTGCGCGGCGGGCGATCTCGGCGATCGGGTTGATCGTGCCGAGCACGTTGGACACGTGGGTGACCGCGACGGCCTTCGGGCCGAGCGCGAGCGCGGCGTCGAGCGCGTCGAGGTCGAGCAGCCCGTCGTCGGTGACCGGCACCCACTCCAGCCGGCAGCCGAGCAGCTGCCACGGCACGATGTTCGAGTGGTGCTCCATCTGGGTGAGCACGACGAGGTCGTCGGGACCGACGTTGGCGCGGCCCCACGAGTAGGCCACGAGGTTGAGCGCCTCGGTCGCGTTGCGGGTGAAGACCGTCTCGCCGGGCGTCGAGCCGGCGAAGGCGGCGACCTTCGCGCGCGCGGCCTCGTACGCCTCGGTCGCCTCGGTCGCCAGCGGGTAGACGCCGCGGTGGATGCTCGCCCGGTACTCGGTGTAGTACCGGTCCATCGCCTCGATCACCGGCCGCGCGGTCTGCGCCGTCGCGGCGGAGTCGAGGTAGACCAGGCCCTCGCGCGCGAGGACGGGGAACTCGGAGGCGGTGGGCGCCGTGAGGCTCACGCCGCGGCGCCGACCTCGTCGCGGATCCAGCCGTAGCCGCGCTTCTCGAGCTGCTCGACGAGCTCCGGCCCGCCCTCCTTGACGATCCGGCCCTCGAACATGATGTGCACGAACTGCGGCCGCACCATGTGCAGGATGCGCTGGTAGTGGGTGATGATGAGGACGCCCATGTCCGAGCCCTCGGCGACCGTGTTGACGCCGGTGGCGACGGTGTTGAGCGCGTCGATGTCGAGCCCGGAGTCGGTCTCGTCGAGCACCGCCAGCTTCGGGTTCAGGAGCGCGAGCTGGAGGATCTCCATGCGCTTCTTCTCGCCGCCCGAGAAGCCCTCGTTGAGGTAGCGGTTCGAGAACTCGCGCGGCACTTTGGTGAGCTCCATCGCCGCCTCGACGGTCTTGCGGAAGTCCTTCAGCGAGATCGCCTGCTCGTCGCGCGCCTCGCGGTGGGCGTTCATCACCATGCGCAGGTACTTGGCGACGGTGACGCCGGGGATGGCGACCGGATACTGGAAGGCCATGAACAGCCCGGACCGCGCGCGCTCGTCCGGGTCGGCCTCGGTGATGTCCACGCCGTCGAACAGGACCTGGCCCTCGGTCACCTCGAAGTTGGGGTGGCCCATGACCGCGTTGGCGAGCGTCGACTTGCCGGAGCCGTTCGGGCCCATCAGCGCGTGGAACTCGCCGGAGCGGACGTGCAGGTCCACGCCCTTGAGGATCTGCTTGTCGCCGGCGGCGACGTGCAGGTTCTTGATCTCGAGGTCAGCCATGAATCTCCAGGGGGGTCGTCGTCGTGTCGGTGGCGGGCGCGGCGAACTCCACGAGCTCGGCCAGCGTCGTGCGCTGCAGCGACTTGATGACGCCCATCTGCACGCGCGTCCACAGCAGCTTGGTCGCGCAGTGCTCGCCGTCGGCGACGTGCGAGCACTGCACGCGCGCCTCGCGATCGTCGAGGAAGCAGTCCATCGGCGCGATCGCGCCCTCGAGCGCGAGCACCGCGTCGTCCATCGTGATCTCCTCGGGCGGACGCGCGAGCACGTAGCCGCCGTGCGCGCCGCGGACCGACGTCACGAGGCCGGCTTTCTTGAGCAGCGCGGCGATCCGCTCGAGGTATGCGAGCGGCAGGTTCTCGGCCTCCGCGACCGCTTTCAACGACACCGGATGCGAGCCGCCCTGCAGCCCCACCTGGATCAGCAGCCGGACGCCGTACTCCGCCTTCGTGGTGAAGATCACGGTTGCGTAATCCTACCAACGAGGTAGGAGTTGCTGAGGCGTTTCGGCGGTCGCCGGTGTGGAAACATCTTCCGTGACATGGAACGAGACTTCGAGGGCCGGATCGCGGTCGTGACGGGTGGCGGCTCGGGCATCGGCCGCGCGGTGGCGCGCCGGCTCTCGGCCGGCGGCGCACGGGTGACGATCGCCAACCGCAGCGAGGAGACCGGCCGCGCGGTCGCCGATGAGGTCGGCGGCGCGTTCGTGGCCACCGACGTCGCCGACGAGGCGTCGGTACGCGCGTTGTTCGAGGCTGTCGGACCCGAGGTGCACGTGCTCGTCAACTCGGCGGGCGTGCTGGCGACGACGGAGCGGACGCCCGACATCGAGCTCGACGACTGGGAGCAGGCGTTCGCCGTCAACGCCCGCGGCACGTTCCTCGCCTGCAAGCACGCGCTCCCGCGGATGCAACGCGGGGCTTCGATCGTCAACGTCGCGTCGGTCGCCGGCATGGTGGGCGTGCCGCGCCGCGCCGCGTACGGCGCCACCAAGGGCGCGGTGATCGCCTTCACGCGCGCGCTCGCCGTCGACCACGTCGAGGACGGCATCCGCATCAACTGCGTCTGCCCGGGTACCGTCGACTCGCCGTGGATCGACCGCGTCGTGGCCGAGCGCGGGGAGTCGCGCGACGCGCTCGCCGCGCGCCAGCCGCTCGGCCGCCTGGGCACGCCGGACGAGATCGCAGAGGCCGTCGCCTACCTGGCGTCGGACCGCGCGGCGTTCGCCACCGGCACGCAGCTCGTCGTCGACGGCGGCATGACCGCCGCGTGACGATGGACGCCACCGAGAAGACGCTCACCGTGCTCGACGCGCTCGACGTCTCGCGCGCCGACGGCGGCAACCGGCTCGCCGACATCGCCGGCCGCGCGCAGCTCCCGAAGTCGACCGTGCACCGGATCCTGGGGCGGCATGGTCGAGCGCGGCTACGCCCGCGCCGAGGGGGACGGTATCTACGTGCTCGGCCCACGCCTGCTGTCGATGGCCGGCGACATGCTGCACGAGCTCGACGCGGCCGCCTACGTGCTGCCGCTGCTGCGCGAGCTGCACGACGAGGTCGGGCACACCGTGCACTTCGCGACGCTCAGCGACGACCGGGCGGTGTACCTGGCGAAGCTCGTCGACCCCGGGCTGCCGTACCAGTTCGCCTCCCGGGTGGGCGGGCGCATCCCGCTGCACTGCACGGCGATCGGCAAGTCGCTGCTGGCGGCGATGCCGCCCGGGCAGGCGCGCGACCTGCTGCGCCGCGGCGCGCTCGAGCGGCGGACGCCGAACACGCTCGTCTCCCCGGCCGCGATCGGCGCCGACCTCGACCGCGTGCGCGAGCGCGGGTTCGCGGTCGACGACGAGGAGAACGAGCGCAACATCCGGTGCGTCGGCGCCGTGGTCCGCGACCATCGCGGGGTGCCGGCCTACGCGATCAGCGTCTCCGCGCTCACCGTCGAGCTCTCGCCCGCCGACGCGCTCCGGCTCGGCCCGCGGGTCGCCGCCGCCGCCGGAGCGGTCTCGAGCGCGCTCGGGGCGCGGCCGAACTCAGAGGCCGGCGGCCGCGACGACGCGCTCGATCAGCACCGGCTCGCGCCCGGCAGCGCGAAGCTCGCGGGCGGCCGGGAGCAGGCGCTGCGGGATCTTGTGCTCGGCGTCGCCGGCGATCTGCTCGAGGCGATGGGCGATCCGCGGGTTGGCGAAGCGCTCGAGCATCCGCTCGACGTACTCGTCGAGGTCGACGTCTGGCACGGCGGGGACGGTCGGCAGCAGCTCCTCGGCGAGCAGCCGGCGGACGAATGCCTCGAGCTCCGGGTCGGCGATCGCCTCGGCCACCGTCGCGTGGCCCCGCGGCAGCCCGAGGTGAGCGAGCGCCGAGTGGCTCGCGTTGAGCAGGCGGAGCTTCATCGCCTCGTACGGCCGGGCGTCGGCCACGAGCTGCGCGCCCGCGCGCTCCCACGCCGGCCGCGGGCCGGCGAACGCGTCCTCGATCACCCACTGGCGAGAACGGCTCGGCGCACGACCGTGAGGCGGGTCGCTCCGGGACGCGGCACGATGCGGTCGACGACCGTCGGCCGGGAACGCGATGTCGGGGCCGGGGTCGCACAGCGCCGTCACCGCCCGCCGCAGCAGCTCGCCGTTGCGCGGCATGTTGTCGCACGACAGGACGCGTCAGCGGCGCGCGCGGCCGTCGCGCTCGGCCAGCCCGCGCCGGCGCCAGCAGCCCGAGCATCCCGTCCGGGTCCGGCGCGTAGCCGCCCTCGGTGATCGTCAGCGTGACGACGCGCGGTCGACGGCGACGCCACGCGAGCGATCACTGCCTCGGCCTCGGCCGCCGCGCAGCAGAGCTTCGCGGATCACCGTGCAGCTCTCGCGCGCGGTCCGTCTCCGGGCCGCGCGCGACGACCGTGTAGCGACCGCCCGAGGCGCGCAACGCATCCACCACCGCGCGGCGGCGCCAGGCGACCCCGCAGATACGCCAATCCTCGCCCGCGTCCTGCGTGTAGACGGCCTGGTGCGCCCGGTGGAAGGCGCCGAGTCCCAGGTGGACGAGGTCTCACCGCCGGCCGGCCATGCAGCGGCTCCTCCGTGATCGCCGGCGGGCAGTGACGATCTCCTCCTGGGCGGGGTCCATCTCGCCGATGTCGACGTCCTTGGTCTCGACCGAGAAGAGGAAGGCGATCAGCGAGATCACCGCCAGGCCGACGAAGAACGCCGCCACCAGCCACGGCTCGTCGCCGCCGGCGTCGAGCAGCGCGATCGACACGAGCGGCGAGAAGCCCGCCACCGCGGCGCCCAGCTCGCGCGAGGTGGCGAAGCCCGTGTAGCGCACACGCGCCCCGAACAGCTCGGCGTAGAACGCGGGCTGCACCGCGATCATCGGCGCCCAGCCGAGCGTCGCCGCGACGATCAGCGCGATCCACACGAGCGCCGGCTGGCCGGTCTGCACGAGCGCGAAGAACGGGAACGCCCACAGGCCGGTGAAGATCACCCCGAACAGGTTCAGCGGGCGCCGGCCGATGCGGTCCGACAGCGCGCCGAAGATCGGCTGCAGCGCGATCACCAGGATGCCGTAGGTGACCACCGCGCCCAGCACCACGCCCTTGGTCATCCCGAGCTGGTCGGTCGCGTAGGCGACGGTGAAGGTCGCGTACATGTAGGCCGCGGCCGTGTCGCAGACGTGCGCGCCGATGCCCACGAGCACGCTGCGCGGGTAGCGCACGATCGCTTCGCGGATCGGGAGCTTGACGACCTTCTGCGAGCGCCGAACCTCCTGGAAGACCGGCGACTCCTCGACGCGCAGGCGCACCCACAGCGCGACGCCGATCAGCACGAAGCCGGCCAGGAATGGCACCCGCCAACCCCACGCGTTGAGCTGGTCGTCCGGCAGCAGCGCGACCAGCAGGAAGGCCAGGGTCCCGAGCACGAGGCCGATCTGCACGCCGGTCTGGGCGAACGAGCAGAAGAAGCCCCGCCGCTCCTTCGGGCGCGTGCTCGGCGAGCAGCGTCGACGCGCCGCCGAACTCGGCACCGGCCCCGAGGCCCTGCAGCACGCGCAGCGCGACGAGCAGCAGCGGCGCGAGCAACCCCGCCTCCTCGTAGGTCGGCAGCAGGCCGATGGCGCCGGTCGAGAGGCCCATCACCAGCGTGGTGACGATCAGCGTCTCGCGCCGGCCGATCCGGTCTCCGAGATGACCGAAGATCACGCCGCCCACCGGCCGGACGACGAAGCCGACGCCGAAGGTCGCGAACGCGATCAGCGTCCCCGACCCCGAGGCGGGGTCGAAGAAGAGGTCGCCGAACACCAACGCGGCGGCCGTGCCGTAGATGAAGAAGTCGTACCACTCGAGGGCGGTGCCGACCGTGGCGCCGGCGACGACGCGCCGCAGCGCCTTCGGGTCGGCAGGCTCGGTGGCGGGCTGCTGCCCGTCGCGCGTGAATCGGTTCATGCTCGTGCTCCTCCCTTCAGGGCCTCGAGCTCCGACCACGTGGCGGCCGGGATCGGGACCCCCTCGCGCGCGCGGCGCGCGCGCCTCCGTCGTTCGATCTCCCCGGGAACGAGGACCTCGTCGAAGCCGGCCGCCGGCGCCGTGCCGGCGAGCTCGGCGCAGAACGCCTCGGCCTGGCCCTCGAAGTCCTCGCGCGGCATGAATGCGCCGACGTCGAGCGCCAGCAGGACCGTGCCGTTGCCTTCGCCATGCCCGGCGAGGCTCGAGACGCCCATGCCGGACAGCGCACCGCCGACGAGCTCGATCATCACGCTCAGGCCCGAGCCCTTGTGCGCGCCGAACGGCAGCAGCGCACCGCCGTCGTAGAACGCCGCCGGATCGGTCGACGGCTCGCCGGCCGCGTCGAGCATCACGCCGTCGGGCGCCGGCTCGCCGCGCGCCTGCGAGATCGCGAGCTTGCCCTCGGCGATCGCCGACGTCGCCCAATCCATGACGATCGGCGGGGCCGGGGGGCGGCGCGGCGCGGCCCACGCCAGCGGGTTGGTGCCGAGCCGCCGCTCGCGGCCACCGAACGGCGCCACGGTCGGATCCGAGTTGCAGAAGGCGAGCGAGATCAGTCCCTGCTCGGCGAGCGCCTCGACGTACTCGCCGAGGCGGCCGATGTGGTTGCTCCGGCGAATCACCGCGGCCGCGACACCGTGCTCGCGGGCGAGCCCCGCCAGCTCGGAGACCGCAAGCCGAGCGGCCAGCTGACCGAAGCCGCGCTGGCCGTCGACGATCACCACGGCCCCGTGGCGTGCGCCGACGACCGGCTCCGCCGCCGGGTCGAGGTGCCCGTCGCGCACGAACTGCACGTACGGCGCCACGCGGCGCACGCCGTGCGAGTCGTGCCCGCGCAGGTTGGCCTCGACGAGCGACTCCCCGACCGCCGCCGCGGTCAGCGGCGGGGCGCCGGCCTCCTCCAGGCCTGCGCAGGCGAGGCGCAGCAGCTCCTCCGTCGTATGTAACTCGTCGATGCTTTCCATGTGACGGAACGTGATTCGTTCACGTGGAAACTGGGAAGGATGATTCCCGCGATGACGGCGTTGAAACCTGCAGCCACGATCGAGCGGCTGCGCATCGCCCGGGTGATTCCCGTGCTGCGCGTCGGGACGGCGGAGGAGGCGATCGCGCGGGGGCGCGAGCTGCTCGGCGACCGCGGCGTCGTGGAGCTGACGACCACCACGCGGGACTGGCAGGAGGCGCTCGCGGAGCTGCGCGGCGAGGGGCTGCTCGGCGTCGGCACCGTAACGACGGCCGACGACGCGACGGCGGCCCTCGACCTCGGCGCGGACTTCCTGGTCAGCCCGTACCCGGCGCCCGACGTCGTACCGGTCGCCGAGGCACGCGGCGCCGTGTTCATCGAGGGCGGCTTCACGCCCGACCAGATCGCGCGGGCGGCAGCGCGCGGCATCGCCAAGCTGTGGCCCGCCCACATCGGCGGGACCGCCTACCTGCGCAGCCTCCTCACCGTGCTGCCAGGCGCCCGCATCGTGCCGAGCGGGGGCGTCGGGGCCGACCATGTGCAGGAGTGGCTCGACGCCGGCGCGTTCGCGGTCTCGGGATCGGACGTGGTGTGACCGACGTCCTCGTGCTCGGCGAGGTGCTGGTCGAGCTGACCGCCCCGGTCCCGCTGCTCGATGCCGACCATCTGCGGCTGTCGTTCTCGGGCGACGCGCTCAACGCTGCCGCCGCCGCCGCGGCGGCCGGCGCGTCGGTGGGCCTGGTGACCGCCGTCGGCGACGACGAGCTCGGCGAGCGGCTGCTGGCGTTCGTGGCCGCGCGCGGGATCGACACCACGCACATGCTCCGGCGGCGCCAGCCCAACGGGGTCTACTTCGCCGGTGCGGGCGGCGAGTTCGTCTACGCGCGGCACGGCAGCGCCGCCTCGACGCTGTCGCCCGACGACGTCGCGCAGGCGCCCGTGCGCGAGGCCGGCGCCGTGCTGGTCAGCGGGATCACCCAAGCGCTCTCGCGCTCGTGCGCGGCCGCGGTCGACGCCGCCGTCGGGGCGGCCGGCGGCCACGTCGTCTACGACCCGAACTTCCGCCACCGGCTCACCGGCGCCCGCGCCGCCCGCGCCGCGCTCGCCCGCGTCGCCCCGCACGCGGCGCTCGTGACGCCGTCGTGCCCGGACGACACGCGCCCACTGCTCGGGACCGACGACCCGCGCGCGGCCGCGACCGCGGTGCGGCGGCTCGGCGCCGCCGCCGTCGCGGTGACCATGGGCGAGCGCGGCCTGTACGTCGCCGCGGCGGACGAGCCCGTCCAGCTCCCGGCCGCCGAGGCGCCCGCAGTGGTCGACGCGACGGGCGCGGGCGATGTCCTCGCCGGCACCGCCGCGGCCCGGCTGGCGCTCGGCGACGACCTGCTCGACGCCCTCCGGCTCGGGACCGCCGCCGCCGCGCTGTCGCTCGCCGGCCCGGGCGGCACGGGCCGCCTGCCCTCGCTCGAGCAGTCGAGGGCGCTCGCGCGGGCCGCCTAAGGTGTCCGGCGGTGCAACGCCGCGAGGACCTCCGCAACGTCGCGATCATCGCCCACGTCGACCACGGGAAGACGACGCTGGTCGACGCGATGCTGTGGCAGTCGGGCGCGTTTCGCGCCAACCAGGACGTGGCCGACCGGGTCATGGACTCGATGGACCTCGAGCGCGAGAAGGGGATCACGATCCTGGCCAAGAACACGGCCGTCCAGTACGGGCCGACGAAGCTGAACATCGTCGACACGCCCGGGCACGCCGACTTCGGCGGCGAGGTCGAGCGCGGGCTCACGATGGTCGACGGCGTGCTGCTGCTCGTCGACGCGTCGGAGGGCCCACTTCCGCAGACGCGCTTCGTTCTCCGCAAGGCGCTCGAGGGACGGCTGCCGGTGATCCTCGTGGTCAACAAGGTCGACCGGCCGGACGCGCGGATCGCCGAGGTCGTCGACGAGATCTACGAGCTGTTCCTCGACCTCGACGCGCGCGAGGATCAGATCGAGTTCCCGATCGTGTACACGAACGCCAAGGCCGGCTGGGCCTCGCTCACCGAAGGCGAGGACGGCACCGACCTCAGCCCGCTGATGGACCTGCTCGTCGAGCACGTTCCCGCGCCCGAGCACGAGCCCGCCCACCCGCTGCAGGCCCACGTCACCAACCTCGACGCCTCACCCTACCTCGGCCGCCTCGCGATCTGCCGCGTCCGCCACGGGACGATCCGGCGCGGCGAGACGATCGCCTGGTGCCGCGCCGACGGGACGATCGCCCCGGCCAAGGTCGCCGAGCTGTACGTCACCGAGGCGCTCGACCGGGTCGAGGCCGACCAGGCGGGCCCGGGCGAGATCATCGCCGTGGCCGGCATCCCCGAGGTGACGATCGGCGAGACGCTGGCCGACGCCGACGACCCGCGACCGCTGCCGGTGATCACCGTCGACGAGCCGTCGCTCTCCGTCACCGTCGGCCAGAACACCTCGCCGCTCGCCGGCCGCGAAGGCGACAAGCTCACCTCCCGCCAGATCAAGGACCGGCTCGACGCCGAGATGGTCGGCAACGTCTCGATCCGCGTGCTGGAGACCGAGCGGCCCGACACCTGGGAGGTGCAGGGCCGCGGCGAGCTGCAGCTCGCCGTGCTCGTCGAGCTGATGCGGCGCGAGGGGTTCGAGCTGACCGTCGGCAAGCCGCAGGTCGTCACGCGCGAGATCGACGGCACCACGCACGAGCCGGTCGAGCGGATGACGATTGACGTGCCGGAGGACTACGTCGGCGTCGTCACCCAGCTGCTGGCGCTGCGCAAGGGGCGGCTCGAGCAGATGGTCAACCATGGGACGGGCTGGGTCCGGATGGACTACCTCGTGCCCGCCCGCGGGCTGATCGGCTTCCGCACCGAGTTCCTCACCGAGACGCGGGGCACGGGCCTGCTCCACCACGTCTTCGACCGCTGGGAGCCGTGGGCCGGAGAGCTGCGCCTGCGTCCCACCGGCTCGCTCGTCGCCGACCGCCGCGGCAAGACCGCGAGCTTCGCCCTCTTCAACCTGCAGGAGCGCGGCGTGCTGTTCGTCGACCCGGGCGAGGACGTCTACGAGGGCATGATCGTCGGCGAGAACGCGCGCGCCGAGGACCTCGACGTCAACGCCACGAAGGAGAAGCACCTCACCAACATGCGCTCCTCGACGTCGGACGTGCTCGTGCGGCTCATGCCGCCGCGCCGCCTCTCGCTCGACCAGGCGCTCGAGTTCGTGCGCGAGGACGAGGCCGTCGAAGTGACGCCGCACGCGATCCGCCTGCGCAAGGCCGAGCTCGACGCCACGTCGCGCGTCAAGCTCGCCCGCACTCGCGCTCGCGCCTAAGGGGGCCGCGAGCGTCGGCTCGCAGCCCCCCTCGAACGTGCGGCCTACGGCCCGGTGATGCGGCCCTCGACGTCCGCCTCGGCCAGCTCGACCGGCGAGATCGAGGTGATGTACTCGACCACCACGTCGAGCAGCACGTCGCCGGTCTGGAGCACGTCCGTGCCGCCGCTGAGCGCCGTGTAGCCGTCGCCACCCGCGAACATGAAGTCGTTGGTGACGAGGCGGACCGTGTCGGTCGGCCCGATCGGCGTGACCGCGCCGCCGGGCGGTGCCTTGGACAGCTCGGCGATGACCGCGGTGGTCCCGCTGCAGGTGAACCGGATCCTCAGGCCCGCCACCTGCGGCGTGCGTCCCGTACCGCCGGCGACGTCGCCGCACGGAGGCTTGAACCCGTTCACCAGCGCCGCGGTGAGCTGAGCGCCCGTCACCGTCTCGACCACCGTCGAGTTGCCGAACGGGAGCACCGCGAACACCTCACCGAAGGTGATCTCACCCGGCCCGTCGGGCGCCCCCGCCGCCGGCGCGTAGAACAGGTCGGCGCGCAGGCCGCCCGAGTTGGTGATGGCCGCCTCGGCCTCCGGGTAGCGGGCGAGCATCGCGTCCGTGACGAGGTTGCCCATCTCGGACTCCTTGAGCCGCGCCGGATCGCGCAGGATGTCGCCGCCAGCCTCGGCCTGCGCGCCGATCACCCGGTTGCGCAGCGGCGCGGTCTCGGTGTTGGCCGCGTCCACGATCGCCTTCACGTCGGCCCGCTGGGCGACACCGAGGTTCTTGGCGATCCGTACCGCCGTGCCGGCCCACGCGACGTCGCCGCGCTTGACCATGAGCTGCGCGACCGTGTAGCTCGCCCCGGCGTTGAAGCCCTCCGTCACCGGAATCCGGCCGACGAAGAAGTTGGCCGGCCGGTGCGTGTGCCCGGCGACCACAAGGTCGACCGTCGTGCTCTGGATGTTCTCCACGATCCCGGTGATCGGGCCCGACCAGTCGGCCGCGGGCTGCGCGGCGACCCGGTTGGCGCCGGCCAGCGCGCCCTCGTGGATGACCACGACCTGGACCTTCACGCCACGCCGGCGCAGCTTCGTCGACTCCCTCCGGATCCGCTGCGCCTCGTCGAGGAACACGAGCCCGGCAGTGTTCTCCGGCTTGACGAGCTCGGGCGTCGCCCGCACCGTCGAGCCGATCACGCCCACCTTCACGCCGTTCACTCGGAAGACCGCCGACGTGTCCATCCACGGTGGCGCACGGCCCGTCGACTCCTCGACGATGTTCGTCGAGAGGAACGGGAACTCGGCGCGATCCAGGTGCTGGAGGATGCGGGCGACCCCGAAGTCGAACTCGTGGTTGCCGTAGCTCGTGGCGTCGAGGCCCCAGGCGTTCTCGACGTCGATCGCCGGCCGGTCCTGGAGCAGTGCCGAGTTCGGCGGCGAAGCGCCGACGTTGTCGCCCGCTGCCAGCAGCAGCGACTTGCGCGGCAGGTTGGCCGCCTCCTCGTCGAACATCGTCGCGAGCTGTGCCGCGCCGCCCGCCGGCACGGTGCGCCCGTCGATCGTCACGGTCGCCGGGTCGAGCTGGCCGTGGAAGTCGTTCAGCCCGACGATCGACACCGGCGTGTACTTGCGGCCCTTGTCGATGATGTCGCGCCGCACCACGCCCTGGCTGTGGCCCGGCGTCGGGATGTCGAGCAGGAACGCCGCCGTCGGCGCCAGGTCGATGCTGCGGACGTTGCGCGCGACGCCGCGCCGGATGGCGTCACCGCCGGCGATGAACGTGGCGCGCATGTTCGTGTTGCCGGCGAGGTTCTTCACGTCCGGCACGTAGCCGTGCTGGCCGAAGAACGCCGAGAGCGCGATCAGCGTGCCCGGCGTGGCCGCGTCGAACTGGTACGGCGGCGAGGAGAACACGACGAGGTCGCCGGTCCGCGTCGGATGGGCCATGTCGGCCGTGCGCCCCGCACCGTTGGGGATGTAGCGCGCCTCGGCCTTCGTGAACGCGCGGTCGATCACGTCCCAGCCCTCCGGCTGGCCGTCGCCGGTCCAGTCGTTCGGGTCCGCGAGGGCGAGGAACGCCGCCTTGATCCGGGCGACCGTGGCCGCCTCGTCCGCGGCGGCCACCTGCAGCAGGTTGCCGCCCGCCGGGTCGCGCCCGGCGAGGTTGAGGTAGATCTGCACCGCGCCGCCGGCCCAGCAGGCCTTGGCCTTGCCGATCGTCTCGCCGGTGGCGACACGGCAGTTCGACGTCTGCGGCGCCGAGAGGTACCCGAGGTCGACGAGCACCTTGCTGGCGTCGATCGCCGCGAACTGCGGCGCGAAGCCATGGTCGGAGCTGACGAACGTCGTCAGGTCGCGGTCGCGCAGCTTGGCCTGCGCCAGCCGCATCGTGGCGTCGGCGCCCTTGTACGCGCGGCGGATGAACGCCTCGCGCTGGCGCACCCGGCCGTCGGGCGTGCCGTTGACCTGGACGTCGTCGTAGGCCGGGTTGGCGGCGCCGTTGGGCAGCCGGCGCGTCACCAAGCCGAGGAACTGGTGCTGGAACTCGTCGGTCACGGGGTAGCCGACCATGGCCAGGTCCGGCCGGTACTCGTTCAGGATGTACTTGATCAGCGGCCGGTGGCCGGTCTCCCAGTACAGACCCTGCTCGACGTAGGTCTCCTCGGAGACGATGCCCGCCTCGAGGATCGCGAAGTCGCCGGCCTGCGACGACGGGAAGCGCTCGGCCACGAAGTCCTCGAAGTCGCCGGTGAAGCCCGGCTCGCCCTCCCACGTCGGCCACGAGGCGATCGCCCGCGTCACCGACGTGTGGAAGAGGCGGACCTGCGACAGGTCGCCCGCCAGCCGCTCGACCTTGACCAGCATCGCGCCGGTCTTGCCGTCGAGGTTCGAGCCGATGATCTTGACCTTCACGTCGGCCCACTCGCCCTCGCGCAGGTCGCCGACGGCGTCGTCGCCGTCCTTGGTCGGCGAGAACAGCACGCGGTCGTAGCCGGTGCGACCGTCGTCGCGGCTGTCGTAGATGTAGGCGTTGAGCCCGTACTTGTCGACGGCCGGAGTGCCGTCGAGCACGCGCATGCGCATCTCCTGCGCGGGGCTGTACGAGGTCGGCACGTCGGTCCAGCCGGAGGCCGGGACGGGGGGCTGCTGGTCGTATTGCAGCCCGAAGGAGGAGATGAACGACGGCAGGTCCGTCGGCGAGACGTAGTTCGTCACGACGCCGCGGCCCGACCGGAAGTTGCGGAAGTCGACCGTCGGCCCGTCGATCGCGCCGCTGCGACCGCCGGCCCACTCGATCTGGGCGACCTTCTTGCCGCCGCGCTCGGCCGCCTGGGCCAGCGTCTCGGCCTGCAGCACGCCCGCGTCGAACGCCGCGGTGCGAGGCGGAGGGTTCGTCCCGGTGCCGAAGAACGCGTCGCCGTTCTTGTGGAAGGTGTTGTTGGTCGAGCCGTGGACGCCCGGCCACGCCCCCGTGGAGAGCGTGAACCAGCCGGCGCCCGTGTTCGGCGGCGCCTGCGTCAGCAGGCCGTTCCCGGACGCCCGCGTGCCCTTGCGGAGCAGGTCGCGGAACCCGGGCACCGCGCGCCGGTCGGCATAGCGGGTCACGATGTCCTGGCGCAGGCCGTCGGCCGCGAAGAAGAGCAGCTTGTCGTTGCGTCCATCACCGTGATGCCCGCCGCCACGCGCCTCGGCGCCGACCCAGGGGATCAGGCCCGCCACCACGATCGCGGCGGCCAGGAGCACGAGCGCCAGTCGCGTGCGGCGTGCCTCCCTGCTGCTTCCCGCCAGGGACATGACCTTCGTCATCACGGTGCCCTTCTGTCGCGTCACCCTCCCCCGCGGAAGGGTCGATGCGCCGGATCCTAAAGCGCGTCCCGCCGCAAAGCGAGCGCGAGACGTAGGATCGTCACAACATGACTGAGCCGACCAGATTCCTGCTCTCCGAGGAGCAGATCCCGACGCACTGGATCAACCTCCTGCCCGATCTGCCGGGCGACCCGCTCCCGCCGCTCAGCCCCGCCACCGGGCAGCCCGCCGGGCCCGAGGATCTCACGCCGATCTTCCCGATGGGCCTGATCGCCCAAGAGGTCTCCCCGGAGCCGGAGATCGAGATCCCGGAGGCCGTACGCCGCGCCTACGGGCTGTGGCGGCCGACCCCGCTGATGCGCGCGCGGCGCCTCGAGGAGGCGCTCGGAACGAAGGCGCGCATCTACTACAAGTACGAGGGCGTCTCGCCGGCCGGCTCGCACAAGCCCAACAGCGCGGTGCCGCAGGCGTACGAGAACGCGCAGGCCGGCATCAAGCGGCTCGTGACCGAGACCGGCGCCGGCCAGTGGGGCTCCTCGCTGGCGTTCGCCTGCTCGCTGTTCGGGCTCGGATGCGAGGTCTTCATGGTCGGCTCGAGCTACGACCAGAAGCCGTACCGGCGCTCGATGATGCAGACCTGGGGCGCGACCGTGCACCGCTCGCCGTCCGACCGCACGCAGTCGGGCCGAGGCCAGGCCGAGCACGTGACCGGCTCGCTCGGGATCGCGATCTCGGAGGCCGTCGAGGTGGCCGCTCAAGACCCCGAGGCCAACTACGCGCTCGGCTCGGTGCTCAACCACGTGCTCCTGCACCAGACGGTCGTCGGCCAGGAGGCGATCCTGCAGATGCAGCTCGCAGGCGACGAGCCCGACGTGATCGTCGGCTGCGTCGGCGGCGGCTCGAACTTCGCCGGCCTGTGCTTCCCGTTCCTGCGCGCGGGCAGCGAGGTGCGCCTGGTCGCCGCCGAGCCCGCGGCGTGCCCCACGCTCACCCGCGGCGTCTACCACTACGACTTCGGCGACACGTCCGGCCTCACGCCGCTGATGCCGATGTACACGCTCGGGCACGACTTCGTCCCCGCGCCGGTGCACGCCGGCGGCCTGCGCTACCACGGCGACGCGCCGATGCTGTGCGGACTCGTCAAGGCGGGGCGGATCGAGGCCCGCGCCTACCGGCAGAACGAGACCTTCGAGGCGGCGGTGCGCTTCGCGCGCACCGAGGGCATCATCCCGGCGCCCGAGCCGGCGCACGCGATCCGGGCCGTGATCGACGAGGTCGAGCGCGGCGACGCCGAGGTCATCCTCTTCGGCCTCTGCGGCCACGGCCACTTCGACCTCGCGGCCTACGACGCGTACCTGGCGGGCACGCTCGAGGACCCGGAGTTCTCCGACGCCGACATGGAGGCCGCGCTGGCCCGGCTCCCGGACGCGCCCGCGATCGCGTAGGCCCGCTGTTTCACGGGGGCGGACCGGGGTACTCGCGATGCGTGCCCCGATCGATCGTCATCGCCCTCGCCGCCGCGCTCCTGCTCGCTGCGCCGCGCCCACCGCTTCCGCCGCCGCCCGCACCACGAACGTGGGCTGCACCGGCGATCCCGCCAAGGTCCAGCGGCTCGAGGTCGCCGTGGCCGGCCAGCAGGCATGGGGCCTCTACGCGCTCCCGGCCACGAAGCCGAAGGGGCTCGTCGCCTTCTTCCACGGCTACACGCACACCGCCCGGTCGTGGGCCGAGCACATCCAGCGCACGGCGGCCCAGGAAGGCGTCATCGCGCTCGCCATGAACTACCGCGGCCAGATCGACGGGCCGCCCTACCCGGGCACGACGCTGCCGCGCTCGCGCGGCTGGCAGGTCTCCGAGGGCGCCGCCGACTCGATCGCCGCCGCCAAGCTGTTCGACCGCGCCTGCCCTCGCCTCCCCAGCATCGTCGCCTACGGCGTGAGCATGGGCGGCAACGCGTCCGGCCTCGCCGTCGCCTCGCGCGCCAAGCGCACGACGGGCGCGCCGCTGTTCGACCAGTGGTTCGACATCGAGGGCGCGGTCAACGTGATCGAGATCTACACCGCCGCCCGGGTGCTCGCCGGGACCGGCAACGTGCTCGCCGCGCAGGCCACCGAGGACATCGAGCGCGAGATGGGCGGCCCGATCGAGTCCAAGCCGGGCGAGTACGCGCAGCGGACCGTCGTCCTCCGGGCCGAGGACATCAAGGCCTCCGGCGTGCGCGGGGTGACGCTGGTCCACGGCGCCGACGACGGCCTCGTGCCCTACTCCCAGAGCCGCGAGATCCAGGCGCGGCTGCGCGGCCTGAACATCCCGGCCGACATGGTCACGGTCGGCACGCGCGGCGAGGCGTCGGAGCCCGGCACGACGCTGACCGGCAGCTTCGGCCCGCCCGGCTACACGTCGCCGTTCGCGGGCCACGCCGACGAGGCGAGCACCACGCACATCGTCGGCAACAGCGGCTTCGAGCGCCTCTCGGCCTACTTCCGGCGGGGCGAGACGCCGCAGTGCCGCGAGTTCGTGGTCGACGGGACGACGCGGACGATGACGCAGGTCGGCCCCGGCGGCTGCTGAGCTCCCCGAGGCCCCGACGCTAGAGCGCCGGGGCCTCGGGTGGGTGGGTCCTAATTCACTCGTAGGCGAGCGCGGTGAGGACGTCGGTCCTCGCGGCGCGCCTCGCCGGGAGCACGGCCGCGGCCATGCCCGCCAGCGTCGCGACCACGGCGATCGCCACGAGGGCGCCGACCGGGATCGCGAACTCCAGCCCGTACTCGCTCAGCGCGGCGGTGATCGCCGCGGCGAGGCCGAGCCCCACACCGATGCCGGGCAGCGCGCCCATGAGCGCCGTGATCACGCTCTCGTGGCGCACCATGCGGCGCAGCTGGCGGCGGGACATGCCCATCGCCCGCAGCGTGCCCAGCTCGCGCCGGCGCTCGAACGTGGCGAGCACCAGCGTGTTGACGATCCCGAACAGCGAGACGATCACCGCGAGCGCCAGCAGCACCCACAGGACGCCGAGGATCGTGCCGATCCACTCCGTCTGCTTGTCGATGAAGGCCTCCTTGCTGAACACCTCCACCTCCGGGAAGGCGGCCAGCGCCCTGCTCACGGCCTCGGGCTCGCCGGCCACGAGCGTGAACCGGTTGCGCTCCGCGGCGAAGGCGCCGTCGAACGCCTCGCGCGAGATCGTGATCGGCCCCAGCCCGAGGATGTCGAGCACCGGGGACTCCTCGATCGCGCGCACGGTCAGATCGACCGTCGTGCCCTTCGCCGAGGTGACCGTGAACTCGTCGCCGACCCCGAGGAGGTGCTCCTTCGCCCAGCCCTCGTCGACCAGCGCGCCGTCACGGCCGAGGGCGGCCACGTCCTCGGGGCCGCCCGCCTTGTAGTCGTAGGCGAACAGCTTCGTGATGGTCGACGGGTCGACGCCGTTGACGCCCTCCTCCTGCCCGAACGCGAGCGCCCCGTCCTGGCGCACGGAGGTCGCCGCGGTGACGCCCGTCGCGTTGGCGGCAGCGCGCTCGACGGCCGGGTCGATGAGCGACCAGCCGTCCGCGTTGGTGACCACCGCGGTGGCCTGGACGCGCCGCTCGAGCGAGCCGGCGGAGACGTCCTTGAGGCCTTGGGCGACGACGGTGACCGCCGTCACGAGCGCGACCCCGATCAGCAGTGCGGACGCCGTGACCGCCGTACGCCCTGGATGGCGCATCGCGTTGCGGCGAGCCAGCCCACCGGCCGAGCCGCCGACGATCGCCGACGGCCGGCCGATCAGCCCGGTGAGCGCACGCACCGCGCGGCCCGGGAGCCGCAGGCGTGCACCCGTGTCGGCGGCGTCGCGCAGCGCGGCCACCGGCGCGACCTTGGTCGCCCGGCGCGCCGGCAACATGGCCGCGACCAGCGTCACGCCGGCGCCGACGAGCAGCGCGGCTGCGACGGTCCCGCCGCTCAGCGACATCCCGGCCATCGGCAAGCCGAGGCCCATGCTGCTGAAGAGGCTGTCCAGCCCCATGGCCAGGACGAGCCCGGCGCCGATGCCGGCGACGGACGCGCCGAGACCGATGGCGAGCGCCTCCATGAGCACCGTCCGCCGCACCTGGCGGCGGCTGGCGCCGACCATGCGCAGCAGCCCCAGCTCCCGGGTGCGCTGGGCGACGGCGATCGAGAGCGCGTTGAAGATCGTGAACGCGCCCACGACCATCGCCACGCCGGCGAAGGCGAGCAGGATCGTGCGCAGGATGTCGACGAAGTCGCTCAGGCCGCCGAGGTCGTAGCGATCGTCGGCGGCGGCCGAGCGGATCAGCGTGCCGTCGCCGGCCGCCTCCGCCAGGTCGAGCGTGCCGCCGGCCACGAGGATGCGGTCGTAGCCGTCCTTGGCGAACAGCGTCTGTGCCTGCTCGAGGTCGAAGACGGCGAACGTGGCGGTGCCGATCGACTTGACGTCGGCGAACGTCGCCACGCCGACGATCTCGAACTTCTTGGCCTCGCCGCTGGTGGCGACCTCGACGGTGCCGCCGACGGCGTAGTCCTGCTTCTCGGCGGTGCCCTGGTCGATCACGACCTCGCCCGGTCCGGTCGCCCAGCGACCGTCCTGTAGCCGGAACGGGGTGAGCCGCTCGGCGCCCGGCGTGCGGGCGTCGAAGCCGCTGCCGAAGTACGGGCCGTCGCCGACGGGCTCGCCCTTGCGATCGATGATCTGCGCCGTGTCGGTGGTGATGTCACCGACCGCGACCTCGACGCCGGGAGCGCGGCGGACCTGCTCCAGCGTGGTCGCCGGCAGCGCCGGCGTCTCACCCCAGCCGTCGGAGCTGGGCTGGAACGTGGTCTCGGCGGTCACGACGGCGTCCGTGCCGTTGTAGGCGGCGCTCGACAGCGAGTCCGCGGCGCCGCGCATGGCGTTGGTGAGCGTGAGCGCCGCGACCACGAACGCGACTCCCACGACGATGGCGAGGGCGCTGAGCAGCGTGCGCACCGGCCGCGCCGCGAGGCCCTTGAGGGTGACCTTGATCATCGGTTCATCACCCGCAGGATGTCGGCCTCCGACGGGCCGGCGAGGTCGGCCACGACGCGGCCGTCGGTCAGGTACAGCACGCGGTCGGCGATCGCCGCGGCGCGCGGGTCGTGCGTGACCATCAGCGTCGTCTGCCCGTCGATGGCGACGGCGTCGCGCAGCAGGCGCAGGATGCCGGCGCCGGCCTCGGAGTCGAGGTTGCCGGTGGGCTCGTCGGCGAACAGCACGGTCGGCCGGGTGATCAGCGCCCGGGCGATGGCCACGCGCTGCTGCTGGCCGCCGGAGAGCTGCGCCGGCTTGTGGCTGCGCCGCTCGGTGAGGCCGACACGCTCGAGCAGCGCGTCGATCTCGGCGGCGGGCGGCTTGCGACCGGCGATCGCCAGCGGCAGGACGACGTTCTCCTCCGCCGACAGCGTCGGCAGCAGGTTGAACGACTGGAACACGAACCCGATGTGCTTGCGGCGCAGGCGCGTCAGGTCGCGGTCCTTCATGCGCGTGATGTCCTGGCCGGCGACGGTGACGGTGCCCGCGCTGGGCGTGTCGAGCCCGGCGAGCAGGTGCATGAGCGTCGACTTGCCGGAGCCCGACGGGCCCATGACTGCCGTGAACTGGCCGGCGGGAAGGTCGAGCGAGACGCCGCGGAGGGCGTGCACCGCCGAGTCGCCAGTGCCGTAGGTACGCGTGAGCCCGGCCGCGGCGACGGCCGTGCCGGTCGAGGGGGGTGCTTCGAGGAGAGCGGACAAGGGGAGAGACCTCCGTTGGGGGATCAGACGGCAACCGCTTCGCGCGCGATGCGGGAGACGGCGGCTTCGAGGGCACCGGCGGACAGCAGAGCGCTCGTCGCCTCGGCGAGGAGACGCCCGGCGATGCCGCGCGACGGACGGACGGAGACGGACGCGCGAACCTCGCTGCCGCCATCGACGGCCGCGAGCTCGTACGCCACGTCGAACCCGACGGGACCGTCGGCCGCGAGCGAGAGCCCGCGCCCTGAGGCCTCGTGGACCGCGACGTCGAAGCCCACGCGCCGGCCGGCCAGCTTCCCGCTCACGCGGGCCCGGCTGCCGGCGGCGAGGCGCCGCCCGTCGAGCTCCTCGACGTCGAAGGGCAGCGGCGCCCAGCGGGCGCAGGCCTCCGGGTCGGTGAGCACCTCGAGCACGTCCTGGGGGCGTGCCGCCGTCGTGGTCGTGGCCGTCCATGTCCTCATGGCGGGCACTTTCGCCTCCACGGCGCCACGTGTCGTCGGTCGCCCTGACGATTCTGCATCGCCGTTTGGACGACCCCCGGTCATCCTCGAGGATGACTTCATCCCGTGCGTCATGGGGCGATCGTCGCCCGCGACCGTCCGGGCATCGTTACGGCGCCCGCGTCGTCCTTTCGGAGGACGGCAGGATCGTCAGAGCGGACGACGATGCGCGTCCGCGCGCGTTGTACGGTGCTCCGCGCGATGCTCGCCCGCCTCCGTGCCATGGACCCCCGCCGCGCCGATCTGCTGCTCGCCGGCGCGTTCTACGTCGAGGCGCTCGCCGAGCTGTTCCTGCTCGTCCCGGCCGACGCGGACGGCAAGGGATGGGTCGCGCTGCTGCTGCTGGCGACCGCGGCCACGCTGGCGGTCCGCCGCGTCGTCCCGGCTGCCGCCGCGCTCGCCGCGGTGCCGTTCTTCATCGTGAGCAACTCGCTGGGCGAGGACTACATCGACCACATGGTCTCGCCGTTCTTCGCCGCGATCCTCGTGCTCTACGGGATCGGGCGGCATCTCGAGGGCCGGGTGGTGTGGCTGCTGACCGCGTACGGCGTGGCCGGCATGTGGGCGTCGATGGCACTCGACGCGTTCGACGACTCGCCCGGCAACTATGTCGTCGGCGCGGGCGCGCTGATCTTCGGCCCTGTGCTGCTCGGCCGCGTACTGCGGCACCGCGCGGGGCTGAACCGTGCGCTGCGCGAGAAGGCGGCGCGGCTCGAGCGCGAGCGCGGCGAGCAGGCCAACCTCGCCGCGGTCGAGGAGCGCACCCGAATCGCGGGCGAACTGCACGACGTCGTCGCCCACGCGCTGAGCGCGATGGTCGTGCAGGCGTCGGGCGCGCGCCGGCTGGCAGAGCGCGACCCGGCCCGTGCCGCGGAGGCGTTCCACGCCGTCGAGACGTCCGGCCGCGAGGCGCTGGCGGAGATTCGCGGGCTGCTCGGCGTCCTGCGCCGCGAGGACGAGGAGCTGGCGCTGGCGCCGCAGCCGTCGCTGCGGCACGTCGGCTCGCTGGTGCAGCGCGTCCAGGCGGCCGGTCTGCCCGTCGAGCTCTCGGTCGAGGGCGAGGCGCGCGAGCTGCCGATCGGCGTCGACCTGACGGCGTACCGCGTGGTGCAGGAGGCGCTCGGCGGCGCACTCGAGCACGGGCAGGCAGGGCTCGCGCGCGTGAAGCTGACGTACGGCTCCGATCACGTCGAGCTCGAGGTGACCGACGACGGCCACTCGCCCGCGCGGCCGCTGCTCGGCATCCGCGAGCGGGTGACGCTCTCGGGCGGGACGCTGCGTGCGGGTGCGCGGCGGGACGGCGGGCACGCCGTCCGCGCACGGCTGCCGCTCGACGGTCAGGCCCGAGTCCGCGAGGCCGCGTCGGCCGGTACGGCATGAGCGCGCTGCTCCGTCGAGCCCGCCGGCTCGACCGCCGGCGGATCGACATCGCGATCGCCGCCGTGTTCGTGGTAGTCGGCGAGATCGAGCTCGCCGTGCGCTTCGAGGACGGCGCCTGGCTCCCCGTCGCCGTCCTCGCCGGGCTCGCCTACGCCGCGCTCGCCTGGCGGCGCCGCCGGCCGCTGGCCGTCGGCGCGTTCGTGCTGGGCGTGTGGCTGGCGTCCAATGCGCTCGGCAGCGACGTCGAGCCGCTCCAGACGCCGCTCGTCGCCGTGCTCTTCATCTCCTATGCCATGGGCGCGTACACCGAGGGCCGCTCGGCGCAGATCGCGCCGTTCCTGGTCGTGATCGGCATGGCCGCGATCTCGGCGAGCTTCGCCGAGGTCTTCACCGACTACGTCTTCCCCACCGCGTTCGCGCTCCTCGCCTGGCTCGCCGGTCGCGGCGTGCGGACGCGCACGCGGCTGACAGAGGAGCTGCACGAGGCGGCGGTGCGGGCGCAGGAGGCGCACGAGGAGGAGGCCGCGCGCGCCGCGGCCGACGAGCGGCGCCGGATCGCACGCGAGATGCACGACGTGGTGGCACACTCCGTCTCCGTGATGGTCGTGCAGGCGGGTGGCGCCCGGAGGATCCTCGAGCGCGACCCCGCGCGGGCGGTCGAGGCCGCGGCCACGATCGAGGACACCGGCCGCGCCGCGCTGGCCGAGATGCGCCGGCTGCTCGGCGTGCTGCACCACGGCGACGAGCGCGCTCCGCAGCCGACGCTGCGCGACCTCGACGCGCTGGTGGAGCGCACGCGGGCGGCGGGGCTGCCTGTCGACCTGACGGTGGAGGGCGAGGCCCGCCCGCTCCCGCCGGGCAAGGACCTGGCCGCCTACCGCGTCGTCCAGGAGGCGCTCACGAACGCGATCAAGCACGCGGGCGCGGCGCCGACCGAGGTCACGGTCCGCTGGGAGCCCGCCCACCTCGAGCTGGAGATCGTCGACCGCGGCGCCCCGGCGGTCAACGGGTCGGGCGGGGGCCACGGGCTGGTCGGCATGGAGGAGCGGATGCGGCTGTACGAGGGCTCGCTGCGCGCCGGCCGACGGGCCGGCGGCGGCTTCGAGGTCGTGGCGAGGCTCCCACTGTGATCCGCGTCCTGATCGCCGACGACCAGGCGCTCGTGCGCGCCGGCTTCCGGATGATCCTCGACGCCGAGGAGGACATCGGCGTGGTCGGCGAGGCGGCGGACGGCACTGAGGCGGTCGAGCAGGTGCGCCGGCTCGCGCCCGACGTCGTGCTGATGGACATCCGCATGCCCGAGCTCGACGGGATCGAGGCGACGCGGCGCGTGGTGGCGGCCGGCGGCGACTCACCCGCGCGCGTGCTCATGCTCACGACCTTCGACCTCAACGAGTACGTCTACGAGGCGCTGCGCGCCGGCGCCAGCGGCTTCCTGCTCAAGGACGTCCCGCCCGAGGAGCTTGCCGCCGGCATCCGCGTGGTCGCGCGGGGCGACGCCCTGCTGGCCCCGGCCATCACCCGCCGCCTGATCCACGAGTTCGCCCGCGCCGCTCCTGCCGCCGCCCCGCCGTCCGGCTTCGACGAGCTGACCGCGCGCGAGGTCGAGGTCTTCAAGCTCGTCGCCCGCGGCCTCTCCAACGCCGAGATCGCCGCCGAGCTGATCGTGAGCGAGACGACGGTCAAGACGCACGTCGCCCGGCTGCTGATGAAGCTCGGAATCCGCGACCGCGTCCAGGCCGTCGTGCTGGCCTACGAGTCGGGGATCGCGGTGCCGGGCGATCGTGCACAATCCGTCGACCCATGACTCGCCAGTACGTCCACACATGCGTGCGCGTGCGCGACCCGGAGGCCTCCGAGCGCTTCTACCGCGCGCTCGGCTTCGAGCCTCGCGGGCGGCTGAACTTCAGCTCGGCGTACAACCTCTACTTCGGGCTTCCGGGCGGCGGTGACGTGCTCGAGCTCACGGTCAACCGCGGCCACGACGAGCCGTACGACCTCGGCACGGGCTACAACCACATGGCGGTGACCGTGGACGACATCGGTGCCGTCCTGGCCGACCTCGAGCCGCTCGGCGTTCAGCCGGAGAAGCCGCCGTACCGGCCCGGCGACCGCGACGAGCTGCCGCTGATCGCGTTCGTCGCCGATCCCGACGGCTACCGCATCGAGCTGATCGACGGTGGCGAGTTCCGCACGCCGCAGGATCCGCCCGACTGAGCGCCGCGCCGACGTTCTGATCGCGGGCGCCGGGCTCGGCGCCGTGGCGGCCGCGCTCGCCGCCGCCGACCGCGGCGCAAGCGTGGTGCTCGCCGGGCGGGAGCGGCGGATCGGGGGCCAGCTCACGAGCCAGGCGGTGCCGCCGGACGAGCACCCGTGGATCGAGCGCTTCGGCTGCACGGCCCGCTACCGCGCGCTGCGCGACGGGATCCGGGCGTACTACCGCGCGCACTACCCGCTGACGAGCGCCGCCCGGGCGAACCCGCGCCTCAATCCCGGCGCGGCGCGCGTGAGCGCGCTCGCCCACGAGCCGCGGGTGGCGCAGGCGGTGCTCGAGGCGATGCTCGCCGCCCACCGCTCGAGCGGGCGGATCGAGGTGCTGCTCGAACACGAGCTGCGGGGCGCGGAGGTCGACGGCCAGCGCGTCACGGCGGTCGCGGCCGGCGACCGCGTGATCCACCCGGCGATGGTGATCGACGCCACCGAGACCGGAGACCTGCTGCCGCTGTGCGGCGCTGAGCACGTCACCGGCTTCGAGTCACGCGAGGAGACCGGCGAGCCGCATGCGCCTGCGCAAGCACAACCGGAGAACCTCCAGCCGGTCACCGCGTGCTTCGCCGTCGACCACCTCGAGGGCGAGGACCACACGATCCCGCGGCCCGCGGGCTACGAGTCGTTCGCAGAGCGGTTCAGCCTCAGCGCACCCGATCCGCGCACGAACCGCCCGATCGACCGGACGATCAACCCCAACCCGCCGGGCGACCCTGCGGAGATCGGCCCCGACCTCGCGGACCCCGAGCTAGACCGCGACCTGTGGCTGTTCCGCCGCATCGCCGCCCGCGGCAACTTCATGCCCGGCACCTATGCGAGCGACATCACGCTCGTCAACTGGCCGCAGGTCGACTACCTCGGCGGCAACGTCCTCGGCGACGGCGCCGCGAGGCACGACGCGGCCGCGAGGCAGCTCAGCCTCAGCTTCCTGCACTGGCTGCAGACGGAGGCCGGGCTGCCCGGCCTGCGTCTCCGCGCAGACGTCGCGGGTGACAGCCCTGACGGGCTGGCCGAGGAGGTCTACGTGCGCGAGTCGCGCCGCATCAGAGGCGAGACGACCGTCGTCGAGCAGGACATCGCGCACGCCGTCCGCGGCGACCGCGGCGCCGTGCCGTACCCGGACAGCGTCGGCATCGGCGCGTACCGGATCGACCTCCACCCCTCGACGGGCGGCGACCCGTACATCGACATCGCCTGCTGCCCGTTCCGGATCCCGCTCGGCGCGCTGATCCCTGTGCGGCTCGACAACCTGCTCGCGGGCGCGAAGAACATCGCGACCACGCACATCACCAACGGCGCCTACCGACTCCATCCCGTCGAGTGGAACGCCGGCGAGGCCGCCGGCCACCTCGCCGCCCGCTGCGCCACCACCGGCACGGTCCCGCGCGCCGTCCGCGCCGACCCCCGTCAGCTCGGCGAGTTCCAAGACGAGCTCGTACGCGCGGGCGTCGAGCTCGCCTGGCCGGACGTGCGCGCGTACTGAAACTGGTGTGATGCTGCTCGATCAGCGCCGGTGGGACGTGTCGTTCCAAAGCCAGATCGCGCGCCGCTCGCGCTCGAAGCCGAGCTCGCACACCGCGCCGGTATCGAGCGCGAGGTTCCCCCCGTAGACGGCCTCGAGGCCGACCCAGCGGGCACCGAGCACGCGCAGGAGATGTCCGTGCGCGAACACCGCCACGTCGCCGCCGGCGGCGAGTGCCCGCTCGATCACGCGGTCGGCACGGACGCCGACCTCGGCGGCGGTCTCGCCGCCCGGGGCGCCGTCGTCCCACACGTTCCAGCCCGGGCGCTGCTCGCGGATCTCGGCGGTCGTGCGGCCCTCGTAGGCGCCGTAGTCGAACTCCACGAGATCCTCGTCGATCTCGACCCGCTCGCCGAGGCCGGCCAGCGCGGCGGTCTCGCGCGCCCTCGCGCGCGGTGAAGCGAGCACCAGCGCGAAGTCCCATTCGGCGAGCCGCTCGGGCAGGCGGCCGGCTGCCCGGCGGCCCTCGTCGTCGAGCGGCACGTCGGTCACGCCCGTGTGGCGGCCGGTGGCGCTCCACTCCGTCTGGCCGTGACGGACGAGCACCAGTGTCGGAGCGTGCCTGCGCATCGGCGGAGCCTACGCTCGACAGCCCGACCGGCGACCGGATACCGTCGGGCGGTGCGGGACGTGCTGACCAGTCAGGAGCGCCGCCTCCGCAACTGGCTCGTGGCCCACGCCGTGTGGAGCGCGATCCTCGCGGGCGCCTACCTCTGGGGCGGCGACACGACGACGCTCGGCTTCATGCCGAACTCGTTCGCCAAGGACGCGCTGTTCGTCGTGCTCTCCGCGCTGGGAGCGGCCGACGTCCGTCGCCGCGGGTGGATGGCGCTGCTCGTGGCGGCGGGGTACGTGGCGCTCGTCGGCGGGCAGATCGCCACCATCGCGCACGGCGGCGCCCCCGGAATGGACGTCCCCGTCGTGGGCGAGGTCTCGGGGACGGTCGCCCTGCTGGCGTGGATGGGCGTGGACATCGCGCTCGCCGTTCTCTTCGTCGCCCTCTGGCTGTCAGCCGTGCGCGCGGCGCGCGGGCTCCGGTACCTGAACCCGATCGGCTTCCACGCGCTCGCCGCGCTCGCCGAGGTGCTGATCGAGGGGCGGCGCGAGGTCGTCTCCCCCGAGCGGATCGCCCTCAACGTCGACGGCTACCTCGCCTCGCTGCAGTCGCGCACGAAGGGGCGCATCCAGATCGCGCTGATCTTCCTCGCGATGTGGCCGCTGTTCACGCTGCGCCCGCCGCTGCCGGCGCTCGCTCCCGACGCCCGCAAGCGCTTCCTGCAGCGGCGTTTCGTCGAGCGGATCGGCGCGCGCCGCGTGTGGCGCCCCGTGCGCCATTACCTGCAGGCGATGATCAGCACGGCGTCCCAGATGACGTACCTCGGGTACTACGGCGACCCGGCCTCGTGGAAGGAGATCGGCTACCAGCCGTATCGCGGGCGGCTCGGCGGCCGCCCGCCGCAGCCGTCGGATCCGCCCGAGCCGCCGCTGCGGACGATCACCGGACCGCCGCAAGGCCGCTACGACACGGTCGTCGTCGGCTCGGGAGCGGCCGGCGCGATCCTCGCGTACCGCTTCGCCGAGACCGGCCGCCGGGTGCTCGTGCTCGAGCGTGGCCCGCACGTCGACCCGCGCACGTTCACCGACGACGAGGTCGGCCAGTACCTGCGGCTCTACAACGAGGGCGCGCTCCAGCTGGCCACCGATTTCCGCCTCCAGGTCCTGCAGGGCATGTGCGTCGGTGGCAGCACGACGATCAACAACGCGCTCTGCCTCGACCCGCCCGCCGAGGTGCTGGAGCGGTGGGCGTCGCACGGCGTCGACCCGGACGGGCTCGCGGAAGCGATCGGCGACGTCCGGCAATGGCTCGGCGTGGCGGAGATCGACTTGCGGACGACGACGAAGGCGGCCGGCCGGTTCGCCACCGCCGTCGAGGCGCTGAACCTTCCCGGGCGGATGCACGTGATGTCGGCCAACATCTCGAACGCGTGCCTCGGGTGCGGCTACTGCAACATCGGCTGCGCGTACGGCGCCAAGCTCTCCACGCTCGACACCGTGCTCCCGTGGGCGCAGCAGCGGCACGGGCTCGACATCCTCGCCGACGTCGAGGTCGAGCGCGTCGTCGTCGACGGCAGCCGCGCGAGCGCTGTCCTCGCCCGCCGCGCGAGCGGCGAGCGGATCACGGTGGCGGCCGGTGAGGTGGTCGTGGCCGCGGGAGCGATCGGCTCGAGCTGGCTGCTCCAGCGCAGCGCACTCGGCGGGCGCGCCGCCGGCCGCGGCCTGCACTTCAACATCAACTCGCCGCTCACCGCCGCGTTCCCGGACGCCGTCGACTCGTTCGCCGGCATCCAGATGTCGCATGCCTACGCGCCGCAGGGCGGGATTCCCGGCTACCTCGTCGAGACGTGGTTCAACCCGCCGGCCACGCAGGCGCTGGCCATGCCCGGCTGGTTCGACCAGCACTTCGAGAACATGCGCCGCTACCGCCACATGGCGTGCGCCGGCGTGCTCGTCGGCACCACGACGCCGGGCCGCGTGAAGTCGACGCGCTCGGGGCCGGCAATCGAGTACACGGCCTCGCCGGCCGATCGCGCCACGGTCGCGCAGGGCCTCGAGACGGCCGCGCGGATCTTCCTCGAGGCCGGCGCCGAGCGCGTCATGCCGGCCACCTTCGCCTACCACGAGTACCGCACCGCCGCGGCGCTCGCCGACCTGCCCGCCCACGTGCGCGAGGCCGGCGACCTGCTGCTCACGAGCGCGCACCCGCAGGGCGGCAACGCGATCGGCGCCGTGGTCGACGAGAATTTCCGCGTGGACGGGATCGAGAACCTCTACGTGTGCGACGCCAGCGTGTTCCCGACGAGCGTGCACGTGAACCCGCAGCTCACGGTCATGGGGATGGCCGAGTACGGCTCACGGCGGATCCTGCACGGCTGATGCAGGTCGTGATCGTCGGGGCTGGGACGTTCGGCGCGTCGCTCGCCTGGTGGCTGGCGCGCGCCGGCGAGAGCGTGACGCTCGTCGACCAGTTCGAGCCGGGCGACCGCCGCGCCAGCTCCGGCGGTGAGACGCGGCTGCTGCGCTCCTCGCACGGCGCCGATGCCGACTACACCGCGATGGCCCGCCGCGCTCGCACGCTGTGGCACGAGCTGGAGGCAGAGTCGGGCGAGCAGCTCGTGCTCGAGCCGGGCGTGGCGTGGTTCGCGCACGGCGAGGACGGCTGGGACGCGGCGTCGGCGCGCACGCTCGCCGCCCAGGACATCCCGGTCGAGCGGCTCGAGCCCGCGGAGGCCGCCCGGCTGTACCCGAGCCTCGGGATCGAGGACCTCGCCTTCGTGCTGCTCGAGCCCGAGGCGGGCGTCGTCCGCGCCCAGCGGGCCGTGCGCGCGCTGGCCGCGCAGGCCGGCGCGCACGGCGCGCGCGTCGTGCGCGGGCGGGCGCAGGCCTCAGGCCCGCGGGTCGCCGTGCTCGACGACGGCACGCGGCTCACCGGCGACCTGGTGGTGTGGGCCTGCGGCGGCTGGCTCGCCGGCCTCTTCCCCGGGCTCGTGTCGCTGAAGGTCACGCGCCAGGAGCTGCTGTTCCTCGACGGCGGGCCGGCGTGGCAGGACGTGCCGGCGTGGGTCGACTACGACCGCGCGATGTACGGCACCGGCGACCTCGACGGCCTGGGCTTCAAGGCCGCGCTCGACCTCGACGGGCCGTCGCTCGACCCCGACGCCGAGCTGCACGACGACGCGACGACGGAGCCGGCGGTGCGCGGCTACCTGCGCGAGCGCTTCCCGGCGCTCGAGCACGCCCGCCTCGTGGAGACGCGGGCGTGCCGCTACGAGCTGTCGCCGGACTCGCACTTCCTCGCCGCCCGCCATCCGGATCACGACGACGTCTGGCTGCTCGGCGGCGGCTCGGGCCATGGCTTCAAGCACGGCCCGGCGATGGCCGAGCGGGTCGCCGCCGCGATCGCCGGCGGACCGCCGCTCCCGGACCGGTTCGCGCTCGGCGACCGCGCCCCGGCGCGCGGCTTCCGCACCGCGGGCTCGTATTAGCTGGATAATCCGGGGGTGCCCACTTCCGGGGACAGCGTTCGGCGCCGCCAGGCGTGCGTGCTCGTCGTGGGCAACGTCGAGCCCGAGGTGCAGCCGTGGCTGCGCGCCGGGCGGCATGCGATCAGCGCTGTGAAGGACGTCGGCGAGGCGATCGCGGTACTCGACGAGACGCCCGCCGACCTCGTGATCGTCGACCGCGCCGGCAAGCTCGACGCCGCCGGCGTCTGCCGTGCGCTACGTGAGGACTCGCGGCTCGAGGAGGCCTGGCTCCTGGCCATCACCGTGCAGGCCCAGGGCCGGATGGCCGACGCCGTGCTCGACGCCGGGGCCGACGACTACCTGCACCGGCCGTTCTCCCGCGCCGAGCTGCTCGCCCGCGCCCGCGCCGGCTTGCGCGCCGCCCAGCAGCGCGCCGACGACGCGCTGATGCGGGCGATGATGGACAACGTTCCTGGCGCCATCTACCGCTCGGCCTGGCACAGCGACTACGCGCTCGAGCTGATCAGCGACGAGATCGAGCGCATCTCCGGCTACCCGGCCGCCAACTTCCTGGCCAGCAAGCGCCGGACGCTGATGAGCATCATCCACCCGGACGACCACGAGCACGTGCTCAAGACCGTGTCGCAGGCCCACGCCGACGGCGAGGCGTTCTCGTTCGAGTACCGGATCGTGCGCTCGGACGGCGAGATCCGCTGGGTGCTCGATCGCGGCCAGCTCGTCTCGAGCGCCGGCGGGCGCCTGTGGTGCGACGGCGCGATCTTCGACATCACCGAGCGACGCGCCGCCGAGGAGGCGCTGCGCCGGCGCGAGATCGAGCAGGCCCGCACCGACGAGCTGCGTGCCTCCCGGGCGCGGATCGTGGAGGCCGCGGACAACGCCCGTCGCCGGATCGAGCGCGATCTCCACGACGGCGCGCAGCAGCGCCTCGTCGGCCTCACGCTCGAGGTCCGCATGGCCCGGGCGCGCGTGGAGAAGGACCCCGCGTCGGCCGGCCCGTTCCTCGACCACGTCGCCGACGCGCTCGGCGAGGCCTCGGGAGAGCTGCGGGAGCTGGCGCGCGGCATCCACCCGGCGCTGCTGACCGAGCGCGGGCTCGCGCCGGCGATCAGCGCGCTCGCCTCGCGCGCGCCGGTGCCGGTCGAGGTCGGCGAGCTGCCCGAGGAGCGACTGCCGGCGGCGACCGAGGCGACCGCCTACTTCACCATCGCCGAGGCGCTCACCAACGTCGCCAAGTACGCCGACGCGAGCCACGCCAGCGTGCGGCTGGAGCGCCTCAACGGCGCGCTCGAGATCGAGGTCCGCGACGACGGCAAGGGCGGCGCCGCGGCCGCTCCCGGCTCGGGCCTCAGCGGCCTCGCCGACCGGCTCGGCGCGCTCGACGGCTCGCTCGAGGTCGAGAGCCCGCCGGGCGTGGGCACCGTCGTGCGCGCGATGCTACCCCTCTGACAGGGCCGCCCCGAGCGCCCGCGCGTCCTCGAACAGCGTCGCCTTCAGCGCGGGGCTGCGGAGCCCGGCCGCCGGGTGGTAAAGCGGGAACAGCGCACGGCCGCGCTCGGTCAGCTCGCGGCCGTGGACCTCGGAGATCTTCACGCCGCGGGCGAAGTGGGCGAGCGCGTGGCGGCCGAGCGGGACGACGAGCTGCGGCTGCACGAGCGCCAGCTCGGCCTCGAGCCACGGCATGTGGTGGGCGACCTCGTCGGCGCGCGGGTCGCGGTTGCCCGGCGGGCGCGCCTTGACGACGTTGGTGATGTAGACGGCGGCGCGCTCGAGCCCCGCGGCGCCCAGCAGCTCCTCGAGCAGCCGCCCGGCACGGCCCACGAACGGGCGGCCCAGCTCGTCCTCGGTGGCGCCGGGCGCCTCCCCCACGAGCATCAGCCGAGCGCTGGGGCTCCCCTCTCCTGGCACCATGTTGGTGCAGGTCTCGCACGGTTGAAAACCGCAGCCGCCATGGCTGCGTATCTCCTCACGGAGACGATCCAGCGACAGGGGAGGACCCGCCATGAAGCGCATCCTGACAATCGCCCTAGCGCTCTGTGCCCTGCCGGCGTCGGCCGTGGCCGCGCACAGCAGCTACCCGGAGACGATCCCGCTGCCGAACGGCTGGCAGCCCGAGGGCATCGCCACCGACGGCGACACGTTCTACTCCGGCTCGCGCGCTACCGGCTCGATCGTCCGCGGGAACCTCAAGACCGGCCGCACCGAGCCGTTCGTGACCCGGACGGGCGGTGCTGCCCTCGGCATGAAGGTCGACAAGCGCGACCGCCTGTTCGTGGCCGGCGGCGGCACGGGCACCGCTCGCGTCTACGACGCCGACGACGGCGACCTGCTGCGCGAGTACGCGCTGACCGCCGGCGCCGACGTTCGTCAACGACGTCACGCTGACCAAGGCGGGCGGCGTACTTCACCGACTCCCGCCAACGGCAGCTCTACGTGCTCGACCTGTGGCGCAAGCGGCTCCCCGACGCGGCTCGCACGCTGCCGCTGACCGGCGACCTGCAGAACCTTCCCGCGTCAACGGCACTCGAGCTCAACGGCATCGCCGCCGTGCGCGACGGCAAGCGGCTGATCGCCGTCTACGGCGGCGTCGTCGGCAAGCTGTTCCTGATCGATCCGCGCAGCGGCGACACCGACGAGATCGAGCTCGACGGCGCGCCCGTGATCAACGGCGACGGCCTGCTGCTCGACGGCCGCATGCTCTACGTCGTCCAGAACCAGCTCAACCGGATCGCCGTCGTCAAGCTCGACCGCGACCTCGAGGAGGGGTCCGTCGTGCGCTACCTGACCGACGACGACTTCGACGTGCCGACCACGCTCGCCGAGGGCCGCCGCGGCGGCTACCTGTGGGCCGTGAACGCGCGCTTCAGCACCCCGGCGACCCCCGACACGACGTACGACGTGGTGCGCGTCAGTCGATAAGCCGGCGCTCCACCGCCCAGCGGCTCAGCTCGTGCCGGTTGGACAGCTGCAGCTTGCGCAGCACGGCCGACACGTGGGCCTCCACGGTCTTCGTGGAGATCGAGAGCCGCTGGGCGATCTCCTTGTACATGTAGCCGCGCGCGATGTGGCGCAGGACCTCGCGCTCGCGCGGTGAGAGCTGGTCGAGCTGCGGGTCGACCTCGCGCTCGGGCAGGCCGCCGGCGAACGCGTCGAGCACGAAGCCCGCCAGACGCGGGGAGAAGACCGCGTCGCCGTCGGCCACGCGGCGCACCGCGTCGGCCAGCTCGTCGCCGGAGATCGTCTTCGTCACGTAGCCGCGCGCGCCGGCGCGGATGACGGCGATGACGTCCTCCGGCGCGTCGCTCACCGACAGTGCGAGGAAGCGCTGGGCGGGGCGGCGGACGGCCACCTGGCGGATCACCTCGACGCCACCGCCGCCCGGCATCTGCACGTCGAGCAGCACCACGTCGGGCTCGGCGTCGAGCACCAGCCGCACCGCGTCGTGGACCGAGGGCGCGTCGCCGAGCACGTCCACGAGCCCGTCGAGCTCGGCGCGCACGCCGGCCCGGAACAGGTGGTGGTCGTCGACGATGACGACGGAGGTCATCGCTCCAGCACCAGCTCGACCTCGGTGCCACCGCCCGGCGCCGTGTGCACGGCGGCGCGCCCGCCGTGGCGCTCCATGCGGCCCACGATCGACTCGCGCACGCCGCGCCGGTCCTCCGGGACGGCGGCGGGATCGAACCCCGGCCCGCGGTCGCGCACGAAGACCTCGATCCGCCCGGGCGCGACCTCGGCGTAGAGGGCGACCGGCCCGTCGCCGGCGAACTTGGCGGCGTTGACGAGCGCCTCGCGGGCGGCGGCGACGAGCGCCTCGGCGCGGCCGTCGAGCGGCGCGTCGCCGACGGCGACGACCTCGACGGCCACGCCGTGCGCATCCTCGACCTCCGCGGCGGCGCCCTCGAGCGCGGACGCCACCGTCGCGTCGCCGGATGCGCGGCGCCCGTTGAGCCAGGCGCGCAGCTCGCGCTCCTGCCGGCGCGCGAGCGCGGCGACCTCGCGCGGGTCGTCGACGCGCTTCTGCATCAGCGCCAGCGTCTGGAGCACCGAGTCGTGCAGGTGGGCGGCGACCTCGGCGCGCTCCTGCGAGCGGATGCGCTCGGCGCGCTCGGCGGTGAGCCCCCGCACGAGCCGCAGCCACCACGGTGCGAGGATCAGCGTGAGCGCGACGAGCACGACCACGACTGCGAGCAGCACGTCGCGCGCGGGCTGCAGCGCGTCGTTGAGCCACAGGAAGACGAGCCCGCCGCCGACCACCAGCGCGGCGCCGATGAGTGCCCGGCTGGCCACGTCGGCGGGCAGTTGCAGCAGCGGCGCGCGCGGCGTCGCACGGGCCGTGGGCGCCGCGACCGGCACCTCAGCGGGGGCGTCGGCGGTGGTCGACTGGCGCCAGATCAGCGCCCCGCCGGCCGCCACGAGCAGCACCGGCCACACAATCCCGTCGCTGAACCAGAAGCCCCACTTGCGCAGCAGCAGGAGCGCGGCCAGTGCCAGCAGCACCATCCCGGCGACGACCATCAGCGTCTCCCGGCGGCCCCCGAGGCGCTCGATCGGGGCGCGCTTGCCGTCCTCGCCGCCCATGATCGCCCAGGCCACGGCGTAGAGCGCGATCCCGGTGCCGCCGGCCGCAGCCGTGGCCACGAAGAGCACCCGGACGACGATCGGATCGACGCCGAACCGGCGCGCGATCCCCGCCGCCACGCCCGCGATCACGCCGTGCGCCGGGTCGCGGCGCAGCGGAGCGGCGGCGGAGGCGCTCATGGGCGGCATCTTGGCACCGTCAGGGGTCTGTCCAGGAAGATCCGGCCCGACCAGGACGATCGTGGACCGAGCAGGGCGCCGCACGAATCCCGAAGGGAATACGAACGTATTTCCGAGGTGTTCGGGTGGCGAGCCTGCGAAGTGTCCACGGCCGTCCTGGGCGTGTCGGGGTTCATGGATAGGCCCCTAGCCGCGGTCACGGCGACCCTCGAGGCCGGCGGCCAGGAGGATCGCCCCGACCACGGCGATCAGCAGCGGGAGGGCGTAGCCGAACCGCACGTCGATCGCGTCCAAGCGGTCGAGCAGCAGGAGCGAGCCGGCCACGGTGATGGCGACTCCGGCAACGAGCGACGTGCGGTCGAGCCGGCTCACGCGCAGTTCATCCCGCCCTCGAACACCGTGTCGCGCCCGTCGAAGAAGTCATTGCTGTGGACCTCGTCGGGACGCGAGCCTTCGCGGACCACTTCGAGCGCGCCGAAGCCGAGGTCGGCATCGATGTGCAGGGTCGGCCGGTCGGCCGGCTCGTCGGCAGCCGCGGCGACCGCGACGTCGAGTCCCTCGTTGTCGCGGTCGAAGATGTCGGCGACCCCGGCGCCGATCGTCACGTCCGAGGTCACGCAGGCGTCCGCGGGCACGTAGACGACCACGCCTCCGATGCCGACGTCGAGGGCCATCTCGGTGCGCCCGTTCGGCAGGTCGAGGTCGCGCAGGTCGATGTCGAGCTCGCCCATGCCGAGCTCGTAGCGGTCGCGCAGCTCGGTCATCGAGGTCGGACGGTACTCGCGCTCGCCGACGCCGCCGTCGAGGTCGATGTCGGCCGCCGCGACGAGTCCGAGCGGCAGCACGAGCACGAGCGCGGGGACGATCAGCCAGCGGGCTCCGCCGGCGAACGCGGTGCCGATGAGGACGAGGCCGGTGACGACCGCGAGCGACGCGATGACCACGCCACCGCCGAGAGCGGCGGCCAGCCCGACGCCGACGGCAGCCCCGGCCACGGCGAAGGCGAGGAGCCCGAAGAGGACGATCCGGCCGGCCGTCCGCGCCGGATCGCCGTCGGCGGTTCCGCCGAACGCCGCCAGAGCAGGTAAACCGCCAGCCCGACAACGGCGAGGACGAGCAGCCCGGGTCCGAAGAAGAAGACAGGAGAGCCGAGAAAGGCGACGAGCGCGACCGCGAGCACGATCGCCCCGGCCAGCGCCGCCGCCTTGCTCGTGCCGCCTGGGCGCTGGGTGCCGTCGGACGGCACGAACACGAGCAGCAGCAGGTACGCGACGATGCCGATGCCGCCGGCGAACGAGAGCGCCACGAACCCGATGCGGAAGAGCAGCGGGTCGAGGTTGAAGTAGCGGCCGAGGCCGGACGCGACGCCCCCGATGAGGGCGTCGGAGCCCGAGCGCGTCAGCCGCCGCGGCTCGGGTGCGGGCTCCGGGGGAGTGGGATCGACGTGGGGTTCGTTGGTCATGGGGCCAGCCTGCCGGGTGACCGCGCCCGCGCCAATTAGGAATCACCCTGACCGACCCCGAACCGGACCCCTACAGGTCAGCTCCTATCCTGACGATCACTGTGACCAGAGAGATGACCTCAGACCGCACCCAGGCCTACGGACGCATCGTCAAGACCCTCGAGGACGTCGGGCCCGCGAAGCTGCAGCCCGCCGAGGAGGAGCGCATCCGGGAGGCCGCCGACACCCTGATCTTCGCCGCCGACCTCGACGAGGCCCGGCCGGCGCTGGCCGACGTCGAGGCGCTGGCCGCCCATCTCGTCTCCAGCGACCGCTGGACGGCCGAGCGCGCCGACGAGCTCGATTCGCGACCTCGAGGCCTGCGGCCCGGTCGCCCCTGTCGCTTAGCCGGATTTCGGCTTAGACTGCTCGCGCCCGCCACGGCCGGCGGGACTGCGATGACGAGACGGGAAGAGATCACGCGGCGGGACGCCCTGCGCCAGATGAGCTCGCTGGCGCTGCTGTGCTCGGTCGGCGGGGTGACCGCCGCGAGCCAGAGCCCACGCACCGTGACCTCGGCGGCGCTGCGCGCGCGTGACCAGCGCCGTTCCGCCCGTTTCGCGCCGAGCTGCCCGTCATCCCCGAGCTGCGCCCGACGCGCCGCACACGCGCGCGCGACGTCTACGACCTCACGATCCGCCATGGGAAGGCAGAGATCCTGCGCGGCTACGAGACGGAGATCCTCGGCTACGACGGCCGCTACCCGGGCCCCACGATCCGCGCCCGCCGCGGTCGCGAGGTCGTCGTCCGCCAGCGCAACGCGCTCACCGTGCCGAGCAACGTGCACCTGCACGGCGGCTCCGTGCCCGCGGCGCACGACGGGCACCCGATGGACCTGATCGCGCCCGGCGCGACCAAGGCCTACCGCTACCCCAACCGCCAGGCCGCGGCCACGCTCTGGTACCACGACCACGCCCACGGCCGCACGGCGCGCTCGGTGCACCGCGGCCTCGCCGGGTTCTACCTCGTCGAGGGCCGCCTCGAGGAGGAGCTGGAGCTACCGCGCGGCGCCTTCGACGTGCCGCTGATGATCCAGGACCGCGCCTTCAACCGCGACGGCTCGCTGCGCTACGCCTCCAGCCCCGAGCCGGGCTTCCTCGGCGACACGATCCTCGTCAACGGCGCGGTCGCGCCGCGCATGCGGGTGCGCCGGCGGCTGTACCGGCTGCGGCTGCTGAACGCCTCCAACGCCCGCGAGTACCGGCTCGTGCTCGGCGGGCGGCGGCCGCTGATCCAGATCGCGAGCGACGGCGGCCTGCTCGAGCGGCCGCTCACGCGGCGCGCGATCAGGCTCGTGCCCGGCGAACGGATCGACGTGCTGGTCGACTTCCGCGACTACGCCGCCGGGACCGAGCTCGTGCTCCACAACGAGCTCGGGCGCCGCGGGACGGTCGCCGTCATGCGCTTCGACGTCGAGCGCGGCGGCGGCGCCGAGGAGGCGCGCGTGCCGGCCCGGCTGCGCGAGCTCGGCGCGCTGCCGCCGCCCGCCGTCGACCGCCGCTTCGAGCTCTCGCTCGCGACCGGCACCGGCATCACCTGGCAGATGGGCGGGCGCTCGTTCGACATGCACCGGATCGACGTGCGACCGCGGCTTGGCACGACGGAGCGCTGGACATTCGCCAACACGTCGACCCGGCTGCACCCGATGCACACGCACGGCTTCCTCTTCCGCGTGCTCCAGCGCAGCTCCGGGCCGGTGCCGCCGGCGGAGCGCGGCTGGAAGGACACAGTCGCCGTGCGCCCCGGCGAATCGGTCACCGTGCAGCCGCACTTCGCCCCCTACGCCGGCCGCTACGTGTTCCACTGCCACGCGCTCGAGCACGGCGACTTCGGGATGATGCTGCAGATGGAGGTCGAGCGATGAGCCTGCTGCTGGCGGCGCTCGCGCTCGTACCGGCCAACGTCGACGTGCGCGCCAGCGACGTGCCGCAGCGGTGGTCGCCGTCGACCGTCGAGATCGAGGTCGGCGACAGTGTGACGTGGCGCTTCGAGGGGACGTCGCTGGCCCACAACGTGGCGTCGACCGGCACCAACTGGAGCTTCCAGACCCCGTTCGACTCGCTGCCCGCGACGTACACGTTCACCGCCCCGGGCACGTACCGCTTCATCTGCCAGGCGCACGCCTTCACGATGAACGGGCTCGTGAAGGTCGGCGTCCCGGACTCCCGAGCCCGAGCCGGGCGGCGGCCCGCTCCCGAACGGCGAGGGAGCGCCGGGCGTCGACGCCCGGCCGCCGACCTTCGAGCGCGTGCGCCTGCGCCGGAAGCCCGGCGGGGCCCGGATCCGCTATCGCCTGTCCGAGCGCGCCCACACCGTCGTGCGCGTCGAGCGAGACGGCCGCCTCGTCTGGCGGCGCGCCGCCCGCGGCCGGCAGGGCGCGCTGCGCGTACGCGGCCTGCGCCCCGGCCGCTACGCGGTCGCGCTCCGCGCCCGTGACTTCGGCGGCAACCCGTCGCGCATCGTGCGCCGCTCGTTGACCGTGTACCGCTAGCCGCGCCTGGGTACGGCTCGACCGTGGCCGCGGGCGAGCAGCAGACGATCGAGACGCGTATCCCGGCACGGCTGGACCGCCTGCCGTGGTCGCGCTTCCACTGGCTCGTGGTCATCGGCCTCGGCACGGTGTGGATCCTCGACGGCCTCGAGGTCACGATCGTCGGCTCGATCGCGGCGCGGCTCACCGAGGAGGACAGCGGGCTCGCGCTCAGCCAGAGCCAGGTGCTCACCGCGGGCTCGATCTACGTCGCGGGCGCGTGCGTGGGCGCGCTGTTCTTCGGGCAGCTGACCGACCGCTTCGGCCGCAAGAAGCTGTTCCTCATCACGCTCCTGGTCTACCTCGTCGCGACGGTGGCGACGGCGTTCGCGAGCTCGGCGCTGTACTTCTACATCGCGCGCTTCTTCACCGGCTCGGGCATCGGCGGCGAGTACGCGGCGATCAACTCGGCGATCGACGAGCTGATCCCCGCACGCGTGCGCGGGCGCGTCGACCTGATCATCAACGGCTCCTACTGGCTCGGCGCGGCGGGCGGCGCGGTCGGCGCCCTGATCCTGCTCGACACGTCGATCTTCGCCCCCGACCTGGGGTGGCGGCTGGCGTTCGTGCTCGGCGCTGTGCTGGGCGTGGCGATCCTGCTCGTGCGCCGCCACGTGCCCGAGAGCCCGCGCTGGCTGTTCATCCACGGCCGCGACGAGGAGGCGGAGCGGATCGTCGACAGCATCGAGCAAGAGGTGGAGCGGGAGACCGACGAGAAGCTCGAGTCCGAGCCGGGCGACTCGATCACGGTCCGCCAGCGCAAGGCGATCTCATTCCGCACGATCGCCGCGACGGCGTTCAAGACCTACCCGCGGCGCACGGCCCTCGGCCTCGCGCTGTTCGTCGGCCAGGCCTTCATCTACAACGCCGTCACGTTCGGCCTCGGCACGTTCCTGGCCGAGTTCTACGACCTCGAGTCGGGGCGCGTGCCGCTCTACATCGCGCTGTTCGCGTTCTCGAACTTCCTCGGCCCGCTGCTACTCGGGCGGCTGTTCGACACCGTCGGCCGCAAGCCGATGATCACGCTCAGCTACCTCGGCTCGGCGGCCGTGCTCACGCTGCTGACGATCCTGTTCGTGCAGGGCACGCTCGGCCTGTGGGGCTTCATGGCCCTGCTGCTGGTGACGTTCTTCCTCGCCTCGGCAGGCGCCAGCTCGGCTTACCTCACGGTCTCGGAGATCTTCCCGATGGAGACGCGCGCGCTGGCGATCGCGTTCTTCTACGCGATCGGCACCGCCGTCGGCGGCATCACCGGCCCGTACCTGTTCGGCAAGATGATCGAGTCCGGGGAGGAGTCGCAGGTGGCGATCGCGTTCTTCGTCGGCGCCGGGGTGATGGCGATCGGCGGGATCGCCGAGCTGCTGTTCGGCATCAAGGCCGAGGGGCAGGACCTCGAGAGCATCGCCAAGCCGCTCAGCGTCGAGGACGCGGAGGAGGAGAAGCCGCGGCCCCAGCGCCGGCGGCGCCCCGGGCCGGGGACCGCGCACTCGTCGCCGGGCATGTGGGTCTCGCAGAGCGTGCCCGCCGCCGACCTGCGCCGCGAGGTCGAGGCGATCGAGCGCATCCTGGCCGAGCGCGGGCCGATCGAGCGGCGCGAGCTGGCGCGCGCGGTCGGCGCCCGCTTCTGGGGGCCGGGCCGCTTCGGCGCGGCGCTGCGGGAGGCGATCGAGTCCGGCCGCGCGAAGCGCGCGGGCCGGAACCGCTACCAGCGGGCTTAGCGCCCGAGGCCGGAAACGTCAACTGCGGCTGGGTAGGGAGGCTGGGGAGCCAACCGCCGCGCGGGGAATTCCCGCGCGGTCGGCGGGCGGATCGCGAACCCCGTCAAGTTACCCCCGGAAACCGACGGTAACTGCACGAGGTTCGCGCGATCGCCGGCCTACGCCGGCACCCTCACCCTCCCTACCCAGCCGACGTTGACGTTGACGTTCGTCGGCGCTACCAGAGCGTGTAGCCGCCGTCGGCCACGAGCACCGAGCCGGTGGTGAAGCTCGAGGCGTCGCTCGCCAGGTACACCAGCGACGGGCCCAGCTCCTCCGGCATGGCGAAGCGCTGCATCGGCGGGTCGTCGATCCAGTAGCGCGTGAAGCGCGGGTCGTCGACGGGCGCCATGTCGGTCTTGACGTAGCCGGGGGCGAGCGCGTTGACCCGCACGCCGTATGGCGCCCACTCCGCGGCCAGCGACTTCGTGAGCTGGTGCACGGCGGCCTTGGACGCGTTGTACGCCGGCTGCATCTGCGGGCGGTTGACGATCATCGCCGAGATCGAGCCGACGTTGACGATCACGCCGCGGCGGCGCTCGACCATCTGAGCGCCGACGATCCGGCTGCAGTGCCAGAGGCCGTCGACGTTGACCTCCCAGACCTGCCGCCACTCCTCGTCGGTGACCTCGAGCGCCGGCCTGTGGACGCACGCGCCGGCGTTGTTGACGAGCACGTCGACCGGCCCGAGCGCGTCCGTGACGCGCTCGAGCATCGCGCGCACGTCGTCGGGGTCGGTGATGTCGGCATGGACGCCCAGCGCCCCGAGCTCCTCGGCCGCGGCCGCCGTGCGCCGCTCGTCGCGCGCCGCGATCGCCACGCGCGCGCCGGCCTCGGTGAGCGCCTGGGCGAGCGCGTAGCCGATGCCGCGGTTACCGCCGGTCACGACGGCCACGCGGTCGTCGAGCCGGAATGCGTCGAGGACGCTCACGGCTGCCCGATCAGCTCGCCGGACGGCGCGTAGAGGTCCGGCCGCGCCCCGATCGTGACGTCGACCGGGCCGCCGCCGTGGAGCGACGCCACGCCCGCCTCGCAGACCGCCGCGGCGGCGTAGCCGTCCCACGCCGACGGGCCCGACGGCCCGGCCCTCGGCGACCGAGGCGACCCACGCGCGCAGCTCCTCGGCGTATGCGGCCGCGAAGCGCTCCTGATAGCGGCCCGGGATGTCGACGCCCTCGCGCCCGTCGTGCCGCACCTGGACGGTCGTGGGCGTCGCGAGCGCGAGCGTCCCGGTCTCGCCCACCACCTCGCAGCGGATGTCGTAGCCGTAGCGAGCGTTGACGAAGATCTCCACGTCGACCAGCACGCCGCTCTCGGTCTCGAGCACCACGAGCTGCGGGTCGCGGACCCCCGGTGCCGCGAGCGCGGTCGGCCGCGGCGCGTGAACGGTCGCGCGCGCCAGCTCCTCTCCCAGCAGCCAGCGCACGATGTCGACCTCGTGCACCACCGACTCGGTGATCAGCATCTCGGACGTGTAGCCCTCGATGACGGCGGCGTTGCGATGCACGCAGCGCACGAGCACCGGCGGCCCCACCACGCCCGCGTCGAGCCGCAGCTTGAGGTCGGCGTAGCCCGGGTCGTAGCGGCGCATGAAGCCCACCTGGACGAGCCGTCGGCGCCCCGCGACCTCGGCCTCGACCAGCTCGCGGCAGGCGCCGGCGCTCGCCGCGAGCGGCTTCTCGCACAGCACCGGCTTGCCGGCGTCCAGGCACGCCCGCACGAACGCCGCGTGGGTGGCGGCGGGCGAGGCGACGACGACGGCGTCGACCGCCGCGTCGGCGATCAGCTCCCCGGAGTCCACGTGCACGACGGGCACCCCGCACTCGGCGGCGACGCGCTCCGCCTGGCCGGGAAGGGCATCCGACACCGCGGCAACCTCGGCGCCCGCGACGTGCGCGCTCAGCAGCCGCACGTGCGTGCTCCCCATCAGCCCTGCCCCGATGACCCCGACGCGTACGGCCATGGCTCAGACGGCGGTCGGGAAGTGCATGTGGCCGCGGTGGTGGGCGGCGTCCTGCGCCTCCTCGGGCCAGCGGCTGGTGATCGCCTTTCCGCGCGTGTAGAAGCGGATCCCCTCCGGCCCGTGGATGTGGTGGTCGCCGAACAGCGAGTCCTTCCAGCCGCCGAACGAGTAGAACGCCATCGGGACCGGGATCGGGATGTTGATGCCGATCATCCCCACCTTGCACCTTGCGCTTGAAGATGCGCGCCGCCTGGCCGGAGCCGGTGAAGATCGCGGTGCCGTTGGCGTACGGGTTGGCGTTGATCAGCTCGATCGCGGCCTCGAGGTCGGGCACGCGAACGACGCCGAGCACCGGCCCGAAGATCTCGTCGCGGTAGATCGCCATGTCGGCGGTGACGTTGTCGAACAGCGTCGGGCCGACCCAGAAGCCGTCGCCGTCGATCTCCAGCTCGCGGCCGTCGACGACCGCGTCCGCCCCCGCCTCGACGCCCTGGCCGATGTAGCCGAGGATCCGCTCGCGCGCCTGCGCGGTCACGACCGGGCCCATGTCCGAGCCGGGCTCCAGGCCGGGACCGACCTTGATCTCGCGCGCCTTGCGCTCGAGCCGCTCGATCAGCGGGTCGGCGGCGTCGCCGACGGCGACGGTGACCGCGATCGCCATGCAGCGCTGGCCGGCCGAGCCGAAGCCGGCCGCGGTCAGGTGGTTGGCGGCGAAGTCGAGGTCGGCGTCGGGCATCACGACGGCGTGGTTCTTCGCCCCGCCGAGCGCCTGCACGCGCTTGCCGTGGGCGATCGCGGTCTCGTAGACGTACTTGGCGATCGGCGTCGAGCCGACGAACGAGACGGCCGCGACGTCGGGGTGCTCGAGCAGCGCGTCGACCGCGACCTTGTCGCCGTGGACGACGTTGAACACGCCGTCGGGGAGACCGGCCTCGGCGTACAGCTCGGCGACGAGGTTCGAGGCCGAGGGGTCGCGCTCGGACGGCTTGAGCACGAACGTGTTCCCGCACGCGATCGCCATCGGGTGCATCCACATCGGGACCATGGCCGGGAAGTTGAACGGCGTGATCCCGGCGCAGACGCCGAGCGGCTGGCGGAACGAGTAGGCGTCGATGTCGGTCGAGACCTGGTCGGAGTACTCGCCCTTGAGCAGCTGCGGCAGCCCGCACGCGTACTCCACGACCTCGAGCCCGCGGATGACCTCGCCCTTGGCGTCGTCGACCACCTTGCCGTGCTCGGAGGCGATGATCCGCGCGAGGTCGTCGACGTGCTTCTCGACGAGGTTGCGGAACGCGAACATCACGCGCGCACGGCGCGTGAGCGAGACGTCGCCCCAGCTCTCGAACGCGGTCGCGGCGGTCTGCACGGCGCGGTCGACGTCCTCGCGCTCGGCGAGCACCACCTCGGCCTGCACCTCGCCCGTCGCCGGGTCGTACACGGGCGCCGTGCGGCGGGAGCTGCCCGGCGTCTCGGCACCGCCGATGCGGTGCTGGATCGTTCTCGTCGTCGTCGTGCTCACGGCGTCACCTTCTGTCGGGATCCCAGGTAGTTCTGCTGCTGGCGCTTGTCCTGCTCGTACGCGGCACGCGCCGCCTGCGTCGTGTCGAGCTCCGAGACCTCGGACACGGGAACGTCCCACCACGCCTCAGAGCTCGGGGCTGCGACCAGCGGGTCGGTCTGCACCTGCACGACCGTCGTCACGGCGGCGGCGGCCGCCTCCCGCAGCGCCGCCTCGAACTCGTCGATCGTCGTCGCGTCGATCACGCGGGCGCCGAGCCCGGCGGCGCTGAGCCCGAGGTCGACCGGCAGCAGCTCGTCGCTGCCGACGTAGCGGTAGCGGGTGCCGAAGCGCTGCGAGCCGACGCTCTCCGACAGCGCGCCGATCGAGGCGTAGCCGTGGTTCTGGACGAGCACGATCGTGAGCTTGAGGCCCTCGGCCACGGCGGTGACGATCTCCTGGGCCATCATCAGGAACGAGCCGTCGCCGACCATCACGAACACCTCGCGGTCGGGGTCGGCCAGCTTCACGCCCAGGCCGCCGGCGATCTCGTAGCCCATGCACGAGAAGCCGTACTCGACGTGGTAGCCCTTGGGGTCGCGCGTGCGCCACAGCTTGTGCAGGTCGCCGGGCATGCTCCCCGCCGCGCACACGACGACGTCGCGCGGGCCGCTGACCCGGTTGACGACGCCGATCACCTCGCTCTGGGCGGGCAGCGGCTCGTGGCCGAGCGTGTAGGCGCGCTCGACCGTGGCGTCCCACTCGGCGGCCAGCTCGCGCGTCCGCTCGCGGTAGTCGTCGGCGACGCTGAAGCCGCCGAGCGCCTCGAGGCCGGCGCGCGCGTCGGCCACCAGCGGCAGCCCGGCGTGCTTGAACGCGTCGACGGGCGCGACGTTGAGGTTGATGAAGGCGGCGTCGCCGCCGAACGCGCTCCGCGAGGCGGTCGTGAAGTCGCTCCAGCGGGTGCCGACGCCGAGCACGACGTCGGCCTCGCGGGCGAGCGCGTTGGCGGCCGTGGTGCCGGTCGCGCCGATCGCGCCGACCGCCTGCGGGTGGTCGTAGGGCAGCGAGCCCTTGCCGGCCTGGGTCTCGGCCACGGGCACGCCGGTGGCTTCGGCGAACGCCCGCAGTGCCTCGGTCGCCTCGGCGTAGATCGTCCCGCCGCCGGCGACGACCAGCGGCCGCTGCGCGCCGCGCAGCAGCTCGTTCGCGCGCGCGAGCGCCTCGGGCTCGGGCAGCGGGCGGCGCACGTGCCAGACGCGCTTCTCGAACAGCTCGTCGGGCCAGTCGAACGCCTCGGCCTGCACGTCCTGGGGCAGCGAGAGCGTGACCGCGCCGGTCTCGACCGGGTCGGTCAGCACGCGCATCGCCGCCAGCAGCGCCGACGGGAGCTGCTCGGGCCGGTTGATCCGGTCCCAGAAGCGCGACACCGGCTTGAAGCAGTCGTTGACCGAGACGTCGTAGGAGGTCGGGGCCTCGAGCTCCTGCAGCACCGGGCTCGCCACGCGCGTGGCGAAGATGTCGCCGGGGAGCAGCAGCACCGGCAGGCGGTTGATCGTCGCCAGCGCCGCGCCGGTGACCATGTTGGTGGCGCCCGGGCCGATCGACGACGTGCAGGCCAGCGTCGACAGCCGGTTCCTCATGCGGGCGAACGCGACCGCGGCGTGCACCATCCCCTGCTCGTTGCGCGCGTGGTGGTACGGGACCCCTTCCTCCTGCAGCAGCGCCTGACCCACGCCGGCCACGTTGCCGTGGCCGAAGATCCCGAAGCAGCCGGCGATCAGCCGCTGCTCGGCGCCGTCGCGCTCCGTGTACTGGTGCGCCAGGAAGCGGATCAGCGCCTGCGCGACCGTCAGCCTCATGGATGCCTCCTCGCCTCTGTCATCGGCAGTCGCGGGTCGAGCTCCTGGGCGGGCCACGTCTCACGGATCCAGGCGTGCGCGGGGTCGTCGGTGAACCGCCACGCGCGCTCGCCCGGGCCGGCCATCACGTTCAAGTAGTAGAGGTCGTAGCCGGGCGCGGCCATCGACGGCCCGTGATAGCCGCACGGCATGTCGATCGTGTCGCCGGTGCGGACCTCCCGCAGCACGTCCATCCCGCCGTAGACGCGCTGGAAGGCGAAGCCGCCACGGGCGACCTCGAAGTAGTAGATCTCCTCGAGCGCGACCTCCACTCCGGGGACGTCCTCGTCGTGCTTGTGCGGCGGGTACGACGACCAGTTGCCGCCCGGCGTGAGCACCTCGACGGCAATCAGCGCGTCGGCCTCGAACGCCTCCGGCGAGCAGAAGTTGTTCACCTGCCGGCTCGCCTGGCCGGCGCCGCGCAGCTCGACGGGCACGTCCTCGGCGGCGCCGTAGCGCGGCCGCAGCCGCCGGCGCGCGGCGGCCGCGGGCAGCGCGAAGCGCCCGCCCGCCTCGGAGGCGATCCTGACCTCGGCGTCGCGCGGCGCGTACACGAAGTCGGTGACCGCGGAGAACACGCTGTCGCGGCCCTCGAGCTCGAACCGCTCGCCGTCGACCGTGACCGTGGCGGCGCCGGCCAGCGGCAGGACGATCAGCTCGTCGCCGCCCGTGGGGAAGCCGGCCATGCCGCCCGGCTCCAGCTCGATCGCGCGCAGCCGGGCGTGGTTCATGCCGTCGCCCCCGCCAGCAGCGCCTCGACCTCGGCCGCGGTCGGCATGTCGTCCGCGCACGCGAGCCGGGAGGCGACGAGCGCGCCGGCGGCGTTGCAGAAGCGCATCACGCGCTCGAGCTCCCAGCCGGCGAGCAGCCCGTGGCACAGCGCGCCCCCGAACGCGTCGCCCGCGCCGAGGCCGTTGACGACCTCGATCGGCACGGGCGGCACCTCGACGGTCTGCTCGCCGTCCGACGCCAGCACGCCCTTCGGGCCCTGCTTGACGACCGCCAGCTCCACCCCGCGCTCGTGCGCGGCGGCGGCCGCGGCCTCGGGGTCGCGCGTGCCGACGGCCGTCTCCCACTCGTCGAGATTGCCGACCGCGACCGTGACGTGCTCGAGCGCCTGCTGCACCCACGAGCGCGCCTCCTCGCGTGACGGCCAGAACATCGGCCGGTAGTCGAGGTCGAGGATCGTGACGCCGGCCTTGTCCCGTGCCTTCAGCGCCGCGAGGGTGGCCGCGCGGCTGGGCTCCTGCGAGAGGCCGGTGACCGTGACCCAGAAGATGCGTGCGGCGCGGATGGCATCGAGGTCGAGCTCGTGGGCTCCGATCTCGAGGTCCGGCGCCTTCGGCTCGCGGTAGAAGTACAGCGGGAAGTCGTCGGGCGGGAAGATCTCGCAGAACGTGACCGGGGTCGGCAGGCCCTCGACCGGCGTCACGAAGCGGTCGTCGACGCCGAAGCGGCGCAGCGCGTCGTGCAGGAACTCGCCGAACGGGTCGGCGCCCGTGCGGGTGATGACCGCCGCCCGCCGTCCGTGCCGGGCGGCGGCCACCGCGACGTTGGTCGCGCTGCCGCCGAGGAACTTGCCGAAGCGCTCGACCTCGCGCAGGGAGACGCCGACCTCGAGCGGGTAGAGGTCGACCCCGATCCGGCCCATCGTGATGACGTCGAAGGCGGTCACCACCCCGCATGCTCCCGCAGCCAGGCCCGGTTGCGCTCCTGCTCGGCGGCCGCGGCGGCGAAGGCGCCGTCGGCGTCGGCCAGCACGCGGTCCTGCTCGACCACGACCCAGCCGTCGTAGCCGCGCTCGTCGAGCGCCGCGCAGAAGCCCTCCAGGTCCACGTCGCCGTCGCCGAGCGCGCAGAACAGGCCGCGCCGCCAGGCGGTGAGCGTGTCGGCGCGTTCGGCCTTCACGCCGGCGAGCACGTCGAGCCGCACGTCCTTGACGTGCACGGCGCCGATCCGCTCGCCCCAGTCGGCCAGCGCCGTGAGCGCGTCGCCGCCCGCCACCGCGATATGGCCGGAGTCGAGCAGCAGCGGCACGTCGGAGTCCTCGAGGAAGCGCTCGATCTCGGGCACGCCCTCCACGTACGTCGACGTGTGGTGGTGGAAGACCGGCTCGTAGCCGCGCTCGCGGGCCGCGTCGGCCGCCCGCGCGACGCCCTCGACGAGCGCGTCCCAGCGGCGGTCGTCGAGCCGCAGCGACGCGTCCTCGCCGCCGCGCCCCGGGTTGGCGATCCGCTCGGGCCCGCCGGCGTCGCAGAGCACGGGCAGCGCGCCGTCCGCGCCCGCGGCGTCGAACAGGTCGAGCGTGTGGTGCAGGCCGGCGAAGTCCCACCGGTCGCGCTCGCTGAAGCCGACGGGGACGAAGCCGCCGACGAGGTCGAGCTCGCGGGCGTCGAGCCGCTCGCGCAGGACGTCGCCTTCGCCGAGGTAGCCGGGCGGCCCGAGGTCGACGCCGGCGTAGCCCGCGCCGGCGATCGCACCGAGCACCGCGTCCGCCTCCGGGACGGGGAAGCTCGTGCCGACCGTCATCTCGAACGCGCCGTAGCTGAGCGGCGCGTTGGCCACGCGCACGGTCACCGGGTCGCCTCCCAGCTCCCGCTCTGCGCCGAGCGCTCGATCGCGTCGAGCACCCGGGCGGTGGCCACCATCTCGGCCAGCCCCGGGGCGTCCTGCTCGCCGCGCGCGACCGCGGCGACGAATGTGCGGGCCTCGAGCACGCGCAGGTCGTCGTAGCCCATCGGCACGCCGGCGCCGGGCTGGAAGGCCGCGAAGTCCGGATGCTGGGCGCCGGCCACGACCCGCATGTACCCCTCGTCGTCGCCGTTCTCGGCGAGCTGGAAGCGCTCGAGCTCGTTCATGCGCTCGAGCTCCCAGGCGAGCGCGCCCTTGGTGCCGTGGACCTCGAAGCGCATGGCCGACGTGCGGGCCGACGATCACGCGGCTCGCCTCGAGCGAGCCGACCGCGCCGCCGCCGAGCTCGACCAGGGCCGCCGCCCAGTCCTCGTTGTCGACGTCGACGAGCTCGTCGGTCTCCACGCGGCTGAAGTGGGTGCCCGAGCCGACCGCGAGCGGCGGCCGCCGCGGGATCATCGTGGCGGTGCGGCCGCTCGAGCCGTTCGATCGGGCCGACGAGATGGTGGGTCATGTCGACGATGTGCGCCATCAGGTCGCCGAGCGCGCCGGAGCCGGCGTCGGCACGGAAGAAGCGCCAGGACGCGGCGGCGTCCGGCCGGTTGGCGTAGTCGGCGAGGAAGACGCCGCGGTAGTGGTTGACGTCGCCGATCTCGCCGGCCTCGATCAGTTGCTTCGCGTGCTGCACGGCGGGTGCGAAGCGGTAGCAGAAGCCGACGCCGCTCACGACGCCGGCGCGCTCGGCCGCCTCGGCGACGGCGAGCGTGTCGTCGAGCCCGCGGCCGACCGGCTTCTCCACCCACACGTGCTTGCCGGCCGCGATCGCCGCCAGCGCGACCTCGCGATGCAGCGCATTCGGGGTCGTGACGCTCACGGCTTCGACCTCGGGGTGCTCGACGACGGCGCGCCAGTCCTCCGTCGTGGCCTCGAAGCCGATCCGCTCGGCGTGCTCGCGGCGGTCGGCGGCGAGGTCCGAGGCGATCACGAGCCGGGGCTCGACGCCGAGGTCGGGGAAATGCTCGACCAGGCGGCGGTAGGACGCCGTGTGGACGCGACCCATCCAGCCCAGGCCGACCACCCCGATGCCCAGCTTCCTCGCCATCTCCCCCTCCTGCCCGCGCCGCCGCGGTGCGCGAGCGCGCAATCGATTCCGGAGTCCGGAATCGTTTGCAGAAACGGCGCCCGTTGTCAAGCCGCGCAGCCGCACGAGCGCCGCACGCGGAGCTCGAGCGGGACGCGCACCACGGCGGGCGCGTCCGCGCCCGCCGATCCAGTCCCGTCGAGCGCGCGCAGCAGCAGGTCGGCCGCGCGGCGACCGAGCTCGCGGTCGTGGCGGTCGAGCGACGTCACCGGCGGCTCGAGCAGGTCCGCGTACGGCGGCTCGTCGAACGAGACGACGGCGAGGTCCTCGGGCACCCGCATGCCGCGCGCGCGAGCCGCCTGGAGGATGCCCATGGCCAGCGTGTCGGTCCCGCCCACGACCGCGGTCGGAGGCTCGTCGAGCTCCAGCAGCTCGATCGCCGGCGGTCCGCGCGGCGATCGGACCGTGCAAGGGATCGGCGTAGCGGATGTACTCCGGCGGCAGCGGCAGGCCGGCCCGTCCGGCGGAGGCGCGAAAGCCGTCGAGGCGCTCGCGCGCCGTGAACACCCCCGGCGTGCGGCCGTCGCCGGAGCTGTCCCGCGGCCCGACGTACGCGATCCGGCGCTGGTCGTGCTCATGCACGAGATGCTCCACGAGGAGCGCCATGCCCTCGGCGTTCGCGAGGGCGATCGCGCCGACGCCGACGCCGGGCAGCACGTCGTCAAAGAACACGGCGGGCACGCCGATGTCCTCGTAGCCCCCGTAGGTCGCGATGATCAGGCCGTCGACCTGGTGCGCCCGCAGGCTGCGGATCGCCTCGCGCTCGCGCCCGGCGGCGCGACCGGTGTTGACCACCAGCGCGTGGTAGCCCGCGGCCTCGAGGACCTCCTGGGCGCCTTTCAGCGCCGTGCCGTAGAACGCGGCCGCGACATCCGGGATCACGAGCCCGACGGCCATCGTCGAGCCGCGCCGCAGCGAGCGGGCGAGCTGGTTGGGCTGGAAGCTCAGCCGCTCCGCGGCCGCCCACACGCGCTCGCGCGTGCGCACGCTGACGTGCGTCCCGGTTCCGAGGGCTCGCGACGCGGTCGACAGCGAGACGCCGGCGGCCGCCGCCACGTCCGCCAGCGTCGGGCGCCGTGCGATACGGTCCTCGGAGGCCATGCGCGGGAGGCTACAGGGCTTGACAAACGATCCCGAACCGGCGTACCCTGCGCCCGCACTTGGAATCGATTGCACGAAGTTGTCCCGAGGGAGGACGGCTCGTGTGCAAACGGCTGCGCCCGCAACGGCGCAGCGCGAGGAGGAGGGGACTGATGACGAGGACCTGGCACATCGTGTCGGCGGTTCTGCTGTCCGCCCTGCTGGCCTTCGGTCTCGCCGCGTGCGGTGACGACGACGAGGGCGGCGGCGGTGGCGGGGCGAGCGGTGGTGGCGAGGAGGAGGTCACCGTCGGGCTGATCACCAAGACGGAGGCGAACCCGTTCTTCGTGAAGATGAAGGAGGGCGCCCAGGCGGCGGCCGAGAAGGAGAACGTGAAGCTGCTGACGGCGTCGGGCAAGTCCGACACCGACAACGCCAGCCAGGTGACGGCGCTCGAGAACATGACGACGCAGGGCGCGAAGGGGATCCTGCTGGTCCCGGCCGACTCGAAGGCCGTCGTGCCGGCGATCGAGAAGGCGCGCGCCGCGGGCGTGATCGTGATCGCGCTCGACACGCCGACCGATCCCGAGGAGGCCGCCGACGCGCTGTTCGCGACCGACAACCTCAAGGCCGGCGAGCTGATCGGCCAGTACGCCAAGGCCAAGGTCGAGGAGATGGGGATCGAGCCCAAGATCGCGATGCTCGACCTCGCGCCCGGGATCACGGTCGGCCAGCTACGCCATGACGGGTTCCTGAAGGGCTTCGGGATCGAGGAGGGCGACCCGGCGATCGTCGGTGCCGCGCCGACGCTGGGCGACACCGCCAAGGGCCAGGCGGCGATGGAGACGCTGCTGCAGAAGGACTCGGGGATCAACGTCATCTACTCGATCAACGAGCCCTCCGGGTTCGGCGGCGCGAACGCGCTCAAGGCAGCCGGCAAGAAGCCCGAGGACTTCATCCTCGTGTCCGTCGACGGCGGCTGTGACGCGATCGCGCGCGGCATCGACACCGGCGTGATCGATGCCACGAGCCAGCAGTACCCGCTCAAGATGGCCTCGCTCGGCGTCGAGAAGATCGCCGCCGCGGTGCGCGGGGGCGAGAAGCCCTCCGGGTACCTGGACACCGGGGTCGAGCTGATCGCGAAGGACCCCGCCGAGGGCGTGGAGTCCAAGGACCCGGCGTACGGCGAAAAGAACTGCTGGGGGTAGGTCGTGGCGACCGAGCCTCAGACCGCGGGGGCGCCTCCGGGCGCCCCCGGCCCCGCCGCCGGCGGCCGCAAGGTCCCGAAGGTGTCCGGAGATCGCGTCGCGCAGCTCGGGCCGCTGTTCGCCCTGCTGCTGGCGTGCGCGTTCTTCACGACGCAGTCGGACCAGTTCCTCGATCCGACGAACTTCTCGCTGATCCTCCAGCAGGTGATGGTGATCGGCACGCTGGCGATCGGCCAGACGCTGATCATCCTCACGGCCGGCATCGACCTGTCGTGCGGGACCGCGATGGCACTGGGGTCGATCGTGATGACCAAGCTGGCGGTCGATTCGGGGGTCGCGCCGCTGATCGCGATCCTGCTGGGGGTCGCCACCTGCGCGCTCGTCGGGTTCGTCAACGGCGGGCTGGTGGTCGGGTTGTCACTGCCGCCGTTCATCGTGACGCTGGGCACGTTCAGCATCTGCTCGGCGCTGACGCACATCTACTCCAAGGACGAGACGATCTCCGGCCTGCCGAGCGTGATGACCAAGCTCGGCGAGTCGTTCCAGATCGGCGGCACGGCGGTGACGTACGGGTCGCTCGTCGCGCTCGCGCTGTTCGTCGTGTTCTGGTTCGTCCTCACGCAGACGACCTGGGGCCGCCGCGTGTATGCGCTCGGCGACAACCCCGAGGCGACGCGCCTGATGGGCGTTCCCGTCCGCAGGCAGCTGGTGATGGTCTACCTCGTCGCCGGCGTGATCTACGGCATCGCGGCGCTGCTGCTGATCTCCCGCACCAACGTCGGCGACCCCAACGCGGGCGCGACCGACAACCTCGACGTGATCACCGCGGTGGTGCTCGGCGGCACGAGCCTGTTCGGCGGTCGCGGCACCATGATCGGGACCCTGATCGGAGCCCTGATCATCGGCGTCGTCCGCAACGGGCTGGTGCTGATGGGCGTCGCGTCGACGTACCAGATCCTCATCACCGGCATCCTGGTGATCGTCGCCGTGTCGGTCGATCAGATCGCGAGGAAGCGGGCATGACCGACACCAGCCAGACGCCGATTCTCTCGGCCAGCGGCCTGAAGAAGCGCTACGGGAACGTGACGGCGATCGACGGCGCCGACTTCGAGCTCTACCACGGCGAGATCCTCGCCGTGATCGGCGACAACGGGGCCGGCAAGTCGAGCATGATCAAGGCGCTCTCGGGCGCCACCATCCCCGACGAGGGCGAGATCCGCCTCGACGGCGAGGTCGTGCGCTTCAAGACCCCGCACGACGCGCGCGAGGCGGGGATCGAGACGGTCTATCAGGACCTGGCCGTCGCGCCGGCGCTCGACATCGCGACGAACCTGTTCCTCGGTCGCGAGAAGCGGCGCGCCGGCCCGCTCGGAAGCATTTTCCGGATGGTCGACCACAAGGGCCAGCGGGAGGAGGCCGACAAGCAGATGAAGGCCCTGCAGATCGGCATCCGCTCGATGAGCCAGGCCGTCGAGACGCTCTCCGGCGGCCAGCGTCAGGGCGTCGCGGTGGCCCGCGCCGCCGCGTGGGCGCGCAAGCTGGTGATCATGGACGAGCCGACGGCCGCGCTCGGCGTCAAGGAGTCCGGCCAGGTGCTCGAGCTGATCAAGCGCGTCCGCGACAGCGGGCTGCCGGTGATCCTGATCAGCCACAACATGCCGCACGTGTTCGAGATCGCCGACCGAATCCACATCCACCGGCTCGGCAAGCGCGTCGCGGTCGTGGACCCCAAGGAGCGCTCGATGCACGAGGTCGTGGGGATCATGACCGGTGCCGTGGTGCACGACCTCGAGCACCCGGACGAAGACCAGGACGGTCAGGCGCCGGAAAGCACCGACTCCGAGCCCAGGCCCACCGACCCGGCGGGCTGAGGAACGTCGGACCCGCCGCCGTGGATTCCTCCCCACGGCGGCGGGATCCGCGCGACGGCTAGACGCTCAGGTGCGGGCGCGAGCAGGTCTCCTCGTAGCAGACCTCGGGCCGGTCGGGGTACGAGGTCGCGTGGAAGTGCACGGACTCCTCACGCTCGGGGCGCAGGATGCTGTTCAGGGTGGAGATGATTCGTGTCATGGCTCATCCAGCGTATGAGCCCTGCTCTGTGAGATCGCTCCGTCAGGGACTAGCCGGAGACCACGCCCCGCTCGATGGCGAGCCGGACAAGCTCGGCGCGCTTGCGGTTCTGGGGCATACCGTCGATCCCGAACAGGCCGAAGAGGGTGTGCAGATGGCTCTTGACCGTGTCGACGGTGACGAACAGCTCGGCGGCGATCTCGGCGTTCGAGGCCGGGGCGGCGAAGGGCCGCTCCGCAGCCGGGGCGCACAGCGCGACGAGGACGCGGCGCTGTGCGGCGGTGAGGTCCGGCACGGCCGGGTACCGCGTCGTCGTCGTGGTGGGCACCGCAGCGCCCGCGGCCACGAACACGAGCAGCGTGCCCCCGATGGTGATGGCGTCGCCGCCCTCCAGCCGCCGCCGGCCGTGGACGCGCTGCCCGTTGACGTACGAGCCGTTGCGCGAGAGGCCGTCGTCGAGCAGCGTCCACGAGTTGCCAACGCGCTCGAGCACCGCATGCGCGCGTGAGACCTCCGTGTCCCAGGGGAGCGAGATGTCGCTGCGCGGCTCACGACCGATACTCAGGCTGCCGACACCCGCGTTGAGCTCGACGAGCCGCTGCCGCCGGTCCGCGTCCAGGTAGACGAGGAACGACACCCCGCGGCGCTCGGTCGCCAGGCGCTCGGCGAGCTCGGTCGCCGAGACCGTCCGAAGCGCCGCCGGTAGCGCCTTCACGGCGCAACGCTACCGCAAAGTGGTAGCGGTTTCCGACCTTTGGGGCATGGTTCACCGGCGTCGGACGACGTACGGTCTGGCCTCCGATCCTCTCTCCTTCACCGGAGGTCCATATGCACCGACGTCGCATGGCGGCCCTGGCCGTCCCGCTGGTCGCCGCCGCAGCGTCGACCGGTCCGAGCACGACCACGCCGCCCTACGTGATCCCGGTCGCGGACGGGGTCCACATCACCTCCCTGCTCACCGTCGACGACGGCGCGGCGTCCAACGGCTATGAGCTCGACGGAATGCCGGACGGGCTCGGCGCGCAACGGTCGGGGCGCAACCACTTCACGCTGTACGTGAACCACGAGTTCAACGCGCTCACCGGCACGACGCGGCGGCACGGCCAGAAGGGCGCGTACGTCTCGACGTTCCGGATCGACCGCCGCGACCTCGAGGTCGAGACCGGCGAGGACACGATCGATCCCGGGGTCCAGTACTGGGACTACGTGAGCCAGCGCTACCAGGCCACCGCGTCGGCGGGCGGGCCCAACCCGCGCCTCGCCGGCGACGTGTTCGCCGCGCAGGGCAACGCGTTCTCGCGCTTCTGCTCGGCGACGCTCAGCGCCCGACGGCAGTTCGACAGCCGTCACAGCGGGCGTGGCTACGCGGGGCGCATCTACTTCGCCAACGAGGAGAACGGCAACGAGGGCCGCGCGTTCGGCGTGCTGGAGGACGGCACCACCAAGCAGCTGCCACGGCTCGGGCTGTTCTCGTGGGAGAACACGATGCCGGCGTACAACCGGTCGGACACCACGCTGACGATCGGAAGCGAGGACAGCCAGTTCGGCCAGCTGCGGATCTACGAGGGCGTCAAGCGCAGCCGGGGCGACGCGTTCGACCGCGCCGGCCTCACGAACGGCGTCACGTCGGTGCTCGACCTGGTGGACGAGACCGTGAGTAGCGACGCCGCCTTCCGCGCCAAGTACGGCAAGGGCACGCCGGTCGAGTTCGATCTCGGAGAGGTCGACTGGGACCAGTCCGCCACCCGCCAGAACGTCGAGGCGACGGCCGAAGGCACCACGCTGAATCGGATCGAGGACGGCGCCTGGGATCCGAGGAACCCCGACGTCTTCTACTTCGTGACCACGGAGGGCGGCAGCCGGACGCCGCCGGACCCGCGTGACGGCGGCGGCCTGTGGAAGCTCACGTTCGAGGACATCGAGCATCCCCGCCTGGGCGGCACGATCGAGCTGCTGCTCGACGGCTCGGAGGCGCCGTACCTGAACAAGCCCGACAACGTCGCCATCGATCGCCACGGCAACCTCCTGATCCAGGAGGACGCCGGCAACAACTCACACGTCTCCCGCATCGTGGCGTACGACACCCGTAGCGGCGCTCGCGGCGTGGTGGCGACGTTCGACCCCGAGCAGTTCGCCACCGGGGGCTCGCGCTTCATCACCGTCAACGAGGAGTCGAGCGGCATCATCGACGCCAGGCATGTGCTCGGCGAGGGCTGGTTCCTGTTCGACGCCATGGTCCACGCTCCGGCCGCCGTCCCCGCGCACGTGGAGCTCGGTCAGCTGCTCGCCATGAAGGTCGACGACTTCGAGAAGGTGTACGACCTTCAGTGAGGTGACGGCTGGCGGCCAGGCCGGCCGATCCGCAAGGACTCGATCCTTGCCGGCTCGACCTGGTCCGCCAGCCGGAGCCGCGACGCGCGCGCCTCGGAGGGCGCGAACACCCCGACGTCGCCGCCCTCGATCACGGTCACGGCGTCACTGAGCCGCGTGGCCCCGCCCGAGATGACCACGAGGTCGAGCCGATCGTCGGCGGTCAGGCGCAGGAGCCCGAGGGCCGATCCGAAGTGGTCGTTCGGCGCGGGCCGTCCGGGCACGTCAGGCTGGCTCTTGTCCCACGTGCTGCTGCCGCTCAGCGCATAGCCTCGCTTGCCGCCGCGGATGATCGTCACCGCCCCCGCGCCGCGGTGCTTGTAGGGGGCCGCGACGACCATGTCCGCGAAGCCGTCCGCGTCGACGTCGCCGACCTCGACGATCGTGCCGAAGCCGTCGCCCGGCTCGTCGGCGCCGCGGACGTACCGCGAGCCCTGGTCGATCGCGGTCGGCCGGCCGCTCGGCCCACGTGGGCCGCCGAGCCACAGGCGAACCTCGCCCCCGTCGGCCGGTTCACCGGTGCCATCGCCCTGGACGATGTCCTCGTAGCCGTCGCCGTTGACGTCTGCGATCGCGAGCGACGAGGTCCCGCCGTCGGCCGTGACGCCGAGTCGCTCGCAGGCGATCGGGCCACGCCGGGTGCCCGGGCAGTACGCCAGGTGCCCGGAGTCGGCGGCGCTCAGGCGATCCGGGGCGCCGGCGATGACGTCGACGTGGCCGTCGTCGTCGATGTCACCAACCCGCACGCGGTTGCCGAACTCCGCCAGCGGCTCGTCCGGCGGCGGAATCGCCGTGGCCCGCGCGACGTCGAGGCCTGCGCGCGAGCCGAAGACGATCTGCAGCGTTCCGCCGTCCCCGTGCGTGGGCGAGCCGATCACGAGATCGCCGAAGCCGTCGGCATTGAGGTCCCCGGCGGCGAGGCCCACGCCGTACCGGCGGGGCCCGCGAGGCAGGCGCGTGGCCGTCGCGTCGATGCGCTGGCTGCGGCTTCCGACGGCGCCCGCCGGCGTCCCGTACGCCACCGCCACGAGCTCGCGTCCCGGCGCGCTGATCGCGAGGTCGGCGCGGCCGTCGCGATCGAAGTCGGCGCTCGCCAGTCCGGCGCCGAACAGGTCGTCGTCGCTGAACGGCCCGGCCACCCCGACGTCCGCGGCCGTGATCACGGTCGGCTCGCTCGTGCCCGGGCCTTCATGGACGAGCACGACGCCACCGGTGACAGCCGCGCCGCTCGGTGTCGACCCCGGCATGCCGAGCACGAGCTCCTCGCGCCCGTCGCCGTCGAAGTCGAACGGTGTCACGGCGCGCGACGCCGCCGAGCGCGGGTCATCCGAGCGGAGCACGACGAGCGCGAGGACGCCCGCGGTCACGGTGACGGCGATCGCCGCGGCGATCCGGCGGCGCGAGATCCCGTCCGGCGCCGCCGGGTGGTGCGCCGGATCCACCACTGTGGGCGCCGGTGGCGGCGAGTCGGCGGTCGTCGCGGCGGCGGGCGCACCCGCATCGTCGTCGGGCGCCGGCTGCGGCGGAGGAGCCGTGATCTGACCGGCGCGCCGCCAGTACGGCCCGAGGCTGTCGACGGCGATCTCCTCGAGCGCCTCCCACGCCTCCGTCGCCGACGCCGGCCTGCTCGAAGGCGACTTGGCGAGCAGCCAGCCAACCCACTCGCGCACCTGCGGGGGCACGTCCGGGGCGACGTCGGCGAGCGGCGGCGGCGGGTCGTGGACGTGCTGGTAGAGCACCGCCACCGGCGTCGAGCCCTCGAACGGCGGCCGACCCGCCAGGAGCTCGTAGGCGACCACGCCCGCGGCGTACACGTCCGTGTAGGGGCCGAGCGGCTGGCTTTGCGCCTGCTCGGGCGCCATGTAGGCGGGCGTGCCGACCGCGGTCCCCGTGCTCGTCAGCTGCGCCGTGACGGCGGTGTACGCGCGCGCGATCCCGAAGTCGACGATCTTGATCCCGCCGCGGGGCGTGAGGAGGATGTTCTCCGGCTTGAGATCGCGGTGGGCGACGCCGCGCTCCTCGGCATGTCCGAGGCCCATCAGCACGCCTTCGAGCACGCGGAAGACCTGCGGCAGCGCCAGCCGTCCGACGAACGGGCGCAGGGAGCCGCCCGCGACGTACTCCATCGCGATGTAGGGGACGCCCTCGTGCTCGAAGAAGTCGAGCACGGTCACGACGTTGGGGTGATCGAGCGCCGCCGCCAGACGCGCCTCGCGCACGAACCGCTGCGCGAGCAGCGGGTCGCGGTCGAAGTCGAGCCGCTTGAGAGCCACGTCGCGGTCGAGCGCAGCCTGGCGGGCGAGATACACCACGCCCATGCCTCCTCGCGCGAGCGTTCGAACGACCTCATAGGTTCCGATCCGCTGCGGGCTCACGGCCTGGGTGCGACCCTACCGCCAGGCCGCGAGGCGAGCTACCTTGCGCGCGTCACAGCCCGGCGGCGCGCGCGACGCCCGACACGTAGGCCTCGGCGCTCGGCGGCCGGTCCTCGGGCTCCTTCTCCAGCGCGCGGACGACCGCCCGGGCGACCGAGGCGTCGAGGTCGCGGCGGATCTCCGTGAGGTCCGGCGGCGGCTCCTGCAAGTGGGCGAACAGGACGCGCATGCTCGGGCGCCCGCCGAACGGCGGCGCGCCGGTGAGCGACTCCCACATCACGCAGCCGAGCGCGTAGACGTCGGTCGCCGGGGAGACGTCCTCGCCCCGGATCTGCTCCGGCGCCATGTAGTCGAGCGAGCCCAGCGCCTGACCGGGTCGCGTCAAATTGGAAGCCTGGCTGTCCTTGGCCAACCCGAAGTCGGACACGAACGGGGTCTCGCCGTCGAGCAGGATGTTGGCCGGCTTGATGTCGCGGTGCACGAGCCCCGCGGCGTGCAGCGCGTCGATCCCCTGCGCGGCCTGGCCGAGCATCCGCACCGCCTCGGCCAGCGACAGCGCGCCGCTCGACTGGATGCGGTCGGCCAATGAGCCGCCCGGGATCAGGCGCTGGACGAGATACGGCAGCCCACCCTCGTCCCCGTGCGCGAGCACCGGCACGACGTTCGGGTGCGAGATCTTCTGGGCCGCCTGCACCTCGCGCCGGAAGCGCCGCAGGAACACATCGTCCTGCGTGAGCTCGGTGGTGACGACCTTGACCGCGACCGGCTCCTCGCCGTCGGCCGTGCCCTCGAAGACCACGCCCATCCGCCCACGCCCGATCATCCGGGTGATCCGATAGGGGCCGAGCGAGTCGCCTGGCCGGGGCTCGAGCGCGATCTCAGGCATGCGGCGGCGCCAAGAATACCCGCGCAGCCCGGATCCACCGGCGTTCGGTGTGAACCGCCACCTGGACGCTCGTCCACTTGCGCGCACCGAGCCCAGCGGCGAGACTTGCGCAGATCTCGCTTATGGACAGGCCACAGCTCGGCTATTACAGGATCGAGGGGATCGTCGGCGTCGGGCGGACGGGAGTGGTGTACCTCGCGACCGACACGCGGACGGGGCGCGCGGTCGCGCTCAAGGTGTTGCGCGACGACGTGGGCGTCGACCCCGTCTACCGCGAGCGCTTCCGCCGCGAAGGCTCGCTGCTTGCCGCCCTGCGCCACCCGCACGTCGTACCGATCTACGGCATGGGCGAGATCGACGGCGAGCTGTACATCGCCACCCGCCTGGTGGCGAGCACGCTCAAGCAGCTGGTTCTCCAGGGCCCGCTCGAGCTCGACGTCGCGATGCGGATCCTCGCCGCAGTCGCCGAGGCCGTCGACACCGCGCACGCGGCCGGCATCGTCCATCGCGACATCAAGCCCGCCAACGTGCTCATCGACCCCGGCTACCACGCCTACCTGGGCGACTTCGGCCTGGCGCGCGACCCGGACGGCGCCGCGCTCACGCTGCCCGGCCAGGTGCTCGGCACGCTCGACTACATGGCGCCCGAGCACCTCGAGGCCGAGGGGGTCGGCACGCCTGCCGACATCTACGCCTTCACCTGCCTGGCCATCGAAACGCTCACGAGCGAGGTCCCGTTCCCGCGCGCCACCGACGCCGCGGTGATGTACGCCCACGTCGTCGACCCGCCGCCGAGCCTGTCCGAGCGGCGGCCCGAGCTGCCGCCACGGCTCGACGAGGCGATCGCGCTGGGCATGGCCAAGGACCCGGACGACCGCCCGCCCACCGCCCGCGCCCTGCTGACGGAGATGCTGCGGGCGCTCGACCGGCCGGTTCCGGCGCGCCTCGCCGCCGCCGCTTGAGGGGGCTCGCCCGACGGTGATGGACGAGGACAGCGCAACCGCGCCCGGCGGGGCCGTGTTCAGCGGCCGCTACGAGATCGTGGCGCCGATCTCGAGCGGCGCCATGGGCGCCGTCTACCGCGCGATCGACCGCGAAGGCGGCGGCGAGGTGGCGATCAAGCGACTGCTCGACGTCCAGCACGCCGCCCGGTTCGAGATCGAGGCGCGACTGCTGGCCAGCTTGAGCCACCCGCGCGTGGTCAAGGTGATCGACCACTCCCAGGACGAGGAGGGGCTGTACATCGTCATGGACCTCGTGCAGGGGACAGACCTCGGCGCCCAGCTCAAGGAGCGCGGGACGCCCGGCCTGCCGTTTGCGGAGGCGATCGACTACGCGCGCCACACGTGCGAGGCGCTCCAGTACGTGCACGAGCAGCAGATCGTGCACCGCGACGTCAAGCCGCAGAACATGATCCTCGCCGACGACGGCGTCGTGCTCGTCGACTTCGGGGTCGCGCGCGCGATCGGGAGCGAGGAGATCCAGGGCACGATCGCGGTCGGCACGCCGCGCTACATGGCGCCCGAGGTGTTCGCGGGCGGCACCGTGTCCGCCGCCTCGGACATCTTCAGCCTGACGGCGACGCTGTGGACGCTGATGATCGGCGCCCCGCCCCGCTACGGCGACACCCTGAAGATCGACAAGGTGGCGCCCGAGCTGCCGCCCGAGCTGCGCGAGGCGCTCGTCGGCGGCCTGGAGATGCTGCCCGAGATGCGCATCGCGTCGGCGACCGCGTTCGCGGAGGCGATCGGCGTGCCGATCAGCGATCGCGGCGGCGAGTCGCTGGCCCAGAGCCTCGGGCGGGCACCCGTGCACCGCCGCGTGATCGAGGCCATCGTGCGCACCGCGGCCGGCATGTTCGAGGCGGCGGCGGCCTCCATCGCGCTCACCGAGCCCGCATCGGGCGACCTCATCTACGAGGCCGCATGGGGTGCCGGCGCCGCCGAGGTGGTCGGCCTGCGGCTGCCGCCCGGCGCCGGGCTCTCGGGCGCGGTGGTCGCGAGCGGCGAGGCGGTCGTCGTCCCCGAGTGCCGCAGCGACCCGCGTTTCGCCGCCCAGGTGGCGGCCAAGACGGGCTATGTGCCGTACACGATGCTCGTCACGCCGCTGGTGCGCGAGGGCAAGACGATCGGCGTCCTGTCGCTGCTCGACCGCCGCGACGGCGGGCCCTACCGGCACGAGGACCTGGCACGCGCAGCGCTGTTCGCCGACCTCGCCGTCGTCGCCCTCGACCTCGACGCCTTCCCGCTCACCACCACCGGTGGCCGGACGCGGCTGTAGCGGTTAGGTTTGCGCTCGATGAGCCACTACGACGCCATCATCGTCGGCTCGGGCTTCGGGGGCTCGGTGATGGCCTACCGGCTGGCGGAGGCCGGCCAGCGCGTGTGCGTGCTCGAGCGCGGGCGCCCCTATCCCCCCGGCTCGTTCACCCGCAGCCCGCGCCGCGCGCGCGAGAGCTTCTGGAACCCGGAGCGCGGGCTCACCGGGATGTACCACTACTGGTCGTTCCGCGGCATCGACGCGCTCGTCTCGGCCGGCCTCGGCGGCGGCTCGCTGATCTACGCCAACGTGTTCCTGCGCAAGGACGAGCGCTGGTTCATCGAGGAGGACCTCGCCGACGGCGGCTACGAGCACTGGCCGGTGACGCGCGCCGACCTCGACCCCCACTACGACCGCGTCGAGCGGATGGTGGGCGTGCAGCGGTATCCGTTCGAGCACGAGCCGTACGCGGGCACGCCGAAGACGATCGCGTTCAAGCTCGCGGCCGAGCGCAACGGGCTCGAGTGGTTCCTGCCGCCGCTCGCGGTGACGTTCGCCAACGAGGGGCAGCCGCCGGTCCCCGGGCAGAAGATCCAGGAGGAGATCCGCAACCTCCACGACCGCGACCGCGTGACCTGCCAGCTGTGCGGCGAGTGCGACGTCGGCTGCAACTTCGGCGCGAAGAACACGCTCGACTACAACTACCTCACGCACGCCAAGCATCACGGCGCGGAGATCCGCACGCTGGCCGACGTGCGCACGCTCGAGCCGCGCGATGGCGGCGGCTACGCGGTCGGCTACGCCGACCTGGGCGAAGAGGCCGGTGCGGCGGAAGACAATGGGCGGCCGGCGCCGCTGCAGCAGCTCACCTGCGACCGGCTCGTGCTGAGCGCGGGCACGCTCGGCACGACGAGCCTGCTGCTGCGCAACCGCAGCGCGTTCCCGCGCATGAGCCGCAAGCTCGGCACGCGCTTCTGCGGCAACGGCGATCTGCTGACGCTGGCGATCAACTGCGGTGAGGTGACCGACGGCAAGCGGACCCCGCGGATCGTCGACCCCGGCTACGGCCCGGTGATCACGAGCACGGCCCGCGTGCCGGACGCGCTCGACGGCGGCGAGGGACGCGGCTTCTACCTGCAGGACGCCGGCTACCCGCAGCACCTGGCGTGGGTCCTGCACGTCGTCGCCGCGCCGCGGACGCTGTGGAACTGGCGCTCGAACGGCTGGTACCTGGTCAAGAACTGGCTGCGTGGATCGCCCGACACGGACGTCACGCGCCACATCGCCGACCTGATGGAGTCGGCGGAGCTGTCGGCCGGCGGCCTGCCGCTGCTGGGCATGGGCCGCGACGTCCCGGACGGGCGCATGTTCCTGCGCAACGGCCGCCTCGACCTCGACTGGAAGCGCGAGAAGTCCGGCGCGTACTTCGAGCGGCTGCGCACCACTTCGCGCGGCGTCGCACACGCGCTCGGCGGCACGTTCGCCGACAACCCGATCTGGTTCCTGAGGCGAGTGATCACCGTGCACCCGCTCGGCGGCGCGCCGATGGGCCGCCTCCCCGCCGAGGGCGTCGTCGACTCGGGCGGCGCCGTGTTCGGCTACCCCGGCCTGTACGTGGCCGACGGCTCGGTCATGCCCGGGCCGGTCGGCCCGAACCCGAGCCTCACGATCGCCGCGCTCGCCGACCGCTTCGCCGATCGCATCCTCGAGCCCCACCCCGCTGCGGAGGCGGCCACCACATGACAGCAAGCGTGCAGTTCACCGAAGAGATGCTCGGCCACGTGACCTTCGGCGAGAGCGACTTCGCGCGCGGTGCCGTCGCCGGGCGCGACGGCGCGGGAGCGCTGAAGTTCCACCTCACGATCGTGGTCGACGACATCGAGCGCTTCGGCACCGACCCGACGCGCCGCGCGGGCGCCCACGGGTACCTCGTGTGCGACGCGCTGGGCGGGCGGCTGCCGGTCGAGCGGGGCGTGTTCAACCTGTTCGTCGACACCGAGCCGGGCGTCAAGCACATGCTCTACCGGCTCTGGTTCCGCGACGGCTCCGGTCACCCGCTGACCATGAGCGGCTTCAAGCTCGTCAAGGACGACGCAGGCTTCGACGTCTGGAAGGACACGACGACCCTGTTCACGCGCGTGCTGCGCGGGCACGTCGACGAGCAGGACGAGGCGAGCGCGGAGATCGTCGCGTCGGGCGTGCTGCGGATCCGCATCCGCGACTTCGCGCGCCAGCTCACGACGTTCCGTGCCGGCGGGCCGGATGCCGGCGCCAAGCTCGGAGCCCTGGCCAAGTTCGGGACGATCTTCGTCAGCCAGCTCGCCGAGGCCTACCTGCGGAAGGGACGGCGCGCGAATGGCGCGACGCAAGGGTAAGCGGCTCGAGGAGGCGGCCAACGCCGGCACGAAGCCGACGGGGCGCACGCGCCTGCTCGGCGGGCTGGCGGGCGGCGCGGTAGTGCTCGTCTTCGGCGCCGAGGTCGCCCGCGTGTGGCGGCTCGGGATGCTGCCCGTCAGTCGCGAGGAAGCGGCGTCCGACGAGAAGCGCGGGCCCGTGCGCCGCTCCGTGAAGGTCCTGCGCGAGGGCTACGCCGTCAGCCGCACGCGCGAGAACACGCTCTTCAACATGCTCGCCTCGTTCGCGACGACGTTCGGCATCACGCGCGGGATCACGGTCTACATCCGCGAGCACGGCGGCCTCGGGCCGATCCAGAACGTCGTCGTCGGCACCCGCCACATCCACCACTTCATCCCCGGCGGCCTGATCGCGCTCGGGGCGGGCGGGATCGCGATCGGCATGAAGGGCGACAAGGTCGACAAGTACGCGGCCTTCCCGTTCGGGATCGGCGTCGCGCTCGTGCTCGACGAGTCGGCGCTGCTGCTCGAGCTCGAGGACGTCTACTGGACCGAGGAGGGCGTCCTCAGCGTGCAGATCGTGTTCGCGGCCATGGCGGCCTTGGCCGCGCTCGCCTACCTGATCCGGATGCTCCGGACCACCGAGGGCCAGGACTCCGAGACCGACTGGGAGCTGGCAGCGAAGGCGTGGGACGACCTGCAGATGATCCCGGGCATCGGCGGGTCGGGCGAACCGGGGATCGGGACATAGCGAGAGAGGAACACGATGGCGCAGACGGTCGGGCTTCAAGGACGGTTGCAGGCCAGTACCCAGCGGATGCTCAGCGGCACGAGGCCGCGGACCGAGCCGTGGGAGGACGCGGTCACGATGCTCCTCTCGGTCGTGACGCTGTTCGCCCTGTTCTGGGACGGGCTGCTGCACAACAACAGCGGTGAGCTGGACTCCTTCTGGTCGTCCGCGCACATCGCCATGTACGGGGGCCTGATCGCGCTCGGCGGCTGGATCGGCCTCGTCTTCGTCCGCCGGCAGCCGCGCGGCCGGCTCGAGCTGAGCCTGGCCGCCGTGCCCCACGGCTACGGGCTCGCGCTCGTGGCGCTTCCGCTGGCCGCGCTCGGCGGCCCGGGCGACTTCCTGTGGCACGAGGCGTACGGGTTCGAGAACCAGGTCGACGCGCCGTTCAGCCCCACCCACCAGCTGCTCTTCCTCTCCGGCGCCCTGCTGGCCGGGATCGGGCTCGCCTCGACGTGGGCGCGCCCCGGCCGCAAGCTGGGGCTGCGTGCCCTGTGGCCGGCGGTGATCTCGGCCACCGCCGTCGTCGCGATGGTCAACTTCACGTTCATGAACCTGCTGCCGTTCTTCTGGAGCTTCATCCCGACCGAGGCGTTCCAAGAGGACCTGCTGCGCTACGACGACGCCTATGCGCCGGGGGCCGGGGTCGTGCACTCCGAAGGGCTGGCCGAGGCGGCCGAGCACTACGGCGACGGCCCGTTCCCCTACTACCTGTTCGCCAACATGCAGGTGATCGGCGGGATCATGATCTTCACCGCCGTGTTCGTCGCCGCGGTGCTCTACCTGCGCCGCCGCTGGGTGCTCCCGCTCGGGACGCTCACGATCATGTGCAGCCTGCTCGCGGTGCTGTTCCCGTTCTTCACCGCGTGGCGCTACCCGGAGATGGTCGCCGCGCTGGTGGCGGCCGGCATCGGCGGCGACCTGCTGGCGCGGGCGCTGATCGCCGGCGACCCGCCGTCGCGCATCCGCATCCGCCTGTTCGCTGCGCTGCTGCCCGTGATCGTGTGGGCGGCGTTCCTGCTCACGATCGCATTGGCCAGCGGCCTCGGGTGGAACGAGACCGTATGGACCGGGATCCTCACCACCACGGCGGGCGTCGGCTACGGGATCTCGCTGATCATGTTCCCGCCGGCACTGCCGGCGGCGGCGCCGGCCGAGGCCTGAGCCGATGGCCTTCCACCCGGTCGCCCTGACGCGGCTGATGCTCGTCGGCCGGCGAGCGCCGCTCACGCGCACGCCGGCCGACGCGGGGCTCGAGTACGAAGACATCGCCTTCCCGGCAGCCGACGGGTTGCAACTGCGCGGGTGGTTCGTCCCGCGGGGCGGCGATGAGCCGGGCCCGGTCGTGATCTTCGTGCACGGCTGGCTGTGGAACCGGCTCGGCAACGTCGGCGGCCAGGTGCCCGTGCCCGACCGCGACGTCGACTTCCTGCCCGCCGTTCGGGCGCTCCACGACGCCGGCTTCGGCGTGCTGCTGTTCGACGTCCGCCACCACGGCGAGAGCGGCCGCCCGCGCGCGCCGATGACGTACGGACCGCTCGAGGCGAGCGACTTCGTCGGCGCCGTCCGCTACGCCCGCTCGCGCCCCGACGTCGACGGCGAGCGGATCGGCGCGATCGGCACGTCGATGGGCGGCAACATCGTCATGTACGGCACGCCGGACTGCCAGCCGGTGAAGGCCGTGCTCGCGATCCAGCCGACCCGCCTGGCGATCTTCAACACGAACTTCGCGCGCACGGAGCTCGGCCGCTTCGGTCCGGCGATGCTCAGGCCGTTCGACGTGCTCTACCGAGTGCTGCGCGTGCCGCCGCTCGACAAGCACGATCCGGCCGTCCCGGCCGCGCGGCTGAACGGCACGCTCGTCAAGTACGTCCAGGGCACCGGCGACCCGTGGGGGACGTTCGAGATGGTCGAGGCGTTCGCGGCCGTCACCCCGCACACCCTCGGCGTCGAGCGGTACCCGTCGGCAGGGCGCTACGAGGGCTACCGCTACATCTCCGAGCGCGTCGACGACGTGATCGGGTTCTTCCGCGAGAACCTTTGAGCCCGGCGGACGTCAACGGCAACGGCGGCTGGGTACGGGAAGTGGGGAGCCGTCGCGGCGGCGAGGGTGCATTTCGTTCCCTCGACGACGATCGATCCGGGTCGAGGAACGTTGCGCACCTCTACGGTGCGCTTCGTTCCTCGCGGGCGGCGGGACGGCGAGAGTGGAACGAAATGCACCACCCGCCGGCGTCCCCTACCTCCCTACCCAGCCGCAGTTGACGTTCGCCGGCGCCGAAGAGACGCCTAGAGCATCTTCTTGTTCGTGCCGCGCTTCTGGCGGATCACGCGGCGGACGATCCGCACGACGGCGGCCGGGTGGCGGAGGGCGCTGAGGGCGAGCGCGGCGTTGCCGCCGCCCGCCAGCGCCGGCTTGCCCGACAGCGTGACGATGTCGTTGATCATCTTCTGGTCGCGCTCGAGCAGCCAGTACTCGGCCATCTGGCCGTTCTCGAGGTGGAAGACGCCGACCGCCTCGCCGGTGAGGCGCTGGCCGGCGCCCAGCTCCAGCGTGTACTTGACGAGCGCGCAGACGTGGTCGTCGGAGAACGTCGCGTCGTGGAACTCGCCGATGAACGTGCCCTGCTCGATCCCCAGCTTGTAGAGCTTGCGGTAGAGGTCGAGGATCGCGGTGCGGCCGACGTGGTCGCCCGAGAGGAAGTGGTTGCCCGGGTAGTGGACGACGCAGTTCTCGGCGACCATCGGCGCGAAGCTGTCGATGTCGCCGGTGGTGAGCGCGGTCCAGTACTTCTCGAGGAACTCGCGCTTCTCGACGGTGGCGTCGGTGGCGGCCATCAGACGGCGGCGGGCTCCTTCTCCCGCTCCTCCTCGACGTCGGTCTCGAAGTCGGCGTTCGGGAGGATCCGCGCGAGCCAGTCCGGGATCCACCAGTTGGCCTTGCCCATCAGCTCCATCGTCGTCGGCACGAGCACCAGCCGGACGATCGTCGCGTCGAGCGCGATCGCCACCGCCAGCCCGAGCCCGATCTCCTTGATCTGCGGGATGCCTGTGAGGGCGAAGGTGCCGAAGACGACGACCATGATCAGGGCGGCGCTGGTGATCACCTTGGCGCTCCCCTGCAGGCCCTCGGAGACGGCCAATCGGTTGTCGCCGGTGGCGAGGTAGCGCTCCCTGATCCGCGAGAGCAGGAACACCTCGTAGTCCATCGACAGCCCGAACACGATCGCGAGCAGCAGCGGGGGCGTGATGGCGTTGATGTAGCCGAGCGAGTCGTAGTCGATAATCGAGTCCAGCCAGCCGTACTGGAACACCGCCACGAGAACGCCGTAGGCGGCGCCGACGGTCAGCAGGTTCATGATCACCGCCTTCAGCGGCAGCACCACGGAGCGCAGCACCACGAGCAGGACCAGGTAGCTGCAGACGAGGACGAAGACGATGATCTTCCAGATCCCGCCGGAGATCAGGTCGGCGAAGTCCACGGTCTGCGCGGTCGCGCCGCCGACGCTGACGGTCGCGACGTCGGCGAGGCCGGACTCGCGCCCGCCGTCGGCGCGCAGCGTGTCGACCAGCGCCAGCGTCGGGTCGCTCTCCGGGTGGTTCTCGCTCACCACCTGCAGCAGCGCCGCCCCGCCGTCCTCGGCGATCTGCGGCTCGCCGACGCGCGCGATCCCCTCCGTGCTCGCAAGCTGCTCGGCGTAGCGCCCGAGGGCGGCCTGGTTGTCGCCGCTCGTGGCGTCGCCCTGCTCGAACTCCGCGGTCACCAGCAGCGGGGCCGACTCTCCGGGGCTCGCCTGCGCGCCCGCCAGCTCGGCGCCGCGGCGGGTCTCGTTCTCGGCCGGGAACTGCGCCAGGGCGCCGTTGCCGAACTCGAGCGACAGCGCAGGCACGGCGAGCAGGAGCATGAACGCGCTGCCGAGGACGGCGAACAGGACCGGCCGGCGCATCAGGCGAGACGTCCAGCGCGCCCAGAAGTCCGGCCCCGTTCGCGGTGGCCGGTTGGCGCGGCCGGCGAGCCGCTTGACGAGCATCCCCGTCGCGCTCACCACGCGGCCGGGCTCTTCGGCACGGCGGCCGAGCAGCGCGATCAGCGCGGGCAACAGCGTGACGGCGCCGAGGATCGCGATCACGACGACGACGATCGCGCCGATCGCCAGCGAGCGGATCACCGCCGCGTCGAGCAGGAACAGGCCGGCCAGCGAGACGACGACGGTCATCCCGGAGAACACCACGGTCGCGCCCGACGTGCGCATCGCGACGTCCAGCGCCTCGGCGCGGGAACGGCCGGCGTGGATCTCGTCGCGGTAGCGCGCGAGCAGGAACAGCGAGTAGTCCACGGCCACGCCGATGCCGAGCAGCGACGCCATGTTGGTGACGAACACCGACATCGTGGTCACGAGCGCGAGGAAGTAGACGGCCGCGCCGGTGACGATCACCGCGGCGATGCCGAGACCGACGGGCAGGAGCGCGGCCAGCAGCGAGCCGAAGACCGCGAGCAGCACGATCAGGATCGCCGGGAAGCCGGTGAACTCCGCGCGCTCGAGATCCTCCTTCTGCACCTCCTGGAGGCCCGCCCACAGTGCCTGCTGGCCGACCACGTAGGCCTGCACACCGTCGTCGACCTCGCCGACGTTGAGCTCCTCGCGCAGGTCCTTGGCCCCGTCGAGGGCGGCGTCGCGGCTCCCTTCGACGGCGAGCGGGATCAGCACGACGTCCTCCTGCGCCGCCGCCGCGGTGGCGGCGGCCTGCGCCTCAGGGCTGAGGTCGACGTTCGGGGTCTCCTCGGCCGCCGCGGCGACGCGGTCGACCGCGGCCTCCAGCTGGGCGGCGTCGCCGCCGCGGGCCTCGAGCACGATCCCGAGCGGCTCGAGGCTGACCTCCGGGAAGTTCCGCACCTGGGCGTCGACCGCCGCCGAGCCGGTGCCGGGAACCTCGAAGCCGCCGCTGGTGAGGTTCTCCGTCTGGCGCGAGGCGAACGGCACCGAGGCGAGCAGCAGCACCACCCAGCTGACGAGCACCAGCCTGCGCCGTCTCCGCACGAAGACCGAGAGCCGGTTCATCGCCGATTGCACAGCGCGACCATATCCCGAACCCCGGCGCGCGCGCTAGGGCTCCGGACAGCCGTTCGAGTGGACGATCGGACCCTTGCGTTGGCGCGCCGACGCGGATACAAACGCAGCACCATGGAACCCGCCTCCGCCGTCGTGCTCCCGCGGCCCGACGTCCATCCCGTCACCACGTCCGACGGCACCGCGATCCAGCTCACGCGCTACGCGATGGGCAGCAAGGGCCCGGTGGTGCTCGCTCCCGGCTACGGGAACGCCGCGCGGGCGTTCGCGCTCGACACCGTGCCCAAGAGCTTCACCCAGTACCTCGGCGAGCACGACTACGACGTCTGGCTGCTCGACTACCGGGCCAGCCCCGACCTGCCGTCGAGCCACACCCAGTTCACGGTCGACGACATCGCGATGCGCGACTGGCCGGCGGCGATCGCCCACGTGCGCGCCGAGACCGGCGCGGAGAGCGTGCAGGCGCTGGCGCACTGCGTCGGCGGGCTGTCGCTGTTCATGGCGATCGGCGGCGGGCTCGAGGGCGTGCGGTCGGCGACGTTCTCCGCGCTCGCCGGCCATCCGATCCCCACGCCGGCCAACCGCCTGCGGGCGGGCGTGCGCCTTGCGACCGTCTTCCGCAAGCTCGGCATCGACGGGCTGAACACCGACTACCGCGAGCGCTCGCTCGCCGACCGCGGGGTCGAGCGCGTGATGCGTGTGCTGCCGTTCAAGCACGCCCACGACAGCGAGGTCGGCCGGCGCATCTACTTCATCTACGGCGACGTCTTCGACCACACGAAGATCGACGACGCGACGATGCGCGAGTCGGTGCCGAGCTTCTTCGGCAACGGCAACATCACGTTCTTCGAGCACATCTCGCTGATGATCCGCCGCGGGCGGGCGGTCGACGCCCAGGGACGCGACGTGTATCTCTCGAACAGCGACCGCTACCGGATGCCGATCGCGTTCCTGACCGGCGAGCACAACCGGATGTTCGTGCCGCGCGGGCTCGAGGCCACGCACGACCTGCTGCGCGCCGCCAACGGGCCGGAGCTCTATAGCCGGCACGTGATCTCCGACTACGCGCACCTGGACTGCTGGCTCGGCGCCGACGCCGAGCGCGACGTCTTCCCCATCGCCCTCGCCGAGCTGGAGCGCCACAACCCATGACCGCGCCGGAGACCACTGCGCAGCACGCCGGCCTGCAGGACCTCTTCTCCTACCCCGTGGCCGCCTGCCTGCAGGACCGGCGCACGCGCCGGGTGGCGCAGGGCGTGTCGCTACGCGCGGGCGAGATGAGCTACGAGAGCCCGAACCAGCCGTCGCCGCTGACGCCGCTCGAGGAGGCGATCCTGATCGCCTGCACCGGGCCGACGGGCGCGGTGATGCATGACGGGCCGCTCGACAAGCCTGACGGCGGGCGCGAGCTCGGGACGCCGTTCCTGCACGTCACCGGTCGCGCGGCGAGCAGCGCCGACAACGCGCAGGCGACGTCGTTCTTCATGATCAACGACGAGGGCATCTGGCTGCTCAAGCGCCCGCAAGAGCGCGAGGCGATGGAGCTCTTCCAGGCGATCCCGCCGCGCTGGGAGGACCGCACCGAGGCCGACTGGCTCGCGTACGCCGACGCCGTCAAGCGCAAGGTCTACGACGGGCGCTTCCAGTTCCCGCGCGAGTGGCCGTACTACCTCGGCTGGAACGCGCAGCACTCGAACGCGCCGGGCACGACGTGCTTCCTGCCGATCGTCGACAACACGCGCCAGTACATCAACGTGCTGCTGATCCTGCTCTCGGAGTCGACCGGGAAGGCGCCGCTGTTCATCGACGACTGGCGGCCGTTCCGCCCCCGCGGCGCAGTCGAGTGGGCGGCGTGGCTGGCGTCGAAGATCGGGCTGGTGGAGCCGATCCCCTACCAGCCGGTCGGAGGGCTCGCGCGCGTGCGCGACGACTTCACGTCGAAGGACGTCCCCGCGCCGCTGGGAAGCATCGGCGAGGTCCGCACCGAGCACGAGGCGTACTTCCTGATGCAGAACCTGATGCTCACCGGCGAGGCGCTGCGGCTCGGCGGCTGGGTCCACGGCGCGCCGATGATCCCGCACGTCATGCGCCGTGACCCGGCCCAGGGCCACCTCGGCCTCGGCTTCCGCGAGCACCTGGCCAAGCCCGCGCCCTCACGCTGGCGCCGCTGGCCGCCGGTGCCCGCCTCGCAGCCGAACTTCGTCGGCATCGACGGCGTGCTCGAGGGGCTGTGCCCGCCCTACGTCACCGACATGGACGCCGCTGTCGACCAGGTGCTGGAGGAGAAGTTCGGCAGCGGCGGCGCGTACGCCGACGCCGAGGTCTTCGGGCAGGCCTACCGCGATCGCGCGAGCGCCGAGCGCTACCTCAACCAGGCGCCGCACCACCCGCCGGAGGCGGTCAAGTACACGAAGGAGATCTGCCGCTACCTGGTGGAGACCTACGGGCGCTTCCCCGCGCACACGGACGCGTTCTACCTCCCGGGCACGTGGGTGCAGTTCTCCCACCTCGAGATCGAGTACTACGAGCGCTTCGGCGACCCCGGCCACGCACGGCGACAGGCCGAGGGAAGGGAGATCTGGAGCCGCGCCTGATGGGCAACGTCACCGGCCGCATGACCGGCCTGACGATGCTGACGCCGATCCGGCCGCAATGGCTGTGGTTCCTGCGGGTCGGCTTCTTCGGCGCACGCTTCGTCCCGCTCGCGCAACAGGCGATCCTGCAGTTCGACTTCATCCACTACGTGCGCTGGGCGATCGTCGACGGGCTGCCGGGCGAGAAGCTGCGCTATCGCTACCTGCTGTTCGAGAGCAACTTCGACGGGCCTTGGCAGCACTACATCGATGCGTTCGCCTACGTCGTCCCGAAGTGGATCCGGCTGACGTGGGGTCGCGGGCCGGGGTTCCCGGGACCGCCGCCGGCCGAGCCGCTGAAGGCGTGGATCGCCATGAACAGCCTCGACGGCGGCCACTACTACTGCGCCTATCCCGACGCGAGCACGCGGATGGTGAAGGGCGCGCTGGAGGTGCGCGAGCGGTTCGAGCGGCTGCTCGAGGACTCGGCACGCCTCGGCCCGGAGGCCTTCGCGGCCGCCTACGAGCGCTTCCTCGTCGAAGCGCAGGGACACCTGTGAACCGCGTCGGGGCCGCCTACTCGCTCACGGTGGTCGCGCCGATTGTGGCCGGCTCGGAGGAGGCGGCGAAGGACGCGATCGAGGCACTGCCCGAGGACGCGCTGGCAGGGCTTGCGGGCCTGCACTTCTCGCGCATCCACGTTGTCTCGCGGCTCGTATTCCAGGGTCCGCAGCAGCGGTGGCGGGACGAGCTGCGGGCGAGCCAGCTCGTGTTCACGAGCACGTTCGACGGCGAGCTCGAGCCGTACCTCGAGGCGCTGCGGCCCTACGCGGACTCGTGGTGGCGCTTCTGCACCGGCTACCCCGGCGGCGGCAGCGAGGGTTTCGTGCGCTGGATTCGCGACCATCAGATCGACAGCAGCTTGTTCGCCTCCGCGCATCCCGACGCGACGGTGCCGGGCGTGCTCGAGAGCCTCGCGCTGCGCCAGCGGATCGTCGCCTTCGCGGCCGACGCCCAGGGCCTCGACGCCGGCGCGCTGCACCGGCGCTTTCGCGAGACGTTCGCCGCGTGATCGGCCGCCCGCCGAACCTGCCGCGCCGTGGCGCGGCCGCGGCCGCGATCGACCTCGCCGAGGTCCAGGGCAACCTCCTGCGCGGCTACACGTACCCGGTGGCGGCGTACCTGTTCCTGCACATCCTCGACGCGGACCGGGCGCGCGACCTGCTCGCGCGGATGCTTCCGCAGGTCGCGACCGCCGAGCCGTGGACGGCGGGCGGACCGCCGTCGGCGCTCGACATCGCGTTCACCGCCGCCGGGCTCGAGGCGCTGGGAGTGCCGCTGGACTCGTTCCCGGCGGTCTTCCGCGAGGGCATGGCGGCACGCGCCGCGCGGCTGGGCGACCGCGGGCCGAGCGCGCCCGAGCGCTGGGAGCCCGGTCTCGGCACCGGCGAGGCGCACGCGCTCGTCACGATCCACGCGGTCGACGACGAGCGCCTGGAGGAGCACCGCGCCGCGCTGCGGGAGGTGGGCGCGGCGGGCGTCGTGACGATCCCCCACGAGCAGCGGGCGGCGGCGCTGGCCGGCGGCCGCGACCACTTCGGCTTCTTCGACGGCATCGCGCAGCCGGCGATCGCGGGCACCGGCGTGGCGGCGCGGCCGGGCGACGGCCAGCCCGACGGCGCCGGCGGCTGGCGGCCCGTCTGCACCGGAGAGTTCCTGCACGGCTACGAGGACGAGGACGGCGGGATGCCCGAGGCGCCGGCCCCGCCCTTCGACCGCAACGGCACGTTCGTGGTCTGGCGCAAGCTGGCGATGGATGTCGCGGCCTTCCGCCGCTACGTGGCCGAGCAGGGCGCTCGTTATCCGGGCGGGCCGGAGCTGCTGGCGGCCAAGCTCGTCGGCCGCTGGCCGGACGGCACGCCGCTCGTGCGCTCGCCCGACCGGCCCGACGCCACTCTGGCCGCCGACCCGCAGCGCATCAACGACTTCACGTTCTCGGAGGACCCCGACGGCCGGCGATGCCCGCTCGGCGCCCACCTCCGCCGCGCCCATCCGCGCGACAGCCCCGGCTTCTTCGGCGGCCGGCTCACCAACCGCCACCGGATCATCCGCCGCGGCCGCCCCTACGGCCCACCGCTCCCGCCCGGCGTGCTCGAGGACGACGGGGTCGAGCGCGGCCTCGTCTTCGTCTGCTTCAACGCGGACATCTGGCGCCAGTTCGAGACGGTCCAGTCGCTGTGGATCGACGACGGCGACCCGTTCGGGCTCGGCCCCGACAAGGACTTCCTGGTCGGCGAGCCCGGCGACGGCGGCGGGAAGATGACGATCCAGGGCGACCCGCCCCACTTCCTGCGTCCGCAGCCTCGCTTCGTCACCGTCCGCGGAGGTGAGTACCTCTACCGGCCGAGCATGACCGGGCTGAGAGTGTTAGCCGGCCTCGACGGCCTGCTCGGGGGCCGGTGACGGCTCGCCGGGCTCACGCAGCGACCACAGCTTGATCGTCGCCTTGCGTCCGCGGACCTCGAACTCGCCGACCGGCACGAGGTCGTCGGCGGGCCGGTCGGAGCCGCTCGCGGGTCGAGTCGGCCACGTACAACTGGTAGGGCGTGCCCTTGGTCATGCCCTCGAGCCGCGCGGCGGTATTGGTGGTGTCCCCGAGCGCGGTGTACTCGAGTCGACGCTCGGAGCCGACATGGCCGGACATCACCGGGCCGCTGTTGAGCCCGATGCCCATCTTGAAGCCCTCGTGCAGCCCGCCTCGCGCAGCCAGTCGTTGAAGCCCTCGAGGCGGTCGAGCATGTCGCGCGCGGCGGCGAGCGCGCGGTCGGCGTGGTCGTCCTGGTGCGAGCGGGCGCCCCGAAGACGGCCATGATGCCGTCGCCCATGTAGGCGACGAGCGTGCCGCCGTGGTCGAGGATGGCCTCGCTCATCGCGGTCAGGTAGCGGTTGAGCGCGTCGATCACCTGCTCGCGGCTCGAGCGTCTCCGCGAACGAGGTGAAGCCGCGAAGGTCGCGGAACATGACCGGTCGCCTCGCCGGCACGCCGCCCAGGCGGACGCCGTCGGCGTCCGCAGGACCTCGTCGACGACCGACTCGGGGACGAAGCGTGCGAACGCCTCGCGGGTGTTGGCACGCTCGAAGGCGACGGTGACGCCGTGGATGGCGGCCGTGCCCGCGACGGCGACGATCCCGGCGACCAGCGGGTAGACCACCGTCACGATCGTGCCGCGCTCGAACGCGAACTGCGCGCCGACGAGCAGCGCCGCGATCGCCACGACGCCGAGCGTGACCGCCCACGCCATCCGCAGGCGCAGCGCCGCGAACGGCGCGACGAACGCGAGCACGACGACGAGCAGCGCATCGAGCCACCCCGCGCGTGCCGCGCAGCGGGAAGCCGGCCAGCGCGGTGGCGATCGCGTTGGCGTGCACCTCGGGCCCGGGCATGAGGACGCTCTTGGTCGTCGCCGTCTCGTGCAGGTCCTGCAACGACGGGGCCGTGCGCACCGACCACGACGACCTTGTCGCGCACGGCCTCGGCCGGGAAGCGGCCGCGCATGACGTCGGTGAAGCTCAGGCGCTCGACGCTCGGCGGCGGGCCCGCGAAGTCGATCCACGCGTCGTTCTCGCCGTCGGGCGAGCGATCGGCACGCCCGCGCGCGAGCCGGGCGCTGGCGAGCGGGAACGACTCGAGCCCCTGGCCCTCGAACATGCAGCCGCCGGAAGATGCCGTCGACGTCGCGCGTGTAGTTCGAGTTGCCCGGCGTCGCGCGGCTGTACGAGAGCCCGGTGTCGCCGCCGAAGATGCTCGTCGTGCCGCCCTCGCCGACCTCGGTCGTCGCCAGGACGACGCGCGGCGACGCACGGACGGCCTCGATCAGCGCGTTGTCGGCGTCGATGTCGTCGGTCGGCTCGGTGAACTGGACGTCGTAGGCGATCACTCGCGCCCTGGCCTTCGTCAGCTGCCGGATCACGCGCGCGTGCAGCCGCCGGTCGAACGGCCACTGTGGCCGCGGCGGGCTCGTTGAACGTCTTGTCGTCGACGGCGACGAGGACGACGCTCGCCGGCGGCGGCTCGGCGCCCGCGCACGTCGAACCGCGGTCGACCGTGGTGAGCTCGAGCCCTCGCAGCGCGTTCGTGGCCTCGAGCAGCAGCGCCGCGGCGGCGACGGACAGCGCGGTCCCGATCAGCAGCAGGGCCCGCAGCCGACGGGTCCGGTGGTTCAGTGCGCCGTGCCGGCTGACCGCGTCGAGCACCCGGTTGACCCACGGGTGGGAGACCGGGTTGGCGAGCAGCAACGCGCCGACGATGCCCGTGAGCGCGGCGGCGAGCGGCGGCAGCACGGCGACGATGACCCCGGCCCCGAAGGCGAGCTGCGCGCCGGCGAGGAACAGCGCGACGGCCACTGTCGCCGGCGGCGAGCCCCATCGCCGTGCCGAAGCGCGCCGCCACCAGCGGCGCCACTGCGGCGAGCGCCACGAGCAGCAGCCAGTCGACCCAGTCCGGCGCCTCGTCTGAGCGCGAAGCCGCGCAAGTGCCGTGGCGATCGGCGGCCGCGTGCACCTCGGGTCCCGGCATGTCCTCGCCGGCCGAGGTGTCGTGCAGGTCCTCGAACGACGCGCGCGGTGGCGCCGACCACCACGACCTTGCCGCGCACCGCCTCGGCCGCGAAGCGCCCGTACTCGACGTCGGCGAAGCTGAGCGTGTCGATCGTGCCCGGCGGGCCCGGGTAGTCGATCCAGGCGTCGCGCGCGCCGTCCGTGTCGATCGGGCGGCCGCGTCTGCAGCCGCGCGGCCGCCATCGCGAACGTCTCGAGCCGCTCGAGCTCGAAGCGCATCCGCCGCAGCACGCCGTCGCGGTCGAGCTCGACGTTCGAGTTGGCCGGCGTGGCGCGGCTGTACTCCAGCGCCTCGCCGCCGCCGAAGATCGCGGTCGAGCCGTCGACCTCGACCTCGGTGGTCGCGAGGACGACGCGCCGGCGAGGCGCGCACCGCCTCGATCAGCGCGTCGTCGGCGCCCGGGTACGAGCTCGGCTCGGTGAACTGCACGTCGTAGGCGATCACCCGCGCGCCGGCCTCGGTCAGGCGGTCGATCACGCGCGCGTGGCGGCGGCGGTTGAACGGGACGGCCGCGTTGGGGTCGGCATCCAGCGTGCGCTCGTCCATCGCGACGACGACCACGTCGTTCGGCGGGTCGGTCGCCCCGCGCACGTCGAAGCGGATGTCGACCGTCCCGAGCTCCTGCTCGCGCAGCACGCCGCCCTCTTGCAGCAGCGCGCCGACCGCGACCGCGGCGAGCGACGGCGAGCGAGGACGCGCCTCACGCCGCTCCCAGCAGGATCGCCACGAGGAAGAGCGAGAGCACGTGGTAGGACTGGTCGACCGACACGGCGAGGCCGGGGTCGAACGTCTGCACCCGCTTCACGCGCGTGAGGTGAGCGCGCACGATCCGCCCGTCGTCGACCACGAAGTGCGGCAGGAAGATGAGCGCGGCGGTCAGCAGCCCCCAGCCGGGGTCGAGCACGTCACCGACCCAGATCAGCGTGGGCACGAACGCGAGCGTGTACGTCGTCACGTGCGTCGCCAGCGCCCGCAGCGCGATGCCGCCGCTCAACCCACCGCGCTTGTTGCGCGCCTGCCAGTCGGTCTGGAACAGATAGTCGCCGACCATGTGAGCGACGAGGAAGCTGGCGAAGACCGAGACCCAGCTCACTACCGCTGCGCCAGGTACCGCTGGCCGGCGCGGACGATCACGTTGCGTTTGCGCTTGAAGTCCCGGACGGTCACGGTGCCCTTCGTGACGCGCGTGAGCGTGCCGTTGCAGCGGTCCTCGGTGAGCCACTTGGTGCCGCGCACGGTCGCCGAGCTGAACGACCCCTTGGTGCGGAAGCGGCCCTTGCCGTCACCCCACAGCCGACGCTTCTTCTTCGCCGCCGCGGCGATCGCGTTGTTGCCCTTCGGGCAGGAGAGCTTCGCCGTCAGGCTCAGCGTCGTGAGCGGCCGCGGCCGCGCGTCTGGCCGAACTTGAACACGCCGTCATAGAACCACGCCTTCTGCTTGCGGCCGGCGCGCGACGACGTGATCTGACCCTTCGTCGTGTCGATCGTCGACGCGACGGGATCGCTGGTCGTCCCGCAGCGTGAAGAACTCGTCGCTGCCGGGGATCTTGACCTTCACCGTGCCGCTCCCGAACGAGACGACGTTCACGCTCTCGCCCGCGACGGGTCGGGGAGCTGCGGCTCGGGAACGACGCCGTCGTACTCGAAGGCGCCGATGTCGCAGTCGCCGACCGGCGGCGCGCCGCGCTGGTCGGCTCGCGCCGCAGAGGCTCGCGCCGCCGGCGTTGATGGCCGGGCTGCCGGCCAAGAGCGCGTGCGTGTCGGTCGGGCCCCGGTTGTTGCGCAGCGGGCCGAGCAGCGGGTCGACGCCCTGCGTCCCTTCGCCGGTCACGAACGAGCAGGTCGCGTCATCGGCGATGTTGTCTGTCCAGCTGACACGCTGGACCGAGTAATCGCGCCGCCGCACGCGCCGCCGCTTCCCGTCGAGGATCGTATTCCAGAAGGTGGCGGTCGCGTTCGATCCCGGCCGCCTCTAGAAGATGCCTCCGCCGCCGGTAGGCGCGTGTTCCCGGCCACGGTCGCGTCCACAGCGTCGTCGAGTCCGCCGACGTGATCGCCGCCGCCGCGACGGTCGCCGTGTTGCCGCTCAGCGTCGAGTTGAAGACCGCGCGATGTCGCCGTCCGCACGAGGATCGCCGCCGCCGCTGGGCGCCCGTTACCGTTGCGGGACCGTGCTTCTGAAGAGCCCAGCGTGCCGGCGTTGAGACGCCGCCGCCACCCGTCGCCGCGACGTTGTCGGTCCACATGACGCTGTAGAGGTTGAGCGACGCGCCGCTGGGGACGAGGACACCGGCGCCGACGTCCGCCCGCCGCCAGTGACGGTCACTCCGGCCAGTCGAGTTGCTCGTCCCGGAGACGTACACGGAGCGGCGCGACGCGCCCTGGCGCGTCGATCACCGTCGTGCGCGCGCCGGCGCTGAAGCCGCCGCCTCCGAGCTGCGCTCCGAACACGTAGTCGTCCTGCAACGCGAGCGGCCGCTGGAGAGGCTGATACACGCCCGGCGGGACCTGCACGAACTGGCCCGCCGAGCAACTCGCGCAGCCCGATCGCCTCGCGCAACGTGCAGTCGTTGTTGCACTCGCCGTCGTTGCCCTCGCGCGTCGTGTCGACGTGAAGTTCCCTGCCTGCGGTGCCGCTGCGCCCGGCATGGCGAGCGCGATCAGCGCAGCCGCGAGCGCCGCCAGTCCCAGTCCGATCGACCGTCGCACCGTCAAGTTGAGTCATCCTCTGAGAGCAGCGGCCCGGCGTCAAGGGCGTCTGGACGCTTGGACGGCTCAGCCGGCGCCGACGAGCAGGGCGACGACGCACAGCGAGACGACGTGGAACGCCTGGTCGACGGCGCCGGCGAGGCCGCGGTCGAAGCCCTCGGCGCCCTTCACCTCCAGCAGGTACAGCCGCACCACGCGCCCGTCGTCGACCACGAGGTGTGCGAGCGCGACGAGGCCGCCGGCCAGCAGCGCCCAGCCGACGCCGCGCTCGTCGCCGATCCACACGTAGGCGGGGACGAACGCGAGCGTGTAGGTGGCGACATGGGTCGTCAGCGCGCGGAAGGCGACGCGGCTGCCGCCGAGGCCACCGGCTTTGTGCCGCGCCTGCCAGTCGGTCTGCAGCAGGTAGTCGCCGACCATGTGGGCGACGAGGAACGCCGCGAGCACCTCGACCCAGGTCATCGGCGCGCAGTCTTGCGCGTTTGCGACCAGGCCGTGAACACGGCCTTGCGCTCCCCCGATCGCGGAGTAGCGTCTGTTGACATGGTCGACACACGTGAGCGGTCGAGGGCCCGGCCGCGTTCACACCGGACGCGCGACTTCGGTCAGCCCGAATCGATGGCGGCGCTCCGGCCGAGCCAGCACCGCGCCGCCCGCAACCGCGCCGCACGGCGGGATCGCAGCGCCGTGGAGTACTGGCTGCAGCGGCTGCGCCGGTCGTAGCAAACGTCAACGGCGCTGGGTAGGGAGGGTGAGGAGATCGGCCGCGGCGAGGGTGCATTTCGCCCCACTCGCGAGGATTCGGCTCGTGAGTGGGGAGTTTGTTGCGCATAGCGTGCCATTCGCCCCACTCACGAACGAGGATCGCGTGAATGGGGACTTATGCACGCTCCCGTGCCTCCCTCAATGCCGCCGTTGACGTTCTCCCGGCGCGGGCCGCGTCAACTGGCCTAACGTCCAGCCGCCCGTAGGATGCCGTCGGTGAGCGGCGGCTTCGGCCTCGACAACCTCCCCTACGGCGCGGTCGCCCGCCCCGGCGAGCCGGCGCAGCTCGCCGTGCGGCTCGGCGACGAGGCGGTGCTGCTCGGCGAGCTCGAGCGGCGCGGGCTGCTCGCCGGCGTTCCTGCGGGAACGCTGTCGGGCCCGGTGCTCAACCCGCTGCTCGCACTCGGCCGCGACGCCTGGGCCGCGCTGCGCGCCGGGCTGCAGGAGCGGCTTGCGGACGGCCCGCCCGAGGGCTGCGCGGTGCCGCTTTCCGAGGTCGAGGTGCGGCTGCCGCTGGCGGTTGGCGACTACGTCGACTTCTACTCGTCGCTCGAGCACGCCACCAACCTCGGGCGCATGTTCCGCCCCGACGGCGACCCGCTGCTGCCGAACTGGCGCCACCTCCCGGTCGGCTACCACGGCCGGGCGAGCTCGGTGGTCGTCTCGGGCACGCCGGTGCGGCGCCCGCGCGGCCAGCTCCCGCCCACCGAGCCCGGCGGCGCGCCGACCTTCGGGCCGTCGCAGCGGCTCGACATCGAGCTCGAGCTCGGGTTCGTCACCGGCCCCGGCAACGCGCTCGGGACGGCGATCCCGGCGAGCGCGGCCGCCGAGCACGTCTTCGGCTTCGTGCTCGTCAACGACTGGAGCGCGCGCGACATCCAGCGCTGGGAGTACCAGCCGCTGGGCCCGTTCCTCGGCAAGTCGTTCGCCACGTCGGTGTCGCCGTGGGTCGTCCCGCTCGCCGCGCTCGAGCCGTTCCGCGCGCCGGCCCCGCCACAGGACCCCGCAGCCGCTCGAGTACCTGCGGACGAGCGGCGACTGGGCGCTCGACATCGCGCTCGAGGTCGAGCTCGAGGGCACCGTCGTCTCGCGCGGGAACACCCGCGGCCTGTACTGGACGTTCCCGCAGCAGCTCGCCCACGCGACGGTCAACGGCACCAACGTGCGCCCCGGCGACCTCTACGCCTCGGGCACGATCTCCGGCGCCGAGCCGGGCACGGCGGGCAGCCTGATCGAGCTCACCTGGGGCGGCCGCGACCCGCTCACGCTGCCCGACGGCCGCATCCGCACCTTCCTCGCGGACGGCGACACCGTCACCCTCCGCGGCTGGTGCGGCGACCACGCGCTGTCCTTCGGCGAGGTCACGGGCACGATCCTGCCCGCCGGCCGATGACGCGCGTCGTCGTGGTGGGATCGGTGAACGTGGACCTCGTCGTCTCCGTCGGGCAGCTGCCGCGCGCGGGTGAGACGGTCGCCGGCGGGACGTTCGCGCGTCACGGCGGCGGGAAGGGCGCCAACCAGGCGGTCGCCGCGGCGCGGCTCGGCGCCCGCGTCGCGATCGTGGGTACGGTCGGCGCCGACGAGATGGGCGACGAGGCGCTCGGCGAGCTCGCTAGCGAGGGGATCGACGTCGACCACGTGGCGCGCCTCGACGGCGTGCCCACGGGCGTCGCCGCGATCGTCGTCGACGAGTCGGGAGAGAACCAGATCGCCGTGGCCTCGGGCGCCAACGCGGAGCTCGACGCCGCCGCCGTCGAGCGTGAGCTGGCCGCGCTGCTGGCGGATGACGCGGGGTCTGACGCGTTCCCGGGCGGCGTCGTCCTGCTCAGCAACGAGGTGCCGGAGGCGGCGGTCGCCGCGGGCCTCGGGGCGGCGGCCGCCGCCGGCTGGCTCGCCGTGCTCAACCCGGCACCCGCCCGGGCGTCGGAGGGCGCGCTCGGCGGCGTCGTGCTCACGCCGAACGCCGACGAGGCGCGGGAGCTGGCCGGCGAGGACGACGTCGAGGCGGCCGCGCGGGTGCTCGCCGCGCGCACCGCCGCGCCCGTCCTCGTCACGCTCGGCGCCGACGGCGCGCTCCTGCTGGACGGTGGCGACGCGCAGCGCCTGCCCGCACCGCCGGTCTCGGTCGTCGACACGACCGGCGCCGGGGACACCGTCAACGGCGCGCTCGCCGCCGAGCTGGCGGCCGGGCGGCCGCTCGCCGAGGCTGTCCGGTTCGCGCTCGCGGCGGCCGCGCTCTCCACCACCGCGGCCGGCGCCCGCACCGCGATGCCGCGCCGCGACGACGTGCAGGCATCGCTCTGAAGGCGCTCGCCGCAGCGGCGGGGGCCACGCTGGCCTGGGCCGGGCTGGTCGAGCCGCGGCGGCTCGTGACCGTGCGCCACACCCTGCACCTGCCGCGCTGGCCGGCCGCGCTCGACGGCTTGCGCGTCGGCGTCCTCTCCGATCTGCACGCCGGCGCGCCACACGCCGGGCGCAAGGCGATCGCGCGCGCGGTCGAGCGCCTCAACGGAGAACAGCCGGACGCGATGCTGCTGCTCGGCGACTTCACCGACGCCCACCCACTGTGGGGCGGCCGCGTGCCGCCGGAGGCGATCGCCGCCGAGCTCGCCGGCCTGCGCTCGCCGCTCGGCAGCTTCGCGGTGCTCGGCAACCACGACTGGCGCCGCGCCGGCCTCCAGATGCGCGCCGCCCTCGCAGCCGCCGGCATCGAGGTGCTCGAGAACCGCGCGGTCAAGGCGGGCGACCTCTACGTCGCCGGCCTGGCCGACCTCCGCTCGCGGCGGCCGGACCTCCCGACAGCGCTCGAGGACGTCCCGACCGACGCGCCGGTGATCATGCTCGCCCACGACCCGGACGTGTTCCCGTTCGTCCCGGACCGCGTGGCGCTGACGCTCTCCGGCCATCTCCACGGCGGGCAGGTGGCGATCCCGATCCTGCGACTCCCGGCGATCCCATCGCGCTACGGCGAGCGCTACGCCCGCGGGCACGTCGTCGAGCAGGGCCGCCACCTCTTCGTCACGTCCGGCCTCGGGACCAGCGGGCTCCCGCTCCGCCTGTTCCGCCCGCCCGAGGTCGTCGTCCTCGAGCTCAGGAGCTCAGCCTGAATCCGCCGATTCTCGCGGCGAATCACCACCGTATGCACGGCCATCCGTCGATCGGCCGAGCACCCAAGTGACCCGCCACGTCGATGCTCGGCCGATCGACGCCTGACCGGGCCTACGGCGCTGATTCATCCACGATGATCGGCGGATCCAGGCTCGAGAATGCCCTCGAGCGTGAAGATCCGGCGCATGATCGCCAGCGAGCTCGCGTACGTGGAGTCCAGGCCGTAGTAGGAGAGGCCGCGGGCGCCGAGCGTGCGCGCCTGCGTGTACGGCGTGTCAGAGGCGTAGTGGATGATCCCGAAGTCGATCGGGAGCTTGGAGAAGTTGACCGCCTCGCCCACCGGGTAGCGGTCGGCGTCTGCCATCTCGTAGACGGCGTTGCAGAACGGCCCGGCCTCCATCTCGACGACCGTGTACGCCTCGCGGTAGTAGAAGTCGAGGTACTCGCGGTTCTGCAGGAACGTGCTCTTGACCGTGACCGCGCGCTGGTTGTCGAGCCCGGAGCCGAAGCGCAGGAACGGCGCGATGTCGTCGAACGAGAACGCGTTGTCGAGCCAGTAGGTCGAGCCGGAGTGCTCGTCGTGGATGACGCCCGAGATGAGCACGTCGCCGACGTCGGCGTTGAGCGTCGCCGCCTTGCCGAGCACGTAGACGCCGCGCACGACGTCGGTCGACACGGTCAGCTCGCGCAGGATGTTGTAGGCGGCGAGGCCGAGCGGGTACTCCACGTTCACGACCACCGCGCTCGAGCGCGCGAGCGCCTCGGCGTCGACCGGGCCGAGCCGCGGGTCGAGGCCGGCCGGGTCGAGCCGATCGAGCGCCATGATCTGCGATGAGACGCGCAGCGCGGCCTTGCTGGAGATGTGGGTGACGCCGAGCGCGCGCTCGGCCTCCTTGCGGCGGCGCCACTGCTCGCCGTCCTCCGGCAGCGACTCCCACAGCAGCCGCGCGCCGAAGTAGAGGAAGTTCTCCCACGAGCCCTCGGCGCGGCCCTCGCGGAAGCGCTCGAGCTCCTCGCGCAGGTACTCCGGCCCGTGCTCCTCGATGAAGCGCACGATCTCGGCCTCGCCGGAGCGCGCGGTCGGGGTGACGAGGTTGACCATCGAGTGCGGGTTCGAGGACACGAAGTAGACGGGCCGCTCGCCCAGGCCCTGCTCCTCCATCGTGCTCCGCACCGGCCGCCACCAGCGGCGTGTCATCCGCGCGTAGCCGGCCTGCGAGCCGCCCAGCATGCGGATGCGCAGGTTGAGCTTGCGGCCGCGCACCTCGTCGAGGAACGTCGAGAGGTCGCCCCAGGCCTCGCGGATGCGGATCCAGTCGTCCTCGCTGCCGCCGTAGGCCTCCGCGCACGCCGCCGGGTCCAGCTCGTCGCCCGGCGGCCGGTCGGTCGAGCGCAGCACGGCGTTGAGCTTGTTCCACTCGACCTGGTAGGCGACGAGCGTCGGGATCACGTCGTCGAGGTCGGAGGTCGAGGCCAGCAGCGCAGCCATCGTCCCCTCGTGGCTGTCGTACCAGCGGCGCCGCCGGGCGGGCGCCTCGACCGGCTCCCAGTCCTCGATCCGGCCCACGCCGGCGCGCTCGAAGACCTGCGCCTCCTGCCCCATGACGATCACCGCGGTCTCCCACACGCCCGCCGGCAGCCGCCGCATCGCGTACATGAACGCGCCGAGGTCGACCTCGTTCGTCGACGCCAGCGGGTGCAGGCTCGAGTTCATCGAGCGGTGCGACGGCTCGAGCACCCGCAGCAGCGTCTCGCCCGACGAGCGCAGCAGCGTCGTGTACGTGCGGTGGTAGAGCTCGACCTCGTCCGACACGAGCCCGGCGGCCTGCCGCAGCGAGCCTCCCGGGAGAGCATTGGGGACGCGCAGGCGGGGGACGGCCACGGATCGCAACCTAGCGCACGGACTAACCCCGTACCGCTGTTTGCAGCACCGGTACCTGACCGCGCGGGGGTGTTGCTGGACAGCCGCCGGGCCGATGCTGTCTCATGGCCGGCCGCCGGCTAGTAGTCCTCCTGCTCGCCACGCTGGTCGCCGGCTGCGGCGCCGCGCCCGAGCCCGAGCCGCCGGAGCCGCCTGCCGAGGTGGTGATCGCGGAGAACAGCGGCGCGATGAAGTCCGCGACGTGGCGCGCCGCGGCCGAGCGGGCGGCGAGGCGCGAGGCGCGGCGGCAGGCGGCGATCCGGCGCGCGCGGGAGTCGACCACCGTGGCCGGCGCGCTGCGGCTCGCGCGGCTCACGCGCCGCCTCACGCCCGCCGCGTACGCGCGGCTGACCCGCGAGCACGCGCTCGCCCGCGCCGCGCTCGGGCGGCTGACCGGCACCCGGGCCGCGGAGCTGGGCTCGGTGCTCGCGACCGTCGACCAGCTCGCCGCGCAGCACCTGCTCTCCCACGACCGGCTCGAGCCCGTGTTCCTCGTGCTGCGCCGCAACCGCGAGCTGTGGACGCGCGCGCCGATGCCCGCGCCGGGCGAGCGACGGACCTTCGGCCGTGACCCCGCCGTGTTCCAGTACTACCCCGGTCGCGGGATCCAGCTCCAGCCGCTTGCCAGCTGGGGCGCCGTCAACTGGCTGGCCGGTAGCTGCCTCGAGGGCTGGTGCCCGACGAAGCGGCTGCGGCGGGCGGTCGACCGGCTCGCGGGCCTGGCGGCCAAGCGCGGCCCGTTCCTCGCGTGGGAGCACTACTTCGCCTGGGGCGGCGGCACCGCGCCGTGGATCAGCGGCATGACGCAGGCGACCGCGGTGTCGGCGCTGGCGCGCGCCGGGCGGGCGCTGGACGAGCCGCGCTGGCACCGCGTGGCGCACCGCGCGCTCGGCGCGTTCCAGGCGCCGCCGCCGCTGGGCGTCGACGGCGGCGACCACTTCCTCATGTACTCGTTCGCGCCGTCGCTGCGCATCTTCAACGGCGAGCTGCAGGCGGTGAGCGGGGTCGGCGAGGTCGCGCGCCACGCGCGCGACCGCACCGCCCGGCGGCTGTTCCAGCGCACCGAGCCGCCGATGCGGCGGATGGTGGCCGCCGCCGACACCGGGGCGTGGTCGCTGTACTCGGCCGCGGGTCGGGAGGCGACGTTGAGCTACCACCGGCTGATCGCCAAGTTCCTCGGCGACATGTGCGGGCGGACCGAGCGGCGCACGTACTGCGCAGCCGGCCGGCGCTTTACCCGCTATGTGCGCGAGCCCACTCGCATCGGCGTCGCACCGCTGCGGCGGCTGCACGCCCGCCGCGCGACCACCGTGCGCTTCTCGATCTCCAAGGTCTCGACGGTCAAGGTGCGGGTCTTCGGCCGCCGCGGGCTCGCCTACAGCCGCGACCTCGAGCTCTCCTACGGCCCCCACCAGGTCGCCTGGATCCCGCCCGCGCGCGGGCGCTACCGGCTGCGCATCGAGGCGCAGGGGCCGAGCGGCCCGGTCGGGATCGAGAGCCGCAGGGTCGCGGTCCGGCTCCCGAAGCCCAAGCCCAAGCCCAAGCCCAAGAAGGAGCGCCAGAAGGGCGAGCACGAGGGGCCGCGCTCGCCAGCGCCCGCGAAGGACCGCAGGAAGGCGCCGACGGACGAGGTGTTGACGCCGAGCAGAGAACGCGAAAAGGTGTCCTCGTGACCGGCGGTCCGATCGACTTCTCCGTCGAGGAGCGCGACGAAGCGGGGGTCCGGCTGATCGCCGTCGCCGGCGAGCTCGACATCGCGACCGCGCCGTCGCTGTGCGCGCTGCTCGACGCCACGCGCGCCGGCCGCCGGCCGCGCCTGCTGGTCGACCTCACGGACGTCGGCTTCTGCGATTCCACCGGCCTGCGCGCGCTGCTGGGCGCGGCGGCCGAGGTCCGCATGCACGGCGGGCGGTTTGCCCTCGTCTGCCCGCCGGAAAGCGACGTGGCGCGGCTGCTCGACGTGGTGGGCGCCGGCGAGGCGATCGCCATCCACCCGGACCGGCCGACCGCCCTCGCGGCGCTCACGCCGGTGCCGGGTTAGCCCTTAGCCCGCCGCGGCGCGCGGCTGGATCCAGAGGTGCTCGGCGCGCGCCAGCGTGCGCCCGTCGGCCGCCAGCAGCGCCGACGCCGTCTCGGTCTTGCGGCCCTCGGAGCCGCAGTGGCCAGCCGACGGCGACGATCGGCTCGCCGATCGGGATCGGCTCGAGGACTTCCGCGCGCATGCGCGCGAGCAGGCTGGGGACGTCGGCGTGCCACATCGCCGGCACGTAGCTGGGGCAGTCGAGCGCGCCCCACACGATCTCGGGCACGAGCCCGTGGTCGTCGTGCGGAATCGTCGCGTCGGCGACCAGGAGCGCGGCGGTCATCGTCGGCTCGCCCGGCAGGTCGCCGAAGTGCAGGCCGAGGCCGTCCTGGCGAGCGCAGCCACAGATGTAGCACTGGGTGAAGGCGTGGCGGGTGCCGTGCCAGGGATGGCGGCGCAGCGCCTCGCGCGCCTCGGCCACGGTCGGCCGCACGGGCGGCTCGACTGCGAGCGGCTCGGCGGGCCCGCCCTCGGCGATCACCACCTCGTGGTGGCAGAGCAGGAGCCGCCCGTCGTCCTCGCGCCGGAGCGAGAGGGCGGTGTCGAGCGGCGGCGGGGAGCGCAGCGAGATCTCGGCCGGCCCCGGGATGTGGCGGGCGATCAGCCCGCAGACGTAGCCGCCGTTCGCGCTGGCCGGGGGGCCGTTGAAGCGGCGGGGGATCAGGACGCGGCCCGCTACACCGATGCCGGTGAGCGGGCCGCGTTCCATCAGACGATCTCTCTAGATCGCGGTGACGTTGACCGCGGCAGGGCCCTTCGGACCCTGCTCGGCCTCGTATGAGACCCGCGCGCCCTCGGCGAGCGTGCGGAAGCCGTCACCGGCGATGCCGGAGAAATGGACGAAGAGGTCCTTGCCGGGCTCGTCGGGGGTGATGAACCCGAAGCCCTTGTCGTCGCTGAACCACTTCACGGTGCCGGTCGCCATGTGTTTACCTCCACGGCGTCTGTGCTGGCCTACGCCGAGGATGCAAACAAGCAAACAACTGCGGGCGCGCACTGCTTATCCGGGCCTCTTTGACCCGGTCGAACGTGCGACAAGGTAGCAAGTCCTGCAACGAGATACCCTCTTCGCCGCATGGCAGTGGCCCCAACCATCGACGACACCCAGCCAGTCGCCAACGAAACGCGCGACCGCATCATCACCGGCACGGTCACGGTGTTGCCCGTTCTGGCGCTCGGAGTCGTCGGCTGGCAGTTGTGGAACGACGCGCTCGGCTGGAGCGACGTGATCATCTTCCTGTTCGCCTACGCGTCGACCGCGCTCGCCATCACGGTGGGCTTCCACCGCCACTTCACGCACCGTGCGTTCAAGTGCAAGCGCTGGGTGCGAGGCACTCTGGCGATCTTCGGCTCGGCCGCCATCGAGGGCAACATCATCTCGTGGGTCGCCGACCACCGGAAGCACCACGCGTTCTCGGATGAGGAGGGCGACCCGCACAGCCCTCACGTGGACCATGGGCACGGCTGGCGTGGCGCGCTCAAGGGGCTCTGGCACGCCCATGTGGGCTGGCTGTTCATCCACACCCACCGCGGGAACCGCCAGCGCTACGCGCCCGACCTGCTCGCCGACCCGATGATCCGCTTCATCGACCGCACGTTCGTGCTGTGGGTGACCGTCGGGCTGCTCGTACCCTTCGGGCTCGGCTACCTCATCGGCGGGTCGCTGCACACCGCGCTCACCGGCCTGCTCTGGGGCGGCCTCGTGCGGATGCTCGTCGTCCACCACGTGACCTACAGCATCAACTCGCTCTGCCACTTCTTCGGCCGCAAGACCTTCGACACGGGCGACGAGTCGCGCAACCTGTTCTGGCTCGCGCCGTTCACGTTCGGCGAGTCCTGGCACAACAACCACCATGCGTTCCCCACGTCGTACCGTCACGGCATGCGCCGCTGGCAGATCGACATCTCGGCGTGGGTCATCTGGGCCCTCGAACGGACCGGCCTCGCGTGGGACGTCGTCCGCATCAGCCCGGAACGACAGGCCCGCAAGGCCGTCGGGAGCTAGCCCGTGGCCGCCCTGCGCACCACCGGGCCCCTGCGGCGGGAGCTCGACGCGGCCGTGCCCGACCGGCCGTTCCGGCTGACGTTCTGGGACGGGACCGAGCTGCCGCCCTCGAACGGCGGGCAGGCGCCGACCCTGCACCTGCGCTCCCCCGCCGCACTCGCCCACGCGCTGCGTGCACCCGGCCAGCTCGGGCTCGGGCGTGCCTACGTCAGCGGGGAGCTCGAGGTCGACGACCTCGACGCTGTGCTGGGGGTGCTCGACGGCTACCGCCCGCAGCCGATCGACCGGCCGGCGCAGCTGCGCCTTGCGCTTGCCGCGGCGCGCGCTGTCGGGCCGATGCGCCCGCCGCCCGTGCCGCAGACCGAGCTGCGGCCGCGCGGGCGCCGCCACAGCCCGGCGCGCGACAAGCGCTCGGTCCGCCACCACTACGACGTCTCGAACGACTTCTTCGCGCTCTTCCTCGACGAGTCGATGACCTACAGCTGCGCGTTCTTCTCGCGCGACGGGTCGAGCCTCGAGGCCGCGCAGCGCGCCAAGCTCGAGCTCACGTGCGCGAAGCTCGCGCTGCAGGAGGGCGAGCGGCTGCTCGACGTCGGCTGCGGCTGGGGCAGCTTCGCGGTGTTCGCGGCACGTGAGTACGGCGTGTCGGTCACCGGCATCACGCTGTCGGAGCCGCAAGCGCAGCTCGCCCGTCAGCGGGCGGTCGAGGCCGGCGTCGCGGACCGCGTGGACATCCGGGTGATGGACTACCGCGAGCTCGGCGGCGAGCCGTACGACGCGATCGCCAGCATCGGCATGGTCGAGCACGTGGGCGCGAACCGGATCGACGAGTACGCCGCCACCCTCGCCCGGCTCCTGCGCCCGGGCGGCCGGCTACTCAACCACGGCATCTCGCGCTTGCGCCTCGGCGAGCCGGAGGCCGGCCCGTTCTCGGAGCGCTACGTGTTCCCGGACGCCGCGCCGCTGCACCTGTCCCGCATCCAGACCGCGATCGAGCGGGCCGGGCTCGAGACCAACCACGTCGAGGGGTTCCGCGAGGACTACGCGGAGACGCTGACGCACTGGATGCAGCGACTCGACGAGCACGCCGAGGAAGCCGAGCGGCTCGCCGGCCCTGAGCGCCTGCGCGTGTGGCGCCTGTACCTGCGCGCGGCGCGCACCGGGTTCCGCACGGGCTTCACCTCGATCTACCAGGTCCGCTGCGTCAAACCCGGCTGATCGCGCTAGAGCTGTACTGCGCTGGTGAGTCCGGCAGTGCCGCCGGCTGCGAGGCAGTTCGCTTGCTTGGGTCCCGCAGATAGCGGTTCGGGTCAGCAGTCGCCTCCCGAATCGTTCGCGGCCCGTTGCCGCAGGAGTACTTCATGTCACAACCGTCCTTCGCCGATCTCGGCGTGTCGCGCCCTGTTGTGCGCGCACTCACCGAGCGCGGCATCCACAAGCCGTTCCCCATCCAGGAGCTCGTCATCGCCGACGTGCTCGCCGGGCGCGACGTGCTCGCCAAGTCGCCGACCGGCTCGGGCAAGACGCTCGCCTTCGGCGTCCCGCTGATCGACCGCGTCGACGCCGGTGCGCGCCGGCCGGCCGCGCTCGTCCTCGCCCCCACGCGCGAGCTGGCGAGCCAGATCGTCGACGAGCTGCGCCCGCTGGCCCGCGCCCACAACCTCTCGGTGGCCGCCGTCTACGGCGGCGTCGGCTTCGAGAAGCAGACCCGCGACGCCCAGCGCGCCCACATCCTCGTGGCCACGCCCGGCCGCCTCGAGGACCTGCTCCAGCGCCGCGCCTTCACGCTCGAGCACGTCCGCACGCTCGTGCTCGACGAGGCCGACCGCATGCTCGACATGGGCTTCCGCCCGGCCGTCGACCGGATCGTCGCGCGCTGCCCGGCCAAGCGCCAGACGCTGTTCTTCTCAGCGACGCTCGACGGCGAGGCGGGCCGCGTCGCCGCGGCCTACACCCACGACGCGCGGCGCCACGAGCACACCCCGCCGGAGCAGCGCCACACCGACATCGAGCACCGCTTCCTGGCCGTCGAGCGCGACGACCGGCTCGACGCGCTGGTCGGCGAGCTCGACACCGCGGACCGCTCGCTCGTGTTCGTGCGCACCAAGCGCGGCGCCGACCGGCTCGTCCGCCGGCTCTCGCGCGAGGGCGTCGACGCCGTCGCCATGCACGGCGACAAGTCCCAGCGCCAGCGCGAGAAGGCGCTCGCCTCGTTCGAGGCCGGCCGCGTCGCCACGCTCGTCGCGACCGACGTCGCCGCGCGCGGGATCGACGTCGACGACATCTCGCACGTCATCAACTTCGACCCGCCGGCCGACCGCGAGGGCTACGTCCACCGCGTCGGCCGCACCGGCCGCGCCGGCCGGACCGGCATCGGCGTCACGTTCTTCGGCCGCGAGCACGCGCGCGACATGGAGAAGATCGCCGCCCAACTGCGCCTGAAGGCGCAGTTCCGCGACGCGGTCGGCCGCTAGGAACGCCGAGGGGCGGCCCGGAGGCCGCCCCTCGACTCGACATTCGCCGCCTTCGACGTTAGTCGTGCCACTTGTCGCCCTTGTTCCACCGGTCGTGGTCCTTCTTGGCGCCGATCGTGAACTCCTGCGTCTGCGGGTTCAGGTGCCGCAGCTTCATCGCCCGGTCGACGTCCCGGTCAGAGAGCTTCCACACGTAGAGACCGCGCGTGATATCGGACTCGTAGATGTAGCCGTTGTAGAAGTACGAGCCCCAGTCCCCGCCGATCTGCAGCGTGGCGGTGGAGGGAGGCGGCGGGACCGGCAGCGGAGCCGGATCCGCGTACGCGATCTCTCGCGCGTTGGCCCGGTTGCTGAAGTCCAGCACGCCAATGCCCGACTGATACGAGCCGTGCACCAGGATGTCGTCTGACTTCGTGGGCACGATGTTGTAGTTGTGCAGCGTGCAGTTCTCCTGCACGGTCTGAGGACGCTTGAGCGCCCACTTGCCCGTCGGGCGCGCCCGAGTTCGTCTTGTAGAAGAAGAACGACTTCATGTCGTCCGTCTGCACCCCGGTCGCTGCCGGGATCGGCGCGCCGGTCGCGTGGCATCGTGGCACCGACGCCGCCTCCCGGCTCGTGGCCGAAGATGATCGTCTCACCGTCCCACGAGAACGCCGCCGAGTGGCCAGTCGGGTTGTTCACGTTCGGTGCAGCCGGGCCCGGGCCCCTGATCTCGGCGACCACCTGGTGGTAGAGGAACCGCGGGTTGTCGCGCGAGCCACCGTCCTTGCCGCCGATGCTCCAGACCGCGAAGCCGACGCCACCGGCGCACGCGGCCTTGTTCGCACGGCCGAGGATCACCGCGGTGTCGTGGCACGCGAAGTTGTTCGCCGGCGTGGCCGGTGTCGTGCTGTCGGCGAACTCGAAGCTGACGCGCTTCGGCCTCCTCGGGCCGGCTCAGCGGAACCTCGACGATGTCGATGCCCTCGCAAGCGGCGTTCGACGGGGTGCTGTACACGATCAGGCGACGGTTGCGGAGATCCGGCACGCCGCTCGCCGTGTGCGAGCCGCACTTGAGATCGACGGACGCGACGAGATCGGGGTTGCCTGGGTCGCTGACGTCGAAGACGTGCACGCCCTCGAAGCCGTTGCCGAGCGTCGGCGGCGCTCCCGCGGTCGCCCTTGGGGACCACCTCGCCGTCACACGTGGCGAGTCCAGCGTGTTGTTGGAGTCCCACGAGCGCACGAGGATCGAGCCCCAGACCACGACGTCGCCCTGGCCGGCGCCAGTGAGGTTCGCGCACTCCGGTAGTCCTTGAGCAGCTTCGGATTGCGCGGGTTCTTGATGTCGATGATGCGGAAGCCGTTGAACGTGCCCTGGTAGGCGCGATGGCCCCAGAACGCGAGGTCGGAGATGAAATGCGCCGAACGCGTTCGGAGCTCCTGGAGGACGCGCGAAGAAGCCCTGAAGCCGCATGTTCGGGGTCTTCGTGAAGTTGGCGCCGCCGTCGTCCCCTGGCCGCCCCAACTCTGCGTGAGCGAGGCGCTGGCGCCCCCGAGGCCGTAGATGAAGCTGTTGGTGGCATTCGACCGGATGAGCAGATGCCCCCACCGGCACCGCAAGCGCAAGGACCACCGACGCCAGGAGCGCAAGGCGAACCTTCATTCCTACCTCCTCCCCCGCCAATCCGCTGGGATGTTGGCGTAACCATACGCCTTCGCGCGCACGCGCGCACGCGTGGCAGCCAGGTCGAGCGCCGTCGCGCCGGCGTACGCCCACCGGTGAGCAGGATCGTCTACGGGAGGAGATGAGTCCATTGGACAGGAGGCCCTGGAGGCGTTATAGTTGCGCATACAACTATGCGACTCCAGGGCATCCACCACATCACCGCCATCACCGGGGACGCGCGGCAGAACCTCGACTTCTACACGCGCGTGCTCGGGCTCCGGCTGGCCGCCAAGACGGTCAACCAGGACGACCCCAGCGTCTACCACCTGTTCTATGCCGACGAGCAGGGGCGGCCCGGCGCTGAGCTGACGTTCTTCGAGTACCCCGGCGCCATCCCCGGCCGCGCCGGGGCCGGCATGGTCCACACGATCGTCTCGCGCGTCGGGTCCAGCGAGGCGCTCGACTTCTGGCAGCAGCGGCTGGGCGACGAGGGCGTCGCGACCGAGCGCATCGGCGACGACGCGCTGCGGTTCGCCGACCCCGAAGGGCTGGCGCACGAGCTCGCCGTGCGGCCGGGCGTGGACGAGCCGCTCTCCGCCGAGCATCCCGAGGTCCCGCTGGAGTACGCGCTACAGGGCTTCGACGCCGTGCGCGCGTACAGCACCGACCCAGAGCGCTCGCGCGCGCTGCTCGAGCAGGTGCTCGACGCCGAGCGTGTCGGCGACGCCGCGTGGGAGCTGCGCGGCGAGCGCCGGGGCGGCACGATCGCGTACGAGCGCGCTCCCGCCGAGCCGGGCCGTCAGAGCGCCGGCAGCGTCCACCACGTCGCGTGGGGCACGTCGCAGGAGGACCATCCGAAGTGGCTCGAGCGCGTGCAGCTGCTCGGCATCCCCAACAGCGGGATCGTCGACCGCCACTACTTCCACTCGATCTACTTCCGTGAGCCCAGCGGCGTGCTGTTCGAGCTCGCCGACGACGGCCCTGGCTTCACCGTCGACGTCCCGCTCGAGGAGCTGGGCGCGAAGGTGATCCTGCCGCCGCGCTTCGAGCCGCACCGCGCAGAGATCGAGAAGCGGCTCACGCCGCTCCCCGATCCCCGGGCGGGATGGCCTACCAGGTCGTCGGCTTGACGGGCTGGTAGAGCCAGACGTCGAAGAACGCGTCCAGCTGCTGGCCGCTGACGCGCTCGGCGGCGGCGATGAAGTCCGCCGTGGTGACGTTGCCGTAGCGGTTGCGCTTGTACCAGCGGCGGAGGAGCTTGAAGAAGTCCCCGTCGCCGATCTTCTCGCGCAGCGCCTGCAGCGTCATCGCGCCGCGGTCGTAGGGCGGAGCGTGGAACATCTGCTCGACGGTCAGAGCCGCCGGCGCCGGGTCCCACTCCGTGAACGAGGCATACGTGGCGTCGAACGTCTCGGCCGCGCTCGGGCCGCCGTGGCGCTCGTCATAGAACCACTCCGACCAGGTCGCGAAGCCCTCGTTGAGCCAGATGTCCGGCCACACCGCGAGCGTCACCGCGTCGCCGAACCACTGGTGGGCGATCTCGTGGACGACGGTCGACGCGCCCGGGGCGGTGTTGACGTCGTACATCGACTTCGTCTGCGACTCGAGCGCGTAGTTGGCGCGCGCCACGTCGACCACGCCGCCGCCGCTCGTGAACGGGTAGCGGCCGTAGGCGTCGGAGAAGAACGCGATGATCCCCGCCTCGGCCGCCAGGCGCTCCTTCGACAGCGCCGGGTTGCCGACCGTCGGGTCGACCGCCTGATAGAGCGGGATCCGCCCGGCCATGGTCACCGTCATGTCGAACACGCCGTTGGTCGCGGTGGCCAGATACGGCGCCATCGGCGAGTCCTCGTACCAGTGCCAGGTCGTCATGCCGTGCTTGGTCCGCTTCTTGATCAGGCGGCCGTTGGCGATCGCGGTGATCCCCGCGGGCACGGTGACCGCGATGTCGAACGTCGCCTTGTCCTGCGGGTTGTCGTTAGCCGGGTACCAGCCCGGTGAGCCCTGCGGCTCGTTGACCACGTACGCGCCGTCCGGCGTCGTCGTCCAGCCCTCGATCGAGCCGTCGGGATCGACGACGTCCTGCGGCGTGCCGCCGTACTCGACCTCGACCTTGAACTTGTGGCCGCGCTTGAGCGCGTGACGCGGCGTGACGGTCAGCTCCTGCCCGCCGTCGTGGCTCCATGCGGCGTCCCGCCCGTTGACCTCGACCTCGCTGACGACCATGAAGGCGCGCAGGTCGAGGTTGAAGCTCGACAGGCTCTGAGTGGCGCGAGCGCGCAGCTTGGCCTCGCCGTCGAGCCGGTTGGTGGCGCGCACGTACGTCAGCTCGAGCGAGTAGTGCTTGACGTCGTAGCCCCCGTTGCCCGCCTGCGGGAAGAACGGGTCCCCGAGGCCGGCCGACCCTGGGGTGGCATGCCACGAAGACGCGGCCGCCGGCGCTGCGATGAGCAACGCGGTCAGTAGCGCGGCCGCCCCCGCGCGAAGCATGGTTGATCGCATTGCCCGACCCTACCGATCGGCCCTAAGAGCAGGGTTGGCGTGCGGCTGCCCACGCTGATTGCGAGCGGGCGGCGGCGCGACGTCGCAGGAGGAGAGATGCGATTGAGCGCCGCCTCCCCGCTCGCTGGGTACAGGCTGGCAGCCGACCGGCGGAGCTCCAACCGACCCGCGGTCGGAACCGGGTCCGACGGCACTCGCCACGTGGTCTACACGCTGACGGTCAGCGTTGCGGTGTAGCCGCTGTCGACATCGCCCTCGACCGCGGCGAGCTGAGCGTCTGCGCCGTCGCTGAACACCATGTCGCTCTCGAGCGAGGTCTGGGCGAGGTTCTGCGCGCTCTGCTCGTAGCCCGCGGTCGCATACACCGCGCTGCACGCGTCCTCCGGCAGCGCGATCTGGGAGGTCGCGGTCGGCTCGCCGCCGCCCGTGGCGTCGTCGAGGCTGGCGTAGACCTCGAAGTGGATGTGCGGCCAGCGCCCCATGTACGCGGCCGGGAAGATCGTCGTGAACGTCACCTTGCCGTCCGCGCCGGTCTCCTGGACGCCGCGCAGGTAGTTCTGGTCGGTGATCCCTTCGGAGTACAGCGAGTAGCCGCCGGCCTGGTCGCAGTGCCACACGTACACGGCGGCGCCCTCGAGCGGACCGCAGTCGTTGCCGGTGTCCACGACGGTGAGCTCGACCGTCAGCGGCACACCCTCGGCGGTGCCGCTCGAGTCGCCGAAGCTCGAGCGGATGTCGTCGCGCACGATGCCGGACTCGGTGAGGACGTTCGGCCCGTTCGAGCCGTCTCCCGGATACGGCCCGGCGGTCTCGCCGGGGATCGTCTCGCAATCTGCCGCCGCGGTTGCGGTCGGGGTCGAGCCCGAGGTGCTCGGCTCGTCGGAGCCGCAGCCGATCAGCGTCGCCAGCCCGGCGCCCGCGAACAGCTTCAGCGCTTGCCGGCGGTCGAAGATCGTCTCGAGGTCGAACGCGAGCCCGCGGTCGTGGAGGTCGTGGTCGGCCATCGAGGCGACTATGGCGACGGATCCTCGGAGTCGGCTGAGAGGACGTGGAGCGTGAGCGCTTCGAGCGCGCGGACGCCGAGCTGCAGGTCGGCGGCGGGCGAATCCTCGGCCCGGGTGTGGCTGACGCCGCCGAGGCTGCGCACGAACAGCATCGCGGTCGGCACCACGCGCGCCAGCTCGCTGGCGTCGTGCAGCGGACCGCTCGGGAGCCGCGGCGCGGAGCCCGTGAGGCCGCCCACGACGCGGGCGGCGGCGTCGACCAACTCCGGATCGAACGGAACGGGATCGATCGCCCAGATCCGCTCCCACGCGATCTCGCAGCCTTCCTCGGCGGCGACTGTGGCCGACCGGCGCTTGGCCGATTCCAGCAGCTCGGCGAGGACGGCGGGATCGAGGGCGCGCTGGTCGAGCGTGAGCTCGCAGCGGCCGTTGAAAGCGGTCGGGATGCCCGGCTCGACGGCGACCGCCCCGGTGGTGGCGCGCGCGTCGCGGCGGCCGGCGGCGTCGTCGCGGAAGGCGACTGCGCTGCGCGCGGCTGCCACGAACGCGTCGCGCCGCAGGTCCATCGGGGTCGCCCCAGCGTGCGCGTGCGCGCCCGTGAAGCGGATGCGGTGGCGCTCGACGCCGAACGTGCCGAGCACGACGCCGAGCGGCTCGTTCTGGCGCTCGAGCACCGGGCCCTGCTCGATGTGCAGCTCGAGGTAGCCGACGGCGCCCCCGAGCTCGCTCTGTGCCTGAGCTGCGCGATCGAGGTCGACGCCGTGTGCGGCGAGCGCGTCGGGCAACGTCACGCCGTCGCGGTCGGTCAGGCCGCGCACGGCGTCCGCGTCGAGCGTGCCCGCCGCGGCGCTCGAGCCGAAGAGGCTGCGCCCGAACCGCGCGCCCTCCTCGTCGGCCCAGTCGACGAGCCTGAGCCCGACGCCGCGCGGCCGGTCCGCGAGCGCACGCAGGACCTCGAGCCCGGCGAGGACCCCGAGCGCGCCGTCGAGCCAGCCACCGTCCGGCACCGAGTCGAGGTGGCTGCCGACGATCACGAAGCGCTTCGCGTTGCCGGGCGCGGTCGCCCACAGGTTGCCGGCGGCGTCCGTGTGGACCGCGACGCCGGGGATCGCGTCGAGCTGCTCTTGGAACCACTCGCGGGCGAGTGCCCAGGTGTCGGTCCAGGCGACGCGCTGCGCGCCGCGCTCGTCGGAGGTGCGGCGGTTGAGCTCGTGAAGGTCGGCGATGACGCGGTCGGGGTTGAGCGTCATGTTCGTAGCGTTGCCGATCGACGAACGTCAACGGCGGCTGGGTAAGGAGGCTGGGGAGCCAGCCACTGCGCAGGGAAGAGTGCGAGCGGTCAGCGGGCGGATCGCGAAATCCGTGAAGTTACCCCCGGAAACCGACGCCTACTTCACGAGGTTCGCGACCATCGCCGACCGGCCGGCTCCCTCACCCTCCCTACCCAGCCGCAGTTGACGTTGCCGTTCGCCCGGGGACCCACGACCGTGATATATCTGCACCCATGGACGCCGCAGAGCGCGTGGCCGAGGTGCTTGCCCTCGTTCTCGAGCGCTCGCCCCGGCCCCGAGGCGACCTCGACGGCGACGCGCTCGCGATCCTCGAGCAGCATGGGCTCGTCAGCCTGACGAGCGGTGAGGTGCGGCCCGGGCCGCGGTTGCTGCGCTTCGCGCGCTCCGGTCACGACCGCCGCGACCTCGTGTCGCTCGCCGAGCCGCCGATGCGCCGGCTGGCCGACGAGAGCGGTGAGACCGTGAACCTGATGGTGTCGGCCGCCCGCGGCGCCGAGGCGCTGTCGCAGGTCGACGGGCGGCACGTGCTCGGGGTGAGCAGCTGGATCGGCCGCGAGGTGCCCGACCACTGCAGCGCCGCCGGAAAGCTCTTCCTCGCGTTCGGCACCTCCACGCTGCCCGACGGTGCGCTCGAGCGGCGCACGCCCGCGACGCTCGTCGACCGCGACCGTCTGCAGGCCGAGCTCGAGACCGCGCGCACGCAGGGCTTCGCGACGATCGTCGACGAGCTCGAGCCCGGCCTCGCCGCCGTCGCCGCCCCCATCCGCGACGCCGATGGCGCGGTCGTCGCAGCGCTCTCGGTGGCCGGCCCGACCGTGCGCCTCACCGAGCACCGGCTGGCGCTGCTGGGCCGCGTCGCGATCGAGCAGGCGCACGCCGTCTCCACCCAGCTCGGCTACGAGGGCGACCTCGAGGACCTGCTCGACCCGCTGAGGATCCGCGGCTAGCGCCGCGGGTCGACTGTCTCGATCGACTCGGCCAGCAGCGTCGCGACGTCGACCACGCGCAGGTCGCGGCCGCTGCTCTTGACGCCGTCGTCGAGCATCACCGTGCAGAACGGGCACGCGACGGCGAGCGTCGAGGCGCCGGTCTCGGCCGCCTCGCGCACGCGCTCCTCGTTGATCGCGCCCGCGCGCTCCTCCATCCACATGTGCGCGCCGCCGGCGCCGCAGCAGAACGTCTCCTTCTCGCGCCGCCCCATCTCGACCGGCCGGCCGACGGCGGCCGCCAGCTCGCGCGGCGCCGCCCGCACGTCGTTGTGGCGCGCGAGGTAGCAGGAGTCGTGGTACGTGATCTCCTGCTCGCCGGCTGCCGGTGAGAGCCGGCCGTCGCGCACCAGCGATGCCAGCAGCTCGGTGTGGTGCACGACCTCGTAGTTGCCCCCGAAGTCCGGGTACTCGTGCGCGAGCGTGTTGAAGCAGTGCGGGCAGCTGGCGACGATCTTCGTCACGCCCGCCTCGCCGAGCGTGGCCACGTTCTGCTCGGCGTACGCCTGGAACACGAACTCGTTGCCCATCCGGCGCGCCGGGTCGCCAGTGCACGCCTCGAGCGCGCCGAGGATCGCGAAGTCGACGCCCGCTGCGGTCAACAGCCGCGCCGTGGAGCGGGCCGACTCGCGCGCGCGCTCGTCGAACGACGCCGCGCAGCCGACCCAGTAGAGGTACTCGGGAACGGGGTCGCCCGGCTCCAGCACCCGCACGTCGAGCCCGTCGGCCCAGGCGGCGCGCTCGGCCTGCGGCTTGCCCCACGGGTTGGCCTGGCGCTCGACGTCGCGCAGCATCGGCTCGGCCTCGCTCGGGAAGCGCGAATCGACCATCACCAGGTGGCGCCGCAGGTCGAGGATGTGGTCGATCTGCTCGATGTTGACCGGGCAGGCCTCCACGCAGGCGCCGCAGGTCACGCAGTCCCACACCATCTCCTCGAGCCCTCCCGACTCGACGACCGCAGGGCCCTCATATTCGCCGTCCGCGAGCGCCTTCGGGCCCTCCGCGAACAGGTGGTCGCGCACGCCCATGATCACGAGCTTCGGCGACAGCGTCTTGCCGGTGGCGAACGCCGGGCACGCGTCCTGGCAGCGCCCGCATTCGGTGCACGACATCGCGTCCATCATCTGCTTCCACGTCAGGTCCTGGACGGTCCCGATGCCGAAGCGCATCTCCTCCTCGGGCACGTCCGGGTCGTCGAAGCGCAGCGGCTCGAGCCGCCCGCGTGCGCGCGTGCGCCCGAAGTAGACGTTGATCGCCGCGGTGGCGATGTGCAGGTGCTTGGAGTGCGGCAGGTAGACGAGGAAGCCGAGGATCAGCAGCACGTGCACCCACGCCCACGCCGGCGACTCGGTGCCGTGGTAGAGCAGCAGCGTCGTCACGATGCCCGCGATCCAGGCGAGGATCAGGTCCGCCTCGCCGAGGTGGCTGCCCTCGAACCGCGGTGGCCGCACGACCTTGCGGATGTAGAACGCGGTCGCCACGCCGATCAGCGCGAGCACGCAGAACGCGTTCGCCAGCGCCTCGTACCAGCCCCAGTGCGGCGCCGCGTCGGCGTCGACGATCGCGATCATCGCGATCGGGATCGCGGGGAAGAGCACGATGAAGGCCCAGAAGATGAACGCGTGCATGAGCCCGGGAACCAGCCGCTGCAGCAGCTTGCGCTGCCCCACGACGACCACCGCCTCCGCCCGCAGGCGGTCGGGCACGTCGTCGGAGCGCACGATGCCCGCCGGCCGCCCCATGCGCACGAGCCGCACGAGCAGCAGCGCGCGGCGGGCGAACAGCGCCCCCGCCACGGCGACAGCGGCGGCCAGCGCGAGCGCGCTGACGATCACGTGACTCCCTGGACCCGGCGCAGCTCGGCCGTGATCGCGGGCACGATCTCGCTCACGTCGCCGACCACGGCGTAGTCCGCGGTCGCCATGATCGGCGCCTCCGGGTCGGAGTTGATGGCGAGCAGCTTCTTCGCGCCCTTGCAGCCGGCCATGTGCTGCGTCGCGCCGCTGATCCCGCACGGGATGTACAGCTCGGGCGCGATCTTCGTCCCCGTCTGCCCGACCTGGTCGGTGTGCGAGCGCCAGCCGGCCATCGTCACCGCCCGCGAGCAGCCGACGACGCCGCCGAGCAGCCCGGCGAGCTCCTCCAGCGGCTCGAACCCCTCGGGTGAGCCGACCCCGCGGCCGCCCGAGACGACCACCGGCGCCTCGGCGAGCGACAGCCCGCCGGTCGACGTGTCGACCCGCTCGACGACGCGCGCGACCAGGTCCTCGTCGCGCAGGTCGGGGGTGAGCGACTCCACCGCGGGGTCGCCCGCGACGGTCTCGGGCGCGACGGCGTGCGGGGCGACGGTCATCAGCTTCACGTCGCCGTGCAGCCGCGCCTCCTCGAGCAGGCTGCCGCCCCAGCGCATGCGCACGACCTCGTCCCCGCTCGCGCTGACGCAGTTGGCGGCGAACACGCCGCCGGTCATGGCCGCGGCGTGCGCCAGCACCTCGTTGCCGCGGTCGGTGCCCGCGGCGACGACCGTGGTCGGCGACAGCTGCGCGATCGCCCGCGCCCACGCCTGCGGCGCGTAGTCGTCCAGGTCGGCGACGTGGAGCGTGCGCACGCCGGTGATCGCCGGTGCGGCGCCGAACGCGATCGCGTCGACGTCGTCGTCGTAGGCGCGCGCGAACGTCAGCGCCTGGAGCGCGAGCTCGTCGGCGTCCTCGACGAAGACCAGAACGCTCACGCGACCCCCAGCCGCTGGAACAGCTCGACGACGGCGGGGGCGGCGCTCGGACCCTCACCGAGCACCTCTGCCTGCCGCCCTCGACCCTCCGGGACCACCAGCCGCACGAGCTCGACCCGCGCGTCGCGCCGCGCCGGCTCGCGGCGCTCGATCGGCTTCTTGCGCGCCCGCAGCTTGGCCGGCACCGACGGGTAGCGCGGGAGGTTGATGCCCTCCTTGACCGTGACCACCGCCGGCAGCGGGACGCGGTAGACGTCACCGGTCTCCTGCTGGCCGCGCAGCTCCTCGTTCTCAACCGCCAGCGCCTTGAGACCCGTGACCACCGGCCGCCCCAGCGCGTGCGCCACACGGATGCCGACCTGGTAGCCGCCCGCGTCCGCCGACTCGTTGCCGAAGATCACGAGGTCGGGCGCCTCGGCGGCGATCACCTCGGTCAGCGCGGCAGCGGTTGCCTCGGGGTCCCAGTCGCTGCCGTCGGTCTCGAGCAGGATCGCCCGGTCGGCGCCGATCGCCAGCGCGTCGCGCAGCTGCTCCTCCGCCTCCGGCGGCCCGAGCGTCACCACCGTCACCGACCCGCCGCTGGACTCGACGAGCCGCACGGCCTCCTCCACCCCGCACTCCTCGTGCGGGCTGACGGTGAATCCCAGATGGCGCGTCTCGATCGCCCGCTCGTCCGCCGTCAGCACCATCTTGCCGCCGGTCAGCGGCACCCGCTTGACGCACACGAGGACGTCCATCAGCAGCGGATCCGCGTGTTGTCGGGATCGAAGATCGGCCGCGAGCCGGCGACCGCGACCGTGACGGGGTAGCGCTCGTTCATGTACTCGACGGCGAGCTCCTGCCCCTCGACGGCCTGCTCGGGCGGCAGGTACGTCATCAGCAGGTGCTTGCCGACCGACGGCCCCGCGCCGGCGGTGGTCACGAACGAGCGGCGGCCCTTGGCGTCGACCAGCGGCGCGCCGTCGCGGGTCACGACCGGCTCGCGCCCCAGCATGTACCGCGGCTCGCCGGAGGCAGACGTGTGGTCGTCGACCGTCAGCGTGCACATGATTGCGGCCGGATCCTGCTCGCGGTGGCGCACGTGGGCGTCGCGGCCCACGAAGTCGGCGTCCTTGAGCTTGCCCCACGCCATATCCGCCTCGACGACGTCGTACTCGGCGTCGAGCTCGAAGCCGAACGCGCGGTAGCCCTTCTCGATCCGCCCGGTCGTGCCGTAGACGCCGATGCCCGCGGGGACGATGCCGTGCGGCTCGCCGGCCTCCCAGACGGCGTCCCACAGCCGCGCGCCCTGCTCGATCGGGACGTGCAGCTCCCAGCCGAGGTCGCCGACATACGAGATGCGGATGGCGAGCACCGGCAGCGAGCCGACCTCGATCGTCCTGCAGCGGGCGAACGGGAAGCCCTCGTGCGAGATGTCGGCGCGCGTGAGGCTGGCGAGGATGTCCCGCGCGCGCGGGCCCCAGAGCCCGAGCGTCGTCCAGGCCGAGGTGAGGTTCTGGACCTGCGCCGAGCCGTCGTCGGGCAGATGGTCGGCGAACCACTTGAGGTCGGCCATTCCGTGCGCGCCGCCGGTGACGACGCGGAAGTGCTCGTCGCCGAGCCGCAGGATCGTCAGGTCCGAGCGGAAGCCACCGTTCGGCGTGAGCAGCGGCGTGTAGACGACGCGCCCGACGGGCACGTCCATCTGCCGCATCGCGACCTGCTGCACGACGCCGAGCGCGCCCGGCCCGCTGACGTCGAAGATGCAGAAGGCGGAGAGGTCGAACATCGCCGCGCGGTCGCGCATGGCCAGGTGCTCGGCGTTGATGATCGGCGACCACCAGCGTGAGTCCCACTCGGCGCTGCGGCCGTTGAGGCCGTACTCGTCGACGAGCTTGGCGTTCGACTCGTACCAGTGCGGGCGCTCCCACCCCGCGGCCTCGAAGAACACCGCGCCCAGCGCCTCCTCGCGCGCGTGGAACGGCGGCAGCCGCACGCCACGGTTGGACGCCCACTGCTCGCCGGGATGGACGATGCCGTAGGTCTTGTTGAACCCCTCTGCGGCGCGCGCCCGAACATGCGAACGCGTCTTCTGGCAGTCGTAGAAACGCGCGATGTCCGACGACTGCAGGTCGATCTCCGACTCGCCATGCGTCATCCACTCGGCCAGCGCGCGCCCGACGCCGGGACCCTCCTTGACCCACACGGCGGCGGCCGACCACAGGCCCTTGACCTCGGGCGTCTCGCCGAGCAGCGGGAGCGAGTCCGGCGTCAGCGAGAGCAGCCCGTTGATCGCGTACTTGATGCCGACCGACTCATCGCCCACGATCTCCGGCATCAGCTCGAGCGCGTGCTCCATCTGGAGCGCGAAGTCGTCCTCCGTGAACGGGAACTCGGTCGGGGACAGCGCCGCCTCCTCGATCGAGGGGATCTCCTCGGGGTCGTGAAGGATCGGCCGGTGCGCATACGAGCCGACCTCGAGCCCGATGCCGTCCTGGCGCTCGTACATGTTCGTGTCCATGTCGCGGACGATCGGGAACTCGATCGCGCGCGACGTGCCCTGGAAGCGCGGCACCGGGCCGATGTCGATCATCTGGTGGATCGCCGGCGTGAGCGGGATGGCCGCGCCCGCCATGCCCGCGAGCAGCGGGCTCCAGACGCCGCACGCGATCACCACGGTGTCCGCCTCGATGTCTCCGGCGGTCGTCTTCACGCGCGCGATCCGGCCGCGCTCGACGTCCATCCCGATCACCTGCGTGTTCGGCACCGAGGTCAGCGCGCCGGCCGCCTGCGCCTCCTCGCGGAACAGCGTGCCGGCCTGCAGCGAGTCGACCACGCCGACGCCCGGCGAGTAGAAGCCGCCGACGAGCACGCTCTCGTCGATGAACGGCACCAGCTCCTTGATCTCGGCCGGGGTGACCAAGCTGACGGGCTCGACCCCCCACGCCTTCGCCGACGCCATCCGCCGCCGCAGCTCCTCCATCCGCTCCTCGGTGCGCGCGACCTCGATCCCGCCGCACGTCGGTGAACACGCCGAGCTCCTCGTACTGCGCGAGGCTGTCGAGCGTCAGCGCGGTCATCTCGCGCGAGTGGTCGACCGGGAAGATGAAGTTCGAGGCGTGGCCGGTGGAGCCGCCCGGGTTGGGGAGCGGCCCCTGGTCGAGCTGGACGATCTCGGTCCAGCCGAGGCGCGCCAGGTGGCCGACGAGCGAGTTCCCCACGATGCCGGCGCCGATCACGACGACGCGCGCGCTGCTGGGCAGGCGGCTGCTCACGGGGTGAGATATATCAGATGCCTGGGGGTCCGATGAAGGGCTCGCGAGCGCCTTGACGCGCGCGACCTGCCGCGATACAACGAGGGCTGATATATCAGAAATGCGGTGTGCGGGGAGGCGGCATGAGTGAGCACGACCCGACAACCGTGGAAGGCCGCGCCGGACGGGCCGGCGTGGATCCGTGGGTGTTCTCGATCGCAGCCGGCATCTCGCTGGCGTTCGTCCTGTGGGGGGTGCTGGACGCCGACGGGGTCGGCGCGGTGGCCGACGACGTCCTGAGCTGGATCATCGCCACGTTCGGGTGGGTCTTCGTCCTCACCACCGCGGCGTTCCTCGTGTTCGCCGGCGTGCTCGCGTTCAGCCGCTTCGGGCGCGTGCGGCTCGGCCGCGACGACGACCGGCCCGAGTTCCGCACGACCTCCTGGATCGCGATGATGTTCAGCGCCGGAATGGGCATCGGGCTGATGTTCTTCGCGGTCGCCGAGCCGATCTCGCACATGACGGCGCCGCCCGCGGGCACCGAGCAGGCGGGCACCGCGGCGGCCGCACAGCAGGCGATGGCGATCTCGTACTTCCACTGGGCGCTGCACCCGTGGGCGATCTACGCGATCGTCGGCCTCGCGCTCGCCTACTTCACGTTCCGCAAGGGGATGCCGAACCTGATCAGCTCGGCGTTCTACCCGCTGCTCGGCGACCGGGTGAACGGGCCGATCGGCCGATCGATCGACATCCTCGCGATCTTCGCGACGCTCTTCGGGAGCGCGACCTCGCTCGGCCTCGGCGCGCTGCAGATCAACAGCGGGCTCGACTTCCTGTGGGGCGTGAACCCGTCCAACGGCATCGCGGTGGCGATCATCGCCGTGCTCACCGCGGCGTTCGTGCTGTCCGCGGTGTCCGGTGTGCACCGGGGCGTGCAGTGGCTGAGCAACACCAACATGGTGCTCGCGATCCTGCTGGTGCTGTTCCTGCTCGTGGTCGGGCCGACGGTGTTCCAGTTCGAGACGCTCGTCGAGTCGATCGGCGGCTACCTGACGACGATCGTGCCCGCGAGCTTCCGCACCGGCGCCTTCGGCGACTCCGAGTGGCTGTCGGCATGGACGATCTTCTACTGGGCGTGGTGGATCTCGTGGGCGCCCTTCGTCGGCACGTTCATCGCCCGCATCTCCAAGGGGCGGACCGTGCGCGAGTTCGTGGTCGGCGTGCTGCTGATCCCGAGCGGCGTCAGCTTCGTGTGGTTCGCGGTCTTCGGCGGCGCGGCGATCGACCTCCAGCTCGGCGGGACCGACCTCGGCGGGATCGTCGGCACGCCCGAGATCGCGCTCTTCACGATGCTCGAGGAGTTCCCGATCTCCGGCGTGACCTCGTTCGTCGTGATCGTGCTGGTGGCGCTGTTCTTCGTCAGCGGCGCGGACGCCGCGTCGCTCGTGATGGGGATGCTGTCCTCGCGCGGCAGCCTCTCGCCGGCGCGTCCCGTCGTGATCCTGTGGGGCGTCTCGACCGGCGCCGCCGCCGCGATCCTGCTGCTGGCCGGCGGCCTGGATGCGCTCCAGCAGGCCGCGATCATCGCCGCCGCACCGTTCACGGTGGTGATGGCCGGGCTCTGCGTCTCGCTGTTCAAGGGGCTCGCAGAGGAGGCGGCACCGCTGATCGTTCCCGAGCCTGCGGCTCCGCCGCCCGACCGCGTGCCGGTGCGCGCGAGCTAGGAGGGTCTGAGCATGCCCGACAACGCACATCGCCCGTTCCGCGGCGTCTTCGACATGTTCTCGGAGCTCAACCGCATGCGCGAGCACTGGACGGAGATCGAGCCGAGCCAGGGGCGCTCCCCCGCCGCCGGGTGGGTCCCGACCGTCGACATCTTCGCGACCGGCCAGGACCTCGTGGTCCGCTGCGAACTCGCCGGAGTGCCGAAGGAGGACATCGAGGTCTCGCTCAGCGACGGCCGGCTGTGGATCTCCGGCGAGCGCACCGGAGCGCCGGACGACGGCGTCGACTACTACGTACGCGAGCGCCGCTACGGGCCGTTCGAGCGCAGCGTCAAGCTCGGCAAGGACGTCACCGGCGACCAGATCAGGGCGACGGTCCTCGACGGGCTGCTCGAGATCGTCGTCGAGGGCGGCGCCGAGCCGCGGCAGCACGAGCAGATCGAGGTGACCGGCGCCGATGCCGGCGAGGTCAGGCTGGGCGTGGCGCGCTCGTAGAGGCGCGCTCGACGAGCACGGGCGCGACCACCTCGCGCAGCGTCGCCTGCGGCCCATCCGCGTCGATCGCCCGCAGCAGGAACGCGGTGCCCAGCTCGGCCACGCGCTCGACGTCCCACACCGTCGAGGTCAGCGGCGGGGCCAGCAGCCGGGACATCGGATGGTCGCCAAAGCCGGCCACGGCGACGTCGCCCGGGATCGCCAGCCCGAGCTCGGCGCAGGCCGCATAGACGCCGTAGGCGATCGAGTCCGACAGGCACAGGACGGCGGTCGGGCGGTCGTCGCCGGCGAGCAGCTCCTGCGCCAGCGGCCGCGAGCCGTTCAGCGAATACGCGCACGCCACCACGTCGCACTCGAGGCCGAGCGCGGACGCGGAGCGCACGACGGCGCGCTCGGCCGCACGCTCCGGCGAGGTCTCGACCGCCCACGACAGCACCGTGATGCGGCGGTGGCCGAGCGCGCTCAGGTGCCGCAGGCTCTGCTGAACGCCGAGCTCGTTGTCGAACACCACCTCGCCGGCCGCTGCCACGCCGGGCAGCGCGTCGCCGATCGTGACGGTCGGGACCTGCTGAGCGATCGACGCCCAGCTCCCGCTGGCCGGCCCGATCGGCACGACCACCAGCCCGTCGATGCGGTGGTCGACGAGGCGCTGGGCGAGCTCGAGCTCGCGCGCCGGCTCGCCGTCGGCGTCGGCCACGAGGGTGCTGCGCGCCGCCCCGTACAGCTCACGCTGGACGGCCCGCACGAGCTCCTGGTTCCAGAAATCGGCGAGGCTGCCGACGAGCAGGCCGACGACCGCGGTCGCGCCCCCGGCCAGGGCGCGCGCGATCGGGTCGGCCTCGTAGCCGAGCTCCTCGGCCGCCTCGCGGACGCGCCGCTCGGTGTCCGCTGACACCTGCATGCCGCGCAGCGCGTAGCTGACTGCGGCCGGGGATAGGCCCGTGTACTCCGCCAGCTCCCGGATCGTCGTGCGATGCCTGGGGGCCTCGGCCATCGGCTGGAGGCTATCCGGGTTGACAGCGAGCAGCGGTGAGCGGATACTGGCTGAACCGGTTCACTGAACCGGTTCACAGTTCCATGCATACGGCGATCGACATCCACCAGCACCTGTGGCCCGAACCGCTGTTGCGCGAGCTCTCGCGACGGAGCGAGCCACCGCTGCTCGCGCGTCGCGCCGGCGGCTGGACGGTCCGCCTCCGCGGGGAGCCCGAGGCGCCTGTCGACCTCGCCGACCACGATCCGGACCGGCGCGCGGCGCTCGTGGCCGCCGACGGGTTGGGCCGAGCGCTCGTCGCCCCGTCCGTGCCGCTGGGCATCGAGGCGCTGGAAGCCGGCGAGGCCGAGCCGCTGCTCGCGGCCTACCACCAGGGCGTCGCCGCGCTGCCGGCGGCGTTCGGCGCCTGGGCGGCCGTCGGGCTCGCCGATCCCGACGCGGCCGACCTCGAACGGCAGCTCGACGCCGGCTTCGCGGGCGCGTGCGTGGCGGCCGGTGCGCTCGCCGGGCCGGAAGGGTTCGAACGGCTGGGCCCGGTGCTCGAGACGCTCGAGCGCCGCGACGCGCCGCTGTTCGTCCATCCGGGTCCGGCCACCACGCCGCCCGGCGTCCCGGACTGGTGGCCCGCGCTGACCGACTACGTGGCCGCAATGCAAGCGGCGTGGTACGCGTTTGCCGTCTGGGGGCGGCCGGCCCACCCCCAGCTCCGGGTCTGCTTCGCGATGCTCGCCGGCCTGGCGCCACTCCAGCGCGAGCGGCTCGTCGCTCGTGGCGGCGTGGCGACCAACGACCCCGGCGTGTTCCTCGACGTGTCCTCCTACGGCGAGCGCGCCGTCGACGCGGTCCTGCGCGAGGTCGGCGTCGACCGGCTCGTCCACGGCTCCGACCGGCCGGTGATCGCCGGCGCCGAGCTGCCGCTCGGCGAGGCGGTCCGTGTCGCCGTGCGCGAGCGCAATCCCGCCCGTTTGGTCGGCGCATGAGCCCCGCGCACGACCTCGACCGAGCTGAGCTGCGCGAGCTGGTCGCGCGCATCGCCGCCGACCCGCGGCAGTGGCGGCCGCTCGTTCGCCACGGCGCGGCGGACCGCCACTTCGAGCAGCTGTGGCGCGACGACCACGTCGACGTCTGGGTGATCTCGTGGATGCGCGGCAACGACACGGGCTTCCACGACCACGACGTCTCGAGCGGCGCGGTCTCCGTCGTCGAGGGCGAGGTAGTCGAGGAGCGCCTCGTTCTCGGCGGTGCGCCGCGCGAGCGCCACCACCAGGCCGGCGACACGTTTGACTTCGACGCCTCGCACGTTCACCGGATGCACCACGACGGAGACACCCCCGCGGTCACGATCCATGCCTACTCGCCACCGCTGTGGCGGATGGGGACGTATGCCGTCGAGGCCGACGGCAGCCTGCGGCGGCAGTCGATCTCGTACGCCGAGGAGCTGCGCCCAGTCGCGTAGCGGCGCGCCCGGGGTTGGCGATATATCAGTTGTGCGAGTAGCCGACCACTGGTATATCTGAGCGACGGGCCGTTCGCGGACAGAGGGAGAGCGATGAGGTCGAGGATCGTGTCCGACGGGTCCTCCGCCGCCGAGATCGAGTTCGATCGGGTCACCAAGCGCTATGGGAACAGCGCCCGCCCGGCGATCGACGACCTGTCGCTGACGATTCCGGCCGGCGAGATCTGCGTGCTGATCGGGCCCTCCGGCGGCGGCAAGACGACCGCCATGAAGATGATCAACCGGTTGATCTCGATCACCGAGGGCGACATCACGATCGACGGCACGAGCGTCAAGGCCCTGGAGCGGACCGAGCTGCGGCGCGGGATCGGCTACGTGATCCAGCAGATCGGCCTGTTCCCGCACATGACCGTCGAGAGCAACGTGGGCACGGTGCCGCGGCTGCTCGGCTGGGACAAGGACCGCACCCGCGCCCGGGCGCGTGAGCTGCTCGACCTCGTCGGGCTCGATCCGGACGAGCACGCGAGGCGCTACCCCTCCCAGCTCTCGGGCGGCCAGCGCCAGCGCGTCGGCCTGGCGAGGGCGATGGCCGCCGATCCCCCGCTCATGCTTATGGACGAGCCGTTCGGGGCGATCGACCCGATCACGCGCGAGCGGCTCCAGAACGACTTCCTGCGCCTGCATCGCGAGATCCGCAAGACGGTCGTCTTCGTCACGCACGACATCGACGAGGCGATCAAGATGGGCGACCGGATCTGCATCCTGCGACAGGGCGGCGTGCTCGCGCAGTACGACACGCCGGAGGCGATCCTGGCCGCGCCCGCGGACGACTTCGTGGCGCAGTTCGTCGGTGCCGACCGCGGCCTCAAGCGGCTCGCGCTGCGGCGCCTCGACGAGGTGGACCTGCCGCCGGTGCCGGACGACACCTCCGGCACACCGGTCTGCTCCTGCAAGACGACGCTCCGCGACGCGCTGTCGCTGATGCTCACCGAGGGCAGCACCGGCGTGGTGGCCCGTGAGGACGACGGGACCGTCAGGGGCTACCTCACCTTCGAGGTCGTCAGCGGGCTGCTCTCGGCCGAGCGGGTCTCATGATCCTGCTGTTCGCGCAGGACGGGCCGGTCATCCCCGACTTCGGGCGCGGGGACGAGTGCATCCGCGAGAACGGCAAGTTCTGCTTGAACTGGTTCCTCGACGAGTTCTGGGACCGCTACTGGCCGCGCGTTGTGGAGCACATCCAGCTCACGCTGATCGCGCTCGCCTTCGGCTTCGTGATCGCGTTCGCGGCCGCGCTCATCGCCTACCGCTACTCGCGCCTCGAGGTGACGTTCTCCAACGTCATGGCGCTCTTCTACACGATCCCCAGCATCGCGTTCTTCCAGATAATGGTCCCGATCAGCGGGATCGGCTGGCTGAGCGTCGAGATCGCGCTGGTCTCCTACACGCTGCTGATCCTCTTCCGCAACACGCTGACCGGGCTGCGGGAGGTGCCCGCCGAGGCCAAAGAGGCGGCCGAGGGCATGGGCCTCACCCGGGCGCAGACGCTCACGCGGATCGAGCTGCCGCTCGCGCTGCCGGCCATCGTCGCCGGGATCCGGGTCGCCACCGTGACCACCATCTCGCTCGCCACCGTCGCGGCGTTCATCACGCCGCTCGGGCTCGGCGCGCCGATCTTCAGCGCCATCCAGACCGGCGCCAACACCGAGTTCGTGGCCGCCAGCGTCCTGGCGATCGCGCTCGCGCTGATCGCCGACGCGCTGATCGTCCTCCTCCAGCGGGCGCTCACGCCGTGGTCGCGAGCCCGGAGGCAGGCGACATGAGCGACCTCCTGAACTTCTTCGCCGACGAGGCGTCGTTGCTGGTCGACAGGACGCTCGAGCACATCGTCATCTGCGCGATCGCGATGACCATCGCCATCGCGCTCGCGCTGCCGGCCGGAGTCCTGCTCGGCCATCGCCATAGCGGATCGTTCCTGGCCATCAACTTCTCCAACGTGCTGCGCGCGCTGCCGAGCCTCGCGCTGATCGCGATCAGCCTCGCCTTCTTCGGCCTCTCGATCCTCAACATCCAGATCGCGCTGGTCGCGCTCGCGCTCCCGCCGATCCTCACCAACGCCTACACCGCCGTCGACCAGGTCGACCCCGACGCAGTCGAGGCCGCGCGTGGGATGGGCATGAGCGAGGCCCAGGTGCTGCGTGTCGTCGAGCTGCCGCTGTCGTGGCCGCTGATCTTCGCCGGCATCCGGACCGCTTCGGTCTACGTGATCGCCACGGCGCCGCTGGCGGCCCTCGCCGGCGGCGGCGGCCTCGGCGACATCATCGTCAACCAGGCCACCTACGGTCTCGAGGGCGTGATCGCGGCGACGATCGTCACCGTCGTGCTCGCGTTCGCCGTCGACGGGCTGCTGGCGTTCGTGCAGCGGCGCGTGACGCCGACCGGTCTCGTGGTCCCGAAGGAACTGCACACCATCGTCCCGCCCGTGGAGTCGGATGTACCGGCCGACCGGGCACTCGCATAGAACCAAGGGGAGGGTTCCATGACACGCGCACTGTTCGTACTCATGGCCGTCATCGCGGCGCTGGCCGTCGGCTGCGGAGACGACGACGAGGACTCGTCGGGCGGTGGCTCCGGCGCCGATTCCACCAGCGAGCAGCCCGGCGCCGGCAAGCCGGGCGTCACGATCGGCACGAAGGACTTCACGGAGGAGTTCGTGCTCGGCAACCTCTACGCGCAGGCGCTCGAGGCCAAGGGCTTCAACGTCACGCTGAAGGAGAACATCGGGTCGACCGAGATCATCGACAAGGCGCTGACCAGCGGAGAGATCGACGGCTATCCCGAGTACACCGGCGTCTCGCTGTCGGTCGTCGCCAAGAACGACATCCTCGCCGAGAGCCCCGAGGAGACCGCCCTGCTCGTGAAGGAGTTCTACGAGGACCGCGGCCAGGTGGTGAGCGACGCGACGCCTTTCCAGGACACCGACGCGATCGCCACCACCAAGGAGTTCGCGTCCGAGAACGGGCTCACGCAGGTCGAGGACCTCAAGAAGCTCGACAGCTTCACGCTCGGCGCCCGGCCCGAGTTCAAGAGCCGCTTCAACGGCCTCAAGGGCATGGAGCAGGTCTACGGGATCAAGAACGCCAAGTTCAAGCAGCTCGCGCTCGGCCTGCAATACCCGTCGCTCGACAAGGGCGACGTCGACTCCGCCAACGTGTTCTCGACCGACGCCCAGCTTGCGTCGGGCAAGTACACGGTGCTCGAGGACCCGAAGGGCGTGTTCGGCTTCCAGAACGTCTACTTCGTCATCAACAAGGACAAGTACGACGCGCTCGGCGGGCCGGAATTCATGACCGTCATCAACGACGTCAACACGCTGTTGACCGAAGAGGCGATGACCTCGATGAACGCCGCCGTCGACCTCGACAAGAAGAAGCCGGCCGACGTGGCCAAGGCCTTCCTGGAGGCCAACAACCTGCTCTGAGCCGCGCTCGTGACGCCGCGGCTCACTCCGGAGCCGCGGCGCGCACGACCTCGCCCAGCGCCGGCAGGGCAGCCACGGCACGCGCGGCGTCGTCGCCGAGCGGGCGGTCCTCGAGCCGGGCGTCGAAGCCGCTCGCCAGGGCGCGCGCCGGGCCGAGCGCACCAGTCGCCGGGACGTTGCGCATCCGCAGCGCCCGCTCCGCCGCGATCCACTCGAGCGCGAGCACGGTGCGCAGCAGGTCGACGGAGCGACGTGCGTGGCCGGCGGACTGCCACGCGAAGCTCGCGTGCTCTTCGAGCCCGCGCGAGATCGACACCGAGCCGAGCACCGCCGGCATGGCGGCGATGCGCAGGCGAGCGAGCGCGTCGGCGGCCAGGTACTCGGCGATCATCAGGCCCGAGCTGCCGGAGTCGTCGGCGGCCAGGAACGGCGTCAGCCCCGTCAGGTCTGGCTCCATCAGGTGCGAGAGGCGGGCGCCGGCCAGGCTCGCGAACGGGACCAGCGCGAGCCGCAGCGTGTCGAGTGCGAGCGCGCACCCGGCGGCGTGGAAGCTCCCGTTGTGGAGCGCCTCGCCGCCGGCGAACAGCGGATTCTCGGCGACCGCGTTGATCTCGACCGCCAGCACGTCGTGCAGCGACGACAGGGCGTCGTACAGCGCGCCCGCCACCGACGGCACGCACCGCAGCCCGAACGGGTCCTGCGAGCGCGCGGGTGCGCCCGCGCCCTCGGTCAACACGCGCAGCCGGTCGGCCACCGCGGTCGGGCCGGGCAGCGGCCGGTTCGCGGCCACGGCGGCGGCGAACGCCTCCGGGTTGCCCTGCAGCGCGTGGAAGCTGAGCGCCGCGACCCCTGTGCCGGCATCGAGGAGGTCGCGCAGGTCCGCCCACGCGAGCACGGCCGTCCCGAACGTCGCAGCGTTGGAGCTCATCAGCGGCAGCGCGTCGCCGGGCGCGATCGCGAGCCGGGCCGGCGCGCCCTCCTCGCCCTCGCCGGCGAGCACGAGCCCGAGCTGGCCCAGCACCGTGAGGTCGCCGGTTCCGAGGCCGCCGAGATCCCGGAGGGTGGGAGCGCGCTCGGCGGCCAGCAGCTCGGCGAGGGCGACCGCGATCTCGGGCCGGCTCGCGCCGCCCGCGGCCATCTGGCCGAGCCGCGCGAGGATGGTGGCGCGCACGACGTCCTCCGGCAGCGCGTCGCCCACGCCGCCCGCGTGGCTGCGCAGCAGCCGCAGCGTGTGCGCGCGGAGGTCTTCGCCCGCGACGTCGACCTGGCGGTTGGCGCCGACCCCGGTCGTGCGCCCGTAGACCGGCTGCCGGGCGGCGACCTCCTCGGCCATCCGGTGCCCGCTCGCCATCCGGTCGAGGGCGGCCTGCGTGAGCTCGACCTCCAGCGGACCCGCCCGCGCGGCGGCGGCGAGCGCGGCGGGCGCCAGCGGCTCGTCCCCGATCCGCAGCATCATCCGTGATCGATCAGCGCGGCCAGCTGGCGTTCGAGCGCCCCGTCGCCGACCTCGCGGACCTCCAGCGGGAGGCCGAGGTGGGCGGCCGCGCGCTCCGCCGCCGCGCGTGTGGCCGGCGTCGGGTGCTGGGCGAGCCACAGCACGCGCGTGTAGTGGCCGAAGTACGCGTCGCGCAGCTCGGGATGGCGGTCGAGGCCGAGCTCGCGCAGCACGGTGTGCTCGAACGTGCGCGCGAGGAAGTCGGTGAGGAAGTAGGTGCCGGGCTCCTCCGCGAGCGCCGCCTCGACCTCGGGGGCGGCGAGCACGTCGTAGCAGTGGGCACCCGCCAGGCGCGGGACGCCGACGTCGTCGAGCCCGCCGTGCGTGCCGCAGTCGGCGTACGCGATCGCCACCGCGTCGTGCCGCTCGAGCGTCCGCCTGACCTCGTCCGCGATGCGCTCGGGGCGGTTGTGGAGCAGCGCCGGCAGCGGATGTACGTCGACCGGCCAGCCGCGTCGCCGGGCGATGGCCTTGACGTGGACGGCGAGCGCGCCGCACGCGATGACGCCGACGCGGCTCATCCCGGGAACGCCAGCTGGTCGATGAACGCGTCGTTGAAGTCCTCGCGACCGGACAGCTCGACGTACTCGACCTCGTGGACGATCGAGCGCGCCTCCGCCCGCTCGCGGACGCTGAGCGCGGCCATCTTGGCGCCCTCACTGGCCACGTTGCCCGCGGACACGATCCGCGGCAGCGCCAGCGGCGGCACGAGCCCGATGCGCACCGCGCTGGCCGGCGACAGGTAGGCGCCGAAGCTTCCGGCCAGCAGCACCTGCGAGATGTCGTCGGGGGCGAGCCCCATCTCGCGCAGCAGGATCTGCCAGCCCGTGGCGATCGACGCCTTCGCGAACTGCAGCTCGCGGACGTCGCGCTGAGACAGGTAGACGTTGTCGGCCAGCATGAAGACGCGCTCCTCGCCGATCTTCGTCATGCGAGGATCGTCGGTGAAGCGGCCGGAGTGGTCGAGCAGGCCGGCCTGCACCAGCTCGGCCACGCAGTCGACGAGCCCTGAGCCGCACAGGCCGACCGGCTCGACGTCACCGATCACCTGCAGCTCCAGCTCGCCGCCCGAGATCCTCACACCCTCGATCGCGCCCTCGGCGGCGCGCATCCCGCAGCGGATCTGGGCGGCCTCGAACGCCGGGCCGGCGGGCGCGGCCGTGGCCAGCACGCGCTCGCTCGAGCCGAGCGCGATCTCGCTGTTCGTCCCCACGTCGATGAAGAGGCGCAGCCGCGAGTCGCGCGTGAGGCCCGAGGCGAGCATCCCGGCGACGATGTCGCCGCCCACGTAGGCGCCCAGCGACGGGAACACGACCGCCGGCGCGCGCGGGTGCACCGCGACCCCGAAGTCGGCCGCCAGCGCGGGCGGCAGATCGTGCGCGGCCACGATGAACGGCGCCATCGAGAGCGGCTCGGGGTCGATCCCGAGCGCGAGCTGGATCATCGTCACGTTGCCGACGACGACGACCTCGTAGACGTCGGTCGGTGCGACGCCCGCCTCCTCGCACACCTCGGCCGCGAGCTGGGCGAGCGTCTCCTGCGCCCGCGCCTCGAGCGCGCCGAGCGCGGCGTCGTCGAGCATCGTGGCCGACACCCGCGAGATGACGTCGGCGCCATACGGCTGCTGGCGGTTGAGCATCGACGCCACCGCCGCCGGCGTGCCCGTTTCGAGGTCGAGCAGCGTCGCCACCACCGTCGTCGTCCCGAGGTCGAAGGCGATCGCGTAGCGGCGCGCCGTCGTGTCGCCGGGCTCGATGCCGATCAGCGCGTCGTCGCAGACCACGGCGGTGACGTCGAACATCGCCTCGCGCAGCACCTTGCCGAGCGTGCGCACGACCGCCAGGTCGACGCGCGGCTCGAGATCGTCGAGCCCGTCCAGCACGCGCTGCACGTCGGAGCGCTGGTCCTCGAGCGACGGCTCGTCGAGCACGAGGTGGCGCTTCTGCACCGCCGGCCGCAGGATCACGTGCCGCCCGACGCCGACGAGCGCCGCCTTCGGCCGCGTCTGCAGCGGCGGCACGTGGACGACGAGGTCCTCGTGCGCGGGCGCGCGGCAGGCCAGCCGCCAGCCCTCGCGCAGCTCGTCGGGGGAGAACGCGCGCGGGTCGACCGGGCTGACCGCCACCTCGCCCTCGTCGATCCGCACCTTGCACTTCTTGCACGTGCCGTGACCGCCGCACGTCGAGTCGATCGCGACCCCGTTCCAGCTCGCCGCGTCGAAGATCGCCGTGCCGCTCGGCACCCGCACGTCCGCGCCGTCGGGCTCGAACCGCAGGTGCACGCGGGCCGCGCCGTCCACGACGGGCGCGGTCACGTCGCGGCGGCCGCCTGGCGGGCGCGGTGCGCGGCGATCCAGCTCGTGCCCCACGGGTCGTGCCCGAGCAGCAGGTCGGCGGCGCGCACGCTCTCGACGACCACGGGGGCGGTGCTCATGATCGCGCTCGTCAGCCCGGCGGCCATCGCCATCGGCAGGAAGGCGGCGTTGAGCACGTGCCGCTGCGGCAGGCCGAACGACACGTTGGACGCGCCGAGGGACATGTTCACCCCGAGCTCGTCGCGGATCAGCGAGATCGTCTCGAGCGTGGTCGTCACCGCCTCGGTGTCCGCGCCCACGGTCATCGCCAGCGGGTCGATCACGACGTCCTCGGGGCCGATCCCGTGGTCGCCGGCCGCGGACACGATCTTGCGCGCGATGTCGAGCCGCTGCTGCGGCGTCTCCGGGATGCCGGTCTCGTCGTTGGCGAGCCCGATCACCGCCGCGCCGTGCCGCGCGACGAGCGGGAGGATCTCCTCGAGCCGGTCGTCCTCCCCGGTCACCGAGTTCACCAGCGCCTTGCCCTCGTAGACCGCCAGCCCCGCCTCGAGCGCCTCGATCACCGACGAGTCGATGCAGATCGGGATGTCGGCCTCGGCCTGGACGGTCGTCAGCATCGTGGCCAGCAGCTCGGCCTCGTCGACGAGCGGGATGCCGGCGTTGACGTCGAGCATGTCGGCGCCCGCCTCGACCTGGTCGCGCGTGTCGGCCGTGACCGTGCCGAAGTCGCCGTTGCGCAGCTCCTCGGCCAGCCGCTTGCGGCCGGTCGGGTTGATGCGCTCGCCAATGATGCAGAACGGCTGGCCGGCGCCGATCGTGACGGTCTTGCTGCGCCCGCGGAGGATCGTGTCCATCAGGCCGGCACCATCTCGCGGCGCTGCTCGATCAGCTGCTTGGCCTTCTTGACCGCGGACGACGCGTCGGCCGAGTAGCCGTCGGCTCCGACCGCGTCCGCGTACTCCTGGGTGACCGGCGCACCGCCGACCATCACGATCACCCGGTCGCGGATGCCGGCCTTCTGGAGCGCGTTGATGTTGGCCTTGAACATCGGCATCGTCGTGGTCAGGAATGCGGAGAAGCCGACGACGTCGGGCTCGTGCTCGTTGATCTGGTCGACGAACCGCTCGGGCGGGACGTTGACGCCGAGGTCGATGACCTCGAAGCCCGCGCCCTCGAGCATGATGTTGCAGAGGTTCTTGCCGATGTCGTGCACGTCGCCCTTGACCGTGCCCATGAGGAACGTGCCGATCGGCTTCGTGCCGGTCTCGGCCAGCAGCGGGCGCAGGATGTCGAGCGCGCCCTGCATCGCCCGTGCGGCGATCAGCATCTCGGGCACGAAGTAGTCGCCGCGCTCGAAGCGCGCGCCCACCTCCTCGAGCGACGGGATGAGCGCGTCGTAGAGCATGCGCTCGGGCTCGAGATCGCCCGCGAGGCCCTGCTCCACCCCGTCCTTGACGGCGGGCGCGTTGCCGACCAGCGTCTCGTCGTAGAGGAGCTGCAGGATCTCGTCGTGCGTCATGCGGCATCGGCTCCCATGTCGTGGCCAAGGGCCTGGGCTTCGTACAGCAACTTCGGGTGGATGTCAGCGATCTGCTCGGCGTCGAGCCGCAGCGTCGGGCCGGAGATCGACAGCGCGGCGAGCGCGCGGCCGCCGCTGCCGAAGACCGGGGCGGCGAGCCCGCTGAGCCCGACCTCGAGCTCGTCCACGGCGGTGGCGTAGCCGTTGCGGCGCACCCTCGCGATCTCGGTGGCGAGCCGGTCCGGATCGACGATCGTCGCCGGCGTGCGCTGCTCGAGCGCTCCGGGCTCAGCGCCGCCGAACGCGATCAGGACCTTGCCGACCGCCGTGCAGTGGTACGGGACGCGGCGGCCGACCCACTGGCCGGTGCCGAGGAAGTGGCGGCTCTCGATCTGCGCCACGTGCTCCACGCCGAGCGGGCCCGGCACGGCGATGTTGATCGTCTCGCCGCTGGCCGCCGACAGCGCCTCGAGGTGCGGCTGGGCGAGCTCCGCGAGCTGGCCGCGGTGGGCGAAGCGCCGCAGGACGGGGCCGGGCTCGAAGCTCCCGCGGCGGCCGAGCTGCTGGACCAGGCCCTGGCGCTCGAGCGCGGCGAGCAGGCGCGACGTGGTGCTCTTGGGCAGCGCCGCAGCGCCCGCCAGCTCGGCCAGCGGCACGCGGGCGCTCGCCCTCGAGCACGAGCGTCAGGAGCTGCGCTGCACGGTCGATCGTCTGCGTCCCCGGCGGCCGTTGGAACTCTTGTTCCATGCCAGATATGTTACGGACCCATGTTCGTCAACACAATGCCGCGGTACGAGATCCTCAGCGAGGACGCCATCGACACGCTCGACCGCGGCTGGCGGCGGATCGTGTCGGAGCTCGGCATCGAGTTCCTGCTCCCCGAGGCGGTCGAGCTGTTCCGCGCCGCGGGCCAGACCGTCGAGGGCGACCACCTCGTCAAGCTCGACCCCGAGTTCATCCTCGAGCAGGTCGCCAAGGCGCCGCGCGAGTTCGACCTGCAGGCGCGCAACCCTGAGCGCAGCGTGCACATCGGCGGCGACCACATGGTCTTCTCGCCCGTCTACGGCCCGCCGTTCGTGCGGCAGGGCGCCGAGCGGCGCGACGCGACGATGGCCGACTTCGAGAACTTCGTGCGGCTCTCGCAGTCGTTCGACGAGCTCGACTCGCCGGGCGGGACGATCGTCGAGCCGAACGACACGCCGCTCGACTCGCGCCACCTCGACATGGTCTACGCGCTGCAGACGCTGTCGGACAAGCCGTACATGGGCTCGGTGATCTCCGGCCCGAACGCGCTCGACACGATCGAGATGGGCAAGATCCTGTTCGGCGGCGAGGAGGCGCTCGAGCGGGCGCCGGTCTCGATCTCGCTGATCAACTGCAACTCGCCGCTGCGCTGGGACGACCGCATGCTGAGCGCGATGGTCGAGTACAACCGCGCCGGCCAGGCGGTGGTGATGACGCCGTTCCTGCTGATGGGGGCGATGTCGCCGGTCTCGATCCCGGCGACGCTCGTGCAGCAGATCGCCGAGGCGCTGTCAGGGATCGCCTTGTGCCAGCTCGTGCGCCCGGGTTGCCCCGTGGTCTTCGGCTCGTTCCTCTCCAACACCGACATGCAGTCGGGCTCGCCGAGCTTCGGCACCCCCGAGTCGGCGATCGGGCTGCTCTGCACCGGGCAGATCGCGCGCCACTTCGGCCTCCCGTTCCGCTCCGGCGGCGGGCTGACCGCCAGCCAGACGGCCGACGCCCAGGGCGCCTACGAGGCGCTGATGACGCTGCTCCCCACGTTCCTCGCGGGCACGAACTTCGTGATGCACTCGGCCGGCTGGCTCGAGGGCGGGCTGGTCTCCTGCTACGAGAAGTTCATCGTCGACATCGAGCTGCTGCGGATGCTGCGCCACGAGTTCACGCCGCTCGAGATCGACGAGGCGAGCCTCGCGTTCAGCGCGCACGAGGAGGTCGGCGCGGGCGGGCACTTCCTCGGCGCCGCGCACACGCTCGAGCGCTTCCGCGAGTGCTTCTACCGGCCGCTGCTCTCCTCGACCGAGAACTTCGACCGCTGGACGCGAAACGGTGGCCTCGACGCCGCCGCGCGGGCGGAGAAGATCTGGCGCGACACGCTCGAGGCCTACGAGCAGCCGCCGCTCGACGACGCGGTGCGGACCGAGCTCGGCGAGTACGTGGTTCGGCGGCGAGCGGAGCTGGGAGACTGAGCGCGTGGAGGCCGGCAACGGTCTGATCGCCGAACGGGCCTACGCCGAGCTGCGCTCGCGGATCGTCACGCTGCGCCTGCCGCCGGGGACGCTGCTGCGCGAGGACGAGCTGATGCGCGAGCTCGGGATCGGCCGCACACCGCTGCGCGAGGCGGTCAAGCGGCTGGCGCTCGAGAACCTGGTCGCGGTGCAGCCGCGCAGCGGCACGTTCGTCACGAGCGTCGACGCGGCCGACATCATCCACATCTCCGAGGTTCGCGCCGAGCTCGAGGCGCAGGCGGCCGAGCTCGCCGCGCGGCGCATGGAGCCCGACCTGCGCTCGCGGGCCGAGGAGATGCTCGCGCAGGTGCGCGACCTCGAGCGCGCGGCCAATGCCGACGCGCTGATGGGGCTCGACGAGTCGATCCACCGGCTGATCTGGGACGGCTCGCACAACCCGTACCTGATCGAGACGCTCGAGCGCTACTTCCAGCTCTCGCTGCGCGTCTGGTACGTCGTCCTCGACCGCGTCCCCGGCCTCGGCGCCTCGGTCGTCGACCAGGCCCACCTGCTGGAGGCGATCCTCGACCGCGACCCCGCGCGCGCACGCTCATTGATGCGCGAGCACGTGCTCGCGTTCGAGCGCGAGATCATGGCCGCGTTCAGCCACGACTGAGGAGGAGTAGTGAAGAGCAGCCTCGAGATCGCCCAGGACGCCGAGCTCCAGCCGATCGACGAGCTGGCCGCGGCGCACGGGCTCGAGCCGGACGAGGTCGAGCCCTACGGGCGCTACAAGGCCAAGATCAACCTGGCGGCGCTCGACCGGCTGGCGGCGGTGCCCGACGGCAAGCTCGTGTGCGTGGCGGGCATCACGCCCACGCGGGCCGGCGAGGGCAAGACGACGACGGCCGTCGGGCTCACCCAGGGCCTCGGCGCGATCGGCAAGCGCCCCGTGCTGTGTCTGCGCGAGCCCTCGCTCGGGCCGGTCTTCGGCCTCAAGGGCGGCGCCGCGGGCGGCGGCATGACGCAGGTCGTGCCGATGGAGGACCTCAACCTGCACTTCACCGGCGACATCCACGCCGTCGGCGCGGCCAACAACCTGCTCGCGGCGATGCTCGATGCGTCGATCCTGCACGGCAACCCGCACCAGATCGATGCGCTGCGCGTCGACTGGCGGCGGGCGGTGGACATGAACGACCGCGCGCTGCGCGAGGTCGTGGTGGGGCTCGGCGGGCGCGCGAACGGCTACCCGCGCCAGGCCGCGTTCGACATCACCGCCGCATCCGAGGTGATGGCGATCCTCGCCGTGTCGCGCGACCTGCAGGACCTGCGCCGGCGCCTGGGCGCGATCACCGTCGCGCACTCCTACGACGGCGGGCGCCCGATCACCGCCGAGGACCTCGGCGCCGCCGGCGCGATGACCGTGCTGCTGAAGGAGGCGATCAAGCCGAACCTGATCCAGACGCTCGAGGGCCAGCCGTGCCTCATGCACGCCGGCCCGTTCGCGAACATCGCGCACGGCAACTCGTCGCTGATCGCCGACCTGATCGGGCTCAAGCTCGGCGAGTACGTCGTCACCGAGTCGGGCTTCGGATCCGACATGGGGATGGAGAAGTTCATGGACATCGTGTGCCGGGTCGGCGGCCTGGCGCCGAGCTGCGTCGTGCTCGTCGCCACCGTGCGCGCGCTCAAGCACCACGCCGGAGTGGCCGACGACCCGCGCGTCAGCCGCCCGCGCGCGCTTGCGGCGATCGTCAGTGGCACCGCCAACCTGCGCCGCCACCTGAAGATCGTGGCCGAGTTCGGGATGCCGTGCGTGGTCGCCGTCAACCGCCGGCCGGGCGACACCGACGAGGAGGTCGAGCTCGTGCGCTCGATGGCGACCGAGCACGGCGCCTTCGCGGCCGAGATCAACGACGGCTTCACGGCCGGCGGCGCCGGGGCGGCCGATCTCGCCCAGGCGGTGGTCGACGCCTGCGAGCAGCCGAGCGACTTCCGCTTCCTGTACTCCGATGACGCCGGCATCGCCGAGAAGATCGAGACCGTCGCCACGCGCGTGTACGGCGCGTCGGGCGTCTACCTGTATCCGGACGCCGAGCGACGGATCGCCCAGTTCCACGAGGACGGGCTCGACCGCTTGCCGATCTGCATGGCCAAGACGCACCTCTCGCTCTCCTCCGACCCGGCGCTGCTGGGCGCCCCCGAGGGCTTCACCCTTCCGGTCCGCGAGGTGCGGGCGTACACGGGCGCCGGCTGGGTCGTGCCGCTGTGCGGCGACATCCAGCAGATGCCGGGCCTGAGCGCGTCGCCCGCCGCGCGCAACGTCGACATCGACAAGAGCGGGCGCACCATTGGACTCTTCTGAGGACTTCCTCGCCGCGCTGGCCGCGCCGACCCCGGCGCCGGGCGGCGGCGCGGCCACAGCCACGGCGTGCGCGCTCGCGGCCGCCCTCGTCGAGATGACCACGGCGATCGGCGGCAGCCGCGACGTGGCCGCCCGCGGGGCGGCGGCCCGCGCGCGGGCGATCCGGCTGGCGGAGGAGGACGCGAGCGCCTACGGCGAGGTGATCGAGGCGCAGCGGGCGGGCGACGAGGCGCGGATCGTGGCTGCACTCTCGCGCGCGTCGGACATCCCGCTCGCGATCGCCGAGACGGCCGCCGAAATGGCCTCCCTGGCCGCGGACGTTGCCGCGACGGGCCGCGGGAGCATACGCGGCGACGCGATCGCCGGCGCCCTGCTGGCCGAGGCGGCCACGGCCGCCGCGGCGCGGCTGGTGGAGATCAACCTCGCCGACGCCCCCGGCGATCCGCGCGTGCAGCACGCGCGCGAGCTGACCGGGCGGGCGGGCAGTGCACGCGAGCGCGCGCTCGGCTAGCGAACGTGGCCCGCGAACGTCACGTCAACTGCGGCTGGGTAAGGAGGGTGAGGGAGCCGGCCGGGTCGGCGATCGCGCGAACTCGTGAACTAGGCGTCGGTTTCCGGGGGTAACTGCACGGATTTCGCGATCCGCTCGCTCACCGCGCGGGCATTCCCCGCGCGGCGGTTGGCTCCCCAGCCTCCCTACCCAGCCGCCGTTGACTTTGACGTCAGTGGAACACGACGGTCCGGTTCCCGTGCACCAGCACGCGGTCCTCGAGGTGCCAGCGGACCGCGCGCAGCAGGACGATGCGCTCGAGGTCGGCACCCGTGCGCACCAGCGATTCGACGCCCTCGCGATGCGTCACACGCGCGACGTCCTGCTCGATGATCGGGCCGGCGTCGAGCTCCTCGGTCACGTAGTGCGCGGTGGCGCCGATGATCTTCACCCCGCGCTCGTGCGCGCGGGCGTAGGGGTCGGCGCCCGCGAAGGCCGGCAGGAACGAGTGATGGATGTTGATGATCGGCGTGCGCACCGCCTCGAGGAACGACGGGCTGAGGATCTGCATGTAGCGGGCGAGGACCACGACGTCGAACTTGCCGCCGAGCAGCTCCACCAGCGCCGCCTCGGCCGCCGGCTTGGCGTCGCGCTCGACCGGCACGTGCTCGAAGTGCACACCGAAACGCGCCGCCTCGGAGGCGAGGTCGGGGTGGTTGGAGACGATCAGCGGGATGTCGGCGTACAGCTCGCCGCGCCGCCAGCGCCACAGCAGCTCGGCCAGGCAGTGGTCGTAGCGGGACACGAGGATCGCCACCCGCTTGCGGCGGGAGGCGTAGTACATCTGCCAGTCCATGCCGAACGGCTCGCCGACCTCGTCTGCGAACGCTCGCTCGAAGTCATCGGCCTGCTCCTCCAGCCCGCCGAGCCGGAACTCCGTTCGCATGAAGAACGCGCCGCCCTCCGGGTCGGTCGAGTGCTGGTCGGACTGCACGATGTTCGCCCCGCGGTCGCGGACGAACTGCGAGATCGCCGCCACGATCCCCGGCCGGTCGGTGCACGACACCAGCAGGCGGCCGACCCCGTCGAGTACTGAGTGGTCGGGCGTCAACGAAACTGATATACCAGATCGCGCCATGACCGCGCTCGACCCCGCGGAGCTGAGCGGACAGGTCCTCGAGCGGCTCGCCGACGACGGCGCCGCCCAGGCGCGAGAGGCGATCGCCGACATCGCCCGTCACACGCCGCTGCTCACGTCGCGCAGCCTCAGCGAGGCGTGCGGCGGCCGCCTGCTGCTGAAAGCCGAGAACCTGCAGCGCACGGGATCGTTCAAGCTCCGCGGCGCGCTGCACAAGATCGCCTGCCTCGGCGACCAGGCGGCCAACGGCGTCGTGGCCGGGAGCGCTGGCAACCACGCCCAGTCGCTCGCCTACGCGGCTCGTGCCCGCGGCCTGCCGTGCGAGGTCTTCATGCCCGAGGAGGCAGCCGTGGCCAAGGTCGCGGCCGTGGAGGGCTTCGGCGGCACCGTCCACCTCGAGGGCGACTCGGTCGACGACTGCGTGGCGGCCGCGCGGCGGCGCGCAGAGGAGACCGGCGCGGCGTTCGTGCACCCGTTCGACGACCCGGACGTGATCCTCGGCCAGGCGACGCTCGGGCTCGAGCTGCTCGCCGACGTCCCCGACCTCGCCAAGGTGATCATTCCGATCGGGGGCGGCGGCCTCGTCAGCGGTGTGGCGGGCGCGATCAAGGCCGTCCGCCCGGAGGTCGAGGTCACCGGCGTGCAGGTGAAGGCGTGCTCGCCATACGCGCGGCCGGACGCGGCGACGAGCACCGCCACGATCGCCGACGGCATCGCCATCAAGCGACCCGGGGAGGTCACCCGCCCGCTCGTCGAGCGGCTCGTAGACGAGCTGTGCGTGGTCGGTGACGAGGAGGTGGCGGAGGCGATCGTGCGTCTGCTCGAGCGCGCCAAGCTCGTGGTCGAGGGCGCGGGCGCGGTCGGCGTCGCCGCGCTGCTCGAGGGCGTCGTCGGGCCGGCGCGCGAGGGCGCCACGGTCGTCGTGCTGTCCGGCGGCAACATCGACGCGGGCCTGCTGGCGGCCGTCGCCCGCCGCCACGAGACCGCCGCGGGTCGGCGCATGCGCGTCTTCACGCGCATCTCCGACCGCCCCGGGGGGCTCGCCGCGCTGCTCGCCGAGGTCGCGGCCACGGGCGGCAACCTCGTCTCGGTCGACCACGTGCGCGACGCGGTCCAGCTGAGCGTGCGCGAGACCGGCGTGGAGCTGACGATGGAGACGCGCGGTGCGCGTCACGCTGAGGCGATCCTCGCCGGCGCTGAAAGCCGCCGGCTACGGCGTCGAGAGCCGCGACGACAACTCCTGAATCGCCTTCTGCCGCCAGCGCTCGGTGCGCTCGAGCTCGTTGAACGTGTAGAAGTGGAAGCCGCCCATCCCCGCCTCCGGGTCGCCGTAGAGCGGGGCGAGCCCGCGCACCAGCGCGTCCGGCGTGAACGTGCGCGTGACCAGGCGCCGCAGCCAGGCGCGGTGGGCGCGCAGGAAGCGCGCCGACTCGCCGAGGCCGATCTTCATCGAGATCCGCACGAGCTTCGTGTTGTCGACGATCCCGGGCATGCCGATCCAGATCGGCAGGCCGGTCCCGCGCCCGCGCACGCGCGCGATCCAGACGCGGATCGTCTCGGGGTCGAAGCACAGCTGGCTGACGATGTACGTAGCGGTCTGGGCCTTGACGAACATCGCGCGGATCGTGGCGTCGTCGTCGATCAGGTGGTGGCTCTCCGGGTAGCCGGTGATGCCGACCTCCTCGAACGAGCCCTCGAGCTCGCGCAGCAGCGACGCCGCGTCGGAGAACTGTCCCGGCTCCGTGGCGTCGCCCGCCGGGACGAACACCTCGCGGACGCCGGCCGTCCGCAGCCGGTCGACGATCTCGGCGGCGTGCGCGCCGTCGCGCACCATCCGCGCCGACACATGCGGCACGACGGCGTAGCCGGCAGCGGCCAGGCGCTCGCTCAGCGCGAGCGTGACGTCGAGCCCCTTGACGGGCGACGCGGTGACGGTGACCTTGACCTCGCGGGGGACGTGGGCGAGCACCCGCTCCTCGATCCCGTCGAGCGGGAGGACCTCGTAGCGCGGGTGCTCGAGGTAGCCGAGGAGCGCGGTCAAGGCGTGAGCGTCACCGTCTGCAGCTCGGTGAACGCGTCCATCACGTGCGTGCCGCCGACGCGGCCGATCCCGCTGTCGGTGCCCGCCCGGCCGCCGAACGGCAGGTGCGCCTCCCAGTAGTTGGACGACTCGTTGATGTTGACCCAGCCGGCTCGCACCTCGTCCGCGAAGCGCAGGCCTGCGGCCAGGTCGCGCGTGAAGATCGCGGCCAGCAGCCCGTAGGGCGAGGCGTTGGTGAGCTCGATCGCCTCGTCGAGCGAGCCGATCGAGACCACCGGCGCGATCGGGCCGAACGTCTCCTCGGTGGCGACGCGCGAGTCTGCCGGCACGTCGCTCAGGACCGTCGCGCTCCAGTAGAGGTCGGTCGGGAAGCCGCCGGCGCGCGAGCCGCCCGCCACCACCTCGGCGCCTCGATCCACGGCGTCGCCGACGTGCTCGTCCATCTTGCCCGCCACACCCTCGTTGTTGACCGGGCCCATCGTCGTGCCTGAGGCGAACGGGTCGCCGAGCAGGACCTCGTGCGTGACCCGCCGCGCCAGGCGGTCGACGAAGTCGTCGCGCACCGCGTGGTGCACGAGCAGCCGCTCGCCCGCCGTGCAGCTCTGGCCGGCGCACAGGAAGCAGGCGGCGACGGTCGCCTCGACGGCCTTGTCGAGGTCGGCGTCGTCCATCACCACCACCGGGCCGTTGCCGCCCATCTCGATGACCACGGCCTTGCCGGCGGCCGCCGAGGCGACCATCCGCCCGGTGGGCGTGGAGCCGATGAAGGCGATCGCGCGCGTGCCCGGGTTGCGGGCGATCTCGTCCCCCACCTCCGGGCCGGGGCCGGTGACGAGGTTGACGACGCCGGGCGGGAGGTCGGCCTCGGCCATGCACTCGGCCAGCGCGACCGCGCACACCGAGGTGGTAGGTGCCGGCGTCCACACCACGGTGTTGCCGCACGCCAGCGCGGGGGCGAGCAGCTCGGCCGGCATCGTGTACGGCCAGTTCCAGGGCGTGATCACCCCGACCACGCCGCGCGCGCGGCGCACGAGCAGCACGCGCTTGTTGGGCGAGAACGAGTTCGGCAGCTCTCCGCCGAGCCGCTTGGCGTCCTCGGCGGCCATCCGCCAGTACTCGACCAGCTCGTCGACCTCGTCGTAGGCCTCGGAGGCGAGCGGCTTGCCCTGGTCGAGCGTGAGCGTGCGCGCCAGCTCGTCACGGCGGCGCTCGATCACGTCGCCGACGGCGTGCATCTTGGCCGCCCGCTCGAAGGCGGTCATCCGCGACCAGCCCACGAACGCGCGGTTGGCGGCGGCGATCGCGCGCTGGGCGTCCGAGCGGTCGCCTTGCGGAACGGCGCCGATGACCTCGCCGGTGGCCGGGCTCACGGTCTCGGCCACCGCGCCCGACGCGGCTGGGCCCCAGTCGCCGTCGATGAGCATCGAGAGGGTGCGGGACTGGGTCGAGGTCACGCCGCCTGCACCGCCTCGGCGCCGACGGCCGTGCCGGAGCGGATCAGGTCGGCGCACTTCTCGCCGATCATCATCGTCGTGATGCAGGGGTTGATGGCCGGCAGGAACGGCATCACCGAGCCGTCGGCGATCCGCAGGGCGCGCACACCCTTCACGCGAAGCTGCGGGTCGACCACCGCCTCGGGGTCGTCGGCCGGTCCCATGCGCGCCGTGCACGCCGGGTGGTAGACGGTGTTGTGGGTCTTGTGGATGTAGTCGACGAGCTCGTCGTCGGTGACCGCCTCCGGCCCCGGCGCCAGCTCGCGCTTGATCCACCCCGAGAGCGCCGCTTGCGAGCCGATCTGGCGAGCGAGCTTGACGCCGTGCAGCATCACCCGCTCGTCGTGCCCTTCCGGATCGGTGAAGTAGCGCGGGTCGACGCGCGCGCGGTCGCGGAAGTCGCGCGAGCGCAGGCGCACGGTCCCGCGCGAGCGGCCGCGGCACACGTTCGGTGTCAGGCAGAACGCGCTCTCCGCCGTCGGGTAGCCCCAGCGCAGCGTGTTCATGTCGAACGGCACGGACCCGTAGTGCATCATCAGGTCGGGCCGGTCGAGCCCGTCCTCGGTCATCGTGAACAGCCCGATCTCCCACCACTGGGTCGAGCGGCTGACCATCGGCTGGGCGGCCTCCCACATGACGATGCCCTCGACGTGGTCGTCGAGGTTCGCGCCCACGCCGGGGCTGTCGACCTTGACCTCGAGGTCGAACTCGCGCAGGTGGTCGGCCGGCCCGATGCCCGACAGCATGAGCAGCTTGGGCGTGTCGATCGCGCCGCAGGAGAGGATCACCTCGCGCCGCGCCCCGACCGTCGACGCCGTGAAGAGGTCGGGGTTGAGGTACTCGACGGCGCGCGCCCGGCGGTCCTCGTCGAGCACGACGCGCTTGACCCAGCAGCCGGTGCGCACCTTGAGGTTCTTGCGCGTGGCCATGATCGGGTGCAGGTACGCGTGCGAGGACGACATGCGCGTGCCGTCCTTGGACGAGTTGATCTGGAACCAGCCGGCGCCGTTGGTGACGGTGCTGCCCTCGTTGAAGCGCACGGTCGGCAGGCCGGCTTCGGCGGCCGCCTCGAGCACCGCGACCCCGCACGGGTCGTCGGGCGGGATCGTCATCAGGTTCACGGGGCCGGAGCGGCCGTGGTGCTCGCCCGGCCCGTCGTTGGTCTCCAGCCGCCGGATCAGCGGCCACGTGTCGTCCGCCCCCCAGCCGTCGCAGCCCATCGCCGCCCACTCGTCGAGGTCCTCGCGCGGCGTCCAGAACGCGATGCACGAGTTGTGTGAGGAGCAGCCGCCGAGCACGCGGGCGCGGGCGTGGCGCAGGAAGCTGTTGCCCTTCTCCTGCGGCTCGACCGGATAGTCCCAGTCGTAGCCCGAGTCGAGCAGGAACATCCAGTCCTCGAGCCGCAGGATCGCCGGGTCGTCGACGTCCGAGGGCCCCGCTTCGAGCAGGCACACCGTGACGTTCGGGTCCTCGGAGAGCCGGGCGGCCACGACGGCGCCCGCCGTCCCGCCTCCGGCGACGACGTAGTCGAACTCCTCCATCGGTCTCTCCCTTCGTTACTCGGACCCGCCCGCCATGACCGGCGGCGCGGTCTCGGCCTCGCCCGGCAGGTGCTCGGCGAGCGTCCCGGTCTTGTGGCGCTGCACGAACCAGTAGTACGCGAAGCCGCCGAGCAGCACGACGCCGACGAACAGGACCGCGCCCCACTTCAGGTACCAGTGGAACGGCTCGGTCGCGTTGTAGATCGACGCGCGCGGCCAGATCAGGTTGATCGCCATGAACAGGCCCCAGCCGACGGCCAGGATGTTCACCGGCAGGCCCCACTTCCCCAGCGAGAAGTAGCCGGGCCCGGCATCCTCGGACCGCCACTGCCCACGCAGTCGGGCGAGCAGCATCGGCCCGGTGACGAGCAGGTAGGCGATGTAGATCATGATGATCCCGATCGACGTGATCACCACGAAGATCTGCGGCTGGCGGATGTTCACCACCAGGATCGCGATCGCGAGCACGCCGACGAGGATCGACGGGATGATCGGCGTGCGCGTCTTCGGATGCACGCGCGCAAGGTGCGTGCCGGCCGGCAGGTTGTTGTCGCGCGCCATCGCGAAGATCATCCGGATCGTGGCGGTGTGGACGGCGAGGCAGCACACCGTGATGGCGATCACGACGCACCACAGGAAGATGTCGCCGATCGTGCCGCCGAGGACGTCGAGGATGATGAACTGGAGGCCGCCGACGCCGATCTCGGGGTTGTTGATGTCGGTCACCGCCATGATCGCGAAGAGCAGGATCAGGCCGCCGAGGAGGAACGAGGCGACCAGCGCGCGCAGGATCGCCCGCGGCGCGTTCTTGCGCGGGTTGAGCGACTCCTCGCCGAGTGAGCTGGCGGTGTCGAAGCCGTACATCACGTAGGCGGACGCGAGCGAGGCGGCGAGGAACGCGCCGAGGTAGCCGAGCTCCCAGTCGGCGCCGAGGCCCTGGGTCTCGGTCACGATGCCGGGGCCGCGCGTGACGTTGACGAGCAGCGCGATCACCAGCAGCACGGCGGCGACCAGCTCGATGGCCACGCCGGTGCTGTTGATCCGCGACATCAGCTTGACGCCGATCGCATTGATGATCGTCGTGAAGATGATCAGCACGGTGCCGAGGATCACCGCGTTGGCGGCGTAGTCGTACTTGCCGGTGCCGTCGCCGTAGAACTGGAAGAACGCGTCGATCTGAGGCAGCGTGATCTGGTACGCCAGCGCGACCGCGGCGACGGTGACGATCGACGCCGTCAGCATCATCCAGCCGGCGAGCCAGGCGACGTGCTGGCTGCCGAGCCGCTTGGACCAGTTGTAGATCGAGCCGGCGACCGGGTAGCGCGAGGCGAGCTCGCAGAAGCAGAGCGCGACCATCAGCTGGCCGGCGAACACCATCGGCCACGACCACCAGTAGGCCGGCCCGCCGAACGCGAAGCCGAAGTAGAAGAGCTGGAAGGTGCCGGTGAGGATCGAGATGTAGCTGATCCCCGCCGCGAAGGTGGCGAAGCTTCCCAGCGAGCGGTCAAGCTCCTGCTTGTAACCGAACTCGTTGAGCTCCGCGTCGTCCGTCGAGCGCGAGTCAGCCGTCGTCATGCGTGATCCCCGTTCCTCGCAACCTCCCGGCCACCCTCACAACCGGGCCAAGTGAGGCGAGTATCTTCCCGCCGTAGGCCGGTGTCAAGGCTGATATATCTCCCCGCGGGCGCATGCACGACGTCGCCGACTTCCTCGCTCCCCACCCGCCCTTCGACGCGCTCGACCCCGCCGATGTGGCGCGCGTGGCCGAGGCGGCCGAGGTGGAGTTCCACGCCGCGGGGACGCAGATCTTTCACCAGGGCGCCGGCCCGGTAGAGCACGTCTGGGTGGTACGCACCGGCGGCGTCGAGATCCGCCACGACGGCCGCGTGCTCGACCTGATCGGGCCGGGCGAGCTGTTCGGCCACGCATCGATGCTCTCCGGCCTGCCGACGGGGTTCGCCGCCGTGGCGGCCGAGGACGCGGTCTGCTACCGGATCAGGGAGTCGGTCGCCCGGCCGCTGCTCGCGCGGCCGGCGGGCCTGCGATACGTCACCCGCTCGCTGCTCGAGGCGAGCGCGCCGGAGCGGCTCGCTCCGGACCCCTCCGCCCTGCCCGTGTCCGAGCTGATGCGCGCGCCGCTGATCGTCTGCTCACCCGAGGCGACGATCCGCGAGGCGGCCGAGCGCATGACCGCGGCGGGCGCGACGTCGGTCGTGGTCGACGCGGGCGACGGGACGCTGGGGATCATGACCGACCGCGACCTGCGCTCGAAGGTCGTGGCGGGCGGCGTGGACGCGGACGCCCCGGTGTCTGCGGTCATGACCGCGCCGGCGTACACGGTGACCGCCGACCGGACCGGGACCGAGGTCCTGCTGGACATGCTCGATCGCGGGATCCGCCATTTCCCGGTGCTGTCGGCGACCGGCGAGGTGCTCGGCGTCGTCGAGGACTCGGACCTCGTGGCCGTGGCCACGCGCAGCTCGTTCTCGCTGCGCGCCGAGATCGCCCGCTCCCGGTCCGTGGACGAGCTGGCCGCGGCGGCGGCGCGCCTGCCCGCGACGCTGGTCGCGCTCCACGACGCGCGGGCGGCGGCGACCGACGTGTCGGCAATCCAGTCGGTCGTCGTCGACGCTTTGACGCGCCGGCTGCACGAGCTGGTGGTGGCCGAGGTGGGCGACCCCGGCGTGCCCTTCGCCTGGATCGCGCTCGGCAGCTTCGCCCGCCGCGAGGCGGTCCCGTCCTCGGACATCGACAGCGCGCTGGTGTGGTACGGAGGCGACGACGACCCGGAGCTCGTGGGTCGGTTGCGCGGCATCGCCCAGCGGGTGCTCGACGGGCTCGCCGCGTGCGGCTTTCCGCCCGACCCCAAGGGCGCCGTGGCCTCGAAGCCGTTGTTCTCGCGCTCACATACGGGATGGCAGGCGACCGTGCGCAGCTGGCTCGAGGAGCCCACGCAGGAGAAGGCCGTGATGCTCGTCTCGCTCGTCGTCGACGGGCGGCCGGTGTGGGGGATCCGGTCGGGCCCGCCGGTCCCCGACGCGTTCCGCGAAGCCCGCCGCCACCCCGAGCTGCTGCGCCTGCTCGCACGGCTCGCGCTCGCGTACCGCCCGCCGACCGGCTTCCTGCGCGGCCTGGTCGTCGAGGACTCGGGTGAGCACCGCGGCCGTTTGGACCTCAAGCACGGTGGGATCGTCCCGATCGCCGACCTCGCGCGCTGGTCCGGCCTGGCGGCGGGCGTGACGAGCGCGTCGACGCCCGCGCGGCTGCGCGCGGCGGCCGCCGCCGGGACTTTCGACGCCGGCGACGCGCAGCAGCTCGAGGAGGCGCACGAGCTCGTCAGCGAGCTGCGGTTGGCGCACCAGATCGAGCAGCTCCGGGCCGGCGAGCCGCCCGACGACTTCCTCGACCCGTCGGCGTTGACACCGTTGACGCGGGCGTCCCTGAAGGACGCGTTCCGCGCCGTTGCCTCGGTGCAGCGCCGGATCGGCGCCGAGCTGCGGCTCGGTGCTCGGTGAACGTCAACGTCAACTGCGGCTGGGTAGGGAGGGTGAGGGTGCCGGCCTGGTTGGCGACAGCGCGAACCTTGTCGGATTGCCCCCGGTTTCCGGGGGCAAATGGACAACGTTGGGCGAACTATCCCGGATTGGCCGCGGTTTCCGCGGCCAATCGGGATAGTTCGCGAACCTCGTGAAGTAGGCGTCGGTTTCCGGGGCTAACTTCACGGATTTCGCGCCCGCCCGCCCACCGCGCGCAATCTTCCCCGCGCGGCGGTCGACACCCCAGCTTCCCTACCCAGCCGCAGTTGACCTTGACGTTGACGTTGACGTTCGCCGGCGCCAACCGCCCCGCCCGGTACAACAGATGGGATGGCCCGGCGCCGCTCCCGCTCCGCGCCGACCCGCCGTGCCGGGTCGGTGCTGCTCGACACCGTGCCCGCCCGGCGGCGGCGGCGACGCGGCGCGCGCGGGTATCGCCGGCGTGACACAGGCTTCGGCTGGGCCCGCTGGGGGCGGCGGCTTGTCGTGCTTGCCCTGCTCGCCGCCGCGGTGGCGGCCGGTTTGGCGTGGCGGGCGCGCACGGAGGCCGGCGACGCTCGGCGCGAGGCCGTCGCGCGCTTCGCCGCCGCCTGGGAGCGGGGCGACCAGGCCGCGATGTGGCGGACGCTGTCGCCCGCCGCGCGGCGGGCGGTGCCCGAGCGCCGGTTCGCCACGGCGTACCGCAACGCCCATCGTGCGGCGGGCGTGCGCCGCGTGACGACCGGGCGGCTCGGCGCCGAGCGCGAGGGCCGGATCGCCCTCCCCGTCGCCATCCGCACCGACGTGTTCAAGACCCTGCGCGGCACGCTTGTCGTGCCGGTCTCCGGCAGCGGCGAGGATGCGGGCGTTGACTGGAACTACGCGCTCCGCATGCCCGGCCTGCGCCGCGACGAGGCGGTCGTGCGGGAGTCCGGCCGCGCGCCGCGGCGCGCGCTCATCCTGGCCGCCGACGGGCGCCGGCTCGACGCCACGCCGCTCGGCGCGTCGATCGCCGGGCGCTCGGGCGGGCGTCCGACCGGGCTCGAGCGCGTCCACGACGACCGCCTCGGCGGGCATGCCGCCTCGCGGCTGATGTTCGGCGAGCGCCAGATCGCACGCACGAGGGCGGTGCGCGGGAAGCCGGTGCGCACGTTCTTCGATCCCGGCCTGGCGAGCGCCGCGCAGGCCGCGCTCGGCGGCAAGGTCGGCGGCGCGGCCGTGCTGCGCCCGCGCGACGGCGCCGTGCTCGCGCTCGCCGGCCTCGCGGTCTCCGCGCCCCAGCCCCCCGGCTCGACGTTCAAGGTCGTCACGACGGCCGCGGCGCTCGACCGCGGGATCGTCGAGCCGACGACGACCTACCCGGTGCAGACGGCCGCGACCCTCTCCGGCGTGGCGCTGCGCAACGCCGGTGGCGAGGCGTGCGGGGGCACGCTGCAGCAGTCGTTCGCCGAGTCCTGCAACTCGGTGTTCGCGCCGCTCGGCGCCAAGCTCGGCGCCCGCCGGCTGGTGGCCGCGGCGCGAGCGTTCGGCTTCGGCGAGAAGCCCCGGATCCCGGCCGCCAAGCGCAGCACCATCTCGCCGGCGCGCGCCCTCGACGACGACCTCGCGGTCGGCTCTGCGGCGATCGGGCAGGAGAAGGACCTTGCGACGCCGCTGGCGATGGCGAGCGTGGCGGCGACGATCGCGGCCGACGGGCGGCGCGCGGTGCCGCGTGTCGCGCGGCTCGACAAGGTCGTCCGCCGCCGGGCGGTCTCCCGCCGCGCCGCGCGCCAGGTGCGCTCGATGATGATCGACGTGGTGCGCTCGGGCACGGGAACCTCGGCGGCGCTGCCGGGCGTGACGGTCGCCGGCAAGACCGGCACCGCCGAGCTGCGGCCGAACTCGTCCGACCCGCGTGACGCCGACGCCTGGTTCGTCGCCTTCGCTCCCGCCGAGCGCCCACAGATCGCCGTCGCGGTCATGCTCGTCGGCGCCGGGTTCGGCGGCACCGCCGCGGCGCCGGTCGCGCGCGAGGTGATGCAGGCCGCGCTGCGGTAGAACGTGGCGGCGATGCGAATCCTCGTCACCGGCAGCTCGGGGCACCTCGGCGACGCGCTCGTGCGCGTGCTGGGCGAGCAGGGCCACGAGGTCGTCGGCCTCGACATCCTGCCCTCGCCGGCGACCGACGCCGTCGGTTCGGTCGCCGACCGGGAGATCGTGCGCACCTGCATGGCGGGCATGGACGCGGTGGTGCACGCGGCGACGCTGCACAAGCCGCACGTCGGATCGCACCCGCGACAGGCGTTCGTGGACACGAACGTCACCGGCACGCTGACGCTGCTCGAGGAGGCCATCGCCGCGGGCGTCAGCCGCTTCGTGTTCACGAGCACGACGAGCGCGTTCGGGCGCGCGCTCACGCCGCCGCCGGGTGCACCGGCCGCGTGGATCACCGAGGACGTCGTCCCGATCCCGCGCAACGTCTACGGCGCGACGAAGACGGCGGCCGAGGACCTGTGCGAGCTCGTCCACCGCGACCACGGCCTGCCGTGCCTGATCCTGCGCACCTCGCGCTTCTTCCCCGAGCCCGACGACCGCGACGCGGTGCGGGCCGCGTACGACGACGCCAACCTCAAGGTCAACGAGCTGCTCTACCGCCGGGTGGACCTCGCGGACGTCGTGACCGCACACCTGTGCGCACTCGAGCGAGCACCCGCGCTCGGGTTCGGACGCTACGTCGTCACCGCCACGACGCCGTTCACCCGCGACGACCTCGCGGAGCTGGCCGTCGACGCGCCGGCGGTCGTGCGGCGCCGGTTCGGCGACTACGAGGCCGTCTTCGCGCCGCGCGGGTGGCGCATGTTCGACGCGATCGAGCGCGTGTACGTGAACGCCCGCGCGCGTGAGGAGCTGGGCTGGGCGCCGGAGTACGACTTCGGCAGAGCACTCGAGCTCGTGGCAGCCGGTGAGGACCCGCGCAGCCCGCTGGCCCGCGCCGTGGGCGCCAAGGGCTACCACGCCGTTTCCACCGGGCCGTACACGACGCGATGACCTCCCGAGCGACCTGGCTCGGCCACGCCACCGTGCTGCTCGAGTTCGGCGGCACACGCCTGATCACCGACCCGGTGCTCCGGTCGCGGGTGGCCCACCTGCGGCGTGCTGGGCCGCCGCCGCAGGCGCCCGGCGAGGTCGACGCCGTGCTCGTCTCGCACCTGCACCGCGATCACCTCGACCTCGCGTCGGTGCGCCGGCTCGGGTCGCCGCTGGTCGTCGTCCCCCGCGGCGCGGCGGCGGCGCTGCGACGGGTGCGCGCCGAGGTGGTGGAGCTGGCGGAGGGCGAGGCGCTGCAGGTGGGCGCGGCACGCGTGCTGGCGGTGCCGGCGGTGCACGACGGACGCCGCTCGCCGCTCGGCCGCCACGCCGAAGCGGTCGGCTTCGTCGTCGAGGCCGACGGCCGGCACGTCTACTTCGCCGGCGACACCGAGCGCTTCGCCGCGATGGCCGACCTGGGCCCGCTCGACGCCGCGCTCGTGCCCGTGTGGGGCTGGGGCCCGTCGCTCGGCCCGGGGCACATGGATCCCGAGCAGGCGGCGGAGGCCGTCGCGCTCCTGCGCCCGGCGCTGGCGGTCCCGATCCACTGGGGCACCTTCCTGCCGATCGGCTCCGCGCGGCGGCACGCCAGCCTCCTGCACGACCCGCCCCAGCGTTTCGCGGCGCGCTGCGCCCAGCTCGCCCCGGCCACGCGAGTCGAGATCGTCGCTCCGGGCGGCTCCGTGGCACTTTAAGGGCCGACCGTCGGGCCGGGCGCGTCAGCGCGCGGCCGCATAGATCGCCCGGATCTCGTGGCGGTCCGGGGGTGGGGCGATGCGAGCGAGCTCGGCGCGCTGGGCGGCGACCTCGACGAGGCGGTCGAGCAGCTGCGGGTCGCCCAGCCCGTTGGCTCCCGCGCGCTCGCGCAGGCGCTCGGCGAACACCTCCAGCGGCGTGCCCAGCGCGGCGTCCAGGCGGTCGAGCTCGTCGGGGCGCCGGCGGCGCGCCGCGGCGATTGTGGCCGGCAGGAGCGCGGCGTTCGCGTGCGCGTGGGCGATCCCCGCCGTGCGCACCGCCGTCTGGGCCAGCGCGTGGTGCGGACCGAGCCCGCTGTGGTCGACCGCCCAGCCGGCGAGCAGCGCGCCGAGCGCGAGCGCGGGACGGTCGGGCTCATCGTGCGACCACCCCATCACGAGCTGCCCGGCGGCCTCGCGCGCCACGGCCCGGGCGGGCGGCGTCGAACGATCGCTCAACAGCGCGACGGTGGCGTGCCCGAGCGCGTTGGCGGTGCTCGCGGCGAGCTGCTCGGGCGGCTGCGAGGCGCTCAACGCGGGATCGTTGACCACGACCCGCGGGCGCACCCGGGGCGTCTGCGCGGGAACGCCCGCGGCGTGCCGGTGGACCCGGGTCATCTCGGCCGCGGACAGCGAGGTCGGCACGGCCAGCACCTCACGTGGCCCGTCGGCCGCGGCGAGCGCCTTCGCGACGTCGATCACGCGGCCGCCGCCGAGCGCGACCAGCCGGGAGCCCTCGACCTGCGCGCGCAGCTCGGCGGCGACAACCTCCACGAGGCCCTCCGGCACGTCGACCACCGCGCTCGCGCGCTCGGCGAGCTCCGGCGCCTGCGCACGCGCCCGCGCGGTCGTCAGGAGGGTGTAGCCGCTGCCGAGCAGGTCATCCGCGGCCTCGAGCGCACCCTCGCCGAATACGACGGTCCGCTCGGGATCGACGTGACGGAACTCCATGCGGCCGACGAGGCTAGCCGGAGCACGCGCCGGCGCGGCGCGTGCTCCGGTCCGCCGTCAGGCCTTGATCAGATCATGCGGGTTGAGGACGAACTTCTTGGCCACGCCGGAATCGAAGTCCTTGTAGCCCTGCGGCGCCTCGTCGAGCGAGATCACCGTCGCGTTGACCGCATCGGCGATGTGCGCGCGGTCGTGCAGGATCATCTGCATCAGCCCGCGGTGGTAGCGCATCACCGGGCACTGACCGGTCGTGAACGAGTGCGACTTCGACCAGCCGAGGCCGATCTGGATCGACAGCGACCCTTGCTTGGCGGCGTCGTCCACCGCACCGGGGTCGCCGGTCACGTAGAGCCCCGGGATGCCGAGGCTGCCTGCGGCGCGCGTGATGTCCATGACCGAGTTCAGCACCGTCGCGGGCGCCTCGTGGTCGGCATCCGCCCCGTGGCCGCGAGCCTCGAAGCCGACGGCGTCGACCGCGGCGTCGACCTCGGACTCGCCGAGGATCTCCTGGATCTGGTCCTTCGGGTCGCCCTTGGAGACGTCGATCGGCTCACACCCGAAGCTCTTCGCCTGCTCCAGGCGCTCGGCGATGAGGTCGCCGACGAAGACCACCGCCGCCCCCAGCAGCAGCGCCGAGTACGCGGCGGCGAGGCCGACGGGCCCCGCGCCCGCGACGTACACCGTCGAGCCGGACTTCACGCCCGCCGTGTACGCGCCGTGGAATCCGGTCGGGAAGATGTCCGACAGCATCGTCAGGTCGAGGATCTTCTCCATCGCCAGATCCTTGTCGGGGAACTTCAGGAGGTTCCAGTCCGCGTAGGGCACGAGGACGTACTCGGCCTGGCCGCCGACCCAGCCGCCCATGTCGACGTAGCCGTACGCCGACCCCGGCCGGTCGGGGTTGACGTGCTCGCAGACACCGGTGGCGCCTTCCTTGCAGTTCCGGCACCGCCCACAGGCGATGTTGAACGGCACGGAGACCAGGTCACCCTCCTTGATGAACTCGACGCCCGGACCCGTCTCGATCACCTCGCCGGTGATCTCGTGGCCGAGGATCAGGCCGTCCGGCGCCGTGGTGCGGCCGCGGACCATGTGCTGGTCTGAGCCGCAGATGTTGGTGGAGACCACCTTGAGGATCGCCGCATGAGGCAACTTGCGCCCCACGTTGGCCGGATTGACGCCCGGCCCGTCCTTGAGCTCGAACGTCGGGAACTCGATGTTCTGGACCTCGACCGTGCCGCGCCCGATGTAGGCGACACCCCTGTTGTCAGCCATGCTGACTCCTTCCCGCTCGTGAACGCGACGTAGCCTCCCCGAAACTCGCAGCTAGTCGGCCTGTGCCGGAGCGTCAAGGTTCGCGAACAGACAGCGGCCTAGACCTCGTGCTCAGCCAGCTGCGCGCGCAGGTCGCGGCAGCGCGCCTGCAGCGCGGCAGCCCGCCGGCGGGTCTCCTCGTGCAGCGGATGCTCTCGGCCTCCGTACGCGCCCCCGGCCATCGCGAACGCGTACTCCCAGCTTGCCAGATGAGTCCTCAGCTCGGCCGTGGCGGCGTCGAGCTCGGCCCTCAAGCGGTCGGTCACCGCCTCATTGAACCACGGCTACGGCGTGTGCTCGGCGATCCGCGCGCGCAGGTCGGCGACCCGCTCGCGAACCGCGCGGTGCTGCGGATGGTCGCCGACGCTGCAGCCGTGGCCCATCGCGAACGCGTACTCCCACGACGCGAGGAGCGCCTCGAGCTCGGCGCGCAGGGCCTTCAGGTCGGGGATCACGAGTACGCGTCCTTCATCGGCGTTCGTCGAGAAGGTGTCGGCATTACGACGCTCCACCTTCAATCGGTAGTGGGTCCCGCGACCGTTCGTCGAGCCCGCCGCTCGATCCGACGTGCTGTTAAACAACAAAACCCGGCAGCGGCCGGGTTTCCGCGAAGTAGCGGGGGCGGGATTCGAACCCGCGACCTTCGGGTTATGAGCCCGACGAGCTACCTGACTGCTCCACCCCGCGTCGCGACCAAAAATGGTAGCACTCGCAATCGGATCATCAAGCGGCGCCGAAGGGCTCCCGGAGGCTCCTCGAACGACTCCTACAACCCCATGCGCGCGAGCTCGATCGCGGGGCAGCGATCCATGACGACGTGCAGCCCGGCCTTGCGCGCGCGCACCGCCGCGTCCTCGTCGATCACGCCGAGCTGCATCCACACGACGGCGGCGCCCACGGCGATCGCCTCGTCCACGTGCGGCCCCGCCTTGGACGAGCGGCGGAAGACGTCGACGACCTCGACCGGCTCGCCGATCGCCTCCAGCGACGGGTAGGCGCGCTCGCCGAGGATCTCGTCGGCGTGTGGGTTCACCGGGATCACGCGATGCCCGCGGGACTGCAGGAGGGCGGCGATCCGGTGCGAGTCGCGCCAGCGGTCGGGCGAGCAGCCGACGACCGCCCAGACGCGCGTGGACGTGAGGATCGCGCGCACCTCGTCGACCGGTGGCAGCAGCGACGAGCACGGGTGCACGGCGAGCAGGCGCCGCTCGGCGAGCCGCTCGAGCACGAGCGCCGTGTCGGCGATCGGGACGCCGGTGAGGTGCTGCTCGCGGCGCTCGAAGTCGTCGACGATCGCGTGCACCGCTGTGCCGTAGGCGTCGCGGTCGCCCGTGGCGATCCCCGACACCGCCGTGGCGGCGCGCACGAACGCTTCCGAGCCCGCGCGCATGCCCTCGGCGGCGCGTGCCGCGAGGGCGTCGTCGCCGGCCGACAGCGCCGCCAGCGCCAGCGCCCAGGCCGCGGGCGGCGAGTCCGCCGCGTCGCCGAGCTGCTCACGCACGTAGGTGGACGGCTCGTCGCCCGCCAGCAACGCCGCCTTGGCGTAGCCGACCAGGCGCCCGAACGCTCGCGGCGGAGCCGACTCCCAGGACGCGCGGTAGCGCTCGGCGGCACGCCGCAGATCGTCGCGCGCGTCGTTGCCGGCCAGCAGCTCGCGCTGGGCGTCGCCGTCCGCCGCGATCGCCTCGCGCATGGCGTCCTCGTGGGTCGCCGTCACCCGAGCGATCCTACGGCAGCAGAGCTCGCAGCCGCTGCGCGTTGCGGACCGCGAACCCCTCCCAGTCGTTGTTGAAGTAGACGAACGCCTCGCCCAGCTCCGCGATCCGCGGCGCGAGCTCCCGCAGCTGGCTCTCGCTGTAGTTGCCGCGCCGTCCGCGCCCGTAGTGCAGGCGCACGAACGACCAGTCCGTCGTCTTCACCCACGGTTGCCACGGTCGCGCCGGATGGTGGCCGATCGCGAGCGCCACGCCGTGCCAGCGCAGCAGATCGAGCACCTCGTCGGTGAACCAGCTCTCGTGCCGGAACTCGAACGCGTGGCGCCCGTCCGGCAGCGCATCGAGCGCGGCCGCCAGCCGCGCGACGTCGCGCGTGAAGCGCTCGGGCAGCTGCCACAGCACAGGCCCGAGCTTGGGCGAGGCCGCAAGCGGCGCGATCGCGTCGTAGAAGCGCCGGATGCCCTGGTCGAGGTCGGTCAGCCGCTTGAAGTGCGTGAGGTACTGGCTCGCCTTGACCGCGAACACGAAGTCCGGCGGCGTCGCACGCACCCACTCCTCGACTGCCTTCGGCTTGGCCAGCCGGTAGAAGGTGGAGTTGACCTCCACCGTGTCGAAGAGCGTCGCGTAGTGCTCGAGCCAGCGGCGCGCGGGCAGGCCCTTCGGGTACACGCGCTCGCGCCAGTCGGCGTAGCTGAAACCCGAGCAGCCGACGCGGATCGCGCCCATGCCACCAGAATGCCCGTCGATGGCCCGGGTATTCGTCACGCGTGAGCTGCCGTTCCCCGCACTCGAGCGGCTCGAGGCCGAGCACGAGGTCGATACGTGGCCGGGCGACCTTGCGCCGCCGCCCGAGGAGCTGCGGGCGCGCACCGGCGAGGCCGACGGGCTGCTCTCGATGGTCGCGGACCGGGTCGACGCGGCGCTGCTCGACGCCGCGCCGAACCTGCGCGCGATCGCCAACTTCGCGGTCGGGACCGACAACATCGACCTCGAGGCGGCGGCGGCACGCGGCATACCCGTCGGCAACACGCCCGACGTGCTGACCGACGCCACCGCCGACCTCGCGTTCGCGCTCATCCTCGCGCTCGCGCGCGGGATCGTGTCCGGCGCCGAGACCGTGCGGACCGGTCAGTGGCGCACGTGGGACCCCGCCGGCGACCTCGGCAGCGACCTCGCGGGCGCCACGCTCGGGATCGTCGGCCGCGGGCGCATCGGCGACGCCGTCGCCCGGCGCGCCGCCGGCTTCGAGATGGACGTCGTTCACAGCTCGCGCTCGTCCGGCCTGCCGCTCGACGAGCTGCTCGAGCGCGCCGACGTCGTCTCCCTGCACACGCCGCTCACGCCCGACACCCGGCATCTGATCGACGCGCGCGCGCTCGCGCGCATGAAGCCGACCGCGCTGCTGGTCAACACCGCCCGCGGCGGGATCGTCGACCAGGACGCGCTGCGCGAGGCGCTGATCGAGGGCCGCATCGGCGGCGCGGCGCTCGACGTCACCGACCCCGAGCCGCTGCCCGGCGACCATCCGCTGCTCGACGCCCCCAACCTGCTCGTCGTGCCGCACCTCGGCTCGGCGACGCGCAGGACCCGTGCGAGGATGGCCGAGATGGCCGTGGAGAACCTGCTGGCCGCGCTCGACGGCCGCCCGATGCCGCACGCCGTCGCGTGACCCGCGTCGCGGTCGTCGACATCGGCACGAACTCCACCCGGCTGCTGGTCGCCGAGCGCGACGGCGAAGGGTTGCGCGAGCTGGCGCGCGAGTCGATCGTCACCCGGCTCGGAGAGGGGGTCGACGCCACCGGCCGGCTCGGCGACGAGCCGCAGGCGCGGGTGTTCCGCGTACTCGACGGCTTCCGCGAGATCATGGACACCCACGACGCGCCGATCCGGACCGTCGTCATGACCTCGGCGGTGCGCGACGCCGCCAACGGCGCGGAGTTCGCCGCCGCCGTACGCGACCGCTATCGGCTAGAGGGCAGCACGCTCACCGGCGACGAGGAGGCCCGCCTGAGCTTCCTCGGCGCCACCGCCTCGCGACCCGCCGGCACCCCGCTGCTGGTGATCGACATCGGCGGCGGCTCGACCGAGATGGTGGAGGGCGCCGGCGGCGAGGTCGAGTTCCACGTGTCCACACAGGTCGGCGTCGTCCGCCACAGCGAGCGCTTCCTGCACACTGACCCGCCCGCCGCCGAGGAGCTCGACGCGCTCGCCCGCGCCGCCCTCGAGACGATCGAGGCCGCGGTGCCCGCGGACGTGCGCGAGCGCGTCCAGGCGGCGATCGCCGTCGCCGGCACCGCCACGCAGCTCGCCGCCATCGACCTCGAGCTCGACCCGTACGACCGCAGCCGGATCGAAGGCCACGGCCTGCCCCGCGAGCGACTGGAGGCGCTGCAGGCCCGTCTGGCGGCCGTCCCGCTGGCCGAGCGTCGCCAGATCACCGGCCTCGATCCCGCTCGCGCGCCCACGATCGTGGCCGGCGTGACGATCCTCCTCCAGGTCGTTGGTGCGTTCGCGCTCGACGCGGTCGAGGTCTCCGAGCGGGACATCCTGTGGGGCGTCGCCCTGGACAGCACCTGAGAAACACGGTCGTTCCCTGGACAATTGTTCGATTGCGCAGTTGCTTTTAGCCTCGCAATACTCCAACGCGTCGGAAAGGGCGGTCGTGCCTCCCGCCGTCGTCCCTCCGATGCATAGGCCCGGGCGATTGCCGCATCATCGGCGCCTCCCGCCGTTCGGGCCACCCAATAAGGCCCCCAAAGGCACGTACCCCTGCCCGTCCTGACGGGGCCATCTTGAAGCCGCCCGCCCCCGCCGCGGGCGGCTTCACGTTTAGGCCAGATTCGCTGAGCGCGGGTAGGCGACCGACGGGTCGGTGAGGACGTTGACGAGCGCCGGTCCGGTCGCCGCCAGCGCGCGCTCCAGCGCGGGGCGCAGCTCGGCGGGCGTGCGCACGAGCTCGCCGTGGCCGCCGAGCGCGCGCACCACCTCGTCGTAGCGCGTCTCGGGCCTCAAGTCGGCGGCCACCGAGTAGCCGTACAGGAACTCCATCGGGTGCTTCTCAAGCCCCCAGATCCCGTTGTTGCCCATCACGCCGACGACACCGACGCCGTGCCGGGCGAGCGTGTCGAACTCCATCCCGGAGAAGCCGAACGCGCCGTCGCCGAGCAGGAGCACCACCTGGCGCCCGGGATGGGCGAGCTTGGCCGCCAGCGCGTACCCCGGACCGCTGCCCAGGCAGCCGAACGGCCCTGGATCGAGCCAGCAGCCCGGCACGTACGAGTCCACCACGCGCCCGGCGTAGGACACGAAATCGCCGCCGTCGCCGATCACGATCGCGTCGCGGTCGAGCACCTGGGCAAGCTCGGCGTAGACCCGCATCGGGTGCAGCGGCGAGCGGTCGTCGGTCAGCTGCTCGCGCTCGGCCTCCCGCTTCGCCGTCTCGATCCCGCGCAGGTGCTCGAGCCAGGCCGAGCGGTCCGGTCCGGTCCCGCCCGCGAGCGCTTCGAGCGTGCGGGCGATGTCGCCGTAGCACTCGGCCACCACCGGGCGGGGGTGGTCGCGCTCGGGCTCGGCGAGGTCGACGGCCACGAGCTCCGTCTCCGCCCCGAAGGCCTCCCCGAACCCGAGCCGGAAGTCCATCGGCACGCCCGCCACGATCGCCACGTCGGCCTCCTTCAGCGCCGCGCTGCGCGCGCGAGAGAAGAAGCACGGATGATCGGCGGGGAGGCAGCCGCGCGCGAGCCCGTTGAGGAACACCGGCGCGCCGAGCGCCTCCGCCAGCTCGCGCAGGGCGTGCTCGCCGTGGCCCCAGTAGAGGTTCGTGCCCGCCATGACGACCGGGCGGTCGGCGTCCCGCAGGAGCGCGACCGCGCGGTCGAGCTGCGCCGCGTCGGCATGCGCGCGAGCCGCCGGGCGGGCGTCGGGCAGCGGCGCCTCCTCCGCCTCCATGAACACGACGTCGAGCGGGAAGTCGAGGAACGCGGGGCCGGGATGCTGGCTCTGCATGACCGTCCAGGCGTCGTCGATCAGCCCTGGGATCTCCGCCGTCGAGCCCGCGGTCGCGGCCAGCTTGACCAGCGGGCGCACGAACGGCACGTGGTCGATCTCCTGCAGCGATCCGCGCCCCCAGCGCATCGCCGGCGCTCGCCCACCGAGCACGAGCACCGGCGAGTGGTTCTGCTGCGCGGACGCGAGCGCGCTGATGCCGTTCGTGACCCCCGGACCGGCCGTGAGGGCCGCCACGCCGGGCTCGCGCGTGACCTTCGCCCAGCCCTCCGCCGCGAACGTGGCCGCCGACTCGTGGCGGACGTCGACGAGGTCGATTCCCTCGGCGCGACAGCCGTCGTAGATCGAGAACAGGTGGCCGCCCGAGAGCGTGAACAGCTTGCTCACGCCGTAGGCCTTCAGGCGCCGCGCGATCAGGCGGCCGCCGTGCAACGTCGTCGTCTCCTCGACGGTCATGGCGGCGCAATCTACCCCCCGGCCGGGGGGTTGGACGCCGCTTGCACGTGCCGTCGCTGCCGGGCCGCTCTAGGGTCGCCGGGCATGGAGCACGCCAACGAGATCCGCGACGCCGACCTCGAGCTGCTGCTCGCCGAGTCCGATCGCGAAGAGCCGTTCCTCGTCGCCCGGCGCCCGCCGGAGCGTCAGGAGCCGCGCGAGGAGATCGACGAGCAGATCCTCGCCGGGCTCGTCACGCCCTTCTAGTAAGCAGCCGCAGCCTGGAGCCGCGCCGCGGCGGCCGCTGCGGCAACCTGGCCCTCGCCCCAGTAGAGCGAGCGCCCGACGCGCAGCGCCGGCAGCCGGTCGGCACCGACGGCGAGCAGCCGGCGCCCGACGCCCTCGATCACCGCGTCGCGCCGGCGTTCGCCGGCTGCCTGCAGGCAGCCGTCGAGGCCGAGCCCGGCGGCAGCCGCCGCCTCCGCGAGGATCTCGGGATCGTCGAGGTCGAAGCCGCCGCAGTAGGCCAGCCGGCCCGCGGCGAGCACGAACGCCGCGCCGCGGCCGCACTCCGCGGCGTACGCGGCCACGCGCATGGCGGCCGGGACGTCGGCCGGCCAGCTCTCGGGCCACACCACCGGCAGACGCAGCTCGCGTGCGCGCTGCTCGGCCGCCGCGCGCACGCCCGCCAGCGCGACCTCGTCAGAGGCCAGCGAGCCGGCGCGCAGCGCGGTGCTGGAGGCGGGCGTCCACGTCACCTCCGTGAACGCGCGCTCGACGCGCTCGGCGGCGAGGTACGTGAACGGGCACGCGAGGTCGAAGTGAAACTCGACCCGGATGCGTCGCTGCCGCGGAGCAGGCCGCCGCGCCCCCCTGCGTTCCGCGAGTCTGATGACCTCACCCATTGACTGCCGTCCTTCGTTCCGCCGAACATCACCGTCGATGCAGGACGCCAATCGCCCTGTGTTCGTATGAACGACCGCTCGCGGGCAAACTTGCGCTCTCGACGGATGTCGCGACGCTCGTCGCACGCTGCGGCGGAATGTCGACGAGACGAAACCGCGTCCGCTGCTGGTAGAGGTATGCTCTTGAAACCAGTCGGCCGCGTACTCGTCCGAGGCCCGCATGCCCACCGCACCCCCTCCGAAGCGCCATCCCTACGACCAGTGGTCGCCCGATGCTCGGGCGCTCGACCTCGTGGGAGACAAGTGGACGCTGCTCATCATCCGCGACCTCGCGGCCGGTCCGCGGCGCTTCGTCGAGCTCCAGCGGGTGCTCCCGGGCATCTCGACCGAGCAGCTGCGCTCGCGGCTCAACCGCATGGTGGCCGACGGCCTGCTGACCCGGCAGCGCTACCGCGAGGTGCCGCCGCGCGTGGACTACGAGCTGACCGAGCGCTCGCGTGAGCTGATGCCGGTCGTCGGCGCGCTCGCGCGTTGGGGCTATGACTGGACGTGGAGCGCGCCGCGCCCGGGCGAGGACATCAATGTGGGCGCGATCTTCCGCCTCGCCCCGGGGATGATCGAGCCGCCCGCCGGCGTCGAGGGGACGGTCGAGCTGGTCGTCGAGTCCAACGGCGAAGTGCCCGAGCGGCGCTACCGCCTGCTCGCCTCCGGCGGCCGGGTCGAGATCTCCGAGGCGCCCTC
>CAWIRW010000018.1:0-185206 GCA_963838655.1 uncultured Solirubrobacteraceae bacterium | reverse complement strand
AAGAAGCAGATCGCCATCGCCGAGACCGGCCTCTACGTCGTCGTCGGCGGCACTTCTAAGGAGCCCTCCAAAATGACCATCGCACCGACCAGCACCGTTGTCCTCGAGCCCGCCGCCCAGGAGTTCGCGGCAGCCACCGCGGACCCGCCGTATCTCTTCGACCTCGGCCCCGAGCAGGGCCGCGAGGTCGTCGACGAGGTCCAGTCCGGCCCCCTCGCGGCTGCGGCCGCCGACATCGAGGACCTCAGCGTCCCGGGCGGCCCAGCCGGCGATGTCGCAGTGCGGATCGTGCGCCCCCAGGGCGCGATCGGCGCGCTGCCGGTGATCCTCTACATCCACGGCGCCGGCTGGGTGTTCGGCAACAGCCACACCCACGACCGGCTCATCCGCGAGCTCGCGGTCGGCGCCGGCGCCGCCGTCGTCTTCCCCGAGTACAGCCGCTCGCCGGAGGCGCGGTATCCCATCGCGATCGAGGAGAGCTACGCGGTCCTGCGCTGGGTCAGCGAGCACGGCGCCGACCACGACCTCGACGGCTCGCGGATCGCGATCGCCGGCGACAGCGTCGGCGGCAACATGAGCACCGCGCTCACGCTCCTGGCCAAGCAGCGCTCCGGCCCCGAGCTCGCCGCGCAGGTGCTCTTCTACCCGGTCACCGACGCCAGCTTCGACACCGGCTCCTACCACCAGTTCGCCACCGGCCACTTCCTGCGCCGCGACGCGATGCAGTGGTTCTGGGACCAGTACACCCTCGACGAGCACGAGCGCAACGAGCCCACGGCGTCGCCCCTGCGCGCTGACCTCGACCAGCTCGCAGGCCTGCCGCCGGCACTGGTGATCACCGCCGAGGCCGACGTCCTGCGCGACGAGGGCGAGGCCTACGCCAACAAGCTCCGCCAGGCCGGAGTCCCGGTCACCGCCACCCGCTACCAGGGCATCATCCACGACTTCGTGATGCTCAACGCGCTGCGCGGCACCAACGCCGCCGAGGGCGCCATCACGCAGGCCACGACCTACCTCAAGCGCGCCCTGAACCCCACCGCCTGAACCAGCCCCCCGCGCCCGTCCCGCCGCGCACGCACCGGCGGGACGGGCGAGCACTGGGCCGAAACGTGCACGGGCGACTTCCACCGCCTCCGCGGCGCTCAGCTGGTGTTTGAGGGCGCTCGCGAGCTACCCGGGCGCGGCAGTTCTCGGTGCTCCGAGATCGTCGTACCCGGCTCGCCGGCCAAGCCGCTGCCCGGACGTTTCCTCGTCGCGTTCATGCCGCGGGATCTCGGCGGGATCAACGGCGACGCGAACCCAGACCGCAGCTGCTCCGACACGTCCGCGAACGACAATTCTCGAACGTGAATGGCGCTCCCGCTCCCGTCGGCAAGCAGGCATCTCGGTCGCCGGCCGCGAGACGACTGCGTGGGACGACCAACGGAAGCGCCACTTGGCCGGACCCGTTGCGTCCGGTGCATAGGCACGACGTCGGCGCGTGCGAGCTCCCGATCGGAGGGAGCTCGAGCACCGTCGCTGGCGCAACGAGGCACACGCAGCAGTGGAGCGCGTGCCGTGCCGGCTGCTGCTTGTCGCGCAAAGCGCAAGCGACGGGAATCGCGCAGCGTCCTGTGTGGACCTCACGGACGCCGACGTGGTGCCTATGCACCGCATCGACTCGGACGGTGCGTTAGCCAGGTGGTGTGTCAGTGGATGATTGGCGACATGCGTGTTGGCATTGCGGATCATCTCGGTTGGGCCGTTGCGGTGACGGCGTCGGCGGGCCACGAGGTAGTGGACCGCCGGCGGGTCGAGCTGATCGAACCCGGCCTCTCGGCGGCGCCGATTCACTACGAGAGCCGGCGTCTCGATGTCGCCGCTACGGGTGCGCTGGTCGCGAACGTGCGAGCGTCCGTCGTTCGGGCGACGTCAGCCGCACTCGACGAGATCGCAACCGCGCTGCCCGCGCCGGTCCTCTCGATCTCGCTTCGAGCCTGGCCGCTCGACTTCCCCGATGACATCGCCGTCCAACGTCGCGCGCCATATGAAGCCCGGGCCGACGCCATCATGTATCGCCAGCGAGCTCGCCGAGCTCGCACACGCTCGCGGCTGGGAAGTCCACCTCTATGACGCGAAGGCAGTGGTGGGTCAAGCCATCAGCATGCTGGCTGAGCGGGCCGACGAGGTCCTGCAGGGACCTCGGGCAGCGATCGGGCCACCCTGGACGAAGGACCATCGGATCGCGCTCGCCGCGACGATTGTGGCCGGCGCAGGCTGTCGCCGAACGGTCTCCCGAGGTTCCGGTACGGGTTGAGGTCCCGATTGTTGCCACTGGGGGACGACACACAGAAGGCGTGCCATCGGTCCCCGGACCCCGAGCCTGGCTAGGCACCGGCGCGCCGGCTAACAACCGCGTAGCTGATGGACGGGACTGCTCCTGTCGCGTGATAGCGCTAGCCACGAGCCGTGTGGATGCGAACGAGCGGTTCGGATGTCGATGCAGAGGCGCCCTCGGATCGCGCGCGAATCGCGGCCCAACCCGTCGCCCGCGATTCGTGCGCGCGCTCAGGGTGCAGACGTTACGGCCTCCCAACGAGAAGACGCCCGACAAGCGCGCACCACCGAGAGGTGGAGGGTGCGGCAGTCCTCCCCCGACACATCCCCATCCTGCGCGAAGCGCGTGTCGGGGGAGGGCTGTCGACACCCTCCGCCAACAGCAACTTCAGGGCGAAAGGCGCTCGGACCGCCAGACGCCGTCGGGCGCGCGCAGGAAGTGCTCGCGGTCGTGGAGGCGGTCGGGGCGGCCCTGCCAGAGCTCGACCGCGTCGGGGCGGAGCTTGTAGCCGCCCCAGTGGTCGGGGCGCGGGATCTCGGACGGGAAGCGCTCCGCGACCGCTCGCACGCGCTCGTCGAGCTCGGCGCGGTCGCGCAGGGCGGTGCCCTGGGCGGAGGCCCAGGCGCCCAGCTGGGCGCCTCGTGTGCGGGACTCGAAGTAGGCGTCCGAGTCCTCCGGAGGCAGCCGCTCGACCGCGCCTTCCATGCGCACCGACCGCCCGACCGGCAGCCAGTACAGCGTCGCGGCCGCAACGGGGTTGGCGTCCAGCTCCCGGGCCTTGCGCGAGCCGTAGTTGGTGAAGAAGCGAATGCCGTCGTCGTCGATGCCCTTGAGCAGCACGAACCGCACCGACGGGCGGCCGTCGGGCGTGGCCGTCGCGAGCGCCATCGAGTCCGCCTCCGGGATCCCGGCGGCGACGGCCTCCTCGTACCACTCCCGAACGCGCGAGAGCGGGGAAGTGCCCGGCCGGGCATCCGGCCCGTCCCCTGATGACATTGCCGCCATCCGGGCGGCTTTAGAGCGCCATCGCGACGTACTTGACCTCGAGGTACTCCTGGATCCCCTCCGTCCCGCCCTCGCGCCCGAAGCCGGACGCCTTGACGCCCCCGAACGGGGCCGCGGCGTTGGAGACCATGCCCTGGTTGAGGCCGACCATGCCGGTCTCGAGCCCTTCGACCACGCGGAACGCGCGCTTGATGTCGCGCGTGTAGACGTACGCCACGAGCCCGTACTCGGTGTCGTTGGCGGCGGCGATCGCCTCGTCCTCGTCGTCGAACCCGATCACCGGCGCGACCGGGCCGAAGATCTCCTCCTCGAGCAGCCGCGCGCCGGACGGCACGCCGCCGAGCACGGTCGGCTCGTAGAAGTAGCCGGCGCCGTCGAGCTCGCGGCCGCCGACCACGACCGACGCGCCGCGACCGGTGGCGTCCTCGACCAGCTCGGCGACCTTGGAGCGCTGCTTGGCGTCGATCAGCGGGCCGACCTTGACGTCCTCCTCGGTGCCGCGCCCCACGCGCATGTCGCCGAGCTTGGCGGCCAGCTTCTCGGTGAACTCGTCGGCCACCCCGGCCGCGACGTGGAAGCGGTTGGCCGCCGTGCACGCCTCGCCGATGTTGCGCATCTTGGCGATCACCGCGCCCTCGACGGCCGCGTCCACGTCGGCGTCGGCGAACACGAGGAACGGCGCGTTGCCGCCCAGCTCCATCGACGTCCGCAGGAGCCCGGGCGCGGCCTGCTCGACCAGCGTGCGCCCGACCTCGGTCGAGCCCGTGAAGGTGAGCTTGCGCAGCCGTGGGTCGGAGATGATCGGCTTCGACACGTCCGCCGACGAGGACGACGTGACCACGTTGACGACGCCGGCGGGCAGCCCCGCCTCGGACAGGATCTGCGCCAGCGCGAGCATCGAGAGCGGCGTCTGCTGGGCCGGCTTGACGACCATCGTGCAGCCTGCGGCCACCGCCGGCCCGATCTTGCGCGTCCCCATCGCCATCGGAAAGTTCCACGGCGTGATCGCGTAGCACGGGCCCACCGGCTGCTTCAGGGTGATCAGGCGCCCGACGCCGTTCGGCGCGGTCGCGAAGCGGCCCTCGATCCGCACCGCCTCCTCGGAGAACCAGCGGAAGAACTCGCCGGCGTAGACGATCTCGGCCTTGGACTCGGCCAGCGGCTTGCCCATCTCGAGCGTCATCAGCAGCGCGAGATCGTCGGCGCGCGCGACGAGCGTCTCGAACGCCCGCCGCAGGATCTCGCCGCGCTCGCGCGGAGGATGCGCCGCCCACTCGGCCTGCACCGCGACGGCGGCGTCGAGCGCGGCCTTGGCGTCGTCGGGCGTGGCGTCGGCGACCTCGACGAGCGTCTCGCCGGTCGACGGGTCCTCGACCCCGAGCGTTGCGCCACCCGAGGCGTCGCGCCACTCGCCGCCGATGAACAGCTGGTTCGGCGTCGCCTCGACGACGGCGCCCTCCCGATCCGCAGTGACACTCATGCAACCACCGTTTCCGTTCCGAGTTCTTCCGAGATTGCCACGTCGATCGAATAGTCGATCGGGACCACGATCAGGGAGGGCAGGTCGAGCGTCAGGGCGTGCCGCAGGTGGGTGCCGACGTCGCCGACCGACTCGCAGCGCCACGCCGGCATGCCGAACGCCTCGGCCAGGCGCACGAAGTCGGGGTTCGTGAAGTCGGTCCCGAAGTGGCGGCCGAACTGCTTCTCCTGCTTCCACACGATCGAGCCGTACTGGCCGTTCTCCCAGATCACGTTCACCACCGCGGTGCGCAGCCGCACCGCGGTCTCCAGCTCCTGCACGTTCATCAGGAAGCCGCCGTCGCCGCTCACGGTGACCACGTGGCGGTCGGGGTGCACGAGCTTGGCGGCGATCGCCGTCGGCAGCGCGATGCCCATCCCCGCGAGGCCGTTGGCCACGAACACGGTGTTCGGCTCGTGGGCCGGGAACATCCGCGCGATCCACAGCTTGTGGAGCCCGACGTCGGAGATCAGGATGTCGCGCGGCCCGAGCGCCTGGCGGATCTCCCACAGCACCCGCGGCGGCTGCACGGGGAAGGCGTCGTCGTCCTTGGCGGCCTCGAAGCGCCCGAGCACGATGTCGTTGAGCCGCGACCGCGGCGGCGAATGGGCGGCGTCGCCGAGCGCGTCGGCCAGCCGGGTGAGGATGACTGCGAGGTCGCCGACGAGGTCGACCGCGGTGACGAAGTGCTGCGTCGACCTCGGGCGCGAGGGTGTCGATGCACACGATCTTCTTGTCGCGCTCGGCGTTCCAGTGCGCGGGCGAGTGCTCGACGAGGTCGTAGCCGACCGCGATCACCACGTCGGCCTCCTCGAAGCCCGCCAGCGCGTAGTCGCGCGACTGCACGCCGACGGTGCCGAGCGCCTGCGGATCCTCGTAGTCGAGCATTCCCTTGCCCATGAACGTCTCGGCGACGCCGATACCCGTCGCGCGGGCGAACGCGCGCAGGGCGGGGGCCGAGCCGGTGCGGGCGACGCCGTTGCCGGCCAGCACGATCGGCCGGTCGGCGCCGCGGATGAGCTCGACCGCGGCCAGCAGCTCCTCGCCGCTGGGCTCGGGGTGGCGGAGGGCGTCGCGCACGGGGAGCGGAGCGGCGTCCACGCTCGCCGCCATCACGTCCTCGGGCAGCTCGATGTGCGTCGGCCCGGGCTTCTGGGCTTGGGCGACCTTGAACGCCTTGCGCACGACCTCCGGGATCACGCGCGCGGAGTTCAGACGGGTGTTGAACTTCGTGACCGGCCGCAGCATGTCGACGACGTCGATGTACTGGTGCGACTCCTTGTGCATCCGCTGCAGGTCCGCCTGGCCGGTGAGCGCGACCATCGGCGAGCGGTCGAGCAGCGCATCGGCAACCCCGGTCACGAGGTTCGTCGCGCCCGGGCCGAGCGTGCCCAGGCAGACCCCGGCGTGGCGGGTCAGACGGCCGTACATGTCGGCCATGTACGCACCGCCCTGCTCGTGGCGTACCGGCACGAACTCGATCGACGACGCGTCGAGCGACTCGTTGAGATCCAGCGTCTCCTCGCCCGGGATGCCGAATACGTACTTGACGCCCTCGGCCTCGAGGCACTCCACGAACAGATCGGACGCCTTGCGCTCGCTCACCCCAACAGTCTTCCGCATCATGGGTCCTGGCTACCCTGAAGCCCTCGCTGTGCTCCGTCTCGCCTGCCTGACCCTGCTCGCCTGCCTGCTCGCGGCTGCCCCTGCCGCGGCTGCGGGCAAGTCGCAGTTCACGATCCGCGGGGCCGGCTTCGGGCACGGCGTGGGGATGAGCCAGTACGGCGCGTACGGCTTCGCCAAGCACGGCAAGAGCTACGACGCGATCCTGCGCCACTACTACCGCGGCACGCAGCTGGGAACCGCCGAGGGCCGCACCGTGCGCGTGCTGCTGCAGTCGACGGGAACGGCGAGCTTCAGCGGCGCGTCGCGCGCGGGCGCGCGGCCGCTGGATCCAGGGCGGACGTACCTCGTCCGGCGCCGCGACGCCGCGAGCGTCGACCTGCTGAGCGCCGCCGGCAAGCGGATCGCGGCCTACACGGCGCCCGCTCCAGGTGGCCGGCGACGTCGTCCAGCTCGGCGGCTCGGGGGCGTATCGCGGGCTGATGGAGTTCCGCCCCACGGGATCCGGCGTGAACGCGATCAACGCCGTGTCGCTCGAGGACTACGTGGCGGGCGTCGTGGCCCGCGAGTCGCCGTCCTCATGGCCCGCCGAGGCGCTCAAGGCCCAGGCGGTGGCCGCGCGCACGTATGCGATCACCACCTCCAAGGCGGGCGCGGGCTTCGAGCACTACGCCGACGTCCGCTCCCAGGTCTACGGCGGCGTGGCGGCCGAGACCGCCACCACCAACGCGGCCGTCGCCGCCACGCGCGGGCAGGTCGTGACCTACGACGGCCGGCCGGTGGTCACGTTCTTCTTCTCCACCTCCGGCGGGCGGACCGAGAACGTGGAGAACACCAACGTCGGCGCCGGGCCGCAGCCGTGGCTGAAGTCGGTCGCCGACCCGCACGATGACATCTCGCCCAAGCACCGCTGGAAGCCGGCGCGGCTGACGCTGCCCGCCGTGGGCGCGAAGCTCGCCGGGCTGGTGAAGGGCCGCTTCCGCGGCATCGAGGTGCTCGAGCGCGGCCGCTCACCGCGGATCGTCGCCGCCGACATCGTCGGCTCGGCCGGGCGCACCCGGGTCGACGGCGCGACGCTGCGCGCGCGGCTCGGGCTGCTCGACACGTGGGCGTACTTCACGACGATCAACACCCGCGAGGCGCCGCCGGTCGCCACCGCCAGCGGCCCGGCCGCGCGCGCCACGGTGGCGGGCAGCGTCGTCCCGGCACGGGTGGGCGCGCAGGTGCAGATCCAGCTCCGCGAGGGTTCTCGCTGGACCACCGTCGCCTCCACCATCGTCCGCCGCGGCGGCACCTACCGCGCCGGCGTCGCGCAGGCGGGCACGTACCGGGCGGTCTTCGCCGGCGAGGCCGGCCCGGGAATCCGCATCCGCTAGTCGTCCCGGGGCCCGGGCGAACGTCAACGGCGGCTGGGTAGGAGGGTGAGGGGGCGTTTGGAGGCAGCATTTCGTCCACCTCACGGCGCCGCGGTGCGTGACGTGGACGTTGTTCCCCTATAGCCAGCATTTCGTGCACCTGACGAGCGAGAACCGCGTGGCGTGGACGAAATGCTGCCTCCCGTGCACTCCTCAATGCCGCAGTTGACTTTCTCGCTACGGATCGTATTTAATGCACCCGTTAATTAACTCGTCCGTTACATGCCGACCGACCAGCTCAGCCTCACGTTCGCCGCCCTCGCCGATCCCACGCGGCGGTCGATCCTCAGCCGCCTCGCCGAGGGCGAGGCGACCGTCAACGAGCTGGCCGAGCCGTTCCCCGTCAGCCTGCCGGCGATCTCGCGACACCTGAAGGTGCTCGAGCGCGCAGGCCTGATCGTCCGCAGCCGGGAGGCGCAGTGGCGGCCGAGCCGGATGCAAGCCGACCCGCTCGACGACGCCGTGGAGTGGATGCAGTCGCGCAAACGGACGTGGGAGGGTCGGATGGACCGGCTCGACGCCCACCTGCGAAAGGGAGACCAGCATGAGTGACCTCGCCCAGGAAGTCCTGATCACCCGCATCTTCGACGCGCCCCGCGAGCGGGTGTTCAAGGCCTGGACCGACCCCGACGAGGTGGCGGAGTGGTACGGCCCGGAGCAGTTCGACACGCCGCGCGAGCGGATCGACATCGATCTGCGCATCGGTGGGCGCTACGCGCTCACGATGATCCAGCGCGACAACGGCGCCGAGTTCCCGGCCGTCTACGAGATCGTCGAGCTCGTGGAGCCGGAGCTGCTCGTCCTGCGCTCGGAGCCGATGCCGGAGTACGGGATGCCCGAGCCGATCGTCACGCGCGTCGAGTTCCACGACCACGGCGCCAAGACGCGCATGACGCTCAGCGACGGTCCCTATCCCACGAACCGTGGACACGCCGAAGCCGGCTGGAACGGCGCCTTCGACAAGCTCGAGAGGTTCGTCGCCTAGCCCGTGTAGACGCGCGAGACGGTCTGCGCCACGCAGGCGGGCTTCTCGCCGCCCTCGACCTCGAACGTCAGCTCGAGCGTCATCTGCGCACCGTCGGGAATGTCCTCCAGCTCGGCGAGCTTGACGGTGGCGCGCACGCGCGAGCCGACCGGGACGGGCGCCGGGAAGCGCACGCGGTTGACGCCGTAGTTGAGCGCGAAGGCGAAGCCGTCGAGCGCCATCACCTGCGCGGTCAGCATCGGCGCGAGCGCGAGCGTGTAGTAGCCGTGCGCGATCGTGCCGCCGAACGGCGTCTCCTTCGCTCGCTCGACGTCGACGTGGATCCACTGGTGGTCGCCGGTGGCGTCGGCGAACGCGTCGATCGCCTCCTGGGTGACCTCGTGCCAGTCCGAGGTTCCCAACGTCTCGCCGCGGGCGCTCTTGAGCTCGTCCAGGCCGGTGATCGTCTTCATGCGGCGGCACCATATCCTGGGCGCCGGATGCCCAACCCGCTTCTCGTCATCGACGGCCCGGCGGTCCTCTACCGCGCGTTCTTCGGCCTGCCCGACTCGATCACCGACGACGACGGGCATCCCATCAACGCGCTGCTCGGCTCGGTCAACCAGGCGCTGTGGTGCGTGCAGAAGTACGACCCGCGCGCCGTGGTGTGGTGCTTCGGGGCCGAGGCCGGCGAGTACCGCGTCGAGGCGTTCCCCGCCTACCACGCCGACCGCCCGCCGATGCCCGACCCGCTCGAGTGGCAGTGGGAGCGCGCCCCGGCGCTGTACGAGGCGCTCGGCTGGAGCCTCGCCACGACCGAGGACCTCGAGGCGGATGACCTCCTGCACTCGCTGTGCGAGGTCGAGACCGCCGCCGGCGGCCGCTCGCTGATCCTCACCGGGGACCGCGACATGTTCCAGTGCGCGAGCGAGACGGTCTCAGTGCTCATGCAGCGGACCGGCGGCGAGGGCCCGGAGGAGGTGGGGCCGGAGGGCGTAGTCGAGCGCTACGGCATCGAGCCGTCACAGGTCCCGGACTTCATCGCCCTGCGCGGCGATCCGTCCGACGGGCTGCCGGGAGCCAAGGGGATCGGCCCGAAGACGGCGGCCGAGCTCCTCAAGCGCAAGGGTGACCTCGAGCACGTCATCCTCGGCGCGATCCGCGAGAAGCCGGCCGTGCGGCGCGCGCTGATCGAGCAGGCCGACGAACTGCGCGCGTTCAAGGACATCGCCACGCTGCGGACGATCCCGGTCGAGCGTCCGCCGGACGCGCCGACCGACTACGCGCGGGGTTCGCGCGCGGCCGGCGAGCTCGGCATGGGGCGATTGTCGAAGCGGCTGGAGGAGCTGGGTCAGGCGGCCTGAGCGAGGTCCGCGTCGAGCGCGCGTTCAGCGCGCTCGAGCAGGTCTCCCGCGAGGTCGCCGCCCCAGTGGGCGGCGCCCACCGCCGCGCCCGCCGACTCCCGCACGCGCCCGGCGACGACGTCCGCGCCAGGGCGGTCGGTGTCCGGAAGCAGGGCAAGCAGGTCGCCGCCGTCCCAGGCGACGAAGAGGTCAGCGCCGCGCAGGAGGGCAGCCAGCTCACCGGGCTCGGCGCCACGCACGAGCAGCACGCTGAACTCCTGCCCGTAGCGGACGGCACGGGCAACCAGGCGCCGCAGCATCCAGCGGCCGAGAGGTGCGGGCAGCGGCCCGATCAGGTCATCGAGGTCCATGACCCAAGCAACGGCACGCGAGCCGCGAACTTGACGCACGCGGCGCTCGGCAGGGCCATATCTCGACGGATGGTCGAGCGATCGCGCAGCCCAGCTTGCGGAGCCCTCGCCCATCGACCTCGCTGTCAGGCGTCTCTGAGCCTGTCGAGGCCGTCGAGGATCAGGTCGAGCCCGAACAGGAACTCGGTGCCGTAGTCGTAGCCCGACTTCGCGACGTACCCGCCGACCACCTCGACGAGGTGGGGAAACTCCGCCAGCACGGCCTGGTACTCGTGCATCTGCCGCTGCGCCTCCGCCGCGAAGTCGTCCGCGGTCTCGGACGACATGTCCTGCTCTTGCAGCGCGAACCCGTAGATGTAGGCGTCCTGGACGGAGTACGCGTGGACGGTCATCTCCAGCGAGAAGCCGGCCGCTCGCAGACAGCCGAGCACCGCGTTGTGGAGCCTGAGGTTCGCCAGCCCGTGGTTCGTGCGTCCCTCCATCAGCCCGATCGCCCAGGGGTGCCGCGCGAGGGCTTCGCGAGTAGAGAGCGCCCGCTTGCGCATGGCGGTCTTCCAGTCGACGTCGGTCGACGGAAGCTCGATCTCGCTGAACACGATGTCGACCATGCCGTCGAGGAGCTGGTCCTTGTTGGGGACGTAGTGGTACAGGGACATCGCGCCTGCGCCGAGCTCGTCGGCGAGCTTGCGCATCGTCAGCGAGTCGATCCCGTCGCGCGCGGCGAGCGCGATGGCGGCCTCCAGCACGCGCTCCCGGCTCAGGCGCGCTCGCGGCTCGGTGGCTGGTTCGGGTCTGCTCATGGCGGCTGTTCGGTTTACCCCCCTATCGGGATCGTACAGTGTACGAATACGGTGCTTCGTACAGCGTACGAACCTTACCGAGGAGGGGTCCATGCAGTCTCGTAACCCAGCAGCGCGCGCAGGTCGATGGAGTGCCAAGCACCGCAAGACGGCCATCCTTGGCTGGCTCCTGTTCGTCGTGCTCGCGACCGTCCTCGGCGGCAAGGTCGGCCAGAACGACCTCGACGAGGCGGCTCGTAGCAACGGCGAGTCCAAGCGCGGCGACATGATCGTCGAGGCCGCAGGCTTCCCCGACCAGGCCGGCGAGCAGGTGCTCGTGCAGGGCAAGGGCTCGATCACGGCCGACGATCCTCAGGTGACGGCCGCCGTGCGGGACGTCGTGAGGGCGCCTGGAGCGGATCGAGGGCATCACCGAGATCGAGAGCCCGCTCCGCTCGGAGGACGACCGCTCGGTCGCCGTCAAGTTCACGATGCGCCGGCACGGATGACGCAGGTCGAGAAGCTCGTCGAGCAGCCGCTCGCCGCGGTCGCCGCCGTGCAGGCCGCTCACTCCGGCGTGCGCGTCGAGCAGTTCGGCGACGCCTCGGCCGCGAAGGCGATCGCCGCCCAGGACGCGAAGGACGGCAAGCAGGCAGAGCTCATCTCCTACAGCCTGCTGCTGATCATCCTGCTGGTCGCGTTCGGCGCGCTCGTCGCCGCCGGCATCCCGCTCGTGCTCGGCGCCACCGCCGTCGCGGGCACGGTCGGCCTGCTCGGGCCGGTCAGCCAGATCTACGCACTCCCGTCCGACGTCGCCCAGCTCGTGGTGATCATCGGCCTCGCTGTCGGCGTGGACTACGCGATGTTCTACTCGCGCCGCATGATGGAGGAGCGCGACCGCGGCCACTCGGCCGAGGTCGCGGTCGAGATCGCCGCCGCCACGTCGGGCCGCGCGGTGCTCATCTCGGGCCTGACCGTGATGACCGCGATGGCCGGGCTGCTGTTCGCCGGCAACCCCATCTTCGTCGGCTTCGGCATCGGCACGATGCTCGTCGTCGCCGTCGCCGTGCTCGGCTCGATGACCTTCCTGCCCGCGATGCTCTCGTTCCTCAGCCAGAAGAACTGGCTGGAGAAGGGCCGCGTGCCGTACATCACCAAGCGCCGCCACCAGGCGAAGGGCGAGTCGCGCGTCTGGGGCGCCATCCTCACCCGCGTCCTGAGGCGCCCGCGCGTGTCGACGCTGATCGCCGGCGGCCTGCTCGTCGCGCTCTGCATCCCCGCGCTCGGCATCCAGTTCAAGGACCCGGGCTACGACGGCTTCTCGCGCAGCCAGCCGGTCATCCAGACCCACGACCGCCTCCAGGCCGCGTTCCCCGGCGGCGCCGTCCCGGCGACCACGGTGATCAAGGCCGAGGACGTCACGGCCGCGCCGGTCCAGGCCGCGATCGGGCAGCTGCACGACCAGGCGCTGGCCAGCGGCCAGCTCTCCGAGCCCTCCGCCGTCGAGATCAGCCCCGACAAGACCGTCGCCGTCGTGGCGCTCGCGGTCAAGGGCAGCGGCACCGACGCCGCTTCCGAGCGCTCGCTCGAGGTCCTGCGCTCGGAGATCGTCCCGGCCACCGTCGGGAGGCTCGCCGGGGCCGAGGTCGCCGTGACCGGCACGACCGCGGGCTCGAAGGACTTCATCGACGCCATGACGTCGCACGCGCCGATCGTGTTCCTGTTCGTGCTCAGCCTCGCGTTCATCCTGCTGCTGGTCACGTTCCGCTCGATCGTGGTGCCGATCAAGGCGATCGTCCTCAACCTGCTGTCGGTCGGCGCGGCCTACGGCGTCCTCGTGCTCGTCTTCCAGGACGGCCACGGCGAGAGGCTGCTCGACTTCCAGTCGGTCGGCGGCATCGCCCCCTGGATCCCGCTGTTCCTGTTCGTGATCCTGTTCGGCCTCTCGATGGACTACCACGTGTTCATCCTCAGCCGCATCCGCGAGGCCGTGGATCGCGGCATGAGCAACGACGACGCGGTCGCTCACGGCATCAGGAGCACCGCCGGCGTCGTGACCAGCGCGGCGCTCGTGATGGTCGCGGTCTTCGGCTCGTTCGCGCTCGCCAGCGACCAGCTGGCCAAGCAGATCGGCGTCGGCCTCGCCGTCGCGATCCTGATCGACGCGACGATCATCCGTGCCGTCCTGCTGCCCGCCACGATGAAGCTGCTCGGCGAGCGCAACTGGTACCTGCCCAAGCGCCTGGGCTGGCTGCCGAAGCTCGAGCACGGGCCGACGACCGCTTCGGCCTGATCTTCAGCTCAACTGCACGCCCAGCGCCCGCCCATCGTGGCGGGCGCTGCGCGTCAGCGCGTCACTGTACGAGCGCTGCGTCGCGGTTCGAGCCCCCACGTGACGATCCGCTCGGGATGAATCCGGATCAGCGGCGTCGGTAGGGCGATCGCCTCGCCGCGCCCGCGGATCTCGATCCCGCGCGGACGCCACGGATCGGTGCTCGCCAGATCGTCGATCACGATCGCGGCTCGTCCGGTTCGCTCCACGTCGCGGAACTTCTTCGTTCGCTCGAGCTCGTGGCCGCCGATATCGATCGTGTCGCGCACCGCGTTGTAGATCCACGCGACCGGCACCACGTGCGGCGTGCCGTCCGCACCGACGGTCGCAATCCGTCCCAGCTGCCGCCCGCCGGCCAGGTAGCGGAGCTCGGTCTCCCTGAAGACGCTCATCGCCGCGAGCCGGAGCCCCGCCGAGGCACGAGCCTCAGGATGGACGTGCGACGCCGAGCGAGTTGGCGCCGAGGACCTTCGGCGTGCCCTTCTCGTAGTAGACGTCCAGCTCCGTGACGGTGAAGCCGCCGTCCTTCAGCAGCTCGACGATCGGGCGGGTGAGGTGACAGCCGCCGAAGAGCCGCTGCTGGACGGGGTCGAGGCGATGCTGCCAGCGGCGCACGCTTTCGTCTGGGGCGAGGCCATGCTCGACGAAATGCAGGGTGCCGCCGGGCTTGAGGACTCGCCGTAGTTCGCGAAGCGCTCCCGCGATGTCCGGAATCGTGCACATGGTCCACGTCGAGAGGGCGGCATCGAACCGGTCGTCGGGAAACGGGAGCGTCTGGGCGTCGAGGCCGGCACGGTGCACCGGGATGCTCGTCTCACCAAGGCGCTTGCCGGCCAGCTTCCAGCTGAGGTCTGCCGGCTCGACCGCGGTGACCTCGGTCACGGCCGCCGGGTAGTAGGGGACGTTGAGGCCGGACCCGAAGCCGATCTCGACGACGTCGCCCGCCAGCTTCTCGCACGCGCGACGGCGCTGTGGATGCGCCTCCTTCATGTTGCACGCAACGTCGACGATCCGCGGCAGGATCTGCTCCGCGTACAAGCCCATGGTGCACTCCCCTGGTCGAGAGCCGAGTCCGCCGAACCTACACGATCGAGAAATTGCTGACCGGGCACCGTTGACGATCAACGAGGCGCTTCACGTGGATAATCGGCCGTGTGCTGCTGCCGCACGATGACGTCGGCTCCGGCTCGGCCATCGTGCTCCTGCATGCCGGTATCGCCGACCGGACGATGTGGGCGGAGCACCTTCGGCCGCTCGCCGACGCCGCGTATCGCGTCGTCGCGATGGACCTCCCGGGGTTCGGCGACGCCCCGCCCGCGCACGAGGACGCCGCGTGGCTGGACGTGGTCCAGACCATGGATGCGCTGAGCATCGAGCGTGCGGTCCTGGTCGGCAACTCGTACGGTGGCGCGGTCGCGCTGCGCGTGGCCGTGGTTGCGCCTGACCGGGTTGCGGCCATGGCGCTGGTGTCCGCTCCTGCCCCGGACCTGGAACCCTCAGCCGAGCTTCAAGCCGCTTGGGAGGCCGAAGAGTCCGCGCTCGAGCGACGTGACATCGAAGCCGCCGTCGGCGCGGTCCTCGACGCATGGCTGCTTGCCGACGCGCCGGCGGCTCTGCGCGACCGCGTAGCGGCGATGCAGCGCCGCGCCTTCGAGGTCCAGGCAGCGGCCGGCGAGGCAACCGAGGTGCAGGACCCGCTCGATGCCCATCCGGAGGCGCTCACGCGACTTCGGATCCCCGCACTCGCGGCAGCGGGCGAACTTGACATGCCCGACTTCCGGGTCGGTGCCGAGGCGCTGTCACAGCATCTGCAGCGGGCGCGCCATGTCCGTCATCGCGAGAGCACGGCACCTCGCGCCGCTCGAGCAGCCCAGAGGCGTTCCGTCAGTTGCTGCTCGGCTTCCTGCGCGAGTGTGACGTCGGCGAAGGCTGAGTCACTCCACGACCGAGTCGACGACGATCTGCTCGCGGCCGAGGAAGTAGATGCCCGGGTCGGTCTCGAAGCCGTCACTCGGGTTGTTGCGCAGGTTCGAGGAGCGGATCTTGAGGACGCCGCTGCGGTCGTTGCTGACGAAGAAGACCGCGCCGCCGCCCTCGCGCGCGTGGTTGCGGGCCATCCTCGTGCCGGCGAGCAGCACGCGGAAGTCGTTGCCGTCCGCGTACACGGCGCCACCCGAGCCGCCGCCGGGCGTGCCCGACCGCGCGGGGTTGGCGCCGCGGCCGATGGCGCGGTTGCCGGTGAAGACGCTGTTGTAGATCGACCACGAGACGCCGATGCTGCTCAGCGCGGCCCCGTTGCTGCAGACCCCGCCGGTGAAGGTGCTGCGAACGACGGTCACCGGTTGGTTGTCGTGCTGGGACAGCGCCCGCACGGCGCCGCCGCCCAGGTCGGGGCCCGTCGGGTCGCAGCGGTTGCCGACGAACCTCGAGCGGACGATCTTCAGCCGCCCGCCGCGCGCGAAGATCGCGCCTCCGCCGCCGCCGTCGTACGTCGCCCCGGTGGCGTCGCCGTCCGCGAAGGTCAGGTTCTGCACCACCAGCCGGGGCGTGGCCTGATCGTCACAGTGCGACGTGGTCCAGGTCTGCCGCCGGTCGCAGGTGTTCTGATACAGGATGCGACGCTTCCCGCCGCCGCTGAGGGTCACCAGACCGCGGCCATCGAGCACGACGCGACGGCTCGTGTTGACCACCTTGGCGGTCCGCCGCAGCTCGATCCGGACCGGGTTTGGACCGCAGCGGAACCTGATGATCCCGCCCTTCGCGACCGCCCGGACGAGCGCGCGCGACGTGCAGCTCCGCGGCGTCCCGGTGCCGACCCAACGATCGGGCCGCGAGGTGTCGACCGCCCGCGCCTCGCGGGGCACCTTGACCGCGGCGATCGCCGGCGGCGCGGTCAGCGCGCCCGTGAGGGCCAGGCAGAGGATCGTGAGGACAGGCCGCACTCGCATGGGCATTCCGGTTCGTGACCTTAGACCGAGTCATGAAGGTGATGCCGTCCGCCTAGGACGCCGAATCGACATCTAGCCTCTCGGCCGTGTCGAGCATCGGCGTGCTGCGTGAGGGCCCGTTGCACGCCGCGCTGAAGGCGGCGCTGGCGGAGCCGGGCGACCGCCTCGAGGTGCCGGTAGGACGGTTCGTGATCGACCTCGTTCGCGCCGACGGCGAGCTGGTCGAGGTGCAGACGGGGGGCTTCGGCGCACTCGGCAAGAAGCTCGACGCGCTGCTCGACGAGCACCGCATCCGGATCGTCTACCCAGTCGCAGCCGAGCGCCGAATCGTCCGGGTCGATGAGCACGGCCAGGTGCTCGGCGTCCGCCGGTCGCCGAAGCGCGCGACCGCCGCGGCGGTGTTCGACAAGCTGGTCGCGTTTCCCTCGCTGCTGACCCACCCGAACCTCACGATCGAGGTGCTGCTGCTGCGTGAGGATCACGTCCGCGGCCCGCAGCCGACAACCACTCGTCGTCGCACCCGCGATCCGGGCGAGCGGCGAATGGTCGAGGTCCTCGACCAGGTCGTTCTGCGTACGTCCCAGGACATCCTCGCGGCGCTCCCCGCGCTGCCGGTCGAGCCCTTCAGTACACGCGAGCTCGCAACCATTCTCCGCTGCAGCACGCAGCTGGCGCAGCGCACGCTGTACTGCCTGCGAACGATCGGCATCGTCGAGCCGGCGGGCAACCGCGGTCGCGCGCCGCTCCATGCGCTTGCGGGCTGACAAGGATCTCCGCGATCCGAAGCGGGCGACTTGTCATAGTGCCCGACGACACGCGTGAACCAGGGAGGCTCCATGGATTTCAAGAGCATGCAACGCAGGGCGAAGCAGCTGATTGACAGGCGCGGCGGCACCGACAGCCTCAAGGCGGACGCCGAGGAACTCAAAGACATCGCCAAGGGCCCCGGGAGCCTGACTGACAAGGCTAAGCGAGCTGGTGACGCCCTGAAGCAGCCGGGCGCCAACGCCCCCGACACCCCCGCAACCCCACACTCGCCCGCGACCGCCGAGCCCGCCTCGCCGGAGCGGACCACTGAGCCGACCGCCCCGACCGCCGACACGCCCGACACGTCGAAGCCCAGCCAGCCACCAGGCGCCTAAGCCGCTTCCGGCGCGCCCGTGGTAGCGTCGCGCCATGATCCGGCAGTTCGCGACGCTTCTCGCCGCGGTCGCCCTTGCTGCCTGGCTGACAGCACCTGCACAGGCTGCTCGGGTGTCCGCGTACCGGGAGTTCGACGTCGTCAAGGCCTTCCGTAGCCATCACACGATCCGTGATGCCACCGTCGGGGCGGATGGAGCGCTATGGATGGTCACTGGGCGGCCGGGCCGGGACCTAATCCGCTTCGACCGGCGGGACCGCATCACGCCGTTCTCGTTGGAGGCTGTCCTCGGGCCGCGCTCGGGACTCATCGGGATCGAACGCGGGCGCGCCGGCAACCTCTGGGTGCACGGGTACGGGACGCCGGGAGTCGGCGGTGCCGCGGCCGAATACCTGCTCGACGTGGGCTTGGACGGAAGGGTCACTCGCACGCTGCCGCTTCCGGCTCACCACTACACGGCGCTGACGATGGGAAGCGAGGGCGACCTCTGGCTGCCGTATGGGAAAGACTTTCTGACCGAGTCGGGGGTCGTCACGACGGTCCCCGGGATCGTCCGGTACCACCCGGGCGGTGGGTTCACGGAGTATCCGACGCCCGCGGTTTCCCTGCCCGTGAACTCACTTGTGCCCCTCGGCGGCGCCATGGTCTTCGAGCAGGAGAACTTCGCCGGCGAGAGGTTCACGGAGCTCTGGCGCTTCGCTCCTGGTGAAGAGCCTTCTCGCATGGCGCACCTCCGGGAGAGCATGATCGGGCTGGGCCGTGCCGGCCGCGGACGCGTGTGGATGGGGCTTCAAGACTTCGGGACGGTCGAGGGCCGGGTTCTGAGCTACGGCAGTGGCCCGGTACGCCGCATCCGTGGCCTCGATGGCCTTGTCACCGATGTCGCTCCCGGCGCGCGCGGCGCGACGTGGGCGCTCGAATTCGCGTGCAAGCCGTTCCGGTTCGAGCGCCCCCGCCCACGCCCGCGCGACTGCCCGACGCGCAAGTACGAGAGCTCGATCTACCGGCGCACGCTGTCGGGCCGGCTCGTCCGCTACCGCCTGCCCAAGGCACTGCGTATGCCGGTGCGCTTCTTCTTCGGCCCCCGCGGCCGGGTGTGGATCCTGCTTGGCCGTGATCCGTTCAGCGACGATCAGGTTCGCCTCGCGCGCCTGACGCTCCACCCGCCGCCCTGAGATTCCCGCAGCGCCGCCCGACGACCTTGCCGCCTCCCCGGATGTATCGCGAGCGGCGCCCTCGGAGAAGACGCTAGACAGCCGCCGCGATGAGCAGGTGGAGGGTGCGGCAGGGTGCCCCGGTCGCGTGACTCCACGACGGGCGTCCGCCGCGCAACAAGGGACTGCGGTACCCGGCCGATCCTCCGAAGGTGGATACGCTTCGTGGATGAGTCCTCCCGCGACCCTTCTCATTTGGTTTCAGCTGCGCTCGCCGGAGCTGGCCGAGGAGTTTGAGCGTCTGATGACGGAGGATCGCGACATCGTCCGCGGGTCGCTGGACGCGTTCTCGGGTTGGCAGCTTACGCGGCCGGCGGACGTGCCCGGACAGTCCATCGGTCAAGCCGATTACGTGCTGATCGCCGAGATCGTCGAAGTGGAGCGCTTCGAGCAACAGGCGAGCGAACACGTCCAACGGTTGACGGACGACTTGGAGCATCTCGTCTCGAGCCGGGGGATGCTTGTCGTGCGTCCCGTCCTTTGAAATCCGCGGTCTGTGGAGGGCGATCAGAGGCACACGCGATAGCGCGCCTTCTAACGAGAAGGCGTTGGACAGCCGCCACGACGAGGAGGTGGAGGGCTGTCGTCACCCTCCGCCAACAGCAGCTTCAGGGCGTGAACTTGACCGTGATGACGTCGCCGTCGGCCATCACGTAGTCGCGGCCCTCGAGCCGCAGCGTGCCCCGGTCGCGTGCCGCCGCGTAGCCGCCCGCTTCGACGAGCGGCTCCCACCCGATGACCTCCGCGCGGACGAAGCCTCGCTGGATGTCCGAGTGGACCTCGCCGGCGGCATGCCAGGCGGTCAGGCCTCGGCGGAGGTGCCAGGACTGCGCGGGCTTGTCCTCGCCGGCAGTGAAGAACGCGAGCAGGTCGAGCAGCCCGAAGGCGCCGCGGACGACCCGCGACAGCCCCGACTCGCCGACGCCCATCTCCTCGCGCATGACCGCCGCCTCGTCGTCGTCGAGCTCGGACAGCTCGGCCTCGATCCGGGAGGACACGGCGACCGCGGCCGCTCCCTGGGCTGCAGCGACGTCAGCCACGACGGACGGCACCGGCGTCGTCGCCCTCGTCGACGTTGGCGACGAACAGGACCGGCTTGCCGGTCAAGGGCGACAGGTCTCGCATGGCGTTGGGTGCCGCGTCGGGAACGGGGACCGTGCGCGCCGGCTGGCCCGACTGCAACGCCGCGATCGCCTGCTCGAGCCATGCCTGCTCGGCGATCGCCACCTTGTCGCCGCTGCGCGCGGTGCGCACGACCCGCGCGTGGCGGCGCTCGGCCTGCTCGAGGTCCGCGTACACGAGCTCGGTCTCGATCGTCTCGATGTCGGCAGCCGGGTCGACCCGGCCATCCGGATGGATCACGTTCGCGTCGTCGTGCGTGCGCACGACGTGGATCAGCGCGTCGGTCTCGCGGATGTTGGCGAGGAACTTGTTGCCGAGCCCTTCTCCCTTGTGCGCCCCCGCCACCAACCCGGCGATGTCGTGGAACTCGATCGTGTCGGGCACGACGCTGGAGGCGCCCACCGTCGAGGCCACCGCGTCGAGCCGCTCGTCGGCGACCGGCACGACGGCCACGTTCGGCTCGATCGTCGTGAACGGGTAGTTGGCCGCCTCGGCGCCCGCCCGCGACAGCGCGTTGAACAGCGACGACTTGCCCGCGTTGGGCATCCCCACGATGCCGACCTTCATCGTCCGAAGCTCCCCAGCACGGTGCCCAGCGCCGCGCCCGCCGCGACGTCCGACGGGTAGTGAACACCGAGATACAAACGCGAGAAGGCCATCGCTCCCGCCGCGGTCAGGAGTGGCGTGCGCGGCAGCAGCCGTCCGTACGCCTGCGCGGCCGCGAACGACGACGTCGAGTGCGACGAGGGGAACGAGAGGCCCGTCGGCGTGGCCATCAGGTGCGGCAGATCCTCGATCACCGGCCGCCGCCGGCCGATCGCCATCTTGATCGAGGTCGAGATCAGGTACGCGCCGCCGACGCAGGCGGTCGCGCGCAGCCACCGCCCCCTACGCGAACCATCCAATCCGACCCCCGCCGCCCCTACGACGAGCCATACCGCTCCGTGCTCGCCAAGCCGCGAGTACCGCCGCACCCAGCGCACCGTGTCCGGCGTATGCGCAAGCGACCGCACCCGCTTGTAGAGCGCCAGGTCGAGGGCGTTGACGGCGACGCGGAGCTTGCGCAAGAACTAGAAGCCGACGCGATGCTCGCCGGACTCGACGCGGAGGTAGGTGACCTGTCCGAGGTCGACGAGCACCGCTCCGTCGGTCGCCTCGACCTCGTACCAGCGCTCGCGGCCGTCCTGCAAAGCGCGCCGCAGCGCGGCGAGCTGGTCGTCGGTGATGCGGAGTGAGAGCACCTGTGAGCTGCCGGAGAAGCCGAGCGCCGCTCGGCGGGCGCTCGGTGGGGCCTTGGTTGGATCACTCATGGCGATGCAGAGTGGCAGGTTGCACGATCTCGGTGAGCACGCCGCCCGCGGCGGAGGGATGCAGGAACGCGACCTGCGAGCCGCGGATCCCCGTGCGCGGCGCGTCGTCGATCAGCCGCACCCCCGCCGCGCGCAGGCCGTCGAGCGTCGCCGCCACGTCGTCCACCCGGTAGGCCACGTGGTGCAGGCCCGGTCCGCGGCGCGCCAAGAACCGGCCGACCGGCGTGTCCCCGCCAAGCGGGAACAGCAACTCGACGTGCGAGTCGCCGACGTCGAGCAGCGCGGCCTCCACGCCCTGCTCGCCGATCGTCTCGCGGTGCACGAGCGGCATCCCGAACGTGTCGCGATGCACCGCAATCGCCGCCTCGAGGTCCTCCACCGCGACCCCGATGTGGTCGATGCTCGCGAACACCGGCGCGAGTGTACCCTCAGCGCGAGTGGAGGCCACTTAGTGCGGATCGCCCTCGCCGCCAACCGCGCCTCGGGCGGCGGGCTCGACCCCGAGCCGCTGGCTGCCGCCATGCGCGAGCACGGCGCCGAGGTCACGATCCACTCGTGCGAGCCCGACGACCTCGAGCAGATCGCCGCCGACCGTCCCGACCGGGTGGCGGTCGCCGGCGGCGACGGGACGGTCGGGCCGGTAGCTGAGCTCGCCGGCCGCCTCGACGTACCGCTGGGCGTCATCCCGACCGGCACGGCCAACGACTTCGCGCGCTCCCACAACCTCCCCGACGACCCGGATGAGGCCGCCGCGCTCGTCGCCACCGGACAGCGCACGAGACCGCTCGAGCTCGGCCGCCTGTCGGACGGCCGGCCGTTCGTGAACGTCGCCAGTGCCGGCCTGGCGTCGGTCGCCGCCCGCAACGCCCAGCCGCTCAAGCCGCGGCTCGGACCGCTCGCCTACGGCGTGGGAGCGGCCCGCGCGGCGGCCACCGAGGCGCCGCTGCACACGACCGTCAAACGCGACGGCGAAACCGTCTACGAGGGCCGTAGCTGGCAGGTCATCGTCGCCGTCAGCGGGGCGTTCGGCGGCGGCTCGGGCGTCGCCGAGGCGGACCCCGACGACGGCGTGCTCGACGTCGTCGTGCTCCCCGCCGGATCGCGGCTCGGGCTGGCACGCCGCGCCTGGGGCCTGCGCACGCGCACGATCGCCAGTCAGCGCGATGTCGACCACCACCGCGGGCACGTGATCGAGGTCGAGCTCCCTCCCAACTCCGAGCTCAACGTCGACGGCGAGATCCGCACGGCAGGGCTCGACCGCGTGACCGTCGAGCCGCGCGCCTTCAGCCTGGTGGTGCCAGCCTGACGCTGTCGCGGCCGCGGCGCTTGACCTCGTAGAGCGCGGCGTCGGCGCGAGCGATCATCAGCTCGTCGGGCTCGTCGGACTGGTCGAGCGCGAGGCCCACCGACACGGTCGAGCCGAGGCGCTCGCGGGCCTGCATTCGCAGCTGCCAGCCGACCTGCTCCGCCTCCGCCGGTCCGTCGCAGGCGAACACGAGCGCGAACTCGTCGCCGCCGATCCGGAATGCGCGCCCGCCCGTCGGCGCCGCCGCGCGCAGCAGGCCCGCCATCGCGCGCAGCACCTCGTCGCCGGCAGCGTGCCCGCGCGTGTCGTTGATGCGCTTGAAGCCGTCGACGTCGGCGAGCAGCACCGCGCACCGGCGCCCCGCGCCGCGCAGCTCCGGGAGCGCGTCGTAGAACGTGGCGTGGTGACCGAGGCCCGTCAAGGGATCCCGCGCGGCACGCTCGCGCAGCTCGAGCACGGCCGCCGCCATGCGCAGCCCGCTGGCGGACTGGAAGGCGAGCAGCTCGAGCAGCTCGACGTGCTCGGTCGACAACCGGTGCGGCGTGCGGTCGGCGAGCACGAGCACGCCCAGCCGCTGGCCCGCCGCCGCCAGCGGGAGCACGAGCAGCGACGCGGCGCCCGCGCTGCGCAGCGGCTCGTGGCCGGCGAAGCCGCGGCCCGAGGCCTCGTTGACGGTGTAGGAGGAGGTGCCGTGGTCGACCCAGCGCGCGACGGCCGCGAGGTCCTCGGCCTCGAGCGCCGAGAAGGCGACCGCGAACGGCCCCTCGGCGTGGTGCACATAGAGACCGCCGGCGCTCGCCTCGAGCACGACCATGACCGACTCGAAGCCGGACACGCCCAGCGCCGCGCGCGCGGTCTCGCGCACGAGGTCCTCCGGATCCTCGAGCGCGGCGAGCCGGGCCACCGCGCGGGCAAGCCGCTGGGCGGGCTGCACGCTCGCCTCCGGCCCGCCCAGCTCCTCGATCCGGCGGCCGAGCAGCGTCGCGCAGTGCTCGAGCTCACGCCGCACCTCCGGGCCGAGCGCGGTCGGCGACTCCACGTTGAGCGCGCCGACGACGCTCCCGCCGGCGCGCAGCGGCACGCACAGCTCGGCGATCACCGACGGCACGGACGCGAGGAAGTCCGGATGGCCGTCGGTGTCGGAGACCTCGGTCACCTCGCCCGTGCGAAACGTGCGGCCGATGATCCCGGCCGACGGCGGCATGCCGTCGTAAGATCTGCCAGTAGCCGCGCACCGCCTGGCAGCGCAGGCGGCCGCCCTGCTCGAGGTAGACGCTGGGCATGAGGCCGGACCGCGCGAGGTGCTCCACGACCAGCGCGGACGCGTCGCGGACGTTGGGGGCGGAGGCGACGACGCGCTCGAGCCGTCCGGCGTCGGGGCGGGCGGCCAGCAGCGGGCGACCGCCGACCTGCGGCTCGGCCGGCCACGGCTCGCCGGGCCGGCCGAACAGCCAGCCCTGCCCGTAGTCGACGGCCGCGGCGCGCAGGATCTCGAGCTCCTCGACGCGCTCGACGCCCTCGGCCACGACCCGGGCACCCACCTCGCGGGCGAACGCGACGGTGGCGCGAAGAACGGCCTGGCGGGAGGCGTCGAGGTCGACGCCCGTGACCAGCCCGCGGCAGAGCTTGAGGAAGTCGGGCCGGATCTCGGCGACGTACTCGAGCGACGTGAAGCCCGCGCCCGCGTCGTCCACGGCCACGAGCGCGCCGCGAGCGATCCAGGGCGCCAGTCGCTCGCGGATGCGCGCCGTGTCTTGGATGGCGTCCTGCTCGGTGAGCTCGATCACGAGCCGCGACGGCAGTCGCGCCGCGAGCCGCTCGAGGCCGGGGTGGCCGAGCGCGTCGGGCGCGACGTTGACGAACAGCAGGCGGCCGTGCGGCGGGGCGCCGGCGTCGCCGATGGCCGCCCAGCACGCGACCTCGAGGTCGCCGCGCAGCCCGCTGCGCGCGGCGGCGGCGAGCGTGACGTCGGGCGGGAGCGCGACCAGCCCGGGCGGCGTCGGAAAGCGGGCCAGCCCCTCGTAGCCGATCGGCTGGAGGTCGCTGAGCCGGACGATCGGCTGATAGACGGCGCGGATGGCGCCCGGCTCGAGCAGCCCGCGGAAGTCGTCGGCCCGGTTCACCCGGGTGGGATCGGCAGCGCGTCAGCTTCGCTTGAGCTACGCGTGCGGCTGGGTATGCCGCGCCGCGACGACCCGTAGCCGCGGCACGCCGTCCATGATGCGCTCGATATCGGTGCGTTCGAGCACCTCGTTGCGCAGCAGCTCCTGCGCGAGCTCGTCGAGCTGGCGGCGGTGCTCGGTGATCAGGCGCGACGCTGAGCGCATCGCCTGGTCGGCCATGTGCTGCTGCTCCTCGTCGCGCAGCTGGCGCGTGCGGTCAGAGACCGCGCCGCCCTCGGCGGAGACCCTGCGCGACATGATCGACGTGCCCATCGCGTACTCGTGGACCATCTCGCGCGAGATGTCGGCGACCCGGCGCAGGTCGTCGGCCGCGCCGGTGGTGATCGCGCCGAAGACGATCTCCTCCGCCGCGCGCCCGCCGAGCAGCACGGTCATGTAGTCGATCAGCTCCTCGCGCGTCTTGAGGTAGCGGTCCTCCTCCGGCAGGTTCAGCGTGTAGCCGAGCGCGCGCCCGCGGGGGACGATCGAGATCTTGTGCACGCGGTCGACGCCGGGCAGCAGCTCAGCGCACAGCGCGTGGCCGGCCTCGTGGAAGGCGACGACGCGGCGCTCGTGGTCGTTGAGCGCACGGCGCGACTGCAGACCGGCGACCACGCGCTCGACCGCATTGTCGAAGTCGGCGTGCTCGAGCGCGCTGCGCCGATCGCGCGCCGCGAAGATGGCCGCCTCGTTGCAGAGGTTGGCGAGGTCGGCGCCCGTGAAGCCGGAGCTCTGGCGCGCGATCTTGATCAGGTCGCAGTCCGCGCCGAGCGGCTTGTCCTCGGTGTGGACGCGCAGGATCGCCTCGCGGCCGGCGACGTCGGGCGGCGAGACGAACACCTGGCGATCGAAGCGGCCGGGCCGCAGGATCGCCGGGTCGAGCTTCTCGAGCAGGTTGGACGCGGCGATCACCACGAGGTCGCCGGTGCTGCTGAAGCCGTCCATCTCCACCAGCAGCTGGTTGAGCGTCTGCTCGCGCTCGCCGTTGCCGTCCGTGCCGCGCTGGCCGGCCACGGCGTCGATCTCGTCGATGAAGATGATCGCCGGACGGTGCTCGCGGGCGGTCTGGAACAGCCGTCGGATGCGGGCGGCGCCGAGGCCGGCGAACATCTCGACGAACGCGGCCGCGCTCTGGGAGAAGAAGTGGGCGCCGGACTCGTGCGCGACCGCCTTGGCGAGCAGCGTCTTGCCGGTGCCGGGCGGGCCGTGCAAGAGGATGCCCTTGGGCACCTTGGCGCCGAGCTTGCCGAAGCGCTCGGGGTCTTGCAGGAACTCGACGACCTCGCGCAGCTCGGCCTTCGCCTCGTCGACCCCCGCGACGTCCGCCCACGCCACCGAGTCGCTCGACTGCGGCTCGATCTGCTGCGGCTTCGTCCGCGGCATCAGCTTCATCGTCCGCCAGATGAAGAACACCAGCAGGCCCATGAAGATGATCGGGACCCAGGTGACGATCCACGCCTCGATCTGGTACCAGGCGACGGCCATCTCTGGATTATGCCCTGCGCTCAGGTTTCCAGACTAGGGTCAGCACCCTATCCCTGCGGCGGCGGCTCGACCCGCAGGATCTCGGCGAGCGCGGCGCGGCCGACCTCGAGCTGGCGTTCGTCGGGCTCGCGGGTGCCGACCGCGCGCTGGAGCTCGAAGCCCGGGCGGCGCAGCGCGCGGGCGAGCGGCGAGCCGGCGTGGCGCTCGCACCAGGCGAAGACCTCGACGGCGGCCGCGGTCGAGGCGACCGCGACGCCGGCGCCGGCGACCGGTCCCGGCCGCTCGAGCACGCGCCGCACGAGCAGCGCGCCGGCGAGGTTGGAGGCCAGGAGCGGCGTGACGAGGTGCGAGCCGCAGCGGTCGTGCTCCTTGGCGGCGTCCGCGGCGTCGTCGGCGTCGGACTCGTAGGCCGCGATCGCCTTGTGCTCGACGCCGTGGTAAGCAGCCAGCTCACCGCCGCGAAGGGCGAGCACGGCGGGCGCGAGCGAGAGCGCGGCGGCGGTCGCCTCGGCGGCCGCGCCCGGCGCGCGCCGGCGCAGCACGGCACCGGTCAGCGAGGCCGCGACCGCCACGCCGAGCACCGACGGGTTCTCGAACGGCAGCTTCGCCTGCGGGAGCGCGCGCTTGACGAGCGGGATGACGACGAAGGCCTCGCCGAGGCGCACGACGCCGCGGACGCCGGGGACGTCGCCGGCCGCCTTGAGGCGCGGCTTGCGGCCGGACGCGGTGCGGATCTCGCCGGCGTCGTCGCGGACCGCCGCGGCCCAGTGCGTCGGCCCGTGCACGAGCAGGCCGTTGCGCAGCGCCATGCCCCCGAGCCGGAGCTTTCCTTCCTTGACGGGACTCATGTGCCGAGCAGCCTCCTGGGGAGATCGGTGAAGAAGTCAGTCGCGAACGCGAGGTCGCGGAGGTCGATGCGCTCGTCGTTGGAGTGCACGAGCGGCCAGGTGTCGTACAGGGTCTGGTGGCGATGGGGGAAGAAGCCGTATGCGACGCAGTCCGGGAACGCCGCGCGGAACCAGCGCGAGTCGGTGAACGCCGGGAGCACGGTGGGCACGGCCTCGGCGTCCGGCTCCTGCGTCGCCGACCCAGCCGCGGATGGCGTCCATCAGCGGAGAGTCGATCGCCGAGCGGTTCCCGATCACCTGCTCCATGAACTCGAGCTCGAGCCCGTCGCGCGGTTCGAGCAGCTCGTGCACGCGGCGCATCGTCGCCTCGCCGTCCATCCCAGGCGGGACGCGGCAGTCGACCTGCAGCTCGGCGTGCGCGGGGATGACGTTGATCTTCTCGGAGGCGAAGATCCGGGTGGGGACGGCGGTCACGCGCAGGGTGGGCTCGACCATCACCGCCAGGCGCGGCTCGGTGGCGCGGATGCTCGCGACGGCTGCGGCGGGGTCCGCGGGATCCTCGTGCAGCGCTTCGAGCAGCGCGCGCGGCTCCTCGACGACGTCGAACTCCGGCTGGTGGGTGCCGAGCCGCTCGATCACCGGCGCGAGCTTGAGCAGCGCGTTGTCGCCGACCCCGGGCACCGAGGCGTGGCCGGCCTGGCCGCGGGCGCGGACGGTGAAGCGGAACGTCCCCTTCTCCGCGCAGCAGACGCCGAACAGCCGCCGGTCGCCGTAGGGCATGACCGCGCCGCCGCCCTCGTTGAGCAGCCAGTCCACATGCGCGACGTCGGGGCGCTGCTCGGTCAGCCACTGCGCCCCGAGCCGCCCGCCGACCTCCTCGTCGACCACGCTGATGATCTTCAGCTCGCCCTCGGCGGGGCGCCAGCCGCTGCGGGCGAGCGTCGCGGCGGCGACGATCTCGGCCGCCGTCTGGGACTTCATGTCGATCGCGCCGCGCCCCCACAGGAAGCCGTCGGCGACGTCACCCGACCAGGGGTCGTGGCTCCAGTCCCCGGGGTCGGCGAGCACCGTGTCGACGTGCGAGAGGTAGCCGAGCGTCGGCCCCGGCTGCTCGCTCTTCAGGCGGGCGACGAGGTTGGGCCGCTGCGCTTCAGCGCCGAGCAGCTCGACCTCGAGCCCGGCCCGCCTCAGGTACTCGGCGATCCACTCCTGACACTCGCGCTCGTTGCCGGGCGGGTTGACGGTGTTGAAGCGGATGAGCCGCGAGAGGACGTCTGCGGTCTCCTCCTGCATCTGCGGGTGATGCTAGTTGGTGGCGACCGGCAGTCCGGCAAGTGCCGCGACGAGCCCGGCGAGCGCACCGCGACCAGCGCCCAGATCGGCGACAGCCTGAGCACGAGCACGGCCGCACTGCCGAGCACCGCGTACTGCCATGCCTCCTCGAGCGCGCCGAAGAGTGGGATCGCCACTCCCAGGACGGCCCCCGCGGCGGCCGGACCGGCGCCGTCGAGGAACGCGCGCGCGGCACCGGAGCCGCGCAGGCGCTCGAAGCGCTCGCCCGTCAGCGCCACCACGAGGAACGACGGCGCGAACGCCACCACGGAGGCCACGAGCGCGCCCGGCAGTCCTGCCGCCGCCCACCCGACCATCGCCACCGTCTGCACGACCGGCCCGGGCGTGAGCTGCCCGTACGCGACGGCGTCGGCGAACTCGGAGCGGGTCATCCACCCGTAGACCTCGACCGCGTCGGCCTGCATCAGCGGGATGATCACGAAGCCTCCGCCGTAGGACAGCGCGCCGACCTTGAACGCCGTCCACGCGAGCGGTGGCAGGGCGGCGGCGCCCGTGGCGCCCAGCACGAGGGCGAGCGGCCAGGCGTGCACCGCGGCACGCGAACGACGCCGCCACGCCAGCTCGGCGAGCCCGCACGCCAGCAGCGCGAGCACGAGCGCCGTCCCGGCGAAGACCGCCGCCGCGGCCCCGATCGCCAGGTACGCCACCGTGCGGGCTCTTGACCCCCCGCGGCGGCCCGCGAGGCTCGCGCGCGCGAAGTCGAAACCGACGCGCACCACCACGGCGACGACCGCGGCGGCGGCCCCCATGCCGATCCCCTCGACCCACTCCGGCGGCGACTCGGACAGCGCCACAGCCGCGATCGCGATGATCAGCAGCAGCCCGGGCAGGATGAACGCGAGGCCGCCGACGATCGCTCCGGCCGTCCCCGCGACCCGCTGGGCGCAGTAGATCGCGAGCTGCGTCGATGCCGGGCCCGGGATCAGCTGCGTGACGGCGTTGGCGTCCTCGAACTCCCGCGCGTCGATCCACCCGCGCCGCTCGACGGTCAGATCGCGCAGCAGCGCGACGTGGGCCGGCGGGCCGCCGAAGCCGAGCGCGCCGAGGCGCGCCCACTCGCGCGCGACGGTGCTGACGGGCACACGCATCGCTGCAAGCTAATCAAGGCGCTCGCGCGAGCTTGCGAGTGCGAGAAAGCCGCATACTGGTAGGGGTGGAGCGCCTGTTCGACCCACCCGAGAAACGACCTGATCACAGGTTGCCGCCCGACGGCCCGCTGGCCGCGCGCATGCGGCCGCGCACGCTCGACGAGTTCGTCGGGCAGGAGCACCTCCTCGGCGAGGGGTCCGCGCTGCGGCAGGCGCTCGAGTCCGGCCGCCCGCATTCGATGGTGCTCTACGGGCCGCCGGGCACCGGCAAGACGACGCTCGCGCGGCTGGCGGCCGAGCACGCCGAGGCGGCGTTCGAGGAGCTGTCGGCGGTCCAGGCCGGGCGGGCGGAGGTGCGCGAGGTGATCGCCCGCGCCACGGAGCGGCGCACGGGCGGGCGCGCGACGATCTTCTTCCTCGACGAGATCCATCGCTTCAACAAGGCGCAGCAGGACGCGCTCCTGCCGGCGGTGGAGGACGGGCTGGTCACGCTGATCGGGGCGACGACCGAGAACCCGTACTTCGAGGTCAACAGCGCGCTGCTCTCGCGCACGCAGATCTACGAGCTCCAGCAGCTCACCGCCGAGCAGGTCGAGGGCCTGCTGCGGCGGGCGATCGAGCGCGGCGAGTGCCCGAAGGTCGGGGTCGGCGACGAGGTGATCGCCTTCCTCGCCGCGCGCGCCGGCGGCGACGCCCGCGCTGCGTTGAACGCGCTCGAGCTGGCGTGCTCGGCGGCCACGGGCGAGGCGGTCACGCTGGCGGACGCCGAGGACGCGATGCAGCGCAAGGCCGTCCTCTACGACAAGGGCGGCGACCAGCACTACGACTACATCTCGGCCTGGATCAAGGCCACCCGCGGATCGGATCCGGACGCGTCGCTCTACTACCTCGCGGCGATGCTCGAGGGCGGCGAGGACGCGCGCTACATCGCGCGGCGCATGATCATCTTCGCGTCCGAGGACGTCGGCAACGCCGATCCGCAGGCGCTGCCGGTCGCAGTCGCCGCCGCACACGCGATCGAGCACGTCGGGCTCCCCGAGGGCCAGTTCGCGCTCGCCCAGGCCGCGATCTACCTCTCGCTGGCGCCGAAGTCCGACGCCGTCAAGCGCGCGATCGGCGAGGCGCGAGGTCACATCCGCGAGGCGGGCGCCGCCCGCCCGCCCGCCGCGCTGCAGTCGGGCGCCTACCCGGGAGCCGCCGAGCTCGGCAAGGGCGTCGACTACGACTACCCCCACGACCACCGCGGCCACGTCAACGACCAGGAGCACCTCCCGCGCGGTCGCGAGCACTTGCGCTTCTACACCCCGGACGACGCCGAGAGCGAGCTGCGCGAGCGCCTCGACCGCATCCGCCGGCCCGCGGGCGCGACTGACTCCGGCGCGGCTCAGGCTGCGGTCGCCGCGGCGCCGCTGAAGCGGTCCGGGGCGAAGGGCGCGAGGTCGAGTGTGAGCGGCTCGCCGCAGTACGCCTGCGCGACGAGCCGGCCGGTGATCGGCCCGAGCGCGACGCCCGCTCCCTCGTGGCCGGTCGCCACCCACAGGCCCTCGACCGCCGCCGACGGCCCGATGGCCGGGAGGTGACCCGGCAGCCACGGACGCAGGCCCGCCCAGGCGGCGACCCGCGTGCGGCCGGCGAGGCTCGGGAACAGGCGCGCCGCGCGCGCGACCATCGCCTCGCTGACCGACTCGTCGACGACGGTGTCGAACCCGCGTCGCTCGCGGCTCGAGCCGACGAGCACGTCCCCCTCCCACGTGGTCTCCACCACGGTCGTGATCTCCAGCCCCGCCCCGTCGCTGACCACCGACGCGAGATAGGAGCCGTCGACGACCTTGTGCCGGACGTCCGCGGGGCCGGCGAGCCGCACGAGCTGGCCCTTGCGGGGCTCGACCGGCAGCGCGAGGCCGGCGGTGGCCGCGAGGGCGGCGCTCCACGGGCCGGCCGCGAGCACGACCGCACCGGCCGCGACCCGCTCGCCTGACTCGAGCACCACGCCCGAGACGCGGGCCGTAGTCGCGATCTCGGTCACGCGGGCGCCGGTGCGGACGTCCGGGACCTCGCGGGCGAGCGCGCGGGCGATCGCGCGCGGGTCGCACTGGAGGTCGTCGGGGAAGAACGTCGCGCCGTGGACCGGCCCGGTGAGCAGCGGCTCGAGCTCGACGACCTCGTCCGCGCGGACCGGGCGGCCCTCGACGCCGGCGTCCCGGAGGCGCTCCACCCGCGCCGGCTCGGCCGCCCACGTCGCCGCCTCGGGATGCACGACCAGCGCGCCCTTGCGGCGGATCCGCGCCTCCTCGCCGAGCTCGTCGAACAGCGCGCGGCCGGCCACGCACAGGTCGAGCTCCGGTCCCGCGTCCTTGTCCGAGCACAGCACGTTGCCCTCGCCGAGGCCGGTCGTGCCGCTCGAGACGTCGCCGGCGTCGAGCAGCAGCACGTCGACCCCGCGCACCGCGAGCTCGCGCGCCACGGCGGCGCCGACGATCCCCGCCCCCACGACGACGACCTCGCGCGCCGCCGTCACAGCGCGAAGCCCGCCGGGAACGGGTCCTCGGCGTCGAGCAGGTACTGGCCCATCCCGGTGACCCACGCGCGACCGGTGATCTCGGGGACCACGGCTGCGAACGAGCCGACCCGCGTCTCCTCGACCAGCCGACCCGTGAACCGCGTGCCGATCACCGACTCGTTGACGAACGCTTCGCCCAGCGCCAGCTCGCCACGAGCGTGCAACGCGGCCATCCGCGCCGACGTTCCGGTCCCGCACGGGGAGCGATCGAGCCAGCCCGGGTGGATCGCCGTCGCGTTGCGCCCGCCGTCGTGGAACACGACGTGCCGGCAGCCGGAGATGCGCGGGTCCTCGGGGTGCACCGGCGTGCCGCCGGACTCGACCGCGTCCATCAGCTGCGTCCCGCGCGCGATCAGCTCGTCCGCCCGTGCCGGGTCGACCTCGACGCCCGCGTCGGCCGCACGCACGAGCGCGTAGAAGTTGCCGCCGAACGCGATGTCGCACCGAAGCCCGCCGCCGAGGTCGCGGTCGCGCTCGAGCAGGAACGACGGCACGTTGCGCAGCGTCACCGATGCGGGCGCGGCCACCCTCGACCGTCACCCGCGCCTCGATCAGGCCGGCCGGCGTGTCGAGCCGCACGACCGTCTCCGGCTCGCTCACCTCGACCATGCCCGTCTCGACCAGCACGGTGGCCACGCCGATCGTCCCGTGGCCGCACATCGGCAGGCAGCCGGAGACCTCGATGAAGAGCACGCCCCAGTCGGCGTCGTCGCGCGTCGGCGGCTGGAGGATCGCGCCCGACATCGCCGAGTGCCCGCGCGGCTCGCGCATCAGCAGCAGCCGCAGGTCGTCGAGCTCGCGCTCGAAGTGCAGCTTGCGCTCGAGCATCGTGGCGCCGGGGATCGTCCCGACGCCGCCGGTGACCACGCGCGTCGGCATCCCCTCCGTGTGGGAGTCGACCGCCGCGAGGTACCGCGCCGCCCTCACCCGACCGGAATCCCCAGCACCGCCATCGCCTCGCGCCAGCGCCGCGCGCTCGGCGTCGGTGAGCGGGAGCCGCGGCGGCCGGCAGGCGCCCCCGGCGAGCCCGACCTCGTCCAGCGCCGCCTTGAAGTACTGCACCAGCTTGGGCGTCATGTCGAAGCGCGCGAGCGGGAGCAGCCGGGCGTAGACCGCGCGCGCCGCCTCGAGCTCGCCGGCCGCGCACGCCTCGTACAGCGCCACGCACTCGCGGGGAGCGACGTCGGCGACGCCGCTGACCCAGCCGGTCGCGCCCGCGCAGAACCCCTCGAGCGCCCAGTCGTCGCCGCCGACGAGCACCTCGAGACCGGGAGCGGCGTCGAGCAGCGCCGGGATGCGCCGGACGTCGCCCGAGCACTCCTTGACCGCCACTACCGCGTCGACCTCCTCGTACAGCCGCGCGATCAGCGGCGGCGCCATGTCGATCCCGCTCGCCTCGGGGTTGTTGTAGGCCATCAGCGGGAGCCCGGCGGCGTCGCCGACCGCGGCATAGTGGGCCACGATCTCGTCCGCGTCGCCGCGATAGCCGAGCGGCGGCAGCATCATCAGGGCGACCGCGCCCGCCTCGGCGGCGTCGGCGGCCAGCGCGATCGCCGCCGCCGGCGTTCCCGCGGAGACGCCGGCGATCACCGGCACTCGGCCGTCGACGGCCGCAGCCACGGCGGCCACCACCTCGCGGCGCTCGGCGGTCGACAGGCTGCCGGCCTCGCCCATCGTGCCGGTGGCGACGACGCCGTGGATCCCGGCGTCGAGCAGCGCGGCGAGGTTGGCCTCCAGTCCGGCGCGATCGATCGCGCCCGAGGCCTCGAAGGGGGTGGTGACGGCGGGGATGATGCCGGGGAAGCGCACGGTGGCCTTTCTAGTCGAGTGTCATGTACTTGCGCACGCGGCGGATGTGCTGGAGCGCGTGGAGCTCGGCGGCGTCGGCGTCGCCCTCGGCGATCGCCTCGTAGATCATCCGGTGCTCCGCGAGGTGGAGGCTCATGCGGCCGGGGACGGCGATCGACTCGTCGCGCAGCCGCTGCCACAGCGGCTCGTCCATCACCGCGGCGATGTGCTCGGCGAGCTCGAGCACGACCGGGTTGCCGGTCAGCGCGGCGATCCGCCGGTGGAAGCGCCGGTCGCAGTCGTTCCAGCCCGCGAGGTCGCCGGCGCTCGGCCGCTGCCTCCATCGCCGCCATCAGTGCCTCGAGCTCCTCGTCCGGCAGCCCGCGGCGCGGCAGCCAGCCGCGCCACGGCGGGCTCGAGCATCGCGCGCGCCTCGAGCAGGTCGGACGGGCTGGCGTCGTGCGTCTCGCGGCTGCGCTCGGCGGCGCCGACGGCCACGAACGAGCCCGCGCCCGGGCGCGTCTCGAGCATCCCGGCGACCTGGAGCGCCGCGATCGCCTCGCGCACCGACGCGCGGCCGACCTCGAGCCGCCGCGCGAGATCGCGCTCGGACGGCAGCCGCTCGCCGGGCACCAGCCGGCCGGCGCGGATGTCGGCCGCGAGCCGGTCGGCCACCTGCTCGTAGCGCTGGCGCGGCCGGATCGGGGAGAGAGTGGTCTGTTCGACGGACTGCATTGGTTCTATCTCAGGACCAGCGGTACAGTACACGCCATGTCGCCGTACCTTCAACTCCGTCGACCCCCGCACCGGCGAGCAGGGTCCCGCCTACGAGGAGGCCACGCCCGAGGACGTGCGCGCGGTCGCGGCGCGCGGCCGCCGGATGCACCGTTCCGGCGCGCTGCGCGACCGCGGGCGCCGCGCGGCGCTGCTGCGCGGCGCCGCGTCGCGGCTGCGGGCCGCGGGAGACGAGATCGTCGCGGTCTGCGAGACCGAGACCGGGCCTGCCCGAGGCGCGCCTGCGCTCCGAGCTGGAGCGCACGGCCGGGCAGCTCGAGGCGTTCGCCGAGATCGTCGACGCCGGCGACGACGCCGAGGCGATCATCGACCACCCCGACCCGGACGCGAAGCCGATCCCGAAGCCCGACGTGCGCCGCATGCGGGTCCCGCTCGGGCCGGTCGCGGTCTTCGGCGCCTCGAACTTCCCGCTCGCGTTCTCGACCGCCGGCGGCGACACCGCCTCGGCGCTCGCCGCCGGCTGCCCGGTGATCGTCAAGGGCCACCCGTCGCACCCGGGCACCGGCGAGCTGGTCGCGCGCGAGCTGATGGCGGCCGCGATCGAGGCCGGGCTACCCGGCGGCCGTCTTCGCGCACCTGCCGGCAGCCGGCGTCGAGATCGGCGAGGCGCTGGTCGACGCGCCCGAGATCGCCGCGGTCGGCTTCACCGGCTCGTTCACGCGGCGGCAAGGCGATCTCCGACCGCGCCGCGCGACGCGACGGTGCCGATCCCCGTCTACGCGGAGATGGGGTCGGTCAACCCGATCGTGCGTCACGCGGGACGCGCTGCGCGCGCGGGCGGACACGATCGCCGAGGGGCTCACCGCGTCGGTGGCGAACTTCGGCGGCCAGCTGTGCACGAAGCCGGGCGTCGTGTTCGTGCCCACCGGGCCGAGACGGGGACGCGTTCGCGGCCGACCTCGCCGCCCGCCTCGACGCCGCCGACCCGTCGGTGCTGCTCAACGAGCGCCTGCGCGACGCGCTGCGGGAGGCCGTCGGCCGGCTCGCCACGCGGCCCGGGGTGCGCGCGCTCGGCGAAGGCCGCGCCCGCCGACGGCCCCGGCTTCCGCCACCAGCCGGCCGCCTACGAGGCTCCGGCCGCCGCCACGAGCGAGGCGCTGCTCGCCGAGCACTTCGGCCCGGTGGTGCTGCTGCTGCGCTACGGCTCGGACGACGAGCTGCTGGCCGCGCTCGAGCGCGTCGAGGGCCAGCTCACCGGCTCGGTGCACGCCGAGCCGGACGAGGACGTGGCCGCCGTCGTGACCGCGCTCGGCGAGCGAGCCGGCCGCGTGATCTTCAACGGCTTCCCGACCGGCGTCGCCGTGACCTTCGGCATGCACCACGGCGGCCCGTTCCCGGCCACCACCAGCCCGCTCCACACGTCCGTGGGCATGACCGCGGTCCACCGCTTCACGCGCCCGGTGGCGTTCCAGGACGCGCCCGAGGCCGCGCTCCCGCCCGAGCTGCGGGAGGACAACCCGCTCGGGATCAGGCGGCGGATCGACGGGGTGCCGACCGGCTGACCGGGATCATCCGGAAGCGGTCCGGGAGCACGGGGACGAGCACGCGGCGGACGTACTCGGCGCCGCCGTGCAGCGCGACCGAGCGCAGCGGGATCCCAGGAGAATCCGTACTGGCGGCGGAGGTCGCGCGGCAGCAGTCCGACCGTGATCTGGTTGACGAGCTCGAGCACCGGCCGCAGCGGCAGCGAGACCGGCGGGCTGAGCACGATGTCGATCGCCAGCTCGCGCGCCGCGTCGGTGACCACGAGGTCGCCGCTCGCGTACATGCCGTCCATGTAGGCGGCGAACGCGTCGGCGTCCTGCGGCATGTCGCGCGGGCGCAGGCCGAACTGGCGGCCGACGATCCGGTAGTCCTGCCACAGGTCGTCGCGCTCCGCCTCCGACAGCCGGCGGACGTACTTGTCGTAGACGAGCATCGCCGACTCGGCGAGCGCGGCGAGGATCCACAGCAGCAGCTCGGGGTCGTCGGCCCGGTACGGCGTGCCCGCCGGAAAGCGACCGGCAGGCTCGGACAGGCTCCCCGTCACGTTGCGGTGCATGGCGCGCACGCGCCGGGTCGCGCGGTCGGCGTCCTCGCGGCTGCCGAATGCGACCGCGTTCATCACGCGCGCGGTGCGCTCCAGCCGCGCGTAGGGGTCGTCGAGCGCGCCGGTGTGAGCGAAGAAGCCCTCGAACGCCACCGGGTGGGCGGCCATGATCAGCAGAGCACGCGGGCCGGAGAGCCCGGTCAGCCGGTCGCCCACCACCTGGCGCAGGAGCGAGCGGTCGTCGAAGTACCCCATGTCCCCTTGTACGGTGTAGACGCGATGCCCGCTCAAGCGTATGCCGGTAAGGAGTGCGTCTGCCAGTTCCGGCGCGGCGATCTGCGACCAGACATGCGTGCAGGGCATGCTGGAGACGCCGTTCTACATCGCGTGCCTGAAGCTCACCGGGCGCCGCTGCCTCGTGGTCGGCGGCGGGGAGATCGGGCTCGAGAAGGTCGAGGGCCTGCTCGCCTGCGACGGCCGCGTCGTGCTCGTGGCGCCCGACGCCGTCCCGGAGCTGGAGGCGCTGGCGGCCGAGGGCTCGATCGAGTGGCTGCAGCGGGAGTACGAGCCGAGCGACCTCGAGGCGACCTTCATCGCGATCGCCGCCACCGACGACACCGACGTCAACATCCGCGTCTACGAGGACGCCGAGCGGCGGGCGATGCTCGTCAACATCGTCGACGTCCCGCCGCTGTGCAACTTCATCCTGCCCGCGATCGTGCGCACCGGGCCGCTCGCGATCGCGATCTCGACCGCCGGCGCCTCCCCCGCGCTGGCCAAGCGGATCAAGCGCGAGATCGCCGACGAGTTCGGCGAGCCGTACGCGCGGCTGGCGGTGCTGCTCAACGAGGCCCGCGGCTGGGCCAAGCGCACGCTGCCGACCTACCAGGACCGCAAGGCGTTCTTCGAGGGCATCGTCAACGGCGAGCCCGACCCGATCGAGCTGCTCCGCGCGGGCGACGAGCCGGCCGTGCTCGAGCTCATCGCCGCCGCCCAGCGCGAGCACGGCGCCACCGCCGGCGTAAGCTCCGCGCCATCCGGACCGCCGTGCTCACGATCTCGACGTCCGTCTCGCGCCGGGAGGCGGAGGACCTCTCCGGGCCGCGGCTGGCCGAGGCGGCCGAGCGGGCCGGGTGCGAGGTGGTGGCGATGGAGGTCGTGCCGGACGACCTCGCGCTGATCGAGGACCGGCTGCACCACTACGTCGACGGCGGCTGCGACCTGATCTTCACCACCGGCGGGACGGGCCTGACGCCCGACGACGTGACGCCCGAGGCGACGCGGGCGGTGATCGAGCGGGACGCGCCCGGCTTCGCCGAGGCGATGCGGGTCGAAGGCGCCCGCCACACGCCGATGGGGATCCTGACGCGCGGGGTGTCGGGCGTCGCCGGGCGGACGTTGATCGTCAACTTCCCCGGCTCGCCGAAGGCGATCGACCAGCTGTTCGGCGTGCTCGAGCCGACGCTGGCGCACGTGGTGCAGACGCTGCGCGGCGACTCGTCGCACCATGGCCGAGGCTGAACCGGCCCTCGCGCTCGCGCGAGGTCAGCCGGTCGTACGGGGAGCGGCTCGCGCTCGCCGGGGTGTCGCTGACGCTGGCCGCGCGGCGCCACGCTGGCGGTGTTCGGCGCCAACGGGGCCGGGAAGACGACGCTGCTGCGGATCCTCGCGACGCTGCTGCGCCCGCACGCCGGCTCGGCGCGTCGTGCTGGGGAGGACGCTCCCGCGGGAGGGCTGGGCCGTGCGCGGGCGGCTCGGGCTGCTGGGCCACGAGCCGCTGCTCTACCGCGACCTCTCCGCGCGCGAGAACCTGCGCTTCCACGCGCGGCTCCACGACGTCGACGCCGACCGGGGAGAGCGCCTGCTCGAGGCGGTCGGGATGGCGCGGCGGGCCGACGAGCCGGTGCGTGCGCTCTCGCGCGGGATGGCCCAGCGCGTGGCGATCTGCCGCGCGGTGCTGCACGAGCCCGAGCTGCTGCTGCTCGACGAGCCGCTGGCGAACCTCGACCCGGGCGCAGCGGGCGCGGTCGCGCCGCTGATCGGGCGCGCGAGCGGCGCCACGCGCGTGCTGATCTCGCACGACGTCGAGCAGGGGCTGGCCGAGGCCGACGTCGTGCTCGGGCTGCGCGCCGGCCGACCGGAGCTGCGTGGCCGCAGCCCGGGACGTCCGGACCGACGATCTGCGCGGGCTCTACCGGTGACGCGCCCGATCGGGAGCTGCGGGCCGTGAGGCGCGCGGTCGGCGCGGTCATCCGCAAGGACCTGCGGGTCGAGCTGCGGACCGGCGAGGCCGTGCCGGCGATGCTGCTGTTCAGCGTCTCGACCTTCGTGCTCTTCCACTTCGCGCTCGACCGCGCGTCGGTGGAGGGGGAGCTGGCCGCCGGGGTGCTGTGGGTGACGCTGCTGTTCGCCGCCGTGCTCGGCATGGGCCGCCTGTTCGTCGCCGAGCGCGAGCAGGGCGGGTTCGACGGCTTCCTGCTGGCGCCGGTCGACCGCACCGCGCTGTTCGTGGCCAAGGCCACGGTGCTGTTCGCGTTCCTCGTGGCGCGTCGAGCTCGCGGCGGTGCCGGCGTTCGCGATCCTGCTGCTCGGGCCGTCGGCGTGGCCGGCCGTGCCCGAGCTCGTGCTCGTGCTGCTGCTCGTCGACGTCGGGCTCGCGGTGATCGGGACGCTGGTGGGCGCGGTGGGGATCCAGACCCGTGCGCGCGAGCTGATCGTGCCGATCGTCGCGCTCCCGCTGATGATCCCGCTCGCCATCGCGGCGGCGCGCGCCACGGCGCCGCTGTTGCTCGAGGCGGGCGCCGAGGCGCTTCCCGGCCGCTGGCTGCTGGTCCTCGGCCTCTATGATCTCGTCTTCGGACTGGTCGCCTTCGCGGTCTTCGATTTCCTCCTAGAGGAGTAGCCAGACGTGTTCGCCCGAGGGCTCAAGCCGCTCTCCATCGCCTCAGTCGTCCTGATCGTCGGTGCGTTCGCGCTGGTCTTCCTGTATGCGCCCAACGACGCCGACCAGGGCTTCATCCAGAAGATCTTCTACCTGCACGTGCCGCTGGCGATCGTGGCGCTGTTCGGGTTCGTCGCCGGCGGGGTGTACGGGATCAAGTACCTGCGCTCGGGCGACCGCGCGCATGACCTGCGCTCGTACGTGGCGATCCACCTGTCGCTGATCTTCGGCGTGGCGACCTTGATCACGGGCTCGATCTGGGCCAAGGCCTCGTGGGGTCACTGGTGGCTGTGGGACGAGCCGACGCTCGTCTCCTTCCTGATCGTGTTCCTGCTCTACGCCTGCTACCAGCCGCTGCGGTTCTCGATCGAGGATCCCGAGCGGCAGGCGCGCACCGCCTCCGTGTTCGCGATCACGGCCGGCGCGTTCGTCCCGCTCAACTTCCTCGCGGTGAGGATGGCCGAGTCGCTCGCCCATCCGCGCGTCCTGAGCGAGACGGGCGGCTCGATGCCCGGCGACATGTACCTCACCTTCCTCGTGTCGCTCGCGGGCATGGCCGTCCTGTTCGTCACGCTGTGCAAGTACGAGCTGACGTCCAAGCACGCGTCGATGCAGCTGCGGGCGCTCAAGCGCCGGCTGGCCGACGAGGACGATCCGTGGGTCCCGACCCGCCGCAGCGCGGCGCCGCAGCTCTGATGCCGGCGCTCCCGCTCGACGACGCCGGCCCGTACGTCGCCGCCGCCTACCTCGTCTTCCTCGGGCTCATCCTCGTGTACGTGGCGATCATGGCGGCCAAGCTGGCGCGCATCTCCCGCGAGCTCGGCGAGCTGACGGAGATCGTCGACCGCCGCGACGCGGCGCGGCGCGAGCGCTCCGAGACCGAGGAGGAGGCCGTGCCGCGGTGAGCGAGCTGCTGGCCCTCGGCGCCTCGCACAAGACGGCCGCGCTCGCCGTGCGTGAGCGGATCGCGCTGACCGAGGGCGGCGCGGAGCCGCTGCTGCACGAGCTGACTCGCCACGATGCGATCGGCGAGGCGGTGGCGCTCTCGACCTGCAACCGCACCGAGCTGTACCTGATGGTGCGCGACCCGGTCGAGGCGGAGTCGACGGTCCTGTCGCTGCTCGCCCGCCGGGCGGGCATCCGGCCCACGGAGCTGCTCGACGGCATCTACTCGCTCCGCAACTGCGACGCAGCCCGGCACCTGTACCGGGTCGCGAGCGGCCTCGAGTCGATGATCGTGGGCGAGGCCGAGGTGCAGGGCCAGGTCAAGCGCGCGTACGAGGCTGCGCTGGCGGCCCGCACGACCGGGCCGATGACGAACAAGCTGTTCCGCGCCGCACTCGCTACCGGCAAGCGCGTGCGCACCGAGACCGCGATCTCGGTCGGCCGCGCCAGCGTGGCGTCGGTCGCGGTCGACGCTGCGCAGGAGGCGCTCGGCGACCTCGGCGAGCGGCACGTGGTGATCATCGGCGCCGGCGAGACCGCCGAGCTGACCGCCCAGGCGCTCCACGACCACGGCGTGACCACGATGTTCATCGCCAACCGCCGCCGCGACCGGGCGATCGCGCTCGCCCAGCGGTTCGGCGGTGCCTCGGGCTCGTTCGACGCGCTGCCGGCCGAGCTCGGCCGCGCGGACATCGTGATCGCCTCGACGTCCTCGCCGCACACGCTGCTGGGCGCCGAGGAGCTCGCGGTCGTGGTCGCCGCGCGCCGCGGACGGCCGCTGCTGCTGGTCGACCTCGCGGTCCCGCGCGACATCGAGGCCGCCGCCGGCGAGCTGCCCGGCGTCACGCTGCTCGACATCGACGGGCTGCAGGCGCAGGTCGCCGGCCACATCTCCGTGCGCAAGGCCGAGGCGCGCCGCGCCGAGGGCATCGTGGAGGAGGAGATCCAGGCCTTCGCGGGCTGGCTCGGCTCGCTCGAGATCATGCCGACCGTGTCCGCCCTACGGGCTCGCGCCGACGACGTCGTCGCCCAGGTCCTGCGCGAGAACGAGGGCCGCTGGGAGGGCATGACCGAGCGCGACCGGCGCCGCGTCGAGGCGCTCGCCCGCGCCGTGGCCAACCGCCTGCTGCACGAGCCGACGCTGCACGTGAAGGGCCTCGACGGCGGCCACCGCCACGCGCGGCTGCAGCTCCTGCGCGAGCTGTTCGGCCTCGGGGAGGCGGCGGACGAGGGCGGCGGCGAGCAGCCCGGCGAGGTCCGCGAGCTCCGGCGGCGGTGAACGCCGGCCCTGCCCTGCGGATCGGCACGCGCGGGAGCACGCTCGCGCTCGCGCAGGCTCGTGCGGTGGCGCGCGAGCTCGGCGTCGCCAGCGAGTTCGTGACGATCACCACGGCCGGCGACGTGGATCCCGCGCGCGGCGACAAGTCGCGCTGGGTGAGCGCGCTCGAGACCGCGCTGGTGGACGGCGACATCGACCTCGCGGTCCACTCGGCCAAGGACGTGCCGGCCGAGCTCGCCTCCGGCACCGCGATCGTGGCCACGCCGCGGCGGGCCGACCCGGTCGACGTGATCGTGGGCGAGAAACGGCTGGCGGATGTGCGCGAGGGCGCGCGGGTCGGGACCAGCGCGCTGCGCCGGCGCGCGCAGCTGCTGGCCGTACGGCCGGACCTCCTGGTCTGCGAGCTGCGCGGCAACGTCGACACGCGGCTGCGCAAGCGCGCGGCGGGCGAGGTCGACGTGCTGGTGCTCGCCGCCGCCGGCCTCGACCGGCTCGACCGCCGCCGGGAGGCGGGCGGGGCGCTGGCCGGCGACGTGTTCGTGCCCGCCGCGGGGCAGGGCGTGATCGCGATCCAGGCCCGAGCGGGCTCCCCCGCTGCCGATGTCGCCGCTGCCGCATGCCATCGCCGCACCTTGGCATGCCTGTTCGCGGAACGGGCCGCCGTGCGCGAATTGTCCGCAAGTTGTCACACCTCTGTGGGAATCCACGCGGATTCCGCGCGCATTCGCGGCTTCGCCGGCCTGCCCGACGGCTCGGAGTGGCTCGTCGACGAGATCGCGCTGGGGGCGGACGAACCGCGGCCGGCGGCCGGGGTCGAGCTCGCGCAGCGGATGCTCGCGGCGGGCGCGGCCGACCTCCTGCGCGCGGCCGAGGCGATGGCGGCACGGTGAGCGGCATCGTCCATCTCGTCGGCGCCGGCCCCGGCGACCCCGGCCTGCTGACCGTCCGCGCGGTCGAGCTGATCGCGGCCGCCGACGTGATCCTCTACGACCGCCTGATCCCGCCCGAGGCGCTGAGCCATGCCCGCCCCGAGGCCGAGATCGTCTACGTCGGCAAGCAGGGCGAGGGCCCGCAGTTCCCGCAGGACGACACGCACCGTCTGCTGCTCGAGCACGCCCGCGCCGGGCGCCGTGTGGTGCGGCTCAAGGGCGGCGACCCGTTCGTCTTCGGCCGCGGCGGCGAGGAGGCGCTCGTGCTGCGGGAGGCCGGGATCCCGTTCGAGGTCGTGCCGGGCGTGACGGCCGGCGTCGCCGCGCCCGCGTACGCCGGCATCCCCGTCACCCACCGCGACGTCGCCAGCGGCGTCGCCTTCGTCACCGGCCACGAGGATCCCGACAAGCCCGAGTCGGCGATCGACTGGCCCGCGCTCGCCGCCTTCCCGGGCACGCTCGTCTTCTACATGGGCGTGCGCACGCTGCCGCGGATCGCCGAGCGGCTCGTCGCCGGCGGTCGCTCCGCGCAGCCAGCCCGCCGCCGTCGTGGAGCGAGGGACCCTGCCCGGCCAGCGCACGGTCGTCGCCACGCTCGCCGACATCGCCGCCCGCGCGCAGGAGGAGGGCATCCGCGCGCCCGCGATCACGCTGGTCGGCGAAGTCGCGGCGATGCGGGACCAGCTCGCGTGGCTCGAGCACCGCCCGCTGCACGGCCGCACGGTCGCCGTCACCCGCGCGCGTGCCCAGGCGAGCGCGCTGGCCGCCCGACTGCGGACGCTCGGCGCGACGGTCATCGAGGCGCCGGCGATCCGCATCGAGCCGCTCGACACGCCGCTCCCGCCACTGAACGGCTACGACCTCGTGTGCGTCACGTCGCCGAACGGCGCCGAGCTGCTGCTCGACCGCCTGCGCGACGCCCGGGCGCTCGCCGGCCGGACGGTCGCCGCCATCGGCCCCGGCACCGCCGCCGCGCTGCGCGCCCGCGGGATCGAGCCCGACGTGGTGCCCGAGCGAGCGGTCGCCGAAGGGCTGGTCGAGGCGCTCGCCGACGTGCCCGCCGAGCGGGTGCTCGTCGCCCGCGCCGCGGAGGGTCGGGACGTGCTGCCCGACGCCCTCCGCGCTCGCGGCGCGCACGTCGACCTGCTCCCGCTCTACCGCACGGTCGCCGAGCCGCTCGACGAGAACACCCGCACCGCCGCCGCCGCGGCCGACTACCTGCTCTTCACCTCCGCCTCGTCGGTGCGCTTCTTCGCCGAGGCGGCGGGCGACGGCGCACTCCACGGCCCGCGGCTCGCCTCGATCGGACCCGCGACGAGCGCCGCGCTGCGCGAGCACGGCGCGGAGCCGCACCTCGAAGCCGACCCCCACACGCCCGACGGGCTCGTCGACGCGCTGCTGGCCGACCGATGACGCTCCCGATCACGTTCCTCTCCGACTACGGGCTGGCCGACGAGTTCGTCGGCGTGGTCCACGGCGTGATCGCCCGTCTCGCGCCGGACGCGCGCGTGATCGACCTCGGCCACGGCGTTCCGCGACAGGACGTGCAGGCGGGAGCGCGGATGCTCGAGCGTGCGCTTCCGTACGCGCCCGCCGGCGTCCACCTGGCGGTGGTCGATCCCGAGGTGGGCGCGCAGCGGCGGGCGATCGCGCTGCGCACGCAGGCGGAGGACCGGCTGCTCGTCGGCCCCGACAATGGCCTCCTCGTGCCCGCGGCCGAGCGGTTCGGCGGCGTGGCGGAGGCGGTCGAGATCTCCGCGTCGGCATGGCGCCTCGAGCCGGTGTCGGCGACGTTCCACGGCCGCGACGTCTTCGCGCCGGTGGCCGCCCGCCTCGCGTGCGGGGAGCCGCTGGCGCAGGCGGGCGCGCCGGTCGACGCCGCAGAGCTCGTCACGCTCGAGCGCTCGCGGCCACGCCAGGAGAGTGACGCGCTGGTGGCGCACGTCGTGGCGGCGGACACGTACGGCAACGCGATCCTCGACGCCAGCCACGCCGACCTGATGGAGCGCGGGCTGCGGCTCGGCGACGCGGTCGCGGCGCGCACCGGCGGGCGGCGGGTGCGCGGCGTCGTCGCGCGCACCTTCTCCGACGTCGGGTCGGGAGCGCTGCTGCTCTACGAGGACGCAGGCGGCGCGCTGGCGCTGGCCGTCAACGGCGGCGACGCGGCGGCGCTGCTCGGCGTCCGGCCGGGCGACGAGGTGCGCCTGGAGGCGGAGTGAACTCGGGCGACGAGGTCCGGCCCGGGGGCCGTGTGCGCCTCGGACGCCCGCGCCTGCACCTGCGCGAGACGACGTCGACCAACGACCGAGCGCGCGACGCTGGCGATCGCCGGAGCGCCTCACGGCACGCTGGTCACCGCGGGCGTCCAGACGGCCGGCCGCGGGCGCCAGGGGCGGACGTGGGTCGCGCCGGCCGGCTCGGCGCTGCTGCTCTCGCTCGTGCTGCGAGAGCACGACGCGCTGCTCTCGCTGCGCGCGGGGCTCGCCGTCGCCGACCTCGCGGGCGCGGCCGCGCGCGTCAAGTGGCCCAACGACGTGCTCCTCGACGGGCTGAAGGTCGCCGGCATCCTCGCCGAGGGCCGGCCGCAGGAGGGCTGGGCGGTGCTCGGCATCGGCGTCAACGTCGCGCTCGAGCCGGCGACCTGATCGCCGGAGCGCGGGACGCTGGGGCGTCCGCGCGCGAGCTCGACGCCGCGCTGGCGGAACTGCTGCACGCGCTCGAGCGACGGCTCGCGGAGCCGACGGACGCGTGTCTCGCGGCGCTGCGCGAGCGCGACGCGCTGCTCGGCCGCCGGCTGACCTGGGCCGCGGGCTCGGGGACCGGGGCCGGCATCGACGAGCGCGGCGCGCTGCGGGTGCGGCTCGACGGCGGAGGCGAGATCGTGCTCGACGCCGGCGAGGTGCACCTGACCTAACGCGGCTCAGTCGCTGGAGGCGCCGCGGACCGCGGCCCGGACCGCCTCGGTGGCGGCTTCGAGCGGGTTCGTGGCGCCGTTGGGCGGAGCCTTGGGCGTGGCGCGTCGCCGCGGCCGGGGCTTCGGCGCGTCGGCGGTCGGCGAGCCGTCGTCGGCCTTCGGCGCCACGGCGGCGTCGGGGGCCTTCGTCCGCCGTGCGCGGGGCTTCGGCGCCTCGGCGGGCGCGCCATCGGTGGCGGCCGCCGCGCGCGGGCGGCGCGCGCGACGCTTCGGCGCCTCCTCGGGCGCCGGCGAGTCGTCGGCTGGCGCCTCGCCGGTGGTCGCGGACTCCGGAGCGGGCTGACCGTCGTCGGCCGACACGCGCCGGCGGCGAGAGCGGCGCGGCTTGGGAGCCCCTCCGTCGCCCGACTCGACCGCCGTGGACGCCGTCACGACCTCGGGCGCTGTCTCCTCTCCCGCGGGCTTGCGCTTGCGGCGCCGCTTCGAGCGCCCCTTGCCCTTCGGGAAGTTGCGCAGCAGCTCGCGCGCCAGAGCCGCCGGCTTGCGCGACATCCGGGTGCGCGCGCCGTTGACGACCTCGCCGGCCTCGGCGGTGTGCGGGAGCGCCGCCGCCAGCAGCGCCGCCGCCAGCCGGCGGTCCTGCTGGCGCGCCGCGTGCACCAGCCGGCGCGCGTTGCGCGCGTGGGCGCCGCCCGACGAGTTCACGAGCAGGCCGAGCAGCCGCTTCGTCTCGGGCCAGCGCTGCACGGCGTACTCCTCGTGCACCTCGCGCGTCATGTTCGCGCAGCGCCAGATCCAGTTGTTGGCCTGGTCGCGCCGCCCGATCTTCTTCTCGGCCAGCGCCTGGAGCACGACCTTCACGCCCTCGCGCTTATCTTCGCGCGGCCACGTCTCGACGAAGTCGAGCGCGCGGTCGAACGCCTCGGCGTCCTTCCCGGCCGCGATCTCCTGCAGCGCCTTCAGCCGCAGCTGCGGGTTCTTGTTGCGCTCGACCGCGGTCGTGAGGAACGTGCGCTTGAGCTCGCCGCCCTGGTCGAAGTGCAGCATCGCCCGCGCCCGCCGCCAGCCCGTCGGGGCCACGCGAGCGCCCGCGAGCGCCGCCCACTGGACCTGCTCGCCGTAGTCGAGGTGCTCGACGGCGATCCGCCACAGCTCGCGCTCGAAGACCTCGATCCGGCGGTTCTCGTCGCCGGTGACGGGGAGCACGCGGCGCTCGACGCGCAGCCGTCGGCCGCGGCCGCGGCGCACCGGGCCGACCACGATCGCGCCGCCGCGGTAGACGTCGCGATCGAGCAGCGAGTGCAGCGTCACGACCGGGTCGTCGTGCTTGGTCGCCGGATGCACGAAGTCGACGACGATGCCGGCCTCCTTGCCCTGGTGACGGCGCGTCACGCGGCCCACGCGCTGCTGGTAGATGCGTCGCGACGCCGTCGGCGCGAGGTGCATGCAGACCGTCGCGCGCGGCGAGTTCCAGCCCTCGGCGAGCAGCTGGGCGTTGACCAGCACGTCGATGTCGCCGCGCTCGTAGCGGGCGAGGATGTTGGCCAGCTCGCGCTTGCGCGTCTCGCCGGACACGGCCTGCGCCTTCAGCCCGACGTCGCGGAACGCCTGCGCGACGTTGTACGCGTGGCGCACGCCGGCGGCGTAGACGACGCCCGGCACGCCGTTGAAGCGCGTCTTGTAGAGGTCGGCGATCGCCAGGTTGAACGGCAGCTGGTCCAGCAGCTCGGCCAGCATCTCCTGGTCGAACTCGGTGTCCACCTCGCCGCGGCGCAGCGGCACCTTGGCGATCGTCCGCACGCCCGGCCCCGGCGGGATGCGCACGCATCGCAGCGGGGAGATCACGCCGCGGCGTGCGGCCTGCGCGAGATCGAAGCGCGAGGTCTGCGTCGGGAACAGGTCGGTGACGTGGCGGGCGATCAGGGCGCCTGTCGCGGTCATGCCGATGAAGATCGGGCCCGCCCACTGGCGGATCGACGCCGAGGTCTTCTCCCCCAGCGCGGTGTGCGCCTCGTCGCAGATGACGATCGTGTACGCGTCGGAGACGTTGCCGGCGTTGCGCACGAACCACTGGTAGGTCTCGACCGTGACCGGCCCGTCGGCGCGGTCCTCGCCCTTGAGCAGGGCGGGGCAGATGCGCTTGCCGTATCCGCGGTCGCGCAGCTCGCCGTGGAACTGGTCGACGAGGTTGCGGCGGTGGGTGAGGATGAGCACCCCGCCGGTGCGCGACGCCTCCACGAAGCCGAGCGCCGCCACCGTCTTGCCGGCGCCCGTGGCGTGCTCGAACCAGAAGCGCTTGCCGGCGTTCGGGTCCTCCTCCGCCTCGGCGGGCTCGTCGCCGGAGGACTCGTCCCAGTCCATCGGCTCTTCGGGCTCGTCCTCGTCGTCGAGCTCCTCCTCGCCCGGGATGCCGACCGGCGCGAGCACCGGATCGACGATGGCGGCGGCGCCGTTGCCGTTCCCGTTGCGCTGGGCCTCGGCGAGCAGAGCGGTGAGCGTGCCCGAGAGCGCGTCGACCTGGTGGGCGGAGAGCACCGTGCCGTCGACCAGCTTGGGCTCTTCGACGCTCAGCAGCCGCTCGAGGCCGAGCAGCAGCGAGAACGTGCGCCGCCAGGCCACCGAAGGCGCGGCGAGGCCCGCCTCGATCTCCGCCAGCGCGGCGTCGAGCGCCCGGCGATGGGCGGTGCCGGGCGCGAGCAGGGCCGCGGGATCCTCGCCCTCGGAGAGGAACGGCTCGCGGGCAAACTTCGAAGCCCGCTCGATCGCGTCGGTGGAAGGTAGGGTCGTAGCCGTCGTGGCCACTGGCGTGGTCTCAGCCAAGGAAAGGCTCGTCGATTCGCGGTGAGAAGGCCGCGGCTGAACTCCGCGCGGCCTCGCCTCTGCGAGGAACCTCGGGCTCGAAGGAACCGGATCGGGCCCTCAGAGCGTCTGCCCCCGCAGGCTCGTCCATTCTAGCTAGGCGCTCGCGCGAGCTGCGAGTCGAGAAGCCGCTCGTCCTCTTTGCCATCCTGACCCCCAGATGCGCCGCCTGATCGCCGTTCTCGCCACCCTCGCGCTGGTCGCTGTCGTGGTGATCGGGCTCGCCCAGGCGGGCGGGAAGACCGAGCGGCCGGCCGCGGACGACGCCTTCGACCTCGCCCAGGCCAAGCGCGACCTGGCCGGCGCCCCGGCGCCGCTCGCGGCGCTGCACGAGCAGTCGGCGACGATCCTCGCCGGCGGGGTCGAGGCGTTCGAGAAGCGCCTGCGGCAGCTCCGCGGGACGCCCGTGGTGATCAACAAGTGGGCGTCCTGGTGCGGCCCGTGCCGGTCCGAGTTCCCGGTCTTCCAGCAGGTCGCCAGCGAGCGGGGCAAGACCGTCGCCTTCCTCGGCCTCAACGCCGCGGACAAGCGCCCGGCGGCCGAGCGCTTCCTCGCGGAGCGCCCGATCCCGTATCCGTCCTACGAGGACCCCGCGCCGGAGAAGATCGCCCAGACGCTGAAGGCAGCCAAGTTCTTCCCGATGACGATCTTCGTCGACGACCGCGGCCGCACCGCGTTCATCAAGGCGGGCGAGTACACGACCCGCGCCGAACTGGAAGCCGACATCGACCGCTACCTGTGAGCGAGATCCGCGTCGACCCGCTCACGGGTCTCAAGACCATCATCGCGTCCGAACGCGCCGGCCGGCCCGGCGGAGGCTTCGACATCGAGCCGCCGCCGCCGATCGATCCCGAGCGCGACCCGTTCGCCCTCGGCCACGAGGACCAGACGCCGCCCGAGCTGTACGCGGTGCGCCCGGACGGCGGTGCGCCGGACACGCCCGGCTGGACCGTCCGCGTCGTCCCCAACCTCTACCCGGCGCTCGCGCCCGACGCCACCGAGCCCGAGCCGCACGCCAACCCCGATCTCTTCACCGCCCAGCCGGCCGCGGGCCGGCACGAGGTGATCGTCAACGCGCCGGACCCCGTCGTCTCGCTCTCGGACCTGACGCCCGAGCAGGTGCAGACGGCGATGGAGGCGTGGCGGGAGCGCATGCGCGCGCATGCCGGCTGCGCCTGTCGCCACCTGATCGTCAACGAGCGCAAGGAGGCGGGCGCCTCGCTCCCGCACACCCACGCCCAGCTCTACGCGCTGCGCTTCGTGCCCGCCGCGATCGCCCGTGAGCGGGAGCGCTTCGGCGCCTACGCCGCCCGGACGATGGGCGGCGACGTGCTCGCCGACCTCGTGCAGGAGGAGGTCCGCCAACGCGCGCGGATCGTCGCGATCGACGACGAGGCGGTGGCGATGGCGCCGTATGCCTCCCGCGTGCCGTTCCAGCTCATGATCGCGCCCCGCCGCTCGCGTGCCCGCTTCGAGGACGACGGGCCGCTGGGCGCCGCGCTCCTGCACGACGTCCTCAGCCGGCTGCGCCGCCACCTGGGCGCCACGCCGCCGCTCAACCTGTGGGTCCGCACCGCGCCCGAGGGCGCCGACCGCTTCTGCTGGCGGATCGACATCATGCCCCGCCTCACGCACCTCGCCGGGCTCGAGCTCGGGACGGGCGTGAACCTCTGCATCACCTCGCCCGAGCGCGCCGCGGCGGCGCTCCGCGACGCTTGATCTGGATCGCCCTCGCCATCGCCGCGTCGCTGGCGGCGGGGGTCGAGGCCGAGCGGCGCGCGGGGGCCCGTGCCGGGCGGTGGGCGCGCGCAATCCTCAAGCTCCTGCTCTACGGCGTGATGCCGTTCGTCACGTTCTTCAACATCGCGCGGCTCGAGGTCAGCGCCGACGTCGGCATCGGAATCGTCCTCGGCTGGGCCGCGCTCGTGCTCGCGGCGCTGGTGGCGTGGTTCGTGGGCCGCCGACTGCTGCACCTCGAGCGGCCCACGGCCGGCGTGCTGGCGATCGTCGCGCTGCAGGCCAACACCGGGCTGATGGGGATCGCCGTCACGGCCGCCCTGCTGGGCTTCGACGACGTCTCGGAGGCCGTCGCCTACGACGCGCTCGTCCAGCAGCCGGTGTTCTTCGTCGGCTCGTTCGCGATCGCGGCCGCGACCGGCACCAAAGCGGGCGAGACCGTGCCGCAGCGGATCCGCGCCTTCTTCGTGCGCAACCCGCCGCTGGCGGCGGTCGTACTCGCGCTCGCGGCGCCCGCCTGCGCTGGCGCCCGATCTGCTCGTCGACATCTCGCGCGCGCTCGTGTTCGCCGTACCGGTGCTCGGCTTCTTCGCGGTCGGGGTGACGCTGGCCGAGGAGGCCGAGGAGGGCGCGCTGAAGTTCCCGCCGCCGCTGAGCGCGCCGATCGGCGCCGCGATCGTGGTCCGCCTGCTGCTCGCGCCCGCGCTGCTCGTCGCGCTGGCGGCCCCGTTCATCGACCTGCCCGCGGCCTTCCTGCTCGTCTCGACGATGCCGGCCGGCCTCCACATCGTCGTGCTCGCCCACGTGTACGGACTCGACGTGCCGTTCGCCGCGGGTGCCATCGTGTGGACGACGATGATCTCGGTACCCGTGCTGCTGGCCGCGTCGCTCGTCGCCTGATGCGCGCGCTCGTGCAGCGCGTCAGCCGCGCGTCGGTCGACGTCGAGGGCGAGCGCGTCGCCGAGATCGGGCCAGGGCTGCTCGTGCTGCTCGGCATCACGCACGACGACACGGAGGCCGACGCGGACCGCCTGGCGGACAAGGTCCGCACCCTGCGGATCTTCCCCGACGCCGACGGCCGGATGAACGAGCCGCTGGGCGACCGCGAGGTGCTCTGCGTCTCCCAGTTCACGCTCTACGGCGACACGCGCAAGGGCAACCGTCCCGCGTACGTGGCCGCCGCGCGACCCGAGCTCGCCGAGCCGCTGTACGAGCGCTTCTGCGCGCGCCTCGACGCCCGGCGCGGCGTCTTCGGAGCGATGATGGACGTCGCGCTCGTCAACGACGGTCCGGTGACGTTGCTCATCGAAGTTCCGTAGCGGGCACTAAGCTGCCCCGCTCATGCCGCCCGAGGAACGCTTCGTCTGCCGCTTCGCCGCCGAGCCCCCGCAGGACCCGCTGCCGTACGGCCGCTGGGCCGACACGCTGCAGGCCGAGTTCCTCGCCGCCGCCCTGCGGATCGACACCGAGGGCACCGAGCTCGGCGATCCCGGCTCGATGACGTGGTTCCCCGACCGCACGTGGGCGGGACGCACGTTCGTCCCCGTCACGGCGCGCACGAGCAACGGGCTCGACCTCTTCGGCTACGTCTCCTTCACCCCCGGCGACGAGGAGTCCGAGCCCGGCGACTTCTACTCGTGGGCCGACTTCACCGACGAGACCTCCGACCGCCACCCCGAGTGGGAGATGGACCTCTGCGAAGAGGTGATCGGCGGCTGGCGCGGCGAGAACGGCAAGGTCGCGGCGATGACGCTCGTGTGGGGCGTCCCGCTCGTGCGCGGCGGCGCGACGGCCACCGCCGAGCTGGCGGGCCTGACCGTCGACCAGTGCCGGGTGGCCGAGAACCGCTACACGCTGATCGCGCCCGACGCCTACCGCGAGGACTACCTCGAGATCGCCCTCTACGACGACTCGGCCGGCGAGCTCGCCCGCGAGTCGCTGTACGAGGACGACGGCACGTAGCCGTTGCGGCTCGCCATCACCCGATCCACGAGCCCGTAGTCGCGCGCCTCCTCGGGCGTGAAGAAGCGGTCGCGCTCGAGCGCGTCGGAGACCTCGTCGACCGGCCGGCCGGTGTGCTCGGCGTAGATCTCCTCGATCCGGCGGCGCAGCGCGAGCGCCTCGCGCGCATGGATCTGGATGTCGGTCGCCTGCCCCTGGAAGCCGCCGCTCGGCTGGTGGACCAGGATGCGCGAGTTCGGCAGCGCCGCCCGCTTGCCGGGAGCGCCGCCGGCCAGGATCAGCGAGCCCATCGACATCGCGATCCCGCAGCACGTCGTCGCCACGTCGGGCTTGATGAAGCGCATCGTGTCGTAGATCGCCAGCCCGGCGTAGACCACGCCGCCCGGGCAGTTGACGTAGAGCTGGATGTCCTTCTCCGGGTCCTCGGCCTCGAGGTGCAGGAGCTGGGCGACGACGAGGTTGGCGACGTCGTCGTCGACGGGGCTCCCGAGGAACACCACGCGCTCGCGCAGCAGCCGGGAGTAGATGTCGAACGAGCGCTCGCCACGAGAGTCCTGCTGGACGACGACGGGAACCAGGGGCATGGGTGTCTTCCTTTCCTCCTGTTAGGCAACCGCAACCGGTTGCGCGTTTCGTCCATGGTACTATGCGCAACCCATGAGTTGCGTGACTCGCGAGATCGTCCTCCCGGTGCCCCGCGAGCGCGCGTGGGAGCTGGTGACCGAGCCCGACGAGCTGCGCGAGTGGCTCGCCGACGACGTCGAGTTCGAGCCCGAGGAGGGCGCGCCGCTGCGCTTCGACGATCGCGAGGGCGTCGTCGAGCGCGTCGAGCCCGGCGAGCTGATCGAGTTCAGCTGGGAGGACTCGCGGGTCGTCTGGCAGCTCGAAGACCACGACGAGGGCACGCGGTTCGTCGTGACCGAGGAGCGCCACGACGTGGTGTGGGGCCCGAAGCTCACCGCGCTGGCCTCCGCCGCCGCGCTGTGCCCGGCCTGAACGAGGTCTTCGGGGCGCTGGCCGACCCCACGCGCCGCGAGGTCATGCTCTCGCTCGCCGAGCGGCCCGGCCTGACCGCATCACATCTCGCGGGAGAGCTCCCGATCACCCGCCAGGCCGTCGCCAAGCACCTCGTCGCGCTCTCCAGCGCCGGCCTTGTCGAGTCGACCCGCCAGGGGCGGGAGACGCGCTACACGCTCACTCCCGCCCCGATGGTGGACGCGATGGAGTGGATGGCCGCCGTGGGCGCCGAGTGGGACGACCGCCTGGCGCGGCTCGCTTTGCGGCGGTAGTGCTGGCCCCGACGAATGTCAACTGCGCTGGGTAGGGAGAGTGGGGGTGCGAAAGGGGACAATGGTCCCCCGATCGCGCGGTGGTTGGCCACTTAGGCGCGATAGTGGTGCACAAGTGGACACGAGGCCCGTTCGACGGGCCCGGTTGGCCACTTGTGTACACCAACCGGCAATCGCGCCCGCGAGATCCTGGCGTGTCCGTTTCCTGGACGCGGGCGGTGCAACCGGCCAACCGCCCGCCCGCGCGACGGGTTGTCCGGTTTCCGCACACCGGCCGGCACCCTCACCCTCCCCTACCCAGCGCGTTGCGTTGACGTTGACGTTCGCCGAGGAACGAACGGCTAAGCGGTCTTCGCGGTAGGCACGCGCTCGAGCACTTCCGCGTCCGTCAGCGGGAAATGGCAGGCGGCGATGTTGCCGCCCTCCTTGGCCTCGAGCGGCGGGTCCTCGTGGCGGCAGATCTCCTCCGCCTTCCAGCACCGCGTGTGGAAGCGGCAGGCCGGCGGCGGGTTCGCGGGCGAGGGGACGTCGCCGGCGAGGATCTGGCGCTTCTTGGCCGCCGCCAGGCGCGGCTGCGGCACGGGGACGGCCGACATCAGCGCGCCCGTGTACGGCATCCGCGGGTGGGCGTAGAGCTGCTCGTTGGTGGCCAGCTCGACGACCTTGCCGAGGTACATGACCGCGATCCGATCGCACATGTGGCGGACCACCGACAGGTCGTGCGCGATGAAGATGAGCGTGATCCCCATCTCGCGCTGGAGCTCGCGCAGCAGGTTGAGGATCTGCGCCTGGATCGAGACGTCGAGCGCGGACACCGGCTCGTCGGCCACGATCACCTTCGGCTTCAAGGCGAGGGCACGCGCGACGCCGATGCGCTGCCGCTGGCCGCCCGAGAACTCGTGCGGGTAGCGGTTGTAGTGCTCGGGGTTCAGCCCCACGCGGTCCATCAGGTCCTGCACCGTGCGCTTGCGCTCACCCTCGCCGGTGGCCAGCCCGTGGATGGCGAACGGCTCGGAGATGATCGTGCCGACCGTCTTGCGCGGGTTCAGCGACGAGTACGGGTCCTGGAAGATCATCTGCATGCCGCGGCGCAGCTCCTTCAGCCGCGGCCCCTTGACGGTGGCGATCTCCTCGCCGTCGAGCTTGACCGAGCCGCTCGTCGGGTCCATCAGGCGCAGGAGCAGCCGCGCGGTGGTCGACTTGCCGCAGCCCGACTCGCCGACGATCCCCAGCGTCTCGCCGCGCAGCACGTCGAGCGACACGCCGTCGACGGCACGCACCGCGCCGACCTGGCGCTGGAGCAACCCCTGGCGGATCGGGAAGTGCTTGACCAGGTCGCGGATCTCCAGCAGCGGCTCGCCCGTGGTCATGCCGCGCCCTCCTCGATCACGTCGCGGCGCGCCTCGTCGGGCTTGACGCCGGCCTCGAGCTCGGCCCACAGCTTGCGCCGGGTGGACGACGTGAGCAGGCACGCGACCTCATGCGCCGGATCGCCCTCGACCGGCTCGAGCGGCGGCTCGACCCGCCGGTGGGCGTCGCGCACGTACGGGCAGCGCGGATGGAACGAGCAGCCGCCGGGCAGGTGGATGAGCGACGGCGGGCGGCCGGGGATCGGCACGAGCTCCTCCCCGCGCGGGGCGTCCATGCGCGGGATCGAGCTCAGCAGCCCCCACGTGTACGGGTGCTCGGGCGCGTTGAAGATCGTGTCGACGTTGCCCTTCTCGACGATCCGCCCCGCGTACATGACGGAGATCTTGTCGGCGACCTCGGCGACCACGCCGAGGTCGTGCGTGATGACGACGACGGCGGTGTCGAACTCGCTCTGCAGCCGCTCGATCAGCTCGAGGATCTGGGCCTGCACGGTGACGTCGAGCGCCGTGGTCGGCTCGTCGGCGATCAGCAGCTTCGGGTCGTTGGCGAGCGCCATGGCGATCATCGCGCGCTGGCGCATGCCGCCGGAGAACTCGTGCGGGTAGGAGTCCGCGCGCCGCCGCGGCTCCGGAATGCCGACCAGGCCGAGCATCTCGACCGCGCGGTCGAAGGCCTGCGCCTTGGAGACGTCCTTGTGCGCGTGGATCGCCTCCACGATCTGGTCGCCGACCTTGTAGAACGGGTGCAGCGACGACAGCGGGTCCTGGAAGATCATCGCGATCTCGTCGCCGCGGATGCTCCGCAGGTCCTCGTCGGAGGCGCCGAGCAGGTCGCGCCCGTCGAAGCGCACGGTGCCCGAGATCCTCGCGTTGCGCGCGCGGGTGAGGCCCATGACCGTGAGCGAGGAGACCGACTTCCCGGACCCCGACTCGCCGACGATCCCGAGCGTCTCGCCGCGGTCGACCGTGTAGGAGATCCCGTCGACGGCCTTCACCAGCCCGTCCTCGGTCTCGAAGTGCACCCGGAGGTCCTCGACCTCCAGCAGCGGAGCGGCCATCAGTACCGGACCCGCGGGTCGATGAAGGCGTACAGGATGTCCACGATCAAGCTCATCATGACGATGAAGAAGGCACCGAACAGCACCGTCCCCTGGATCACGGGCAGGTCGAAGCGCACGATCGCGTCGTAGGCGAAGCGCCCGATTCCCTGGATGTTGAAGACGGTCTCGGTGAGGATCGCGCCGCCCAGCAGGATCCCGATGTCGAGCCCGAGCAGGGTGACGATCGGCGTGATCGCCGAGCGCACGCCGTGGCGGAAGATCACCCGCCGCTCCGACAGGCCCTTGGCCCGCGCCGTGCGGATGTAGTCCTCCTGCATCGTGTCGATCAGGTTGCCGCGCAGGAAGCGCGCGTAGATCGCGGCGAACGCCGCCGCCAGCACGCACCACGGCATGATCAGCGCGCCCGCCTTGCCGAAGAAGCCCTCGGCGTCCTGGTAGGCGCCGCTGCCGGGCAGCAGCGGGAAGCGGCCGATGTCCTCGTCGAACAGGAACAGCGCGACGAGCCCGAGGAAGTAGACCGGCGCCGAGATCGCGATCAGCGCCAGGCCCATCGTCAGGCGGTCCATCCACGACCCGGTGCGGACGGCGGAGATCGTGCCGATCGGGATCGCGATGCACAGCCACAGCACGACCGCGCCCGCGGTCAGGAAGATGGTGGCCGGCAGCCGGTCGAGGATCTGCGGCAGCACGGCGGCGTTCGACTGGAACGAGTAGCCGAAGTTCGCGCCGTCGCTGTCGAACGGCCAGATGTCGCCGATGTAGCGCACGAACTGCACGGGCTTGGGGTCGTCGAGCCCGAACTGCTGGCGGATCGACTCGATCAGCTCAGGCGACGGCTGGCGGCCGGCGCGCAGCGCCGCCGGGTCGGCGGCGGGCAGGACCGTGAAGATGATGAACGTGATCAGGGTGATCACGAACAGCAGCACGATCACCCAGGCGAGGCGGCGGACGATGTAGGCGGCCATGGCAGGTTCTCTGTGATGGAGGATGGGTCCCGCCCGCCCCGCCAGTCAGCGGGGTGGGCGGGGGTCCCGATCAGTCCTACTTGAGCGAGGTGTGCGCCCAGTCCCAGATGCCGTTCGACTCGTCGACGACGCCCTGGACGTTGGAGGACTGGATGGCTGACGTCCTTGTCCCAGATCCAGTTGATGGTCGGCGCCTGCTCGCTGACCATGCGGTCGATCTCGGCCCACGCATCGGCCCGCTCCTGCGGCTCGACGAGCAGCTTGGCGTCGTTCATCGCCTTGTTGAGCTCCGGAACGTCGAGCTCAGGCCAGTTGACGTTGTTCGTCTGGATGATGTTCTCGCCGTTGAACGTCGGGTCGAGATAGGTCTGCGGGTCCGCGAAGTCCTTGATCCAGCCCACGTTCGGGCAGATCGCGACGTTCGCCGGGGGCCGGTTGCAGAACTTGTTGTACATCGCGTCGTGCGTCACCTGGCGCAGCTCGACGTCGAAGCCCATGCCGCGGAGCTGCTCGGCGGCGACCTCGGCGGTGTTCGCGCCGACGCCCTCGTTGTCGGAGACCATCAGGAGCTTCTCGCTGCCCTCGTACTTGCCGGAGGCGTAGCCCGCCTTCTTGAAGTACTCGGCCATCAGCGCCTTGTCGCCCTTCGGGTTGGCCATGAAGTCGAGGCCGAAGCCCTCGAGCCCGCCGGCCTCCTCGTGGCCCGCCAGGCCCGGCGGGAGGTAGTGCGTCGCGATGTCGCCGATCGCCTCGCCGCCGCGCGTCAGGCGCAGCGCGTCACGGTCCATGCCCGCCGACACGGCCTTGCGGACGTCGAGGTTGTCGAACGGCTTGACCGTCGTGTTCAGCGAGATCCAGCGGCCGCTGCCGCCCGGCGGTCAGCGCGATCTGGTCCTTCTGCTGCGTCAGCGCCTGCTTGAGGATCGCCGGCGGCGGCGGCTGATCGCCGTTGATCATGCTCTGGCCGTCGAGGATCTTGCGCGACATCACGGTCGCGTCGTCGTTGCCCTGCTGGACGTCGATCTCGTCGACGTACGCCGGGCGGTTGTCGAGGCTCTCGTCCCAGTTCGGGTTGCGCACCAGGTGGATCCGGCGGCCGGCCTCGTAGCCGATCGCCTTGCCCTGGGCGTCGTTCTCGATCATGTAGGGACCGGTCGTCACCTGGTTCTCGCCGTACGTGCTGGTCTTGCCGGCGTCGAACTTCTTGGCGTACTCCTCCGGCACCGGGGCCGTCAGCGGCATGACGAGCGCCTGGGCGAGGATGCCGCCCGCGCACTTGTCCGCGCCGTCGGCCTTCGCGAGGTTGAAGACGATCGTGGTGTCGTCCGGCGTCTCGATGCCGGGGATCTTCGTACCGGGCTTCACCGCGACCTTCGGCGCCGTCGACCGGGCCGAAGTACGGGCCGGCGTAGCCGTTGTTGACGTTGTTGAAGAAGCCGCGCTCGATCGCGTACTTGACGTCAGCCGTCGTGACGGCGCGATCGACGGGCGGGGAGAACTTCACGCCCTCCTTGATCTTGACGGTCACGGTGCAGCCGTCCTCGGCGATCTGCGGATCGCTCTCGGCGAGGTCGGGCTCGGTGACGGCAGCGTCGTCGATCTTCGGCGCGTACAGCGTCTTCTGGGTCGACCGGATGATCTGGGTGCCCATCTGGTAGTACGTGACGCCGGGGTCGATGCTGTCGGTGTCGCCCGCCCACAGCGCGGTGAGCTTGCCGCCCTTCTTGCCTTCGGCCGGCGTGCCTGTAGTCGTGCCCTGCTCGCCGGAATCGTCGTCGCCGCCGCAGGCGGCGACCCCGAGGGTCAGCGCGAGCAGGACGCCGACGATGAGAGTCCATTGAACGGACCGTCGCATAGAGCGTCCTTTCGTTTCGTTCGGATTGGGAGGAGCAGAGGTCATCGGGACTTCGTGCCCTTGGGGTTGAGGGCGTCCTGCAGGCCGTCGCCGACGAGGTTGAAGGCGAGGACCGTGAGCAGGAGCGCCATGCCCGGGAAGAACATGAACCACCACGCGTCGTTGAAGATCGCGATGGCGTCGGAGAGCATCTTGCCCCAGGAGGCGCGGGGCGGCTGGACGCCGACCCCGAGGAAGGAGAGCGCCGCCTCCAGGAGGATGTTCGCCGGGATGAACAGCGTGGCGTAGACGATGATCGGCGCCACGAGGTTCGGGAGGATGTCGCGGAACATGATCCGCCCGTTGGAGGCGCCGAGCGAGCGCGATGCCTCGACGAACTCCTTCTCGCGCAGCGACAGCACCTGGCCGCGGATGATGCGCGCGACGTAGGGCGTGTTCGCCAGCACGATGATGAAGATCACGATCGGCAAGCCGGGCTGGAGCAGCCCGCCCGCGCAGCCGTCGGCGCCCGAGCACGCGGTGGCGAGGCCGAGGCCGAGCAGGAGCACCGGGAACGCGAGCATGATGTCGAGCGAGCGCGCGATGATCGTGTCCGACCAGCCCCGGTAGAAGCCGGAGATCAGCCCGAGGATGACGCCGAAGATGACCGACAGGCCGGTGCCGATGAACGCGACGGTGAGCGACACCTGGGCGCCGTAGAGGACGCGGGCGAAGACGTCGCGGCCGATCGTGTCGACGCCGAACAGATGGTCGCTGCTGGGGCCGGACGGAAGGCCGAAGTCGTCGAGCGCGTCGGTCGACTGCGCGTTCGGGTCGGGAGCGCCGAGCAGCCGCGAGATCGGGCCGGCGAAGATCGCCACGAGGATCAGCAGAACGATCATCACGAGCGCGGTCATCGCGACGCGGTCGCGACGGAAGCGCCGCCAGAACAGCTGGAGCGGCGAGCGCGCGGCAACCGCCTGCTCGCCCGCGACGATCTCGATCGAGGCCGCTGTCCTCCGCGTGCAGGAGGTCGCTGGCGCCTGCGCCCGTGCTCACCCGCTCGCCTCTCGGCTTGATGCTGCGATGGTCAGTTTTCGCCCCTCTTCAGAGCGCGCGCACCCACGCACGCCTGGCACGTATTCCCCGTTAAGGTCGGTAAACCTACCCGCTCCCCTGAGCGCTGGATCCTGTACCTGCGCACTTCGGGGTACGCAGGTCACGTCTGTGTTCCCTGCCACGGCGAGCCGCGGCTTCTGGCGCTGAGGATAGCCCGCGGCCGGTTCGAACGATTACGCTGCGGTTAAGCCCCGATAGCTCAGCCGGATAGAGCGACTCCCTCCTAAGGAGTAGGCCGCTGGTTCGAATCCAGCTCGGGGCGCTTCAGCGATCCGGTCTGTCGGGGTAGACGTCGTCGATCGTCGCCAGCGGCTCGTAGGGCGCTCCGTCGGCCGCTCGGATGATCGCCTCGGCGCCGCCCGCGAGGCGGTCGAGGATCGTGACGACTCCGCAGACCTCGTGGCCGGCGGCGCGGACCGCCTCGATCGCCTCGACGGTCGAGCCTCCCGTGGTCACGACGTCCTCGACGATCAGGCAGCGCTCGCCCGGCTCGAGCGGCGGGCCCTCGACCTTGCGCTGGAGGCCGTGCTGCTTGGTCTCCTTGCGCACGAAGAAGGCCTTGACGTCGGCGCCGCCGGCGAGCGCGGCGCAGGCGGGGGCGTCGGCGCCCATCGTCAGGCCGCCGACGGCGGTGGCGTCCCACTGCGCCGCGTAGGCCGCCACCAGCTCGCCCAGCGCGCGGAAGCCGGCGGGCCGCAGGACGGCCCGCTTGGCGTCGACGTAGTACTGCGCCGTCGCGCCCGACGTCAGGGTCACCTCCCCGACGACGAGCGCGTGGCGGCGCAGCTCCTCGATCAGCGTCTCCCGCGCGAGCACACGCCTACGGGTACACCCGCACGACGTCGCCCATGCCGATCCACTGGTAGATCGACCACGCGTCGGGGATCGGCACCCGCAGGCAGCCGTGGCTCGCGTTGTACGTCGGCACCGAGTGGTAGCCGTGGATCGCGTAGCCGCCGATGAAGTACGTCGAGTGGACCATGCCGCTGGCGTTCGTCCCGGGCGACTTGCGGTACACGCGGAAGCGCCCGAGCACCGTCGGCGTGTACGGCGAGCCGGAGGAGATGTGGTAGATCCGGCGCACCTTGTCGCCCTCGATCAGCGCCAGCACCTGGCGCGAGAGGTCGGCCTCGACGTGGCGCCCGTCCTTCGGGTAGCGCACGTCGAACTCGCCGCGGCCGCGCAGCACGTCGCGCACGATCTCGCGCGTCGCCGTGTACGTGCGAGCCATGCTGCGGACCTTGCGGTAGGCCATCACCGCGCGCGCCGTGCCGCTGTCGAACGAGCCGCTGCGCGGCACGGCGTAGTGCAGCTTCGCCAGCCCTTTCTGGAACAGCCGCACCATCGTGCGGGAGCTGAGGTCGGGCCCGAGAACGGCCAGCCACTGGGCCGGCGCGCGCACGACGGCCAGCTCCGGCGTCGCCTCGTGGATCGCGCGCACCGCGATCGGGCCGGCCCGCCGCGCGCGGTACGCGGTCAGGAACGAGCCGGCGCGACCGCCGTTGACCGGCCGCAGCCGCTTGGTGACGGTGTGGATCACGCGGCCCTTGCGCAGGAACCTGACCTCGACCTTCTGGCCGGCGACGTACGGGCGCACGAAGCCGCGCACGCCGAACTTCTCGCGCGTGATCGCGACGCGGCGCTTGCCGTCGCGGTGCACGTCCTCGAGCTGGAGCCTCATCGTGCCCTCGACGGGAGCCGGTGGTGGCGTCTGCGCCGCGGCGGCCGCGGGGAGCAGTGCGATCGCGGTCAGGCCGGCGAGCGCTGTGCCGAGGGCACGGCGCGCATGGCAACCAGCGACAGGGCGAGCGTCGTCATGACGCTCCCGGCGATGAGCAACAGGAATCCCCACCAGGGCAGCTCCTTCGTGAAGCCGAACGAGATCGAGTTATGGAACGCGTGCAACATGATGCACGGAATCAAGGACGCCGTCTTCCAGAGCACGAAGCAGAGGGCGACGCCGAAGAGGCCGAGCACGAGCACGCCGACCAGATCGCCGCTGGGGAGATGGACGAGCCCGAACACCGCGCCGGTGACCACGGCGCCGAGCGCGACGTTGGTGCGCTCGGCGAGCACGCGGTACATGAAGCCGCGGAAGAAGAACTCCTCGGCGATCGGCGCGACGACGCACGTCATGACCCCGAAGCCGGCGAGCACCGCGAACGAGTCCTCGGCCTTGAGGTCGGTGACGATGTCCTGCTCCTCGGGGTTGCCGAAGGCGATCCCGACGACGATCGCCCCCACCCAGAACGCCGCGTAGGCGGCCAGCGTCCAGCCGAGCGCCGGCCGCAGTGTGGGCACGCGCAGCCCGAAGGTCGCGGGCGTCAGCCGGCCGGCGATCCACCACACGGTGAGGATCGACGCGGCGATCAGCAGCGCGTCCTGGACGAGCGTGAGGCCGATCGTCAGGCCGTCGGAGTCGTCGAGGTCGGCGGTCCCGCCGCCGCCGATGCCGATCGCGATGCCGACGAAGATCCCCGCCACGAGCACGCCCGCGAACGCGCCCAGGACGGCCGCGAACGGCGCCCAGACGGGGACGCCGACGATCGGCAGCTCGCCCTCGGGCGGCGTCTCGGGGACGGGAGCGCCGTCCGGCAGCTCGGGCCGCGCCGGCGGCGGCCCCGGGTGCTGGAAGGAGGGCGGGACGCTCGTCATCGGACCCCTTCAGCGTATTGGCAGAGGTCCGGGAGCTCGGCCAGCGACGCGATCACCGGCACGCCCGGCGGAACGGAGGGCGTGCCGTCGCGGGCGACGAGCACGGCGCGTAGCCCGGCGGCGAGCGCGCCGGCGGCGTCGGCGTCGGGCGAGTCGCCGGCGTGCAGCGCCGCGTCCGCGGGCGCGCCGGCCAGCTCCAGCGCACGCTCGAAGATCGCGCGCGCGGGCTTGGCCGCGCCGACCTCGGCCGACGCGACCGCGCCGTCGACGAGCGGCGCCAGCCCGGTCTCCTCGAGTCGCTCGTGCAGCGAGTGGTCCCAGTTGGAGACGACGACGATCCGCAGCCCGAGCGCGCGCAGCTCGCGCAGTGCGGGCGCCGCGTCCGGGTAGGCGTGGAAGCGCAGGGCGGCGAGCAGGGCGTCCGTCAGCACGCCGGTCGGCGCGCCGACGCCGAGCGCCGGGCGCATGGCCTCGGCGGCGCGGCGGCGCAGGTCGGCCAGCGAGTCGGCGTCGCGACCCTCGTGCAGGTGCGCGCGGTAGAACGCGATCTCGGCGTCGCACGGCAGCCTCCGCCGCCGCCTCGGACACCTCGATCCCGTGCCGCTCGCGCAGCGCCGCGCGCAGCAGCGGCGCCGGCGGCTCGAAGTGCACGAGCGTCCCGAGCGCGTCGAGGAGCACCGCCTGGATAGCCTGCGCCACGCTCATGAATCTAGGGCTCCTCGCAGCAGCGCCAACCGAGGATTGGATCGTCGCCGCCGTCGTCGTGGTCCTGGCGCTGCTGGCCGTGTTCGCGCTCGGCCGCGTACTGCGGCGGCTCGAGCTCTCCCGCGAGGCGTATACGCGCCTGCGCTTCGTGCGGCGGCTCGCGTATGCGGTGATCCTGCTGATCGGCGTCGCGCTCGCGCTCTCCCAGTTCGACGGCGTCAACGAGATCGCGGCCAGCCTGCTGGCGTCGGGCGTGGTCGCCGCAGCGATCATCGGCTTCGCGGCCCGCCAGACACTGGCCAACGTCGTCGCCGGCGTGATGCTGGCCGTCACCCAGCCGATCCGCGTCGGCGACTGGATCACGTTCGAGGACCACTACGGCGTCGTCGAGGACGTGCGGCTCAACTACACGATCCTGCGCACGGGCGCGAGCGAGCGGATCGTGGTCCCGAACGAGAAGCTCGCCTCGAACGTGATCGTCAACGAGACGCTGGCGGTCGACGCGGTCGGCCTCGACGTCGCCGTCTGGATCCCCCCGGGCGCCGATGCCGCGCGCGCCGTCGCCGTGCTGCGCGACGTCGCCGACGCGGACGTCTCGGTCGCCGAGACGGTGCCCTGGGGCGTGCGGCTCGCCGTCGGCGGCGACCCGGTCCCTCCGCCCAAGCGTGCCGCTCACGAGGCCGAGCTGCTCGCGCGCTGTCACGCGCGCCTGCGCGAGGAAGGGCTGTTGGAGGGTTTCGAAGCAGGCGGGTGAAGCTATCCTGGATGGTTCGCGCCGCCCCCGCGAACGTCCTTCTATGAGCCGCTCGCAACGCTACAGGCGACGCCGCCGCGGCAGCGGTCGCCATCGCCACCGGTCCCAGGCCCTGCTGGCCATGATGATCGTCCTGATCGTCATCGGCATCGGCGGGTTGTCGGTCGTGGGCTGGGTCGTCGCGGTCGCCGCATCGTCGCCCGAGCTGAGCTCGCTCAAGCCCCGCGACCCCGGATCCAACACCGAGGTGCTGGCCGCCGACGGCACCCGGCTGGGCTTCATCTCCGCCGACGACCTCAGCCGCCCCGTGCCCGGCCGGCGCCTCCCGAAGGTGCTGCGCGACGCGACGATCGCGATCGAGGACCAGCGCTTCTACCGCCACGAGGGCGTCGACTACGAGAGCATCGTGCGCGCCGCGGTCGAGAACTTCGCCAGCCGCGAGACCGTCCAGGGCGGCTCGACGCTGACGATGCAGCTGGTCAAGAACCTCTACACGGCCGACCGCTCCCGCTCCGGCCTGGCGGGCTACAAGCGCAAGATCCGCGAGGCCAAGCTCGCCGAGGAGCTCGAGAACGAGAACAGCAAGGAGTGGATCCTCGAGCGCTACCTGAACACCGTCCCGTACGGCACGGTCGGCGGCCAGACCGCGATCGGCGCCGAGGCGGCGGCGCGCATCTACTTCAACAAGCGCGCGAAGAAGCTCGAGCTGCACGAGGCGGCGCTGCTCGCCGGCCTGCCGCAGGCGCCCTCGCTGTACTCCCCGATCACCAACGGACCGGCCGCCAAGCGGCGCCGCAACGCGGTGCTGGCGAAGATGGCCGAGCTCGAGATGATCACCCCCGAGCAGGCACGCAAGGCGATGCGGCGCGGGCTCCATCTCAACCCGTCCGACTACTTCAGCCGCCGCCGCGAGAGCTACTTCTTCGACTACGTCAAGGACGAGCTGATCAAGGAGTACGGCGCGCAGACCGTCAAGCTCGGCGGCCTCATCGTGCACACGACGATCGACCTCGAGATGCAGGACAAGGCCCGCACCGCGATCAGCTCGCAGATGGGCGACATCGGGCCGTCGTCGGCGCTGGTGACGCTCAACCCGCGCAACGGCTACATCCTCGCGATGGCCTCGTCGGGCGACTACGCGGACTCGAAGTTCAACCTCGCCGCCCAGGGCGAGCGCCAGCCCGGCTCGTCGTTCAAGACGATGGCGCTGATGACCGCGCTGCGCAACGGCGTCAACCCGAACAGCACCCGCTACACGTCCCGATCGCCCACGCGCATCAACGACCCCAAGTACGGCGCGCCGTTCGAGGTCAAGACCTACGGCGGCACGAGCGGCGGCAACATGAACCTCGTCGAGGCCACGATCCGGTCCGACAACTCGGTCTACATCCAGCTCGCGCTCGACCTCGGGCCCGAGAACGTCGCCGACACGGCGGTCGACATGGGCATCCGGCGCGAGCACGTGAAGGGCTACCCGGCCGAGTCGCTCGGCGGCCTCGAGGAGGGCGTCTCGCCGCTCGAGATGGCAACCGCGTACGCGACGATCGCCTCCGGCGGCAATCGCCCGCGCCCGACCGCGATCACCAAGGTCGAGTTCGCCGGGCGCCCCAAGGTCAAGCTCCCTCGCCGCTGGCGCGTCAAGCGCACGAAGGTGTTCGAGGACGGCATGACCTACGAGGCGACGAAGATCCTGCAGCAGAACATCGCGCGCGGCACCGGCGGGCGCGCAGCCACGGGCTGCCCGGCGGCGGGCAAGACCGGGACCACCGACCTCAACACCGACGCCTGGTTCGCCGGCTTCACGCCGCGGCTGTCGACGGCCGTGTGGGTCGGCTACCCCAACGACCGCACGCAGATGAACGGGCTCTTCTACGGCGGCAACGTCGACGGCGGCACGTTCCCGGCGGCGATCTGGGGCGCGTACATGAAGTCGGTCATCGGCGGCTTCTGCGGCGACTTCCCGCAGCCCAAGGTGCCGTTCAGCTCGTCGCCGTTCTACGGCGAGTACTCGAGCAACGGCGGCGGCAGGCTCGGCTTCGGCAACGGGGAGAGCGAGACGGCGCCCGAGGCTCCGACGCCCGACCCCGCGACGCCGCCCGCCACCGGCGACCCCTCGGGCGGGACCGAGTTCGACCCCGAGCAGTACGAGGCGCCGCCGCAGGGCCCGCCCGGGCGGCGACGGCGAAACGCCGCCGTAGTCGCCCGCGGCGGTGGTATAAACCGCCCGTCTTGGCGAAGGAAGAGAAGGTCGAGTTCGAGGGCGAGGTCGTAGAGGCGCTCCCGAACGCCATGTTCCGGGTGCAGCTCGACAACGGCCACGAGGTGCTCGGCCACGTGGCGGGGAAGATGCGGCGCTTCCGGATCCGCATCCTGCCCGGCGACCGCGTGCGCGTCGAGGTCTCGCCGTACGACCTCAACCGGGCCCGCATCGTCTACCGACACAGGTAGGGCCCGGCACCCATGGATGAGCTCGGGCTGATCGAGGCGATCGCGGGCGTCCTCGAGCGCCGGCCGGGCTCGCGCGTGCTGCGGTGGCTGGGGGACGACTGCGCGGTCGTCCGGGCCGGCGGCGTGGCCGCCGTGTCGACCGACGTCATGGTCGACGGGACGCACTTCCGGCTCGGGCAGGGCTGGACGGCACGCGACGCGGGCCACCGCGCGCTCGCCGGGGCGCTGTCCGACCTCGCGGCGATGGGCGCCGAGCCGGGCGAGGCGTACCTGTCGGTGGTCGTCCCGCCCGGCCTCGCCGACGCCGACGTGCTCGCGCTGCACGAGGGGGCAGAGGCGCTGGCGGCCGACAGCGGGACCACCATCGCGGGCGGCGACCTCGTCGCCGGGCCCGCGCTGACGATCGCCGTCACGGTGGTCGGCTGGGCGGACAGCGCGGACGAGCTCGTCGGCCGCGACGGCGCGCGCCCCGGCGACCTCGTCGGCGTGACCGGCGACCTGGGCGCCTCAGCGGCCGCCCTCGCGGTGCTCGAGGGCCGCGCCTCCGAGGGGCCGGTCGAGCGCCACCTGCGGCCACGGCCGCGGCTGGCCGAGGGCCGCGCGCTGGCCCGCGCCGGCGCGACGGCCATGCTCGACCTCTCCGACGGGCTGGCGCTCGACGCTGTCCGCCTCGCGCGCGCCAGCGGCGTCGGCCTCGAGCTCGACGCCACGGCGCTCCCGGTCGCGCCCGAGACGGCCGCCGTCGCGCACGCGCTGGGGATCTCGCCCGCCGAGCTCGCCGCCACCGGCGGCGAGGACTACGAGCTGTGCGTCTGCGTGCCCGAGGCTGCGCGGGAGGCGGCCGAGGCCGCCGGTGGCGTCTCAGCTGGATCGGTCGCGCGGTGGACGGCGAGCCGGGCGTGCGCTGGCGCGGCGATCCCGCGGCTGCGCGCTGGCGCGGCTATGCGCACGGATGATGGCCGCGGCCACCGCGTCGGAGTCCACCGTGTACTCGCCGCGCTCGATGCGTTCGCGAAGCTGGTTCATGTGCGCCTTCCGTGACCCTTTCTGCCCGAACCGGCGTCCGGTGCCGGGCTCATATCGGGCTGCGAGAGCTGTCATGTGAACATAGGTCGTCATGCGGGGCGCCAAGGGCGATGGGGTTACCACCTGAATCATGGCGTGTCGCGCAACCGCGCGAACACGACGATCCGCTGGGCCGCGGAGTAGAGCGGGTGGCAGGCGGACAGCACGAGCCGGTCGAACGCGACGCGGTCGGTGACCGAGACCTCGGTCGGCGGCACGATGCGCGTGCGCTCGACGACGTACGTGAAGCGCCCGTACGGCATCCGCAGCTCGATCCGGTCGCCGCGCTCCAGCCGGTCGACGTGCCGGAACGGCGCGCCGTACGTCGTGCGGTGGCCGGCGATCGCCACCGTCCCGCGCTCGCCCGGGAACGCCGTGCCGGGATAGTGGCCCGGGCCGGCGCGTAGGTCTCCCGCGCCCGTCCCCTCCACGAACACGTCGGAGACGCCGATCGAGGGCATCACGATCCGGCCCATCGGGTCACCGGGATCGAGCCGCCGCTCGAGCGCGCGGGCGCGGAACGCGAGGCGGCGGCGGGGGTCGGGGATCCGGCTGAGCGCGCGCTGCTCGGCCGGGCGCAGCGGCTCGTCGCCGATCCGCTCCAGGCGGTCGTCGAGCGCCTGCTGGCGGAAGTGCGCGTACACGGCCGACACCGGCTCCTGCCACAGGACGGTCGCCGCGGCGTCGGCGAGCAGCACGACGCCGCAGACGATCAGCACGGTCGACAGCACCCGCAGCGCGCGGCGAAGCCGAGACGCGCGCGGCGCGGCGAGCGTCATCGCCGCAGCGCCGACTCCGTGCCGCCCAGCGATCCGGGGCCGGCATACGTCACGGGGCCGCGCGTGCGCAGCGGCTCGGGTCCGACCTCGGCGGCCGCGCGCTGGCGCGTGCGCATGATCGTCACGACGGCGGCGGCGCACGCGAGGACGGTCGCAGCCACCACGGCGGCGGCGAACGAGAGCTGTCCCGAGGCGGCGCTCAGCAGCGCCATCCACGCGAGCTCGAGCGGGTTGAGCGCCAGCGCCTGGCAGTAGGCGAGCGCCAGCAGCGCGAACGGGAGCAGGCCGGCCGCCACCGCAGCGGCGCCCGCCCAACCGCGCAGACGTGTCTGCGGCGCCGCGGCGAACAGCCACAGGTGGGCCGCGGGCAGCAGCAGCGCCGCGGCGTACGGGTTGGCCGCCCACACAACGGCGGCCAGCACGCACAGGACGGCGCCCATCGCCCCCGCGAGGCCACCTCCGGCCGGGCTCCCGCGCTCGCCGGCGCGCGCGAGCACGAGCGGGCGCACGCCGAACCACCCGAGCGCGAGCACGAGCGCCACCGAGGCGAGCGCGAGCGCGCCCGAGCGCTCGAGGGCCGGCAGCGGCAGCACGGGCGCCTCCGTCACCTCGAGCGCGCTCGTGAGCCCGAGCGCGCGCGTCCACCCCCAGGCGAGCAGGATCGGCGCGCCCGCGACGGCCAGCCACGCGAACCACGGAGCGACCGCGAGATGCCGCCGGCGCACGCGGAAGAAGCCGTCGAGCGCGGTGAGGAACGCCGGCAGCAGCAGCGTGCCGACGAGCAGGCGCACGGCCCAGTCGGGCAGCACGTTGCGCATCGTCACGATGCCCTGCGCCCCGCCGGCGAACGCCTGCTCGGCGGGCGCGGCGTCGATCGCCAGAACCGTGCGCAGCACGCCGCGGCCGAAGCGCTCGAGGCGTCCGGCGCGCACGCGGCCCGAGGCCGCCGGCCCGCGCTCCCCCGAGACGCCGATCAGCACGGCGGGCAGCCCGGCCTCGGCGATCACGCCCTGCTCGGAGACGGTGAACGGCAACGCCCGCCGTGCCCACTGTGCGGTCGCGCGGCTGCCGCCGGGCGGCCCGGCCTCCGCGCGCAGCGCCTGCTCGACCGTGCGCTGGACGCCGAGCGGCGCCGGGCCTCCCGCGAGCGACCACGACGCCACCCATGGCTTGGCGATCCGCGCGCCCGCGAGGTCGCCGAGCACGAGCACGGCGTCGACGTTCGCCGCGTCGACGCCCTCGGCCCACGCCTGCGCGCCCGTGTAACCGAGGGTCGCGCCCGAGGTCGACACGAGCACCAGCGTGCGCTGCAGGTCGCGCGCCCGGAACAGCCGTGCGAGCTCGAGCATCGCCGCCGTGCCGGAGAGCTCGGCGAGCGCCGGGCTCCCGGCCGCGTCGCGGTGCGAGACCACCACGATCCGCCGGCTCGACAGCCCCGGCCGGACGCCGATCACGGTCTCGATCTCGCCTGTCCGCTCGCGCGTGACGTCGAACGACGGCCGGCCGGTGCGGTCGGCGGCGCCCAACGTGTCGGCGACGCGGTCGGAGAGCGCGGCGTCGTCCGCCGATCCCGGCAGCCGCTCGGGGAACGAGCGCCCGAGCTCGGTCAGCGAGTTGCGCAGCGGCGCGCGGCCGCCGAAGGCACGGTCGCCGCGGAACGCGTCGGCCGCGAGCGGCGACGACAGCGGCGCGGGACGATCGGCGAGCGAGAACGCGGCGACGAACAGCGCGACGAGCGCCGGGAGGAAGGCAGCCCGATAGACCCGAACGTCGAGCACTACGTTCGAGGGTACTGCTCGCTCTGGACCACACTATCCTCGGATCCAGAGCGCCATGACCGATCGTGCGCCCCGCATCCTGCTCGTCGACGACGAACAGCCGATCCAGACCCTGCTGTCGTTCCCGCTCCAGCGCGACGGCTACGAGGTGGTGCAGGCGTCCGACGGCGCCGCCGCGCTGGCGCGCTTCTCCGAGCAGCCGTTCGACCTCGTCGTGCTCGACCTCATGCTCCCGCGGATGGACGGCCTCGAGGTCTGCAAGCGCCTGCGCGCCGACGGCTCGACGGTGCCGATCATCATGCTGACCGCCAAGTCGGAGGAGATCGACAAGGTGCTCGGGCTCGAGCTCGGCGCCGACGACTACATCACCAAGCCGTTCTCGATGCGCGAGTTCCGCTCGCGCGTGAAGGCCGCCCTGCGGCGTGCAGGGATGGCGCGGCCTGACGCCGACGATGACGACGAGCAGCCGATCGCGGTCCGCGACCTGCGCATCGACACGACCAAGCGCGCGGTGATGCGCAACGGCGACGCCGTGCAGACCACGTTCGTCGAGTTCGAGATCCTGACCGCGCTCGCCCGCTCGCCGGGCCGCGTGTTCACGCGCGACATGCTGCTCGCACGCGTGTGGGGCGACTCCGCGTACCGCGACCCGCGCACGATCGACGTCCACATCCGCCACCTGCGCGAGAAGATCGAGGCCGATCCCAAGGAACCCGAGTACCTGTTCACGGTGCGCGGGGTCGGCTATCGGTTCCGGGACGACGAGGACTAGTTAGAGGCGGCCATGATCGGCCTGCGGTCGCTGCGCAACCGGCTGGCGGTCGTGTTCGGGCTGATCGTCCTCGGCGCCATCGGGACGATCTACCTCACGGTCACGCCGCGGCTCGAGGAGCGCCTGCGCAACCAGAAGCTCGACGGCCTGCTGATGGACGGGCAGCGCTTCGTCGGCGGCCCGGCGGGCCTCGCGGCGACCTACACGAACGACGACCCGCCGTTCACTGAGCGCCGGATCAGCGGTCTGGCGGTCGCGGCGAGCGCCGAGCTGCTGATCTTCGACCGCGTCAACAAGGACGACCCGCTGGCGCTCGCGTCCAAGAACGACTCCGCACCCGACGGCGGCATCAACGCGAACGACGTCACTGCCACCGCGATCGACGCCGCGAGGTCGAGACGGCCGGTGTCGGTCATCGCATCACCCCCGGTCGGACCGCACGCGATCGTGGCCTACCCACTGGTCCAGGGCGAGGACGTCGTCGGCGTCGCGGTGTTCGCCGACACGCTCGACGAGGTGCAGGGCAACGTCGCGCTGATCCGGCGGCAGATCCTGATCTCGGGCGGGATCGCGCTCGTGGTGGCGCTGCTGGCCGGCTACCTCGTGGCGCGGGCGCTCTCGCAGCGCGTGGCGCGGCTCGAGCAGGCGGCGCGCAAGGTGGCCGCGGGCGACTTCTCGAACCCGATCCGCGCCGACTCCGACGACGAGCTGGGGCAGCTCGCGGCGGCGTTCGACGACATGCAGAACCAGCTCGCGCGGCTCGACCGCGCGCGCAAGCAGTTCATCGCGTCCGCGTCGCACGAGCTGCGCACCCCGATCTTCTCGCTCGGCGGCTTCCTCGAGCTGCTGGCCGACGAGGACCTCGACGAGGAGACGCGGCGCCAGTTCCTCGACCAGCTGCGCGGTCAGGTGGAGCGCATGCGCAAGCTCGCCACCGAGCTGCTCGACCTCTCGCGACTGGAGGCCGGCGCGCTCGAGCTGCGGCCCGAGCCGACCGACGTCGGGCAGCTCGCGCGCGAGGTCGCGGGGGAGTTCACGCCCGCCGCCCAGCAGCACGACTCGGCCGTGCAGCTCGAGCTCCCGGGCGACCCGCTCGAGCTCGACTGCGACCCTGAGCGCGTGGCCCAGGTGCTTCGTATCCTGCTCGACAACGCGCTCGTACATACGCCGAACGGGACCGGCGTGTCGGTTTCGGCCGACCGCCGGAACGGGCACGTCAGGCTGGAGGTCTCCGACAAGGGCCTCGGGATCAAGCGTCAGAACATGCCTCACATCTTCGAACCGTTCTTCACCTCCAACGAGCAGGCGCAGGGCGCCGGCCTCGGACTGGCGATCGCCCGCGAGCTCGCCGAGCGCATGCAGGGCACGCTCACCGTGCGCTCGATGCCGGGCTCGACGACGTTCTCCCTGGTGCTCCCGGGATGAGGCCGCTGACACTGCTCGTCGCGCTGCTGGCGCTCGTGTTCGCCGGCTGCGGCGGGGGCGACGACGACGACGCGCCGCGCTCGGAAGGCAGCGGCGGCGAGTCGCAGCCCACGCGCGTCGAAGTCGTCGAGGGGCTCGGGGACGAGGGCGGCTTCGACGCGAAGGCGATCTACGAGAGCGAGGCTCCGGGCGTCGTGACCGTGATCTCGATCTTCGGCGAGGGCGGCGTCGACTCCGCGCTCGGCGGCGGCGAGGAGGGCGGCGGCGTCGGCTCCGGGTTCGTGCTCAGCGGCGAGGGCGAGGTCGCCACCAACGCCCACGTCGTGACCACCGGCGAGGGCAGCGCACGACGGCGAGCGCGCCAGGTCTTCGTGGAGTTCGCCGACGGCAACCAGGTCCCCGCCAAGATCGTCGGCGACGACCCGAACGCCGACATCGCGCTGCTGCGCCTCGATCCCGGCGGGCTCAAGCTGCGCCCGCTCCCGCTCGGCGAGAGCGCGAGCGTCGAGGTCGGCGAGCCCGTGGCCGCGATCGGCTCGCCATTCGGCGAGCAGCAGTCGCTGTCCGTCGGCGTCATCTCCGCGATCGACCGCTCGATCCAGTCCCTCACCAGCTTCCAGATCTCGGGCGCGATCCAGACCGACGCCGCGATCAACCCCGGCAACTCCGGCGGCCCGCTGGTCGACGGCGAGGGCCGCGTGATCGGCGTCAACCAGCAGATCAAGACCAACTCCGGCGGCAGCGAGGGCGTGGGCTACGCCGTGCCCGTCGACGCCGTCAAGCGCTCGCTCGACATGCTGCGCAAGGAGGGCGAGGCGCGCTACGCGTATCTCGGCGTGTCCTCGGTCGAGCTGTTCCCGCAGCTCGTCGACCGCTTCCGGCTCGACGTCGAGCGCGGCGCGTGGGTGCAGACGGTCAACGACGGCGGTCCGGCCGAGGATGCCGGCATCCGCGGCGGCGGCGCCCCGGTCGTCTTCCAGGCCACCGAGTACCGGCCCGGCGGCGACGTGATCACCAAGGTCGACGGCGAGCCCGTCACCGACTCGGCTCAGCTCGCCGACCGGATCGCCGGCTTCGAGCCCGGCCAGCAGGTCCCGCTCGAGATCAATCGCGACGGTGACACCGAGAAGATCACCGTGCGCCTCGACGAGCGACCGCTTGGCGACACCGCCGGGCGGTAGGTTTCGCGCGTGCTGCAACCCGTAGCGCTCCCGGCCAAGTCACTCACCGATTACACGCACCTCGTGGGCCGCCCGCTGGTGGAGGAGATCCGCGAGCTGGCCGAGCCGCTCAAGGGCCGGCGTGTCGTGCACCTGAGCGCCACCGCGTTCGGCGGCGGCGTATCGGAGATCCTCTACACGCTCGTGCCGCTGATGCGCGACGTCGGGCTCGAGGTCGAGTGGCAGGTGATCTACGGGCGCGAGGAGTTCTTCAACGCCACGAAGATCATGCACAACGCGCTGCAGGGCAACCCGCAGGACCTCACCGAGGAGCAGTGGGCCACCTGGTCGCAGTACAACGAGATGAACGCGCGCGAGCTGTCCCGCGGGTGGGACGTCTGCATCGTCCACGACCCCCAGCCGGCGGCGATCCTGTCGCTCGCGCCCGAGAAGGCGGAGGGCTGGGTGTGGCGCTGCCACATCGACGTCTCGACGCCCAACCCGGCGACGATGGAGCGCCTGCTGCCGTACATCGAGCGCTACCCGCAGTCGCTCTTCCACGTCGCCGGCTACGTGCCGTCCGGGCTCGACGGCGGAGTGAACATCGTGCCGCCGGCGATCGACCCGCTGGCGCCGAAGAACATGGCGCTGTCGGTCGAGGACGCGACGTTCGTGTGCCGGCAGTTCGGCATCGACGTGTCGCGGCCCATGATCTGCCAGGTGTCGCGCTTCGACCCCTGGAAGGACCCGCTCGGGGTGATCGACGCCTACCGCATCGTGAAGGAGGCGCGGCCGGACGTGCAGCTCGCGCTCGTGGGCTCGATGGCCTCCGACGACCCCGAGGGCTGGGACTTCTACAACTCGACGCTCGCGCACGCGGGCGACGATCCGGACATCCACATCCTCAACAACTTCAACAACGTGGGCGCGATCGAGGTCAACGCCTTCCAGTCGCTCGCCGAGGTCGTGATCCAGAAGTCGACGCGCGAGGGCTTCGGGTTGACCGTGTCCGAGGCGCTGTGGAAGGGCCGGCCGTTCATCGGCGGCAACGTCGGCGGGATCCCGCTCCAGGTCAGCGACGGCGAGTCCGGCTACCTGGTCGACAGCCCGGAGGAGTGCGCGGCGCGCACGCTGGCGATTCTCGAGGACCCCGCCCTGGGCAAGTCCCTGGGGCGGACAGGGAAGGAGCACGTGCGCGCGCACTTCCTCACCCCGCGCTACCTGCGCGACTACCTGAAGATCTTCCACGAGGTGTTGTAGTCATGGCGGCTCCGCTTGTGCTCGTCTCCAACCGTGGGCCCGTCACGTATCAGGACGACGGCTCGATCAAGCGCGGTACGGGTGGCCTGGTCACGGCCCTGACGGGCCTCGCCTCCCACCGCGACGCGATCTGGATCGCCTCGGCGATGACCGACGGGGACATCGAGCAGTCCTCGCGCGAGGGCGGGCGGCCGTTCGAGGTCGAGGCGCCCGAGGGCGGCACCTACCAGGTGCGCTTCGTGGCCTCCGACCCCGAGGCCTACGACGGCTTCTACAACATCATCGCCAACCCGATGCTCTGGTTCATCCAGCACTACCTGTGGGACCTGAGCAACGCGCCGGACATCCGGCGCCACGAGGTCGACGCCTTCCATCACGGGTACAACGTCGTCAACGCGGACCTCGCGCGGGCCGTCCTGGAGGAGATCGCGGACCTCTCCGAGCCCCTGGTGATGGTCCACGACTACCACCTGTACACGCTCCCGGCGATGGTCCGGCACGAGCGGCCGGACGTCTTCCTGCACCACTTCGTGCACATCCCGTGGACGCAGCCGGACGCCTGGCGCGTGCTCCCGAGCGAGGTGCGCACGGCGATCTTCGAGGGTCTGCTGGCCAACGACATCGTCGGCTTCCACACCCGGTCGTACCGGCGCAACTTCCTCCAGTGCTGCCGCGACCTGATGGAGCTCGAGGTCGACATGGAGCGCGGCGTCGTGCACTTCGGCGACCGCGACGTGTGGGTCCGCGCGTATCCGCTGCCGATCGACTACGAGGCGACGCAGGCGGTGGCGCGCCGGCCGGGGGTGGCGGAGTTCGAGGAGCAGGTCATGCGTCGCCGGCGGGACTACTCGATCCTGCGCGTGGACCGAGCGGATCTGTCGAAGAACGTGTTGCGCGGGTTCACGGCGTTCGACATCTTCCTCGAGCAGCACCCGGAGTTCGTCGAGCGGATCACGTTCACCGCCCAGCTCATGCCGTCGCGGACCGACGTGCCGGAGTACGCCGAGTACCTGGAGAAGATCGAGGCGCTGGTGGCGGTCGTGAACCACCGGCACGGGACGCCCGACTGGATGCCGATCGATCTGAAGCTGCGTGATGACTTGGAAGAGGCGGTGGCCTCGTACAAGCACTACGACGTGATGATGGTCAACGCGATGTTCGACGGCATGAACCTGGTGGCCAAGGAGGGGCCGCTGGTGAACGAGCGCGACGGGGTCTCGATCCTGAGCGAGAACACGGGCGCGCACGAGGAGCTGGGCGAGTTCGCCTTGTCGGTGAACCCCTTCGACGTGCAGGAGCTCGCCGACGCGATCTACGCGGCCCTCACGATGTCACCCGAGTCGCGCGCGAGGCGGGCCGCGGGGCTGAAGGAGATCGTGACCTCGCGCGATCCGGGGGACTGGATCGACGAGCAGATCGCCGACATCCGGGCCAAGGCTCGCGGCGCGGCGGCCTCGGCGTAGCTTCGCCCGCCGGCGAACGTCAACGGCGGCTGGGTAGGGAGGTCGGGGAGCCGGCGGCCGTCGGGCGGGAGTTTCGTTCTTCGGCGTGTGCGCGAACGCCGAAATCCACGTTGTTCCTCGTCTAGAGACGAAGGTGGCGATCGGTGATCAGTCCGCATCGATTGACACGAAACTCCCCGTCAAGGCGGGATTGGGTTCTCGGGTCCGACGCTTCATCGAGATACACCTTGCTGCGCGTCTAGAGCACAAAGGTGGATCCGGGCGACCAGACACGCCGAAATACACGAAACCCCGGCTTGACCACGCGCGGCGGCTGGCTCCCTCACTCCCTACCCAGCCGCAGTTGACGTTCGTCCGCATCACCCACGCTCGAACCCGAACTCCGTCTCGGCGGGATCGCCTCCACCCGACTGGCCGGCCGGGGACGTGTCTCGCCGGCGGCCACCACCCACCGGCGGCGGTTCGGCGGGCGGACTCTTCGGCGGTGCCCCGCGCGGGGTACCGGATCCGGGCGCGCGACGAGCGCTCGTCCGCCGCGGACGGCGCCGCTTCACGCCTCGCCCGCCGTCACCCGGCCGCACCTCCTCGGGCTTCTCGCGCCTCGCCTTGGCATGCGACCGGCGCGGCCTGCCGCCGGGCCGCCCGCGCACCCTCGGCGGCCTCGCGAGCAGCAGCTCGGGCGGAGGCGTGGCCGCGGGTGCGGCGCCAAGCCCGTCGAGCGGCCGGGCGACCCGCTCGGGCAACGCCGGCTCGGGTGGCGCGAGGCGCGGCCAGGCCACCACGGCGGCAACCAGCGCGGCCGCTCCCGCGAGCCGTCCGACGTTCCCCCAGCGGATCCGGCGGAGCAGGTCGAGTCCCATGGCAGCGGTAGGCGAACGGCCCGGCCGCTTCGCCCCGCGTTGCTAGGATCCACCGCCGCAATGGCGACCGAAGCCCCGCTCTACGACCTCATCCTCCTCCTCGACAACACGATCGAGCAGGAGCGGCGCGACACCATCCTCGCGAACGTCGAGGACGCGGTCGATCGCGCCGGCGAGATCGTCGGCCGCCACGACTGGGGCGTCCGCCCGACGGTCTACGAGGTGCGCAAGCACGCCGAGGCCGACTACCACCTGCTGCAGTTCCGCGGGCCGACGTCGCTGCTCGAGCAGCTCGACCACAACCTGAAGATCACGGACGGCATCCTGCGCTTCCGGATCATCAAGCTGCGGCCGGGCACGCCGCCCCCGCCGGACCTCCGCCCCGCCGCCGTCGCTGTCGCAGCCGCCGCACCCGCCGCGGCGACCGACGACGACGAACCCGCCTGATCGCATCGCGCGGGCCTCGCTTCGTCACAGAAGCGCCAATTATTCGTCGCAACATGCGGCGGGTGGGCCGAAGCCGCCGACCCCGCCCCTAGACTCGGCGTCCACCGAACTTTCGAGAGCCTGAGCAGCCGAAAGGAGCCCTCCGTGGCCGCCACCAACATCAACCGCGTCGTCCTCACGGGCAACCTCACGCGTGATCCCGAGCTCCGCGCCACGTCGGGCGGCACGCCCGTCTGCAGCCTGCGGATCGCCACCAACACCCGCCGCAAGGACGCCAGCGGCGAGTGGGCCGACAAGGCGAACTTCTTCGATGTCACCGTCTGGGGCGCCCAGGGCGAGAACTGCGCGCGCTTCCTCGCCAAGGGCCGCCCGGTCGCGATCGACGGGCGCCTCGAGTGGCGCGAATGGGAGACGCCCGAGGGCCACAAGCGCCAGGCCGTCGACATCATCGCCGACTCCGTGCAGTTCCTCGGCAGCCGTGAGGACGGCGGCGGCGGTCAGAGCAACGGCTTCACCCCGCGCTCGGACGTCCCGGCCGACACGCGCGACTTCGAGCCCGCCGGCACGCCCTCCGGGGGCGGCAACAGCAGCGCGGGCGACGACGACATCCCGTTCTAGCCCGCTGCGCGGCGCTCCCGGCCCGGGGGCGCCGCGTTCGGCCCGCTAACCTGTTGCGCCGGTTCTGAGCTCACGGCAGTCAAGAGAGGTCTTCGAACGTGGCAAAGCAGCGCAGCCGGCCGACGCGCCGGCGTGATCGGAAGGGCGGCCCCGGCAGCGGGCGCCGCAAGTCCTGCCCGTATTGCCGCGACAAGGTCGAGTTCGTCGACTACAAGGACATCACGGCGCTGCGCAAGTTCATCTCGGATCGCGGCAAGATCCGGTCGCGCCGCATCACGGGCGCGTGCCGCCGGCACCAGAACCAGATCGCCACGGCCGTGAAGCGTGCGCGGGAGCTCGCGCTCCTGCCCTACGTCGGCGACACCCGCGAGTCGCGCGACGACCGCGACCGCGACCGCGGCGGGCGTGACCGGGACCGCGACCGGGAGCGCTAGGCCCCCATGCCCCAGGCGATTCTCCTCCAGGACGTGGAGCAGCTCGGCGAGCGCGGTGAGGTCGTCGACGTCTCGAAGGGCTACCTGCGCAACTTCCTGCTGCCCCGCAAGCTGGCCGAGCCCGCCACCAAGGGCTCGATCGCCGCGGCGTCCCGCCGCCGCGAGGCCGCCGACCGCGCCGTCGCCGACGCCGCGACCAAGGCCCAGGAGACCGCGGAGATCCTCAACCGCACGGTGCTGACGATCCCGCACCAGGCCGGTGAGGACGGCCGCCTCTTCGGCTCGGTCACCTCGCAGGACATCGCGGACGCCATCAAGGACGCCCGCAGCATCACGATCGACCGGCGCGACATCCGCCTCGACGAGCCGATCCGGACGGTCGGCACGCGGATCGTCGAGATCGAGGTCTCTCCGGGCGTCACCGCCTCGGTGAAGACCATGGTCACCGAGCAGAAGTAACGCCTCTCGCCGGCTTCGTGCCGGTTCTGCGGCGACTGGGTGACAAGTCTGCGGAGAGAGCAGGGAGGAGTGCCAGAGGCGGCTCGGGGCGACCGGACGCCCGCCTAGACTCGGCCGCCCCATGAGCGCGCCCGACCGCACCAACGGCCACGCCTCGTCGCAAGGCGGCGCACCCCGCAGCGGGTTCGACGGCGCGCCGATCGCGCCGCCCCAGAACCTCGAGGCGGAGCAGTCGGTGCTCGGCGCCGTCCTGCTCTCGGACACCGCGCTCCCCGCCCTGATCATCGACGAGCGGCTCCAGCCGGAGGACTTCTACCGCGAGGGCCACGGGCGCATCTACAAGGCGATGCTCGACCTGCACACGCTCGGCGAGCCCGTCGACGCGCTCACGCTCGTCGAGCACCTCAAGCAGGCCGGGGACCTCGAGTCCGTCGGCGGCCGCGCGGCGATCGACCTCCTGGCGGGCTCCGTGCCGGCTGTCGGCAACGTCCGCCAGTACGCGCGCATCGTGCGCGACAACGCGATGCTCCGCCGGCTGCTGCGCGCGTCCTACGAGATCCAGGCCCGTGTGCACAGCCACGAGGCGCTGCCGCGCGACCTCGTCGACATGGCCGAGCGCTCCATCCTCGAGGTCGCCCACGAGGACAGCCGCAAGGACTTCCTGCCGATCGGCGACCTCCTGTCCAGCGAGCTGGAGAAGCTCGAGCGCCTCTCCCGCGAAGGCAAGGCGATCACCGGCACCCCGTCGGGCTTCGACGACCTCGACGCGATCACGGGAGGCTTCCAGCCCGGCAACCTGATCATCCTCGCCGCAAGACCGTCGATGGGCAAATCGGCGCTGATGGCGAACTTCGCGGAGAACGCGGCGCTCGACTCCAGCACGGCCGTCGCGCTGTTCTCGCTCGAGATGTCCGAGGGGGAGCTCGCTCAGCGGTTCGTCGCCTCGCAGGCCTCGATCCGTGGCGACGACCTGCGCAAGGGCAAGGTGCCGCCGTCGCGCTGGCCGAAGATCCTGCAGGCCTCGAACCGCCTCGCGCGCTCGCCGCTCTACATCGACGACTCCTCTGACCTCTCGGTGCTCGACGTCCGCGCCAAGTCGCGCCGGCTCGCGCAGCAGCACCCGGACGGCCTCGGCCTGATCCTGATCGACTACCTGCAGCTCATGCGCGCGAGCGGGAGCGTGGAGAACCGCGTCGAGCAGATCGGCCAGATCTCCCGCGGCCTCAAGACGCTCGCCCGCGAGCTCGAGGTCCCCGTCATCGCGCTCTCCCAGCTCAACCGCGGCGTCGAGCAGCGCACCGACAAGCGCCCCGTCCTCTCCGATCTGCGCGAAAGCGGAAGCATCGAGCAGGACGCGGATCTTGGTGATGTTCATCTACCGCGACGAGTACTACAACGACGAGTCCGACCGCGAGGGCATCGCCGACGTGATCATCTCCAAGCACCGCAACGGCGGGCTCGGGGTGGTCGAGCTGGCGTTCCAGAAGGAGTTCCCGCGGTTCATGTCCTACGCCGGGGACGAGGGGTATTGAGCGCCGCGCCCTGCCCCGAGAACCGCTGCGACGGCTCCGGCTTCCTCTACGACGAGGACGGCCGGCGGGCGCGGCCGTGCAGCTGCCGTCCCGCGCGGATGGCGCGCAAGCGGGCGGCCGCCGTCGCCGGGCGCCTGCCGCGCCGCTTTCGCGAGGTCTCGTTCGACCGCGAGCCCGTGCTCACGATGGCCCGCCGCAACCCCGCGCTCGTCCGCGAGGTCCGCAGCTACATCGGCGATATCCGCGAGCGCCTCGACGAAGGCCGCGGCCTCTGGTTCACGGGGGATGTGGGGACCGGCAAGACGACCCTGGCGATGCTCGTCTCCAAGGCCGCCATGGAGGCCGACCGCACGGTGGCGATCTACTCGCTGCCGCGATTGCTCGCCCTCCTCCGCGACTCCTACGACGACCAAGCGGCGTACTCGCTCAACGAGCTGATCGACCGCCTGTGCGCGGTCGACCTGCTGCACATCGACGACGTCGGAGCCGAGCAGAGCTCGGCCTGGGTGCTCGAGCAGCTCTACACGATCGTCAACACGCGCTACGAGGACGACCGGGCGCTGCTCCTGACCACGAACCTCGACCACGACGCGCTGACCGCCCAGATCGGCGCGCGCACGGTCTCCCGGCTGTACGAGATGTGCGGCCGGCCGCTGCCGATGTTCGGCGAGGACGAGCGCCGCGACCGCGACTTCGTGCTCCCGGCCGGAGCCGCGCGCGACGAGGACGAGGACACGTTCTGGGAGGGCGCGGCGCCCGCGTCGCGCTACGGCCGGCGGGCGGGGCCGGCGGTCCTTAGACTGAGAGCGCGCAATGGCCGGCATCGTGATCGTGGGCGCCCAGTGGGGCGACGAGGGCAAGGGGAAGATCACCGACCTCTTCGCCGAGCACGCCGACCTCGTGATCCGCTTCCAGGGCGGCAACAACGCCGGCCACACGATCGTCCGCGAGGGCACCAAGTGGAAGTTCCACCTGATCCCTTCGGGCATCCTCTATCCCGGTCGCATCTGCGCGATCGGCAACGGCGTCGTGATCGACCCCAAGGTGCTGACCGGCGAGCTCGACGAGCTGCGCGCCAAGGGGATCGACCTCTCGGGCCTGCGCATCAGCGCCAACGCGCACCTGATCATGCCGTACCACATGCTGCTCGACCACGCGGGCGAGGCCAAGCTCGGCAAGCTCCAGATCGGCACCACGCGGCGCGGCATCGGGCCCTGCTACGCCGACAAGGCGGCGCGCCTCGGCATCCGCGTGCAGGACCTGCTGGACGAGAAGATCCTGAAGAAGAAGATCGCCGCGGCGATGGAGCCCAAGCGCCTGTCGCTGCGCCCGTACGCCAAGGCGCCCGAGCTCGACCTGCAGTCGATGACCGAGGACTACCTGACGTACGGGCACCGCATCGAGCAGTACATCGCCGACACGGCGCGGCTCACCTGGGACGCGCTCGACAGCGGCGGCAACGTGATCTTCGAGGGCGCGCAGGGGACGCTGCTCGACATCGACCACGGCACGTACCCGTTCGTGACGTCGTCGAACGTGGTCGCCGGCAGCGCCTGTGCGGGCGCCGGCGTCGGGCCCGAAGGACATCGACGAGGTGTGGGGCGTCGCCAAGGCCTACGCCACGCGCGTCGGCTCCGGCCCGTTTCCGACCGAGCTCGACGACGAGCTCGGCCGCGCCATCCGCGAGGCCGGCGGCGAGTACGGCACGACCACCGGCCGCGCCCGCCGCGTCGGCTGGCTCGACCTCGTCGCCCTCCGCTACGCCGCGCGCATCAACGGGCTCGACCATCTCGCGGTCACCAAGCTCGATGTCCTGAGCGGGCTCGGCACGCTCAACGTGTGCACGCGCTACCGCGGCATCGAGGAGGCGAGCTTCGACGCCTATCCCTACCACCAGACCGTGATGCACCAGGCGGCCGGCGACTACGAGCGCCTGCCCGGCTGGGACGAGGACATCGGCGACGTCCGCGACGAGCGCGACCTCCCGCAGGCCGCGCGCGACTACCTGGCCTACGTCGCCGACTTCATCGGCGTGCCGATCGCGCTCGTCGGCGTCGGCCCCGGCCGGGAGCAGACGTTCTTCACCGAGTCGGGTCGCGCCAGCGCGGCCGCCAGCGCCGCCGCACCCGCCTAGGCCTGGATCACGCGAGAGTCCACGATCATGTCGTGGAGCGCGCGGTTCTCCTCGTCCCACAGCGGCCACAGGTAGTCCGCGAGCTGCGCCAGGCCACCCGTCAGGCCGCCCGCGATCCCGAACAGCAGCGCCTTGACCGCCACCTCGCGCAGCATCGCGTAGCCGAAGTCGACCGGCTGGCCATTGGCCCGCACGACGCGGATGCCCAGCGCCATGCGACCGAGCGTCTGCCCGTTGGTGCGCGCCATCAGCGCCGGCGCGTAGAGCAGCGCCACGATCGAGACACAGATGACGGCGATCAGGAAGCCGATCACGAGCGAGGCGAAGCCGACGTCGTCGCCGGCGAAGAAGCCGATCGAGAACGGAGCGGTGAGCGCGATGGTGAGAATCACCGCGCCGACGCCGACGATCAGCCAGTCGATCAGGGTCGCGCCGACGCGCGACCACCAGCCCGCGAGCACGTGGCGATCGGCGACCGGTCCTGCGGCCTCGGCCGCGACCGGCGGACCGCCGGCTCCCGGCGGCGGCAGCGTCGTGTAGCCGGGCGTCGACTCGGTCCGCGGAGGCTGTTCCGACATGCGCGCCGACTTTACCGGCCGCGCAGCGCCGCCACCACGCGCTCGCCGGCGCGGCCGTCGCCGTAGAGCGGCGGCCGGTCGGCCGGCAGCGGGCGCTCGAGCGCGGCGACGGCGGCCGCGGCGTCGAGGTCGACGAGCGCGTTCCAGCCGGCGTCGATCGTCTCCGTCCACTCGGTCGTCGACCGCAGCGTCACGCACGGCACGCCCGCGAGGTAGGCCTCCTTCTGCACGCCCCCCGAGTCCGTCGAGGACGCCGCGGGAGTGCAGGAGCAGGGCCGTGAAGTCGAGGTATCCGAGCGGCGCGACGAGCCGGACGCCGGACGCCAGCCGCTCTCGCAGCCCGGCGGCCTCCAGGCGCGCGCGCGTGCGCGGGTGCAGCGGCAGCACCACCGGTCCGGGCACCGCCAGCAGCACGTCGACGAGCAGCGCCAGGCGAGCCGGGTCGTCGACGTTCCCGGGCCGGTGCGCGGTCGCCAGCACGTAGCCGCCGGGCTCCACGCCCGCCGCCGCGAGCGCCTCGGTGCGCTCGCGCGCCCGCGGCGCGAGCAGCTGCGCGACGTCGACCATCACGTCTCCCACCACGACGACCTCGCCGGCGACGCGCTCGCCCCGCAGCGTCTCCGCCGCCCGCTCGGAGGAGCACAGCAGGAGCGACGACGCGTGGTCGGCGAGCACCCGGTTCAGCTCTTCGGGCATCGTCCGGTCGTACGAGCGCATGCCCGCCTCGACGTGCGCGACCGGGACGCCGAGCTGCGCGCCCGGCAAGGGCTCCCGCGAGCGTCGAGTTCGTGTCGCCGTACACCAGCAGCACGTCCGGCCGCTCCTCCGCGACGAGCGGCTCGAGCGCCGCCAGCATCCGCGCCGTCTGCCCGGTGTTGGTGCCGCCGCCGAGGTCGAGATGATGGTCGGGTCGTGGGAGCTGCAGCTCGTCGAAGAAGATGCGGGAGAGCTCGTCGTCGTAGTGCTGACCGGTGTGGACGAGCACCTCGCGCGCCCCGGCGCGCAGCCGATCCGAGACCGCGGCGGCCTTGACGAACTGCGGGCGGTTGCCTATGACCGTGAGTACGCGCATCAGCGTTCGGGTAGCTCATTGACACGATGTCGATTCTCCTCGACAGCGTCCGCGGCACGGTACAGGGCGTCCTCTCGGGCGTCGGCCACGTGCTCTGGTACGTCGACTGGCAGACCGGCGGCGCTAAGCGGCGGCGCTCGTAAGCTCGCGGGCGATCCGGCTCGACAGCCGCTCCGCGGCGTCCGCGCGTCACCGGGCCGGGCGTCGCGGGCAGCGAGACCTCGTCGATCGCCGCGATCGGCATCACCTCGCGCACCGATGACGCGATGAACGCCTCCTCGGCGGCGAGCGCGTCGTCGAGCGTGCAGGCTCGCTCCTCTCCGTCGCACTCGTCGAGCACGTAGCGCCGGGTGATCGAGGCGAGGATCCGGTCCTCGAGCGGCGGCGTGTAGAGGCGCCCGTCGGCGACCCAGAAGAAGGTCCACGTCGGGTCCCTCGAGGACGCGGCCGTGCGGGGTCACGAAGAGCGCCTCGTCGAAGCCCTGCTCGCGCGCGATCCGCCCGGCGAGCATGTTGCCGGCGTACGAGAGCGTCTTGAGCCCGTCGAGCACGCGGTTGGGCGCGTAGGTCACGGTCGCCACGCGGGCCGACGCCGGTCGCGGGGGCTGCGGCTCGATCGTGAGGATGCGGCGGCCGCCGCGGGTGAGGACGACCCGCAGCAGGTCGTCCACGGGTCCGGCCGCCTCCAGCAGCGCGCCGATCTCCGCTCGCAGCGCGTCCTCGTCGTACGGTGAGCCGGATCCCCTCGCACGTCGTGGCCAGGCGCGCCATGTGATCCTCGAGGGCGAACGGCCGGCCGCCGTACAGGCGTGCGACCTCGAACGCCCCGTCACCGCGCGTCAGCCCCTCGTCGGTGACCGGGATCCGCGCCTCCTCGGCCGGCCCGATGGTGCCATCCAAGCTCGCGAGCATGCGCCGCAGGCTACCGATCAGAGCACGTCTCTTGACATATACCTATATCGGTATATATAGTTCCGCCATGGCCCGAGCAGCGACCACGGCGGACACGTTCAACGCGGTGGCCGAGCCTCGCCGGCGACAGATCCTCGACGCCCTCGCCGGCGGCGAGCGTCCCGGTCAACGACCTCGTCCACCTCCTCGGCATGGGCCAGCCGCAGGTGTCCAAGCACCTGCGTGTACTGCGCGAGGTGGGCGCCGTGGAGGTGCGCGGCCAGGGCCGCCAGCGGCTCTACCGGCTCAACGGCGAGGCACTCAAACCCATCCACGACTGGATCAAGCCGTTCGAGCGCTCGTGGTCCGAGCGCTTCGACGAGCTCGATGCGGTCCTCGACGACCTCAAGAAGGAGGAAGGACATGCCCATGACGACTAGCCGCTCCGCGAAGGTGACCCTGCCCGCCGACGATCAGATCCTGATCACGCGCGAGTTCGACGCCCCGAAGCACCTCGTCTACAAGGCGTACACCACGCCCGAGCTGGTGCGGCGCTGGTGGACGGCCAAGCGCGGCGAGATGACCGTCGCCGAGATCGACCTGCGGGTCGGCGGCACCTGGCGCTACGTGATGATCGCCCACGGCGAGATGGAGGTCGGCTTCCACGGCGAGTACCGGGAGATCGTCCCGAACGAGCGGATCGTCACGACGGAGGTCTACGAGGGCATGCCGGACGCCGAGGCGCTCGACACGCTCACGCTCACCGAGGTCGACGGCCGCACCACGCTCGACGATCCTCGTCGCAGCACGAGACCAAGGAGCACCGCGATGGCCACATCGAGTCCGGGATGGAGAACGGCCTGCAGGACGCGCTGGACCTGCTCGAGGAGGTCGCGGTCTCGCTCCGCTGACGACGACGAGCCGCCCGCTAGGGCTTCTCGTACACGGAGACGTGGGAGGGGCTGAGGGCCGTGAACGGCTCGCGGCCCCATCCCGCCCAGCGGTACTCGAGCCGCATCCCCGCCAGCCGCGCCATCAGGTCGAGCTCGGCCGGCCACGCGTAGCGGAACTCCACCGGGAACGCCTCGAGCTTGCCGTCGACGATGTAGAAGTGCTGCGAGCTGAAGCTCTGCGTGACGACGTCGTAGACGTCGAACGAGAACCCCTCGCGGTCGGCACGGAACGGGATCACCGTCTGCCCGGGCGGCAGGCTCTGCAGCGCCGGCACGCCGTTCTCGATCACGAACCGCCCGCCGCTGCGCAGGTGCGCCGCGGCGTTCGCGAAGCACGCGACCTGCGCGTCCTGCGTCACGAGGTTCGAGATCGTGTTGAAGACCAGGTAGGCGACGCTGAACTCCCCGTCGACGCGAGTGGTCGCAAAGTCCCCGTGGACCGCCTCGATGTCCGTGGTCTTCGCCCGCAGCCGCGAGAGCATCGCCTCCGAGTTGTCGATCCCGACCACCCGAACGCCCTTCTCGGCCAGCGGAATCGCAATCCGCCCGGTCCCGATCCCGAACTCCAGCGCCGCTCCGTCCCCGGCGAAGCCCGCCAGCATGTCGACGACCGGGCCCACCACCTCCGGCCGCGACGCATCGGCCGAGCGCTCGTCGTAGAACGCCGCAACGCGCTCACCGAAGAACCCCTCCTCCACGGATCCACCGTACATCGAACCGCCTCGCGCCGCGGTGCGTAGCGCCCTTCGGGCGATCCGTGAACAACCGGGAGGAGGCAGGAATGCGAGCAGTACTCGGTCTCGCAGTCGTGGCCGCCACGTTGGTCTTCACCGCGCAGGCGGCAGCGCAGACGCCATCAGTCGCAGATCCGAACCTCGAGGTCGGCACCATCACGACAGGCCTCAGCCAGCCGGTGCAGATGGAGTGGATCGGCGACGACGACTTCCTCGTGCTCGAGAAGGCCAGCGGCCAGGTCAAGCGGGTGCGCGACGGCGGTGCGCCGACGGTCGTCCTCGATCTGACCGTCAACTCGGCGTCCGAGCGCGGCCTGCTCGGCATCGCGCTCGACAAGTTCTTCCGCCACAACGGGTTCGTCTACCTCTACTGGAGCGAGACGACGCTGCCCGCCGACAACAACGACCTCATGGCGGTGCCGGTGCTGGGCAACCGGCTCGACCGCTTCAAGTGGGATGGCTCGACGCTGACGTTCGACAAGACGCTGGTGCGGATGCGCTCGTTCCAGAACGATGCGTCCAACGGCGTCGCCCGCGGCAACCACAACGGCGGCGTGGTGCGCGTCGGCCCGGACGGCAAGGTGTATCTGATCGTCGGCGACACCGGCCGTCGCGGCCAGATGCAGAACCTGATCGACGGCCCGTTCGTCTACCCGTTCCCGCCGACGAACGACGGCTCGATCGGCGACGACCAGTTCGGCGGCCCGGACCCGGACTTCGAGCATCTGACGGGCGTGATCCTGCGGCTCAACCCCGACGGCAGCGCGCCCAAGGACAACCCGTTCTACGAAGAGGGCGCCGATCGCGGCGGCCAGGTCGGCGCGAGCCTCAAGAAGCTCTACGCCTACGGCATCCGCAACTCGTTCGGCATGGCCTTCGACCCGTTCTCGGGCGACCTCTGGGAGCAGGAGAACGGCGACGACAGCTTCAGCGAGATCAACCGCGTCAAGCCGGGCTTCAACTCCGGCTGGGTGCAGGTGATGGGCCCGCTGAGCCGCGTCGCCCAGTTCCGGGAGATCGAGAACAACCGCGGCCCGACCGGCGATCCGGCGGCGGCGAGCTACTACGGCCTGCAGCAGGTGCGCTGGGGACCGGAGAACATCGCCACGACGCCGCGCGAGGCCGCCAAGCGCCTGTTCCGGCTCCCCGGCTCGCGCTTCAGCGACCCCGAGCTGGCCTGGAAGTACGAGTTCGCCCCGGGCGGCATCGACTTCCTCTCCCAGCGCGAGCTCGGCAAGAAGTACCGCGGCGACCTGTTCGTCGGCTCCGCGAACGTCCGCGGCAACAACCTCTTCCGGGTGCCGATCGACCGCAACCGAAAGGAGATCGACCCGGACGACCGGCGCCTCCGCGACCGCGTCGCCGACAACATCCGCAAGTACGACCTGACCGAGAGCGAGTCGCTGCTCTTCGGCACGGGCTTCGGCGTCACCGCCGACGTGCGCGAGAGCCCTGCCGGCACGCTCTACGCCGTCTCGACCTCGCTCGGCACGATCTACGAGATCCGCAAGAAGTAGCGCCCAACCGCGCGGTCGGCGGCCGAGTCCAGCCGCCGACCGCCTACGGCGCTTCGAGATGCCCCCGCCAGGAATCGAACCTGGAACCTTCGGATTAAGAGTCCGCTGCTCTGCCAGTTGAGCTACAAGGGCGCGTGGAGCGGGTCAAGGATAGCGTTTGGGGCGCTACTTCTCGGGGGCTGGCGTGGCTCCCGGCTGGGCGTTCTGGATCTGTGCCTGGAGCGCCTGTTCCTTCGCCGATTTGAGCTCTGCGCGGAGCGTCTTGCGGTCGTCGGCGTCGGCTCTTTCGACCGCCTGGTCGGTCGCGAGGTCGCCCTTGCGGGTCTGGCCGGCCTGGTAGGCGAGGATCGCCAGGTTCGCGAAGGTGGCCGACTTCGGGCGGGTCTCGGTGATGACCTCCTGGGCGGCGACGGCCTTCTCCAGTTCGTTGAGCCCGACCGGGCCGTACGCGTTGACCATCAGGCTCGCGACGCCGTCGTCGGGCTTGTCGGGCTCGAGCGCGAGGTGGCGCTCCCACGCCTGGGTGGCCAGGCCGAGCTGCCGCTTGCCCTCCGCCGAGAACTGGCCCGCCTGCTGGTCGAGGTTGTCCCCGGCGTTCGCGAGCTGGTAGCGGGCGCGGGCCAGCTCGGCGAAGGCCGCCGCGTCCTTCGGGTTCGCCTGCGTCTCGCGCTGGGCCTCCCGCACCCGCTCCTCGTAGCGGCCGGTGCCGGTGTCGGTCGTGGCGTTGCGCTCGCTGAACGCGTCGAACAGCCCGCCTGAGACGTCGCCGCCGATCCCGAACAGCACCAACCCGCCACCCATCAGGATGGCGAGCGAGAGGTACACGATCTTGATGGTCGTGCGCCGGCCGGCGCCTCGGAGGTCGAACAGCATCGTCGTCAGTCTTCGCGATCAGGGGAGTGCACGAGCTCGCCGCCGTCGGAGTCCGCCGGGTCCAGCTCGGCGTCCTCGCGGGCCCGGGCCCGGTCGGCGCGGCGGTCGAGCAGGGATGCCATCAGGATAGAGCCTTCGAAGAGCACCACCAGCGGCAGCATCATCGAGAGCATCGTCACCGGATCGGTGCCGGGCAGGAGCATCGCCAGGATCGCGATCCCGAGGAACGCGTAGCGCCGGTTGCGGCGCAGCTGCGTGGTGCTGACGATCCCCACGCGCGTGACCGCGAGGATCCCGATCGGCACCTGGAACAGGATCCCCATGACCATCAGGACCATGATCGAGAACTTGTAGTAGTCCCGCGCCTGCAGCAGGATGTCGTAGTTGTCGTCGTTGAAGTTCTGCAGGAACGAGATCGCGTTCGGCAGCACGAAGAAGTACGCGAACACGACGCCGGCGGCGAACAGGAACGGCACCATCGCCATCAGCGGCAGCGCCACCTGCCGCTCGCGCGGCGAGAACGCCGGCAGGATGAACGCGTACGCCTGGTAGAGGATCACCGGCAGCGACAGCAGGAGCGCCGCGTAGGCGACCACCCGGAACGTGACCGTGAACGGCTCGCCGACCCCCAGCGTCACCGGCCGGCGCCCCGACGCCTCGGGCGCGGCCGCCGCCGTCCGAGCCGCCGTCTCAGCCGTCGCCGCCGCCTGCGCGCGCACCTCCGCGCTTTCCCCCGACCGCGCCAAGGTGCGCGAGAGCACCTCGATCTGCAGGTAGAGCCGCTTCTGCGCCTGCTGGAACACAGCGGCACGCTCGAGCGGGTCGTCGCTGCCCTTGGTGAAGGCCGACTCCTCGAGCGGCCGGTCCATGATCTCCAGGATCGCGTCGTTCTGCCAGAAGCAGACCGCGCCGGCGGCGAAGAACACGACGAGGCAGATGATCAGCCGCGTGCGCAGCTCGTCGAGGTGCTCGACCAGGCTGAGCCGATCGTCGTGGGCGATCGGGCGCAGTGCGGTGGCCATGACGCGCCCGCCCGGGCGCTAGGAGCGGGAGCGCTCGCGCTCGGGCACGACGTCGCCTTCGAGCGACCCGTCGGGGCGCTCCTCGAGGTCGTCGTCGACCTTCTTGGTGAGCGAGTCCTTGAACTCCCGCATCCCCGAGCCGAGCTGCTTGCCGAGGCCCGGCAACCGCTTCGGACCAACGATCAGCAGGACGATCAGGAGCACGATGCCCAGCTCCAGCGGGCCGATGGACTGAAAGACGGCGAGACTCAAACGTTCGTCCCTTTCCGGGGTCAAAGCCAAGGGTAGCGGCCCTCAGGGGTCAAGTTCCCACGCGCGGGGCCGATCTTAGGGCCACGATGAGCGACCACCAGCACCAGGGTCAGTACGTGCGCCGCGTGGTGCTGCCCTCCGGGCGCGCCATCGAGGTCGTGTACTTCGAGTCGCTCACCGAGGAGAACCTGGCGCCCAGCCAGCGGCCGCTCCAGGATCTGCACGTCTGCCCGGTCTGCGATCGCGACCTCGTCTACCCGGTCGAGTGGGAGGAGACCTCCCCGACGCACTGGGAGGTGCTCCTGCGCTGCCCGAACTGCGAGTGGAGCGAGATCGGCGACTTCGACCAGCCGACCGTCGACCGCTTCGACGAGCAGCTCGACCTCGGCACCGAGATCCTCCTGCGCGACCTCAAGCACCTCGAGCGCGCGAACATGGAGGACGAGATCGAGCGCTTCACGAAGGCTCTCGGGGCGGACGCGATCCTCCCCGAAGACTTTCACGCGTAGCGGTCGACGACCCCGTCGGCCACCAGCTCCAGCGCCCCCTGCTGGGCCTCCGGGAGCGCCGGGAGGTCAGCCTTCGCGTCGGCCACGATGCCGAGCGCCGTCGCGCGCGCGTCGTCCAGCACGCCGGTCGCCACGATCGCGTCGCACACCGCCTCAGCTTGAGCGGGCGTCCGCACGCCGCGCAGGTCGAGCGCGCGCAGCGCCGGGTCGCGCTCGCGGGCGAGGATCAGCGGGAGCGTGACCGTGCCGTCGAGCAGGTCCGTGCCGCGATGCTTGCCGGTGCGCTCGGCCGGCCCGGAGACGTCGAGCACGTCGTCGAGCAGCTGGAAGGCGAGGCCGATCCGGCGCCCGAAGCGCCCGAGCGTCTCGACCGGCGCGGCGCCCTCGAGCGCCCCCAGCTCGCACGCCGCCTGAAAGAGCCGCGCGGTCTTCAGATCACAGCGATGCTCGTAACGCGCCCGCGAGACGCCCACGTTCCAGGCGTCCTCGCGCTGCAGCAGCTCGCCCTCGGCGAGCGCCGACGACGCGCCGGAGAGCACCCGCACGGCCTCGGGGCGCCCGTTGCGGGCGAGCTCGGCGAACGCGCGCGAGAAGAGCAGGTCGCCGGTGGCGGTGGCGATCGCGCGCCCCGCGGCGGCCACCACGGTCGGCCGGCCGCGACGCAGGTCGGCGCCGTCGAGCACGTCGTCGTGCACGAGCGTCGCCGAGTGGATGAGCTCGACCGCGACCATCGCCCGCAGCACCCGCTCCGGATGCGCGGGAGAGGGGCCCGCCGCGAGCAGCACGAGCAGCGGGCGCAGCCGCTTCCCGCCGGCGGCGATCGTCGCCCCCGCGTGCTCGGCCAGCAGCGGCCCGTGCGAGCGCGCGAGCTCCTGCAGGCGCTCCTCGAGCTCGTCCATCAGCTCCGGCACGTGCGCGCCGCCCGCAGCGACGACCGCGGCCACCGCCTCGGCGCTAGCCATGAACCGTCCCCGAGTGCAGCGCGATGATCCCGCCCGCCGTGAGCACCCAGCGCACGTCGCGCAGCCCAAGGCCGTACATCGCCGCACCCAGCTCGCGCGGGCCCGGGAACCGCTTCACGGAGCTCGGGAGGTACGTGTAGGCCTGGTCCTCGCCGGTGACGCGGCCGAGTAAGGGCACGATGCGATCGAACCAGAGCGAGAAGAACGTCGACAAGGGCGGCTTGGTGGGCGTGGTTATCTCCAGGACTACGACCCGGCCGCCAGGGCGGACCACGCGCGCCATCTCGCGCAGGCCCTGCTCGAGGTCGGAGAAGTTGCGCGCGCCGAAGCCGACGGTGGCGGCGTCGAAGCCGTCGTCGGGATAGGGGAGCGCGAGCGCGTTGGCCTGCTCCCAGCGCACGTCCGCGCTCTTGCGCCGGGCCTGCTCGAGCATCCCCTCCGAGAAGTCGGACCCGACGACCTCGCCGCCCGGCGTCACCCGCCGCGCGAGCTCGACCGCCAGGTCGCCGGTGCCGGTCGCCACGTCGAGCGCGCGGCTGCCCGGAGTGAGCGCCGCGAGGTCGGCCGCCCGCTCCCGCCAGCGGTGGTGCAGCCCGGCCGTCATGACCGAGTTCATGACGTCGTAGACGCCCGCGATGCGATCGAACATCGCGCGGACCTGGCCCTCCTCGAGGGTCCCGCTGGCTGCGGCGCGACCCAAGCCCTACTCGGGGGCCTGGGGCTCGCCCTTGAGCTGCGAGAGGAACGCCACGAGCGCCGCCTTCTTCTCCTCGGGGAGCTCGCGGTATGAGGGCATGGGAGCCGTGGGGTTCTCGAGCGTGCGCCGAATCGCCGCCGCGGGTAGCGTCTCGCCGATCTCGGTCAGATGCGGACCTGGGCCATCGTTGCCGTTCTCGCCGATCTTGTGGCAGGCCAGGCAGCCCGACTGGGCCGCGACGAGCTTGCCCGGCTCGTACTCCGCCGCCACCTCATACTCGATCTCGTTCGGTGAGCCGGCCGACGCGCCGAGGTAGGTCAGCCAGGCCATCGCGGCGATCGTGAGGATGCCCGCGAGCATGGCGATCGGCCGCCGCTCCGGGCGCCGCTCCGGGGAGCGGTCGATGAACGGCAGCATGATCAGCAGGATCATGCAGACCGTCGGGATGCCGATCGTCGCGAGCGGCGTCAGCGCCGGCGGCTTGACGACGCGCAGGAGCTCGAACAGGAAGAAGAAGTACCACTCGGGCCGCGGCACGTAGGTCGTCGTCGTCGGGTCCGCCTTCGGACCCAGCTCGGCGCCGAACATCAGCGACATGAAGACGATCAGCAGGACCGTAATCGCCGCCATGATCGAGTCCTTGGCGACCGCGTAGGGGTAGAACGGCTTGCCCTTGGACTTCAGGATCGAGTACTCGCGGAGATAGGCCTCCTTCTCGGCCTGGTTCATCTCAGACCCGGTCCTCGCGCAGGGACTCGTCGACGTCCACCTTCAGCCACGGCGGCGCGGTCGTCCCGAGCCGTGTCACGAGGTAGATGTGGGCGCCGATCAACGCCGCCATCGCCCCCGGGACCAGCAGCATGTGGATCGCGTAGAAGCGCGACAGCGTCGTCGCCCCGAAGTCCGCCCCGCCGCGCAGGAAGTCACCCAGGTAGGGGCCGACGATCGGGCCGGACGCCGTGATGTTGGCGGCCACGATCGTCGCCCAGTAGGAGCGCTGGTCGAACGGCAGCAGGTAGCCCGTAAGCGACATCACGAACGTGAGGACGAGCAGGACGAAGCCGATGATCCAGTTCAGCTCGCGCGGGTACTTGTAGGCGCCGAAGAAGAACACCCGCGCCATGTGCAGGAAGATGAAGATGACCATCACGGTCGATCCCCACTTGTGCATCCCGCGCACGAACTCGCCGAGGAAGATCTCGTTCGTGATGCGGCGCGTGGACTCGTACGCGTCGGTCGCCGACGGGTTGTAGTACATGGCCAGGAACACGCCGGTGACCGCCTGCGAGAGGAAGGCGAACAGCGTCGCCGAGCCCAGCGTGTAGAACCAGTTGGTGCCCTTCGGCACCTTGCGGAACATGACCCAGCGCAGGCCGGCGGAGATCGACGTGCGCTCGTCGACCCAGTCCGCCGCGTGGATCCCGGCCTCCTTGGCCTGGTCGAGCGGCTTGACCTTCTCGACCTCGCCGGGGCGGCGCGGCCGCGGGGCAGACCGGACGGCAGCGGGAGCTTCGGCAGCTTCGGCATGGCTAGTCCAGCTTGGGCGTCGAGAAGCGCCCGGGGTAGACGTACTGGCCGATGCCGTCGAGCGGCTGCGCGGGGTCGCGGTAGCTCGGGAAGCGGGTGAACTCCGAGTTGACCGAGTAGCGCGGCCCGACCTCGACGATGTCGTTGCGCACGCGCGTGTAGAAGCGGTCGAGCGGGCGCACCGGCGGGCCGCCGGAGACGCTGCCCGTGAAGTCGTAGACGCCGCCGTGGCACGGGCAGATGAAGCGCGCCGAGGCCTCGACGAAACGGACGGGGCAGCCGAGGTGCATGCAGCGTGTCGACAGCGCGATGAAGTCGCCGCCGCCCGGGATGTCCGGGTCCTTCTCTCCGTCGATGTCGGAGTTGTAGGCGCGCAGGTAGACCGTCGTCTTGCCGACTTCGCCGATGCCCTGTGTCGTCGTAATGACCTTGGGGATGTACGTGTCGTCGGGAAACTCGTCAGGCGCCCCGACGGCCTCCCAGGTAGCCGGTGGGCGCTCGAAGACCGCCGAGCCGACCGCGAAGCCGAGCGCGGGGAGGGTGAAGGCGGCGACGGCGATCCCGCCGCCCGCCTGGACCGCGAGCCCCATCAGGCGCCGGCGCGTGACGGTCTCTCCCTCGAACGACCCGGGATCAGCCGGTCCGCCGTGTACTTGGACTTCGGTGTGCGACGTGGCTGGGGCACGGACGAGGCGAAGATTATCGACCCGGAGGCTGCAGGCGGGGGGTCGCCCGGCCTACCGGGCGCCCCGCCACGCGGCCTTCCTGGCCTCGTGGTCCGGGGGCGGACCCTCGCCAACGGCGCGCGCGCCCGCTTCCCACACGGCGCCCGCGCGCTCGGGGTCGCCTTCGGCGTGCGCCTGGGCGGTGAGCGAGATCACGTCGGCGAGCTCGGCCACCGCCTCGAGGTCGCCCAGCTCGGCCAGGCGGGCGAGCCCGAGCGCGTACAGGCGGTCGCCGGCCAGCAGCGCGAGGTCGGGATCGTCCGAGCGGATCACGCGCCCTGCCGCGTAGTGCAGGAGGTAGCCCTCGCGGATCGCCTCGACGAGCAGCTCGTACTCCGCCTCGTGGGCTGCCGTGCGCTCGCCCGACACCGCGACGCGCGTGCCCGACCCGGTGGGCGCGACCGCGCCGGCGAGCAGCCCGCCGCCCGCGCGGACCTCGTCGGCGAGGCGTTCGAGCGAGCCGGTTCGCCTCATCATGCGATTTCGCTGAAGGCGGCCGCCGCGGCCTCGACCGTGCGGGCGACCTGCTCGCTCGTGTGGGCGAGCGACGGGAACCAGGCCTCGAACTGCGACGGCGGCGGGTAGACGCCGCGTGCCAGCAGCGCGCGGCACCAGGCACCGTAGGCCTCGGTGTCGCAGGCGGCCGCACCCGCGTAGTCGGTGGGCGCCTGCTCGGCGAAGAAGACCGTCAGCAGCCCGGTCGTGTGGGTGACGGAGACCGGCCACCCGGCCGCTGCCTCGCGCAGGCCGTCGGCGAGCTCGGCCGTGATGCTCGACAGCGTCAGGTAGGACTGCTCGTCGAGCCGCTCGAGCGTGGCCCGGCCGGCGGCCACGGCCAGCGGGTTGCCGCTCAGCGTGCCCGCCTGATAGACGTCGCCGGCGGGCGCCACGAGGTTCATGAGCGACGCCGGCCCGCCGTAGGCGGCGGCCGGAAGGCCCCCGCCCAGCACCTTGCCCATGACCGTCAGGTCGGGCAGCACGTCGCACAGCTCCTGGGCACCGCCGCGGGCGATCCGGAAGCCGGTGATGACCTCGTCGAACACCAGCAGCGCGCCGGAGGCGGTGCACAGCTCGCGCAGCAGCTCGAGAAAGCCGGGCGCGGGCGGGACGAGCCCCATGTTGGCCGGATAGGGCTCACACAGCGCGGCGGCGAGCTCGTGCTCGGCGAACGCGGCACGCAGGGCGGCCTCGTCGTTCCACGGCACCACGATCGTCTGCGCCGCGGCCGCGGCGGGCACGCCCGGCGAGGCGGGGATGCCCTGCGTGGCGAGGCCGGAGCCGGCCTGCGCGAGCAGCCCGTCGACGTGGCCGTGGTAGGCGCCCGCGAACTTGAGCACGGTGTCGCGCCCGGTGGCGGCGCGCGCGAGCCGCACGACGCTCATCGCCGCCTCGGTGCCCGAGGAGGTCATGCGCAGCACGTCGACCGCCGGCATGCGGGCGCACACCAGCTCGGCGAGCTCGACCTCGCCGGCCGTCGGGGCGCCGAACGTCGTCCCGCGCGCCGCCGCGTTCACCACGGCTGCGAGGACGTCCGGGTGCGCGTGCCCGTGGATCAGCGGGCCCCACGAGCAGACGTAGTCGACGTACGTGTTGCCGTCGACGTCTATCAGCTCGGCGCCCTCGGCGCGGTCGATGAAGATCGGGTCGCGGCCGATCGCGCGCATCGCGCGCACCGGCGAGTTCACCCCGCCGGGCAACACGTTGACCGCCCGCCGGTAGAGCTCGGCGGAGCGGACGTCGGAGATCGAGGTGGTCAGCTGTGTTCCTCCTCCCACCGCCGGAAGGCGGGGGTGAAGTAGAGCATCCGCACCTTCTTGAACTCGGTCGAGGAGTACAGCGTCGCCCGCTCGCTGATCCCGGTCGTCTCGGCGATCGAGTCGAGGATCGCGTCGCACTCCTCCTTCGAGCGCCCGTGGGCCATCGTGAAGACGGAGTACGGCCAGTCCGCGTACGTCGGCCGCTGGTAGCAGTGCGACACGCCGCGGAACGCGGCCATCCGCTTGCCGGTCTCCAGCACCTCGTCCTCGGGCACCTTCCAGACGCCCATGCCGTTGGCGGAGAAGCCCGCGCGGCGGTGGAAGAGGATCGCGGCCACGCGACGCAGGGCGGCGCGCTCCTGCAGCGAGCCGAGTCGCCGCAGGACCTCCTCCTGGGAGGTGCCGAGCCGCTCGGCGGCGGGCGCGTACGGCTCGCTCACCACCGGCATCGGGCCCTGGGTGCCGCGGATCGTCTCGACGTCCTCGTCGGACAGCTCGATCGGGTCGAGCTCGCGCGGCTCGACCACCTCGCCGGCGGTCGCCAGCGCGTCGGTCCCGGCCTCCATCTCGAGGTCCATGCGGATCTTGAAGAGCTTGAGCGTCGGCAGCTGGCGGATCGACTCGGCGCCGGTCTCGGCCTGGAGGAGGTCGAGCGTCCCCTGCAGCCCCAGCGGCGAATCGGGCTCGGTGGCGATCGTGAACCACAGGTTGAAGTCGTGGTTGCGCAGGTAGTTGTGGGTCACGCCCGGGTGCGAGTTGATGACCTTGGCCGCCCGGTGCGGGTTGCCTGAGTCGACCTTGGCGGCCACGAGCATCGACTGGTAGCCGAGTGCCCGCGTGTCGAAGATCGGCGTGATCTCGCGGATGATCCGCTTGTCGAGCAGCCGCGCGACGCGCGCCAGCACCTCGTCCTCGGTCAGCCCGGCGAGGCCGGCCACGTGGGCAAATGGCCGCGTGGTGAGCGCGAAGCTGCCCTGCATCAGGTTGAGGAGCTTCTTGTCCGCCTCGTCGAGCGGGATCGCGGCCCCGTCGCGGCGCGAGCGGACCTTCAGGGAAGCCATCGCGCGACGTCCTTCGCGTGGTAGGTGATCACGATGTCGGCTCCGGCACGCCGGATGCCGGTCAGGGCCTCGAGCACGGCCGCGCGCTCGTCGATCAGCCCCTGCGCGGCGGCCGCCTTGACCATCGCGTACTCGCCGCTCACGTTGTACGCGGCAACCGGCGCGTCGGTGCTCTCGCGAACGCGCCGGATCACGTCGAGGTACGGGAGCGCGGGCTTGACCATCACGACGTCGGCGCCCTCGGCGACGTCGAGCGCCACCTCGCGCAGCGCCTCGCGCGCGTTGGCGGGGTCCATCTGGTAGCCGCGCCGGTCACCGGTCTGCGGGGCGGAGCCGGCGGCCTCGCGGAACGGCCCGTAGAAGGCGGACGCGAACTTCGCGCTGTAGGCGATGATCGGTGTCTCGGCGAGGCCGTGCTCGTCGAGCGCGGCCCGCAGCGCCCCCACGCGGCCGTCCATCATGTCGCTCGGCGCCACCGCGTCGGCGCCGGCCTCGGCCTGGGCGACCGCCGTGCGTGCGAGCAGGTCGAGCGTGGCGTCGTTGTCGACGACGCCGTCCGCGCGCAGCACGCCGCAGTGCCCGTGACTCGTGTACTCGCACAGGCAGAGGTCGGTGATGACCAGCAGGTCGGGGTGCGCGGCCTTGATCGCGCGCGTGGCGAGCTGGACGACGCCCTCGTCGTCCCACGCGCCCGAGCCCTGCTCGTCCTTGTCGGCCGGCAGGCCGAACAGCAGCACGCCCGGGATGCCGAGCGCGGCGGCGATCCCGGCCTCCTCGACGGCGCCGTCGATCGAGAGATGGTCGACGCCGGGCAGCGACGGGATCGGCGTGCGTCGCTCCCCGCCGGCCACCACGAACATCGGGAGGATCAGGTGGGAGACCGACAGCTCGGTCTCGCGCACCAGGCCGCGCAGGAGGCCGGTGCGGCGGAGCCGCCGGAGTCTGGTCGCAGGGAACACAACGAGATAATAGGTTTCGCCCTCCGGTCGCCGGAAACCCCACCCGGCGACCTTCCGACGTCAGGTCAGCCGAACCTGCGGACGGCCACGCGCGCGATCACGAAGAACGCCGCGGCTCAGTCGCGAGCAGGTGCAGAATCGGCACGCAGCAGCTCCCCGCCGTTGATCGCGCCGTCGAGCGCGCGCAGCGACGGCTTGAAGGGGAACAGCCCCGACGCGACGTTGACCGCGTCGTAGAGCGCCGGGCTCACGCTGCCCGACGGCACGAGCCCGAGGAACACGATCGGGAGCGCGAGCAGGATCGCGAGCAGCGACGCGGCGCGCACCTCGCGCGCCAGCCCGCCGATGGCGACGCCCATGGCCGCGAAGCCGATCGCACCGCCGGCCAGCGCCGCCAGCCAGGCCGGCACGCGGCTCCAGTCGAGCCCGACGAACGCCGCCAGTCCGAACAGCATCAGCAGCGTGACCGCGAGCGCGCACAGTGCGCTGAGCACGACCTTCTCCAGCAGCAGCGACGTCCGCGAAACCAGCCCGCGGACCAGCCGCGAGAAAGTCTGCTCCTCACGCTCGAGCGCGAGCAGGCCGGCCGCGAGCAGCAGCGTGACGAGCATCAGCGAGACGGCGACGGCCACGGCGACCGCGAACGCGTCGAGCGACGTGCGGCTGCCGTTGACCACGGTCTGGTCGACCTCCACCGGCGAGCCGATCGACGCCAGGATCGGCTGTGAGACGTCGAGGTTCTCGCCCGCCAGGCGCGCGAACCGCGAGACCTGCTCGAGCGCGACCCGCTCGGGCGCACCGCGCGGCAGGCCCTGGGCGACGCTGTCGATGATCGCGCGCGAGCGCTCGAGCCCGAGGATCTCGATCGCGCCCACGAGCGGCAGCTCCACGTCGCCGCCGCGCACGATCACGTCGATGTAGCGCGCCGCCTCGCGCAGCACGGCGTCCGACAGCGCGTCGTTGGCCTCGGCCAGCTGGGCCTCGATCGTCGCCTCGACGAAGCGCCGCTTCACCGGGTCCTCGGCGTTGTAGTAGACCTCGACCGTGGGCCGGTCGCCGCCGCCGAGCCCGAGCGTCGCCCGCAGGCGCTCCGTGGCGTCCTCGGGCAGCACGAGCGCGCCCAGCGCGTCGCCCGAGCGGACCTTCTCGATCGCCTCCTCGCGCGAGGACACCATGATCGGGTCGATCTCGGAAAACAGGCGCCCGGCGTAGTCGGCGGCGTCGAGCGTGCGCCCGCCGACCGAGAACTCGCTCTCGCCCGGCGGCACGAGGTTGGCGAACGCCACTCGCGGCTTGTCCGGGCCGCCGGAGAGCGCGAGCCCGAACAGCACCGCGATCACCACCGGGTAGATCACGAGCAGCGCGACGAGCAGCGGCGAGCGGCGCAGGATCTGGAGGTCCTTGAGCAGCAGCCAGCGCACGCGGTCAGTGACCCCGCTCGTGGAGGAAGCGGACGAAGGCGGTCTCGAAGTCGGGCGCCGCGGCCGTGGCGCCGGTGGCCGTCTCCAGCTCAGCCGGCGTGCCGGTGAACAGCAGCTCGCCGTCCGCGAGCACGAGCAGCCGGTCGGCGTGCCGCTCGGCCTCGCCGACGTCATGGGTCGAGAAGAGCACCGTGGTGCCCAGCGCCGCCAGGAACTGCCACAGCCGGTCGCGCTGGCGCGGGTCGAGCGAGGCCGACGGCTCGTCGAGCAGCAGCACCGCCGGCTCGGCCAGGAGCCCGAGCGCGATGTTCACGCGCTGGCGGTTGCCGCCCGACAGCCGGCTGACCTCGTCGCCCGCGCGCTCGCGCAGGTCGGTCTGCTCGAGCATCCGCTCGACCGTCCGCTCGACGTCCGCCACGTGCTCGAGCCGTGCGAACAGCCGCAGGTTCTCGGCGACCGAGAGCTTCGAGTAGAGCGCCGGGTGCTGGGGGACCCAGCCGACCTCGCCGGCGTCGAGCGACACGGTCCCGGACGTCGGCGCGAGCGCGCCCGCGAGGATCTGCAGCAGCGTCGTCTTGCCGGCGCCGTTGGGCCCGATGACCGCGACCTTCTCCCCGGCGGCGACGTCGAACGACACGCCGCGCAGCGCCTCACTCGCGCCGTAGCGCTTGACGATCGCCTCCGCCCGCATCTAGCGGGGCGCGGTCGAGGATGCGGCCGCCTGGGCGTCCGCCTCCCCCAGCTCGGTGCCGCAGGACGGGCAGGCGGTCGCGCCCGGGCGGCGGGGCGCCCCGCACTCGGGACAGCGCGGTGACGGCGCCGGCGGGAGTAAGTCCCCACCCACCCCCGGGTCGGCCGCCGACGGAAGGTCCCAGCGCTCGAAGATCAGGTGGCGCCGGAAGTAGACGACGCTCTCGCGCACGATCGCGGCCAGCGGCAGCGAGATGAACGCGCCGATGAAGCCGTAGATCTGGCCGCCGAGCAGGAGCGCGAAGATCACCAGCAGCGGGTTGATGCGCAGCGCCTGCGAGAACACCGTCGGCGCGACGATGTGGCCCTCGATCTGCTGCAGCGCGGTGAACGCGATCGTCAGCCACAGCGCGTCGAGCGGCTCGCCGCTGAAGAGCGCGATCAGCACGGGCGGCGCGGCGCCGATCGCCGGCCCGACGTACGGGATCAGCTCCGCGAACCCGTACCAGGCGCCGAAGAAGATCGCGTACGTCTTGCCGTCCGGGAAGATGCCGAGCGAGCCGATCACCCACAGCAGCACGCCCGCGCTCGTGCCCATGATCAGCGAGAACAGCAGCTGGCCGCGCACGTAGCCGAACACCGCGCGCTGGATCCGGGTCGGGTAGTCGTCCTCCGGCGTGCCGTCCCCGCGTGGGACGACCGACCGCACCGCGGCCCCGATGCGCTCGCCGTAGAGCAGCATGTAGACGCTGATCACGACGATCAGGATCAGCGCGAGCGAGGCCTCGACGAGCGTCCGGAGCGCGTCCTGGGTGAAGCTCGACGAGCTCCCCGGATCCCTCCGACAGGTTCTGGCCGAGCGTCCCGAGCGCGGTCTCGCCGTCCTCGGCGATCTGCACGTTGATCCCGTTGTCGTCGAGCCACGCCTGCACGTCGGCGAGCGAGGCGTTGGCGTCGTCGACGATCTCCGGCACGTTGTCGCGGAACGCGTCGACCTGCTCGGAGACCGGGTTGGCGAGCAGGAAGCCGAGCCCGGTCACGGCCAGGACGACGCACAGCATCACGATCAGGACCGCGAGCCCCCGCGGCGCGCGCGCGCGGCGGCGCAGCAGCGTCACGAACGGGTTCAGCAGCAGCGCGACGAGCGCGCCGATGATGAACAGCAGGATGACCGCGCCGGCCGCGCGCAGCACGCCCCAGAGGCCGACGATGGCGAGCGGGAGCATGACCAGCTGCACCCAGCGGGGCACGACCACGCGGGTATCGTGCGGCGCCGTCATGGAAACAGTATGCCCCGGCCGTGACGGCAATCCTGTTCATAGGGGACGTCGTCGCCCGTGTCGGGCGGCGGGTGGTCCGCGACTTGTTGCCCGGGCTCCGGACCGAGCTCGGCCTGGACTTCGTGGTCGCCAACGGCGAGAACGCCGCGGGCGGCGTCGGGATCACTCCGAAGGAGGCGGGCGAGCTGTTCCGGGCGGGCGTGGACGTGATCACGCTCGGCAACCACACCTACCGCCACCGCGAGGTGTGGCCGTACCTCGACCAGGAGCCCAACATCCTGCGGCCGGCGAACTTCCTGCCCACGCAGCCGGGTCACGGGACGACCGTGGTCGAGCGCGAGGGCGCGTCGCTCGGCGTCGTGAACATGAGCGGCAACCTCTACATGCAGGCCGGCAGCCCGGCGCTCGTGACGGTCGACGAGGCGCTGCGCGAGGTCCGCGACGCCGACCACGTGCTCGTCGACATGCACGCCGAGGCGACGAGCGAGAAGATCGCCATGGGCTGGCACCTCGACGGCCGCGTGACCGCGGTGGTCGGGACCCACACGCACGTGCCGACCGCCGACGCGCGCGTGCTCCCGGGCGGCACCGCGTACATCACCGACGTCGGGATGACCGGCGCCCGCGGAGGCGTGATCGGCGTCCGCCGCGAGCAGTCGATCGCGGTCATGCGCACGCACATGCCGCAGCGCTACGACGCCGCCGACGAGGATCCGTGGCTGAACGCCGTCCTCGTTCGCTCGAGCGGAGGCCGCGCGGAGTCGATCGAGCAGGTCCTGCGCCCCGCGTAGGGTCAGACCCCCGGCTACAGGCCGAAGTGGTCGTAGACCATCGGGACGATGTCGCGCAGCGACCACTGCTCGCGCGCGTCGGCGGAGTCCGGGCCGGTGCCGCACCAGATCAGCGAGCCGTGCGAGTCGTTCGCGTGCAGCGAGCCGTGCGAGCCGCCGCCGACGTGGTGCGCGCCGCCCCAGTCGAGGAACTCGTAGCCGGGCGCCGCGGACAGGATCACCTCGCCGGCGGTGCGCGTGCGCAGCGCCGACCACGCGCGGCCGAGCGCGTCCGGATAGGTCGCCGACGCGATCCGGCCCTCGCGGGTCTCGAGCGCGAGCAGGTCGAGGTCGCCCTCCACGCTCCAGTGCTCGCCGCGCAGGTCCTCGAGGTCGCCGCCCGGCATGAAGCGCAACTCGCGCAGCTCACCGTCGCGCAGGCCGCGGATCGCGGCTTCCCCGTCCGGATGGTCGGTCATACGTAGTACCAGGTCGACGCCGTCGAGCTCGACGACCGTCTTCTCGATCCGCGGGAGCAGCGTTCGCCGCCGGTCGCGGTCGAGCACGTACACCATCGCCGCGCGCGAGTTGGGGCACACCGCCACCTCGGAGTCCTCGCCGCGCGCGCGGGCCGCCGGCAGCACGCCGAGGTCGTCGAGCGCCGCGAACAGGTCGATCTCCTGCTCCACGCGCGACTGCGAGTGGTCCGAGCAGACGATCACCGCGTGGTCCTCGAGGAACGCGTCGGCGCCGCCGGCGGCGTCCATCAACCGAGCGAGCTGGCGATCGGCCGCGGCCAGCGAGTCGACCTGCGCGAACGGCCCGTTCTTGTGCGAGTGGGTGTCGTTGTCGGGCAGCGAGAAGAGCAGGAAGTCGAACAGGTCGTGCTCGACCAGGTACTCGCCGACGCAGCCGGAGTGCTGGTCGCGCACGCCCGGGAGTCCGAGCTGGGAGCGGCAGGGCGTGCGGCGCGACGCGAAGATGTCCGCGTAGAACAGCTCCTTCGGGCCGTACACGGCGTGGCGGAAGATCGTGCCCGCGATGCGGGTGAGCGCGGTGTCGCCGGACACCTCGTGGCGGTGTCGCCCGCGGTACATGAGGTAGGTGGTGCCGGCGGTCCGCACGCGAGCGTCGTCGAGCCGCTCGAACACCGTCGGCACGTCGCGCGACAGGTGCTCGAGGTTCATGTTGTAGATCGTGTCGGTGAGCGACTGCTTGAGCCCGAACGCCTGCGACGCGCGGAAGCTCGTGCCGTACTCGACGTAGCGGCTCTCGCCGCGGTGGTACCAGTTCATCGCCGGGATCTCGTGCCGGTCGGGCCCGGTGCCGGTGGCGATCGAGGCGGCGCACACGGGCGTCACCGAGGGGAACGCGGCCACGCAGTCGTCGACGTGCTGGCCGCGCTCGATCAGCAGCTCGAGCGTCGGCGCCCGCCCGCCCGCCACCACGCGCTCGAGCATCGCGGGCTTCATCGCGTCGATGACCGCGAGGACGAGCTTCTTCACCGCAGAATCCGCAGCCCGGCGTACTTCTCGCCCTCGCGCCGGCGGGCACCGATCAGCAGCCACGCCAGCGCGGCGAGGACGACGAGCGCCAGCGGCGGGAACAGGATCGAGGCGCCGGCCGCCGCGAGCGCCGCGCCTTCGCCGTAGACCGGCAGGGCGGTCTGCGCATCGGCGTCGAGCCGGCGGCGCACGCGGCCGAACAGCGACCGGGCGGCGAAGAACCCCAGCGTCGCGGCCGCCGCGCCGGCCACGATCCCCGCGATCACCGGATGGTCATGGTCGGCCAGCGATCCGGCGGCCTCGAGCGCGCCCAGCGCGACGGCAAGCGCCAGCAGCAGCCACGCCGCGGGCGGGGCGTCGAGATCGGCCCGCGGGCGCAGCACGAGGTCGATGAACCCCACGAGGACCAGGATCCCGAGCAGGAAAGGCCATTGCTCGAGGAAGGCGAAAGAGGTCCCGTCGAAGTCGAGGCCGGCGTCCGCCGAGGCGAGCGCGCCGGCGAGCAGGACCGGCAGGAACGGACGGATGCCGATCGCGGCGGCGATCCCGGCTCCCTGAAGCAGATCCAGGACGAACTCCATGAGCGGCGTGCGACGATAGCGGGCGGATGGGGCGAGACGAGACACCGAGGCGCTCGGGCGCGCGCGACCTCGAACGCTACGCCGGGCTCTTCTCCGAGCGCACCCAGGCGATGAAGTCGTCGGCCATGCGGGACCTGATGGCGGTCACCGCGCAGCCGGAGATCATCTCGCTCGCGGGCGGGCTGCCGGACACGTCGACGTTCCCGGCCGAGGACTTCGCGGCGCTGATGGCGCGCGTCGCGGTCGACGCCTCGGCGCGGGCGCTGCAGTACGGGCCGACCGAGGGGACCGACGAGGTCAAGGAGTGCATCGTCCGGGTGATGGCCGCCGAGGGCATGGAGGTCGAGCCCGAGGACCTGCTCGTCACCACCGGCGGCCAGCAGGTGATCGATCTCGTGTGCAAGACGCTGATCGACCCGGGCGACGTCGTGGTCGCCGAGGCGCCCACCTACCCGGGCGCGGTGCCGGTGTTCATCTCCTACCAGGCCGACGTCGTGCAGATCGAGATGGACGAGCACGGCATGCGGACCGACGTTCTGATGGCAGAGCTCGAGCGGCTCGACCGCGAGGGCCGGGTGCCGAAGTTCATCTACACGGTGCCCTCGTTCCAGAACCCCGCCGGGGTGACGCTGGCGCTGGAGCGCCGGCACGAGCTCGTGCGGATCGCCAAGGAGCGCGAGCTGCTCGTGCTCGAGGACAACCCGTACGGCCTGCTGCGCTACTCGGGCGAGCCGCTGCCGACGCTGTACGCGATCGACGGCGCCGAGTACGTGATCTACCTCGGGACGTTCTCGAAGATCCTCTCGCCGGGGCTGCGGCTGGGGTGGGCGGCGGCACCGCGACCGGTGCTCGACAAGCTCAATCTCGGCAAGGGCGGGGTCGACCTCTGCTCGTCGTCCCTGTCGCAGCAGTTCGTGGCGACCTACTTCGCCGAGCGCGACTGGCGGGCGTACCTGGGGCAGCTCGTCGAGCTCTACCGGGAGCGGCGGGACGTGATGCTCGAGGCGCTCGCCGAGCACCTGCCGCCCGAGGCGAGCTGGACCGAACCCGACGGCGGGCTGTTCATCTGGGCGCAGCTGCCGGACTACATCGACACGACCGACCTGCTGGCGCGGGCGCTGCGCGAGAACGTCGCGTTCGTGCCGGGCCGCGCCGCGTATCTGGACGGACGCGGCGGCTCGGAGATGCGGCTGAACTTCTCCGGCGTCGGGGAGGAGGACATCCGCGAGGGCGTGCGGCGGATCGGCAAGGTCGTGCGCGAGCAGGTCGCCCTGTACTCGACGCTCACCGGGCGCGCCCCGGCTGCGCCGCGGGAGGCGGCGCCCGAGAACGTCGTCGAGCTGCGGCGGCGCGCCGGATGAAGGTCGCGGTGCTGAAGGGTGGCCGCTCGCTCGAGCGCCAGGTGTCGCTGCGCTCGGGCGCCCGCGTCGAGGACGCGCTGCACCGGCTCGGGCACGAGGTGGTGCCGATCGACGTCGGCGCGGACCTGGTGGACCGCCTGCGTGCGGTGCGGCCGGACGTGGCGTTCGTCGCCTTGCACGGCCGCGGTGGCGAGGACGGCACCGTGCAGGAGCTGCTCGAGCTGGTCGGCGTGCCGTACACGGCGTCCGGCCCGTCGGCGTGCATCCGCTGCATGGACAAGGTGCTGGCCAAGCACGCGCTCCAGGACGCGGGGCTGCCGACGCCCGAGTTCTACGCCTTCAGCCAGGCGGCGTTCGAGGAGCTGGGGGCGGGGCGCGCGCTGCCCGCGATCGAGGAGCGGCTCGACTTCCCGATCGTCGTCAAGCCGGCCGGCCAGGGCTCGGCACTGGGCATCAAGTTCGCGCAGCGGGCCGAGGACGTGCCGGGCGCGATCGTGGCCGCCTTCTCCTACGACACCAAGGTCGTCTTGGAGCGCTACGTGGCGGGGCGCGACCTCGCCGTGTCGGTGATCGACGGGCCGGGCGGGCCGGAGGCGCTGCCGGTCGTCGAGGCCGTGCCGAACGAGGAGGACTTCTACGACTTCGAGGCGCGCTACGAGATCGGCCGCACGACGTTCACGTGCCCGGCTTCGATCGGGGACGAGGCCACCGCCCGCGCGCAGGAGCTCGCGCTGGCGGCCTACGCGACGCTCGGCTGCGCCGGCTTCGCGCGCGTCGACCTGATGCTCGAGGAGGGGACCGGCGAGCTGTTCCTGCTCGAGGCGAACGCGATCCCGGGCCTCGACGGACACCTCGCTGCTGCCGCTCGCCGCCGAGGCGGCCGGCGTGCCGTTCGACGACCTGATCGCGCGGATCGTCGAGCTGGCCGTCGGCCCGGTTGGGCGCTACTGGTCGCCCTTGAAGTCCTCGGGCGTGACCTGGTCGAGGAACTCCTTGAACTTGTCCACGACCTCCTCGGTGTCCTCGACCTCGTGCTCGAACTCGATCGCAGACTCGGCGATCACGTCCTCGGCGGCGAAGATCGGGGCGCCGGAGCGCACCGCGAGGGCGAGCGCATCGGACGGCCGGGAGTCGATGTCGACCTCGCGCCCGTTGACCGCGAGCGTGATCGACGCGTAGAAGGTGTTCTCCCGCAGCTCGGTGACGGACACGCGCGTGCACGTCGACCTCGAGCTCCCCGAGCATGTCGAACAGCAGGTCATGGGTCATCGGCCGCGGCGTCGAAGCCCCCTGGAGCTTCATCAGGATCGCCGCCGCCTCGGGGTGCCCGATCCAGATCGGCAGGAACTTGTTCGTGTCGACAGCCTTGAGCAGCACGATCGGCTGCTTGCCGACCATGTCGAAGCTCACGCCGTAGATGACCATCTCCTGCACGCAGGGCACTCCAATCCCGGGGGGTTGCCGAAGTCTAGCGGCCGGTCAGCCGCGTCTCGCGACGCGAAAACCCGTGCTCCGGCGGTCAGTCGCCGCCCTTGCCGTAGCTCACCTCGAAGCCGAAGATCCGCCCTCCGCCGCTGTGTGCCTCGAGCCCGCCCTGGTCGGCCTCGCCGCACGGCGAGACCGCCTTCTCGAGCACCCAGCGGATGACGACGCCGGGCTCCTGGACCTTCTCCGCGTCCGGATAGAGCTCGGCGACGCGACGCGCGGATTCGCCCACCTGGAGGCCCTTGCTCGTCGCCCACTCGCGGCCCGTGATCATGGCGCTGCAGAAGCTGCCGTCGACGCACGGGTCCCCGCCGCCGAGGTCGTAGAAGTTGGCCTCGACGCCCTCGTTCTCCCAGGCCATCTTGCAGGTGAGCCGGTCGGATTCCTGCGAGCTCGGCATGCCGAAGGCGACCTGAGCTCCGGCGGGGGTGCCGTCGCTCTCGACGTTGTAGAGCCCGATCTTCTCCTGGCTCAGCTGCCGCGACGGTGGGAACGGGATCGCGGTGGCGGTCGGTGTCACGATGCGCTCACCCAGCGGCTGCGTCTCGTCGTCGTCGGGCAGCCAGCCGGCGATCACCGTGGGGACGAGCACGCCGATCGCAGCGGTCGCGACGGCCCCGACGAACCACTTCCCCGCACGCGAGAAGTGCGGAAGCCAGCGCCGTCGCCCGCCACCACCAGGATCTTGCGCATCCGCCACACGGTGACGCTAACGCACACCAGTCAGCTTCGCCACACCCACGGCAAGCGCTCAGTGCGGGCTGCCGCGCGCCGCGGTCATGGGCGATCCAGGACTCGAACCTGGGACCTCTTCCTTATCAGAGAAGCGCTCTAACCGACTGAGCTAATCGCCCGTGCGACGGGGGATCATAGCGAGCGATTCAGGCGTGATCGAGCGCGCCGAGGCGGCTCGCGAGGGCCTCCGCGGCGGCCGCGTCGGCGAGGTCGACGACGACCCGATAGCCGGGTCCCCGAGGAGTGACGCGGACCTCGGTGCCGAGCGCCTGGCCGAGCGCGTCGGCGAGGCGATGCGCTGCCTCGACCTGGTCGGGATGGGCAGCGCCGGCGGTGGTGGCGCGTCGCGGGCGGGCGCGCGGGTGGTCGGCCTCGCGGGCGCGCGCCTCGGTCTGGCGGACCGACCAGCCCGCCTGCACCGCTGCGCGGGCCAGGCGGCGGCGGGTCTCGTGGTCGGACGTCGTCAGCAGCGCGCGGCCGTGGCCCTCGGTGAGGTGGCCGGCGGCGATCAGGTCGAGCACCTCCGCGGGTAGGTCGAGCAGCCGCAGCAGGTTGGACACCGCCACGCGCGAGCGGCCGACGCGCCGGCCGACGTCCTCGCGCGTGAGCCCCAGCTCCTCGACGAGCATCGCGCACGCGCGCGCCTCCTCGACCGGGTTGAGGTCCTCGCGGGCCATGTTCTCGATCAGCGCGAGCTCGAGCGACGCCGCGTCGTCGTCGGGCCGGACGAGCGCGGGCACGCTGTCGAAGCCCGCGAGCTGCGCGGCGCGCCAGCGACGCTCGCCGGCGATCAGCTCGTACGTGCCTCCGGGCACCGGCCGCACGAGCACGGGCTGGAGCACGCCCCGCTCCTGGAGGGATTCGGACAGCGCCACGATCGCGCCCTCGTCGAACTCGCGCCGCGGCTGGTGCGGGTTCGGCGTGATCAGGTCGACGGGAATCTCTCGCAGCTCGCTGCCGCGCTCGGCCTCGAGCTCCTGGGCGGGCGCGAGGATCGCGGACAGCCCGCGGCCCATGCCGCGCGTCCGTTCAGCCACGGGACGCCACCTCCTTGGCCAGCGCGAAGTAGGCCTCCGAGCCGGCGCAGTGGGGGTCGTGATGGATGACGGGACGGCCGAAGCTGGGCGCCTCGCCGAGCCGGACGTTGCGCGGGATCACGGTGTCGAAGACCAGCGCCGGGAAGTGCTCGCGCACCTCGCGCTCGACGTCCTGGGCGAGCTTCGTGCGGCCGTCGTGCATCGTCAGCAGCATCCCCGCCACCGTGAGCCGCGGGTTGAGCTCGCGCTGAATGAGCGCCAGCGTGTCGAGCAGCCCGGCGAGTCCTTCGAGCGCGAAGTACTCCGTTTGGACGGGCACGATGACGCGGTCCGCTGCCACGAGCGCGTTGACGGTGAGTGGGCCGAGCGAGGGCGGGCAGTCGAGCAGGGTGAAGGCATAGCGGTCCCGGATGTCGTGGAGCGCGTCGCGCAGCCGGGTCTCCGAGCCTGGTAGGCGCGGGAGCTCCATCGTCGCCCCCGCGAGGTCGGGCGTCGAGACGATCAGGGACAGATTGGCGATGTCCGTCGCCCGCACGGCGTCGTCGGCTGCGACGTCCCCGCCGAGTACGTCGTAGAGGCCGGGCGGGACGCTTCTGTCCACGCCGAGGGCGGTCGTGGCGTTGCCCTGCGGATCGACGTCCACCAGCAGCGTGCCGTAGCCGGCCTCCGCGATGCACGCAGCGACGTTGACCGCGGTGGTCGTCTTCCCGACCCCGCCCTTCTGGTTGGCGATGGCATACGTCACGCCCATGGGCCACCGACGCTAGCGAGCGTCCCGGCCGGAACCGCGGCCGGCGCTCGGCCCGATCCGCGCGGCGTTCCCGCGGAGACGCCGTCAGCTGCGGGCGAGTGGGCGCTTGGCGGCCATCCCGGGGCGTCGCGGGAAGCGGGATGGTGTCGGTGCGACCTTCTGAAACACGTGCAGGGTGTGGTTCGCGGCGTCGGGAAACGGGCTGACGCGGCGGACCTCGCGTGGCTCGAGACCGACGACCTCCGCCGCCGCCGCGCCGTCGGCCGACTCTGCCTCGTCCACCGCACCCTTCCACGCGACCAGCGTCCCGCCCTCGGCGAGCAACGGCGCGGCGTACTCGACGACGACGGGGAGCACTGCCAGCGCTCGGGCGGTGACGAGGTCGTGGGCGCCGAACCCCGGCTGCCACTCCTCCACGCGCGCGTGAACCACGTCGACGTTCGGCAGGTCCGCCGCCGCGACCGCCCGTTCGAGGTAGCGGCAGCGGCGGGCGGCGCTCTCGACCAGCGTCACGCGAGCGCTCGGGAGCGCGACGGCGAGCGCGAGACCCTGGCCAGCCGGCGCCCGAGCCGAGGTCGGCGATCCGTCGCGCGGCCCGCACCGTCGGGAGTTCGAGTGCCACGAGCGAGTCGGCCACGTGGCGGTCGGCTGCGGCGTCCGGGTCGCGAACCGTGGTCGATGCCGTCGGGTCTTGCGCCTGGAGCTCGAGGATGACCGCGAGCGCGCGAGCGCCGGCGTCGGCAAGCTCGAACCGCCGCGCAACCGCCTCGAGGCGGCTCACGCGGCGATCGCCGCGCGGGCGCGCAGGCGCGCGATCGCGTCGGCGTAGTTGGTGGTCATCGCCACCAGGCGGTCGTGCGCGTGCTCGTCGAGCTCGGGTGTCACGTTTCGCTCGAGGATCGGCAGGAGATCGACCACGAGCGCTTCGCCGCGCGCCATCCACTGGAAGTAGTGGCGGTTGCCGTGGTGGTACGGACCGTAGAGCCGCGAACGCGGGAAGCGCTCGACCAGCCAGCGCATCAGCGCCTCGTGCCGCACGTGCATACGGAGCGTCACCTGTGGCTGGCGCCCGTCGCCGCCGAAGTGCCCCTCGCCTACCAGCAGGCCGACCACGATGCCCTCGTCACGCGGATCCATCACGACGGCAGTGTGCCAGCCAGGTCGGTCTGTGTGTTTCACCGGGGTGCACAACGTGAAACGTCCGCGGCGGCACTCGCGAGCATGTGGGCGGGACGCGAGCGAACAACGCGTCGAGGCGATGGCCGAGCAGCCCCGCGCGCCGTTCGTGCCGAGCCTGCGTCCTCCAGGCGCTATTGACGTAACGTCAAGTGCAGGGACCGCCGAGGCAGAGCGATGGCGCGAACCTTGTCGGATTACCCCCGGTTTCCGGGGCTAGATGGACAAGGTTCGGCGAACTATCCCGGATAGGCGTCGGTTTCCGACGCTAATCGGGGATGGTTCGCGACCGGCCCACCCTCAGCGCGCGCGGCGAGCGGTTTGGACACCTGCGACGAGGAGCCGTACTCCGTGAACTTCGCTGGGTAGGGAAGCGAGGATTGTCGTGTTCTCGACACTCCGCTTTCGCGTGGGGTTGCTAGTGCACGCATACGGTGCATTTCCAGACCCACCAGTTTTCTGATCGGGCGAAGCGCGGCGAAAAACCCCGGATCGTCACGGCACTGGCGCGACTTCCTTCAATGCCGCAGTTGACGTCCGCCACGAGGCGCCGCGGGCGACCCGGCCCGGCGCGTCGCGCCGGGCGGTAGGGGCGCCGGGCGCCGGGCGCGGGGCGCGGGGCGGCGGGGGCGCGCTACCGCAGCGGCGCCACGACGAGGTGCCGATCCGGCTCCGTGCCCTCGGAGTACGTCTCGACGCCGTCGCGGTCCTTGAGGTACTCGTGGACCACCTTGCGCTCGGTCGCGCTCATCGCATCAAGGGCCACCGGGCGGCCTGACCGAGAGGCCCGGGAGGCGGCCTGGTCGGCCTGGCGATGCAGCATCTGCTCGCGGCGCTCGCGGTAGCCGGCGGCGTCGACCGTGACCCGCACGGCCGCGTCCCGGCCCGCATGTCGGTTGGCGACCTTGAACGCCAGGTGCTGGACGGCGTCGATCGTCTGACCGTGCCGCCCGATGAACAGCCCCAGCTCGTCGCCCTCGAGCACGCCCCGGATCCCGTCCTCGTTCTCCTCGACGACCACCGAGGCTCCCAGCCCCAAAGCCTCGGAGACCCGCTCGAGCAGCTCGGCGACGCGATCGCTCTCGTCGCTCACCGGCGCCTCCCCGAGCGCTTCTTCTTCCGTCGCGGCGGGGCCGGCGGCGGGCCGGCGGGCTTGCCCTTCGGCACGTTCTCGCGGCTCCCGCGCCCGTTCCCCTCGGACGCCGAAGCCGTCGCGGGCTCGGCCGACGACGAGGACGAGCCCGCCCCGCAGCAGCTCGCCCAGCCCCATGCCGCTATCCGCACCTGGCGGCTTCATCGGACCCAGCCGCTTCCGGATGATCGCCTGCTGCACGATCGTCCACAGGTTCGTCGTGATCCAGTAGACGAGCAGCCCGGCCGGGAAGCTGATGATGAAGATGACGAAGACGAACGGGAGCGCCAGGAAGATCATCCGCTGCGTCTTGTCGGCCGTCGTCGACATCAACAGCGTCGACAGCAGCTGCGAGCCGACGTAGAGCACGATCAGCGTGATGAGCACGCCGCCCGTCGCCGTGTCCGTCAGGTCCGGGATGAAGAGGAAGGACGCCGCGCCCGGGCCGCACGGCTCCGCCGACTGGCCGCAGATGTCGACGCGCAGGTCGTCCTGCAGCATGTAGAAGAGCGAGAGGAAGACCGGGAGCTGTGCCAGCAGCGGCAGGCACGAGGCAAACGGGTTGATCTTGTTCTCCCGGTAGAACTTCATCATCTCCTGGTTGAGCCGCTCCTTGTCGCCCTTGTAGCGATCCTGGAGCTTCTTCATCTCGGGAGCGTGCGAGGCCAGCGACTGCATCGACTTGAACTGCTTGAACGTCAGCGGGAGCAGCGCGGCCCGGACGACCACGGTCATCGCGATGATCGACGCGCCCCAGCCGAGCCCGAGGTCGTTGTGGAACCGCAGCAGGATCCACTCGAAGAAGTCGATCAGCGGCTGGAAGATGTTGGCGATCACGGCAGGCGGGCGTCTCGGAAGAGGGTCTGGCCGGAGACCGGGTCGTAGCCCCCGTGGCTGAACGGGTTGCACCGCAGCAGCCGCCACGCCGCGAGCACCGTGCCCCGCAGTATGCCGTAGGACCTGATGGCCTGCACCGCGTAGGCGGAGCACGTCGGGTGGTACTTGCAGCGCCGCGGCAACGCCGGCGAGATGACGCGCTGGTAGAGCCTGATCGGTGCCACGAACACTGTGCGAGCGGCCGTCATGCGGCCTCGCCGCCGAGCCCGTCGACCAGCTCGCCGAGCGCGCTGCGCACGCCGGGCATCCCCTCGCGCTCGGCCAGGCCCAGCGCGTCGGGCCGGGCGACGACCACGTAGTCCGAGGCCGCGGGCAGCCTCCGCGCCTCCTCCCAGAAGGCCTCGCGCAGCACGCGCTTCACGCGGGTGCGATCGACCGCGCCGCCGACCCGGCGGCCGACCGACAAGCCGAGACGCGGGCCATCCCCGGACTCCTCCGCGCGGGGAAAGGCATACAGCACGAGGAAGCGGTTGCCCTTCGAGCGACCTTGGCGGTACACGCGCTCGAACTCGGCGCTGCGCGACAGGCGGCGGCGCCGTGGACCCCGCCCGGAGCTCGCGCTCTCCCGGCTCACGGTCAGACGGTCAGGCGCTTGCGGCCCTTGTCGCGGCGGCGCTTGAGCACCAGCCGCCCCGCGCGCGTGCTCATGCGCTGGCGAAACCCGTGCGTCCGGGCGCGCTTGCGCTTCTTGGGCTGGTAGGTCCGCTTCACGATCTGACTCCTTCGCCGTGGCGATGACTCGGGGCCGGTGGGTGGGATTCCGGCCCGGCGCCGCGGTACACGCAGGATATCGAGGCGGCTCGAACAGGGCTCGAACAGGGCTGTGCACACGTCGCCGACAGGCGTCCACAGGCCCATTCCGCGCGTTTTGCGGAGTGCCTTCAAAGAGGTGCGTTCGGGCCTCGGGAGCTCTGCTATGTTCGCCGCTCCGGGGCGCAGTGAGGCCCCTCTCGGCAAGTGAGCTACCCACCTCCGCTCGAGGAGGACCTTCCGCGCGCCCGTGCACGACGACGAACTTCCACACGCCTGGCGGCGCATCCGCAGCGAGATGCAGCGCGCGGCGGGGGACACCACCTGGCAGCTCTGGCTCGAGCCGCTGACGGCGCGCGAGCTGGATGCCGGCACGCTCGTCGTCGAAGCGCCCGCGGAGAGCCGTGCCTGGGTCGAGGCAAGCTTCGCCCGCCTGATCGCGGCCTGCGCGAAGGCCGTGCTCGGCTCCGGCACTCGCGTGCGCCTCGTCGCCGCCGGCGACCGGGCCGCCATGCCGCCGCAGACGTCGCGGACCTTCACCGGCGACGCGTTCAACCCGCGCCTCACGTTCGACCAGTTCGTGATCGGCGACGCCAACCGCCTCGCCCACGCCGCCGCTCTCGCCGTCGCCGAGATGCCCGGCCTGGCATACAACCCGCTCTTCATCTGCGGCCCGCCCGGGCTCGGCAAGACGCACCTGCTGCAGTCGATCGCCAACTACGTGACCGAGCACGGCGATGGGACGCGCGTGCTCTACACGACCGCCGAGGCCTTCACCGACCAGTTCGTCGGCGCGCTCCACGCGCACGCGCTCGAGGCGTTCAAGGCCACGTACCGCGGCGTCGGCGTGCTGCTGGTCGACGACGTCCAGTTCCTGCAGAGCAAGGCGCGCACCGAGCAGGAGTTCTTCCACACCTTCAACGCGCTCCAGGGCGCCGGCGCGCAGCTCGTCCTCACGTCGGACCGCCTGCCGCGCGACCTCGACGCGCTCGAGGATCGCCTGCGCGAGCGATTCGAGGCCGGCCTCGTCACCGACGTCAAGCCACCCGACCTCACGACCCGGCGCACGATCCTCTGCAAGCGCGTCCAGCAGGACGGTCTCGTCAACGTCGATCCAGAGGCCGTCGACGTGATCGCCGCGACCGTCGACACCAATATCCGCGCGCTCGAGGGCGCGCTGATCCGCGTGGTCGCCTACGGGTCGCTGACCGGCCGCGACGTGACGCCCGAGCTGGCGGAGGAGGTGCTCGCCGGCCTCTATGGCATCCGTCCCGACCGCCGCACGGTCGAGGACATCCAGCAGCGGACCTGCGAGGCGTTCGGCCTCTCGATGGAGGATCTCCTCTCCACCAGCCGCGCGGCTCCCGTGACATGGCCGCGGCAGGTCGCCATGTACCTCGCGCGCGAGCTGACCGACCAGACGCTCCCGGCGATCGGGCGTGCGTTCGGGGGCCGCAACCACACGACCGTCCTGCACGCGTGCAAGCGCACGGCCGAGCGGATCGCCACCGACCGCGAGGCGTACGACACCGTTCGCCGGCTCACCGAGGAGCTCGGAGGCTCCCGATGAGGTCCGGGCCTCCTGACAGACTGCGGGGTTCGTGCACAACCCTCTGTGCGCGCCCGATCCACGGCGCAGCGCCAGATCCGCGGGCTGTGCACAGCATCAACAGCCCCGATGACCACGAAGCATCCCATTCCATCTTCATCGTGAATCAGAGGCGAGCCATCCCATGAAGCTCTCGACGCGACGCGACGCGTTGTTCAGTCAGCTGCAGACCGTCACCCGCGCGGCGTCCACCCGCAGTGCCGTGCAGGCGCTCTCCGGCGTGTACATCCAGGCCCAGTCGGACGGCATCGAGCTGCGTGCCACCGACATGGAGATCGCGCTGCGCGTGCCGCTGGAGGGCGACATCGCACGCGAGGGCTCGGTCGTGCTTCCCGCCCGCCTGCTGGTGGACGTCGTCCGCGCGCTGCCGGCGAACGAGCTCACGCTCGAGCTGCGAGCCGCGGAGCAGGACGTGGAGTTGACATCCGGCTCGGCGACGTTCCACATCCGCACACTGCGACTCGAGGACTTCCCGCCGCTCCCCGAGCCCGAAGGCGACGACCGGCTCGACGTCCCCGGCCCCGCCCTCGTCGAGACGGTGATGAAGGTGGCGCGGGCCGCGTCGCGCGACGAGACGCGCCCCGTCCTCACCGGCATCCTCGTGTCGGCCGGCGAGCAGGAGCTGCGGATGGCGGCGACCGACTCCTACCGCCTGGCGGTCAAGGACACCGCGCTCGAGGCGCCGCTCGCCCGCTCGTTCGAGGCCAACGTGCCGGCGCGCGCGCTGCAGGAGCTCACGCGGATCGTCCAGCAGGGGTCGGCGGATCGGATCTCGGTGTCGCTGCGCTCGAACCAGGTGGTGTTCGAGGCGGCCGGCGTCGTGCTGTCCTCGCGGCTGATCGACGGCCAGTTCCCGAACGTGCGCCAGCTGCTGCCGGAGGCCTACGAGCACGAGCTGCGGCTCGCCGGCTCGGAGATCGCCGACGTCGTTCGGCGGATCTCGTTGCTCGCGCAGAAGAACGCGCCGCTGCGGCTGAGCTTCTCCGAAGGCGAGCTGACGGTGTCGGCGCGTACACCCGATGTCGGCGAGGCGCAGGAGACCGTCCCGGTGCCGTTCCAGGGCGAGCCGTTCGAGATCGGCTTCAACCCGGAGTTCCTGCGCGACGGGCTCGAGGCGCTCGAGGCGGGCGATCTCGTGCTCAAGCTCATCTCGCCGCTGCGGCCGGGCCTGATCGAGGCGGCCGACGGCAGCGGCTTCCAGTACCTCCTAATGCCGATCCGCCTAAATGTGTGAGGGTCGTTCGCCTCAGCGCTAGGGACTTCCGGTCCTACGAGGCGGCCGAGCTGCGGCTCGGCGCCGGGCTGACGGTGGTCGCCGGCCGCAACGGCGCGGGCAAGACGAACCTCCTGGAAGCGCTGTACTTCGCCGCCACCGGGCCGCTCGTGCCGGACGGCCAACGAGCGTGAGGTGGTGCGCTTCGGCGCGGCGCTGACGCGGCTCGAGCTGCACACGGAGGACGAGCGCGGTGCGCACACGGTCAGCGTCGGCTTCCAGCCCGGCGAGCCGAAGCATCTGCGCGCCGACGGCGCCCCCGTGGAGCGGCTGAACGACTCCGCCGCACGTCCGCTGGTGGCGGTGTTCCTGCCCGACCGGCTCGACCTCGTGCTCGGCGCGCCCGCGCTGCGCCGCGCACATGTCGACCACGTCGTCGCCGCGCTGTGGCCGGCCCGCGCCGCGACCCGACGCGAGTACTCGGCCGCTCTCGCCCAGCGCAACGCGTTGATCGCCGCCGTGCGGGCGGGTCGCGGCGGTCGGGCGTCCTTGCCGGCCTGGGACGCGTCGCTCGCGCGCCACGGGATCGCGCTGATGCGCGACCGCGCGGAGGTCGTCGACCGCCTGCGCGGGCGGTTCGCGGCCCACGCGGCCGCGCTCGGCCTCGAGGGCGAGGCCGAGCTCGCCTACCGTCCGCGCTCCCGCGCGCAGTCGGCCGACGAGCTGGCGGCGGAGCTCGCCGAGCGAGCCGACAGCGACCTCGAACGCGGCTTCACGGGCCACGGGCCCCATCGGGACGACCTCTCGCTGCGCCGCGGTGGACGCGAGCTGCGCTCGTACGGCTCGCGCGGCCAGGTACGCCTCGGGCTGCTCGCGCTGCTGCTCGCCGAGCGCGAGGAGCTGGCCGTCGAGCGCGGCGCTCCACCGCTGCTGCTGCTCGACGACGTGATGAGCGAGCTCGACTCCGCGCGCCGCAGCCGGCTCGTCGAGGTCCTGCGCGCGGGCGGCCAGAGCGTGATCACCGCGACCGAGCTCGCGCACGTGCCCGGCGCCGAGGATCCCGGCGTCGAGCGTGTGGCGATCGCGGACGGCCGCGTGCTCCAGGAGGCCGGCGAGGAGCGGCTCGCGGGATGACGGGACGCGCCGAGCAAGAGGTGGGATGAGGCGCCGGGCGCTGCATCCGGTCGCTCGCGCGCTCGACGGCGTGACCTCGCGCCTCGCTCCCGCGACGCTGCTCGCCGAGGTGCAGCGCGCGTGGCCGGATGCCGCCGGCGAGGCCTTCGCGGCCCACGCCGAGCCGTGGGCCGAGCGCGACGGCGAGGTCATCGTCGCGTGCCCGCAGGCCGTCTGGGCGCAGCAGCTGGACCTGATGTCCGAGCCGGTCGTGGAGCGCCTCAATGCGGCGCTCGGACGGCGCGCCGTGCGGCGCCTCCGAATCCAAGCCCGACGGGCCCCGCTGCGGGACGCGTGAGGCGGTGCACTTTCTACGCGATTTGCAGCACTTTTGTTGCAGTCGAGACGGCGGTTCCGGGGCCCCGCCCTGCTAGAATCATGACCACGTTATGGCGACGCCCCGGCCGTGGGGGACTGGGTCCTCCAGCCGGGGCGTTGCGTGTGTGAGACGAAAGGCACCGTGGCTTCAAAAGACCGCAAGACCGACCAGCAGCGAACCGGGTACGACGCCCAGGACATCACCGTCCTCGAGGGCCTCGAAGCCGTGCGCAAGCGGCCGGGCATGTACATCGGCTCGACCGGTCCGCGCGGTCTTCACCACCTGGTCTACGAGGTGGTCGACAACTCGGTCGACGAGGCGCTCGCCGGTCACTGCAACGCGGTCTCGGTCAGCATCCACCCGGACAACTCGATCACGGTGGTCGACGACGGGCGCGGCATCCCCGTCGCGACGATGGAGAAGGAGGGCAAGCCCGCTGTCGAGGTGGTCCTGACCGTCCTCCACGCCGGCGGAAAGTTCGGCGACGGTGGCGGCTACAAGGTGTCCGGTGGCCTGCACGGTGTCGGCGTGTCCGTCGTCAACGCGCTGTCCGAGTTGCTGCACGTCGAGGTCCGGCGCGACGGCTTCACCTGGAGCCAGGACTACGTGCGCGGCGCGCCGCAGGGCCCCCTCACCAAGGGCGAGCCGACGAAGGAGACCGGCACCACGATCACCTTCCTGCCGGACGCCGAGGTCTTCGAGACGCTCGACTTCGAGTTCGCCGTGCTCGAGCAGCGCCTGCGCGAGACGGCGTTCCTCACCCGCGGACTGAAGATCTCGATCGAGGACGAGCGCGGCGAGGACCGCCGGGCCGAGTTCCAGTACGACGGCGGGATCGAGGACTTCGTCACCTTCCTGAACGAGAACAAGGACCCGATCCAGAAGAAGGTCGTGTTCTTCGCCGGGGAATCGGACGAGGGCGCCGTCGAGGTCGCGCTGCAGTGGAACTCCTCCTACCAGGAGTCCGTCTTCTCGTTCGCGAACAACATCAACACGCACGAGGGCGGCTCGCACATGTCGGGCTTCCGCGGCGCGCTCACGCGCACGCTCAACGCCTACGCGCGGAAGACCGGCGAGCTCAAGGAGAAGGACGAGAACCTTTCCGGCGAGGACGTCCGCGAGGGCCTGACGGCCGTCATCTCGGCGAAGCTGACCGACCCGCAGTTCGAGGGCCAGACCAAGACCAAGCTCGGCAACCCGGGTATGGAGGGCTACGTCGCCTCGGTGGTCAACCAGAAGCTCGGGCAGTTCCTGGAGGAGAACCCGCAGGAGGCGCGCGCGGTGATCCGCAAGGCGGTGTCCGCCGCCCAGGCGCGCGCCGCCGCCCGCAAGGCGCGGGACGCGACGCGCAAGTCGGCGATGGGCGGCATGGGCCTGCCCGGCAAGCTCGCCGACTGCACGGTCAAGGACGCGTCGCTGACCGAGCTCTTCGTCGTCGAGGGCGACTCCGCGGGCGGCTCGGCCAAGCAGGGCCGCGACCGCTCGACGCAGGCCGTCCTCCCGCTGCGCGGCAAGATCCTCAACGTCGAGAAGTCGCGCATCGACAAGGTGTTGCAGAACGCCGAGATCACCGCGCTCATCACGGCGCTGGGCACCGGCGTGCGGGACGAGTTCGACATCGACCGCGCCCGCTACCACAAGATCATCCTGATGACGGACGCCGACGTGGACGGCGCGCACATCCGGACGCTGATCCTCACGCTGCTGTTCCGCGAGATGCAGGAGCTGATCGAGGCCGGCTACGTCTACATCGCCAAGCCGCCGCTCTACAAGGTCACGCAGGGCAAGCGCGAGCGCTACATCGAGAAGGAGTCCGAGCTCGAGGACACGCTGCTCAGCGACAAGCTCGAGCGCTTCGAGATCACCGACCACACCGGCCAGGCCTTCAAGCTGACCGACACGCGCTGGCAGCGCTACTCGCGGCTGCTCAAGCAGTACGAGGGTTGGGCCAGCGCCCTGCAGGCCGACTTCGGGCGCGACGTCGTCACCTTCCTCGAGGAGTCGCAGATCCTCGACGAGCAGGTGACCACGCCCGAGGCGCTGCTCGAGCTGCTCGGCCGCGAGGACCCTGAGGGCGAGCCGTACACGACCGAGCTGCTCGCGTCGGACGACGGGCTGATCCGCGTCCGGGCGGTCGAGCGGAAGAGCAACCTCGCCCGCACCCATCGGCTGCGCCGCGCGATGTTCGAGGCCAACGAGTACCGCCAGCTCTCGCGCGTGCACGCCGAGCTCGTGAAGCTGGCCGGCACGCCGCCGTTCAGCGTAAAGCTCGGCGACGACGTTGACGACGCACTGTCGTTCGAGGACCTGCGCCGCACCGTGATGGAGGTCGCGGCCAAGGGCATCAAGCTGCAGCGCTTCAAGGGCCTCGGCGAGATGAACGCCGAGCAGCTGCGCGAGACGACGATGGACCCGACGACTCGCACGCTGATGCAGGTCACGATGGACGACGCCGCGGTGGCCGACCGGCTGTTCACGATGCTGATGGGCGACAAGGTCGAGCCGCGGCGTGAGTTCATCGAGGAGAACGCCCGCGTCGCGACGCTGGACGTCTGATGGCCGGCATCGACACCATCTCTGGCGGCAACATCGAGCCCCGCGGGCTCGAGGAGGAGATGCGCTCCTCCTACCTGGACTACGCCATGTCCGTCATCGTCGGGCGCGCGCTGCCCGACGTCCGCGACGGCCTGAAGCCCGTGCACCGCCGCGTGCTGTTCTCGATGAACGAGAACGGCCTGCAGCCGAACCGCGCATACGCGAAGTCCGCCCGCATCGTCGGCGACGTGATGGGCAAGTACCACCCGCACGGCGACGCGTCGATCTACGACACGCTCGTGCGCCTGGCGCAGGACTTCTCGATGCGCAACATGCTCGTCGACGGCCAGGGCAACTTCGGCTCGATCGACGAGGACCCGGCCGCCGCCATGCGGTACACGGAGGCGCGGCTCGCCCCGATCGCGCGCGAGATGCTGCGCGACCTGGACGCCGACACGGTCGACTTCCAGCCCAACTACGACGGCCAGAACAACGAGCCCGTCGTGTTGCCGGCGCGCTTCCCGAACCTGCTCGTCAACGGCTCGAGCGGCATCGCGGTCGGCATGGCGACGAACATCCCGCCGCACAACCTGCGCGAGACGATCGCGGCCACGATCGCCTATATCGACGACCCGGACATCGACACGCCGGGGCTGATGCAGCACATCAAGGGCCCCGACTTCCCGACCGGCGGCGTGATCCTCGGCCTGAGCGGGATCCGCGACGCCTACGAGACCGGCCGCGGACGCGTCCGCGTGCGCGCCAAGGCGCACATCGAGGAGGGCAAGCAGGGCAAGGACCACATCGTGGTCACAGAGCTGCCCTACATGGTCAAGAAGGGCGGCGACGGCGGGCTGATCAAGAAGATCTCCGATCTCTGGGCCGAGAAGAAGCTGCCGGAGGTCACGAACGTCGAGGACCACTCGGACCGGCGCGGCATGCGCGTCGTGATCGAGCTCAAGCGCGAGGCCAACCCGAAGGTCGTCCTCAACAAGCTCTACAAGCACACCCAGCTGCAGACGACGTTCGGCGTGAACATGGTCGCGCTGGTGGACAACGTGCCGCGCACGCTGCCGCTGCGCTCGGTCATCCACAACTACGTCCAGCACCAGCGCGAGGTCATCGTCCGCCGCTCGAAGCACGAGCTGCGCACGCTCGAGGCGCGGGTGCACCGGCTCGAGGGCCTGCTGATCGCGCTCGAGCACCTCGACGAAGTGATCGCGCTGATCCGCGGCTCGCGCGACCGCGATGTGGCGCGCACCGGGTTGATGGACCGCTACGGGCTGACGCAGATCCAGGCGCAGGCGATCCTCGACCTGCGCCTGCAGCAGCTGACCGCGCTCGAGGCCGACGCGATCAAGCGCGAGCACGCCGACCTGGTGGAGCGGATCAAGGAACTGCGGGAGCTGCTCGGCGACGAGGACATGGTGCTCGCCCTGATCAAGGAGGAGCTCGAGGAGATCGCCGAGCGCTACGGCGACGAGCGCCGCACGGTGATCGCGCCGAGCGAGGACGACCTCGACATCGAGGACCTGATCGCCGACCAGCAGATGGTCATCTCGATCACGAACTCGAGCTACATCAAGTCGCTGCCGCTGGCCACGTACCGCCAGCAGCGCCGCGGCGGCGTGGGCATCATCGGGATGGACCTCAAGGAAGACGACTACATCGAGCACCTCTTCGTCTCCTCGACCCACGACTACCTGCTGTTCTTCACCAACCGCGGCAAGGTCTACCGCTCGAAGGTCTACGACCTGCCCGAGGCGGCGCGGACCTCCAAGGGCCGCTACCTCGGCAACGTGCTGCCGCTGCGCGAGGGCGAGCGCGTGCAGTCCGTGCTCGCGACGCGCGACTTCTCGGAGACCGAGCACCTGATGTTCGCCACCCGCCAGGGCACGGTGAAGAAGACCGCGTTCCAGGCCTACAACACGCCGATCAAGGCGGACGGGATCATCGCGATCAAGATCCGCGATGACGACGAGCTGGTCGCCGTGCGCCGGGTCGATCCTGGCGACGAGATCCTGATGGTCTCCCACGAGGGCCTGACCGTGCGCTTCCGCGAGGAGGACGCCCGCGCCATGGGCCGCGACACGAGCGGCGTGCGCGGCATGGACGTCTCCGGCAGGCCAACTACGTGCTGGCGATGGACGTTGCGCGGCCCGGTCAGGACCTGCTGGTGGTCACCGAGACCGGCTACGGCAAGCGCACGGACGTCGACGAGTACCGGCTCACGTCGCGAGGCGCCAAGGGCGTGAAGACGATCACGTTCACCGAGGCCAAGGGCCTGCTGGCGGCGGCGCTGGTCGTGCGCGAGCACGAGGACCTCGTGTTCATCTCCCAGAACGGCATGGTCCAGCGCACGGGCGTCCGCGGCATCAACCGCTACGGCCGCACGTCCCAGGGCGTGCGCGTGATGCACCTGCGCGAGGGCGACGAGGTGTCGGCGGTCGCGCTGGTGGTCGAGACCGAGGCCGACAACGGGGTCGTCGAGGCGGCCGTCGAGGTCGACAATGGCGCCGCCCCCAGCACCGACGGCGCCGGTCCGGAGGCCCCGCCGGAGGCGTAGGCCGGGCGCCCTCCTCCGCCGTGAGTTTCGATACTCTCCGTGGACCAGAGAAAGGGGGTGGTCCGAAGTTGAGTGACAGTTCTTGCGGGACCCTGGAGGTGTCCGGCCGCTAGTCAGCCGGAGCTGGACCGCTGGAGCGGAATCCACACCGTGACACCGCCGTCGACGGCGCCGGGAGCTGGTCCCCCCGGCCGCCTAGTCAGCCGCTGACGGCTTCGAAGATCCAGCACAGTGGTGACGAGGGCCCCGGGAGTCGACCCGGGGCCCTTGTCGTTCTCGGGGCGCTCGGTCTCTTCGGCCGCGGTCGCGCCGGCGAACGTCAACGGCGGCATTGAGGGGAGCACGGGAGGAAGCATTTCGTCCACCTCGTCGCGCCGGGCTCTGTGAGGTGGACGAAGTGCTGGCTATAGGGGAACAACGTCCACCTCACGCACGGGAGAGCCGTGAGGTGGACGAAATGCTGCCTCCAAACGCTCCCTCAGCCTCCCTACCCAGCCGCCGTTGACGTTCGTCGGGCAACCCGGGCGCAACGAGCGAGGCTCAGGCGGCCTCAGGCCAGGGCAGGTACTGCTTCCACGTCGCCGGGATCGTGGGCGACGCGAGCTGGATGAAGATGTGGGCCGCCGGCGTGCGGGGCTTGACGCGCGGGTGCATGTTGACCTGGTGCGGCAGGCGGTCGCCCTTGCGGCGGTTGCACGGCGCGCAGGACGCCACGATGTTGTCCCAGCCGGAGCCGCCGCCCTTCGAGCGCGGGATCACGTGGTCGACGGTCAGGCTCGTGCGCGCGCCGCAGTACATGCACTCCCAGCCGTCGCGGGCGAACACGGCGCGGCGCGTGATCTTGCGCTTGTGGCTGTCACGCGGCACGCGCACGTACGTGACGAGCCGGATGACGACGGGCTTGGGCAGCGAGCCGGTCGCCCAGTGAAGGTCGGTCGCGCCGATCTCCACGACCTCGGCCTTCTCCTTGAGCAGCAGCACGGTCGCGCGGCGCACGGTGCAGACGTTGATCGGCTCGTACGTCGCGTTGAGCACCAGCACGCGACCACCAGACCAACGGCCAGTGCCGTCGGTGTTCGGGCCGTGCGACCGGTGGTCGGCGCGCCGCACGGACCCCAGTGGTGGTACCGGGGTGCTTGAGCCCATCGCTGGAGCGCAGTCTAGCCACACATGCGGCCTATTCAGGCCGCAGGAAACGAGCCGAGAACACGCACGACGTCCGCGTGGGCGCGGAGGCCCTCGACCGCGCCGGCCACGGCCGGCTGCTCGAGCCCGCCGTCGACGTCGAGGAAGAACATGTACTCGCCGAGCCCCTCGCGCCGCGGGCGCGACTCGATGCGCGTCAGGTTCACCCCGCGCGTCGCGAACTCGAGCAGGCAGCGCACGAGCCATCCCGGCCCTGACGAGCCGGCGCCCCAGAACACGAGCGCGGTCTTGAACCGCTCGCCTCCGTCGGCCGTCGTGCCCGCGCGGGCGATCCAGACGAAGCGCGTCTCGTTGCGGTCCTCGTCCTCGATGTCGAGCGCGAGCACAGTCGCGTCGTAGAGCTCGGCCGCGCGGCGCGTCCCGACGGCGCCGGTCGGCGGCTCGCTGGTGGCCACCGCCTGGCGCACCGCGTCGGCGGTCGAGGCGGCGCCCACGACCCGCGCGCCCGGCAGCTCCGTGCGCAGGAAGCGGGCGCACTGGGCGCTGGCCTGCGGGTGCGAGACGACGGCCTCGATCGCGTCGAGCCCGAGCGGCCGCCCGGCCAGCAGGCAGAGATGGACCGGGTGCCGCAGCTCGCCGACGATCACGACGTCGTCGGTCTCGAACGCCAGCGCGTCGAGCGTCGGGTTGACCGAGCCCTCGAGCGCGTTCTCGATCGGCACCAGCGCACGCTCGACCGTCCCGTCGTGAACGGCGACGATCGCGTCGTGGAGCGTCGGTTCGGGGACGAGCTCGAACGCGTCGGCGCCCGGGACCGACAAGAGCGCCTCGTGACTGACCGTCCCGTCCGGCCCCAGGTAGGCGACGCGCATCAGTCGAGCGTCACGGAGCGCGTCGCCTCTTCGGCGAGCGCGACCCGGATCGCCTCGTCCTCCTCGGGCGACAGCTCGCGCTCCCCGCGGCCGCCGAGCACCTGCTTGCAGTACAGGCGCGCGGCGTCGCGGCCCGCGAGGCAGGAGAGCACCACGCCGTTGCCCGCGGCGTCGAGCAGCGCGAGCGACGTCGACTGATGGCCGGAGAGCTCCTGGTAGGCGTCATAGCGGACGAGGCCGCGGTGGGCGATCGCTCCATCGAGCCGCCCCTCGGCGGCGCCCATGCGGTTGTCGAGCCGCTCGGCGACCTCCTCGACGCGGCCGTGGAGCGCCTCGAACGCCGTCCGCAGGTCGCTCGCATGGGAGACGAGGTCCTCGCGCCCGTCGGGGCCGAGCACGACCTCCTGGGCCGCACGCAGCCGGCGCAGCTTGACCGCCAGCACGACCGCGAGCAGCAGCGCCATCAGCGCGAGCGCCCCGGCCGCGAGCGCGGCGATTCCCGCCGGTTCGGTCAGCTCGTTCACGAGGCGGAAAGTCTACGAGCGAGTGCCGGCGCTAGCCGCGAGAGAAGAGCGCGGGGTACTCGGAGCGGTTGTTGTCGACCTTGTCCTCACCCGGCACCTTGGCGACGCTGACGCGGATCGTCACCGCCGTGTCGAGCGGGGGCGTGTCCTCGAGCGCGAGCTCGGCGGACGCGCTCTCCTGTGGGGCGAGCCGCGGGATCGTGTCCGACAGGACGATCGGGTCGCCGTCCTCGGTCTGGATCCGCAGCGTGACCTTGATGTCGAACTCGTCGTTCTCGCCCTGGTTGGTGAAGTTGACGACGAACCCGGTGCCGGGATCGAACGTGAGGCGGTTGGTGGTGCCGGGCTGGAGCGTGGTCTCGCCGTACGTCGTGGAGTCGAGCCCCGAGCCGTGCAGGCCCGGCCCGGTGGGCTGCCCGCCACCCTCGCCGCCGCCGCTCGTGAGCTGCTGGTTGAGCACGTCGGCCACCGTTGTCGCCTGGATCCAGTCCCCGTCCGGAAGGAACGGCGAGCGGCGGATCTCCTGCCCGCCGATCTCGTTCTCGTCGAGCGCGGTCTTGATGAACGGGATCACGCGCGTGTCCCACGCGACGTCGGAGGCCGCGAAGACCTCCATCTGCCCGGCGATCGCGTCGATCGCGGCGTCGGCCGCCTCGCCCTCGTCGCCGAGCGCGGTGCGGATCTCCTGGGCGATCTTGTCGAGGCCGTCGCGGCGCCACTCGAGCGCGATCAGCGCCGCCTGCTGGGCGCCTTTCATCTCGCCCGGCACGTCCAGCCCGGCCGCGCGGTCGTACTGCTGCTCGGCCTGCACACGGAACGACGAGATCTGCGTCTGCAGGTCCTGAGGCGAGCCGCTGCCCTCGGTCAGCGTCTGGAAGAACGGGGTCGAGACCTGCTGCGCGGACTCGGCGGCGATCGTCGACAGCTCGCGGTTGTAGTCCTTGAGCGCGTTCTCCTGCTGCGAGTTACGGCACGAGTTGACCGCGATGATCAGCAGCAGGAGCACGAGGATGCCGCCGACCAGCGCGACCCCGCGGCGGATCAGGAGGGTCTGGCTGTCGGTTGTCGTCGTCGTGCCACCGCCGGCCGGCCGCCCACGTCGTGGGCGCGGGGTGCGGCGGGGCTCGTCGTCCTCGTCGAAGAAGGACAAGGCTGGAAGTTCGTCTCCTCAGGCGCGCAACGCCATCTCGCCGCGCATAGTCGACCCAGTGGACGCGATCAGTAATACCAACCCACCCGGCGGCAGCGGCGCGTGGGTCCGGCGCAGGGTCCGGCGGGCGCTCGTCGAAGGAGGGCCGGATGGACGCCACGGAGGAGCTCCGCCCGGCGGTCATGGGCCGCTACCGGCTCGGCCGGCGGCTCGGCTCCGGTGGGTTCGGGACGGTGTACGAGGCGCACGACGAGCGGCTCGACCGCGCCGTGGCGGTGAAGGTCATCGCGGCCGACGGGCCGGCGCCGGAACGCGGCCGCCGGGAGGCGCTCACGGCCGCGCGCCTCCACCACCCCGGCATCGTGGCCGTCTACGACGCGGGCGACGGCCCCGAGGGCCGCTACCTCGTCTCCGAGCTCGTACGCGGGCGCACGCTGGACAGGCTCGAGCGCGACGGCGCTCTCAGCGACCGCGACGTCCTTCGCGTCGGCCTCGCGCTCACCGAGGCGCTCGCGCACGCCCACGAGCGGGGCGTCATCCACCGAGACGTCAAGCCCCAGAACGTGATCGTTCCCGACGAGCCGCGAGACGCGCGCGCAGCGGCGAAGCTGACCGACTTCGGCGTCGCGCACCTGGTCGGGGACGACTCGCTGACTCGCACCGGCGACGTGGTCGGCACGCTCGCGTACATGGCCCCCGAGCAGGCGGCCGGCGAGCGGGTCGACGAGCGCGCCGACCTGTACTCGCTCGCGCTCGTGCTCTACGAGGCGCTCGCGGGAGAGAACCCCGTGCGGGCCGCGACCCCGGCGGCGACGGCCCGGCTCGTCGGCACACCGGTGCCGCCGCTGCGGTCGCAGCGGCGGGACCTGCCGGCGGCGCTCGGCGAGGCGCTCGACCGCGCGCTCGCGGTCGACCCCGACGCGCGCGGCGAGCTCGACGATCTGGCGGATGGCCTCGCCGACGCGCTCCCCGAAGTGGGCGACGAGGGCGGGACGATCGCGCCGCACCCGCTGGAGAGCCGCCGCCGGCTGCCGCGCGTGGGGCGCCTGGCCGCCGGTCTCGCCGCCGGCGCGCTCACCGCGGTCGCGCTCGCCGCTGCGGCCGACCCGCCCTCATGGGCGGACGGGTCCGCGGGCGGTGATCCGTCGGGACCCGCCGTCGAGCCGTCTGCCGTCGCCGACGCGTTCGGCTCGCCGCTCACCGGCGCGCTGGTGGCCGCCGTGCTCGTCGCCATCTTCCCGCGAGCAGGGTGGCTGGTGGCCGCCGCGGTGGCGATCGCCGCGCTCGCCGATCCATGGCCGTCCGCCGCCGCTCTCGTCGCGGTCGCCGTCGTCGTGTGCCCGCTGCTGCTCCGCCGCCACGGCCTGACGTGGTCCCTCCCCGCGATCGCGCCTGCGCTCGGCCTCGCCGGGTTCGCCGGCGCGTACCCGGCCGTCGCCGGGCGCGTCGGGGGTCCGATCGCGCGGACGGCGCTCGGGGCCACCGGGCTGTGGTGGCTGCTGCTCGCCGAGCCGCTGACCGGCCGTGAGCTGGCGTTCGGAGCGGCCCCCGGAACGGCGGGAGACGTGCTGCGCGAGCTGACCGGCTCCGGGGCGCTGCTGCTCGCGCCGCTGTGGGCGGCCGCCGCGCTCGTGTTGCCGTGGCTCGTGGCCGGTCGCGCGCTCGCCGCCGATGTCGTGCTCGCATCGGCCTGGGCCGCCGGCCTCGCCGCCGCCACGGCCGCCGTGGCCGAGCGCACGGGCCTTCCGGAGCCGCGCGGGCTCGTCGCGGGCGCCGTGCTCGCCGGGGCGCTGGCGGTGATCGGCGCACGGGCGCGGAATACTCTGGATCCGGAACACGAACCGCTCTGACCGGGTACTCGGAACCCCCGGCCACCCCATGAGTGTGCTGCGAACCCTCGAATCCAAGCTCGCCGGCCTCGTCGAAGGCACGTTCTCGCGCGCCTTCAAGTCCGAGGTGCGGCCGGTGGAGATCGCGCGCAAGCTCGCACGCGAGATGGACGAGCACCGCGTGCAGTCGCTGTCGCGGATCTACGCGCCCAACGAGTACGCCGTATGGCTCTCGCCCGACGATCGCAAGCAGTTCGAGGGCTACGAGGACGAGCTCAAGCGCGAGCTGTCCGGCTACCTGCTCGAGCACGCCCGCCGGGAGCGGATCTCGCTCGCGACGCGCCCGCAGATCGAGTTCCGCACCGACGACCGGCTGCGGCTGGGCGAGTTCGGCATCCAGGCCCGGCTCGTGCGCCCACCCGAGCGGGCCGAGGAGCAGCCCAGCCAGGGCGACCACGGCCACACGATGGTCTACACGGTCTCCGACCGCCTCGCCGAGCCGCTGCGCGAGCCCGACCACCGCCGCGGGTCCGCGAAGCTGAAGCTCGACGGCCGCGCCGAGCTGCTCGGCTCGGGCGGCGCCGTGCTCGGCCGCTCGCGCGAGGCCGACGTCATCGTCGACGACCCGAACGTCTCTCGCCGCCACGCCGAGGTCCGGCCCTCCGGCGGCTCGTGGATCGTGCGCGACCTCGGCTCCACCAACGGCGTCAAGGTCAACGGCCGCCGGATCCAAGGCCCGCAGTCGCTCAAGCCGGGCGACGTGATCGAGCTCGGTACCGCCCGCGTCACGTTCGAGCTGGAGTAGGCGCATGGCCCTCGACCCCGTCGCCGTCGCGCTCAAGTTCGGCTTCCTGGCCGTCCTCTACCTGTTCCTGCTGTGGATGGCGCGCTCCGCGCTCAAGGACCTACGCCGCGGACAGGGGGTCGAACCCGGGATCGAGGACGCCACCGGCCTGCATCGCGCCACGCAGGGGCTGAACCCCGGCAGCGACGGCGGCGCGCCCAGGCTGCGGGTAGGGACGGCGGCGGGGCTGCGGGCGGGCTCCGCCTATGATCTCTCCGACGGCGCCCTGCTGGGGAGAGGGGAGTCGGCGGACATCCGCCTCGAGGACACGTTCGCCTCCACGCAGCACGCTCGGCTGGTCCCGCAGGGCGACGTGATGGTCATAGAGGACCTGGGATCGACCAACGGGACATACCTCAACGGGGAGCCGCTCCGCGGACCGCAGCCGCTTCACGTGGGAGACAGCATCCGCATCGGCGACTCTGAATTCACCTTCGAGCGCTAACCGTGCTCCGTATCGCAGAGCAGTGGCACGCCTCCGACCGCGGTCGGCAGCGCCAGGGCAACGAGGACAACTTCTTCGTGCGCTCGCCGCTGTTCGTGGTCGCCGACGGCATGGGCGGCGCGCAGGCGGGCGAGGTGGCCTCGCAGATGGCGGTCGACTCGTTCGACCAGGGTCTGCCCGACGGCACCCCGGCGGAGGGCCTGACCCAGCTCGTCGAGGCCGCCAACCGCGCCATCCACGAGCGCTCGCAGACCGATGCCCAGCGTGCGGGCATGGGCACGACGGTCACCGCCGCGTACGTCGGCGAGGGCGACGTCACGATCGCGCATGTCGGCGACTCACGCGCCTACCTGCTGCGCGACGGCGACCTGATCCGGCTCACGCGGGACCACTCGCTTGTCGGCGAGCTGGTGGCTCGTGGCAAGCTGACCGAGGAGCAGGCCGAGACGCACCCGCAGCGCTCGGTCATCACGCGCGCGCTCGGCCCGGAGCCCGACGTGCAGGTCGACGTCCAGGCCTACCAGGCCCGCGGCGGTGACCGCTTCCTGCTGTGCTCGGACGGCCTGACGTCGATGATCCCCGAGGCGCGCGTGAAGCAGATCCTCGAGGGCACGGAGGCGCTCGCCGAGGCCGGCCGCGAGCTGATCGCCGCCGCCAACGACGCCGGCGGGCGCGACAACATCACGGTGCTGCTGTTCCGGCTCGAGGAGGTCGCGGCCGCCACCGGAGCGGATGCGGGCGAGACGAGCGAGGTCGAGGCCGTCGGCGAGCACCAGGGCGCGGCGACGATGACGCTGCCCGCGGTGAGCGAGACCGAGGCACCGCCCAAGCGGCCCGCCGAGCCGATCGCCGAGGAGCCGCCGCCCCCCGCGCCGGAGCGCAAGCGCCGTCGCCGCCGCAGGGTTCCCGGCGCGCTGATCGCGCTGATCATCGCGCTGGCGATCGTCGGCGCGGCGCTGTGGACGGCATCGCGCGCGGTCTACTTCGTGGGCGTCGACGACGAGAGCCAGGTCGTGACGATCTACCGCGGGCTGCCGTACGAGCTGCCGTTCGGCATCGATCTCTACGGCACCTACTACCCCTCCGGCGTCAGCCTCGCGCAGGTGCCCAGCGCGCGCCGCGGCACGTTCACCGACCACCAGCTGCGGTCGAAGGACGACGCCGAGGACCTCGTCAGGCAGCTCGAACGCGGGGATCTCGAGTGAGCGCTCGCAACCGCGAGCTGCTGGCCCTCCTCCCCGCCTCGCTGCTCCTCACCGCCGGTTTCGCGGCGATCTTCATCCAGACCTCGGAGACGCTCTCGGACGTCTCGCTCACCTACGGCGCGATCTTCCTCGGCCTCTGCTTCGCGGGCCACATCTTCCTGCGCGCGATGCTGCCGCACGCCGACCCGTACATGTTCCCGCTGGTCGCCGTGCTGGCGTGCTTCGGACTGGTCGTCATCTACCGGATCGACGAGGAGCTCGCGCGCGAGCAGGCGCAGTGGTTCGTGCTCGGCCTGGCGCTGTTCGCGGCCACGATCCTGCTGCTGCGCGACCTGCGGATCCTCGAGCGCTACCGCTACACGATCGCGCTTGCCGGCCTGTTCCTGCTCTTCCTGCCGCGCGTGCCGGGGATCGGGCAGCAGGTCAACGGCGCCTACCTCGGCGTCGGCATCGGGCCGATCTCGTTCCAGCCGGCGGAGTTCGGCAAGATCGCGATCATCATCTTCCTGGCGTCGTACCTGCGCGACACGCGGCAGGTGCTCGTCCAGGGCTCGCGCCGCTTCCTCGGGATCACGATCCCGCCGCTGAAGCACTTCGGGCCGCTGCTCGTGGTGTGGGGCGCGGCGATGTTCATGCTCGTGTTCATCCGCGATCTCGGGTCGTCGCTGATGTACTTCGGCGGCTTCCTGGCGCTGCTCTACGTGGCCACCAACCGGCTCTCGTTCGTGACCATGGGGGTTGGGTTGTTCGCGCTCGGAGCGTGGTTCATGGCCTCGACGGTCGGCCACGTGCAGGACCGGATCGACATCTGGCTCGACCCGTTCAACCCGGTGTACCTCGAGCGCGAGACGGGCGGCTCGTACCAGATCGCGCAGTCGATGTTCGCGCAGGCCGACGGCGGGCTGTTCGGAACCGGCCTCGGCGGCTCGCTGCTGCGCGGACCGGGCGGGGAGTCGCTGATCCCCGCGCCCCACACCGACCTCATCTACGCGGTCATCACGAGCGAGCTCGGCCTCGTGGGCGCGTGCGGGCTGATCCTCGTCTACATGCTGCTCGCCGAGCGCGGCTTCCGCACGGCGATGCTGGCCTCGGACTCGTTCTCCAAGCTGCTGGCGGCCGGCCTCAGCGCGGTCTTCGCGTTGCAGGTGTTCGTGATCGTCGGTGGCGTCACGCGCGTGATCCCGCTGACCGGCGTGACGCTCCCGTTCGTCTCCTACGGCGGCTCGTCGATCCTCGCGAACTTCGTGCTGCTCGCGCTGCTGCTGCTCGTCTCCGACCGCGCGCGCCGCCCCGTGGGCGGCGGAGCCGGAAGGCGAGGGCTGCGGTGAACACGCCGGTCGTCCGCCTGTTCGCGCTGGTCATCGTCCTGTTCGGCCTGCTCGTCGCGTTCACGTCGCGCTGGACGGTGTTCGAGGCCGAGGCGCTGCGCGAGAACCCCAACAACCGCCGCCTGCTGTTCCAGGAGCAGCTGATCAAGCGGGGGATCATCCGCACGGCCGAAGGCGACGTGATCGCCGCCAACCGTTCCCTGCCCGGCGAGCGCTTCGAGCGTCGCTACCCAGCCGGCGAGCTGTTCGCCCATCCCGTCGGCTTCACCTCGCTCGAACGCGGACGAGCCGGGATCGAGGACTTCTACAACGACCCGCTGACCGGCCGCCGGACCGACGCCATCGGGGCGCTCGAGCGCCTCCTGGGCCCCCAGAAGGTCGGCGACGACCTACGCACGACGCTGTCGGCTCGCGCCCAGCAGGTCGCGTACGACGGCATCGGCGACCGCCGCGGGGCCGTCGTGGCGCTCGACGTGGAGACGGGCGCCGTGCGCGCGCTGGCCGCCACGCCGACCTACGACCCGACTGATCCGGCGAACGCCGAGACGTTCAACCGCGCCACCCAGGGCCTCCTGGCGCCCGGCTCGACCTTCAAGGTCGTGACCGCCGCCGCCGCGCTCGACTCGGGGCGCTACGAGCCCGGCTCCCCGGTCGACGGCAGCAACGGGAAGGTCATCTCGGGCACGCCGCTCAACAACTTCGGCGACGAGGACTTCGGCCAGATCGACCTCACCACCGCGCTGACCAACTCGGTCAACACCGTGTGGGCGGAGGTCGCGGAGAAGCTCGGCAAGGACACGATGGCCGAGTACATGGAGAAGTTCGGCTTCTACGAGGACCCACCGATGGACTACCCCGACGACCAGATGGTGCCGAGCGGGGAGTACGGCGGCCGCGGCCGGCTGCTCTCGCCCACCTCGGGCCAGATCGACGTCGGCCGGATGGCGATCGGGCAGGACAAGCTGCTCGTCACGCCGCTGCAGATGGCCAGCGTGGCGCAGACGGTCGGCAACGGCGGCGTCCGCATGGAGCCGCGCCTCGTCGAGCGGGTCGTCGACCCCGACGGCCGCACGATCGACGAGCCGCTGCCGGAGGAGGCCGAGCGCGTCATGTCCGAGGACAGCGCGGGCGCGCTGACCGAGATGATGCGCAACGTCGTGCGCGAGGGCACGGGCACCGCCGCCGCGCTCGAGGGCGTCGAGGTGGCGGGCAAGACCGGCACGGCGGAGATCGACATCCAGGCGGGGATCAACAACCTGTGGTTCATCGGCTTCACCGGGAAGGTCGCCGTCGCCGTGGTGCTCGAGCGCCAGACGGGCGGCTTCGGCGGCACCGACGCGGCGCCGATCGCCAAGGCCGTGCTCGAGGCGCTGGGGGAGTGACGTGAGCCCCACCCGCGTCGAGCGCGACACGCTGATCGACGGCCGCTACCGCGTGCTGAAGCGGCTCGGGGCCGGCGGGATGGCCGAGGTCTACTGCGTGGAGGACCAGCAGCTCGGCCGCCGGGTCGCGCTCAAGCTCCTGCACCGACGCTTCGCCGACGACCAGCAGTTCGTCGAGCGCTTCCGCCGCGAGGCGTCGAGCGCGGCGGGGCTCTCGCACCCGAACATCGTCGGCATCTTCGACCGCGGCGAGTGGGACGGCACCTACTACATCGCGATGGAGTTCGTCGAGGGGCGGACGCTGAAGGACATCATCCGCGAGCGCGGGCCCGCGCCGCCGGAGGCCGCCGCCGACATCACGCTCCAGATCCTGCGTGCGGCGCGCTTCGCCCACCAGCACGGCGTCGTGCACCGCGACATCAAGCCCCACAACGTGCTGATCGACACCGAGGGCCGCGTGCGCGTGACCGACTTCGGGATCGCCCGCGCCGGGGTGTCGGACATGACGGAGACCGGCTCGGTGATGGGGACGGCGCAGTACCTCTCGCCCGAGCAGGCGCAGGGCAAGCCCGTCGACGCCCGCTCCGACCTCTACTCGATCGGGATCGTGCTCTACGAGCTGCTCACCGGGCGCGTGCCGTTCGACGCCGAGTCGCCGGTCAGCGTCGCGCTGATGCAGGTCTCCGAGACCCCGGTGCCGCCGATGGAGGTCAACCCCGAGGTCCCGCCGGCGCTCGACGCGGTGACGCTGCGGGCGATGGAGAAGGACCCCGCGCGCCGCTACCAGGACGCCGACGAGTTCGTCGCCGCGCTCGAGTCGGCGCGGTCGGCGCCGATGGAGATCCTGCCGCCGCCACCGATCGTCGAGGAAGTCGTCGAGGAGGAGCCCGGCCGAAGGTGGTGGCTGTGGCTGATCGCGCTGCTGGCGCTGGCCGCGATCGCGGTCGGCCTGTGGCTCCTGCTGCGGCCCGAGCAGCTCACCGTCCCGCGCGTGGTCGGCCTGGAGTCGGCGACCGCATCGCAGATCGTCAAGAACCGCGGCTTCCGCGTCGAGGTCGTGAACGTCGCGAACGCCGACGTCGAGCGCGACACGGTCGCGGCGCAGGATCCGCTCCCCGACACGGAGGCGCCCGAAGGCTCGGTCGTGGAACTGACCGTGTCCACCGGGCCGGGCGAGGCGACCGTGCCCAACCTTGCGGGCGTCCCACGCGAGGAGGCTGAGGCCCAGCTGCGCGAGGCCGGCTTCGAGCCGCAGGTGGAGCGCTCGTTCTCCGACACCGTTCGCAACGGCCGGGTGATCGGCACCACGCCGCCCGGCGGCACGACGATCGAGCGCGGCAGCACTGTGACCCTGAACGTCTCGCGCGGCCGCGAGCAGGTCGAGGTGCCGGACGTCGTGGGCGAGAGCGAGAACAACGCGCGCAGCGCGATCGAGGGCGCCGGGCTCCGCGTCGGCAAGGTGACCGAGGAGGCGTCGGAGGAGGAGCCCGGCACCGTCATCGAGCAGTCCCCCGCGGGCGGCGAGGAGGTCGCGCGCGACGAGGCCGTGGACCTCGTCATCGCCCGGGCCGTCGCCGTGCCCGACGTCGTCGACTCGACCGAGGAAGAGGCGACGGCGACGCTCGAGGACGCCGGCTTCGAGGTGCGCGTGCGCGAGCAGGCGGTCACCGACGAGGCGCAGGACGGCGTGGTGCTCGACCAGAGCCCGGCGCCCGACGAGGAGCGCCGCCAGGGCTCGCGGGTGACGATCGTCGTCGGCCGGTTCGACGCCGCCGCCACCCCGGCGCCGACCGCGACCGCGACGCCGTGAGGGTCGTCGTCCTCGGCGGCGGCCGCTCGTCCGAGCACGAGGTCTCGCAGGCCTCCGCCGCGTTCGTGCGCGAGGCGGTGGCGGCGGCCGGGCACGAGGTCGTGGCGGTCACCGTCGAGCGCTCGGGCGCCTGGTCGCGCGACGGCGACGAGCTGGCGCTCGCGCCCGGCGGCGGCGTGCTCGGCGCCGACGCCGTGTTCCCGGTCCTGCACGGCCCATTCGGCGAGGACGGCACCGTCCAGGGGCTGCTCGAGCTGCTCGACGTGCCGTACGTGGGGGCCGGTGTGCTCGCGTCGGCGCTGTGCATGGACAAGGTGGTGTTCAAGGAGGTACTGGCCGCCGGCTCGGTCCCTCAGGTCGCCTACGCGGCGGTCCGCGAGCACCGCTGGCGCGCCGAGCCGGCCGCCGTGCGCGCCGAGCTCGCTGCCCTCGGCACGCCGGTGTTCGTCAAGCCCGCCCGCCTCGGCTCGTCGGTCGGGATCCACAAGGTGTGGTCGGAGGCCGAGCTGACGGCTGCGCTCGACGACGCGTTCTCGCACGACCCGCTGGTGATCGTCGAGGGCTTCTCGAGTGGCATCGAGGTCGAGTGCTCGGTGCTCGGGCTGGACGAGCCCGAGGCGTCGGTGCCCGGCGAGATCGTCGTGCTCAAGGGCGACTGGTACGACTACGAGGCCAAGTACACCGAAGGCGGGATGGAGCTCGTCGTCCCGCCGCGCGTCCCCGACGACGTGCGCGAGGAGGTGCGGCGGCTGGCCGTCGACACGTTCGTGCGCGTGGGCTGCGCCGGGCTCGCGCGCGTGGACTTCTTCGTCGAGGGTTCCCGCGTGCTCGTCAACGAGCTCAACACGATGCCGGGCTTCACGCAGACGAGCGTCTACCCGAAGCTGTGGGAGGCGTCAGGCCTCGACGGGCCCGCTCTCGTCGACCGCCTGCTCACGATCGCGCTCGAGCGCTACGCGGCCGAGCGCGCCGGCCACGCGTTCTAGCGGGACTCCCCCCGGGAGAACAGCGCGAGCTCGCCGATCTCGACGCGCGGCTCGTCCGGCGGCAGCGCGGTGATCCACACCAGGTAGTAGCGGAATCGAATCCCGCCCGTCCCGCCCTCCGCCGTCGTCGAGGCGGAAGCGCTGGTCGCCCGACCGCACGACGCCGCCGCCGAGCCGCGTCCAGCCGTCGTCGATCGACTCAGGCACGCGCCCGCTGCCGGCGCCGTAGATCTCCGCGCGCCAGCCGGGCTCCGGCGTCTGGACCTCGATCCGCACGGCCTCGACCCCCGGCTTGGCGTCCAGATAGATCCCCACGCCCGCCTTGTTGGAGCCCTCGAGGCCCGAGCTGTAGCCCTCGGTGGTCCAGACGGTGCCGGGGTCGCGGTCGACGACCAGCGGCGTCTCGTCGGTGTGCTCCTCGTCGTCGCCCAGTGGGTCGTAGTCGCTCGCCGACGCGCGCGCCAGCGAGACCACGGACTCGCCCTGGGGCGCCTGGATCGCGCCCGCCCCGGTCCCGCGCTGGGTGCGGTCGACGCCCTCCTTGAACAGGAACGCGGCCACGCCGGCCACCGCGGCGATCGCCAGGACGATGCCGAGCAGCGGCAGTGGGTGGCGCATGCGGAACGGCAGCCGCCGGCGTGCGGATGGCGGGAGCGTGCGCAGGACGGCGGTGGCCTCGCCGGTCGAGTGACCGGCGCGCGCCGCCTCGATCGCGAGCGCCTCCTCGAGGTCGGCGACGAGCGCGGCGATGCTCGGATAGCGGCGGTCGAGGTCCTTGTCGGTCATGCGGTCGATGACCGAGGCCAGCGTCGCCGATGCCTCGGGGCGCCGGCTCTGGAGGTCCGGCAGGTCCTCGCGCACGTGCTTCATCGCCACCGAGACCTGGGTCTCGCCGTGGAACGGCACGTCGCCGGTGAGCATCTCGAACATCACCACGCCGAGCGAGTAGATGTCGGTGCGGCCGTCGACGTCGTCGCCGAGCGCCTGCTCGGGGGACACGTAGTCGGTCGTCCCCAGCACGCGGCCGTCGGCGGTCAGCCCGTCCTGGTCGAGCGTGCGGGCGATCCCGAAGTCCGTGACCTTGGCCGAGCCCTCGGCGTCGATCAGGACGTTCTGCGGCTTGACGTCGCGATGCACGATGTGGTGCGAGTGCGCCGAGCCGAGTGCCCGCGCGATCTCGATCGCGTACGCGATCGCCTCGTCCATCGGCAGCCGGCCCATGCGGCGGATTCGCTCCTTGAGCGTCTCGCCCTCGACGTACTCGAACACGATGTAGGGCCGGCTCTCGTCCTCGCCCGCGTCGATCACGCCGACGATGTGCGGGTGCGAGAGCTGGGCGACGGCGCGCGCCTCGCGACGGAAGCGCTCGAGCTGATCGGAGTCCGTCGCGATCTCGCGGTGCATGAGCTTGATCGCCACCCGCCGCTCGAGCGTCTGGTCGAACGCGAGGTAGACGGTCGACATCCCGCCGGCCCCGATCTGGGCGTCCAGCCGGTAGCGGCCGCTGAGCTGCATCCCCACGAGCGTGCTCATGTCCTGCGTCCTATTGTGGCCGATCTGCGGCCGATCCCGGTCACCTTCTTCACCGATCCCAACTGCCATGGTCGTGGGCGGCGGAACCGCAGCTCCGTCACCTGGAGGTCGAGTTCGGCGACCGGCCGGCGATCACCTTCGCGATCGTCGGGCTGCACCGCGCCATCGAGGCACCGGATGCGGGCGCGTTGGCGCTCGACGAGGGGCGCGGCGAGCTCTGGGAAGCGGCCTAGGGATCGACCGAGCGCCCCGACCAGGTACGCCAGTCGATCGCCTCGAGCTTCTTCTCGCCCTCGGCTTCCGTGCTCTCCGCCGTGTCGTCCTTCTTCTCGCCGTCGTCGTCCTTCTTCTCGCCGTCGACCGGCGCGGGCTCGTCGGCCTTGGGCGGATCCCAGCCGGTCTGCTCGGTCGGCTCCGCGGCGTGCTGGAGGTCGGTCTCGGCTTGCTCCAGGCCCCCTTGCGCACCTTCGCCGGCCTCGGCGAGCGGGCGCTCGGCCTCGGTGGCCGGCAGGTCGGTCGGTCCGGCGTAGTCGCTGACCACGCCGCCGATGTTCGCGGCTTCGGCCGCGGCGGCCGCCTCCTCGGCGGCCTCGTCGACGGTCGGGGGCTGATGGGGCTCCGGAGCCGGCACCGGCGTGGCGGTGTTGGCCACGGGCCCGGGCGCGTCGTAGTTGGACGGCCCGGGCGCGGGCGGCGTGTAGCTCGGGGTCTCGCTCCGAGACGGGAGCAGCGCGGTGACCTTGTCGCGCTTGAGGAAGACGGCGGCGGCGCCCAGCGCCAAGACGCCGAGCAGAAGCTTGGTTCGGGCCATGGACTGGACGGTACCCGCCCCGGCGTGGTTCAGGCGTCCTGCTTGCCCGGCTGCGGCAAAGCGTCCGGGGCGCTGTCCGCCGCGGCGCGGTTCTCGTCGCGGACGGCGTTCCAGATCTCCTCGCGGTAGACCGGAACGGAGCGCGGCGCCTCGATGCCGACGCGCACCGAGTTGCCGACGATCTCCATCACATGGACGACGATGTCGTCGCCGACCATGATCTTCTCGCCAGGGCGGCGGGTGATGATGAGCATGAAGATTCCTCCTTGGAAAGCTTCGACGGGGGGACGGGTGCGGCGCGCTGCGCCGCAGGGACGACGACGGCCTACGCGGCCGCCGTCTCCGCGACCTCTCCGAACAGCGCGGCACGGACGGGAGCGTCCGTGGCCTCGTTGATCATCTGATGGCCGCGACCCTTTGCGATCAGGATCGGCGCGCGGAGGTTCGCACTGAAGTCCGCGAGCTCAGCGCCGGCGCGGACGGTGACGAGCACGGTCGCCTCGTCGGCGTCGAGCTTCGCCGTGTCGGCGTCGGACAGCTCGACCTCGTAGTCGGCGAAAAACGCCCACGGGTTGGTCACGGGCAGCGCGAGGTCGCCGTCCTCGAGCGAGTGCAGCCACTGGAAGGGGCCGTCGGTGATGTCGCCGACGAGCGTCCAGCGGGTGCCGCCGAGGCCGATCAGGCCGGTGGGGAACTCGATGACCGCGGACTCCTCGATCTCGAGCGTGCCGAAGCGCGAGCTCTCGACGATCACGGGGGGCATGGTGTGGTGACTCCTTGGGGCTTGGGAGGGGATCGGATGGGCGCGCCGGATCAGCGCAGGAAGTCCATGAGGGAGGACTGGACGATGCTGGCGCCCGCCCGCAAGGCGGACTGGTAGGCGGCGGTCTGCGAGTTGAGCTCGATCAGCACCTTCGCGATGTCGGCGCTCTCGGTCTCGGTCAGCTGCCGCAGCTGGGACTCCTCGACCTCGTCGAGGCGGGTCAGTGCGGCGTCCAGGCGGTTGCCACGGGCGCCGTTGGCCGCCCGGACCTCGAGCAGCGTCTCGATCTGCGTGTCGAGCCGCCCGAGGTCGACGCGGATGGCCGGGCCGTCGCGCGCGGTGAGGTCGTCGATCGCGTCCCGGAGGACGTGCAGGAGCTTGCCGTCGGCGGCTCCCTGCCCGCGGCCGAGCACCTGCTCGCCGACGGTGTTGATCGTCATCGTGACGCCGGGGCCGATCTCGCGGACGATGCCGGGGACGCCCGGGGCCAGGCCCGCGAGGTCGCCGCGGTAGGAGTCGTCGGCGCCGGGCAGGTACGGCCGGTCGCTGACGTCGGCGCCGGAGAAGAGGTAGCTGCCGCGGTAGGTCGCGCTCGCCGTCTCCTTGATCGATTGGACGATCTGCTCGAGCTCGGCGGCGATCGCGTCGCGCGAGGTCGGGTCAGCGCCGTCGGTGCTGCCCTGGACGAGCAGGTCGCGGGCGCGCTGGACGACGAGCGTGATCTGGTCCATCGCCTGCTCGGTCGCCTCGGCCCAGCCCGCCGCGTCCTCGATGTTGCGCTTGTACTGCTGCGTGGCGCTCATGCCCTGGCGCAGGGCCATCGCGCGCGAGGCGTTGAACGGATCGTCGGACGGGCGCGCGATCTCCTTGCCGGAGGCGGCCTTCTGCTGCGCGCGGGTGAGCTTGTCGGACACGTCGTTGAGGCTCGCGAGCACGTTGCGCGTGACCATCGCGTTGGTGATGCGCATGCTCATAGTCCGACGCGTCCCGTGCGGTTGATCAGCACGTCGAGCATCTCGTCCATCGTGCTCATGGCGCGGGCCGAGGCCTGATAGGAGCGCTGGAAGCGGACCATGTTGGCCATCTCCTCGTCGAGCGAGACGCCCTGCACGCTCTGGCGGCGGTTCTCGACCGCGTCGGTGACCACCTGGGCGTTGGACTCCTGGCGGCGCGCCTCGCGCACCTGGGCGCCGACCTTGGCGACGAACGCCTGGTAGGCGCGGTCGATGCCCGGGTTGTCGCGCAGAGCGGTGACGGCGAGTGCGAGGTCGTTGGAGCCCGCGTTGCCGGTGCCCGGGTCGACGAGCCTGGGGTCGGCCACGAGGCCGGCCTCGACGCGCAGCGTCGCGGCGGCGGGGCCGGGCCCGGTCTCGAAGAACGTGTCGCCGTAGGCGGTGTTGACCATCGACGCGAGCGAGCCGGCGACGGCGTCGACGTCGGCGAGGTAGCCGTCGAGCGTGCCACCGCTGCGCGAGGCGTCGAGCAGGCCGCCGAGGCGCCCGCCGGGGGCCCAGGCGTTGCCGGCGGGCGGGCCGGCCCAGGCAACGGTCGTACCGGTGACGAGCGGGTATGTGGTGGCGGATGCGACGGTGTCGACGAACGCGATGTCGACCGTGCCGTCGGCCTGCTCGGTCACCGACACCTGGCCGAACTCGGACAGCTGGTCGATCAGCAGGTCGCGGCGGTCGAGCAGGTCGTTGGGGACGTCGCCGGCCGTGATGTAGCGCTTGATCTCGTCGTTGAGGCCGGCCAGCTCCTCGGCCGCCAGCGCGACCTCGCCGCCGGGCCCGCTGAGCACGCCGTACTCGGCCATGCCCTGATCGCGCGAGAGCACGAGCTGCGTGCGCACGGTCGCGAACGCGTCGGCCAGCGCGCCGCCCTGCTCCACAAGCGCCTGCTTGGCGGCCGGGTCGGTCGGCGCGTTGGCGACGTCGGCCCACGCGTCCCAGAAGCGGGAGAGCTGCTCGTTGATGCCGTTCTCGCCCGGCTCGGCGAGCGAGAGCTCGGCGGAGTCGAGCGTCGCGGCGCGCGCCGCCCACTCGCCCAGGTTCGTGTTCTGGCTGCGGTACTGGAGATCGACGAACTCGTCGCGCACGCGACGGAAGGTCTCGACGTCCACGCCCGAGCCGATGTGCGCGCCGGCGCCGCTCATGAGGCTCCCGGCGGGGACGATCAGTCCCGGCGAGGCGACGAGCGTGGCCTCCTGGCGGGAGTAGCCCTTGGTCGAGGCGTTGGCGATGTTGTGGCCCGTGGTGTCGAGCATCCGCTGCTGGGCGAGCAGCCCGCGCAGCGAGGTCTGGAGGCCGAAGAAGGAGGAGATCATCGCGTCAGGCCTGCAGGTCGAGAGCGCGGTGGACGGGCGGCGCCGTGGGCGCGCCCTCGCCGCCGGGCCGGCCGTAGCCGGGCTCCGAGTCCTTCCCGACGAGGCGGGTCAGGTGCGCGAGGAAGGCGAGCTCCTGGCGCATCAGCGCGCGGTTGATGCCGTGCTCGCGGGCGATCTCGGCCAGCAGCCCGCGCAGCTCGGCCGAGCGCTCGCGGGCGGCGTCGGCCGCGCCGGTCGTGACCAGCGCGCACAGCCGCTCGAGCGTGACCTGGGTGGCGGGGACGCCGAGCGCGGCGCCGGCGCGCTGCAGCAGCGCCCCGCGGTCCTGCTCGAGCGCGCCGCGCTGGCCCATCTCGGTCTGCACGTCGGCGAGCCGCGCGAGCACGGCGTCTACGTCCCGGGCGCGCACGGCCTTGCCCTGCTCGAGGACGAGCCCGAGCAGGCGCTGGGCGGATGCGACCTGCGCGTCGAGGTGGACGAGCAGCTCAGCTTCGATCATCGTGCTCATGCGGCGTCCTCGCGATGTTCGCGAAGCGAACTCGCAAGGGAATCGGCGCCAGCCGATTCCCCGCGCAGGGCGGGATAGAGGGAGGCGGCGAGGCCGATGCCGCCGCCGGCCACGAGGCCGGACGCGAACGCGTCCTGCACCGAGCTGGCGTAGGGGCTCGCGTCCGCCGGGACGATCTCCTCGACGAGCCGGCCGAGCAGGATCTGCTCGAACCCGAGCGCGGCCTTGTAGGCGTCGCGGTCGGCCTGGGAGCCTTGGCGTACGGAGGCGGGGAGCGCGGACGACGGCACCGCGGGCAGGCCCTCGATGCTCATCGCTTCACGCCGTTCGCGATGCCCATCATCTCGTCGGCCATCGTGATCGCCTTCGAGGCGAGCTGGAACGCGCGCTGGGCCTCGATCAGCGAGACCATGGCCTCGGCCACGTCGGTGTTCGAGCCCTCGAGCGCGCCCTGGGAGATGACGGTGGCGCGCGGGGCGGCGGTCACTGGGCCGGAAGTCGGCGAGGTGGTGAAGGCGTTGTCGCCCACCGACAGCAGCCTCTGCTGGGAGCGCACGGTGACGAGGTCGAGCTTGCCGGCGTTGCGGCCCGCGATCAGCACGGTGCCGTCGGGGCCGATCGAGATCGAGTCCTCGGCCACGCCGTCCGGCACGGTGATCTCCGGCAGCAGGATCGAGCCGCTCGAGGTGACGAGCCGCCCGGCGCCGTCGATCTGCAGGCCGCCGTCGCGCGTCAGCGCGTCGCGGCCGTCGGCCAGGCGAACGCGCAGGAAGCCCTCGCCCTGGATCGCGATGTCGAGCGGGCGCTGCGTGCGCTGGAGGACGCCCTGGGAGAACGCGCGCCCGGCGTCGACCGCCGCGGAGCCCGAGCCGGTGCGCACACCCTGCGCGGACGAGCGGCCGACCTGGTCGTAGACGAGGTCGCGGAAGCCGACGCGCTGGTGCTTGTAGCCGGTGGTGTTCGCGTTCGCCAGGTCGTTGGCGACCGCATCCATTCGCTGCTGCTGAGCCGCCATACCGGCGGCTGCGGAGTTCAGGCCTTGAAGCATGCCACCGGGTGGTCGGCCCTCAGCGTTGGATCTTGAGTCTGGCGAACGTCAACGGCGGCATTGAGGGGTGCCCGGGAGCGTGCATAAGTCCCCACTCGCGAGGTTCTCGTCATCGAGTGGTGCGAAATGCACGCCATGCGCGACAAACGCACCACTCGCCGACCGGGAGGCGCCGAGTGGTGCGAAATGCACCCTCGCCACGGCCAAAATCCCCACTCTCCCTACCCAGCCGTCGTTGACGTTGGCCGGCGGAGACCGCTACGAGCCGGAGATCGAGCCGACCTGGGTCGCGGCGCGGCCCAGCGTGTCGTCGATCGCCTGGATGACCTTCTGCCCGGCCTCGAAGGCGCGCATGGAGGCGATCATGTCGACCATCGCGCGGGCGGCGTCGGCGCCGGAGCCCTCGAGGGCGCCCGCGCGGACCTGGCCGGTGGCGGTGCCGGCCGGCGTGCCGGAGACGAGCGAGTCGCCCTCCTTGCGCGGGTTCGTCAGGCTGACCACGCCGAGCTGGCGCGGGTCGACCTTGCCGTCGGCGGAAGTGATCGGCGCGCCGGTGCGGCCCAGCACGAGATCCCCGCGGGCGGTCACGAGGCGGCCCTGGGTGTCGAGCGCGAACTGGCCGTTGCGGGTGTAGCGCACGCCCTGCGCGGTCTGGACGGCGAAGAAGCCCTCGCCGGAGATCGCGAAGTCGAGCGGCTCGCCGGTCTCGCGCGCCGCGGCGGGTGTGAAGTCGGTCTCGATCGCGGCGACCTGGACGGCCGTGCTCTGCCGGCCGACGACGCTGCCGTTGCTCGTGTTGGCGAGCAGCAGGTCGCCGAACGTGCTCTGGGCGGTCCGGTCGGACTTGTAGCCCGGCGTGGCCGCGTTCGCGAGGTCGTTCGCGATCTGCTCCTGGCGGATCTGCTCGGCGAGCATCCCGGAGGCGGCGATGTATAGCCCGCGGTCCATTCGTGCCGGTGATCGGCCGCGAGCGGGCATCCTGTAGGCGTGGAGCCCGTCGTCGCCGTCCAGACCCAGTTGCTGCGCGCCCAGCTGCCCGAGCTCGTGCTGCGCCCCGGCACGTCGGTGGTCGCCCGGGTGCTGTCCCGGGGCGAGGCCCACGGCGTGCTGGTGATCGCCGGCATTCCGCTGAGCGCTCAGTTGCCTGAAGCGGTCGGGGCCAAGGGCGACACCTTGCGCCTCAGCGTCAGTGAAGTGACGCCCGAGCGGGTGACGCTCCAGCTCGACCAGACGGCGCCCGTCGCGGCGCCCGCGGCCGCCGCCGAGCCGCCCGCCGGGAGAGCCCGCGTGCGGGTCGAGGAACCGCCCCGGACAGTGCAGGTCGACGGCGAGGAGCGCTCGATGGTCGCGCTCAGCTTCACGTCCGAGGCGCTCGGCCGGCTGGACCTGCGGCTCGAGGTCGGCGGGGGCCGCGTACGCGCCGTGGTCGAGACACCGCCTGGACGTTCGTTCGAGCTGGCGGACGCGGCCGGCGGCCGGCTGCGGGACGGCCTCTACGCGCGCACGGGATATGAAGCCGAGGTTCGCATCGCGCCGCGCCGGGAGCCGCTCGACGTCTATGCCTGAGCCGCGGGACGTCAGCGCGGCGCTGCGCTACACGGGCACCGGCGCCCCTCGCGTGGTCGCGGCCGGAAGGGATCGGATAGCGGCGGCGATCCTCGAGCAGGCGCGGTCTGCCGGGGTCCCGGTGCACGAGGATCCGGAGCTTGCCGACGCGCTCGCGGGCCTCGCGCTCGGCCACGAGGTGCCGGAGGAAATGTGGGGTGCGGTGGCCGCGGCGCTGGCGTGGGCCTACTCGGTGGAGAATCCGCAAGTACTTCGGACGGACGATTAAGGGAATCGGGTCGAGGCCCGATACAGGGACGGTCCGTCCGACCGTCCCTCGCAAGGAGCCTTGCCGTAATGAAGCCCGCCTCGACCACCAGCCGCCGCCGCGTCTCCGCGGACGAGTCCCTGGCGCTCTGGACCGAGTACAAGCGCACCGGTGACCTGCAGGTCCGCAACCGGCTTGTCATGACCTTCGCCCCGCTCGTGAAGTACATCGTCTTCAAGAAGGTCCGTGAGCTGCCGGCGCGCTGCGAGGTGGAGGACTTCATCTCCTGCGGCCTCGAGGCCCTGATCGCCTCGATCGACCGCTACGACCCGGCCAAGGGCGCCACGCTCGAGCAGTTCGCGTGGACCCGCATCCACGGCGCCGTGCTCGACGAGCTGCGCCGCCAGGACTGGGCGCCGCGCTCGCTGCGCCGCTGGGAGCGCGACATCGCCAAGGCGCGCGAGCAGTTCACCGCGATCCACGGCCGCCGCCCCTCGCGCGACGAGCTCGCCGACGCGCTCGCCATCTCGGTCGAGGACCTGCGCCGCCGCGAGGACGACATCTCGGTCTCGGACGTCACCTCGCTCAACACGCTCGTGATCTCCGACGACGAGACCACGGTGGAGCGCATCGACACGCTGGCCGCCGGTGACGAGCGGCTCGACCCCGTGCACGCGAGCGCGACCGAGGAGGGCAAGGCCAAGTTCCGCCGCGCCTTCGAGCAGCTCCCCGTCCGCGAGCGCGAGGTCGCCGTCCTCCTCTACGTCAAGAACCTCACGCTGCGCGAGATCGGCGACATCCTCGGCGTCTCCGAGAGCCGCGTCTGCCAGATCCATTCGCAGCTCAAGCGCACGCTGAAGCAGCAGCTGTCCGAGGACGCGCTGCTGTTCTCGGCGGTCGGATAAACGTCCAGACCGTTAAAGCGGCGCGCTGGACGGTCGAAAACGGAGGCCAAGATGACCTTCGAGATCGGTCCCCTGCCGCCCATCCAATCCGGGACGCCCGCGCGGCGCCCTGTTCAGGCCCCGAGCGCTGACTTCTCGGTCTCGCTCGCGCGCGCTGGGAGCGACGCGGTCGTGGCCGAGGTCTCGATCCCCGCCACGCCGCCGCCCGCGGTGCTCGATGAGATCGGCGCCGCGGCCGACCGCGCGCACCAGCTCTGGAGCGAGAACCGCGAGCTGCACTTCAGCAAGGACTCGCTGAGCGGGCGCATGATCATCGAGGTGCGCGACCGCGCGGGTAACACGATCCGCACGATCCCGCCGTCGCAGGCGCTCGCGGTGCTCGCGGGCGCGTCGCTCTAGGCCATGGCCGACGGCCTCGCGCTCTCGGGGCTGGCGTCCGGCGTCGACACGAGCTCGATCGTCAGCCAGCTGATGGCGCTCGATCGCCAGACCACGACGCGCATGACCTACCGGCAGGCCGCCGTGACCGCCCAGCGCACGGGCCTGACGACCGTCGCCTCCAAGCTGGCCGCGCTGCAGAGCGCGGCCAAGGCGCTCGGCGCCGACGCGAGTTGGGCGCAGAAGCAGACCGTCGAGAGCTCGGACCCGAAGGTCGCGGTCGCGCTTGTGGGCGGTGCCGGCATCGGCGGGCACACCGTCCAGGTCGACCGCCTCGCCGCCTCGATGCAGCGCGGCTTCACGTTCGACTCGAGCGCCGGCGGGACGATCCACCTCGAGTCGGCGGCGAACCCCAGCGTGTTCGCCGACGTCACGGTCGCCGCGGGCGCGACGCTGCAGAGCGTCGCCGATGCGATCAACGCCAAGACCGCCGGGCCGGTGGTGGCCGCGATCGTCAAGGACGGCGACGGCACGGATCGCCTGGTCCTGTCCTCGCGCACGACCGGCTCGAGCTCCGACTTCACGGTCGCCGCCGGCGGCGTCTTGGGAGCCGATACCGACTACACGTCGCCCAGCACGGCGCTGCTGAACGCGTCGTACTCGATCGACGGCGTCGCCCAGCCGCCGTCGCAGACCAACGTGCTCGAGAGCGCCGTCGCCGGCCTGCGGATCACGCTCAAGGGCGTGACCGGCTCCCCCGCGACCGTCAACGTGTCCGAGCCGACGCTCGACCGCACCGCGATCAAGGACAAGGTCAAGGCCTTCGTCGATGCCTACAACGCGGTCGTCGACACGACGCGCAGCGCGCTGACCGAGAAGCCGATCACGAGCCCCGGCTCCTCGTTCCAGGCCGGCCTCGGCCAGCTGCACGGCGACGCGGGCCTCACGAGCATGCTCTCGCGCCTGCGCGGCAGCATGAGCGAGGTGCTCGCCGGCGCCGGGCTCAACGACCTCTCCGACCTCGGCATCAGCGTCCCGAAGGCGACCGGCGGCGCGACGACCGACGCTGGTCGGGCCGGGCGCCTCGAGATCGACGACGCGAAGCTGACCGCGGCGCTCGAGGGCGACTGGGCGCAGGTCAAGACGTTCTTCGCCGGCTTCGACGACCAGGTCGAGGCCTTCGTCAAGACGCAGACCGGAGGCTCCGGCGTGATCGACTCCCGGCTCAAGGGGTCCGAGCGCACCGTGTCCCGCATCCAGAAGCAGATCGACGCCACGAACGAGCGCCTGGACGCGAAGGAGAAGCGCCTCAAGGCCCAGTTCGCGGCGATGGAGCTCGCGCTCCAGAACTCCCAGACGCAGCAGGCCTGGCTCACCGGCCAGCTCACCGCGCTGAACGCCGCGAACCGCTCCTAGTCCTCCTCAAGCGGCGCCTCCGTGGGCCGACTACCAGGGCTGAGTCCATCCGACCCGAGGTCGCCCTTGTCCGCCTACGCCGCAACTCGCAGCCCGGCTGCCTACAAGCAGCAGAGCATCCTCACCGCCCCGCGCGGCCAGCTCGTCGTGATGCTCTATGACGGCTGCGTGCGGTTCCTGTCGCAGGCCGCGCACGCGATGCGCGCCGGGGACGTCGCCGAGGCGGGTGCGCGTCTGTCGCGCGCCGAGGCGATCGTCGACGAGCTGCTCGCCACGCTCGACCTCGAGCAGGGCGGCGTCGTCGCCAGCCGCCTGCAGGGCATCTACGTGTGGTCCACGCAGACGCTGATCAAGGCCCGGCTCGACCGGGACCCCGCCGCGATCGAGACCGTCGCCGAGCTGTTCGGCGAGCTGCGCGAGGCGTGGGCACAGATCGCCGCCGCCTGACCCCTCCGGCTCGCATGGATCCCTGGACCGCACTCCTCGCCCGCGCGACCGCCGAGCGCCAGCTCGCCGCTGAGGGCCGCTGGGAGGAGCTCGCCGAATCCACCGCCGAGCGTCTCCGCATGGTCGACGCCCTCGGCGTTGCCCCACGTGGAGCCCGCCTCGTCCTCGAGGCCCTCAACGTTGTCCAGCACGAGCTCACGGCCACGCTCGCCGCGGCCCGCGCCGAGGCCGCCCGCGAGCTCACCGCACTCCGCGACGGCCGCGGAGCCGTCGCCGGCTACGCCGCCGCGCGCACCCCGGAGACCCGCCGCTGGGTCGACGGCACCGCCTAGCCCGCGTCGCTCAAGTCTCGAAGACCGCGACCGATCAACGGGCTGGCTGCCCCAGGGATGGGGCCTCGGTGGTCCAGGGACGGACCGAGCCGCCACCTTCCGTTTCGCCGTCCCAGGAGACCCGTCCGTGCTGTTTGACATCACGCAGCTTGCTCTCGAGCGCGCCATCGAGGGCGCCGGCAGGCGCCACGAGGCGCTGGCGGCCAACCTCGCAAACGCGAACACGCCGGGGTACCAGCGCGTCGACGTGGAGTTCCACGGTGCACTCGCGTCCGCCATGGACCGCGGTGAGGGCGCCAAGGCGGCGCTGCACAGCGCGGCGTTCGCCCCCCAGAAGGATGCGTCCGCCGGCGCGACCCGTGCCGACGGGTCGACCGTCGACGTCGAGTCCGAGTCGGCGAAGCTCGCGGCCAACGCGCTCGAGCACCAGGCGGCCGTGCAGGTCGCGCAGGCGCGCATCGGGATCCTGAAGGCCGCGATGGGGACGGGCTTCTGATGAGCATGTTCGGCGGCATGGAGATCTCCGCCTCGGCGCTCACCGCCGAGCGGCTGCGGATGGACGTCGTCGCCGAGAACCTCGCCAACGCGCAGACGACGCGCGGCGCCGACGGCCAGCCGTACCGCCGCAAGGAGGTCGTGCTGCAGGAGCGCGCCGCGTCGTTCGGCGCGTCGCTGTCGGCCGCGATGAGCACAGGCACCAACGGCGGCGGGGTCGAGGTGGCCGCGATCGCCGAGGACCAGACGCCGCTCAAGCGCGTCTACGACCCCGGCCACCCGGACGCCGACGCGGAGGGCTACGTCTCGATGCCGAACGTCGACACCGTGACCGAGATGGTCGACCTCATCAGCGCCCAGCGCGCGTACGAGGCCAACGTGACCGCGATGCAGGCGGCCAAGCAGATGTTCGCCCGCACCCTCGAGCTGCTGCGCTAGCCATGCCCGTCACCCCGATCGATCCCGCCTTCTCCGTCACCGGACCTGAGTTCCAGGTCGCGCCGGTCGCCCCGCAGGCCGCGACGCCGGAGACCGGCACCGGCTTCGGCGACATGCTCGGCCAGTCGCTCTCGGCGCTCAGCGCGACCCAGAACGACGCCGCCGAGGCCGCCCAGGCGCTCGCCACCGGGCAGGCCAGCGACCCGACCGCCGTCGTGATGGCGGTCGAGCGCGCGCAGCTCGCCATGCAGATGGCGTCGCAGATCCGCACCAAGGCCGTCGAGGCCGCCCAGGACATCTTCCACACGCAGGTCTAATCCATGCCTCCCTTCGTCGACACGCTCCGCGCCATGCCCGCCCGCTCGAAGGCGATCCTCGCCGTCTCGGCCGTGGCCATCGTCGGCATCGCGTTCCTGCTCCTGCGCATCGCCGGAGCGCCCTCCTACACGATGCTCTCGACCGGCCTCGATCCGGCCCAGACCGGCAAGGTCACGACCGCGCTCGGCGAGCAGGGCATCGCCTACGAGCTGCGCAACAACGGCACGGCGCTGGCGGTCGAGAAGAGCCAGGCCGCACAGGCCCGGGTCACGCTCGCCGGCCAGGGCGTCAGCCTCGAGGGCGGCTCCGGCCAGGGCTTCGAGCTGTTCGACGACCAGAAGCTCGGCGCCTCTGACTTCGAGCACAAGGTCACCTACCAGCGCGCGCTCGAGGGCGAGATCGCCCGCACGATCGGCAACGTCGAGGGCGTCAGCGGCGCCCGCGTGCAGCTCGTGCTGCCCGAGGACGACCTGTTCGCGGACGAGGCCACGCCCGCCACCGCGGCGGTCATGCTCGGCAACTCGGCGGACACGCTCGAGCCCGGCGCGGTGCGCGGCATCGCCCAGCTCGTCGCCTCGGCGGTCAAGGACCTCAAGACCGAGAACGTCACGATCGCCGACGCCTCCGGCACGGCCTTGTGGCCGCAGGGCGACGGCGGGGCCGACGGCGCCATGACCGGCAGCAAGCACGGCATGGAGGCTCGCTACTCACGTGCCCTCGAAGCCGATCTCAACGCCCTGCTCACGCGCACGCTCGGCGCCGGCAAGGGCCAGGTCTCGGTCACCGCCGACCTGAACGCCGACTCGACGACGCGCGACGAGGTCGTCTACGACAAGAAGGCCGTACCGACCGAGACGGAGACCGAGAGCGAGCGCCTGAGCGGCGGCGGCGCCACCACCGGCGGCGCCTCGGGCACGGCGGGCAACATCCCGAACTACTCCGCCCCCGCAGCCGGCGGGGGCGCGGACTCGAACTACCAGCGCAAGACCAAGACCGTCAAGCAGGCGGTCGGCAAGCGCGTCGACCGCACCAAGGTCGCACCGGGGGCCGTCGAGAAGCTCAACGTGGCGCTGCTCATCGACAAGTCCGTCCCCGCGGCCGACTTCGCGAGCATCCAGCAGGCGGTCGAGAGCGCGGCGGGCATCGACACCGCGCGCGGCGACGTCATGCAGGCCGCCCAGGTGCCGTTCGCGAAGGTCGAGGCGCCGAAGGCCGGCCCGGTGCCGACCTCGCTGCTCGGCCCGCTCAAGTGGGTCGGCCTCGGCCTCGCCTCGCTGGTCTTCCTGTTCTTCATGAGCCGCCACCTGCGCCGTCGCGAGGGCGAGACGCTCGCCTCGCCGGCGTGGCTGAGCGAGATCGACGAGCCGGTCGCGCTTGCCGAGCTCGAGCGGCACACGCAGATCATGAGCCCGGCCGCCGCGCCCACCATCACGCTGCCGCCGCGCACCCCCGACGCGAACCTCCAGGCGATCGACCAGCTGATGGAGCGCGAGCCCGAGCGCGTCGCCGCCCAGGTCAAGCAGTGGATGGCCGAGGACTGATGGCCACCGCGACCGCCTCCAAGGACAAGGCCCCCAGCGCGGCCGGGGTCGTCAAGTCGCTCAAGGGCATCGAGAAGGCAGCAGTCCTTCTGGTCGCCGTTGGCGAGGAGCGCGCCAGCGAGATCTTCCGTCACCTCGGCGACACCGAGGTCGAGGCGCCTCTCGCTCGAGATCGCCAAGTCGCGCAAGGTGCCCAGCGATGTCTCGCGCGAGGTGCTGGGCGAGGCCGTCGACACGGTGTTGGCCGCGGACTACATCTCCGAGGGCGGGGTCGACTACGCGCGACAGATCCTCGAGCGCTCGCTCGGCGCTTCCCGCGCCGAGGAGTTGATCGGCCGCCTGTCGGCGACGATCGAGCGCCGCCCGTTCGAGTTCCTGCGCCGCACGCCGCCGGAGCAGATCCAGGTCTTCCTGCGCAACGAGGCGCCGCAGACGATCGCGCTCGTGATCGCCAACCTGCACACCACCCTCGCAGCCGAGGTGCTCACGCTCCTGGACCCCGAGGGCCAGGCCGACGTCGCGCGCCGCGTGGCCACGATGGCCGACACGCGCCCCGAGGTCGTCAGCCACGTCGAGACGGTGATGCGGCAGAAGCTCTCGAACATCGTCGCGCACGAGTACTCGGCCGCCGGCGGCGTCAAGTCGCTGGCCGACATCCTCACGCACTCCGACCGCACGACCGAGCGCAACGTGCTCGACGAGCTGGCCAAGTCCGAGTCCGACCTCGCCGAAGAGGTCCGGCTGCTGCTTTTCACCTTCGAGGACGTCGTCAAGCTCGACGACCGCTCGATCCAGATGGTGCTGAAGGAAGTCGACCAGAAGGACCTCGCGGTCGCCCTGCGCGGCGTGAGCCCGGACGTGCGCGCGCGGATCTTCTCCAACATGTCCGAGCGCGGCGCCGAGCTGCTCAAGGAGGAGATCGAGTTCCAGCCGCCGCAGCGCAAGCGCGTCATCGAGGAGGCGCAGGGCCGGATCGTCGGCGTCGTGCGCCGGCTCGAGGAGGCGGGCGCCGTCGTGCTCTCGCGCGGCAGCGGCGGCGAGGACGAGCTGCTCTGATGAGCGCGACGGAGTTCTCCTACGACGCGCTCGAGGCCGTCGCGATGGTCCCCGCGCCGCCGCGGGGCTCCGAGCCCGACGCGGCGCTCGCCGAGCTCGCCCGCGCCCGGGCGAACACCGAGGCGCTGCGCGACGCCGCGCGCGAGGAAGGGCTGCGCGAGGGCCGCGAGGAGGCGCTCGCCGCGCTCGTGCCCGCGCTCGAGGCGCTCACACAGGCCACCGACGCGTTCAGGGCCGAGCAGTTCGCGCGCGCCGACCGGCTCGAGGCGCACGCCGTCGACCTCGCGCTGTTCCTGGCCGAGAAGGTGATCGGCAGCGCGATCGCCGTCGAGCCCGAGCTCGTGGTCGAGGCGGTGCGCGGGGCGCTGCGCGGCATCGTCGATCGCGAGCGCGTGACCGTGCTCGTGCACCCCGAGGACCTTTCCCTCGTCAGCGAGGCGATGGACGGACTGCGCGCGACGCTCGGCGGCATCGAGCACTGCGAGGTCCAGGCCGAGCGCCGCGTGTCGCGCGGTGGCGCCGTGGTGCGCAGGCCGGACGGCGACGTCGACGCGCGCGTCGAGACCAAGCTCCAGCGCGCGCGCGAGGTCGTCGCCGCCGCGCTCGGCTCCGCGGCGGCATGAGCGGGCGGCTCGACGAGGCCGCCGCCGCGCTGCGCGACGCCGACCTGCACCGGCGCCACGGGCGTGTGCGCGACCTGATCGGCCTGATCGTCGAGGCCACCGGTGTCGACGCCGAAGTCGGCGAGGTGTGCTCGATCGACACCGGCCGCGGCCGGGCGGCGGTCCCCGCCGAGGTGGTCGGCTTCCGGGCCGGCCGGACGCTGCTGATGGCGCTCGGCGAGGCGGCCGGGATCGGCCCGGGCGCGCGCGTGAGCGCGAGCGGGCGACCGCTGCGCGTCGAGGTCTCCGACGAGCTGCTCGGCCGCACCTTGGACGGTCTCGGCCGCCCGCTCGACGGGCTCGGGTGGGTGGGATCTGACTCTGGCCGCTCGCGCGAGGTCGAGGCGCCGCCGCCCGATCCGCTGGAGCGCCCGCGGATCACCGAGCGAGTCTCGCTCGGCGTGCGGGCGCTGGACGCGCTCCTCCCGTGCGGCCGCGGGCAGCGGCTCGGCATCTTCGCCGGCTCGGGTGTCGGCAAGTCCACGCTGCTGGGCATGATCGCCCGCTACGACGTCGGCCGACGTCAACGTCATCTGCCTGGTCGGCGAGCGCGGCCGCGAGGTGCGCGAGTTCATCGAGCGCGACCTCGGGCCTGAGGGCCTGGCGCGCTCGGTCGTCGTCGTCGCCACCTCCGATCAGCCCGCGCTCGTGCGCCTCAAGGCGCGCGTTCGCGGCGACGACGATCGCCGAGTACTTCCGCGACCAGGGCCGCGACGTGATGCTGATGATGGACTCGGTCACGCGCTTCGCCATGGCCCAGCGCGAGATCGGCCTCGCGGTCGGCGAGCCGCCCGCCACGCGCGGCTACCCGCCGAGCGTGTTCGCCCTGCTGCCGCGGCTGCTCGAGCGGTCGGGCACGTCGCCCGCGCGGCACGATCACCGGCCTCTACACGGTGCTGGTCGAGGGCGACGACATGAACGAGCCGATCGCCGACGAGGTGCGCTGCATCCTCGACGGCCACGTCGTGCTGTCGCGCGGCCTCGCGCACGCCGGCCACTACCCGGCGATCGACGTGCTCGCCAGCGTGTCACGGCTCGTCGGCGAGGTCGTGGCGCCCGACGTGCGCGCCGCCGGCGACGACGTGCGTCGCTTGATGGCCGCCTACAAGGAGAAGTCCGACCTGATCGCGATCGGCGCCTACCAGCGCGGCAGCGACCCGGCGACCGACGCGGCGATCGACGCCCGCGAGCCGATCGACGGCTTCCTGCGCCAGGCGCAGTACGACCGCTCGACGGCCGAGGAGGCCGACGCGGCGATCACCAACCTCGCGGTGCTCGGCGCTGCGCCCGTCGAGCCCAACCCGATCCTCTCCGAGCCTCCCGCCGCCGGCTCGGCGGGCGGGACGCCGCTGCACGCGGCGATCCCGCCGCTGCACCTCTCGGTCTGACGCGACGCGCACGGCCGCCGCGCGAGGCTGTACTAGCGTTCGCGTGGATGGACGGCGACCTGGTCTGGTCGAGCGACGAGGGCGATGTGCGGCGGCCGGCGGAGGCCTCACCGCCGCGGCCCGCTACCGGCGGGCGGGTGAAGGTGCGGCGGGAGGTGGCAGGGCGGCGCGGGAAGACGGTCACGACCGTGTCCGGCGTGCCGCTCGACGACGCCGGGCTACGGGAGCTGGCCGGGCGGCTGAAGAAGCGCTGCGGCGTCGGCGGCTCGGCCAAGGGCGGCGTCATCGAGCTGCAGGGGGATCAGCGGGACGTCGTCGTCGAGGTGCTCCGCGGGGAGGGGTACGAGGTCGTCCTCGCCGGTGGGTGAGGGCGCCGGCGGCGAACGTCAACGGCGCGCATTGAGGGGGGTGCACGGGAGGTGCATAAGTCCCCATCGCGACGTTGGCTCGTCGGTGGTGGCGGTGCACGCTATACGCGACTACGCGCCACTCGAGGAAGCCGGAGGCGCCGAGTGCGTGCGAATCCGCCCTCGCCGCGGCCGATCTCACCGGCCACCGCCCGCCCGAGCACCGGATTGTCCGGTTTCTGCACCCCGCCGCACTCTCCCTACCCAGCGCAGTTGACGTTCGCGGCGCGCCGCCAGAGCCGCCGCTGACGCTCGCGGCCCGAGCGCTCAGGCGGCTAGCGCGACAGGAAGCTGAACCGGCGGCGCTTGGGCTGCGCGTGGGACCGGCGCCACTCCACGAGCGTGAGCTCGACCGGGGCGTCGCACTCGATGTAGTTCATGGTGTGGGCGTCGGGCATAGGCGTAATTTCCCACTGCCAGGGGTCGCCGGCAGCGGGGCCAGCCCGCGTCTGGGCGCGGGCCACCCGGTGTCGTGTCGTGGGCTGACTCGTGCTCGGGGGTGTGGTGTCCCGCACCCCGCTACAGGTTCGCTCCGGGTGGTCGATCAACCGGTTCGTGGAGACCCCGTCCTTCACGTTCCGCCTCGAGCGGGTCAAGTCGCTCCGCGAGCGCGCTGAAGAGCGTGCCCAGGAGGACCTGGCCAACGAGCTCCGCCTGCGCCTGCGCGGCGAAGCGATGCTGCGCGCGGCCACCCACACGGCTTCCGAGGCCGCCCAGACCGCTCGCCAGGCGACGTTCGCCGGCGCCTCGGCAGGCGACCTGCTCGCCGCCCAGGCCTACATCGAGCGCGCCCAGCGCGATCGCCGCGACGCGGCGCTCGACCTCGACCGCCGCGATGTCGAGGTCGCCGCTCGCCGGACGGTCCTGCAGGCCGCCGCACGCGACCGCCAGGTGATGGACAAGCTCGAGCAGCGCCAGCGCGCCGACCACGACCGCGAGTGGGCGCGACGCGCCCAGGGCGACCTCGACGAGATCGCGCTCAGCGTCCACCGGCGGGCGAACGCCGCCGCCGCGGGCATGCGGAGCGTCGCGTGAGCGTCGAGGCCGTCGTCGCGCGCGTCAGCGAGCTGCATGCCCTCATCGGCGGCCGGCCCGTGCCTCCCGCCGGGGCCACCTCATCGACCTTCGCGAGCCAGCTCGCCGGCGCCTCCGCGCCGGCCGCCGCCGTGGCGGCCGCGACCGCGCCCGCCGCGGTCTCCGAGCTTGCCGCTGACGTCCCGTTCGGCGCGCAGATCACCGCCGCGGCGCAGAAGCACGGCATCGATCCCGCCCTGCTCGCCGGGCTCGTCAAGCAGGAGTCGGGCTTCAACCCGAACGCCGGCTCGCCGGCCGGCGCCCGCGGGCTCGCCCAGCTGATGCCGGGCACCGCCGCCGGCCTCGGCGTCACCGACGTGCTCGACCCGGCGCAGTCGCTCGACGGCGGCGCCAAGTACCTGCGCCAGCAGCTCGACGCCTTCGGCGGCGACGTCACTAAGGCGCTCGCGGCCTACAACGCCGGCCCCGGAGCCGTGCAGCGCTACGGCGGCGTGCCGCCCTACGGCGAGACCCAGCACTACGTCCGGGTTGTGCAGGAGAACGCCGCCCGCTACCGCGCCGCCGCGCCCACCCCCTCGATCCTGTGATGACCACCGACCGCATCCACCCCGCGCGCCCCGCCGCGCCCACCGACCGCCCCGCCCAGCAGAGCGAGGGGAACGGCTTCGCCGCGCTGCTCGAAGTGCACGCCGGGCCTGCCCACGCGCCGCGTCGCGACGAGGCCGCCCGCCCCGACGCGTCGTGCGACGCCGCGGCGCGCAACGACGCCGCACGCGACGACGCGGCCGGCGCCGTCGCTCAGCATGACGCCCCGCGCGGCGAGACCGGCGAGAGCCGCAGTGACACCGCGAGCGGTCCCACCAGCGCGGTCGCTGCGCCCGCTCAGCTTGGCGCCGTGCCCGTCCTCGACGAGGCTCGTCCGAGCCTGATCGGCCTTCCTGTCCTCGCGACCGCGCCGGCCCAGCCGGCAGCGACCGCCGTCCCCGCGCCGTCCGCCGCGATCGTCGTGCCCGCGGTCGTCGCCGACTCGGTGCCGGCTGCCGTCGCACCCGCGACGCCCGGCACCGCCGTGCCGTCGTTGCCCGCCGCCGGCCAGCCGGTCGCTGCGGCGCCGCAGGTCGTCGAGGGCAGCCGCGGCGCACCTGCGCCGGCCGCTCCCGTCGCGGGCCCGGCCGCCAGTCTCGATGCCGCCGGTCCGGCCGCCCCGGCGCCTGCGCCGCTGACGCCGGCGCCTGCCGCCGCGACCACCCCGGTCGCCGCTCACGTCGAGGGCGAGGCTCCGGTCGCGGCGCCTGTCGTCGCCGCGCAGGCGCCCGAGCCTGCCGCTGTCTCCCCGCAGGCGCCGGCGCCCGTGGCGGAGCCCGCTCACGTGGAGCCGCACGCGGCTCCGACGACGAGCGTCGGTCAGCCCGCTCCTGCCGCCCCGGCCGCGACCACGAGCGCGCCCGAGCGTGCGGTGCCGCTGCATCGCGCCCCGGCCGCCGTCGCCACCCTCCTGCACGTCGCCGCCGAGCGCGGTGTCACCCATGCCCGGATGGCGCTCCGGCCCGCCGAGCTCGGCGGGATCGAGATCCGCCTGCAGGTGACCGCCGCCGGCGTCGCCGCCCAGGTCGTGGCCGACTCGCCCGAGGCGGCGCGCCTGCTGGCCCAGGCCGGCGACGATCTGCGCCGCGCACTCGAGGTGCGCGAGGTGGCGTTGCTCTCGCTCGAGGTCTCGACCTCGTCGGAGGAGCGCAGCCGCGAGAGCGCCCGCGGCGATTGGACCGCCGACCCCGCCGGCCCGGGCGCGCAGCGCGCGGCGACCGACACGGACGTCGATGCCCCCGTCACCCAGAGCGTGCTCGAGCTGCCCGGCGGGCTGCTCGTGGACGTCCTCGCGTAGACCCCAACCCCTATGACCACGATCAACACCGACAACAAGGTCCTGACCGCGGCCGAGATGCTGCCCAAGAACGCCTCCAACGGCGAGCTCGGCAAGGACGACTTCCTCAAGCTCTTCGTGGCCCAGTTGCAGCACCAGGACCCGATGAGCCCGATGGAGAACGCGGAGTTCATCGGCCAGATGGCCTCCTTCTCGAGCCTCGAGCAGATGTCCAACCTGGCGGCAGCCAACGAGCGGACGAACGCCATCGGCCTGATCGGGCGCACCGTGACCTACACGGACGCCGCCAAGCAGACCCACACCGGCAAGGTCGAGAAGGTCAGCACCGTGGACGGCAAGCCGTCACTCACGGTGGCCGGTATCGACAAGATCGACCCAGCAACCATCACGCAGGTCGCTTAGGCGACGAAAGGAGTTGATGCCCCGATGATGCGAGGCATGTTCGCCGCGATCAGCGGTCTTCGTATGCACCAGGTGATGCTCGACGTCACCTCCAACGACATCGCCAACGTCAACACGATTGGCTACAAGTCGGCGCGCACGACGTTCACCGACGCGCTCAACCAGCAGCAGCGCGGGGCGTCGGGTCCCGGCGGCGGCGCCGGCGGCCAGAACGCCGCCCAGATCGGCCTCGGCACCCAGCTCGGCTCGATCGACAACCTCATGCAGTCGGGCGCGCTGCAGTCGACGGGCAACCCGCTCGACGTCGCCATCCAGGGCCCCGGGTTCTTCCGCGTGGCCACGACCACGGCGACGCCGCCGGTGGCGAACCCGGCCGACGTCGAGTACACCCGCGCCGGCAACTTCGCCACCAACTCCGCGGGGTACCTCGTGACCCAGGACGGCTACTACGTCCAGGGCCGCACCGCGGCGGGCGCCGACACGCTGCTGCGGGTCCCGCCCGGCTCGACGAACGTGGCGATCGCGCAGAACGGCGAGGTCAGCTACGTCGACGCCGCCGGCACGCGTGTGCAGGCCGGCTTCATCTCGCTGGCGACGTTCTCGAACGCCTCGGGTCTCGAGCGCACCGGCTCGAACCGCTGGATCGCCAGCGCCAACTCGGGCACGCCGGCCGTCGGCGCCCCGAGCGCGCAGTTCGGCTTCACGACCTCGGGCGCGATCGAGATGTCCAATGTGGACCTCGCCCAGTCGTTCACGAACATGATCACCGCCCAGCGCGGCTTCCAGGCCAACTCCCGCGTCATCTCCGTCTCGGACGAGATGCTGCAGGACCTGGTCAACCTGAAGCGGTAGATGTAACGTCGCACGAAGGTCGCCGCCGACACGCCCGCCGGGGTAGAGACCCGCGGTGGTCGAAGCGGTGACCGAGGGCGAAACACTTGATCAAGAAGGGCCGCCCACGCCGGCGGCCCTTCATTTTTCCCCAGGGCGGTCGATCAACCCGAGGGAGATGATCCGTCTCCACAAACTCGGCCGCACGCCACAGCCCTTCCACCTGAACCCGGACCTCGTCATCAGCGTCGAGGCGAACCCGGACACCGTGGTGACCCTCACCACCGGGTCGCGCCTCGTCGTCACCGAGATCTCCGGAGGAGGTCGCCGAGGCCGTGCGCACCTGGCGCGCCTCGGTCCTCGACGCGATGGCGCGCGTCCCGCGCCGCTCGAGCTCCCTCTCGCTCGTCCGCGGCACAGCCGCCGACGGCGCTGTGCCGTCCCTCAACGCCGAGCACGCGCGCCGCGACAGCGAGCTGCCGCACCAGGGGCCGCGGTCATGAAGTTCGGCACCGGCATCGGCATCCTCATCTCCATCGTGGGCATCGCCATGGGCGCCACGATGGAGGGGACGAACGTCATGGTCGTCATCAACGTCCCGGCGATCCTGATCGTGCTCGTCGGCACGCTCGGCGCGACGATCGCGGCCTGCGGCCTCGAGTCGCACATCAGGCTCCCGGCCCTCTACAAGAAGGCCCTCCTGCCCGATGACCTCGACCTCGTCGGGCGCGTCAAGGAGCTCGTCGGCTACGCCGACCAGGCACGCCGCGACGGCCTTCTGGCCCTCGACGAGGCGGTCAAGGGCATCGCCGACCCGTACACCCGCAAGGGCGTGCAGCTCGTGGTCGACGGCACCGACCCCGACCTCGTGGCCGCTGTGCTCGACGCCGAGAACGAGGCGATGCGCAAGCGGCACACCGCCGGCCGCGCGCCGTTCATGCAGGCAGGCGCGCTGGCGCCCACGATGGGAATCATCGGCACCGTCTTCGGGCTCGTCAACGTGATGAACAACCTCAACCAGCCGTCGACGCTGGGGCCGCTGATCGCCGCGGCGTTCCTGGCGACGCTGATCGGCGTGGGGTCGGCGAACGTCTTCTTCCTGCCGATGGCCAACCGCCTGAAGGAGCTCTCGGAGGCCGAGATGCACTTCCGCGAGATGACGCTCGAGGGCGTGCTCGCCATCCAGGCGGGCGACAACCCGCGCGTGGTCGCCGAGAAGCTGATGGCGTACGTGCCGCCCAAGGAGCGCCCCTCCGAGGAGGAGGCCTCGTCCGGCGGCGGGCAGCAGCAGCAGGCGGCCTGAGGTGAGTCGTGAGCGCGGCCCGTCGGCATAAGAAGCACCATCACGAGGAGCACGAGAACCACGAGCGCTGGCTCGTCTCGGGCTACGACATGATGACGCTGCTGTTCGCCGTCTTCGTCGTGCTGTTCGCGATCTCGTCGACGAACATCAGCAAGGTCAAGCTGCTCGAGCAGTCGCTGCAGGAGGCGTTCTCCGGGCCCGTGCTCACCGGCGGCCGCAACCTGATGCAGACCGGCGACACGTCCGAGGGCACCGAGCGCGCGGCGGCCGAGAAGCCGGTGCCCTCGCTGAGCCCCGTCCAGGCCGTGGCCGCGGCCATGCAGAGCGAGGACTCAGAGAGCGCGATGGCGGCGGTCAAGCGCGCCGCGCGCGAGGAGGAGAGCTTCCAGGACCTCAAGAAGCGCATCGACGCGCTCGCTGCCAAGGCCGGCCTTGAGGACAAGGTCTCGACGACCGTCTCCCCGCGCGGCCTCAAGATCCGCCTGATCACGGACGGCCTGTTCTTCGACTCGGGCAGCGCCGTGGTCAAGGCCGGCGCGCGGCCGACGCTCGCCGAGATCGGCGACATCATCGCCAAGGAGGCGAGCCACCCCGTGCAGGTCGAGGGCCACACCGACATCCGGCCCATCACGACTTCGCAGTATCCGTCCAACTGGCAGCTGTCCGGCGCCCGCGCGGCAGCGGTCGTGCAGGGTCTGACGGAGGCCGGCGTGTCGCCGAAGCGCACGTCGCTCGGCGGCTACGCCGCGCAGCACCCGATCGCATCGAACGCCACGCCCGCCGGGCGGGCACGTAACCGCCGAGTGGAGATCATCCTCACCCGGCTGCATGGAGCAACCCCGTCGCAAGGAGGCGACACCACACCATGAAGAAGAAGCTGATCATCGTCGTCGTCGTCGCCCTGCTGGGCGTGGGCGGCGCCTACAAGTTCGTGCTGGCCGGGCCGAAGAAGGCCGAGGCCAAGCCAAAGGTCGAAGGCGAGATCTACGTGCTCCCGAAGGAGTTCCTCGTCAATCTCGCCGACGGCCGCTTCGCGAAGCTGCAGGTCGCGCTCGTGGTCGAGCCGGCTGCGGGTGGCGGCGGCCACGGCGGCGGGCACGGCGCCCCGGCGCCGCCCGAGGGCTACGGCTCTGAGCCGCAGGAGGCGATCGTCCGTGACCTGATCACGGACACGCTCACCGACGCCGCCGACCACGAGCTGATCAAGCGCGAGGGCCGCGAGCAGATCAAGAAGAAGGTCCTCGGGGCGATCAAGAAGCACACGGACGTCCACGTGGAGGAGGTCCTCTTCCCCGATGTCACGGTCCAGTGAGGCAGCCATGAGCGATCCCGTCGACTACGTCCCCTTCGAGACCACGGTCTCCGCTTCCGCCGACGGCGGGGGTGGCGCGCCGCCCGAGCTCGAGCGCCTGTACGACGTCCCCGTCGAGCTGGCGGTCGAGATCGGCCGCACGCACATGACGATCCGCGAGACGCTGGCGCTCGGCCCCGGCTCGATCGTGACGCTCAACCGCCTGTCAGGTGAGCCCGTCGACCTGCTGGTCAACGGCAAGCCGATCGCGCGCGGCGAGGTCGTCGTGATCGACGAGGAGTTCGGGCTGCGCGTGACGGAGGTCGTGGCCGGCGAGCCCGGCGGCGACCCCGTCCCGGCACCGGAGCCGAAGGCGCCGGCTCCCGTGCCCGCGCCCACCCCGCAAGCGTAGAAAACCTGGGGGCCCCGCCCAACGGGCCATTACGTTGAGAGCGATGTCCCGTTTGGGCACCCCCTTGGCGCGGCGCGGATAATCCGGCCCATGGGCCGAGCCCGCGCCGCGCTCACCAACTTCTGGCGCAAGGCCTACGAGGACAACGTCACCGGCCTGTCGGCGATGGTGGCGTACAACCTGCTGCTCTCGATCCTGCCGATCACGCTGATCGCGCTCTTCATCGCCGGCCGCGTGCTGCGCTCCGACGAGCTGGAGGAGTCGGTGCTGCTCGACCTCGAGCGGATCTTCCCGTCGGCCGCCGAGTCGACGCTGATCGAGCTCGTTCGCCGCCTCCAGGAGGCGTCGACGACCACGGGGATCATCGCGCTGATCGCCGCCGTGTACTTCGCGTCCTCGTTCTGGGGCGCGCTCGACACGGCGTTCTGCCGCATCTACCACCGGCCCTGCCGCTCGTGGGTGCGCCAGAAGCTGTTCGCGCTCGGCATGTTCGCCGTCGTGCTGCTGTTCATCGTCGCCAGCGTCGCGGTGCCGGCCGTGCAGAGCCTGATCGCCACGAGCGCGGACGACCTCCCGTTCGGGCTCTCGGACGTGCGCGGCCTCGTGTACTGGGTCACGCTCGCGACCGGCGTCGGTCTGCTGTTCGCGCTGCTGTGCCTGATCTACCAGCTCGTGCCCGGCGGGTTCATCCCGTGGCGCTGCGTGTGGCCGGGAGCGCTCGGCGCGACCATCGCCATCGGCATCGTCGACTACGGCTTCCCGCTCTACCTGCAGAACGTCTCCACGCTGCGCGCCGGCACGACGCTGGTGTTCGTGCTGATCGCGCTGGTGTGGTTCTACGCGCTCGCGATCATCCTGCTCGCGGGCGCCGTGATCAACGAGCTGCGCTTCGAGCGGCTCGACCGCGAGGGCGCGATTCAAGGCTGACCGGAGCCGGTCGATCAAGAGGACGAGTCCTATCCAGACTCGCCCTCGGTGATGCGGATTCTCCCTGCCTTCACGGCCGTCCTCGGCCTGCTCCTGCTCGCTCCCGCCGCGCTCGCGGCGGACGGTGAGCGCACCCCGCTGAACCTCGGCGACCCCGACAACGCGGGCGCGCAGGCCACCGGCTCGTCCTCGGGCTCGCTGGTGCGCACGATCGTCGGCCTGGCGATCGTGCTGGGCGTCATCTACGGCCTCCACTGGGTCCTCAAGCAGGTCAAGGCCTCACGCGAGGATCAGTCCTCGGGCACCGGTCTACAGGCGCTCGCCACGCTCCCACTCGGCGCCAACCGCTCGCTGCAGCTCGTCCGCGCCGGCCAGGAGGTGGTGCTCGTCGGCGTCGCCGACCAGAGCGTCACGCCGATCCGCACCTACGGTGAGAACGAGGCGCGCGCGCTCGGCCTGCTCGTCGAGCAGGAGGAGATTCCGGTCGCGACCGAGGCGCGCCGGACGCGTGGCTTCGGCGCGCTGCTCGACCAGCTGCGCAGCCGGACGGTGCTCCGGTGAAGGCGGACGGCTCGAACGCCGTCCAGCTGCTGCTGCTGATCGGCGGCATCTCGCTGGTCCCGGCGCTGCTGTTCACGGTCACGGGCTTCACCCGCATCCTGATCGTGCTCGGCTTCATCCGCTCGGGCCTCGGCACGCCGACCGCGCCGCCCAACCAGGTGCTGGTCGGCATCGCGCTGTTCATGACGCTGTTCGTGATGTTCCCGACGTTCTCCAAGGTCAAGGAGAACGCGATCGAGCCGCTCAGCAAGGGCCGCATCACCCAGCAGGTCGCGTTCGAGCGCGCCGAGGCGCCGATGCGCGAGTTCATGTGGGACCAGGCACGCAGCAAGGACGTCGCGCTGTTCGCCAAGCTCGCCAAGATCGACGAGCCGGACACGCGGGCGGACATCCCGACCCACGTCCTGATCCCCGCGTTCATCATCTCCGAGCTCAAGACGGCGTTCCAGATCGGGTTCCTGATCTTCCTGCCGTTCCTGATCATCGACCTCGTCGTGGGCGCCACGCTGATGTCGATGGGCATGGTGATGCTGCCGCCCGTCTTCATCTCGCTGCCGTTCAAGATCCTGCTGTTCGTCCTGGTCGACGGCTGGCACCTCGTCACCCGCTCGCTGGTGGAGAGCTTCGGCACATGAGCCAGGACACCGTCGTCAGCATCTGCGTCTCGGCGATGCAGCTGGCCATGAAGATCGGCCTGCCGCTGCTGCTCGTCGGCCTCGTGGTCGGCCTCGTGGTGTCGATCTTCCAGGCCGTCACCCAGATCCAGGAGCAGACCCTCAGCTTCATCCCGAAGATCATCGGCCTGTGCGTGGTGCTGGTCGTCGCCGGGCCGTGGATGCTCGGCGAGATCGTCAGCTGGACGCAGGAGCTGTACGGCCAGATCCCCGACCTGGTGGGCGCATGACCCTCGAGCGCCTGATCGCCCAGTTCGGCGAGCAGCAGGTGATCGGCTTCTTCCTCGTGCTCGCGCGGATCTCGCCGCTGTTCCTGGTCGCCCCGCTCTTCTCGTCGAAGATGATCCCCGCGCGGGCCCGCAGCGTGATCGCCGTCGGCCTGGCGATCGGCATCGCGCCGATCGCCGCCGGTGCCGGCGGCGGCGAGGAGCTGGCGGCGGACGTCTGGACGCTCGGCGGGCTCGTCGTCAAGGAGCTGCTCGTCGGCCTCGGCTTCGCGTTCACGCTGGCTGCGCTGTTCGCCGCCGTGCAGGTCGCCGGCAGCCTGCTCGACGTGCTGATCGGCTTCTCCTTCGGTGCGCTCGTCGATCCCGTCACCGGCACCAACGGCGGCGTGCTCAACCAGCTCTACGCGCTCGTGGGCGTGATGATCTTCGTCGTCATCGACGGCGACGCCTGGGTCATCCAGGGGCTCGCCCGCAGCTACGAGGCGGTGCCGCTCGCGTCCGCGCCGGACATCGGGACGCTCGTCGAGGGCGCGCAGATGGCGTTCTCGGGGATCTTCGGCGCCGCGATCCAGATCTGCGCGCCGGTGCTGCTCGCGGTCGTCCTCACCGACGTCGCCTTCGGCCTGATCTCGAAGGTGATGCCGCAGCTCAACGTGTTCGCGGTCGGCTTCCCGGCCAAGGTGACCGTCGGCCTCGTGCTCGTCGGGGCGTCGCTGCCGTTCGTCGCCGGCTGGATCGACGACGAGCTGCAGCGCTCCGTGTCCACAGCCCTGCGGACCCTGCGGGTGGACGGCTGATGGCGAACGACAAGACCGAGAAGGCAACCCCCAAGAAGCGTGCGGACGCGCGCAAGAAGGGGCAGGTCGCGCGCTCGCCCGACGTCAACGGCGCGATCGTGCTGATGGCCTCCGTGCTCGCGCTGTCGGCGTTCGGCCCGGCGATGCTGCGGCGCATGCAGGAGGCCACGCTCGGCGTGCTCTCGCTCGTGTCGTCACCCGAGATCGTCTCGCGCGAGGGTGTCGGCGAGCTGTTCGTCGCGGTCGGTGGGCACGTCGCCGTTTCCACGGCACCGGTCGTGGCGGTCTGCATGGTCGCCGGCGTGCTCGCCAGCGTGGGCCAGGTGGGCTTCAAGCCGACCCCGAAGGCGCTGTGGGAGGTCAAGAAGCTCAACCCGATCACCGGCTTCAAGAACATCTTCGGGGTCAACGCCGCCTTCGAGGGCGTCAAGAGCACGCTCAAGGTCGCCGCCGTGGGCGGGATCGTGGCGCTCGCCGTCTTCCCGAAGCTCGACGAGATGGCGGGGCTCGTGGGCATGCCGGCCGCCGCGCTGCTCCCGCATCTCGGCGCGCTGATCCTGCAGATCGCCCAGCGCGCGGCGCTCGCCTACCTCGTGATCGCGGCGATCGACCTCCTCTACCAGCGCCATCGCTTCGACAAGCAGCTGAAGATGGACAAGGAGGAGATCAAGCAGGAGCACAAGGGGCAGGAGCTGCCGTCGGAGGTCAAGGGCGCTCAGCGGCGCCGTGGGATGGAGCTCTCGCGCGCTCGCATGATGGACGCGGTGCCGACCGCCGACGTGGTCGTCACCAACCCGACGCACTACTCGGTCGCGCTGCGCTACGACTCCGACAACCTGGCGCCGATCGTCGTAGCCAAGGGCACCGATCACCTTGCGCTGCGCATCCGCAGCGCCGCGGCCGAGTCTGGCGTCGCCGTCGTGCCCGATCCGCCGCTGGCGCGCGCGCTGTACGCGAGCGTCGACGTCGGCCGCATGATCCCCGAGGAGCTCTTCCAGGGCGTCGCCCAGCTGCTCGCCTACGTCTACAAGGTCGCCGGTCAGAGGTCCGCTGTCGCATGAACTTCCTGAAGAAGGCCTCGCGCCACTCCGACCTCGTGGCCGCCGGCGCCGTCGTGCTGGTGGTGGCCATGATGGTCATCCCGCTGCCGGCGTTCCTCCTCGATCTGCTGATCACGATGAACATCTCGGCGGCGCTGATGATCGTCGTGGCCACGCTCTACGTGCCGCGCGCGCTCGACTTCTCGTCGTTTCCGAGCCTGCTGCTGCTGACGACGCTGCTGCGGCTCGCCATCAACATCTCGGTCACCCGGCTGATCCTCCTCGAGGGCGACGCCGGGCACGTGGTGACCGCGTTCGGCGAGTTCGTCGTCGGCGGCAACGTGGTCGTCGGCCTCGTGATCTTCCTGATCCTGATCGTCATCCAGTTCGTGGTCATCACGAACGGCGCCGGTCGCGTGGCCGAAGTGGGCGCGCGCTTCACGCTCGACGCGATGCCCGGCAAGCAGATGGCGATCGACGCCGACCTCAACACCGGCCAGATCACCGACGAAGAGGCGCGCAAGCGGCGTGCCGAGATCTCGCAGGAGGCCGACTTCTACGGCGCGATGGACGGCGCGTCGAAGTTCGTCAAGGGCGACGCCATGGCCGGCATCCTGATCACCGCCATCAACCTGATCGGCGGCGTGATCATCGGCGTGATGCAGATGGGCATGCCGTTCGGCGAAGCCGCCCAGCACTTCTCGCTGCTGACGATCGGCGACGGCCTGTGCGCGCAGATCCCCGCGCTGCTGATCTCGGTCGCCACCGGCATCCTCGTCACGCGTTCGGCGTCGGACAAGGACCTCGGGTCCGACGTCGCCGGGCAGATCCTCGAGCAGCGCAAGGCGCCGCTCGTGGCCGGCGTCGTGATCATGGCGTTCGCGCTCGTCCCCGGGCTGCCGAAGATCCCGTTCCTGCTCATCGGCGGCCTCTTCTTCGCGGTCGGCTGGACGCTGCGCAAGCACCCCACCAAGGCCGAGCGCGAGGCTGCGACACAGACCGCCGCTTCGCAGGCGGCTTTGCCGAGCGACGTGGCGGCGCCGCGCGACGCGGCACTCGACGCGCTGGCGCTCGACCCGCTCGAGCTGGCGATCGGCTTCGGCCTCGTGCCGATGGTCGACGAGCAGGCCGGCGGGACGCTGCTCCAGCGCGTGGGCACGATCCGGCGCCAGATCGCCTCCGAGCTCGGCATGGTCATCCCTGCGGTCCGCATCCGCGACGACGTCGGCCTCGACTCGCACGAATACGTCATGCGCGTGCGCGGAACCGAGGTGGCGCGCGGGGGCGTGATGGCCGGCCACCACCTCGCCATGAACCCCGGCGACGCCATGGGCCAGCTCCCCGGCATCCCCACCACCGAACCGGCCTTCGGGCTGCCGGCGGTGTGGATCGCGGAGAACCGGCGCACCGAGGCCGAGGCGCTCGGCTGGACGGTCGTGGACCCGGAGTCGGTCGTCGTCACGCACCTGACGGAGACGATCCGCGTGCATGCCTCCGAGCTGCTCACCCGCCAGGAGACCCGCCAGCTGCTCGACCAGCTCAAGGAGGTCAACGCCGCGGTCGTCGACGAGGTGGTCCCGGACGTGCTGACCGTGGGCGAGATCCAGCGGGTGCTGCAGGCGCTGCTGCGCGAGGGCGTGTCGGTCCGCGACCTCGGCGCGGTGGTCGAGGCGATCGGCGACAAGGCGCGACTCACGCGCGACGTCGCCATGCTCGCCGAGTACGCCCGCCAGGCGCTCGGGCGCACGATCGTGGCGCCCTACCTCGACGGCGAGGCCACGATGCGCGCGATCGCGCTCGACCCGGCGCTCGAGCAGGAGGTCGCCGAAGCGCTGGTGCAGACCGCGGACGGCGAGTTCCTGGCGATGGACCCGGCGCGCGCCCACGCGCTGGTCGACGCCTGCGCCGAGCAGGTCGACGAGGCGCTGGCGCGCGGCGGCCGTCCCGTGCTGCTGTGCTCGGCCCGCGTGCGCCGCCATCTGCGCCGCTTGACCGAGCAGCGGCTGCCCCAGCTCGCGGTCTGCTCGTACAACGAGATCGCGGCCGGTGTCAGCGTTGAGACGATCGGGATGCTCGATTCCGCGTCGTTGGACGCCCGCGGCGCACGTAGCGCTATTGCCGTGGCGGGTTAGTGCCGATCACGTCACTGGACATGGATACGACGCTCGAGACCAAGACGTTCCGGGGCCGTACCCTCGACGAGCTGCTGCCGCAGATCCGCGACGAGCTCGGGTCCGACGCCATCGTGCTGCGCCGCCGCGAGGGCCTCGCGGGCGGCGTCGGCGGGTTCTTCCAGCGCCCGTACGTCGAGGTCGAGGCGCGCGCCGCGCAGGCCGACGACGTCGAGCTGCGCAACGACCGCGCGACCGCCGAGGGGCTGGCCTCGCCGGCCATCCAGGCGCTGGTCGAGCAGGCCGCCCCGTTCGCCGACGCGCTCTCGCGCGCGCAGACGAGCGCGCACGAGGTGCTCGCCGCCGCCGCGGCCGACCCCGGCCTCTACGGCCCGCAGCCGAACCGCACGGCGATCGAGGCCGTCGCCCACGAGTTCGTCGCCGACGAGCTGGACGACGCGGCGCCGGCCCAGGCCGAATTCGCCGCGCCGGCCGTGGACGATCTCACTGCGCCCGCGCACGAGGCCATCGCCCCGCGCGGCGCCGCCGCGGCCGAGGAGCGCCTCGTCGCCGGCGGCCTGACGCCCGCGCTCGCACGCGACGTCGTTGCCGAGGCGGCCGTCCACGGGCTCCCGTTCAGCCAGCCACGCTCCCTCAAGCGGCTCATCCGTACCGCGCTCGCCCGCCGGTTGCCCGTCATGGGCGACCTCGGCGGCGGGCCGCGCACGCTCGCCTTCGTCGGCCCAGGCGGGGCCGGCAAGAGCTCGGCAGCCGAGCAGCTCGCCGCCGCGTACGCGCGCGCGGGTGCCGACGTGGCGCTGCTCGGCCTGAACGAGAGCGTCGACGTCGGGCAAGCCGCCCGCCGCCTCAAGCGCCGCCGCGCGGCGCTGACGATCATCGACGCACCCGCCGCCGGGCCCGCGGACCGCGAGGCAATCGCCGGGCTCGCCCACCACCTGCGCACGCTCGGCGTCGACGAGGTCCACCTCGCGCTGCCGGCCACGCTCAGCGCCGCCGCGGCGACCGAGCTCTCACGCGCGCTGGCGCCGCTCGGCATCACGCACGTCGCGCTCACCCATGCCGACCAGACCGCGCATCCCGGCGCCGCCGTCGAGCTCGCCATGACCTCCCGCCGCCCGCTGTCGTACGTGTGCACGCGCGGCGAGATCGCTCCCGCCGACCCCGACGCGCTGGCGAAGCAGCTGCTGCCTTGACCGCCATGGCCGCCGCCACTCGCCCCATCCCCCCGATCTCCACCGGCGAGCACGTCCAGATCACACTGCCGCACATCGGCCGCCTGCCCGCCACCGTGGAGGCGGCGGAGCCCGGCGCGCTGGTGGTGGCGCTCGCCGTGGGCGACGCCCGCGTTGCCCGGCTAGCCGGGTCCGAGGTGAGTGTCGAGCACGCCACGGGCCGCGGCATCAACCGCTTCGGCGGCACGCTCAGCATCGACAGCTCCAGTGGCGACCGGCTGCGCGTGCACGTCGAGGGCGAAGCCGAGCGCATCCAGCGCCGCGAGTGGGCGCGCGTGGAGGCCGTGCTCTCCGTCTCCGTCCACGGCGTCGACGAGCCGGTCGGCGGCGACACCCAGACGCTCAACCTTTCCGGCGGCGGCATGCTGGTCCGCGATCCGTGGAACATGCCGATTGGCATCGACGTGCGCGTGAAGCTCGAGGTCGCGGCCGGCGCCGAGCCGATCAGCGCGCTCGGCCGCATCGTCCGCGCGCCTGCGCCGGACGCCAAGGGCATCCGCATCGACAGCATCTCCCGCGACGACTCCGAGCGCCTCGTGCGGCTCGTGCGCGAGCGGGAGCTGGCGGCCCTGCGAATGTCGAGGGGCCGGTGAGCAAGAAGGCCAAGGGAGACGCGCCGGACGCGGCGACGCCGGCCGGCGTGTCGGTGGCCGCGCACCCGCGCGCTCGGGCGTCGATCCGCCGCACGCGGGCGCGCACGGCCCTGGTCGTGTTCGGTCTCGTCCTCTTCCTCTCGCTCAGCTCCGGCGTGCCGGGCCAGGAGGCCGCGCTGCGGGCGCTCGTCGCCGGCCTCGTCGGCAACCTCGTGGCCTGGGCGTGCGCGCTCGCGGTCTGGCGCGCGCTCGTGCTCGCCGAGCTGCGCGTCGTCGAGAACGCGCGCGCCGAGCGCCGGCGGGCCCACGCCGAGCCCGCCGCCTGACGGCGATGGAGCGGATCGAGCCCATCCGCCCCGACCGGTCCGTCCGCACGGTCGACCTCGTGCGTCTGACCCCGCTCGAGCGCGAGCAGGACAAGGAGCGCCGCGAGCAGCAGCGGCGCCGCCGCCGCGCCGCCGCGCAGCGCCCGCAAGGCGACGACGGCCGCCTTGACGTCCGGGCCTGAATTTATCGCTCAAGTCTCGGCGCAGGACGCCGATCACTCCGGATGTAAGAAGGGGTGACATGGAGTCGCCCCGGCCTGTCAAACCAATCATCAAGGAGAGATGATCATGGGCCTTCGTATCCAGAACAACGTTGAGGCGTTCAACGCCCACCGTCAGCTCACCGGCACCGCCGCCAAGGCGGCCAAGGCGATGGAGAAGCTGTCGTCGGGCTACCGCATCAACCGTGCCGCGGACGACGCCGCCGGCCTCGCCATCTCCGAGAAGATGCGCGGCCAGATCAGCGGTCTCGCCCAGGCGCAGCGCAACGCGCAGGACGGCGTCTCGCTCGTCCAGACCGCTGAGGGTGCCCTCACCGAGGTGCACTCGATGCTGCAGCGCGTGCGTGACCTGAAGGTGCAGTACACGAACGGCACGCTCGACGCCGACGACAAGGCCGCCGATCGTGGCCGAGGTCAAGCAGCTCGCGAAGGAGGTCACCGACATCGGTGGCAAGACCGAGTTCAACGGCATCAAGCTGCTCGACGGCACGGGTGGCACCTCCGGGACGATCACCTTCCAGGTCGGCGCCAACCAGGGCGAGACGATCGACGTCGTCACGAAGGACGTGCTCGGCGCGTCCGGCACGGTCGCCGTCGACGGCGTCTCGGACACGGGCTCCTGGGAGGCCGTGACCCTGGACAACATCGACACCGCGATCAACAACGTGTCGACGATCCGCGCCGAGTTCGGCGCGGTCCAGAACCGCCTCGAGCACCGCCTGGCACAACCTCGCGACCTACCAGGAGAACCTGGTGGCGTCCGAGAGCCGGATCCGCGACGTGGACATGGCCGCTGAGATGGTCAACTTCACCAAGCTCCAGATCCTGCAGCAGGCCGGCACGAGCATGCTCGCGCAGGCCAACCAGGCGCCGCAGAACGTCCTGTCGCTGCTCCGCTAGTCGCAACGGCAGTTCGCACAAGCAATCAAGGCTTCTCGGCTCCGGCTTCGGCCGGAGCCGGGATAGCCGGCCCACCCCTTCCAAGTCGCGGGCCGGCTCCACAACAGGCTCACTCCCCTTCGAGCCTCACACACACCCCACCGAGGGACGGATCGGCGGCGGGCGACCTTTCGAGGTCGCCCGTCGTCGTTAAAGCTCGCGACGACCGCGCCGACCACAGGGACGTGTCCGTCCTCTGCGTGGTTCCCGTCTACCTGCGCACGCCGTCCGACCTCGACGTCCTGGCCCGCTGCCTGGTCTCCCTGTGGGCGACCGCGCGCGACCGGGCCGACGTGCTGATCGTCGACGACGGGAGCCCCGAGCCGGCGCTCGTCGAGCAGGTCGCCGCCATGGCGGCCGAGCTCGGCCAGGAGCTGCACGTAAAGCCGGACAACGAGGGCTTCTCGCGCGCGGTCAACGTCGGGTTGCGGTGCGCGCTCGACGAGGGCCGCGATGCGGTGCTCGTGAACGCCGACATCGAGTTCACCGACCCGAACTGGCTCGAGCACATGCTCGCCCGCACGGACGCGGACGGCCGCCCGGCCGCCGTCGTCGGCGCGCGGCTGCTGTACCCGAACGGCTGCCTGCAGCACGCGGGCGTGTTCTTCTCCCTTCGCGCGCGGTCCTGGTGGCATCGCTTCCAGTACGCCCCCGCCGACCTGCCCGAGGCGCTCGAGCCCGCGGTCTGCCCCGTGACCGCGGCGCTGCAGCTGATCCGCCACGAGACGCTCGTGACCGTCGGGATCTACGACGAGGAGTTCCGGATGGCGTACGAGGACGTCGACTACGGGCTGCGCGTGTTCGCCGCCGGGCTGCAGTGCGTGTACGAGCCCGCCGCCGTCGCCATCCACGGCGAGCAGGTCTTCCGCGGCCGCGCCAACCGCAAGCTCGAGCGCTGGCAGGCCGAGAGCGCCGCCCGCCTCGTGAGCAAGTGGCGCCACGCCGACTTCAGCGCGTTCGTCCCGGAGGTCCTGTGAGCCTTCCCCGCACCCTGTTCGTCGCGCGCGGGCGCGGCGCCGTCGGCTGGTATCGCTGCGCGCTGCCCGCGATGGTGCTCGGCTGCGACTGGATCGGCGCCGTGGGCGAGCCGGACGACCTGCACTTCGTCACCGGCATGGCGCCCGACGACCTCGACGTCGAGGGCTTCTCCGAGCTACGACGTGCTCGTGCTCTCGCAGGTCGCCGGACCCGCCTGGCTGCGCGCCGATCCGGGACTGGCAGGCCCGCGGCGTCACCGTCCTGTACGAGGTCGACGACTGGCTGCACGGCGTGCGCAAGCTCGAGCGCCACGCGCACAAGGACCACTTCACCCGCGACGAGGTCGCGGCGTACGAGCTGTGCATGCGCGCCGCCGACGGGATCATCTGCTCGACCGAGTGGCTCGCCCGCCGCTACCGCTCCTTGAACCCGCGCACGTGGGTGTGCCGCAACGGGATCGACGCTGCGGCGCTTCGCGCTCACCCGCCCGCCGCGCCCGCACGTCGGCGTCGGCTGGGCCGGCGGCACCGGCCACACCGCGTCGGCCAAGCCGTGGGTGCAGGAGGTGGGCGCCGTCATGCGGCGCCGCCCCGAGATCCGCTTCGTCAGCGTCGGCCAGCCGTTCGCGCAGTGGCTCGAGCCCGAGTTCGGCGCCGAGCGCTGCCTGGCGATCCCGTTCACCGCGCTCGAGGTCTATCCCTCGGCGATGACGCACTTCGACGTCGCGCTCGCACCCGCCGGCAAGGGCGGCTACTTCCAGGGCAAGAGCGATCTGCGCTGGCTCGAGGCCTCCGCGCTCGGCATCCCGACGATCGCCGACCCGGGCGTCTATCCCGAGATCGAGCACGGCGTCACCGGCTTCCACGCCGAGACGCCGCAGGAGATGGCGCGCGATCCTCGAGCGAGCTGGTCGCGGACGAGGCGCTGCGGCGCCGCGTCGGCGAGGCGGCTCACGAGCACGTGCTCTCCCACCGCACCGCCCAGGTGGCGGCCGGCGCGTGGGCGGACGTGCTGCGCGAGGTCGCTGCGGTACCCGCGAACGCGGCATGAGCATCGACACCGCAATCGCGCGCATCGCGCAGCTGCAGAGCCTGCTGGCGCCGCCCGTCCCGCCGGCCCCGGTCACGAGTCCCGCTGCGTTCTCGTCGGCGCTGGCGACGGCCGGCGCGGCGGCTCCGGCCACCGTCGCCGCGCTGCCGGTCGCAGGCGGGACCGGCGCCGGGCAGGCCGCGCTGGCCGCCGCCCAGGGCGAGGTCGGCGTGGCCGAGCAGCCGCCGGGCTCGAACGAGTCGCCGCGCATCGCGCAGTTCCGGCAGGCCACCGCGGGCGCGCCTGGCCCCGGCCCATGGTGTGCCTACTTCGTCTCGTGGGCCGCCCGCGAGGCGGGAGTGCCGCTCGGCGACGCCGGTCAGGGCTTCGGTCGCGTCGACGACGTGTGGGCCTGGGGTCAGCGGTCCGGCAAGGCGCTCCCGGCGGGCGCCACGCCCTCCCCGGGCGACCTCATCGTCTGGGACGAGCACATCGGGATCGTCGAGTCGGTCGGCGCCGACGGCTCGATCCACACGGTCGAGGGCAACTCCTCGAACATGGTCGCCCGTCGGACCTACGGCTCCGACGGCGGCGGCGCCGTCGGCTACGTGCGGCTCGGCTGAAGCCCGGGGTAGCCCGGGAACCGCAGACAGCGCTCGAGCTACGCTCGCGGCGGTCCGAGTCCAGCGAGCGCCACCCCTCCTCCTTGAGCGCGAAGAACTCCGCGCGGGTGTGCGAGCTGCCGGCGCGCGGCTGCGGCGTCGCGACCAGCGTGTCGCCGGCGACGATCCGCGGCCAGTAGCGGTCGAAGAGGCGCTTCTCGGCGTCCTGCACGCGAGCGTGGAGCGAGCCGCCCGTGTCGTCGGGCCGGATTGCGATCTCCTCCTGCGCGACGACCGGCCCGGCATCGAGCGCCTCGACCAGCTCGTGCAGCGTGGCTCCCGCGGGCGTGTCCTCCCACAGCGCCCAGAACACGGGGAACATCCCGCGGCCCCAGGGCAGCAAACCCGGATGCAGGTTCCACAGGCCGTCGTAGCGATCGATCAGCGACGCCGGGACGATCCGCTGGTAGTGCACCGAGAGGCCGCGGGCGGCCGGCTCGTAGTCGTGGTCGAGCGTCGCGGCCAGGCCGCGCTGCGCGGCGCGCTCGGCGAGCTCCGGGTCGTCGGTGACGACGGTGGCCACGGTCGCGGCGTCGGCGCGCTCGAGCGCCCACCCGCCGAGCGTGCCGCCGATCAGGAGGTCGGCGCGCACGTCAGGAGCGGAGCGATGTCCAGCAGCGCGCGGGCGTCGGTCCCGAGCACGTCGGGCGCGAGGTCGGCGGCCGTGCGGCGGTCGAGCTGCGCGGTTCGCGGATCGTCCTCGATGCTCGTGCGCTCGCGCGAGTGGGCGAGCACGACCTTCGGGAGGTGCGCGGTGACCGCGCCGGCGGCCAGCATGCGGCGCCAGAGGTTCCAGTCGCCGGGCTCGCCGATCAGCCAGCAGGCCGTGTCGTAGCGCATGTGGGCGAGGCGGCGGGAGTACATGACCGAGCCGTGGGTCACCTGGCCGTGGCGCAGCTGGCCCGAGCCGAGAACGACCGGCGGCCCGGAGGCCTGCTCGCACAGCGCCTGGCCGTGGACGAGGTCGGCGCGCTCGCGGCGGGCGGCCTCGAGCAGGTCGGCGACGTGGGTCGACGTGAAGGCGTCGTCGTGGTCGAGCGGGCAGACGAACGCGCCGCGCGCCTGGTCGAGCGCGAAGTTCGCGGGTCGCAGGCCGGTCGTCTCCCAGAACGACCACGGGTACGAGGGGTGGACGGGCCGCTCGTCGAGCTCGAGGTAGCGCACGCGCGGGTCGGTGATCGCCTCGACGGCCTCTCGCGCGCGGGGATCGGGTCCGTCGCTGCAGACGAGCACCTCGACGTTGTCGTAGGTGCCGCCGAGCACCGACGGGATCGCGCGGCCGACCAGGCCCTCGACGCCGTTCCAGGTTGGGATGCGGACGGTCACGAGCGGCCGGTCCTCGGTCAACGGGTCGCCCGCGCGCTCGAAGCGCAGTCGGTCGACCGTCGCGCGCAGGTCGTCGACGAGCGCCTTCGCCCAGCGGGCGCGGGCGACGACTTCCTCCGCGTCGTCCGGCACCGCCGGCGCTGAGACTTCGAGGGCGGCACGCACATCGCCGGCATCGCTCACCGGCAGCAGGCCGGCGTCGGCCACGGGGGTGTCGACGATCAGGACCTCGGCGAAGGGCGCGTCGCCGGCCAGCCGCTCGCACGCCTCGGCGACGAGCCCGGTGACGGCGTCGGCGCCCAGGTCGCTCGAGGCGGCGTCGATCGCCAGGCAGACGGGATCCTCGGGCCGGGCGGCATGCAGGTACGCGCTCAGCGCCCCCACCCAGCGCTCCGGCTGCTCCCACGCCGGGGTGAGCCAGAGGCGGCGCGTCGCGAGGGTGTCGAGCCGCACCGGAGCGGCCGGGGCGGGTGCGCCGACCCGCGTGGCGGGGCCGCGCACGGCGGCGGTGGCCGAGCCCTGCAGGTCGGTCGTGGTCACGAGCGCCGTCGCGGGGACGCTGCGCTCGAGCAGCCAGGCGTCGCGGAAGCTGTCGCCGAACGTCGCGGATGCGAGCAGCTCGGTCCAGGCACCGCTGTCCGCCGCGAGCTCGCGGCGCACGCCGGCGGCGAGCTCGTCGTCGAGGTCGGCGAGCACGGCGAGCGTGCAGAGCAGGCCGTTGGCCATCGGCACGGCGTGGCGCCGAAGCCGGGCACGGCGGCGGCCCAGGACGCCGAGGTCCTCGCCCGTCGGGCAGGCCGTGCTCGTCGTGCTCGCTCAGCCACCCCGGGATCGGGATGCCGGCGGCCGTGAACTGGCGGCGGACGCGGGCGTCGAGCGGTGCGGCGGCGGTCGTCGGGCAGGCGACGAGCACGCGCCGCGCGGCGACGCGCGCGAGCTCGGCGACGAAGGCGGGGCGGTCGGCCGGGGGCAGGTGCTCGAGCACGTCGAGGCACAGCACGGTGTCGAAGGCGCCGTCGGCGAACGGCAGCGGCCCGGGCGGCGCCTGGAACGCGACCATGGTCGTCCACCGGCGGGCCGTCGAAGGCCACGTCGACGCCGACGAACGGCAGCTCCGGCCGCACGCAGGCGAGGCCGTGGCGGCCACAACCGACGTCGAGCACGCTGCCGAGCTCGCCGGTCTGCTCGAGCGCCGCCAGCGCGGGGGCATAGCGGCTCAGCCAGTTCAGCACGCGACCGCCTCCGCCACGCGCGCGACGGCGTGCGCGGGCATGTCGTTGGCCAGCGGCAGCGACAGCGAGCGCGCCGCGAGGTCGTCGGTCACGGCGAGCGCGCCGTGGCGCGGGGCGGCCGCGAACGCCGGATGGCGGTGCAGCGGCGGCGCGTGCAGCGTACGGGCCTCGACGTCGAGCTCGCGGGCCGCATCGAGCACCGCTTCGCGCCGCTCGGCGTCGGGCGCGAGCGCCTGGAAGAACTGCCACGTCGACAGCCCAGAGCCGGCCTGCAACGTCAGGCGGCAGCCGCTGGTGGCGTAGCGGAGCGCGCCGGCCACGCGGCGACGGGAGGCAAGGACGGCGTCGAAGCGATCGAGCGCGGCGAGGCCGGTCGCGGCGTGGAGCTCGGACAGCTTGGCGTTCAGGCCCGCCTCGGCGCTGATGCGCGTCTCGTCGAGCCCGAAGTTGATCAGCGACGCGATCCGCGCGGCAAGCTCAGGGTCGCCGGTGGCGACCATCCCGCCCTCGCCGATCGCGAACGGCTTGGTGGCGTGGAAGGAGAAGATCTCGGTGTCGCCGAGGCCGCCCAGCGGTCGGCCGTGAAGGTCGAGCGAGCCGAAGCCGGGCGCCGAGTCGATCAGCAGCGGCACGTCGTGGGCGGCGGCGCGCTCCCGCCAGGCGGCGCGTACCTCGGGCGGCGGCGCGGTGCCGAACGCCGCGCACGCCAGCACGCCGGCGACCTCGCCCGCGCGGGCGGCGAGCGCCTGCCCGAGCTGCTCGGGGTCGAGCTGCCAGTGGCGGGGATCGACGTCCACGAACAGCGGCTCGAAACCGGCCCAGCGGATCGCGCACGCGGTGGCCGTGAAGGTGTAGGAGGGGGTGACGACCAGTCGGCGCTCCGCGGGCTCCCCGCAGGCGGCACGCAGGGCGGCCATCAGGCCGAGCGTCGCGTTGGCCACGAGCACGCAGCGGGTGTCGCTGCCGAGCCGGGCCTCGAGCCGCGCGGTCAGCTCGCTCGCGCACGGGCCGCCGTTGGAGAACCAGCGCGCCTCGCGCGAGCGCTCGAAGTACGCGAGCACCTCCTCGACCGGAGGCAGCTCGGGATGCTGGAAGCGGATGCGCTCGTCCGGCAGCGCCGCGATCGGCGCATGCGGAGGCGCTGTCGTTGGGACGGTGGCCGACATGCCTGCCCGCGTAGATCGGCGGCGCCGGGTGCGACTTGAGCGGCGGCGTAGGCTTGCGCCATGCCCGATCCGAAGACGGAGGAGATGCAGCTCGAGCAGCTCCAGCGCGAGCGCGCGGAGCGCGACCAGGCCGGCGATGCGGCGGCGGCCGAGGACGAGAAGACCCACGAGCGCCGCGCCGACCGCGCGGCGTACCTGCGCGACAAGCTGGCCGACCGCGCCCGTTCCGAGGACGAGGCCGACGGGTAGAGCCGTCGCCATGACCGAGGAACCCCCGCAGCACCAGCGGCAGGCCGACGACCTCGACCGCGAGGCCGACGAGATGGAGGAGCGCTCCGACCGCCTGGAGGACGAGATCTCGGACGCCCGCAAGGACTGGGAGAGCAAGCAGGCCGACCCGGGCGTGCCCGGGGCAGTCGAGGGCGAGCACGACGACGACGTAGCGCGGGCGCGGCGCGCGTTCAGAGCTGGTCGAGCAGCTCGCGCGCGCCGACGACCTCAGCGCGGTGCGCGCGCACGCGGCGCGCGAGCTCGGCGTCGGACGTCACGACGCGGAGGCGCTCCGGCGCCGCGTCGGCCGCCACGAACGCGGCGATGTCGTCGTCGGCGGCGTCGCGACCGCGGCGCCGCGCGAAGCGGACCTCGACGCGCGCCGGCGACACCAGCTCCGCCGGCGGCGCTCCGTCGAACACGACGAGCACGTCGCGGTCGGCGCGCGCCGCCCAGTCGCCGAGCTGTGCGACGAGCCGCCGCGCCGCGCCCGGACGGTCCCGCCACCAGCCGTCCGGTCGGCTGCCCATCACGTTGTTGCCGTCGACGACGACCAGCGGCTCCGGCATCAGTCGTAGTTCTGGATCATCCGCACGTTGAGGAAGAGCATCAGCGCGCCGAGGACGAAGACGACCGCGAAGCCGGGCAGGATGTCCTCCCACACCAGGTCCTGGAGGATCAGCGAGCGCAGCGCCTCCATCAGGTAGGTGACCGGGTTGAGCGTGGCCGCGATCTCCATCGGCCGCGTGAGCAGGTCGCGCGGCACGAAGTTCGGCGTCAGGAACAGCAGCGGGAAGAACACGAGGCCGGCGGAGTTCGTCGCCGCCGCGCTGCGGGTCTTGAGCGCGATCAGCTGCATGAAGCCGACGAACACGGCCGCCCACAGCGCGGTCAGCACGACGAGCAGCACGAAGCCGAGCAGGCCGCTGGCGATCGAGATGCCGAAGATCACGCCGAGCAGCACGATCGCGGCGGCGATCAGCGCGCCCTTGGCGACCTCGGCGATCAGGCGGCCGAGCACGATCGCGCTGCGCGGGACCGGCGACGCCCGCAGCTTGTCGAAGTAGCCGCCCTCGATGTCCTCGACCAGGAACAGCGCCGCGGTGCCGAACGACGCGGCCAGCAGCAGCGAGCTCGGCAGCTGGAACGCGCCGTAGCCCTGGCCGTACAGGAACGCGGTCGACTCCCCGGGGAAGATCTTCGCCGCCTGGCCGACGTTGACGACGAGGAAGAAGAGCGGGATGAACAGCGTCGGCAGCAGCGCCTCGGGCGTCCGCCAGCCCTCGCGCAACGCCCGCTGGCCCAGCACCCAGGCCTGCGTCATCACTTCACCTCCTGCACGTCGCCGGCGACGCGGCTGCGCGTGCGGCCGGTCGCGTCCAGGAACACGTCGTCAAGGCTCGGGTCGCTGTCCAGGCCGTGGCGCTCCCGCAGGTCGGCCTTGAGCTGGGCGGGCGTGCCCTCGCGCACGATCAGGCCGCCGTCGATGATCGCCAGCCGGTCGCAGAGCGCGTCCGCCTCCTCGAGGTACTGGGTGGTGAGGAAGACGGTCGTGCCGCGCTCGTTGATCCGCCGCACCTCGTCCCAGACCGTGAGCCGGCTGGCGGGGTCGAGCCCGGTCGTGGGCTCGTCCAGGAACAGCACGTCGGGCCGGTGGACGAGCGCCGAGGCGAGGTCGAGCCGGCGCTTCATGCCGCCCGAGTAGTCCTTGATGCGCCGGTCGGCGGCGTCCTCGAGCTCGACCAGCGCGAGCAGCTCCTCGGTGCGGGCGGCCGCCGCCTCGGGAGCGATGCCGAACAGCCGCGCCTGCAGGATCAGCAGTTCGCGTCCGGACTGGCGCGGGTCGAGCCCGGCCTCCTGCAGCGCGACGCCGATCCGGTGGCGCACGGCGTCGGGCTCGCGCGCCACGTCCAGCCCCGCCACGTACGCGCTGCCGGAGGTGATCGAGAGCAGCGTCGTCAGCATCCGCACCGTCGTGGACTTGCCGGCGCCGTTCGGGCCGAGGAAGCCGAACACCTCGCCCGCCTCGACGGTCAGGTCGACGCCCCGGACGGCCTCGATCGTCCCGGTCCGGCTCTCGTAGTGCTTGACGAGCCCCTCGGCCCGCACGGCTGCGCCGCCCGAGCCCTCCTCGGGTCCTCGTTCCTGCTCGATCACGCCTGCCACGTCATCCACGTCCTGGCTCCTCGAGTCCGCTCTTGGGGGTAAGACCGCCGCGGGCGACGGAACTCATCGCGCCACGACGCTAGCCGCGAGCAGCGCAGTCGTCTTCTCCATACGTGCTGGAATACCGTCGGCCTCGGGCTCGTCATCCAGGCATGACCATGACGATCCTGGCGGCCGCCGCCACCCTCACCACGATCCCGTGCGTGCTCATCTGGGCGATCGAGGCCCGGAAGCGCGAGAACGAGAGCTGATCGGCGTCAGGCGGCGAGCACCACGCCGGCGTCCGGGACGGTGATCTCACCCGGGCGGTCGGTGAGGGTGCCGATGCGGCGCGTGCCCGGATGGTGGGTGGCGAGCAGCGTCGCGGCTGAGTGGGCGTCGGCTTCCGGGACGACGACGGCGAAGCCGCAGCCCATGTTGAAGACCTCCCACATCTCGGCGTCGGCGACGCCGCCGAGGGTGCGCACGAGGTCGCAGATCGGCGGGACCGGGAGCGGGTCGGTGATCTCGAAGCCGACGTCGGGGCTCAGGCGCGCGAGGTTGAGCAGCCCGCCGCCCGTGATGTGCGCGAGACCGTGGACGGGCAGGCCGGAGCGCAGGAGCTCGAGGATCGCGCGCACATAGATGACGGTCGGCTCGAGCAGGGCGTCGGCGACCGTGGCGCCGCCGAGCGCCGCCGGGCGGTCGTCGAGCGCGAGGCCGGAGAGGGCCTGGCGTGCGAGTGAGTAGCCGTTCGAGTGCAGGCCCGACGACGGGAGGCCGATCAGTGCGTCCCCGGGGCGGCAGGCGGCTCCTGTGACGATCGCGTCGAGCGCGACGGTGCCGATGCACGCCGCCGTCAGGTCGAAGCCGTGCGGCGACGGGTGGCCGCGGATCAGCTCGGGCAGGACCGCGACCTCGCCGCCCGGGATCTCGACGCCCGCGAGCTCGGCGCCGTGCTTGAGGCCGAGGGCGATCTCGCGCATGACCTCGGGGTCCGCCTGCTCGACCGCGAGATAGTCGAGCAGGGCGATCGGCTCGGCGCCGACGCACACGACGTCGTTGACGTTCATGGCCACGCAGTCGATCCCGACGCGTGTCGTAGCGCCCGGCCTGCTCGGCGACGATCAGCTTCGAGCCGACGCCGTCGGTCCCGACCGCGATCCCGAGGTTCGGCGCCACCTCGAGCACCGCCGCGAAGTGGCCCGGGAGCGGGACGGTGCGCGACGCGCGGCCGGTGTCGATCGTGCGCAGCACGCCCACGAGCGCGGCGACGCCCCGGTCGGCGGCGCCGGTGTCGACGCCCGACTCGGCGTAGGCATCGGTCATCGCGCCCGATCCTGACATGCCGACCTGACGATGATCGTGGCGGAGAGGGCCGCCCGGTACGCCGCCCAGGCAGCGAGCGGCGCGTCGGCGGTCCGCGAACGCTCGAGGCGCAACGCGAGCCGGGTCGAGAGCGCGGCGGCGCCCGCCCCCCCGGCGAGGGCCCGGAGCGTCGTCGGCGACGGCCGCCGCGCCGCGAGCCGCGCGCCCTTGAGGACGGTCGCGCCAGCGAGCACCGGCAGCGCGACCTCGCGCGAGAGCGCCGCGGCGTCGCGGCGCGAAAACCCGCGTGCCCGCGCGGCCGCGCGGGTGGCGCCGCTGCGGGAGACGCCCGGGACGAGCGCAGTGGCCTGCGCGAGCCCGAGCCACAGACCATCGACGGCACCGGGCTCGCGCCGTCGGGCGGGTACCCGGTCGGCGAGCACCATCGCGGCCGAGCCGGCCAGCAGCCCGAACGCGATCGAGCGCGGGGTGCCGAGGCGCGCTTCGACCACCCGCTCGAAGACCAACCCGGCGAGCGCGGGCGGCACCGTCGCGGCGGCCAGCACGCCCAGCGGCGCGCGCGGGCGGCCCAGGGCCAGCGCCGTGCCGGCGTGCAGCGCGACCTCCACCTCCTTGCGCACCTCGCCCGGCAGCGCCGCGTACCGCCAGCCCAGCGCCCACGGCAGCAGCCCGACGTGCGCGGACGAGGACACCGGGAGCAGCTCGGCCGGGCCCTGCAGCAACCCGAGCGCGACGGTCTCGATCAGCCGCGGCTCAGCGCGAGGCATCCGCGGCCGCGGCGCCGACCGGCTCGTCGCGCCGCCGTCGCCGCCAGCGGAAGAAGAGGTAGATCGCGCCCAGCACGATCAGCCCGGCGACCGCGTAGTCGACGTAGTGCAGGCTGTCCCGCCAGCTCTCCCAGCGGTCGCCGACCTGCTTGCCGACGAACGTGAGCATGAAGATCCACGGGATGCAGCCCAGGGTGGTCAGCACCGTGAAGCGCCAGAACGGCATCCGCGCGACGCCCGCGGGCAGCGAGATGAACGTGCGGATGATCGGCAGCATGCGGGAGAAGAACACCGTCGCGTCGCCGTAGCGCTCGAACCAGCGGTCGGCCCACGCGAGGTGCGAGGGCTTGACGTGCAGCTTGCGCCCGTGCTTTTCGAGGAGATCGATGCGCCCGTAGTAGCCGACCGCGTACGCGATCCACGAACCGACGACGTTGGCGAACGTCCCCACCGCGACGACCGCGAACATCGAGTACTCGCCGTTGGCGACGTTGAAGCCCGCGAACAGGAACGTCGTCTCCGACGGGATCGGGATGCACGCGCTCTCCGCGACCATCAGCAGGAAGATCCCGGGCAGCCCCATCGCGTCGACCACGTCGACGGCGAACTCCACGATCGGGTCGGTCAGAGAGGCGAAGACCAGCACGAACGGCTCAGGCTAGCGGGAGGGCATGAGCCCTCCCGCCATCCGCACGCTACGGAAGAAGAGGACCGCGGAACGGCTCGGTGCCGAGCGCCAGCGTCACGGCCGGCCCGCCGTGCGATCCCATGTACGCGAGCATCCGCGACAGGTCGCTGACGCCGTTCGCGCCCGCCAGCGGGGCGATCTGGAGCGTGCTGAGCACGCCGAACGCCCGCCCCGACCGATCGATGAACGCGCTCCCGGAGTCGCCCGGGATGCCCGGCGAGGCCGTGTAGACCTGGTGCGTCCAGCCGGCGCCGGCCGTACCGAGGCTCGCGCCCTCCTTCGGCGACAGCTCCGTGACCCCGAGGCGCAGCGACGAGTTGCCGTACGAGAGCACCTTGTCGCCCGTCGCGGTCGAGGTCGCCGTGCCGGTCGGGCCGCCCCAGAACGGGATCGACGGGTTGACCTTGCCGTAGTCCGCCGGGTCGAGCTTGATCAGCGCGATGTCGTTGTAGCGGCACGCGTTGGTGTCGGTCTCGCCCGCGGCCTGCATCGCCACCCACGACGAGTAGACGATCGTGCCGGGACGCGACGCGCCGTCGACCTCCACCGGCGTGCCGTGCGGCCGCGTCCCCGCGAGGCAGCCGTCGGTCGACGTGTTGTCGCTCGTGCTCGAGCAGTGCGCCGCCTGGCCGAGATAGACGTCGTTCGCGGCGTCGAAGAACACGAAGTTGGCGGTGCACTGGCCGCCCGCCGTGATGGTCTGCACGCCCGGGTGCACCGGCGCGCTGGCGGCCGGCGCCCAGGTGGGCTCGGCCGCAGCCGGTCCGGCAGCCGCCAGGGCCGCGCATCCGGCGACGAGACAGGCAACGACGAGTCTGCGCATCTGAGAGTTCTCCCGCATT
>CAWIRW010000017.1:0-84899 GCA_963838655.1 uncultured Solirubrobacteraceae bacterium | reverse complement strand
GCGACGGCTCCAGACCAACTCGCGTCGGAGCCGTTCTCGACGCGGGGCCGTAGGGCGGCGAAACGAGCGGGGGACCAGGGAATCGAACCCCAACCTGCGGTTTTGGAGACCGCCATCCTAGCCGTTGGACCAGTCCCCCGAGGGCCTGGCTCGGGGCGATTGTAGCCACCGGGAGTGCCGACTTTCCGTCCGAGACGTGTGGGAACATACGTTCGTGCTCGAAGGATGGCGTCCCCCAGATCAGCCCGCCTATAGCCACCTCCTAGGGCTCTACCTCGGAGACGGTCATCTCGCGATGTATCCGAGGACGATGCGGCTCGTCATCACGTGCGACGCCGCGTATCCAGAGCTTGTTGAAGCTTGCGCTGCGTCGATGGCGCGTGCCGGGCTCGCCCGCAAGGTGCAGATTCGACCGGACGGGCGGCGTCGCTGCGTGAGGGTCAGCAGTTACAGCCAGCGCTGGCCCGAGGCGTTCCCGCAGCACGGGCCGGGGCGGAAGCACAACTCGCAAGATCGAGCTGGCGCCGTGGCAGCGAGAGATCGTGGACCGAGTTCCCGCACGAGTTCCTGCGCGGGCTGCTGCACTCCGACGGCTGCCGGACGGTGAACCGGTTCTCGACGCTCCTGCCGAGCGGGCGCGTCGCCGAGTACGCCTATCCGCGCTGGTTCTTCTCGAACCGCTCGGCCGACATCCGCGGGCTGTTCTGCGAGTACTGCGAGCGGCTCGGCATCAGGTGGACGCAATCGAACCCGCGCAACATCTCCGTCTCGCACCGGACGAGCGTCGCGCTGCTCGACTCGTTCGTGCCAGCGAAGTCGTGACTTGATCCGAATGCGGGCGGAGGGACTCGAACCCCCACAGCTGTAAAGCCACGAGGACCTAAACCTCGCGCGTCTACCAGTTCCGCCACGCCCGCAGGAACCGCCGCATGCGCGGCACCGAGATTGTATGGTCGCGCGCGCATGGCCGAGCCATCGGTCACGATCGACCACCCCAACCGCCGCAAGGCCGCCTCGAAGCTGACGCGGGCGATCGTCGTCGTGCTGCTGCTCGCTTCGGCCGGCGTGACCGCGATCGTGACGGTCGGCGGCTGGGACACGCTGCAGGGAGCCAAGTCGCTGCAGGTCGGCTACATCGTCATGTACGTCGTGCTCGCGTTCTTCGTGCTGCGCTGGAACCGCGGCGTCCTGCCGCTGGCCGCCGCGCTCGCCATCGTGCTGCTGATCTTCGCCGCCGTTGCCACGCCCGCGTGGTTCGATCGCGACGAGCCGGGCTTCGCCGACCCGACGATCGACGAGGGTCTGCTCGGGCTCCTGACCGCGCTGCTCGTCCCGCTCCAGATCCTCCTCATCGCCTTCGCCATGAGCGGCTTCCGGCAGGCGTGGAACGTCGAGGTCGAGCGCGGTCCCGAGCGGGGCTCGGAGCGCGGTCCGGCGCCCGCAGCCGCCTGACCGGCGCGTCGTACGCTTCACCGGCCACGCCCGGGTAGCCCAATTGGCAGAGGCAGTCGACTCAAAATCGATCAAGTGCGGGTTCGAATCCCGCCCCGGGCATGGCCACTAGGCTCCGCGGCGTGACCCTTGCGCCCGCCGAGACGGCCGCCCGCCTCGCGAACGTCGTCGACGTGCTGCGCGAGGCCGTGCACCGGAACGCCGGCCGGCTGCCGCTGGAGCCGCGCTTCGAGGTCAAGGCGCTGCTGGCCGCCCACCTGTACGACGACGCGCGTGCGATCCCGGAGCTCAGGCGCCGGGTCGACGAGCTCGGCGGCGCGCCCCAAGGACCCGGCGATGAGCTCTCCCGGCTGCTCGACCGCGACGTCTACGGAGCGCTCAAGCCAGCGCTCGTCACCGCGCTCGAGGCGCATGCCCAGCAGCTCGACCCGCTCGCCGACGAGCGCTCGCTGGACCTGCTCACCCGGCTCGTCCACCGCCAGCGCCGGCACCTCGCCGAGCTCCCCACGAATCGCGAGAACGACCTCCCCGACGACCTCGGCGCGTTGCCTCGGAGCTCCGACCACACCCGCCAGCTACCCGTCATGGCGCGGCTCGACCGCCCGGCCCGCGACGGCTTCGTCCAGGTCCTCGAGCACGCCGGAGAGCAGCACCCCGCCCACGCGCTGATGGACGCCAAGCTGTGCGCCGCCGAGCTGCTCGCCCGCACCTCGCACGAGCACCCGGAGATGCCCGACGAGTTCCACGTCGACCTCGCCCGCGCGGCGCGCGACGCGACCCGCCACGCCGAGCTGCTCGACCGCCACATGAGCACCGAGCTCGGCATCCACTGGGGCGCGTTCCCGGTCGGCTTCGCCGGTTTTCGCGAGGCGTACGCGCGCGACCTCGCCGGCCGGCTCGCGGCCCTGGACGACGCCCGCAGCGACTACGCCCAGGGCTCACCCGAATTCGACCACATGCGCGCCGATGACGACTCGCGCGCGCGGGCTACGGCCCGCTGGCGCTAGGGGTTCGTTGAACGGGTCCCTAGAGCGGTAGCTTGCCGCGGCCCTTGCGGCCGGTGCTCCCGCTCTTGGAGACGGCCTTGGACGACGACTGGAACGGCTTCTGGAACCAACGGCCGAGCTTGCCCGGCGCCTTGCCGGCCCCGCGGCTGCCGACGCCGATCACCTTCTGCCCGCCCCGCTCGGGATGCCGCGACAGGCGCGGGGCCAGGAACGCGAGGATCAGCAGCAGGATGCAGAACACGACGATGGCGGCAATCAGCATGGGGTGTCCCTACCCAACCGCCCGGAATGTCAGGCCACGAACGTCTCGAGCGGGTCGGCGAGTGCCTCCGGGGCCACCAGCACGCCCGGCCCGGCGGGCGGCCGCGCCGGGAGCTCGCGCACCACCAGGCCCGCGCGCCGGCACAGCAGCTCGCCCGCCGCCTGGTCCCAGTGGTTGAGCCCGCGCTCGTAGAACGCGTCGTAGCGCCCGGCGGCCGTCCACGCGAGGTCGAGTGCGGCCGAGCCGAGCCGCCGGATGTCGCGCACCGCCGGCAGGAGCCTGGCCACCATCTCGGCCTGGCCGCGCCGCACCTCGGCGTCGTAGCCGAAGCCCGTCGCGATCATCGAGGTGCTCAGGTCGGCCCGCGTCGAGCCCGTCACCGGCCGTCCGTCGAGCAGCGCGGGCCCGTCGCGCTCGACCGACCACAGCTCGTCGCGCATCGGGTCGTAGATGACGCCGATGAGCGTGCCGGACGCGTCCTCGCACGCGATGCTGACCGCCCACTGCGGGATGCGGAAGAGGAAGTTGATCGTGCCGTCGAGCGGGTCGACCACCCACCGCAGCCCGCTCGTGCCCTCGTCGTCGCCGCCCTCCTCGCCCAGGAAGCCGTCGCCCGGCCGAGCGGTTGCCAGGCGCTCGCGGATCAGCCGCTCGGCGGCGTGGTCGGCCTCGGACACGAGGTCGGTGGGGCTCGACTTGGCCGTCACGTTGACGAGCGGCCCGGAGAACGCGTCGCGCAGCTGGTGACCCGCCTCGCGCGCGATCGCCTCCGCGACCTCGCGCAGCGCCGCCGAGCTCACCGCGCCGCCTCCGGCCGCCGGTCGAGCCACCCGAGCTCCCGCTCGAGCTGGGCGGCGAGCGAGAGCAGCACGGGCTCGCCGTGCGGCGGGACCACGAGCTGGGCGCCGACCGGGAAGCCGTCCGCAGTCCACGCCGCCGGGATCGAGGCCGCGGGCTGGCCGGTGTGGTTGTAGCCGCCGCAGTACGGCACGAGGCGCACCGAGCCGGTGAACGACCACAAGGCCGAGCGACCCTCGTACTCGCCGACCCGCGGCGGGCGGCGGGTCAGCATCGGCGTGATCACCACGTCGACCCCGCCCTCGAAGACTCGATCGAGCGCCGCCCCGTCGGCCGTCGCCGCGGCCTTGGCGCGCTCGACGAACGCCGGCGGGATCGCCGCTCCCATCCGCATGTAGCCACGCGTGCGGCGCGAGAGCCGCTCCGGGTGGCCAAGGGCCTGGCCCTCGTCGGCGATGCCGCGCAGGTAGCGGGCGATCACATTGGCGGCGATCGGCGGCGTGTACCCGATCTCGCGCTCGATCACCTCGTGGCCGAGGTCGCGCAGCCGCTCCGTCAAGGCGTTCACGCCGGAGAGCTGCTCCTCGTCGGCCTGCACGCCGGTGAGCGGCGGCGTCCGCACGGAAACGGCGACGCGCAGCTTGCCCGGCTCGCGGCCGGCGGCCTCGGCGAACGACGGTCCGCCGTCCTTGATCGCGTCGTAGATCAGCGCGCTGTCCGCCACGCCGCGCGTGAGCGGGCCCCACGTGCTGAGACCGCAGAACGGCTCGACGAGCGGGGCGGTCGGCACGCGCCCGTTCTGCGCCTTGAGGCCGAACAGACCGCAGCAGGCGGCGGGGATGCGGATCGAGCCCGCGCCGTCCGACCCCAGCGTCGCTCCCGCGAGGCCGGCGGCCATCGCCACTCCCGACCCGCCGGACGTGCCGCCGGGCGTGCGGTCGACATCCCACGGGTTGCGGGTGGCGCCGTAGGTCGGCGACTCGGTCCAGGGCGTGATCGTCAGCTCCGGCACGTGCGTCTTGCCGAGGATCACGGCGCCCGCGGACCGCAGGCGGCGGATCACCTCGGCGTCGGCCGGCGCCGCGCCGTTGGCCAACAGGCCGAAGCCGGTCGCCTCGCCGGCGACGTCGCAGTCGTCCTTGATCGCGATCGGCACGCCCAGCAGCGGCCGTGTGTCGCCCGCGCGGGCGCGGCCGTCGGCCTGGTCCGCCTCCGCCCGCGCGCGCTCGGAGAACACCACGCGGTAGGCGTTCAGCAGCGGGTCCAGCCGCTCGATCCGCTCGAGGTAGAGCTCGACCAGCTCGCGCGCGGAGACGTCCCCGCGGCGAACGAGCATGGCCTGGCGCGCAGCGCCGGCGAAGGCGAGGTCGGCGGAGTCCATCGGGGCGGGGAGGCTATACGGTGGCGCGCCATGCGGCGGGTCGTCGACGGGCTCGGTGAGCTCACCGGGCGGGGTGCGTGCACGGACGCGGAGCGCCGCGCGGCGCTGTGGCTCCACGCCAGGCTGCAAGCGGGCGGACGCGAGGCCTGGGTCGAGACACTTTGGGTGCGCCCGCAGCGGGCGGCCGCGCTGGCGCTGGGGTGCCTGGCGGCCGTCGCCGGCGGCCTCCTGAGCACCGCCGCGCCCGAGGCCGGCCTGGCGGTCGCGGCGCTCGGCCTCGTGGCGCTTGCGGGCGACGCCGCCGGCCGCAACCCGCTGCTGCTCCTGTTCCCGCGCCGCGCGACCCAGCACGTGCTGGCCGGCCGCGCGGACTCTGAGATCCTCGTGGTCGCGGCGTACGACGCCCCGCGCCGCGGACTCGTGCTCAACGACCGCTGGCGCGCACGGCTGCGACGGGTGCCCTACGGCGGTCTGGCCGCCTGCGGCGCCGCCGTGGCCGCCGCGGCCGCCGCCCGTGTCGCCGGCATCGACGCGGCCTGGCTCGGAGCCGCGCAGCTCCTCCCCACGCTCGTGCTGCTCGCCGCGCTCGCGGCGGCGATCGACATCGCACTCTCCGAGCACGCGCCGGGAGCGAACGACAACGCCTCCGGCGTGGCCGTGGCGATCGCGCTGTTCGACGCGCTCGGCGAGCGTGCGGCGCTGCTGCTCGTGGGCGCCGGCCACGCGGTGCCGCGCGCCGTCGACGACCATCTGCGACGCGAGCGCCTGCGGACGCATGTGCTCGAGATCGGCCCGTGCGGCAGCGGCCGCCCGCATCGCGACGGCCGTCGCATCGCCTGCCTGGACGAGCGTGGCATCGCGCCGCGGGCCCACCAGCCCGACGACCTGCCCGAGCACGTCGACGACGCTGCGATGGAGACGGCGCTGGCGTTCGCGCTAGATCATGCCGAGCGCCGTGAGGTCGTCGACCGGCTCTGAGAACGAGCACGACCCGTAGGCCACGAACAGCTCGGCGCGCGCGGCGGCGATCTGCTCGGCGCCGGCGCGGCGGCCGTGCAGCTCGAGCCCGCCGGTATCGACCGCGAACGCGGCCGGGTCCTCCTCGGCAAGCAGCGGGACGAGGTCGTCCTCGCCGCCGTGCGCGAACACCGCCGCCGCCAGCAGGTTGAGGAACCCGTGCATGTGGAAGCCCGTGGCCGGGTCGACGTGGCGCACGGGATGGTGCAGGCCGGCGGTGGCCTTGAACGGCACGCGGGCGTCGCGGCACGCGAGCACGAACGCGGCGACGGCCTCGACGGACGGGAACGCGTCGGCGGTCACGCCGCCGCAGCGGATCTTGGCTCCGGCCCCCGCCTGCCGCACGGCGGCCACCGCGCCCACCAGCCCGCGACCCGGCGAGAGCTCCCAGAACGCCGGGACCCCCAGCTTGGCGTTCACCAGCGCCTGCGTGTCGGGGATCCAGGCGGGATCGATCCGGCCCTCGAGCAGCCTCACGTCGTAGCGGGCGATCTCGTCGAGGTCACCCTCCCCGCGGTCCAGCACGACGCTCAGCGGCGGGGTCTCGGCGGGCAGCTCGCCGAGCCGCGAGGCGGGGACGATGAAGCGATTGAGCATCCACGCCTGCGGCGTCGCCCGTGCGCGCCGGTCCTCCTCGAGCGCGTCCGGCATGTCGAGCGAGGCGGGCGGGAACAGCGCCGCGTGGTCGATCAGGCCGCCGAAGAGCTCGCGGCGAGAGTCGGCGGTCACGCCGGCGGGATGGCGTTGCGCTTGGTCGGCCACTCGCGCGTCCTGGAGGCGTAGCGGGCGTAGCGGCGCACGAGCTCGTCGCGCAGGTCCTCGGGCTGCACGACCGCATCGATCACCATCTCCGACGCGAGCTTGAGCAGGTCGACGCCCTCGGCGTACTCCTCCATCAGCTCGGCGCGGCGCGCCGCCCGCTCGTCGTCGTCCTCGATCGCCTGCAGCTGGTTGTAGAAGACGGCGTTGACGGCCGCGCTCGGCCCCATCACCGCGATCTTCGCGGTCGGCAGTGCAAGCGTCGCGTCGGGGTCGAAGGCCGGCCCGGCCATTGCGTACAGCCCGGCGCCGTACGCCTTGCGCACGATCACCGACAGCTTGGGCACGGTCGCCTCGGAGACTGCGGAGATCATCTTCGCGCCGTGCCGGATGATGCCCTGGCGCTCGACCGCCGTGCCGATCATGAAGCCGGGGACGTCCGCGAGGAAGAGCAGCGGGATGCCGAAGGCGTTGCACGTCCAGATGAAGCGCGCGGCCTTGTCGGCCGAGTCGACGAACAGCACGCCGCCCTTGAACTTCGGCTGGTTGGCCACGATCCCGACGGCCCGGCCTTCGAGCCGCGCGTAGCCGACGATGACCTCCTTGGCCCAGCGCTTGTGGACCTCGAGGAACGAGCCCTCGTCGACCACCGCCTCGATCAGCTCGTGCATGTTCCACGGCTTGTTCTCGTCGGACGGGATCAGCTCGCGGATCGGCGTGACGTCTGCAGGCGCAGCGGGCGGCGCCGCAGGCGGCTCCTCGTCGCTCGAGCTCGGGAAGTAGGAGAGGTAGCGCTTGGCGAGGTCGATCCCCTCCTCGTCGCTCTTGACGAGGAAGTGCCCGCAGCCGGAGACGCCGGTGTGCATCTTCGCGCCGCCCATCTCCTCGAGCGAGACCGACTCGCCGATCACCATCTCGGCCATCCGCGGGGAGCCGAGGTACATCGAGGCGTTGCCGTCGCGCATGATCACGACGTCGCAGAACGCGGGGATGTACGCGCCCCCGGCGGCGCTCGGCCCGAACAGCACGCACACCTGCGGGACGGCGCCCGACAGCCGCACCTCGTTGAAGAAGATCCGGCCGGCGTGGCGTCGCCCGGGGAACATCTGCACCTGGTCGGTGATGCGCGCGCCCGCGGAGTCGACGAGGTAGACCATCGGCACGCGGTGGGCGAGCGCGGCCTCTTGGACGCGCAGGATCTTCTCGACGGTCTTCGGGCCCCAGGAGCCGGCCTTGACCGTGGGATCGTTGGCCATCAACGCCACCGTGCGGCCGCCGATCGTCCCCATCCCGGTGACGACGCCGTCGGCGCCGAGGCCGTCGGCCTCCCAGTTGGCGAGCAGCGCGTCCTCGGTGAAGGAGCCCTCGTCGAGCAGCCGCGCGACACGCTCGCGCACCGGCAGCTTGCCCTGCTGGGCGGACTTCTCGCGATGGCGTTCCGGGCCGCCGGCGTACGCCCGCTCGAAGGCGTCGGTGACGTGCTGGGCGTCGGTCATTGCGCGGCCGAGGCTATCGCGGCGGCGCGTCGTCCACGCGCACCCGCAGCACGACCTCCTCGGTCCTGGACGCGAGCGGCGCGTCGCCCGCGCGGTAGGCGGCGGGCTCGGGCGGGAGCGGCTTGCGGGGGCGCAGACCGGCGACCATCGCGCCCGCGCCGACGAGGATCAGCAGCAGCGGCCACCAGCGCAGCGTCTCGTCGCCGTCGAGACCGACGACGAGGATGAACGCGGCGAGGTTGGCGACGCCCAGCCACGCCGGCCCGGGAGCGCGGTCGATGGCGCCGAAGGCGACGAGGCCGAAGCCGGCGCCGAGGACGACCAGCTTCCAGAACCACGGAAGGTCCGGAGCCCCGAACCCGACGAACCCGACGAAGATCCCGACCGCCGCGAGCATGGCCTCGATGCCGATGGCGAAGATCGCGAGCCCGGCGGCGTCGACGAGCAGCTCCGCCTGCCGCGGCCGGCCCGCTCGCAAGACGAGCGAGGCGAGGACAAGGCCGGCGGCGCTGAGCCCGAGCAGCCAGCGCGAGACGCCGAACCCGTCGGGGTCGAAGACCCACTCCCATGCTGCGAGCACGGCGATCATGCCGAAGACGGCGGCGATCAGCCCGCAGACGGCGGAGCGGCAGCGGACGGCGACGGCGAGCGCGGCGCAGGCCTGGGCGAGCGCCGTCAGCGTGATCGTCGCTATCGGAAGGAAATCGGTCCTGTCCCCAAACGAGTCGGCCAGCCGCAGCAGCGCGCCGTAGAGGAGCGCGAGCCCGGTGACGAGCAGCACGGACTGGTACGCGGGCGGGCGCCCATCTTCGAGCGGCGCCTGCACACCGAGGGCGAGCACGACCGCGGCGGCGACCGCGAGGGCGAACAGGTGGTAGCCGGGGGTCAGCTCGTCGGCGATCCGCAGCTCCGCAAGCGCCAGCCCCGCCGCCAGCGCGACGGCCCCGGCGGCGATCAGCGGGCCGCGGTGCGGCGGCGGGCGCAGCAGCTCCAACACTGGCGGCAGGCTAGCGGTGGCGGACCTCGACGCGGCCCTCGCTCACGCGCACGTCCCACGCCGGCTGCGGATAGGCGGCCGGGCCGTGGACGAGCGCGCCGTCGCGCAGCTCGAACACGCTGGCGTGCCAAGGGCACGTGATCGTGCCGTCGCCCAGCTCGCCCTCGTGCAGCGGGCCGCCGCGATGCGAGCAGTGGTCGGATAGCGCGTACAGCTCTCCGCCACTGCGAGCGACCATCACCGCCGTGCCGTCGGCCATCACGCAGCGCTTCTCCCCCTCGGCGAGGTCGTCGCTGCTGAGCACGGACACCCAGTCCTCGGGCGCCGACTCGAACGCCGTCTGGTCGACGCCGACGCCCTCGGCGAAGGAGAGGTGGCCGCCGAGGTAGCCGGCCGCGGACATGACGCCGCTCCCGGCCAGCGCGAGCAACCGCCCGCCGCCGTTGCGGCGCCGCATCCACGAGGCGGCGAACAGCGTCGCGCCGGTCGCGTTGGCGGCCGCATGGACGATGCCGATCCGCCGCACGTGGTCGTTCGACATCTCGGTGTCGACCCAGTCGGAGTAGCCGCTGGCCACCGTCGGCGGGGTGCTCAGCAGCCCGATCCCGATCAGCCGCCGCGCCGCGGGCCGCGCGCCGTCGCCGCCCACCCAGTCGAGCATCACCGCGCTCGTGAAGCTGCCGATCGTCACGTCGGTCAGCATCGGGTGCAGTGCGTGGCCGAGCCAGCTCCCGCTCAGGGCGTCCTTCACGGGGCCCGGCTTGATGATCTTGCGGACCTGCGCGGCGACCGCCTTGGCGGGGGCGTCGAGCGCGTCGAGCGACGCGAGCTTGCGCACGGGCCGGCGGTTACCGGGAGGCAGGAGGCGTTCGGGCATACGACCGATCCTTACCCGCGTAGGGTGCCTCGCATGACCCTCGTGCTGACCGAAGACCACGGCGCGGTGCGCCACGTCGTGCTCAACCGACCCGAGAAGCGCAACGCGTTCGACGGCGCGCTGGTGACCGCCACCGGCGAGGCATTGCGAGCTGCGGCCGACGATCCGGCGGTGCACTGCGTGGTGATCCGGGGGGCGGGCCCGATGTTCTCCTCCGGCATGGATCTGGGCTCGCTGGCCGACCTCGCAGCCGCACCCGAGCGGCTGCGAGCGTTCCGCGCCCGCTGCCTCGAGGCCTGGAACCTCGCGGAGGAGATGACCAAGCCGACGATCTGCCAGATCCACGGGGCGTGCATCGGCGGGGCCATGGAACTCGCGCTGGCCTGCGACCTGCGCGTGATCGCTTCCGACGCCCTGGTCGGGATGCCGGAGACGCGGATCGGGCTGATCCCGGACGTCGGCGGCTCCTCCCGCCTGCCCGCGCTGGTTGGCCTCGGACGGGCAAAGGAGCTGGTCATGACCGGGAAGCTGATCGGCGGCGAGGAGGCCGAGCGGATCGGCCTCGCCAACCGCGTGGCGGCCGCCGGCGACCTCGACGCGGCAACCGCCGCGCTGGTCGACGAGCTACTGGCGTGCGCGCCCGTGGCGGTCGGGCTGGCCAAGCGGGTGATGGACGCCTCGGCCCGCCCGGCGCTGTCGACGACGCTCGAGCTCGAGGTCACGATGCAGGAGCGGTGCGCCGCGACCGCCGACTTCGGCGAGGGCACCGCGGCGTTCCGGGAGAAGCGCCAGCCGGAGTTCAGCGGGCGCTGATCGGCTTGGCCGAGGCCGCTCCGGGGTACCGGCGTGGTCATGCTCGCTCGGGTCCTGATCGCCGCCCTGCTCGCGGCCGCACTGCTCATCGGCGCCGCGCACGCCGCGCCCCGCTACACATCGCTCGGCGACTCCTACACCGCGGGCCCGCTGATCCCGCTCCCGCTGCCGCCGCTGGGCTGCCTGAAGTCGAGCAGCAACTACCCGCGCCTCGCCCAGCGCCAGCTGCGCTACGCCGAGTTCCGCGACGCGAGCTGCTCCGGCGCCGAGACGGTGGACATGACGCAGCCGCAGAACGTCACCCCGGGTCCCAACCCGCCGCAGTTCGACGCGCTGTCGGCCGACACCCAGCTCGTCACGATCACGATCGGCGGCAACGACATCGGCTTCACCAGCATCGCCGAGGACTGCGTGTCCGCGAGCCCGTTCGGCTCGCCCTGCCGCGACCAGTACGTGCAGGGCGGCCAGGACGAGGTCAGCCGCCGGATCGCCGAGACCGCGCCCAAGGTCGCGGCGGTGATCCAGGGCATCCACGAGCGCTCACCCGCCGCCCGCGTGCTCGTCCTCAACTACTCGGCGATCCTGCCGCACACCGGCAACCGCGGCTGCTGGCCGCAGATCCCGATCGCGCGCGGCGATGTGCCGTGGGTGCGCGAGAAGCAGGAGGAGCTCAACGCCATGCTCGCCGAGCAGGCCGCGGTCAACGGCGCCGAGCTCGTCGACGTGTACGAGGCCAGCCGCGGTCGCGACGCCTGCCGCCTGCCAGGCGTGCGGTGGGTCGAGCCGTTCGTCCCGGCCAGCCCCGCCGCCCCGCTGCACCCGAACCTGCTTGGCATGCGGGGGATGGCTGCTTTGGTCGTTGCACGCACTTCAACGTCAACGTCAACTGCGGCTGGGTAGGGAGGCTGGGGAGCCGACCGCCGCGCGGGGAAATCACGCGCGGTCGGCGGGCGGATCGCGAAATCCGTGAAGTTACCCCCGGAAACCGACGGTAACTTCACGAGGTTCGGGCGATCGCCGACCGCGCCGGCTCCCTCACTCTCCCTACCCAGCCGTCGTTGACGTTCGTTCACCAGGCGACGCCGACCAACACCGGCTCGGGGTGCAGCGCGACTCCGAACCGAGCGTCCACACCCCCGGCGATCTCGCGCGCGAGGGCCATCAGCTCGGCGGTGGTCGCGCCGCCGCGGTTGACGAGCGCGAGCGTGTGCTTGGTCGAGATGCCGACGCGGCCGTTGCCGTGACCGCGGTGGAAGCCCGCGTGCTCGATCAGCCATGCGGCCGAGGTCTTGATCCGCCCGTCGGGCTCGGGCCACGCGGGTGGGCTGAGGCCCGGCCCGGCGCGCTCGGCGAGTGACTCGTAGTCGGCGTGGGCGAGGATCGGGTTGGTGAAGAACGAGCCGGCGCTGACCGAGTCGGGATCGGCGGGATCGATCACCATCCCCTTGCCGCGACGCAACCGCAGCACCGCCTCGCGGACCTCGGCCAGCGGCGCGGTGCCGCCGACGGACACGCCGAGCGTGCGGGCCAGCTCGGCGTAGCGGAGCGGGCCGGAGCGCGTGTCCTCGCGCAGGCGGAACGTGACCGCGAGGACGACGTGGCGGTCGTGGTAGCGGAAGACGCTCGTGCGGTAGCCGAATCCGCAGTCGGCGGCCGGCATCTCGACCACGCGGTCGGCCTCGCGGTCGTAGACGCGCACCGACTCGATCGTCTCGGCGACCTCCTGCCCGTACGCGCCGACGTTCTGGATCGGCGTCGCCCCGACCGAGCCGGGGATCCCCGACAGGCACTCGAACCCCTGCCGGCCGTCCGCCACCGTGAACGCGACGAGGTCGTCCCACGACTCGCCGGCGGCGACGACGAGCCGCCCATCCTCACCGCGCTCGACGCCGCGCGTGGCCACGCGCACCACCGTGCCGGGCACGCCGTCGTCGGCCACGACCACGTTCGACCCGCCGGCGAGGACGAGTACGGGCTCGCCGGCGTCCCGGACGGCGGTGACGACCTCGTCGTCCGTCCGCGCCCCCACGAGCCGCCCGGCCGGGCCGCCGAGCCGGAGCGTCGTCAGCTCGGCGAGTTCCACGCCGACGATCTTAGGATCACGCCATCGACAGCCCGCCGGAGACGTTGAGCGTCTGGCCGGTGACGTACGACGCGTCGTCGGAGGCCAGGAACGCGATCGCCGCCGCCACCTCCTCCGGCTGCCCGATCCGGCGCATGCTCGTGGCCGCGATCATGCCCTGCATCAGCCGCTCGCCGATCTCGCCGAGCTGCTCCGGCGCGGCGGTCAGCAGCGGCGTGTCGATCGGTCCCGGCGCGACCGCATTGACGCGCACGCCGAGGCGCGAGGACTCGCGCGCGATCGCGCGCGTGAACCCGATCACCCCGGCCTTGGCGGCCGAGTAGACCGCCGATCCCTGCGAGCCGACGCGACCGGCCTCGGAGGCGACGTTGACGATCGCCCCCGAACCGCGGCGCTGCATCCCGTCGAGCACGGCGTGGGTGACCGCGATCGTGCCACGCAGGTTGACGCCCAGCACGTGGTCCCACAGCTCTTCGTCGGTGTGGACGAAGAACGCGAACCGATCGCTGCCGGCGTTGTTGACGAGCACGTCGAGCGGGCCGAGCGCGTCGACTGCGGCCGCCACACCGACCCGTGCAGAGGCAGCGTCGGCGACGTCCATCAACAGCGCGAGCCCGTCGATCTCGCCCGCCACGTCGCGCGCGCCGGCCTCGTCGATGTCGGCCACCGCCACCCGGGCGCCCTCGGCGGCCAGCCGCCGGGCGGTGGCCGCGCCGATCCCCGACGCGCCGCCCGTGACGAGCGCGATCCGACCCTCCAGCCGCATCGCGGCAGCGTATAGGGTGCCCCGCCGATGCCGGACGACCAGGTGACGGTGATCGGCGGCTCGGGGGCGTTGGGCTCCGGGCTGGCGCTGCGGCTGGCGGCGGCCGGCGTCCGCGTCGTGATCGGCTCGCGCGACGCTGGGCGGGCGCAGGAGGCCGCGCAGTGGGTGCTCGACCGGGCTCCGGAGGCGCACGTGAGCGGCCTCCCGAATCCCGAGGCGGCCGCGGCGAGCGAGGTCGTCTTCCTGTGCGTGCCCTTCCGCAACCAGTCCGAGACGCTGACGAACCTCAAGCAGCACCTGCGCGAGGAGCAGCTGCTGGTGGACGCGACCGTCCCGCTTGCGGCCGCGGTCTCCGGCAAGGCGACGCGCGTGCTCGGCGTCTGGCAGGGGTCCGCCGCCGAGCAGGCGGCCGAGATGGTGCCCGACGGCGTTCGCGTGGTCTCCGCTCTGCACACCGTCAACGCCCCCGGCCTGAAGGACCTCGATCACCCGCTCGACGAGGACGTCATCGTGTGCGGCGACCGTCGCGCCGACAAGGCGCGCGCCGCCGCCCTCATCGAGCTCATCCCCGGGCTGCGCTGCGTCGACGGCGGCCGGCTCGAGATGGCGCGCATCGCCGAGTCGCTGACCGCGCTGCTGATCGGCGTCAACGTGCGTTACAAGACCCACGCGGGCGTGCGCCTGACGGGTCTCGGCGAACGCCCGTGGTAGTCCTGCTCGCGGGCGGCACCGGCGGAGCGAAGCTCGCCCGCGGGCTGCTCGACGAGGTCGGCGAGGAGCTCGTCGTCGTCGCCAACACCGGCGACGACCTCGAGATCTACGGGAGCTACGTGTCGCCCGACCCGGACCTCGTCACGTTCTGGCTCGCAGACCGCATCGACGAGCGCGGGTGGGGGCTCGAGAACGACACGTTCGAGGTCATGGCTGGCCTCCGGGAGCTGGAGCGAGGACGTGTGGTTCAACCTCGGCGACCGCGACCTCGCGCTGTGCCTGCGGCGTGCCGGGCGCCTGGCCGAGGGCGCGCGCCTCACCGAGGCGATCGACGAGGCACGGCGCGCGCTCGGCGTCGCGGCCCGCGTGCTACCGATGTGCGACGAGCCCGTGCGCACCCACATCCGCGCGCGCGACCGCTGGCACTCGTTCCAGGAGTTCATGATCCGCGAGCGCGCTGCCGGCCCGGTCGAGGGCGTGGAGCTGCGCGGCATCGAGGCCGCCCGCCCGACGCCCGAAGTGCTCGACGCGATCGCCGCGGCGGACGCGATTGTCGTCGGGCCCTCGAACCCCGTGATCTCGATCGGCCCGATCCTCGCCGTCCCAGGGCTCGCAGCGGCACTGGAAGCGGCCGCGGCGCCGGTGGTGGCGGTGTCGCCGCTCGTTCGCGGCGCCGTGCTCAAGGGCCCGACCGACGTCTTCATGGAGTGGGCCGGTCACCCGCTGTCGTCCGCCGGGATCGCGGCGCACTACGCGGGCCTGCTCGACGGCCTGGTCGCCGACGAGCGCGCCGACGAGCTGCCGACGCTGGTCGTCGACGTGGAGATGGCCGACGGCCCTGAGCGGCGCAGGCTGGCGCGTGACGTGCTCGGGTTTGCCGCCGCGCTGGCCGGTTAGGCTCTGCTCGTGCGCACGGCCGCCGTCCTGCCGATCAAGTCGTACTCGCTCGCGAAGTCGCGGCTTGGCGGCGCGTTCGACAGCTCCGCGCTCGCCGCGGCGATGACCGGCGACGTGCTGAGCGCGCTCGCCGCCACCCCCGCTCTCGACACCGTGATCGTGGTCACCACGGAGTCGCTCGCCGACGACACGGGTGCCCTCGTCGTCCCCGACCCCGACGAGGCTGGCCAGTCGGCGGCCGCCCAGCGCGGGATCGACGTCGCGCTCGAGCGCGGGGCCGAGCGCGTGCTGCTCGTCCCGGGCGACTGCCCCGCGCTCGACCCGGACGAGCTCGGCCGCCTGCTCGACGAACGCGGCGAGCCGCCCCGGGTCACGATCGTCCCCGACCGGCACGGGAGCGGGACGAACGCGCTGCTGCTGGCGCCCCCGGGCGCGGTCGCGCCCTCGTTCGGCGCCGGTTCGATGGCGCGCCACGCGGCTCACGCACGGGCTGCCGGCGCGACGGTCAAGGTACGCGAGCTGCCCTCGCTCGGGCTGGACGTCGACACGACCGACGATCTCGCCGCCCTGCGCGCGGCGCTCGCCGCCCGGCCCGACGCCGCACCGCGGACGCGTGCGGTGCTGGACCGGCTCGTGCCCGCCGGCGTCGGTTGAGGCTCGACGCGCTCCCCGGGCTGCCCGAGGTCCGGCCCGGCGACGACCTCGCCGGCCTGCTGGCCGCCGCCGCTGACCGCCTCGACGGCGGCCTCGAGGCCGGCGACGTCCTCGCGGTCGCCCACAAGGTCGTCTCCAAGGCCGAGGGCCGTATCGTCCCGCTCGCGAGCGTCGACCCGACGCCCCGCGCCGTGGAGCTGGCCGCCGAGCACGGCAAGGACCCGCGCCAGGTGCAGGTGGTGCTCGACGAGTCCGCGGAGGTGCTGCGCGCCGACCGTGGGCGCCTGATCTGCCGCACGCGGCACGGCTTCGTGTGCGCCAACGCCGGCGTGGACGCCTCCAACGCCGGCGCCGCGGACACGCTCGTGCTGCTCCCGGTCGACCCGGACGCGTCGGCGCGCGCGCTCCGGGCCTGGCTCGGCTGCGCGATCGTGATCACCGACTCGTTCGGTCGCGCCTGGCGTCACGGCCAGTGCGAGGTTGCGATCGGAGCGGCCGGCCTGGCGCCGCTCGACGACCGCCGCGGCCACCCCGACGCCGACGGCCGCGCGCTCGCCGCCACGACGATCGCGATCGCCGACGAGGCCGCCGCGGCGGCCGACCTCGTCCGCGGCAAGGCCACGCGAGAGCCCGCGGTGCGGATCCGCGGGCTCGCCCGCCACGTGACCGACGACGACGGGCCGGGAGCGGCCGCGCTCGTGCGCAGCCTCTCCGAGGACCTCTTTCGCTAGCTACGCCGCCCGGCGAGCGGCCGCGCGGGCCTCGAAGCGGCCCCGCGCCTCCTCCACGCGCTTGCCGTGGGTGAGCGACCACGCCCCCAGCGCCTTCAGCGGCGGGGCCATCGTCGCGCCGAGCGGCGTCAGCGCGTACTCGACGCGCGGCGGCACCTCGGCGTGCACGCGGCGGGCGACGAGTCCGTCGCGCTCCATGCTGCGGAGCGTCTGCGTGAGCACCTTCTCCGAGATCGGCTGCAGGTCCTCGAGCAGCTCGTGGTACCGGCGCGTCCCGTCGCCGAGCGCCAGCAGGATGTCGACCGACCACTTCGAGCTGAGCAGGCAGATCGAGTCGCGGATCAGGCGTGCCGAGCGGGTGCGCTCGGCGAGACGGCGCTCGTGAGCGCCGGGAATGGCTACGGCGTGGGCTGCCATCAGCCTCCTATCGTCCAACGGTGCATGGGGTGCGTCGCCGCTGTCGCGGTTCGTTGACGCTCATGATGCCTCGCCCGTCGGTAAGCCGTCTTAAGGGACTGCGAAGACGTGGTTAGGCGAGCGCGTGCTCATCGCTGATCTCGAGCACCGGGTGCTGCACGCCCTCGTCCGACGGCAGCGAGCGTTCCAGGCGCGCAGTCGCGCGCCGCCCGTCGAGCATGAGCGTCCCCACCTGGTTGTCGAACCGCGGGTCGCCGTCCTGGAATCGCCACCGCACCGGCGGGCGCGGAACGCCCGCCGCGGCGGCGAGGGCACGGGCGATCACGGCGCCCGCGCGCGTGAAGCCGAAGCTCACGCCGCGGCGCTCGTGGCGGTTGAGCGGGTTTCGGAACGGCGAGCATGTCGCCTGCCAGACCGCCGAGCGGACGCCGCTCCCGCGCGGGAACCCGACCTGGGCGAGGTAGGCGTGGTGCACGTCGCCCGACAGCACCACGATGCTGGCGGGCGCCTCGCCGCGCCCTCCGGCCCCGACGGTGCGCAACAGCTCGCACAGCGCGTAGAACGAGTCGCGGAACGCCGGCCAGTGCTCGAGGTCGGCGCCCTGGCGGATCTTCTCGCCCGCCCACGACCCCGCACGGCCCCAGGCGCCGTCGCAGACCGCCTCGTTCCAGGCCTCCAGGTAGTGCAGGGCGGGAGCCATGATCAGCGGCAGTGAAGTGCCGATCAGCAGGTGGTCGAACCCGCCGACGGCGTGCTCGCCGATCCACTGCCACTCGCCCTCGTCGACCATGCTGCGCGCCCCGGGCGTGAGCACGCGCCCAGCGCGCGAGTCGATCATCACGACCCGCGTGCGGCCGATGTCGCGGCAGTAGCTCCAGCGCGCGCCCTCGATCTCGCGGTCGGACTCGAGCGCGTAGTCGGCGAGGATCGCGCTCGCGTCCTCGCTCGCCACTACGCGCTGGTAGATGTCCTGCTCCTCGAGCGCGTCGGGGTGCAGGTTGCCCCAGTGCTGGTAGAGCACGTAGGCCATGAAGGCGCCGGTCACGCGCCGGTCCCACCACGACGTCGCGCGCATCTCCTGCACCCAGTCGATCGACGTGTTCCAGTCGTCGATGACGTCGTGGTCGTCGAAGATCATCGCCGACGGCACGGTCGACAGCAGCCACCGGATCGGCGCGTCGGTCCACGCCTCGCGGTAGAGGAACGTGTACTCCTCGAAGTCGGCGATCGTCTCCCCCGGCGGCTCGCTGGTGTCGCGGCGGCCGCGGATGAAGTCCCGCGTGTGGGGCGACACCTCGTCGGCATAGACCTGGTCGCCGAGCAGGAGCACGGTGTGCGGCCAGTCGTCGGGGTCGCCGGCCGCCATTCGCAGCGCGATCGCGCGCAGCGCGTCGACCTCGCGGCCGTGCTCGTGCTCGTCGGGCTTCAGGCTCCATGGCGGGTGGTGCGGGTAGGCGGTGCGGCACGAGCCGAACACGATCCGCGCCGGCCCGTCGGCGGCGTGGGTGCGCAGGCGGCTGGGCGGGAACGGGGTCCCGTGCTCGGGCCACACGGGCTCACCGTCGAGCGCGACGGTGTACGGCGTGGCCGCGTCCTCGGGCAGCCCGCGAACGCGCACGATCGCGTAGTGGTGGCCCTCGACGCAGAACGTCCGCTGCCGCACCCCGGGGGCGCCGTCGGCCTGTACCTCGACCTCGCACGCGGCATCGGTCTCCACCCACACCGTGGCCTCCGACGTCCCGGCCCAGCGCGTCATCGGGCCGAGGATCAGCCCGGCCATCAGGCGGCGACCAACTCGTGGCGCCGCCGGATCCCGTACAGCGTCGTGCGCTCGGCGGCCGGGCGGCCGGCGGCGTGCGCGGCGCCCACGAGATCCTCCGGCTCGAGCCGCACGCCGTGGTACGAGCCCGCCATGCGGGAGATCGACTCCTCCATCAGCGTCCCGCCGAGGTCGTTCACGCCCCAGCGCAGCGCCTCCGTGGCGGCGTCGAGCCCCATCTTCACCCAGCTCGCCTGCAGGTTGACGATCGTGCGCCCGAGCGCCAGCCGGAACGCCGCCGTGTGCTTGAGGTTCTCCTCGCGACTGATCTCCTCGATCCCGTGCGTTCGCCCGAGCTGGGTGTGGAACGGGATGAACGAGAGCGGCACGAACTCGGTGAAGCCGCCGGTGCGCTCCTGCAGCGCGCGCACCACGCGCATGTGCTCGGCCAGCTCGGCCGGGGTCTCGATGTGGCCGAACATCACGGTCACCGTCGACCGCAGGCCGGCGCGGTGGGCGGCCTCGATGATCTCCACCCAGCGGCCGGCGGGCAGCTTGTTCGGGCTGATGCGGGCGCGGACGCCGTCGTCGAGCACCTCGGCGGCCGTGCCGGGCACGGAGTCCAGCCCTGCGTCGCGCAGGCGGGCGAGCACGAGCGCCGGCGGCAGGCCGGTGGTGTCGCACATGTGGGCGATCTCCATCGGGCTGTAGGCGTGCAGGTGCAGCTCGGGAGCGGTCTCCTTGGCGAGCCGCAGCCAGCCGAGGTAGTCGTCGAGCGTCCAGTCGGGATGGATGCCCGACTGCATGCAGATCTCGGTCGCCCCGAACGCGACGGCGTCGTGGACGCGGCGCACGAACTCCTCGCGGTCGTGCTCGTAGGCGTCGGGCGAGCGGCGGCCGACGCCGAAGCCGCAGAACGCGCAGCCGACGATGCAGACGTTGGACACGTTGATGTTGCGGTTGACCACGAACGTCACCGTGTCCCCGGCCAGCTCGGCGCGCAGCTCGTCGGCCGCCTGGCGCATGTCCTCGATCACCTCGGGCCGGCTCTCGGCGAACAGGGCGGCGAGCTCGTCGCCGGTGGGCGCCTGGCCGTCGCGGGCCCGCTCGATCGTGCCGGGTGCCGTCTGCGCCGTGCCGCGGCGCGGGATGAAGGCGCGGTAGCGGTCGCGGATGACCTCGAGCACGCGCGGCGCGATCCACTCCTCGTCGATGAAGCGCCCGTACACGCACAGGCGCTCGGCGAGCGCCACGCCGTCCTGCGCCAGCCGCCGCCGGACCTGGTGCGGCGAGGGGAACGGGTGCTCGGGCGAGATGTGGTCGCCGTTGGCCGACAGGCCGCCGAGGTCGGTCGCGCCGGCGGCCACGAGCTCGGGCCACCAGTCGGCGAGGTTGGGCGGCACCTGGATGCCGACGCTCGGCAGCAGGCGGCGCGCCTCGGCGATCAGGCGCTTCATGTCGTCGAGCGTCACCGGCGTGGCCCACGTCGGTGCACCCTGCTCGGGCGCGGCATGCAGGCCGGTGCGCCAGAAGGAGTCCGCCGCCTCGGTCGCGATGTCCGCGGGCTCCTCGCCGTAGTAGCGGCGATGGGGCACGAAGTTCTGCAGGATCACCTCCTGCAGGTGGTCGAAGCCGGCGAGCGCCTCGAGCGAGGCGACCCGGTCCTCCTCCGACTCCCCGATGCCCACGAGGATGCCGCTGGTGAACGGGATCCGCAGCTCCTGCGCGGCCGCGATCGTCGCCAAGCGCTCGGCCGGATGCTTGGTCGGCGAGCCCTGGTGGGCCACGAGGTCGGGGTTGATCGACTCCAGCATCAGGCCCTGGGAGGCGGTCACGTCGCGCAGGCGGGCGAGGTCGTCGCGCCCGAGCACGCCGAGGTTGGTGTGCGGGAGCAGGCCGCGCTCGAGCGCCCGCTCGCACGCCCACACCACGTAGGCCGTGAAGTCGGCGAACCCGAGCCGCTCGAGCCGGGCGCGGACGCCGGGATGGTGGTCGGGCGCCTCGCCGGTGAGCACGAGCAGCTCCTTGACGTTGCGCCGCGCCGCGCGGTCGATCAGCCGCTCGACCTCTTCGGGCTCGTGCAGGTGCGGCTGGTGGGTGGCGAAGGCGCAGTACTTGCAGTGGCACCGGCAGGTCCGCGACAGGGACAACGTGAGGTTGCGCGAGAACGTCACCCGGCGGCGCATCAGGCGGACGATACCGGGGGCGCCATCATGGGCCGCCGTGCTGCGCTTTGTCCTGCTTCTCGCCCTCGTGGCTCTGGCCGGCTGCGACGGGACGAACGAGGTCGATCGCCCGAACGAGGAGGCGTCGCTGCTGCTCGACTTCACGCCCAACGGCGTGCACACGGGCATCTACCTCGCGCAGGCGCGCGAGTACGACCGCGCCGAGGGCGTCACCCTCGAGGTCCGTGCGCCCGGCGCGTCCACCGACGCGCTGCGCCAGCTCCAGGGCGGCCGGGCGGACATGGCGATCCTCGACATCCACGACCTCGGGCTCGCCCGCCAGGAAGGAGCCGACATCGTGGGCGTGATGGCGCTCGTGCAGCGCCCGCTCGCGTCCGTGCTGGCCGCGCCCGACGTCCGCCGCCCGCGCGACCTCGAGGGCCGGCGCGCGGGCGTGACCGGCCTGCCGTCCGACGTCGCCGTCCTGCGCTCCGTGGTCGCGGGCGACGGCGGCGACCCCGACGCCGTGAAGACGACCACGATCGGCTTCGAGGCGGTCAAGGCGCTGCTCGCCAACCGTGTCGCCGGTGCCACCGCGTTCTGGAACGTCGAGGGCGTCGCCCTGCGCGAGCGCCGGCGCGGCACGCAGGAGTTCCGGGTCGACGACTACGGCGCGCCGGCGTACCCCGAGCTCGTCCTGTGCGTGACGCGCTCGACGCTGGAGGAGCGCCGCCCGGTGGTCGCCGCCACGATTCGCGCGCTCCAGCGCGGCTACGTCGCGACTCAGACCGACCCGGAGAGCGGCATCACCGCGCTGCTCGACGCCGAGGCCGGCCTCGACCGCGACGCCGCCCAGGCGCAGCTCGACGCCGTCGCCCCCGCCTTCACGGCCGGCGCCCGGGCCTACGGCGAGCTACGCGCGGACGCCCTGCGCGAGTGGGCGGCGTGGGATGAGGAGTTCGGCATCCTCGAGCAGGCTCCCGACATCCGGCGCGCGTTCGACCTCACGCTCGTCGGGCCGGTCTCGAACCCCTAGGGTTTCAACGGACCCCTAGCCTTATCTCCGGCGGACGCCCGCGCGGCATGCTGTGGGCGGTGCGTTGGATCCTTCCGCTGATCGTCGTCGCTGCCCTCGTCGCCGTCGTCGCCGCAAGCCGTGGGGACGACGCTCCGATCCCCCGCAGCGCCAGCGAGCCGCCGGCGCCCACGGCTGAGCGCCCAGCCAGACTCGGCGAGCACCTGGCCGCGCTCCAGCGGATCGCCGACGACAACGGCGGAACCCGCGCCGCGGGGACGCCCGGGGACGAGGCGACCGCGGCCTACGTCGAGGCGCGCCTGCGAGCGGCCGGGTACCGCGTGACGCGACAGCGGTTCGAGGTGCCCTTCTATCGCGAGAGCGCGCCGCCACGCGTGACCGTCGGCGGGCGCCGCGTGAGGGCGCGGACGCTGCGGTTCTCGTCCGGCGGCGCCGCCGCCGGACGGCTGCGCCCGGTCGGGCTCGGCTGTTCGCCGAGCGACTTCGCGGGCCTGCGGGCAGGGGAGATAGCGGTCATCCGGCGCGGGACCTGCTTCTTCCGGGTCAAGGCGCTCAACGCCCAGCGGGCCGGTGCCGCGGCCGCGCTGATCACCGCCTCCGAGCCGTTCTCCGGCTCGCTGCAGCGGCCTGGCGTGCGGATCCCGGTCGCGGCGACCGGCGAGCTGTCGGGCAGCAGCGGTCGAGTCAGGGTGCAGGCGGTGTCCGAGACCCGCCGGACGTCGAACGTGATCGCCGAGATCGGCCCGACCCGCCGGGTGGTGATGACGGGCGCCCACCTGGACTCCGTCCCCGCCGGGCCGGGCCTGAACGACAACGGGAGCGGCGTGGCCGCCGTGCTGCACGTCGCCGAGCGGCTCGCCCGTCGCGGCCTCCCGCTGCGCTTCGGCTTCTGGGGCGCTGAGGAGATCGGCCTCGTCGGCTCGCGGCGCTACGTCGCCGGCCTCGACGCGGCCGAGCGGCGCCGGATCGCCGCCTACGTGAACCTCGACATGGTGGGCACGCCGGACGCGTCGCCCGAGGTCTACGACGGCGCGCCCCGGATCGAGGCCGCGCTGCGCCGCCATCTGCCGCGCGCGGCGGGCCAGGTGCGGCTCGGCGGCAGCTCCGACCATGCGTCGTTCGACCGGGCGGGCATCCCGGTCGGCGGCATCTTCACCGGCCTCGACGACTGCTACCACCAGCGCTGTGACACGCGGCGCAACGTCGACCTCGGCGTGCTGCGCACGTCGGCGCGAGCGGCACGAGCGGCGATCGCGGAGCTTGCCGGCTGACCCAGCGCGGCGTCGGCCTCCTCTACGCTCGCCTGATCGGGTTGCGAACGATGGATGAGCTCCCCGGGTGGGCCCGGAAGCTGGTCGACGCCGAGCGGGTCGCGCGGCTGGCGTTCGTCGACGACCGCGACCACCCGCGCGCCCTGCCGGTGACGTTCGCGGTCGCGGAGGGCGCCGTCTGGAGCGCGATCGACGACAAGCCCAAGCGCAGCCGCGAGCCGGCGCGTCTGCGCTACCTCCGGCGCCGCCCCGAAGCGGCGCTGTGCGTCGACCGCTACGACGACGACTGGTCCCGGCTGGCGTGGGTGCAGCTGCTGGGCACCGTCACGATCCTCGACCTCGACGACGCGCCCGCGGCCGTCGCCGCGCTCACCGCCCGCTACGAGCCCTACCGCGAGCGCCGCCCGCCCGGGCCGCTCCTGCGACTCGAGCCCACGCGCGCGCTGTGCTGGCGCGCCTAGCCCGCGGACGGCCGAGGTCAGACGGCGAGCCGCTCGACCAGCGCGGCGCCCTCGCGAGCCATCCGCGAGCGGGGCACGATCAGGTCGAAGCCGGCGGCCTCGGCGCGGCGGCGGGTGTCGACGTCGACGTGTGAGTAGACGCCGAGCGTGCGGGTCGCCTCGAGCTCACCCGCGGAGCGGAGCTGCTCGACGAGGGCGACGCCGTCGAAGCCGGCTGCCGCGAGGTCGACGATCAGCACCGGCGCACCGTCAGGCCGAACGTCGGCGCCGCCGGTGAGCGTCGCCTCGTGGCCGGCCGCGCGCAGCATGCCGAGCACGTTCGAGCCGAGCAGGAGATCGTCGAAGACGGCGACGACCCGCGCCATGGCTACTGCGCGTGGAGGCGGCGGAACTCGCGCCGGAACGACTCCGGGCGGCCCCAGTCCTGGATCGTCTCGACCCGCCCGGTGCGCACCTCGCGCAGCGCCAGCTCACCGGCGATCCCCGCCGTGTCGAGCAGCCCGAGCGTCCCGTGCACGGCCTCGGCCGCCGCGGCGTGGCCGAAGCGGTGGGCGACGAGCAGCCGGAAGTGCCAGTCGTGCTTCGAGTACGGCTGCGCGTTGCAGGTCACCAGCAGCGTCGCCGCGTCGATGTAGCGGTCCTCGTCGATCCGCAGGTCGAGCTCCATGTCCGTCCAGTCGGACGGCAGCGAGTCGACGATCTCCTGGAAGGTCTCCGCGAGCGGCATGATTGGGGCGGAAGGCTACATGGCGACACCGCCCTTCCCCCTAGACCCCGACGACCCACTCGCCGCGGCGCGCGGCCAGAGCCTCGACGGCCTGCTGCGGCTGCTCGAGCAGCTCGACGGCGCCGAGGAGGCGGCTGTCGTTCGCTCGGCCCTCGCCGCCGGAGTCTCCCGCGAGCGCGTGCTCGACGAGCTCCAGCGCGAGGTCGAGCGCCGCCTCGCTCGCGTGCGCGAGAACCCCGGCGGGTGGGACGAGATCTATCCTCGCTAGAGATGGCTGCCACCGACACCGTGCTCTCCGGCTACCGGGCTCTCACCGAGGGCTGCGGGATCGTGGACCGCTCCGAGCGCGGGAGGCTGGCGTTGACCGGCCCAGATGCGAAGACGTTCCTGCAGGGGCAGGTGACCAACGACATCGAGGGGCTGGAGCCTGGGCGCGGGTGCTATGCCGCGTTGCTGACCCACAAGGGGAAGATGCTCGGCGACCTGCGGGTGCTCGACCTCGGCGACGAGCTGCTGCTCGACACCGAGCGCAGCGCGTTGCAGGAGCTGTTCAACATGATCCGGCGGTTCAAGCTCGGGAGCGACGTCGAGCTGCACAAGCGCACGCTCGAGATGGGGCTGCTGTCGCTGATCGGCCCGGAGGCGCGCAAGGTGGCCGGCGCGGACGCGCTGGGCCGCAGCGAGCACGACAACGCCCGCGCCGAGATCGCCGGCCGCCCGGTCGTGCTCGTCGCCACCGACCTCGGCGTCGACGTCTTCACGCAGGCCGCCGACACCGACGCGGTGCGGGAGGCGCTCGACGCACCGATCGTCCCCGAGCAAGTCGCCGAGATCGTCCGGGTCGAGTCCGGCCGGCCGCGCTACGGGATCGAGCTCGACGACCGCGTGATCCCGCAGGAGGCCGGCCTCAACGAGCGCGCCGTCTCGTTCACGAAGGGCTGCTACGTCGGCCAGGAGACCGTCGCGCGGCTGTTCTACCGCGGCAAGCCGAACCGGCACCTGCGCGGCCTCAAGCTCTCGGCCGACGCCGCGCCCGGCGACGAGCTGCGGCTCGGCGAGAAGGTCGTCGGCAATCTGGCGAGCGTGGTCGTCTCCCCCACCCGCGGCCCGATCGCGCTCGCGCTCGTGCGCCGCGAGGCCGAGCCGGGCGCGACCGTCGCCGTGGGCGACGACGCAGCGCCGGCCCAAGTGGTCGCGCTGCCCTTCGCGGAGTAGCATCGGCCGCGTCGAACCCGGAGGATGGCCCCATGGCCGCGAACGTGCTCGTCGTCGCCAGTCTCACCGCAAGCTCCCGGCATCTGCTGGACGCGCTCACCGCGCGGGCGGAGCGGTCGCCGATCAAGGTGATGCTCGTGATGCCGGCGCAAGGACCGGGGCTGAGCGGGCGCGAGGCGATGCGCGGGGCGCTCGACGAGGCGCTCGAAGGGATGCGCGCGGCCGGCCTCGACGCCACGGGCGTGGTCGGCGACGCGAACCCGATGGACGCGGTGGCCGAGCAGTTCGAGCCCGCGCGCCATGACGAGGTGTTCGTCTGCACGCTCCCCGGCCGCTCCTCGAAATGGCTGCAGCACGACTTCCCGCACCGCGTCGCGCGGTTCACCGGCCTGCCCGTCACCCACGTGGTGGCGGACGACCTGCGCCCGGCGCCGGCTACGAGCCCGGCACCGGCACACGAGCGCGAGCCGCTCGGGCCGCTCTCGGTGCTGTCCTGGGGCGGGAAGCCGACCAGCGGGCGGTGAACGCGGCCGCGTCCGCGCGGCCGTCCGCCAGCTCGAGCACAGGAGCGTCCTCGTGGCCGGCGAGCCACGAGCCGACGATCCGCATCTCGTCGAGCTCGGACGCCGGCAGCCAGCCGCCCAGCCCCGGAGGTCGGGCGCCCGCCAGGGCGTGTGCGGTGCGCGCCGCGACCTCGTCGCCGTCGGCCGGCAGCGGGCCCCAGTCGGCGATCCGCCCGCCGACGATCCAGAACGCGTCGGCGCGCCCCTCCGTCGCCGGGTGCGGCGCCATCACGAGCCGGGCGCCCGTGTGCGTGGCCCGGAGCACGCCGCCGAGCCGCCGCAGCAGCGACTCCAGCCGGCGTGCGCGGCGCCGCAGCCACGCCGCCCGCTCGTAGCGCTGGGCGGCGGCCGCCGACCGCATCTGCGCGTCGACGTGCGCCAGCAGCGCGGCCCCGCCGTCGTCGCCGGACACGAACAGGCCGAGCGCAGCGTCGAGCCGCTCGCGGTAGAGGTTGGGGTCGAGGTCGCCCAGGCAGGGCGACAGGCAGCGGCCCATCTGCCCGTAGGCCGAGGGATGCTGGCGGCGCGGCAGCCCGCGCCCGCAGTGGCGCAGGCCGAACAGCGAGTTGAGCTGCTCGACGAGCTCGGCCGCCGCCGCCCGCCCGCGCACCGGGCCCACGCACACCACGTTGCCCGCCGCGGGCTCGCGCGCGACCTCGAGGATCGGGAACGCGATGTCGAGCCGGCAGCGCAGGTACACGTAGCCGTCGGCCTCCTTCTTGAGCTGCGTGTTCCCCGGCGGCTTCAACGCCTTGATCAGGCGGTTCTCGAGCACGAGCGCACCGAGCTCGGACTCCGTGGGCTGGTAGTCGACGTGCTCGGCCTGCCCGGTCCACGCCACCGGCGTCGTGAAGTGCGCCCGCGCGCGTGTGCGCAGGCACACCGACTTGCCGACGTACAGCGGCCGCCCGTCGGCGTCGCGGAAGATGTACACGCCCGGATCCTTGGGCAGGCCCGAGAGGTCGGGCCGTTCGTCGCGCGCTCGCCGCGCACCGGGAGCCCGGCCGGGCCGGGGAGTCCGCCGCGGGCGCAGCAGCGCCAGTCCCTCCCCCACCGTGCGCGCGTTCGCGGCCAGCCGCGGCAGCAGCGCGCACAGCACGCGCGCGCACGTCTCCGCGTCGGGCAGCGCGCGGTGGGTGGCCTCGACCTCGATCCCGAGCGCGTCGGCGAGCGACGCCAGGCCGCGCCGGCGCTGCAGCGGCGCGAACCGGCGCGCGAGCGCCACCGTGCACAGCACCGGCGGCTCCGGCCACTCGAGCTCGGCGCGCTCGAACGCCTGCCGCAGGACGCCGACGTCGAACCGCGCCGAGTGCGCCACGAGCACCCGCCCGCCCAGGAGCGCGGCGAGCTCGGGCAGCACCGACTCCGGCGGCGGCGCCTCGTCGACCATCGCCTGGCTGATCCCGGTGAAGCGCTGGATGCCGCGGCCGAGCGGCTCCGAGACGCCCACGAGCGAGCTCCAGCGGTCGTGCAGCTCGCCGCCGCCGACGAGCACCGCACCGATCTCGGTGAGCTCGCAGCGCTCGCGCGGCTGGCCGTTGGTCTCCGTGTCGACGGCGAGGAACTCCGCTCCGGCGAGCGGGCAGTCGAGCAGTGCGGCGTCGGGCATCGGACGAGGTGTCATACGCCCGCGCCCGGACGGCATGAACGGCGCGTTGCAGCGGGGCGTGTACTAGATTCGCCGCGTGCGAGCGAGAGCGGTGACGGCCGCGGCCGGGCTGGCCCTGCTGATCGCGGGCTGCGGGGGCGACGACTCCGACCAGGAGCGCACGAACACCCCGCGGCCGCCGACGCCGATCAACGTGACCGCCGCGATCGACGACACCGAGGTCCGCGTGTCCCCCGCCAGCTTCGGCTCAGGCCCGGTCGTCTTCATCGTCTCCAACCAGTCGAGCCAGCCGCAGCGAGTCACCTTCGAGACCGACGAGCTGGGCGGCGACAGCGGCGGCATCCGCCAGTCGACGCGCGAGATCGCGCCACGCTCGACCGGCGAGCTGAAGGTCGACCCGCCCGAGGGCAGCTACCGCCTGATCGCGAGCTCCGGGGACGTGAACCCGGTCTCGATCGAGGTCTCGGCCCGGCGCGAGTCGGCCCAGGGCGAGCTGCTCTTACCCTGAGAGCATGGCGCTGCACCGCGGCTCGGACGGTTGGGACCCCATCTCGCGCCCGGGTGGCGCGGCCGCGGAGGAGGAGCGGCGCGCCGCCGCAGCGGGCGTTCTGGCGACCGGCACGCTCGCCTGCCCGGAGTGCGACGCACCCGTCGCCCCTGGCCCGCGCGGGCTGTCGCCCGCCGAGTGGGTGGGCTGCCCCTTCTGCGCCCATGCAGGGGCGGTGCGCGAGTTCCTCACGCTCGGCGAGCCATCGCGGCCCGCGCGTGTGACCGTCAGGGTGGTCCAGCGCTAGGGGCCTGTTGAACAATCCCGGTACGCCTGCTGCGGGGCATCCGCGGCGCCTCGCGCCACCCACGAGGCTCACGTGCCAGCGGCACGCATCGCTCTCGCGTGCGGCCCGAGGCATCCACGGCTGCCGCCACATCAGGCGGACCGATCATTGTTCAACAGACCCCTAGGTGAGAATCGGCTGGGGCGCCTCGACGGCGCCCAGCCGCTCGGCGAGGATGTCCGCCTCGGCGGGGACGCCAAGCAGGAAGCCCTGCCCGAGGTGCCCGCCGAGCTCGAGCAGCCGCTCGAGCTGCGCCGAGCGCTCGATCCCCTCGGCGATGACCGGGACGCCGAGCGTGCGAGCGAGCTGGATCACGCCGCCGACGAGACGCGCCTGCGCCGGGATGTCGTCGATGCCCGCGAGGAACTCGCGATCGAGCTTGAGCAGGTCGACGTGCATGCGCGCGAGATGGCTGAGCGACGAGTACCCGGTCCCGAAGTCGTCGAGCGCGAGCGGCACGCCGATCCGGCGCAGCGCCTCGAGCGTCGCCCGCGTCTCGGCGTCGGAGGCCATGGCCACGGACTCGGTGACCTCGAGGATCAGGCGGTCGGCGGGCAGGGAGTGCCGCGCGAGCGAGTGCTCGACGGCTTGCGCGAAGCCCGCGGCCCGCAGCTGCACGGCGGAGACGTTGACGGTGACGGCGGGTGCCTCGCCGCCGCGCCGGGGCCAGCCCGCGGCGGTGCGGCACGCCTCGTCGACGACGAAGGCGCCGAGCTCGTGGATGATCCCCGTCTGCTCGGCCAGGTCGATGAACGTCCCGGGAGCGAGCAGGCCGCGCACGGGATGCATCCAGCGGGCGAGCGCCTCGACGAGGCGCACCCGCCCGTCGCGGAGATCGACGATCGGCTGAAAGCGCAGCTGGAACTCCCCGCCCGCGACCGCCCCGCGCAGGTCGGTGGCGAGCTCGGCGCGCACGTCGGCGTCGACCAGCATCTCGGGCCGGAAGCGCTCGACCCGATCGCCGCCGGCGCTCTTGGCGGCGTACATGGCGAGGTCGGCGCGGCGCAGCAGGCTCTCGTGGTCGGCGTCGGGCGAGCCGAGCGCAGTGCCGATGCTCGCGCGGACGACCGAGTCGCGGTCGCCGATCCGGATCGGCTCGCGCAGCGACACCCGCAGGCGCTCGGCGATCGCCGCGGCGCCGTCGGGGCCCGCGAGGTCGACCAGCAGCACCGCGAACTCGTCGCCCCCCAGGCGGCCGGCGACGTCACCGTGGCGCAGGCAGTCGCGGATCCGCTGCGCAGCGACCGTGAGCAGCTCGTCGCCGGCGTCGTGGCCGAGCGTGTCGTTGACGAGCTTGAAGCCGTCGAGGTCGAGGTAGAGCACCGCGACCGACTCGGCAGCGCCGCGGCCGAGCGCCTCGGCGACGCGCTCGGCGAACAGCGCCCGGTTGGCGAGCCCGGTGAGGGCGTCGTGGAAGGCCTGGTGGCGGAGGCGCGCCTCGGCGTCACGCAGGAGCTCGTGCCGGGCCACGTTGGCCGCCGAGACCGCCGCCTGGCCGCAGAGGTGCGTGAGCAGCGCGTGCTCCTCGGCCGTGAACGGCACCAGGCGCCAGACCGAGATCAGGCCGATCGGGTCCGCCGCGTTGCCGATCACGCCCGCCAGCGCGTGGTGGCCGGCGACCGCCGTCTCGACGATGTCCGGCGCCGAGTCGATCGCCCGCTGCTCGGCCTGCTCGAGCGCGGCCGCTCCCGCACCGGCGAACGGCAGCCGGGCGCCCGCCGGAATGGCACGGCCGTACTCGCCGTCGAGCGCCTCAGTGGCGGCGCGGCCGACGAGCTCGAGCAGTGCGTCGAGGTCGAGGTTGGTGGCCAGCGCGTCGCCCACCCGCAGGACGGCCTCCTCGCGCCGGCGGCGCTCCAGCCGCAGCGCCTCGAGGCGGTCGTGGGCGCTCTTGATCCGGCGCGCGCGGTCCGCGGCCATCGCGCTCAGCAGGACCACGAGCGGCGCCGCGGCCGAGGGCGGCCCAGGGCGTGGCGGCCGTGACCTCGGCGGCCAGGAGCCCGATCGGGGCGAGCGCGGCGTCGACGCCCCAGACCTGCAGCAGCACCCGGATGTGGACCTCGGGGCGGGTTCCGAACACGAGGCGGTCGTGGAGAGCCGACGAGGCGAAGTCGAAGGCGAGCTGGGCGGCGAACGCCAGCACGAGCACGAGCGGGGTCGCCGTCAGCGCGCTGCCGCCGGCGAACACGACGAGCACGAGGGCCGGCCCGAGCGCATGGATGGCGTCGCCGCCGCAGTACGCGAGCCGGTCGAGCCGCGCGCGACCGAGCAGGACGTCGCCGGCGAGGCCGAGCGCGAGGCCGAGGAATACGAGGCCCGGCACGATCTGCGGCGGGGCGAGGACGAACAGCGGAACCAGGAACAGCTGCGTGGGCACGACGTGCCCGGAGCCGATCGCAAAGTCCGCGCGGCTGGCGATCGCGTACGCGACGAGGACGACGACGATCACCGGATGCAGAACGCCGCCGGGCCCGGCCAGGGCGATGAGCCCGACGAGCCCGGCGGCGAACGCCCCGGTCATGAACAGCTCGAGCCGGAGCTCGCGGCCGCGCACTGCGCGGCCGCGATCCGTCCACGAGGCCTCCAGCAGCTCGTCGCTGCCGGCCGGCCGCTCCGGGCTCACGTCGTCCAAGTGGTGTCCTTAGCGGCGGTAGGGGTCGACGAAGACGTTGTCGATGCGCCAGTCGCCGGTGCTCCGCAGCGTCACGGTGCTCGTCCCGCTCTGGCCGGACGGAATCGAGCCGGTGCGCAGCGAGACGAACTCAGTCGGCGACCACGCGGTGAACTCGTTCCGATCGAGGCTTCCCTCCTCGATGGTGACGGCGCCGGCGTACACCGTGCGAACCTCGACCGTGAGGTCGCCGGCGACGCGCCGCGCGACGAAGCGCAGGTGCGGCATCGTGCGATCCACGCAGAAGGACGCAGTCACGGACTCGCCGTTGTGCAGCCGCACCGAGCGAGTCCCGGGTGCGAGCTCGAACGGGTCGCTGTCGAAGGTGAGGTCGACGTTGCCGACCCGGGCCCACGTGAGCGTCTCGAATGCGCCGCCAGGCGCGAGGTAGTAGCTGTTCTCGTCGCCGAACTCGGCGAACGCCTTCAACGTCGGCTGCACCGGGCACTCGGCAGCCAGGGCCGCTCCCGGGAGCGCGCCGGCGAGGCAGACCGCACCACCGATGGTGGCGAGCAGGCGCTGCGCGCGGCTGAGCTTGCGTGGCAATGATCCTCCTTGATCGGTCTCGGGCCGGCGGTCCTTGCCCGGCCGTCACGACCGCATCGTCATCCGGCACGAGCGTCTGTAGACAGACCGGACGGAAGTTGGACTCGCAGACGCGTCACCGGCCGTGCCTCACCGGCGCGCAGGCGCTTGGCCCACGACGAGCCGGAGGCGCCGATCTCAGCCGTCGTCGCCGGACGGACCTCCATCAGGCAGAGGCCGTGACGCGCGTATGCGTCGGCGAGGTCGTCCGGCTCGGGCAGCGGCGGCAGTCCGTCACGCGGCGTGACCGAGACCAGCGCCACCGCCTCGGCACCCGGCGCGAGCAGCGACGCGATGCCGGCGAGCACGGCGTCGTCGTGGCCGAGGACGCCGCGCAGCAGCGAGCCCCACGGGAAGTTCACCGTCAGCGATCCGGCGATGCCCTGGAGCGCTTACGGCGGGTGCTCGGCGGCGGCGACGACGAACAGCGCGTTCGGGAGTGCGCCGCGGCGAGCGGCACGGCGCGAGACCTCGGCCATGCCGGCGGCGCTGGCGTCGACGCCCACGACGAGCGTCTGAGGATGGGCGGCGGCGGCTCTCAGGACGCGGCGGCCGTCACCGGTGCCGAGATCGACCGCGATCCCGGCGTGGCGTGCGGCGAGCGCTTCGAATCAGCCGACGTCGAGCTCGAGCAGGCGGCGGCCCTGGACGATGCGGAGCATGTGACGGATTCTAGAGGCCGGCACGGGCCCCCGGCGGTCGCCGGGGGCCGTGCGTACGCCGCGTGATCAGTAGCCGAGCTCGCTGACCGTGTCGACGTTGTCCTTGGTGACCGTGGTCGCGGTGACCGTGATCTTGCTGGGCACCTCGGGCTCGGCGAGGTCCGAGAGCCCGGAGCCCTGAGCGATCAGCCGTGCGAGGTTGATCGCCGACGCCGACATCGACGGGTTGTAGAGGAACGTCGCGCGGTACAGGCCGCCGGCCTTGATGCGATCCATGGCGGCCTTCGAGCCACCTGCGCCCGTGAGGAACATCTCGTCCTCGCGGCCGGCGTTCTCGATTGCTGCCACGACGCCCTCGGCCATGTCGTCGTCGTGCGTGTACACGCCGTCGATGTTCTTCTGCGCCTGGAGGATGTTCTCCATCACCGACAGGCCCTTGTCAGGCAGGAAGTCGGCCGGCTGGCTGGCGACGATCTCGACGCCGCCCTTGCACTCGCGCTGGAGGGCGTCCTTGAAGCCCTGCGAGCGCTGCTCCGTGACCGAGATGCCGGCGAGGCCCTGGATCTCGACGACGTTGCCCTCGCACTTGAGCTCACTGGCGAAGTACTTGCCGGCCTCGTAGCCGATGCCGTAGTTGTCGCCCGTGATCAGGGTGCGGTAGGCGCCGGCCTCGGTGAACTCGCGGTCGACGTTGACGACCGGGATCCCGGCTTGCATCGCCTTCAGCGCCACCGGGGTGAGGGCCTCGCCCTCGTTGGGCAGCACGACGAGCGCGTCGGGCTTGGAGGCGATCAGGGTCTCGATCTGGTCGGCCTGGGCGGCCGAGTCGGTGACGCCCTCGGCCAGCTCGAGCGTGACGCCCTCGAGCTCGTCCGCCTGCTTGCGGGCGTTCTCGGTGATGGCGGCCATCCAGCCGTGGTCGGCGCCGGGAGCGCTGAACGCGATGGTGACGGGCTCGGACTGCGCCGGGGTGCCCTTCTTCTGCTCGACGGTGCTGGTGTTGCCACCCGAGTCGTCATCCGACCCGCAGGCGACCAACCCGAGTGCCAAGGCGGCACACAGTGGAACGACAAGACGCTTGATGCTCATCAGGGACTCCTCCTGGTTACGTGGAAAGGTCGTGCGGTGGTGCAGTGGTGGTGCTACGGCTGTTTGCGCTGGAGCAGGACGGCGGCGACGATGATCACCCCCTTGGTGACCTGCTGGATCTCGACCGCCAGGTCCATGAGCGTCATCAAGTTGAAGATGAGCGCGAACGTGAGGACGCCGAGGACGGTGCCCACGATCGTCGCCCGGCCACCCGAGAGCGCGGTGCCGCCGATCACGACGGCGGCGATCGCGTCGAGCTCGTACAGCGTGCCGATGACGGGCGAGGCACTCGATAGCCGGCCGCTGACGAGGATCGCCGCGATCGCCACGCAGATGCCGCTCAGCACGTAGACGCTGAAGATGATCCGCGAGACCTTCACGCCCGCGATGCGGGCCGCCTCGCGGTTGCCGCCGACGGCGACGACATGGCGGCCGTAGCTCGTGCGGTTGAGCAGGATCCAGCCCCCGACCGCCACCGCCAGGAACACGATCACGGACGACGGGATGCCGATGACCTCGCCGGTGCCGAACCAGCGCACGCCCTCGAGGTCGAAGATCGAGATCGGGGTCTTGTCGCTGATCCACAGAGCGAGGCCGCGGGCCATCGCGAACATCGCGAGCGTGGCGATGAACGGCACGACCCTGCCGTAGGCGATCAGGCCGGCGTTGACGCCCCCCAGGAGCACGCCCATGCCGATCGCGCCCAGGAGGAAGGCGAAGCTGCCCGAGTCGGCGAACTGGCCGCCCACAACCGCGGCGGCGGCCACCATCGAGCCGACCGACAGGTCGATGCCGGCGGTCGCGATCACGAACGTCATGCCGATGGCCAGCACGCCGATCACCGAGCTCTGGCGCAGGACGTTGAGGATGTTGTCCGACGTCGGGAAGGCGTCCGGCTCGAGGATCGCACCGGCGATGAACAGCACGATCACGACGCCGACGAGCGTGTACTCCTGAAGCTGGATGCGGCTGCCGGACAGCCCGAATGGGAGCCGCCTGCCGCCGGTCTCGGGAACAGTGGTCATCGGATCTCCTCCGGGACAGACTCGGGATGGGTGACGGCGTGGCGCAGCAGGTCGAACTCGGTCGCCTCCTCGCCGGGTACGTCGGCCACGAGCTCGCCCTCGCGCATCACCAGCACGCGGTTGCAGAGTCCGATCAGCTCGGGCAGCTCGGACGAGACGACGACGATGCCCTTGCCGGCCTTCGCGAGGTCGACGATCAGGCGGTAGATCTCGGCCTTGGCGCCGACGTCGACGCCGCGCGTGGGCTCGTCGAAGAGCAGCACCTTGCACTCACGCATCAGCCAGCGCGCGAGCACGACCTTCTGCTGGTTGCCGCCCGACAGCTCGCGGGCCAGTGCGCGCGGGTTGTCCGGCTTGGTGTTGAGCTCCCGCAGCACCTCGCCCGCGGCCTTGCGCTCGGCCCGGGGGCTCAGCAGCCCCCGTCGCCGGTACGTGCCGAGGTCGGCGATCGTGACGTTGCTCGCCAGCGACCAGCCGAGCAGCAGGCCCTGGGACTTGCGGTCCTCGGGCGCCAGGCCGAGCCCGGCGGCGATCGACGCCGCCGGGCGTCCTGCCGGGAGCCGATTGCCGTCGACCAGAACCTCGCCCTCGTCCGGGGAATCGAGGCCGTAGACGAGGCGCAGGAGCTCGGTGCGGCCGGCGCCGACGAGGCCGCCGATGCCGACGATCTCCCCGGCGTGCACCATGAACGATGCCGGCCTAACCGGGGGCCGGGCGACGCCGCGCACCTCGAGCAGCACCTCGCCGTTGGACTTGTGGCGATCGGGGAACAGCTGCTCGACCTTGCGGCCGACCATGTGCTCGACGAGCCGGTCCGGCGGAGTGTCCGCGGGCAGCCCAACGGCAACCGTCCGCCCGTCCGAGAGCACCGTCACGCGGTCGCCGATGCGCTTGACCTCGTCGAGCCGGTGGGAGATGTAGATCACGCCCACGCCCTCGGACGTGAGACGGCGCACGACCCCGAACAGCGTCTCGATCTCGTGGTCGTCGAGGATCGCGGACGGCTCGTCCATGATCAGCAGCTTGATCTGGCGCGACAGCGCGCGGGCGATCGACACGATCTGCTGGCCGGCCGGCCGCAGCGAGCGCACGCGGGCGTTGGGCGAGATGTTCTCGTGATCGAGGCGCTTGAGCAGCGCAGCGGTCTCGCGGCGCATCGCATTGCGGTCGAGCAGCCCGCCGCGGCGGGCCTCATGGCCGAGGAACACGCTCTCGGCGACCGTCAGGTCCTCGACCAGGTCGAGCTCCTGGTAGATCGTGCCGACGCCGCGCGCCATCGACTCCGACGGCTCGCCGGTCGGCAGCGGCTCCCCCTCGACGAGGATCTCGCCCTCCGACGGCGCCACCGCGCCCGACACGCACTTGATCAGCGTGGACTTCCCGGCGCCGTTGGGACCCAGGAGGACGTGCACCTCCCCGGCCAGGACGTCGAAGTCGACGCCGTCGAGGGCCCGCACGCCGGGATACTGCTTGGCGATGTTGCGGACCTCGAGGACAGGCTTGCTCATCGGGCGATCTCCAGGGAGGCGTGGGCGGGCAGGTCGATCCAGCGGTCTTCACGGGCGGCGGCGAGCACGGCGTCCGTGATCAGCGCGGTGCGCAGGCCGTCGGCGAACAGCGGCAGGCCGTCGGCCGGCTCGTCGCGCCGGATCGACGCGTAGGTGTCGGCGACGAAGGCGTCGAAGCAGTCGGCGTAGCCCTGGGCGTGGCCGGCGGGCAGCCAGGCCAGGCGGGCCGCGGCCGGCGAGAGGAAGGCCGGATCGCGCTTGATGATGGTCGCGGCTTCGCGGCGCCCGCACCACAGGCTCTCGGACTCCTCCTGGTCGAACGCCACGGACTCGTCGGCGCCGTCGACCTCGAGCCACAGCCGGTTCTTGCGGCCGGCGGAGATCTGGCTGATGACGGTCGAGCCGATGGCGCCGCCGTCGGTCTCGAACTGCATGACCGCGGCGTCCTCGGTCCCGACGGCGCGCATCGCTCCGCCGTTCCCGCCGCCGGCGAACGCCTCGCGGTGGTCGGCGCGGACGCGGTCGGTGACCGCCGTCAGCGTCCGGGCGCTGAGGCGCGTGATCCGGTGCCCGGTGACGAACTCCGCCAGGTCACACCAGTGGGAGCCGATGTCGGCGAACGCGCGTGACGCGCCGCCGAGATCCGGCTCGACGCGCCAGTTGTCGTCCTCGGGCCGCAGCAGCCAGTCCTGCAGGTAGCTGCCGTGCACGAGACGCACGGCGCCGGTGCGCCCGTCGCGCACCCGCTCGCGCGCCTCGCGGACCGTGGCGTGGTAGCGATACACGTACGGGACCGTCGCCCAGCGCCCGCTCGCACCGGCCAGCTCGGCCAGCCGCTGGGCGCCGGGGACGTCGACCGCCAGCGGCTTCTCGCAGATGACGTGCTTGCCGGCCGCCAGCGCCGCCTCGGCGACGGGCAGGTGCAGGTGGTTCGGCGTGCAGACGTGCACGACGTCGACGTCCGGCGACTCGGCCAGTGCCTCGGCGCTCTCGAACCCACGCTCAGCGCCCAGGCGCCGAGCGGCGTCGGCCGACCGCTCGGGCGTCGACGCAGCGACGCCGACGAGCCGTGCCCCGGCGAGCCGCGCCGCGCGGGCGTGCACGGCTCCGATGAAACCCGTGCCGGCGATGCCGACCCGGAAGCTCCTCTCCTCCATGTGGCGGACGGTAGATGAGCTTTAGTCGTCTGTCAAGCAAAAGATCGCGGTGTTTAGATTTGAGCCCGACGTCCACCTGCTTCGTCGACGCGCACATCTGGCCCGTCGGTTCATCAGGGTTTCTCACACTTCTGGCCACGCCGGCAGGGCCGCTCACGCGATCCCGTCGGGCCCAGGGTTCGGACGAAGCAAACCCTAACTTTTGTTCACATGCCGCTCAAAGTCTGTACGATGGCGAGATATGGCGTCCGACTCCAAGAACAGCAACGGCGCCACCTCGGGAGCCGGCGCGATGCTGCAGGCGATCCGCGACAAGGAGTCGACCACCCGCGCGGAGCTCGTGGCCCGCACGGGCCTGGCTCGCTCGACCGTCGCGCAACGAATCGATGCACTGCTCGCGCAGGGCCTCGTAGTCCCGGTCGGGGAGAACGCCTCCACCGGCGGCCGGCCGCCCCAGGCGTTCGCGTTCAACGCGCGGGCCGGCGTGATCCTGGCCGCCGACCTCGGGGCGACGCATTGCCGGCTCGCCGTGACCGACCTCGGCGCGCGCGTCATCGCCGAGGAGTCTCACGACATCGCGATCGCAGACGGGCCGGAGGCGGTGCTGACCTGGCTCGAGTCGGCGTTCCGCGCGCTCCTGGAGACGATCCGCCCGACGCCCGCGCAGGTGGTCGGCGTCGGCGTCGGCGTCCCGGGCCCGGTGGAGTTCGCCACTGGCACGCCGGTCGCGCCGCCGATCATGCCCGGCTGGGACGGCTACCCGGTGGCGCGCCGGCTCGCCGACCACTTCGGCGCGCCGGCGCTGGTGGACAACGACGTGAACATCATGGCGCTGGGCGAGCACTGGACGGCCGGCCGCGAGTTCGAGCACATGCTGTTCGTGAAGGTCGGCACCGGGATCGGCTGCGGGATCATCACCGACGGGCGGATCCATCGCGGAGCGCTGGGCGCGGCCGGCGACATCGGGCACATCCACGTGCTCGGGCACGACGACGTGCTGTGCCGGTGCGGCAACCAGGGCTGCCTCGAGGCCGTCGCGGGCGGGGCCGCGGTCGCCGCCAAGCTGTCGGCCGAGGGTCTCCTCGCGGAGAACACGCGGGACGTCGTCAAGCTCGTGCGCGAGGGCCGGCCGCGGGCGGTGCAGCTCGTGCGCCAGTCGGGGCGCGAGCTCGGCGAGGTGCTCGCCGCGGCCGTGAACTTCTTCAACCCGGGCATCATCGTGATCGGGGGCGACATGGCGCACGCGAACGAGCCGCTGCTGGCCGGCGTGCGCCAGCTCGTCTACCAGCGCGCGGTACCGCTCGGCACCCGCTCGCTGCGGATCACGCGCTCGACCCTGGACGACCGGGCCGGCGTCGTCGGTGCGGCGGTGATGCTGATCGAGCACATCTTCTCGGCCGAGGCCGTGGATGCACGGCTCGACCAGACTTACGTCCGCAAATAGACGGGAGCCGGTCCACGCTGAATCTCGCTCGGGAGCTACAGCTCGCGCGGGGTGAGCGACACCGTGCGGCTGCGGCCGCTGCGGACGATCTCGAGCTCGCAGCGGGTGCCGATCCGCTCCTCGGTCATGAGCCGCTGGAGGTCGTCGACCCCGCGGACGGGGAGGCCGTCGACGCCGACGACGAGGTCCTCGGGGCGCAGCCCGGCGGCCGCGGCAGGTGACCCGTCGATGACCTCGACGACCTCGATCGCACGGTCGCGACCGAGCGTGGCCGCCACGCGCGGCGGCAGCGGGCGAGCGCCACCCGCGATGCCGATCCAGGCTCGGCGGACGCGCCCGTCGCGCATCAGCGCGGACACGATCCGGCGGGTGGTGGCGTTGACGGGCACGGCGAGGCCGAGCCCGACGCCCGCGACCGCGGTGTTGATCCCGACCACGCGCTGACGGCCGTCCACGAGCGCGCCGCCGGAGTTGCCGGGGTTGAGCGCGGCGTCGGTCTGGATCACGTCGTCGATGATGCGCGTGGCGCCGCCGGCACGGGCGGGGAGCGAGCGGCCGAGGGCGGACACGACGCCCGCGGTCACCGACCCGGCGTAGCCGTGCGGGTTGCCGATCGCGACCACGAGCTGGCCGACCCGCAGCGTCGCCGCGTCGCCGAGCTCGGCGGCCGCCAGGCGTGCCGACTCGGCACGCAGGACGGCCAGGTCGGACAGCGGGTCGGTGCCCACGACGGTCGCCTGGAGATCGGACCCGTCGACGAACGACGCGCCCACGCGGGCGCCCCCGGCGCCCACCACGTGGGCGCTCGTGAGCATGAAGCCGTCGGGCGTGATGACGACGCCGGAGCCGCTGCCCGCGGCCGAGCGGCGGCGGCTGAACACGCGCAGGTTGGCCACCGACGGCCCGAGCGCCTCGGCCACGCTCGTCACCACGCGTGAGTACGCGTCGAGCGCCTCGGCGTCGCCCGGGACGGCGCCGGGAGCGGAGGGCCGGTCGTCGAGCGTAGTCACTTGCAAGATGCTAGCGACCAGGAGGGTCTGACCCCTACGGGCGACAAACTGTCGTAATCCAATCGGGTTTTGTATATTTACGATCCGGATGAGCGGGACCCTGGCGAAGACCAAGCTCAGCCCCGACCTCGAAGCGCTCGACGCCTCCGGGGTGCTCGAGTACGTGGTCGAGCGCTTCCACCCGCGGCTCGCGGTGGCCTGCTCGTTCCAGAAGGAGTCGGTCGTCGTGCTCGACCTGCTGCTGCGGATCGCGCCCGACGCGCGCGTGTTCACGCTCGACACCCACGTGCTGTTCCCGGAGACGTACGAGACCTGGCAGCGCGTCGAGGCGCGCTACGGGATCGAGATCCAGGTCCACCAGGGGCCGAGCCTCGGCCGCCAGGCCGTCCTCTACGGCGACCGGCTGTGGGCGACCAACCCCGACGCCTGCTGCGCGCTGCGCAAGGTCCAGCCACTCGTGCGGGCACTGTCCGACGTCGACGCCTGGGTCTCGGGCGTGCGCCGCGACCAGTCCCCCGAGCGCGAGAGCACGGCCAAGCTGGCGTGGGACGGCAAGCACGAGAAGTGGAAGGCGAACCCGCTCGCGGATTGGGCGGAGGCCGACGTGTGGCGCTACATCAGCGACCACGACCTCCCGTACAACCCGCTGCACGACCAGGGCTACGCCTCGATCGGCTGCACGCACTGCACCAAGCCGGGAGCGGGCCGCGAGGGGCGCTGGGCCGGCGCGGCCAAGACCGAGTGCGGTCTGCACAGCTGAGCCGTCGGCGCCTCGCGCATAGCCTTCCCGCCGTGGACGTCCTGACCGCCGTCGACGGCGAGCGGATCGCCGGCTACCTCCGGCGCGACGAGTTCTTCTGGCTCGACCTCGAGTCGCCGCCGGCAGCCGACCTCGACGCGCTGCGCTCGACGCTCGACCTGCACCCGATCGCGCTCGAGGACACGCGCGAGTTCGGCCAGCGGCCGAAGGTGGATACGTATGAGGACCACGTGCTCGTGGTCTTCTACACCGCGGTGCGGGACCCCGGGGACCCGGTCCACAGGCCCGCCGAGGTGCACGTCTACGTGTCCGGCCACTGGATCGTGAGCGTCCACCACGCCGCCCTCCCCCAGCTCACGGAGCTCCACACCCGCCTTGAGCCCGAGAAGACCCACGAGGAGGACTACCTCGTCTACCGCATCTTCGACGGCCTCACCGACGCCTTCTACCCGGCGGTCGAGCGCTTCGAGGAGCTGATCGACGACCTCGAGGGCGAGGTGCTCGACCGGCCGCGGCGCGAGCACCTGCGCCGCGTGTACCGCCTCAAGCAGGCGATCCACGACCTCGACCGGCTGCTCGTGGGCCAGCACGATTACTTCCACACCGCGACCACCGCGATCATGGAGCTCGCCTCGCTCAGCCGCGGCACGCGCGAGTACCTGCGCGACGTGGGCGACCACCTGGCGCAGCTCGTGAGCGAGATGGACCGTCAGACCGACGACCTGATGGCGCTCACGTCGACCTACTTCAACGCCAGCGCCGAACGCGTCAACCGCACCGCGACGCGGCTGAGCGTGGTGGCGACGTTCTTCGTCGTCTGGACGTTGGTCACCGGCTTCTTCGGCCAGAACTTCCGCTGGCTGGTCGACAACGTGGAGTCCCAGCGCGACTTCCTGATCTTCGGCGTCGGCGGATTCGTCATCCCGACGGCCATCCTGGCCACCGTGCTGTGGGTCAAGCGGCACGACTGGTTCTGATCCGAAGATAGGGTCCCCACCCATGCCAGCGAGCACGATGGACGCCTGGGTCATCCGCGAGGACCGGCTCGGCGAGCCGCGCGACGCGTTCCAGATCGAGCAGATGGAGGTGCCCGAGCCGGGCGCGATGGAGGTCGTCGTGCGCGTGATGGCGGCCGGCGTGAACTACAACAACGTGTGGGCGGCGCTGGGCGAGCCGGTCTCGGTCTTCCGCTACCACGCCGAGGACCACCACATCGGCGGCTCCGACGCGTCGGGCATCGTCGAGCGCGTGGGGCCGGGCGTCACGCGCTGGAAGCCCGGCGACGAGGTCGTGATCCACTGCAACCAGGCGTCGTACGAGGACCCCGAGGTGCACGGCCTCGACCCGATGGCCGCGCCCTCGCAGCGGATCTGGGGCTACGAGACGACCTGGGGATCGTTCGCCGAGTACTGCAAGGTGCAGGCCCAGCAGCTGCTGCCCAAGCCGGCGGCGCTGACCTGGGAGGAGGCCGCCTCCTACGGGCTGACGTACTTCACCGCCTACCGCATGCTCGTGAAGCAGGTCTCGTTGCAAGCCGGCCATCGCGTGCTGGTGTGGGGCGCCGCCGGCGGCCTCGGCGTGTTCGCGCTTCAGCTCTGCCGGCTGGCGGGCGCGGCGGCCGTCGGCGTGGTCTCCTCCGACGAGAAGGCCGACCTGTGCCGGGAGCTCGGCGCGATCGACGTGATCGACCGCAACGAGTTCGCGGGCATGATGCGCCGCGGCGGCGAGACGCTCGACGAGGAGAAGGCGCGCTTCAAGGAGTCGCGCCGGTTCTGCAAGCTCGTCGCGGAGAAGCTGGGGGCGCCGCCGGACATCGTCTTCGAGCACGTCGGCCGCGCCACGTTCCCCACCTCGGTGCTGGCAGTGAAGCCGTTCGGCAGCGTCGTCATCTGCGCCGGGACGACCGGCTACAACCTCGACTTCGACGTCCGCTACCTGTGGATGAAGCAGAAGAAGATCGTCGGCTCGCACTTCGCGAACGCCTACGAGTGCCACAAGGCGAACGAGCTGATCGAGTCCGGGGCCGTCCGTCCCGTACTCTGGAGGACCCTCGGCTTCGACCAGGTCGCCGAGGCGCACCAGATGATGAAGGAGAACCAGCACCTCGGAAAGATCGCGATCCTCGTGGGCGCGGAGTCCGAGGGCCTCGGCAAGACCGCGGACGGGCCCGGCGCGATCCGGGCGGAGGTGGGAGCCTGATGGCCGGCGTCGTCAACATCCCCTGGTACTGCACCGTCTTCCGGGGCGACCAGTTCGAGCAGGCGCTGCGCGAGATCGCGCCGCTGGCGCTCCGCTACGGGGCCACCGACTACGAGGTCATGCGCTCCAACGACGATCGCTACCGCTTCTGGCAGTTCGCGCACTTCGAAAGCAAGATGGACTTCGAGGCCTACTGGTACGGCCCCGAGTTCAGCGACTGGCGCGCCGACCACACGAGCTGGTTCGTAGTCCCGATCGTCTACACCTGGTTCGACCGCGTGACCCAGGGCGCGCTCACGCCCAACGGCGTGACCTGAGGAACCCGAGCGTGCGACTCGAGCCGCTTCCGTAGCACGCTGACCATGGATCTGGCGGCTCACCTGCACCGGATCGTCGAGGTTGAGATCGTGGGCGAGCATCGGCTTCGGATCGCTTTCGATGACGGTGCCAGCGGCGAGCTCGACGCCTCGGGTTGGGAGGGGAGCGAAGTGTTCGAGCCGCTGCGCGATCCGAGCTACTTCGCTCGCGTCGAGCTTGACGACGAGCTCGGAACGATCAGGTGGCCGAACGGCGCCGACGTCGCACCGGAGACGCTGCATCTCTGGGTTGAGCGCGGGCGCGGCGACGTCGGGCGTAGCTAACCCGGCTCGAGCGGGGCGATTGTGAGGCCGGCCTGCTGGAGCTACGCCCAGTCGAGTTCGGCTGTCTCCTTCACGCCCGAGCACACGATCGCGCGGCCGCTGTTGTGGATCTTGTGTGCGAATTGATAGCGGCCCGAGACCGCCGGTTCTCGCGCATTGCGATAGCGCCGCAGAACCCGCGATTCGCCCAGCATGGCGCGATCTGACGCGGCTCAGCCCACGACCGACGCCTACGCGAGCGAGATCTTCCCGGACACGACGACATCCCGGGACAGCCCGGCAACTGTGACTGTCGCGGTCGCGTCGAGCGTCTCGTCACCCTGCAGGTCGCCGCGTTCCAGCTGCTCACGGACCGCAAGTTCGATCTCCCGTTGAGCGGTCACACCGAGCGTCTTGAGGAACTTTCGCACCGACATGTTGAAGACCTCTTCATCCATCGTTTCTCCCTTCCGACAGGCTCACTACTCGACCCGCGGAGTCGGCGGCGCACCGCTAGGGTGTCGCGGTCCGTCAACGACGTCGCCGCGCAGCTCCGCTCATTGTCCAGCCGAGCCTACGCCGCCGGAGCGCCGACCGAAAACACAGGGCGTGCGGGCATCCGCCCGTCACGGATCCGTAGGCCATCAGGTGCCTGTCGCCTCTCGCGCAAGGCGGAAGCGGCGCACAGTCGACCAGCGCGATGTACGAGTTGTCGTGGGGTTATGGCGCTGCCGCGTCCGTGACCGCGCGCAGGAGGGTCGCGTCCGCGTCTGCGAGCACGCGCACGATCGGAAGATCGAGTGCTTGGTGGTATGGGGCTAGGGCCTGCACGAGGTCGGACCGCTGCGAGGCCGCGATCCCGACGCTCCCAACGGGGAGAGCCATGGCTGCGAAGTGCTTTCGATGGCCGGCGTTGATGGTGCGATAGAAGCTCTCCTCGTCGGCGAGGCGCCGGCTCGCGCCCGGGCCCACAGCGACCCGCACGTAGGACGCGACGAGCGGCGCGGTACGCCCCTGCTCGGCGGCTCCCTGATGGACCCACTCGCGCGCTCGCGCAGCCTCGCCGGGCGGCATCCAGTTCAGGAGAACGCCGTCAGCCACCGCACCGCCGAGGCGGCACAGCCGCGGCCGCATCGCGGCGAGCATGACGCGGGTCCCCTCAGGCAGCCGCGTGCGAAGCTCGGCCACCGCACGCTGGAGCGCGTCGATCTGACGCGGCAGCGCACCAGAACCGATCCCAATCCACAGCCGCGCGGGATCGAGCTGAAGGCGCGCGACGTCAGCCGCGATCTGGGCCGGCGTGTACCGGTGCAGCGGCAACACCCCCACACCGAGCTGCACCCTGGCGGTGGCCGCGGCGAACTGCGCAAGTGTGTCCAGACCGCGAGCAGCCGGCTCGTCGTTTGACCACAGCGAGTCATACCCGAGCTGCTCGCAGCCAGCAGCCAGCTCGCGCACAATCCCACCGTCAAGACCGGCCGCGATGCCGAGCCCGCGACGCGGCGAGGCCGAGGTGCTCATGACCCCATCATGAGGCCGCTACGCCGCCGTGCCTACCTCTCACGCGACGCCGTAGCCGCGGGCCACTGCCCGTCTCGCGCAAAGGTGGCATGAACCAGGGCCTCCTCCGCTCGGCGCGAGAGACTCGCGCTGGTGGCAATGCCGGAGCTTTAGAGGAGGCCCGCGATGGCGATCGTACCCGGCACCGAGTCGCGCGAGTCGTGGTACGCCGCGTCCTGCAACCAGCGCGCGAGCGCAGCAGCCGGGCGCGGCCGGCGGGCGAGACGTCGGCGAGCGTGACGCGATCGCGGTGATGGAAGACGCGCCTTTCGGGGGCAAGGGTGACGCTCGCGAGCAGCTGGGCGCCGGGGGCCTACGGCGTTGAACCCGGCGGAGAGCCGTGCGTATGACCTCGCATGGTCGGCGCGGTCGCTCCTGTTCTGCTCGCCCTCGCCGCTGCCACACATGACATCGGCTTCGGGCCTGGCGACACCTACTCCCCGACGTCGCTGCGCGTCGCGGCCGGCGACACTGTGCGATGGCAGGCGAACGACACGCACCCCCTGGTGTTCGAGGCCGGCGGCGGCCCATTCAACGCTGTTCAGACGCGGACTCTCGGCACGCCGGGCAAGATCGCCTTCTACTGCGACGTCCACGGAGCTCCGGGCGGCGTGGGCATGTCGGGAACGGTCACGGTCAACGCGCCGCCGGCGATCGCGATCGAGCGCCTCACTGCGACCCCGCGCACCGCGGAGCCGGTGTCGTTCCGGGCGGGCGCGAGCGACCCCGACGGCGACCCAGTGACCGTCGACTGGGACCTCGACGGCGACGGTACGTTCGAGCGGGTCAACGCCGGCGCCATGGCGAGCGCGAGCTACGCCGCGGGTCAGCACACCGTCCTTGCGCGAGCGAACGACGATCTCGCAGCGAGCGCGACGGCCTCACACACCTTCACCGTGCCCCGAGCCGGCGGCGGAGCGCTGGGCGGGTCGAATGACACCGCGGCCCCGAGCGTCGAGATGCGAGCGCCGAAGTCGATCCGCGCGAGGAAGCTGAGGCGGCGCGGCGTCAAGCTGACCCTGACTGCGTCGGAGGACGGCCGCCTCGTCGCGCAGCTGCGCAATCGCCGCGGCCGCAGGCTCGGACGAACGACCGCGCAGGTGCACGCCGGCCAGGCGACGGTGATCCGCGTGCGCGCGCGGCGGGCGAAGGCGGGCCGCTTGACGCTGCGGATCGTGGCGATTGACCTCGCGGGCAACCGCCGGGCCGTGACGCGCGCCCTGAAGGTGCGCTAGCCGCGCGAGCGGCGCTTCGCGCCGCAGCTGCAAGCCGCACCGGGACGGCCCGCTCACGCCTTCGGCTTCGGTCGCGTGAGCTGCTTGATCGGCCGGCCGGCCGATCGAGTCCTCGATCAGCGTCGTGAGCCACCGCTCGCGCGCCTCGCGCCGATCACCCACCGGAGCGCGGGCCGGGCGGTACGACGGTGGGCGCGACATGAAGTTGTCCCACGCGGCCGCGTTCAACTTGAAGCGCCCCCTCGTCCTCGGGCGCGAGCTCGGGTTCTTGCGCTGCTTGAAGGAGTAGACCGTCGATTTGTCCTCGCGCCGCCGCGCGAACGCGGCCTCGTCGGCCGGACGCATGCGTCCCTCGGCGCGCAGCCGCCCGACCTTCGCGAGGTTGATCGCGCTCCAGTTGCTGGTCGCCTTGCGCGGCGTGAAGCGCTGGATGTGGCGCTGGTCGTCGACGCCTCTCAGGACGCCGTCGATCCAGCCGAAGCAGAGCGCCTCGTCGACGGCTCGCGACCAGGTCAGGCTCGGCTTGACGGTCGCGCGCTTGAGCGTGTCCCTGAGCGGAGCCAGCAGGCGACCGTGCGGTCGCTCGGCGACGCGCGGCTGTGCGACATCGTGCAGCGCTACATCGACGCTCGGGAGAGGGCGAGCGTCTGGAGCGACTCAGCCGAGTCGCCACCCGGACGACGCGTTCTCCGCGCGCGATCAGGAAGCGCTCGAAGGCGCCCGACACGTGCCGGCAGTCCTCCAGCGCCCACACCGCTCGCGGCCGAGAGCCCGGGCCCACTGCAGCACCTGATCGAACCCGCGCGCGCCGACCGCCGCCGTCTTGTCAGCGAGCATCTCGCCGGTCGACGCCGTGACAGCAGCGATCGTGTGTGAGCTCTTGGGCATGTCCGCACCGAGCACGATCATGAGCACCGTCCCTTCCACTCGTGGATCAAGTGGACGACCGGCGGACACGGCTTGCTTGGGGCGGTGCCACGCTCCTATCAAGTCACGCCGGGACGTCCCCGACCGGCGACGAGCGACACAGCGAAAGCCAGTCAGGCCCAACGGCCGACAGCGTGAAAGCGAGTCAGCTCGCCGCCGGTCGGAGCCTCTACTCGAGGCCGGACGTCACGGCGGATCCAAACAGCAAGCGTGCAAGCAGCAGTCGTTCTCGTTGTATGGATCGAGGCCGCCTGCGCAGCGCTCCGCGCTCGAACCGCGGGGGCGCGGCTGAAGGAGTCGCCCCGGTGGCGCCAGCGAGCGCCGCAGGCGCAGCGATCGTTGAGATAGGTCCCGCCCCACGGCGCCCCGGGGTCGACCGGGTCAACGCTGTGGCGGGACCGGTCTCCGATCGCGTCCTTTCGTGTTGCCGCGCTGCACCAGCCGATGCTGTGCCGCCCTCCCATGGCCGAACACAGAGAACACGCCACAACGACCGCGGGTGTGGCGGCGGTCCGCGGGCGTGGCCTCCCGGGGCGCTAGACCGCGAGCTTGCGAGCGGTGCCCCGGGAGGGCATGCCGACGGACCGACCCCAACCACCCCCGAGGACGTTCCCGCGGAGACGCCTCGGCAGGCTGAGCGTGAGCGGGGCCGGCGCTAGCCCGGCTCGAGCGGAGCCATCGTGAGGCCCGCCTGCTGGAGCTGCTCCCAGTAGAGCTCGGCGGTCTCCTTCATCCCCGACCAGACGATCGCGCGGCCGCTGTTGTGGATCTTGTCCGCGAGCTGGTAGCCGGCCGAGATCGTGACACCGGGGATCACGCGAGCGAGCGACTTGGCGACGTGGTCGAACGTGTTGTGATCGTCGTTGAGCACGATCACGCGCCAGTGGCCGCCCAGGTCGCTGCCGGGGTCGCCCGTGCGCGGAAGCTCGATCGTCTCGCTCATGCCTGCTGTTTGCTTCGCCAGCGGTCGAGGCCGAGGAACAGGTGGTCGAGCGGGGCGGCCTGCTCGGCGGCGTCGACCTCGCCGGGCGCGCTCGCGACGATCCGCTCGTGCAGTGCGGCCATGAAGCCCTCGAGGTCGTGCTCGGCGGCGAGCGCGGCCTGCCAGCGCAACGCCTCGCGCACGGCGGCGAGCTGCCCCGGCGTGTCGTCGGCCGTGCCGAAGTGGGTCAGCGCCAGCGTGTCCGGCTCCCAGGCGGCGATCGTGTCGAGCGAGCGCTCCCAGGCCTCGACGTCGATGTCGGGCGGCGGCGTGGGCGCGAGCGTGAGGTCGTACGGCGGGATCCGCACCCCCGCCATGTCGCCGACGAAGGCGGTCCCCGACCCCTCGTGCAGGTAGACCACGTGGTGGGAGGCGTGGCCGGGCGTGTACTCGACGGCGAAGCCGCGCACGCGCTCGCCGCCGGTCAGCACCTTCAGGTTGTCCTCGGGAACCGGGACCACCTCGCCCCACGTCTCGCGCAGGCCGTCCTCCCCGCCGTACAGCCGCGCGGCACTCGCTACGAGCCGTGCGGGGTCCGCGAGATGCCGGGCGCCGCGCTCGTGGACGTAGACCTCGAGCTCGGGCCAGCGGCCCACCAGCGCCCCGGCCGCGCCCGCGTGGTCGAAGTGGATGTGGGTCAGGAGCAGCGCCTCGGGCTGCTCGCCGCCGAGCGCCTCGAGCAGGGTGTCCTCGCACGATTGGGGACCGGGATCGACGAGCACGCCGTCGAGCGCGAAACACGCGATGACCTTCTCTCGGCCCCGGTGACGAAGGTCGATCTGCCGCATCGCCCGCTCAGGCTACGACACAATTCACTTGCAATGAGCCACCGGCTTCCCGAGCCCGACCGACCGTGGATGATGCGCACCTACGCGGGCCACTCGACCGCCCGGCGGTCCAACGAGCTGTACCGGCGCAACCTCGCCAAGGGCCAGACGGGCCTCTCCGTCGCCTTCGACCTGCCCACGCAGACGGGCTACGACGCCGACCACGAGCTGTCGCGCGGCGAGGTCGGCAAGGTCGGCGTGCCGGTGGCCCACAAGGGCGACATGCACGCCCTCATGGACGGCATCCCGCTCGACCGGATGAACACGTCGATGACGATCAACGCCACCGCGGCGTGGCTGCTGGCGCTCTACCTGGTCGTCGCCGAGGAGAACGGGATCGAGCCGTCGGCGCTCTCCGGCACGACCCAGAACGACATCATCAAGGAGTACCTCTCGCGCGGGACCTACGCGTTCCCGCCCGGCCCGTCGATGCGGCTGATCGCGGACAGCGTGGCCTACACCGTCGAGCACGTCCCGCGCTGGAACCCGGTCAACATCTGCTCGTACCACCTGCAGGAGGCGGGAGCGACCCCGGTACAGGAGATCGCCTACGCGATGTCGACGGCGATCGCCGTCCTCGATGCTGTTCGCGAGCGGGTCGGTGGGCGGGACATGACCGCCGTGTTCGGGCGGCTCTCGTTCTTCGTCAACGCCGGCGTGCGGTTCGTCGAGGAGCACGCCAAGCTGCGCGCGATGGCGCTGCTGTGGGACGAGCTCGGGTCCGAGCGCTACGGGGTGACCGACGAGCGCCAGCGCCGCTTCCGCTACGGCGTGCAGGTCAACTCGCTGGGGCTGACCGAGGCGCAGCCCGAGAACAACGTGCAGCGGATCGTGCTCGAGGCGCTGGCGGTGACCCTGGGTCGCAACGCCCGCGCGCGAGCGATCCAGCTTCCGGCGTGGAACGAGGCGCTCGGGCTGCCACGGCCGTGGGACCAGCAGTGGTCGCTGCGGATTCAGCAGGTGCTCGCGTACGAGACCGACCTGCTCGAGTACCCCGACCTGTTCGAGGGCTCGCACGTGATGGACGGGCTGGTGGCGGAGCTGCTCGAGGGCGCGCGGGCCGAGATGGCGCGGGTGGCCGAGCAGGGCGGCGCGGTCGAGGCCGTGCCGTACATGAAGGCCGCGCTCGTGGAGTCGCACCGCGAGCGGATCACCCGCATCGAGTCGGGCGAGCAGGTCATGGTCGGCGTCAACCGCTTCGAGGAGACCGAGCCGTCGCCGCTGACCGCGGACGGCGGCATCCTCGTGGTCGACCAGGCGGTCGAGCAGGAGGCGCTCTCCGCCCTCGAGCAGTGGCGCGCGGCGCGCGACGGCGCTGCCGTAGAGGCGGCGCTGACGGAGCTCCGGCGCGTGGCCGCGAGCGACGAGAACGTGATGCCGGCGACGATCGCGGCCGCCCGGGCGGGCGTGACCACCGGCGAGTGGGCCGCCGCCCTGCGCGAGACATTCGGCTCCTACCGGGCGCCGACGGGCGTCGGCGAGGCGGCCGCGACGATTCCCGGCGAGGAGCTGGCAGAGCTGCGCGACGAGGTCGCCCGCGTCAGCGAGGCGCTCGGCCGCACGCTGAAGATCCTGGTCGGCAAGCCGGGGCTCGACGGCCACTCCAACGGCGCCGAGCAGATCGCCGTTCGCGCGCGCGACGCGGGCATGGACGTCGTCTACGAGGGCATCCGGCTCACGCCCGCCCAGATCGCGCGCTCGGCGATCGACGAGGGCGTGCACGTGATCGGCCTCTCGATCCTCTCGGGCTCGCACCGGGAGCTGATCCCGGACGTGATCGCCGCCCTCGGCGACGCCGACGTCCCGGTCGTGGTCGGCGGGATCATCCCCGAGGCCGACGTCGCAGCCCTGAAGGCGGCCGGCGTCGCCGCGGTCTACACGCCCAAGGACTTCGAGATCACCCGCATCCTGCGCGCGGTCGTCGCCATCGTGGCGGACAGATCGGAATCCCGCCCGCCCCGCGCGGCCGCGTGACGGGCTCTGAGCTCGGCGCGCGGCTTCGGGAGCGCGACCTGACGGCCGCGCCCGCGGCGCTCAACATGCTCGAGAACCGCGGTGCGCGGGAGGAGGCGGCCGCGCTGCTCGCCGAGGTCGCGCCCGACCGGCTCGGAGGCGAGGCGCCTGCGCACGTCGTCGGCGTGACCGGGCCGCCCGGGGCCGGCAAGTCAACGCTGCTCTCGGCGCTGGCCAAGGCCTGGCGGGCGGACGGGCGGACGGTGGCGGTGCTGGCGGTCGACCCGACCTCGAAGCGCTCGGGGGGCGCGCTGCTGGGCGACCGGGTGCGGATCGAGACCGATCCCGCCGACCGCGGGCTGTTCGTCCGCTCGACGGCGGCGGGCGAGCGGCTCGGCGGGCTCGCTCCCGCCACCCGCGCCGCCGCCCAGGCGCTGGCCGCGGCGTTCGACGTCGTGGTGATCGAGACCGTCGGCGTCGGGCAGTCCGAGACCGAGGTGGCCGAGGCCGCCGACACGGTCGCGGTCGTCGTGCAGCCGGCCTCGGGCGACGTGCTGCAGTTCCTGAAGGCGGGGATCATGGAGGTCCCCGACGTGCTGGTGGTGACGAAGGCCGACTTCGGGCCGATCGCCCACCGCGCGCAGCGCGACCTGCACGCGGCGCTCGGCTCGCTCGGCGCCGGCGACGTCCCGGTCGTCGCCGTGTCCGCGATCCCGCCACCCGCGGGCATCGACGAGCTCGTGACCGCGCTCGACGCCCATCGCGACCGGCTCGACCTCACCGCCACCCGCACCCGCGCCCGGCGCCTCGGCGCGCTCGCCGACTTCGTGGCCGAGCACGGGGAGCGCGGCCTGCGCGAGCTCGGCGGCCGCCGCCCCGCCCAGCGCTGGCTCGAGGACCAGGACGCGGCGCTCGGCGAGCCCGCCCTACTGGCGGCGCTCGAGGCGCGCGCAGGCCTCGGTTAGACGCTCCGGACCGCGGGCGCGACCTCGGCGGCGAAGCGACCGATCTGCTCGGGCATCGGAGCGTCGCTCGAGAACACGAAGCCGTCGAAGCCGTGCTCGGCCCGGAGCGCGCCGAGCTCCTCGATCCAGTGCTCGGGCGGCCCGTGCAGCCAGCCCTCGACCGGCCCGTCCGCGATCACGCCGCCGACGTTGGCGATCCGCCGGATCGCCCGCGGGTCGCGGCCGGCGCGCTCGGCGGCCTGCTCGAGCAGCCGCACCCTGCCCGGCACGTCCTCGAGCGGCAGCCGCGGGAGGCTCGGGAACCAGCCGTCGGCCAGGCGCCCCGTCAGGCGCATCATCCGCGGCCCGTAGGCGCCGAGCCAGATGCCGATCGGGTGTGGCGGCGGCGGCCCGAACCGCACGCTGCCGATCCGCTCGCCCGCGAAGCACGCGCGCAGGACCGGGATCGCCGCCTCGAGGTCGTCGACGGATCCCGGACCGTCGCGGCGCTCGCCCCCGAACGACTCGATCGCGTCCCAGAACGCGCCGGCGCCCAGCCCGAGCTCGAACCGTCCGCCGCTCAGCACATCGATCGAGACCGCCGCCTTGGCGAGCATCGCCGGGCGGCGCAAGGGCAGGTTGGCGACGGCGGGGAACATCCGCACGCGCTCGGTGCGCGCCGCCAGGAACGCGATCAGCGAGAACGTGTCGAGGAACCGGCGCTGGTACGGGTGGTCCTGGATGCCGACGAGCTCGAGCCCGCCGCGCTCGGCGGCCAGCACCTGCTCGAGCACGGCCTCGGGGTCGGCGACCGGGGTGACGAACGCCCCGAGCTCGACGCTCACTGGAGGTAGTGCTCGACCGTGTCGTCGTCGCGCGGGCTGGCGCCCTCGGGATCCCGGCCGGCCGCCCGGCGCGCGCGCCGCTGGCGCAGCAGGTCCCAGTAGCGGTCGAGCTCGACGCGGATGTGCTCGAGCCGCTCGTGGCCGGCTGGATCGAGCCCGCCCTCGCTGCCGCCGCGGTCCAGCAGCTCATGCTCCTCCTTGACGAGGGCCTCGATGCGATCGCTGATCTGCTCGTCTGCCACGTGCGGCCTCCTGCTCAGGCTCCCAGTGAGGAGATCTTCCACGTCCCGTCGACGTTGACCAACCGCAGTGTGTCAGCCGAAGGCTCCTGGCCGGCTGCCGACGTTCGCGTCTCGACGGTGGCCGTATCGCCATCCACGGTCACCTCGCCGATGCTGAGCCGCGGGTCCTCGACGTCCCCGAGACCGCGCTCGAGCGCGTCCTCGCACGGCAGGCCGATCGACTCGACCTCCTCGACGAGGTCGGGCGAGAGCAGGCGGTCGCACAGGGTGCGGTAGTCCTTGGCGGCCGTCGCGCGGGCGAACGCGGCGACGGTCGAGCGCACCTGCTCCTCCGGGGGAGGCCCCGAATCGCCGCAGCCCGCGAGCAGGAGCAGGGCCAGCGGCGCAGCCAGGTACCGCACGGGGCGCAGCATAGAATGGCCTCCTATGGATGGTTCTCCCCAGGCAACGCCGATCGGCGCGTGGCTGCGCTGTTACCGCTGCTGGTCGCAGGAGCTCGAGGTGCAGGTGCACTATGAGGGCATCCATCGCATCGACCCGGTGACCGGGGAGCGGGCCGAGGTGGTCGACGAGCTGCAGGAGGCCGTCGTCCAGTGTCTGGACTGCATGCACGACCAGCCGCACCTGGGCTTCCACAACGGTCGCATCGAGCCGATCGAGGATCGCTGGGAGCGGATGGTGGCCGGCACGCCGTGGGTCGCCTCCTGCACGGTGACGGTCGACGCCGAGGCCGTGGAGACGTGCTCCGGCCCCGAGGCCGCCGACTCGCTCGCCTACGCCGCGTTCGGCGACAACGGGACGCGGGAGTTCTTCACCCACGTGCGCTTCCACAAGCACGACGAGGACCAGATCGTCGTGCACCTGCTCGTCGAGCTCTATGCGCGGTCGAACGACGAGGCCACCGGCGTGCTCGACGACGCCGCGCGCGGGCTGCTGACGATCACCTCGCTGGCCGAGGAGTCGCGGCCGCCGGCCGCCACCGGCGAGCATCCGCACTGACCGAGCCCGGATCCGGGCTGAGGACAACCGTACCCCCACGTGGGAGATACCTCGGTTTCGGCGCGCAACCAGGGCGCGTACCGTGCAGAGCGTTATGACCAAGATCCTTCGCCGCGCCAAGCGTTACCGCCGCCCGCTCCGCGTTTCGCCCGCCTCGCTCGGGCTCACGGCCGTCCCGGCCTGAGCTCCCTGTTGAGCGTGATCCAGGGCGCCCGCGTGAGCGCGGAGCGCATCGCCGCCTCGTCGTCGTAACGGCCGGCGAGGCGGCGAGCCTCCGCCTTCACCCTCACCCGCTCGGCCGTGAACGGCCACGGGTCCAGCGTGACGACGTCCGCGTCGCCCCGCACCTCGATGTCGACCGTTGCGTCCGCGGTCGGCACCTCGCGCAGCTCGTACGGCCACCAGTCCAGCAGCAGGCCGAGCGAGAGCGAATCCCAGGTCCACACCAGGCGCCGATTCCGCGCAACCTCCACGTCCGTGGCGTCGTCGGGCTGCAGGCGTGCCTGCAGCTCTCGCTGGCCGGCGAGGAACGCCCGCACCCGGTCGGCGTCCGGCGGGGCGAGCCGGTCGAGATCGCGCCGCTCGTACAGCGCCGTCCCGTGCAGCGACACCAGCAGCGCGGCGTACCGGCTCTGCGGCAGCACCCGCTCGGGGGCGGCCGACCACAGCGCGACGTGTGTCTCGAGGTCCATCTCCATGAAGGAGTACGGCAGCCCGGTTGCGGCGTTCAGCGTCGGCGCGAGCTCCCAGTCGGTCATCCCGACGTCGTGCTGCTCGGCCGCCAGGCACACCTCTTCCCATGGCTCCACCCACCCGAACCGCTCGTTCCCCCACGCCCGCGCGAGCTGCCCCGACACCCACGCATGAGCGGGCTGGGTGATCACGATCACGGCATCACCGTCGGGTCGAAGGAGCATGATCAGGCTGGAGGTCTGCGCGCCGCAGCATTTCATTTGAGGCGGAAGGTGGTCTGGGCGTGCGGGTCCTTGGCGAAGGCGAGCACCTTCGCGGGCTCGATCCGGAAGACCGCGGCGGCGTCCTCGCCCTCGCCGAAGACGCCGTCGCCGACGTCGAAGTGCCAGACGCTGCCGTACTTGGCCTCGTAGGCGTCGGCGAGCTGCTGGAGCTCGTCGCGGTCGCTCACGCGGAGCGCGCGGCCCTCCACCACGACGTCGAGGCCCTGCGCCCAGGTGTTCGTGCCGGTGGTGACCGCAACCTCGGCGTTCTGCTCGAGGTTGCGGGCCTTCTGCTCGCGCAGGCCGGTGCAGAAGTGCATCGCGCCGCCATGGACCACCCCGATCAGTGGCGTCACGTGCGGGCGCCCGTCGGCGCGCACGGTGGTGAGCCAATACAGCTCCGCGCGCTCGAGCACGGCGGCGGCGTCAGGCCAGGCGGTCGGGCCGGCCGCGGGGTCGCTGAAGCGGCTGTCGAACCTGGCGATCGGGTCGGATCTCATGGCAATCAGACCTCGCGAACGATGCGGATTCATCGCGGGCTGTCCATCGCGCCGCGTCCCGTTCGTCTCATAGGCGACCATCCCCGCAAAGGAGGACGCCATGAAGTACATGCTGCTGATCCACCAGGGCGACGCGCCGACCCCTCGGGACCAGGAGGCGTGGGGTCGCCTGTCCGAAGCCGAGCAGAACCAGGTGTACGCCGACTATCAGGCGCTCAACCAGACCGCGGGCGTGAGCCCGGGCCTGCAGCTCGACGGTCCCGAGACCGCGACCACCGTCCGCGTCCAGGACGGTCGCACGCTGACGACCGACGGCCCGTTCGTGGCCGTCAAGGAGGCCATCGGCGGGTACTTCCTGCTCGACGCCGACGACCTCGACGCGGCGATCGAGATCGCCTCACGCGTCCCAGCGGCGCGCATGGGCGGCGCGATCGAGGTGCGCCCGATCGTGGAGTGGTGACCGCCCTCGAGCACACCTTCCGCGAGCAATGGGGCCGCGTGCTCGCCAACCTGATCGGCTTCCTCGGCGACTTCGACCTCGCCGAGGAGGCTGCCCAGGAGGCGTTCGCCGCCGCCGCCGAGCGCTGGCCGCGCGACGGGACGCCCGCCAACCCCGCAGCCTGGCTGCACGCCACCGCGCGCAACCGCGCGATCGACCGGATCCGCCGCGACCGGACGCTCGCGGCGAAGCTGCGCCTGCTCGACGTCCCCGAAGCCATGCACGACGACCTCGACGAGACCACGATCCCCGACGAGCGGCTCGAGCTCGTCTTCACCTGCTGCCATCCGGCGCTCGCGCTCGAGGGGCAGGTCGCGCTCACGCTGCGCACGCTCGGCGGCCTCAGCACCGAGGAGATCGCGCGCGCGTTCCTCGTCCCCGACGCGACGATGGCGAAGCGGCTCGTGCGCGCGAAGCACAAGATCGCGGCGGCCGGCATCCCGTTCCGCGTGCCGCCGGCGCACCTGCTGCCGGACCGCCTGGCGGCGGTGCTCGCGGTCGTCTACCTGATCTTCAACGAGGGCTACAGCGGCCGCGGCGACCTCGCCGCCGAGGCGATCCGGCTCGGCCGCGCGCTCGCCGAGCTGATGCCCGACGAGGCGGAGGTGCGCGGGCTGCTCGCGCTGATGCTGCTCAACGACGCCCGCCGCGAGGCCCGCTTTGCCGGCGGCGCGGTCGTGCTGCTCGCCGACCAGGATCGCTCGCTCTGGGACGCGCGAGCAGATGGATGCCGGGCGGGCGGAGCTCGACCGCGCCCTCGCGCTCGGCGCGCCGGGGCCGTACGTGCTGCAGGCGGCGATCGCGGCGCTGCATGCCGACGAACCGCAGGACTGGCCGAAGATCGCGGCGCTGTATGGCGAGCTCGGCCGCCTCACGGGCTCGCCGATCGTCGAGCTCAACCGCGCCGCCGCCGTGGCCGAGGCCGGCGATGTCGCTGGGGCGCTCGCGCTCGTCGAGCGCCTCGAGCTCGACGCCTACCACTACCTCCACGCGACGCGCGCGGAGCTGCTGCGCCGGCTCGACCGCCGCGACGACTCCCGCGCCGCCTACGACCGCGCGCTCGAGCTCGTGCACTCGGACGCCGAGCGCCGCTTCCTCGAGCGCCGGAGAGCGGAGCTGTGAGGCTGCGGCCGGCGACCGACGCCGACACGCCGCGCCTGACCACCCTCGTCGAGGCCGCCTACGGCCACTACGTCGAGCGCATGGGTCGGCCGCCGGGGCCGCTGAGCGAGGACTACGGCGCACTCGTCCGCGCCGGCGTGGTCACCGTCGCCGAGCACAGCGGCGAGATCGCCGGGCTCCTTGTCCTCGACGTGGGCGAGGAAGGCTTCACCGTCGAGAACGTGGCCGTCGACCCGGCGCATCAGGGAACCGGCGTCGGCCGCGCGCTGCTCGAGCACGCCGAGGCCGAGGCGCGCCGCCGCGGCTTCGACGCGATCGCGCTCTACACCCACGAAACGATGACCGAGAACCTCGCGCTCTACACGCGGATCGGCTACGTCGAGTACGACCGCCGCGCGATCGACGTCGGCCACGTCGTCTACCTGCGCAAGCCGCTCAGCGCGTAGCGGGGCGCCGCTCACGACCAGGGCCTGAGGCGCGGCCACCACGCCGGCACCGCGCGCCGGTACTCGGCGTACTGCTCGCCGTAGCGGGCGCTCAGCGTCGGCTCCTCGTAGCCGCGGACGAACGCCGCCACGACCGCCCAGAACGCCGCGGCATAGGCGAGCAGCCACGGGCGGCCGAGGAGCAGCGCCTGGCCGACGATCGTCGCGCCGACGGCGACGTACATCGGGTTGCGCACGTGCCGGTACAGGCCGCCGACCACGAGCCGCTCGGTCGGGGCGACCGGCGCCGGCGTCCCGCGCCCCTCGACCACGAAGCGCGCGAACGCATGCAGCAGCACGCCCACGCCGCTCACCACGAGCACGCCGCCGAGCACCGCGACCGGAACCGGCGGGCCGGCCGAGCTCCAGCCGGTCAGCAGCCACGGAACGAGCCCGGCGACCACGCCGGGCGCGATCACGAGGAACAGCGCGCTTCCCAGCGCCGCCGACCCTCTGCGCATCGGTCAGCCCGCTGCGACCGGCCGCTCGAAGACCGCGAGCAGGCCCTCCGTCCCGCCGGGGCCGATCCTGCCCTTCACCTGCGCGGCGGTCAGGCTCTTGAGCTGCCACCCGTCGCGGGCGAGCTCGTTGAGCGCCTCCTCCACCCCGCCGCTGTCGATCTTGTCGCCGACGAGCGACGACCGGATCGTCTCGACCTTGTACTCGTATCGCTGCGCCACGGGCGCTCCTCTCCTATGAGCCGTTGCGGAGGAGGTTGCCGCGCCCGGTCGGCCATGGCAACCGGTTCGTGCGCGAGCGCGGGACGCGGTAGACGTCGATGCCGTGGTCGAACGTCGAGACGACGATCTCGAGCCGGCGGTCGCCGTCGAGGTCGGCGATCGAGGGTGCGGCGGGGATGCCGATGCCATTGCCGTTGCTGCCCTGGTTGCGCAGGCGGACGTCGTGCAGCTTCCTGCCGGCCGCGGAGAGGACGACCAGGCGGCCGGAGCGGGGCGCTGCGCCGTAGGTGCCGAACACGAGCTCGGTCCTGCCGTCGCGGTTGAGGTCGGCGGCCACGACCTCGGACGCGAACGTCTTGCGCGCGCCGCGGGCGTAGTCGTAGCGCCACAGCCGCTTGCCGCCGGGTCCGATCGCGTAGACGCGCCCGTCGGGGACCGACGCCACGATCTCGGGGCGGCGATCGCCGCGGAGGTTCACGATCGTCGGCGCGGGAATGCCGCTCGGCGGGTACCAGTCGCCGTCGCCGCGGACCGCGGGCTTGGACGTCAGCGGCAGGCGCCGGAAGCCCTTGTGCCGGCGCGCGGAGCGCGACCCGCTCCCGTACGCGCCGTCGAGCACCATGAACGCGTACGCCTGCGTCTCGTACGGCTCCTTGCGCTCGACGTTCGGCACGCCGATCACCTCGTTGCGCCCGTCGCGGTCGAGGTCGGCGATCGACGGCGGCGAGGCCGTCCACTGCAGCCACGCCGTCTGGCGCACGTCCGGCCATTCACCGACCTGACGGTGGTAGTGGTCGTCCTCGACGCGCGGGCTCAGCCAGCGGATGAACTGCCCCCACCCGAGGCGCCGCCCGGCGTGGGCGCTCTGGCGGTTGCGGTACCACGGCGACGCAAGCACCGACGACCCGTCGTGGTTGAACAGGTTGATCTGGTGGTTGTCGAACGTGACCACGACCTCGAGCTGCGGATCGCTGTCGAGGTTCCCGATCCCCACGTTCTCGCCGTACGCGCCGTACCCGTGGTTGCCGGCGCCGTTGAAGGTGGCGTCGGACTGCTGGTCGTAGCGCGGCCAGCCCCGCACGAGCGCCCCGGAGGCGTCGAAGGCGAACACCTGCGAGCCGGTCGAGGACGTGTTGGTGGTCGTCGCCACCACCTCCACGCGGCCGTCGCGGTCGAGGTCGGCCGCCGCCATCCCGCGCGTCTCCGGGCACTGGCCGCCGCTGCACGTCGAGGCGGGCCAGCCCGGCTTGACTCGCAGCGCGCCGCCGACCAGGTTGTACGCCGCCACCGTCCCTTCGTTGCCGCCCACGACGACCTCGCGCACGCCGTCGCGGTCGAGGTCGGCGACGACGCCAGGCGCGTACACTCGTCCGCGCGTGGCCGAGCCCTTGCCGAGCAACCGCCCGTTCGCGCTGTAGACGAACGTGCTGTAGAACGGCGCGACGATCTCCAGCCGGCGGTCGCCCGTGAGGTCGACCAGCCCAGGCGACGCGAACCAGCCCGTCTCGCCGGTCGCGATGTTGCGCACGAACCGCGGCTTCGCGACCTTCCCGCTCGCCGGCTCGACCACCGCCGGCGCGGTCAGCGCCACGAGCAGCGCGAGGACAGCTGCCCGCCACATGCCGCCAACCTACTCGATGACGACGACAGGAGGCCGTGATGGATGCAGACCAGAGAGAGCGACTCGACCGCCTGGAGCCGCTCGTCGGCGAGTGGCGAATCGAAGCCCCCGGCCAGCCGCTCCCATCGGAGCTCGCCGGCGACGCGCGCACGACCTTCGAGTGGATCCTCGGCGGCGCGTTCCTGCTGCAGCGCTCCTCGGTGCCCGTCCCGGAGGCGCCCGACGGATACTCGGTGATCGGCACCGACAGCGGCGATCGCTACACGCAGCACTACTTCGACTCCCGCGGCATCGCCCGCGTCTACGCCATGGCCTTCGACGGCCGCGACTGGACGCTCGAGCGCCACGCCCCGGACTTCACGCCGCTGCCCTTCCACCAGCGCTGGCTCGGACGCTTCAGCGGCGACGACACCATCTACGGCCGCTGGGAGTCGTCACCGGACGGGCGGGAGTGGGAGCTCGACTTCGAGCTCGAGTACCACCGATGACATAGCCGCGTGCGAGGGGCCGCGGCGTGGGCGACCGCTTGCATCGGACGATAAAACGGTGACTTGACAGCCACCGGTCAGTCACGTTAGACCTGACATGTGAGCGGCCCCCGCCATTGGCGTGCGGCGGGATTCATCCGCCGACGCCCCGGCCTCCCGGCGATTCATGTCATCGTCGCGCTCGTCGGGTGCATGGGTGCCTTCCCCACCGCGTCTAGGGCGACCACAGTCGAGCTGCACGACGGGCGGCTGACGATCGGCGACCCCGACGGTGTCGCCAACGTGCTCGACGTCAGACAGCTGAGCCTCGTCGAGTTCGAGGTCTACGACGACGCCGGCCCGCTCGTGAGCGGCACGGGCTGCGGATCGCTCTCCCCGAACCTCGCACGGTGCGCCGGCAACGCGCTCGGCGTTCAGGTGGACGCTGGGGCAGGTGACGACCTCATCGGTCTGTGGAGCCTCCAGATCCCGGTGGAGCTGCGAGGCGGCGAGGGGGACGACGCGCTCGCCGGCGGTCGCGGCCCCGACCAGATGTGGGGCGGCCGCGGCGTCGACTCCATCAGCGGGCACGCGGGCGAGGACCGCCTTTCCGGCGAGGAGGGAGACGACTTCGCCGACGGCGACGCGGGCGCCGACACCGTGCTCGGAGGCGAAGGCGACGACATCCTCGACGGGCGTGCCGGTGACGGCGACGTGCTGAGCGGGGGCGGCGGTCGGGACCTGATCTACGGCGGCAGCGGTCGCGACGAGCTTGAGGGCGGCGCCGGCGACGACACGCTCATCGGTGGTCGCGGGCGGGACTCGATCGGCACCGGGCTGGGAAGCGACGACGTCTTCGGCGGCGGCGGCAGGATCAACCGGATCGACTGCCGCGAGGGCGACCGGGCACGAGGGCAGGCCGGCCGGCTTCCGGCGGGCTGCGAGCCGCTCCCGGCGTCCGAGCCCAAGCCGGATGTCTGGCCGCCTCCGGCGGGCGCGGCGGCCGTCCGGTCACAGGTCGTGTTCGACGTGGTGGGCAAGCCGGTCCGGCGCGGCACCGCGTACCGGTACTGGATATGGGCGGGCGCGCCGGTCGACGTGAACCGCAAGGTTCGCGTCAGAGCGCGGCTGCGACGCGGGACTGCCGTTCTGCATCGCGTGTGCCTCAGCAACATCTGGACCAACAAGTGGGTGTCGCGCAAGGTCCCCCGCAAGGCCCGCTCGGCGACCCGCGTCACCGGGCAAGTGAAGCGTGGCCGGCGCTGCCGGTGACCGGAGGCGCGGATGGTGGGACGTGGCCACGGTGGTCGCCGTCCTCGGCCTTCTCGTGACCCTCGTCTTCAACACCGTCGGCGTCTGGGGACAGCTGGAGCAGGCGGAGGAGGACGCCAAGCAGGCGAAGCTCGAAGCCGAGCGAGCGGAGGAGTCGCGGCTCTACACCCAGATCGGCGTCCTCACCCAGCTCGCGAGGGACGCGCGGGCATCGCAGCTCGTCCTCGACCGCAGCCGGCTCACGGAGCTGCTCTGCGAGCCCGGCTACCACGGGAGCGACATCCCGGTCGCCGAGGAGGCGGCCCTGCGCGAGGCTCTTGGCGTGTACGACCACATGGCGTGGCTCTTCAACGCCGGATACATGCCCGCCGACGAGGCGCGCTCGATCTGGGCGCCGCGCGTCATCGGCGCGGCGCAGATGGCGGAGAAGCTGACGAGCCCGAGCGAGGTCCAGGTCGACTTCCCACAACTCGCCGAGTTCTACCGCGGCGCCGACCGGGAGGACCAGCCGCCCGCTCCCTGCCCCCAGCCGCCACCAGGCCGGCGCTAGGCCGGCCGGCGTCCGGGCAGGTGTGGATCTCAACGCCCGGGCTCGCCGGTCGCTGCAACGACCAGTGCCGGCATACGTCCGGAAATAGAAGCATCGCCGTCAGCGTCTAGCTACCTGACGCCCACGACCAGACGCAGATGGAGACGACGATGAAGACAGCACGTGACAAGGCCCCACGACGCATTCGCGGGCTGCTCGCCAGTGCGCTGCTCGCGGTCGGTGTGCTCGCCGTCACGAGCGTGCCGGCCAGCGCGGCGGTCAGCTCGAGCTTCGCCAACGGCGTCCTGACCGTGAACGGCGACAACCTCAACAACACGATCACGATCAGCCGCAACGCGGCCGGCACGATCCTGGTCAACGGCGGCGCGGTCGCCGTCGTCGGCGGCACGCCGACGGTCGCCAACACGTCGCTGATCAAGGTCTTCGGCGTCGACGGCCAGGACACGATCACCCTCAACCAGGCCAACGGCGCGCTGCCGGCCGCTCAGCTGTTCGGCGGCTCCAACAACGACACGCTCGTCGGCGGCGCCGGCGGCGACCAGCTGTTCGGCCAGGCCGGCAACGACACCCTGCTCGGTGCCGGTGGCTTCGACTTCCTGTTCGGCGGCAACGAGAACGACACGCTGACCGGTGGCGACGCCGACGATCAGGTCTTCGGGCAGGCCGGCAACGACCGCATGATCTGGAACCCCGGCGACGACACCGACCTCAACGAGGGCGGCGTGGCCGAGGACACCGTCGAGGTCAACGGCGGCGGCGGCGCGGAGCAGTTCACCACGACGGCCAACGGCACCCGCGTGCGGTTCGACCGCCTCAACCCGGCGCCGTTCGCGATCGACATCGGCACCTCCGAGAAGCTCGTCCTGAACGCCAACGGCGGCGACGACAGCTTCTCCGCGACCGGCAACCTGGCCGCGCTGATCGCCATCACCGTCGACGGCGGCGCGAACAACGACACGCTGCTCGGCAGCAACGGCGTCGACATCATGCTCGGCGGCGACGGCACCGACTTCGTCGACGGCCAGCAGGGCAACGACGTCGCGTTCCTCGGGGCCGGAGACGACACCTTCCAGTGGGATCCGGGAGACGGCAGCGATGTCGTCGAGGGCCAGGACAACGCCGACAGGATGCTGTTCAACGGCAGCGCCGCCAACGAGATCATGGAGGCCTCCGCCAACGGCCAGCGGGTGCGGTTCACGCGCAACATCGCCAACATCGTCATGGACCTCAACGACGTCGAGTCGATCGTCGCCAGGACGCTCGGCGGCGCCGACGACCTGACGGTCAATGACCTGTCCGGCACCGACGTCATCGACGTGCGGCCCGACCTCGCCGGCCCCACCGGCGGCGACGACCTCGCGGCCGACAACGTCATCGTCAACGCCACGAACGGCGACGACGTCGTGACGGTCACCGGCGCCGGACCGGCGACGCAGGTCGCGGGTCTCCCCGCCCTCGTCTCCCTGTCGGGCGCCATCGCGGGCAGTGACCGGCTGACGGTCAACGCTCTGAACGGCGACGACGTGGTCGACGCCTCCGGGCTCGCCGCTACCTCGGCGCTGCTCACGATCGACGGCGGCGACAACGACGACGTGCTCATCGGCGGCGACGGCAACGACACGCTCCTCGGCGGCGCGGGCGACGACGTGCTCGTCGGCGGGCCGGGCAACGACATCGCCGACGGTGGGCCCGGCGACAACGTCGTCCTCGACGCCTTCGGCGCCAACGCCGTGACGTCGGCGACCGCTGCCGGCAGGGACTGGCTGAAGGCCCACGCCCGCGAGCTTTCGCGCGCCGGGCTCGCCCGCACAGTCGCCGCTTCCTGAACCACCTGGGAACCGCCAGCGCCAGAACCGGTCGTCCGGTTCTGGCGCTCAGGCGACAGCGCAGCGGACGCTCAGACCGGCTGCGGGTCGCCCAACCCGCAGCTCGGGTCGCGCGAGGCGAAGAACCCGCCGCGCCGGATGACCCCGACGCGCTTCGTGGTGAACAGGGCGATGCGCCCGTAGAAGACGGTGCCGTCACCCGGTACACCGGCCCGGCCGCGAGAGCTTGACCTTGAAGCGGCTGCCGTGGCCCGGACAGGTACGGGCAGTGCAGTCGAAGCCCGGCGGCTCGTCGAGGAGCAGGCGGCCGAAGCCGATCGATCGGCGACCGCCGAAGCTCCGCCAGCGGATGCGGACGACGTCTCCGAAGAGCGGGAACGTGATCTTGCGCGGCCGCGACCGTGGGCGTTCCCCCATGCCGGCGCCGGGCCAGTAGCGGCCGCTCACCCGCTCGCGGAAGAGGATGCGGTAGTAGTACGCGCCCGACCAGCTCTGCTCGGCAGGCGGCACGTTCGGATCGCAGACGAACGCGCCCTCGCCCACCGCGGTGAAGCGCACGCTCGCGCCCTCCACAACGGCCTCGGTCAGGCGCGACTCGCCCGTCGTCGCACCCACGCGCGGGCGCCGCACGTCCACTTCCCGGGCCGACGCGGGCAGCGGGACGACGGCAGACGCGGCCGACGCCACACCCCACACCGTCGATGATGATCCGATCGGCCCGCTCGGAGGAGACCAGCATCGAGCCCGCCGTCGCGACCGCAGGGCACGCCACGACGAGGGCCACGCCGACACCGAGCGTCGCGACCGTGCGCCTGGACACCGGCCGACCATATCCGCGCGGCGCCGCGCTGCCTAGGCCGGCTGGGCGACCAGTGCGCGGAGCTGGCGTACCGCGAGCGTGAGGCCGGCGAGGTCCGGCTCGCCCTCGCGGGAGAGGGCGCGCAGGACGCTCTCGAGCCGGCGGGCCGCCGGTGCGTGCGCGTGCAGGAACCGCTCGACGGCGAGCACCGGCTCGGCTCCCGGCGACGCGATCAGCGCGCCGACGGCCAGCGCGCGGCGGGCCTCGAAGGCGTCGTCGCGCTGGGCCTGGATCGCCCAGCGCTGCATCCGCGTGGCCGACCGCACGCGTGCAAGCTCGCGCTCCATCCAGTCGAGCCGCAGCTCGGAGCCGAGCACGAAGAACAGCCGCGCGACGTCCTCGATCGAGCGCTCGGTCGCGGCCGCGACGGCGACCATGTCCGGCGCGTGGGCCAGCTCGGGCCGCAGCGCGTGTGCCGCGGCGACCGCGGCCGGCACCCCCTCGCCGGTCAGCCGCGCCGCCGTCTCCTCGCGGGCGCGGCGCCGCTCGTCGGTGCCGAGCGACGGGAGCACGGCCTCGAGCCGCTGGAATCCCTCCCGGCCGGTGGCGATCGGGCCCTCGAGCCCGGCCCCGGGGGCCCAGACCAGATACCAGCGCGCGACCGCGTCGACGAGCGCGTCGATGCCGCCGAGCAGCTCGATCATCGGGGCCCGCTCGAGGCCGTCCATCGCCTCGACCGCCTCCCACAGCGGGTCCGCGCCGGTGACCTCGACGGCGATCCGGAAGGCGCGCACGATGGCGGCCACGTCGGCGTCGCGCTCGGCCACGATCTGGGAGACGAACGTCGGCCCGAGCGCGTTGACCACGAGGTTGGCGTTGATCATGCAGATCAGCTGGACCCGCAGCGGATGCTCGAGCAGCAGGTGCCCGCAGCGCTCCACGACCGGCCCCGGGAAGTAGCCGCGCAGGTCGCGCTCGAACCACGGGTCGTCGGCGAACCCGCTCCGCTCGAGCTCGCGCGCCACCCACCGCTTGGAATAGGCGAGCAGGATCGCGAGCTCGGGCCGCTCCAGGCCGTGGCCGGCGCGCCGGCGCTCGGCGATCTCCTCGCCGGTGGGCAGCGACTCGCTCGCCCGGTCGAGCAGCCCCGTCTCCTCGAGCAGCGCCGTGAGGTCCTCGTAGGCGAACATGCGCGCCGGCGAGCGCTCGACCTCCTGAGCGATGATCTGCGCCTGCAGGAACGAGTCGTAGAGCACGTGCTGGACGACGTCCTCGGTCACCGCTTCGAGCAGCTGGTCGCGCTCGGGCCGCGTCATCTCTCCGCGCCGCTCCGCCAGCCCGAGCAGGATCTTGAGGTTGACCTCGTGGTCCGAGCAGTCGACCCCCGCCGAGTTGTCGATGAAGTCGGCGTTGATGAGGCCCCCGCGCGCCGAGTACTCGACCCGCGCGCGGCGGGTGAGGCCGAGATTGCCGCCCTCGGCGACCACGCGGGCCCGCACGTCGCGGGCGTCGACGCGGATCGCGTCGCTCGCGCGGTCCGCGGCGTCGGCGTCGGTCTCGGTCGACGCCTTGACCACCGTGCCGATCCCGCCGTTCCACAGCAGGTCGACCTCGGCCCGCAGGATCGCGCGGATCACGTCGGTGGGAGGGACGCGCTCCTCCTCGACCCCCAGCAGCTCCCGCGCACGCGGTGGCAGCTCGATCCACTTCGCGTCGCGCCGGAACACGCCGCCGCCCTCGGAGAGCAGCTCGCGGTCGTAGTCGTCCCACGAGGAGCCGGCCAGCTCGAACAGCCGCCGGCGCTCGGCGAACGACGCCGCCGCCTCGGGGTCCGGATCGATGAACACGTGCCGGTGGTCGTACGCCGCCAGCAGCCGGATCTTGTCCGAGAGCAGCATCCCGTTGCCGAACACGTCGCCCGACATGTCGCCGATCCCGACGGTGGTGAACTCGTCGACCGCCGGGTCCATCCCCAGCTCGCGGAAGTGCCGCTTGACCGACTCCCACGCGCCCGCGCGCCGTAATCCCGAGCTTCTTGTGGTCGTAGCCGACCGAGCCGCCGGAGGCGAACGCGTCGTCGAGCCAGAACCCGTACTCGGCGGCGACGGCGTTGGCCGTGTCCGAGAACGTCGCGGTGCCCTTGTCGGCCGCGACCACCAGGTACGTGTCGTCCTCGTCGCGCACGCGGACCCGCTGCGGCGGCACGACCACGCCGTCGACGAGGTTGTCGGTGACGTCGAGCAGCGAGCGGATGTACGTCTTGTAGGACTCCTCGATCACCGCCTTGTCGACGTCCGGCCGCTTGACGATGAAGCCGCCCTTGGCGCCCGCCGGGACGATGATCGCGTTCTTGGTCAGCTGCGCCCGCATCAAGCCGTAGACCTCGGTGCGGTAGTCCATGCGGTCCGAGAAGCGGATCCCGCCGCGGGCGATCGCGCCGCCGCGCAGGTGGATGCCCTCGACGTCGGGCGCGTAGACGTAGATCTCGAACGCGGGAGCGGGCAGCGGGATCGCCGGCACGTCGGCCGAGCGCAGCTTGAACGCCGTCGCGCCCCGTCCCTCCTTGTAGGCGTTGGTCCGCAGGGTGGCGTCGATCGCTCCGAGCTGGTTGCGCAGGATGCGGTCGTGGTCGATCGACGTGACGTCCTCGAGATCAGCCAGGATCTCCTCCCGCAGCGCGGTCTCGGCCGCCTCGTCGGGCTCGATCCCCGGGTCGAAGCGCAGCTCGAAGTAGCGCACGAGCTTGGCCGTGATCGGCGAGTTGGCCGCCAGCACGTCGTTCTGGTAGCCCTCGGTGAAGCGCGAGCCGAGCCGCTGGCGGTACTTGCGATACGCGCGCAGGATCGCCACCTGCGCGCGGTCGAGCCCGGCCGTGATCACAAGCCGGTTGAGCGGGTCGGACTCGTCCTCACCCCGGTAGACGGCGGAGATCGCGTCGCCCACGCGATCGCCGACGGCGTCGAGGTCGAGCGGGAGCTCGCCGGCGCCGAGCACCCGGAACTCCTGCACCCACGTCTCCTCGTCGCCGAGCAGCCGGGTGGCGATCTCCTCGATCACGCGCAGCCCGAGGTCCTCGAGCATCGGCATCACGCGCGAGAGCTCGACCTTGGCGCCGCGCTTGTAGAGCGCGACGCGGGTCGCAGCGCTCAGCGCGTGCAGGCCGACGGCGAACGACTCGCCGTCGGCCAGGCGCGCGAGGTTGGCGACGTCGATCGCCCCCACTTCGGGCGTCGTGTAGCCCTTGTAATGCTCCGGGAAGCGCTGCGCCCAGCCGGTGTCCGGCGTCCGCTTCGCGGCGAGCGCGGCGGCGAGGTCGTCGTCCCAGGTCCGGGCGAGCGCGAGCACCTCCTGCTCGAGCTCGGAGATCGGCACCTCGGCCAGGCCGTCGGCCGAATACATGGAGAAGTGCACGCGCACGCGCTGGCCCTCGTCGAGCACGTGGTGGGCGTCGACGCCCGAGGTCTCGAAGCGGCGGCGCAGGAGCGCGGTCAGCCGCGACACGAACGCCGGGCTGTAGCGCGACCGCGGCAGCGCGACGATCGCCGACGCGCTGCGCCCGTCGGCCGCGCGCCGCGCGAGCACGCGCACGCGATCGGACCCCTCGAGCCCGGTGAGCGCCACGACGACCTCGCGCAGCTCCTCCACCGGCGCCGCGAACAGCTCCTCCTTCGGGAACGAGTCGAACAGCGTGACGGCTGCCTTGTAGTCGTGCGAGCCCTCGATCAGGTCCTCGGCGTCGAGCACTTGCCGCAGCTTGCGGTGCAGCATCGGCGTCTGGGACGCGCGCTCGGCATAGGCCTTGGAGGTGAACAGCCCCAGCAGCCGCGCCTCGCCGACGATCTCGCCCGAGCGCGACACGCTGCGCACGCCGACGTAGTCCATGCGCTCGTGCCGGTGCACGGGCGAGAGCGCGTTGGTCTTGTCCACGAGCAGCAGGTCGCCGCTCATCGCCCGGTCGAGCACGGCCGGCGGCAGCTCGCGTAGCGGCACGGGCTTCGCGAACGCCGACTTGTCCTCGTCGCGCAGGATTCCCAGCCCTGACCCGGGCACGACGCGGATGGCGCCGTCGGAGAAGTCGTACTCGCGGGCGCCGAGCAGCACGAAGTTGCCCTGCAGCAGCCACTCGAGGAAGTCGGCGACCTCGTGGGCCTCGTCGCGCGGGTAGCGGGTCGTGCCCGCGCGGGCGACGGTGACCATGTCGTCGACGCGCTCGGTCATCGCCGGGAAGTCCGCGACCACGCCGCGGACCGCCAGGAGGACCGCGCGGACGCAGCGCTCGACGTCGGCGAGCTCCTCGTCGTCGAGGCGGCGGCCGAGGTCGAAGTGCATGATCGACTCGCGGTGCGGCGCCTCGCGGGCGCGGCCGACGCCGGTGATGCGGCCGTCTGCGTCGCGCTCGACGCCGATCACCGGGTGCAGGAGCCGGGCGATCTCCAGCCCGCGGTGCTCGAGCTCGCCCGTGACCGAGTCGACGAGGAACGGCCAGTCGTCGGTGTTGGACTCGACCACCGAGCCGAGCGGCTCGTAGCCGTGCTCATCGCGTGTCGGGTTGAAGGCCCGCACCGCGACCGGCTCGTCGCCGCGCGCGGAGGCGAACTCGAAGGCACCGCGGACCTCGGCCAGCAGGTCGTCGGCCGAGATCGCAGCCGTGGCGTCGCCGGAGACGCGGCGCAGGTACGCCTGGGCGAACGTGCGCAGGGGCCGGAAGTCGTCGCCCGGCAGCGTCTCGTCGATCAGCTCGAGCAGCCTGGCGACCGGCGATGGGCCGGCCTCGGTCTCCTCCGCGAGGCTCATCGCATTCCCATGATGCCGCTTCGCCTCGGTCTATGCCAGCCGGCGCTCGAGCGCCTCGAGCTGGGCGCCGAGCTCGGGCGGCAGCCGGTCCCCGAAGCGTGCGAGGTGCGCGCGGACCTGCTCGAGCTCCTCGCGCACGCCGTCCTCGTCGACGCGCAGCAACTGCTCGAGCTGCTCGCCCGAGAGGTCGAGCCCGTCGGTCTCGAGGTCGTCGGGTCGCGGGACGTTGCCGACGACGGTCTCCTGCGCGCCCACCACGCCGTCGAGACGGCGGAAGATCCAGGCAAGCACGCGCGAGTTGTCGCCGAAGCCGGGCCAGAGGAACTTGCCATCCTCGCCCTTGCGGAACCAGTTGACGTAGAAGATCCCCGGCAGCCGAGCGCCTTCGCGGCGGCCCATCTCGAGCCAGTGGGCGAAGTAGTCGGCCATGTTGTAGCCGCAGAACGGGAGCATCGCCATCGGGTCGAAGCGCAGGGCGCCGACCTCGCCGGCGGCCGCGGCGGTCGTCTCGGCGCTCATCGTCGCGCCGAGGTAGACGCCGTGCTCCCAGTCGAAGGCCTCGCGAACAAGCGGCACGACGCTCGCCCGGCGGCCGCCGAACAGGAAGGCGTCGATCGGGACGCCGGCGGGGTCCTCCCACTCGGGCGCGATCGACGGGCACTGGGCAGCCGGTGTGGTGAAGCGGGCGTTCGGATGGGCGGCCGGGCCGCCGGAGCCCGGCGTCCAGTCCTCGCCCTTCCAGTCGATCACGTGGCGCGGCGGTTCGGGCGTGCCGCCCTCCCACCAGATGTCGCCGTCGTCGGTCTTCGCGCAGTTCGTGAAGATCGTGTTCTGCTTGATCGTCTTGATCGCGTTCGGGTTGGTTGCGTAGCTCGTGTTGGGGGCGACGCCGAAGAAGCCGGCCTCGGGGTTGACCGCGTAGAGGCGGCCGTCCTCGCCGAGCTTCATCCAGGCGATGTCGTCGCCGATCGTCTCCACCTGCCAGCCGGGCAGGCTGGGGACGAGCATCGCGAGGTTCGTCTTGCCGGAGGCGCTCGGGAACGCGCCCGTCATGTACCTGACGTCGCCCTCTGGCGAGGTGACCTTGATGATCAGCATGTGCTCGGCGAGCCAGCCCTCGTCGCGCGCCATCACCGAGGCGATCCGCAGCGCGAGGCACTTCTTGCCCAGCAGCGCGTTGCCGCCGTAGCCGGAGCCGTAGGACCAGATCTCGCGCGTCTCGGGGAAGTGGACGATGTACTTGTCCGTATTGCAGGGCCACGACGAGGTGCTGTTGGGCGCGCCGACCGAGTGCAGGCAGGGGACGAAGTCGCCGTCGGCTGAAAGCACGTCGAGGGCGGCCTTGCCCATGCGGGTCATGATCCGCATCGACGTGGCGACGTAGGCCGAGTCCGTGAGCTGGACGCCGATCTCGGCGATCGGCGAGCCCAGCGGGCCCATGCTGAAGGGGACGACGTACATCGTGTGGCCGCGCATGGCGCCGCGGAACTTCTCGGTCAGGAGCGCCCGCATCTCCTCCGGGTCGCGCCAGTTGTTGGTCGGGCCGGCGTCCTCCTCGCGGGCCGAGCAGATGAACGTGCGGTCCTCGACGCGCGCGACGTCGTTGGGGTCCGAGAGCGCCAGGTACGAGTTGGGCCGCTTGGCCTCGTTCAGCCGCTCGTACGTGCCCGCGTCGACCAGGCTCTGGGCGATCCGGTCGTACTCCTCCGCCGATCCGTCGCACCAGTGCACCGAGTCCGGCTGCGCGAGCGCCGCCACCTCCTCCACCCAGCTCAGCAGCTTCTTGTTGGAGGTCAGGGCGGTGGTTTCGATCGTCACGTGGTGCTCAACCTCACAGGGCTCGGGGACGCCTGGACTCTGACATACGTGCAGAAGTTCGACTCCGATTGCGCCAGCGGTGGCAAACTGCAGGTTCGTCTAGGTGGGTTGGAACGAGTTCGGCCCAAGATGTAAGCCTGAGATACATGCTGCTTCAGCGGAGCGTCATGATGACCACGGCGGTGCTGGCCATCGGAGGCCTGGGGTCGCCGTACGCCCTCGCGGCCGAGCGGCCGGCGAACTGGGAGACGCGCGTCGTCGCGGCCACGGAGTCCGGCGGCGGCGGCGGGATCTCCACCGGCCTGCTCGTCAGCGGGATCGCGGTCGCGTTCACGGTCGGCCTCGTCGCGGGAGAGAGCGCCCGCCGGCGGCGGCGCCGCGAGGCTCCGGCGCGAGCCGCAACCCCCGCCCGCCAAGCGGCCCCGGCGACGGCCGCCGCACCGAGCCGCGAACGCCCGGCGAACCGCCGCTCCGAGAGCCCGAAGCGGGAGAAGCCGCCGAGACGCACCCGAGCGGCCAAGCCCGCGAAGCCGAGCGCCGCCGAGGCACCAAAGGCGTTCCAGCCGCCCAAGGCAGCCCAGCCGCCCAAGCCACCCCAGCTCGCGACCGCACCAAAGCCTGACGTACCGTCGGAGCCGGCCAAGCCCGCGGAGCCGCCGAAGTCCACCGAGCCGCCGAAGTCCGCGGCACCCAAGCCCGCGGAGCCGGCGGAGCCGCCGAAGTCCACCGAGCCGTCCAAGTTCGCGGCGCCCAAGCCCGCGGAGCCGGCGAAGTCCACCGAGCCGCCGAAGTCCACCGAGCCGCCCAAGCACGCGGAGCCGGCGAAGTCCACCGAGCCGCCGAAGTCCACCGCGCCGCCCAAGTCCGCGGCACCCACGCCCGCGGACCCGCCCAAGCCCTCGGAGGCCGCCAAGACTTCGGAGCCACCGAAGTCCGCCGAGCCGCCTCAGCTCGCGACCGCAGCAGAGCCTGACGTACCGTCGGAGGCGGCCAAGCCCGCGGAGCCGCCGAAGTCCACCGCGCCGCCCAAGTCCGCGGCACCCACGCCCGCGGACCCGCCCAAGCCCTCGGAGGCCGCCAAGACTTCGGAGCCACCGAAGTCCGCCGAGCCGCCCGAACCCGCCGAGCCGCTCGAACCCGCCGAGCCGCTCGAGTCGGCGCAGCCGGCAACCGAACCCGAGTCGGCGGCGCCCGCCGAGGCGCCCAAGTCGGCGGAGTCGGAGGCGTCCGCCGAGCAGTCGGCGCCCGCCCGGGCGCCCGCGCCGCCGCCTCCCGAACCGAAGACCCCGCCGCCGCCGCGGCCCGTGGTCGTCAGCCCGCCGCCGGCGCGTCCGGCTCCGCCGCCGCCACCGCGCAAGGCTGCCAAGGCCAAGACGCAGCAGCCGAAGAAGCGGCCGCCGAGGGCGAAGCCCGCGCCCAAGAAGCAGCCGGCGACGGAGGCAACCTCTGCCGAGACGACCGCGCAGACTCCTGCGAAGCGGTCGACCAGGCCCTCCCGCGCGAAGACGACCCGCGCGCCGTCCAAGCGCGCGCCGAGGCGGACCGTGGCGAAGGCCGCGCCCGAGAAGCAGCCCGCGAACCCCGAGCCCGCGACGCCGGTCACAAAGGTCCCGGAGCGTGAGCCGGAGGCCCCGCGCCTGGCGCCAGCCGCGGAACGCAAGGACCGTGAGCCCAAGGCTCCCGCTCCGGCGGTGGACCGGAAGGACCGCGAGCGCGAGGCTCCGGTCGCGAAGCCGGAGCGGAGGGTCGACGAGCGCCCTGTGACGCCGGTCGCCGAGGTCACCGAGCCGACGGTGCAGGGTGGATTCGCGGCGCCGGTCGCGCGCCCGCCGGGCGCTCCGCCGACGCGGCCGGCTCCCTTCGGCGAGCATCCCGAGCGGCTGGGTCGTGCGTCCCGGCCCACCACGCCGCCGCCGCGACTTCGGGCCTGGCCCGAGGAAGCGTCGAAGGTGTGGACGTGCGAGATCGAGTGGAAGCCCGGCTACCGCAAGTCGTCCTTCCGGGCCATGGCGACGCCGCCGGGCGGCCGCCGGTCGCGCTCGCTCGGCGAGTCCGCCGGCATGAAGTGGGGGCTGATGAGCGACCCCGAGCCGCCCACCCGCGAGCTCGTGGAGGCGGTGCGCTCGCTCCTTACCGCGCTCGAGGCCGCCGGCTGGCAGCGCATCGAGCCCGCGGGGCCGTGGTACTCGCAGCGCTTCCTGTGGCGCGGGAAGGACGAGCCCGGGCCGGTCGAGCCCGCGCCGCGGGACGCACTCAGCGCGTAGCTCTACGCCAAGCTTGCGCCAAGGATTCGCCAATCCCGTGACGGGAGGGTGGCGGCATGCGCTACCTGCTCCCCGCCCTCGCTTTCACTCTCGCCCTCGCCGCTCCCGCCGCTGCGTCGACCGCAGCCGCCGCCGGCCCCAGCCCGACGCCGCTGATCCTCGAGCTCGTGCTCGCCGGGGTCGTGATCACCGGGCTGTCGCTGCGCCGCCGGGTGGGGCTCCTGCTCGCCAGGCGGCGTCGCGTCAGGCTCAGCCGGCTTCGCGCTTCGGTACGAGTACGAGGCGCTTGAACTCGGCGACCAGGACGCCGTCCTGGTTCAGCACCCGCGTGTGCACCTTGACGGTCCCGCGGTCGGGCTTGGAGCGCGACTCGCGGACCTCGAGCACCTCGGTCTCGGCGAACAGCGTGTCGCCGTGGAAGACCGGGGCGGGGTGGCTGAGCGACTCAGTCGCGAGGTTGGCGATCGCCTTCCCCGAGATGTCCGACACGCTCATCCCGAGCGCCAGCGAGTACACGTAGGGCCCGACCACGACGTTGCGACCCTGTTGCGATTCCGCGGCATAGACGTCGTTGATGTGCAGCGGATGGTGGTTCATGGTGATGAGGCAGAACAGGTGGTCGTCCGCCTCGGTCACCGTCTTCGCCGGCCAGTGCTTGTAGACGGCGCCGACCTCGAACTCCTCGAAGTAGCGGCCGTAGGGATGCGCGCCTGAGGCCTCTCGGGAGCGCTGATCGGTGTCGACTGAGGTGCTCATAGGCCCGGTGACTCTACGATCCGGCGCCCATGCGCAACCCTCGCTCCTTCCTCGAGCCGCTCGCCATCGGCGCCCCGGACCCCCTGCGGGAGATCCCCGTCTCGCCCTCCCGGATGATCCATTTCCTCGACTTCTCGAACGAGAAGATGGTCGCCAAGGCGGCCGACGTCGCGGCGAAGACCGACATCCTGCTGGGCAACCTCGAGGACGCGATCCCGGTCGACCGCAAGGAGGCCGCGCGCGAAGGGCTGATTCGAGTCGGCCGCGAGATGGACCTCCGCCCGACCGCGCTGTGGGCGCGCGTGAACAGCCTCGAGTCCCCCTGGGTGCTCGACGACTTCACGCGCCTCGTCGGCGAGATCGGCGAACGCCTCGACGTCGTGATGGTGCCGAAGGTGGAGGGACCGTGGGACATCCACTACGTGGATCGGCTGCTCGCCCAGCTCGAGGCGCGCGCCGGGCTCGACCGTCCGATCCTCGTGCACGCGATCCTGGAGACGGCGCAGGGCGTGGCCAACGTGGAGGCGATCGCCACCGCCTCGCCGCGGATGCAGGGCATGAGCCTCGGCCCGGCCGACCTCGCGGCGTCCCGGCGGATGAAGACCACGCGCGTGGGCGGCGGGCACCCGGGCTACCGCGTGCTCAGCGACCCGGGCGAGGACGGCGAGCCGCGCGCCACCGCCCAGCAGGACCTGTGGCACTACACGCTCGGCCGCATGGTCGACGCCTGCGCCGGCGCCGGGATCCTCCCGTTCTACGGCCCGTTCGGGGACATCCGCGACGTCGAGGGCTGCGAGGCGCAGTTCCGCGCGGCCTACCTCATGGGCTGCGTGGGCGCGTGGTCGCTTCACCCGGCACAGATCGACATCGCGCGCAAGGTCTTCTCCCCCGATCCCGACGAGGTCGCCTTCGCCCGCAAGGTGATCGAGGCGATCCCGGACGGGCGCGGCGTGCACATGATCGACGGCAAGATGCAGGACGACGCGACGTGGAAGCAGTGCCGCGTGATGGTCGACCTCGCCGAGCTGCTGGCGGCCAAGGATCCCGAGCTCGCCGCGCTCTACGGGATCAGCGAAACCTAAATCTCTTCGGGCACGGCGCCTTCGGGTCGCCCATCCCGCTGTCCGGCGAGTACGGCAGGCAGCCGGCGTAGCGGAACCGCCCCTTCCAGTCCGCGGGCAGCTCGACCACGGCGGTGGCGCGGTAGCGGCCGGGTCGCCGCCGCTCGGCCTCGGCGCGCGCCACGACCGGCCCGCGCGCACGGCCGCGCTCGGCGACGTAGAACAACGTGCGGCGGGTGAGCTGCACGTCGCGCGGCACGCGATAGCGCGCGATGACGAGGATCTCCTCCGTGCTGCGGGCGCGGAAGTCGAGCGTGAAGGCGGGATAGACGAACGCGCGCACGCGACGCGACTGCGTGTCTCCCGTCCGGACCCGAAGGTCGGCGTTGCGGTACAGCCGCGGCGCGAAGCGGTAGCCGCCGTCGGCGTCGGTCGCGTTCGTGGCGATCACGCGGTACTCGGCCTCGAAGGGATGCACGCGCGCGAGCAGCTCCACCGTCTGGCCGGGCGCGGGCACGCCGTCGAGCCGCACCGTCCCGGTCACGACCGTGCGCTTGCCGAACGCCTGATCCTGCGGGTCGACGGCGATACCGACGGTCGTCACGGCCTGCGCCTGCGCCCCGGGCGCCGCCGCGAGCAGCAGGAGGATGGCGAGAAGCAACGGGCGCACGCGACGGCTGAGGGTAGCTAGGGTCCTGCCCGCCATGCCCCGCCCGCGCCGCTCCTGCCACGCCGTGCCCGGCTCGAGCGAGCGGTTCCTCGCCAAGGCCGCGTCGCTGAACGCCGACGAGGTCTTCCTCGACCTCGAGGACGCCGTTGCGGAGAGCGAGAAGGCGCGAGCGCGCGAGCTGGTGATCGGCGCGCTACGCGAGCAGGACTTCGGCCGCGCGACGGTGGTCGTACGCGTCAACGGCACCGACACGCCGCACTACTACCGCGACCTGATCGAGGTGGTCGAGCAGGCCGGCGACCGACTGCACGCGATCATGCTCCCGAAGGTCCGCACGCCCGGCGACGTGGAGATGACCGCCAAGCTGCTGAGTGGCATCGAGCGGGCACGCGGACTGCCGGCGAGCGCGATCGGGATCGAGGCCCAGATCGAGGACGCCACCGGCCTGCTCGCCTGCGAAGCGATCGCCGCCGCCTCGCCGCGCATGGAGACGCTGATCTTCGGCCCGGGCGACTACAGCGCGGCGGTGGGGATCCCGATCACGACGATCGGCGGCACCCCCGACCACTACCCGGGCGACCACCTCAACTACGTCTACTCGCGGCTGGTGGTCGCCGCCCGGGCGGCGGGGATCCAGGCGATCGACGGCCCGTACGCCGCCTTCGACGACGAGGACGGGCTGCGCGAGCGCGCCCGCTTGGCGCGCGCGCTCGGCATGGACGGCAAGTGGACGATCCACCCGCGCCAGATCCCGGTGGTCAACGAGGTCTTCACGCCCACGCGCGGGGAGTGGGAGCGTGCCGAGGCGCTGCTCGCGGCGTACCGCGACGCCGCCGATCAAGGTCGCGGCGCAGCGATGTTCGACGGCGAGATGATCGACGAGGCCAATCGAAAGATGGCCGAGCGGCTGGCCGAGGCGGGGCGCGCCGCGGGGTATTGAGCCCGGCGGCTGCGAGCAATCTGCGCTGAACGTCAACGTCAACTGCGCTGAACGTCAAAGTCAACTGCGGCTGGGTAAGGAGGGTGAGGTAGCCGGCGGTGTCGGCGATGGCGCGAACTATCGCGGATTGGCCGCGGTTTCCGCGGCCAATCGGGGATAGTTCGCGAACCTCGTGAAGTAGGCGTCGGTTTCCGGGGGTAACTTCACGGATTTCGCGATCCGCCCGCCCACCGCCCGCGCTCTTCCCCGCGCGGCGGCCGGCACTCCAGCCTCCTACCCAGCCGCAGTTGACGTTCCCGGCGGAGCCTTCCGCCGACCACCGCGCAAAAGCCCGGAAGCCACGGATCGATAGCCAATCCTTGTGCCATCCTGAGCCACGATGCAGAGCACGCTCGAGACCGAAGGCACGCGCTCCGGCACGGGTGCGGGGGCGCTGCTGCACCTGATCCGCGACGGCCGGGCGAGCACGCGGGCGGAGCTCGTGGCGCTGACCGGGCTCGCCCGCTCGACGGTGGCCCAGCGCGTGGACGCGCTGATCGCCCAGCGGCTCGTCGTCCCCGCCGGCGCGAGCGCCTCGACCGGCGGCCGCCCGCCGAAGACCTTCGCCTTCAACCGCGCCGCCGGCGTCGTGCTCGCCGCCGACCTCGGCGCGACCCACTCGCGCGTCGCGATCACGGACCTGGCGGGCGAGGTGCTCGACGAGGCGCGCGAGGACGTCGCCATCGCCGACGGGCCGCGACCCGTGCTCGGCTGGCTCGAGCACACCTTCGACGCGCTGCTCGAGCAGTCGGGCTCGGATCGGCGGGCCGTGCGCGGTGTCGGCGTCGGCGTCCCGGGCCCGGTCGAGTTCAAGACCGGCACGCCGGTCGCCCCGCCGATCATGCCCGGCTGGGACGGCTACGGCGTGGGCGCCCACCTGCGGCGCGGTCTACGACGCCCCCGTCCTCGTCGACAACGACGTGAACATCATGGCCCTCGGCGAGCACTGGTCGCGCTGGCGCGACACCCAGCACCTGCTGTTCGTCAAGATCGGCACCGGGATCGGGTGCGGCGTCATCACCGACGGGCGCATCCACCGCGGCGCCCAGGGCGCGGCGGGGGACATCGGCCACATCCACGTGCCCGACCACGACGACGTGATCTGCCGCTGCGGCAACCTCGGCTGCCTCGAGGCGATCGCCGGCGGCGGCGCGATGGCGGCGCAGCTGCGCCGCGATGGGCATCCCGGCCGAGAACAGCCGCGACGTCGTGCGCCACGTGCGCGAGGGCCGGCCCGAGGCGATGCGCCTCGTCCGCCAGGCGGGTCGCGAGCTCGGCGGGGTGCTGGCCAGCGCCGTGAACTTCTTCAACCCGGGCGTGATCGTCGTCGGCGGCGACATCGCGCATGCGGACGAGCACCTGCTCGCCGGCGTCCGTGAGGTCATCTACCGCCGCTCCACGGCCCTCGCCACGCGCTCGATCCGGATCGCCCGCTCGACGCTCGACGACCGCGCCGGCGTGATCGGCGCGGCGGTCATGGTGATCGAGGCCGTGCTGGCACCGGACGCCGTCGATCTGGCGATCGCGGGTGCCGGAGCTTCCTGAGGCCGAGCGCGCCCGCCAACAGCTCGAGCTGGTGGTGGGACGCGAGATCGTCGCGGTCGACGACCGCGACACGTACGTCTGCCGGCCGCACGCGCCCGGGGAGATCGCGGCGGCGCTCGTCGGACACCGGCTGACCGCGACGCACCGCCGTGGCAAGTTCCTGTGGGCGGAGACCGACGGCGGGCCGGAGCTCGGCCTGCACCTCGGGATGGCGGGGCGCATCACGGTCGACGAGGAGCCGCGCCCCGCGGAACTGGGATCGCTTCGTCATCGAGTTCGCGGACGGCGGCCGGATGGCGCTGCGCGACACTCGTCGCCTGGGCCGCGCCGTGCTCCAGCCCGACTTCTCGCACATCGGGCCGGACGCCGCCGACGTCGGCCGCGAGCCGTTCCGGCGGCGCTTCGCGCGCGGCTCGAGCGCAGGTGAAGGCCCGGCTGCTGGACCAGAGCGTGATCTCCGGCGTCGGCAACCTGCTGGCCGACGAGATCCTCTGGCGCGCGCGCAACTGAACCCGCGGCAGCCGGCCGGCGAGCTGACCGTCGAGGAGACCGATCACCTCCGACGCGCCATCCGCGCCGCGCTGCGCGACGCGATCCGCGACGGCGGCGCCCACACCGGCCGCCTGAACCCCCACCGCCCGCCCGGCGGCGCGTGCCCGCGCTGCGGCACGCCGCTCGAGCGCGCCACCGTCGGCGGCCGGACCACCTTCTGGTGCCCGGTCTGCCAGCCCGACTAGACCTCGGCGCCCCCCGCACCGCCTCGGCCGCCCGGTCGATATCCAGCCCGCTCGCGGCCAGCAGGTCGGTCGCGGTCGAGCGGATCTGGCCGACGATCACGCTGACCGACATGTTGGCCGTGTCCTCGAGCACATGGGTGGCGATCGCCGCCGGAGCGCCGGCTCGCGCACCCGCTCGGCGTGCTCGGGGTGGTCGAGCGCGTCGGCGAAGGCGCGCACCGCCTGGGCGAGATGGCGTAGCGCCTCGGCCACCTCCGGCGGCGTGTTCTCCGACAGCCGGACCGCACGGATCGCCCCGCGCGCGAGCACCCGGACGTTGCGCACGGCCAGGTCGATCTGCGAGGCGGCCGCCGCGTAGCGCTCGACATCGCGCCGGAAATGGCGGCGCGGCGGCGCGTAGCGGGTCGTCTCCCGGCTCACCGCGACGACGTCGAAGAAGCTGCCGCTCAGCTCGTCCATGTCGCGGGCGCGGCGCAGCGCGCGCTCGGCCAGGTCGCGGTCGCGTTCGAGGAGGGCGACGGCGATGTCGTCGAGCGCCCCCGCCAGCTCGTCGAGCACCGGGCGCGCCGCCGCGCGCAGCATCCTCACCGGATTGGCCGGCAGCACGACCGCGTTGACGATCAGGGCGATCGACCCGCCGGCCAGCGCATCGAGGAAGCGGGCGAAGGTCACGCCATCGGTCGGGGGCTGGAGCGTGGCCACGAGCGCCGCCGACACGGCCGCCTGGGTGGCCAGCATCTGGCCGCTCCCGAGGAAGATGGCGACGGAGGTGGCGAGCATCACCACGAGCGCCAGCTGGGCGGCGCCCACCCCGATGCCGAGCACCAGCAGGTCGCCGATCGCGATCCCGAGCGCCACGCCGATCGCCACCTCGACCGCGCGGCGCCCGCGCTCGGAGATGGTGAGGCCGAGCGTGATGATCGCCGACACCGGGGCGAAGAACGGCTGCTCGTGGCCGAACACCTCGGTGGCGACGATCCACGCCAGTCCGGCCGCCACGCCCGCCTGGAGGATCGACCGCCAGGACGCCCGCAGGCGATCCAGGCGGGTGCGCATGGACACCCGCGAGCGCTCGGCGGCGTCCTCGATCAGCGGCGCCGCCCGGTCGGCCAGCGGGCGAGCAGCCTCGCCGTCGCGGAGGCGCGGGCTCACGGCACGCCCCGCCGGTACTCGACGAGGTCGAGCGCGAGCATCGGCTCCCAGGTGGGCTCTCCGGCGAGCTGCCAGCCCCGGCGCTCGTAGAAGGCCCGCGCGCGGGACTGGCGCGCCGGCGTGAGGAGCCGCATCGCCGTCGACCCGCGCGCCGACGCCTCGGCGACCGCCAGCCCGTGCAGGCGGTGGGCGAGGCCGGTACCCCACCACGGCTCGCGCACGAACAGCATCCAGAGATAGGCGACGCCCGGCTCGTCGTCGTCGAGCAGCGCGACGTGCCCGGTCGGGACGCCGGCCTCCTCGGCGAGGAGACACCACGCGGTCGGGTCGCGGGAGGCGGTCGGCGATGCGCGCGCGGTCGAGCGCGACGGGCGGCGGCGCCCACCCCGGGGGCGCGAACGAGCGGTACGTCCCGAACCCCTCGCGCATGGTGTGAGCGAGGACGTCGATGTCCACGATCGTAGCCGTTCGCATCGTTATCTCAGTCTTCACTTGAGGGTGAGATCTGGAAGGTGGGGTCTGGAACCCAGCGTGCAAGCTCAAGGAGCCGCGCCGCGCGGTCGATTCTCTGTGCGTCGAGCTTTCTCGCCCCTCCTCTCGTGACGGCCATCTTCCTCCCTTCCGCGCGAGCGCGCGCCCCAGTCGTGACGCGTCGCATCTTCGCCATCGCAGTCGCCGTGGCCGCGATGTACGCCGCCGTGCTCGGCTCGGCGGCGCCCGCCCAGGCGCCGGAGCCCGAGGCGACGGCCGTCGAGGCGGCCGCCACGCCGATCACGACGCCAGCGCCCACGGTGGCTGCTCCACGCCCGCCGCCACGCCGGTCGACACCGCCACGCCGGTCCCCTCCCCCGTCGAGACCACGGTCGCCACCGCCCGCCCCCGCCGAGACGCCCGTCGCCGAGCGCCCGCGGCGCCCACGCCCACGGCGACGGCGCCCGCCGGCGGCACGAGCTCGGAGCGCAAGCGCCGGCCGAACACGAAGTCGGCCGAGGGCAAGATCGTCGACAAGGACTGTGACTCAACCTCAACTTCAGATCGAGACTGCGCAGTCGGATGACCACGCTAGTGACGAAACGCACCAACGTCGGCTGACTCCCGCTCCGGTCCTCACCAACCCGAACGGGACCCCCGCCCCCTCGAACCCGGGCTACTCGCTCGCGACCCCGGGGCCGGCTCGGATCGGCGTGCCGAACTTCTTCATCGACAAGTTCCGGATCCCGCCCGTTCCTCCTCCCTCTCTACCAGGCGGCCGGCATGCAGTACGGCGTGCGCTGGGAGATCCTCGCCGCGATCAACGAGATCGAGACCGACTTCGGCGCGCAACCTGGACCTCTCCTCGGCCGGCGCGCTCGGCTGGATGCAGTTCATGCCCGCCACCTGGGCCGCCTACGGCGTCGACGCCAACCGCGACGGCACCAAGGACCCGTTCAACCCCGTGGACGCGATCTTCGCGGCCGCTCGCTACCTCGCCGCCGCCGGCGCGCAGACCGACATCCGCCGCGCCGTGTTCGCGTACAACCACGCCAACTGGTACGTGGACTCGGTGCTGATGCGCGCACAGATCATCGGCGGCCTGCCGGGCGATCTGATCGGCTCGCTCACCGGCCTCACCCAGGGCCGCTTCCCGATCCACGCCAAGGCGACGTACGCCGAGCAGCTCGTCAAGCGCGGCAACAAGGTCGAGCCAGGGCAACGCGGCGATGGTCGTTGAGTCCGACGGCGGGCGCCGTGGCATCAAGGTCTTCTCGCGCTCGCGGGCCGGAGTGATCGCCGTCAACGACGGCCGGGTGGTCAAGATCGGCCGCAGCCGCCGCCTGGGGCGGTTCGTGAAGCTCCAGGACGTCTACGGGAACACGTACACGTACGGCCACCTCGGCGAGATCGCCAGCACCTACCCGGCGCCCAAGGACCGCTCCGTGGGCCGCCGCAAGGCGCGCAAGCCGGCGCGACGAGGCGCCCGCGCGCCCCGCCTCCCGCACCGCGACGCCCGGAAGCGGCGCCCCACGGCCGCGCCGTCCGCCCCCGCCGCCCCCGCCGCCCCGGCGCTGCCCGCCAAGGAGCGCCTGTTCGCCAATCCGACCCGCCCGGCGGCGCGCGCCGCGGGCGGCGACATGCAGCTCGCCACCGCCGGCGAAGAGGTGACGCAGGCCGCGCCGCTCGGCTTCGACCCGCGCGACTTCCGCCCGAAGGCGTTCCGCAAGGGCGCCCGCGTGATCGGCGGGACGATGCTCGGCCGCCTCGCCGAGCGCACCGAGACGACGGCTCCCCCACCTGCTGTTCGAGATCCGGCCGGCCGGGCGCGGCGCGCCGCGGATCGACCCGAAGCCGATCCTCGACGGCTGGAAGCTGCTCGAGTCGACCGCGATCTACCGCGCCAAGGGCAAGAACCCGTTCTTCGGCGCCGCCGCGGCCAACCCGTCGATCGGGCAGCTGATGCTCCTCAGCAAGGAGCAGCTCGTCCGCCGAGTGCTCGCCGACCGCCGGATCGAGGTCTACGGCTGCGGCGCGGGCGACATCCGCTCGGGCCAGATCGACCGCCGGGTGCTGGCCACCATGGTCTACCTCGCGGCCTCCGGCCTCAAGCCGACGATCACGTCGCTCAAGTGCGGCCACAGCTACCTGACCGCGTCCGGGAACGTGTCCGAGCACTCCACCGGCACGGCGATGGACATCGGCGCCATCAACGGGGTCATCATCCGGCCCGACACCCAGGGCCCGGGCTCGATCACGGACATCACGATCCAGCGGCTGCTGAAGCTCCAGGGGACGATGAAGCCGCACCAGATCATCTCGCTGATGACGTTCTCGGGGGCCGACAACACGATCTCCATGGGCAACCACGACGACCACATCCACGTCGGCTGGCGCCCGCTGTACGGCGAGAACCGCGCCGCGGCGAAGCAGATCGACGCTGTGCTCAAGCCGGAGCAGTGGATCAAGCTGATCGACCGCCTCGGCGATATCGACAACCCCGTCGTGCGCGCCCAGCCCTCGCGGTTCTCGGTCAAGGTCCGGCGCCGCGCCTCGCGCGCCCATCACGGCGAGTAGCCGCCTCGACCTGCGACCTCGTAGGCTCCGCGGCGTGCGGCTCGCCGACGCCTCCCCCATCCCGTTCTGGCTCGACCGCCCGGCGCCGGCCGAAGCACCGCCGCTCGAGGGCGCGATCGACGCCGACCTCGCGATCGTCGGCGCGGGCTTCACGGGGCTGTGGGCGGCCGTCCAGGCCAAGCTCGAGCGCCCGCAGCGCGAGATCGTGCTGCTCGAGGCCGAGACCGCGGGAGCGGGCGCCAGCGGCCGCAACGGCGGCTTCGCCGACGCCTCGCTGACCCACGGGCTGCTCAACGGCGCCTCGCGGTTCCCGGCCGAGCTCGAGGCCCTGGAGGCGCTCGGCCGCGAGAACCTGGCCGGCCTGCGCGCCGACCTCGACCGCCACGGAATCGACGCCGCCTGGCAGGAGCCCGGGATGCTGTCGGTCGCCACGCAGCCGCACGAGATCGCCGAGCTCGGCGACGAGGCGGCGCTGCTGCGGCGCTACGGGTGGGACGCGGACGTGCTCGACCGCGACGCCGTGCGCGCGCTCGTCAACTCCCCCACGTACCTCGGCGCCGTGCTCCAGCGCACGGGCGCGCCCTCGTCGATCCGGGAGCGCTGGCGCTCGGCCTGCGGCGCACGGCGCTCGAGCTCGGCGTGCGGCTGTTCGAGCGCACGCCGGTCGTGAAGGCGGCTCGCGGGGAGCTGACCACGCCCCGCGGCCGGTGCGGGCGCCGCGGATCCTGCTCGCCTCCGGCGCCTACCCCCCGCTCGCCCGCCCGATCCGCCGGCTCGTGGCGCCGGTCTACGACTACGTGATCGTCACCGAGCCGCTCAGCCCCGCGCGGCGGCGCGAGCTGGGCTGGGAGGGCGGCCAGGGCATCTCGGACCGCGGCAACCAGTTCCACTACTACCGCCTGACGCCGGACGGACGGGTGCTGTTCGGGGGCTACGACGCCATCTACCACTTCCGGGGGCGGGTCGACGACGCGCAGCTCTCCCGCCGCCCGGCGACCTTCTCGCTGCTCGCCGACCATCTGCTCGAGACGTTCCCGGCGCTCGAGGGCGTGGCCGTCACGCACGCCTGGGGCGGCCCGATCGACACCTGCAGCCGCTTCTGCGTCACGTTCGGCCGCGCGCTGGGCGGGAGCGCCGTCTACGCGGTCGGCTACACCGGCCTCGGCGTCGCCGCGAGCCGCTTCGGCGCCCGCACCGCGCTCGACCTGCTCGACGGCGCCGACACCGAGCGCACCCGCCTCAAGCTCGTCCGCGACCGCCCGCTCCCGTTCCCACCCGAGCCGGCGCGCTGGGCGGT
>CAWIRW010000016.1:0-91990 GCA_963838655.1 uncultured Solirubrobacteraceae bacterium | reverse complement strand
GCCTATGTATTCAGCATGCGGTACCGCCGTATTACCAGCGGTGGGTTTCCCCATTCGGGAATCCGCGGATCACAGGCTATTCAGCGCCTCCCCGCGGCTTATCGCAGCCGTTCACGCCCTTCATCGACTCCTGGTGCCAAGGCATCCACCATGTGCCCTTCCTATCTTGACGGTGATCACGCACACGAAACGGCCCGTCAGGGCCGCCTCGGGTACGCGGTGATACCCGTTTGTTGGCAATGCTGTGCAGTTTTCAAGGTCCGCGCGAGGCGCACGCCTCATCTAAGGGCGTCCGGTCTCTCAAAACTCAACAGCATGCAGCTCCACGACCGCAACGAATCGGGGTCGCGGCCGCCAGGTCCGGTCGACATGTTCGGTAGCCGCCCAGCTGCGCCAGCACGGTATGTGCCGGCCGCCAAGCGACCGCTCCAATCCTGGAGCTTCCCTAGAAAGGAGGTGATCCAGCCGCACCTTCCGGTACGGCTACCTTGTTACGACTTCACCCCAGTCACGAGCCCCACCTTCGACGGCTCCCTCCCAAAGGGTTAGGCCACCGGCTTCGGGTGTTGCTTGCTTCCGTGGTGTGACGGGCGGTGTGTACAAGGCCCGGGAACGTATTCACCGCGGCAATGCTGATCCGCGATTACTAGCAACTCCGCCTTCATGCAGGCGAGTTTCAGCCTGCAATCCGAACCGAGACGCGCTTTGAGGGATTCGCTCCACCTCGCGGTATCGCAGCCCTCTGTACGCGCCAATGTAGCACGTGTGTAGCCCTGAACATAAGGGGCATGATGACTTGACGTCATCCCCACCTTCCTCCGGTTTGTCACCGGCAGTCTCGCATGAGTCCCCAACTAAATGCTGGCAACATGCGACGGGGGTTGCGCTCGTTGCGGGACTTAACCCAACATCTCACGACACGAGCTGACGACAGCCATGCACCACCTGTGAAGATCCAGCCGAACTGACCCCGTGTTTCCACGGGTACGATCCACATGTCAAGCCCAGGTAAGGTTCTTCGCGTTGCGTCGAATTAAACCACATGCTCCGCTGCTTGTGCGGGCCCCCGTCAATTCCTTTGAGTTTTAGCCTTGCGGCCGTACTCCCCAGGCGGGGCACTTAACGCGTTAGCTTCGGCACGGAGGGAGTCGACACCCCCCACACCTAGTGCCCATCGTTTACAGCGTGGACTACCAGGGTATCTAATCCTGTTTGCTCCCCACGCTTTCGCGTCTCAGCGTCAGTAACGTCCCAGCGAGCTGCCTTCGCAATTGGTGTTCCTCCTGATATCTGCGCATTTCACCGCTACACCAGGAATTCCACTCGCCTCTTCCGTACTCGAGCCCGACAGTATCCACCGGCATTCGAGGGTTGAGCCCTCGACTTTCACAGCGGACTTACCGGGCCGCCTACACGCGCTTTACGCCCAATGATTCCGGACAACGCTAGCCCCCTACGTATTACCGCGGCTGCTGGCACGTAGTTAGCCGGGGCTTCTTCTGAAGGTACCGTCACTCCAGCCGGCTATTAACCGGCGAAGCTTCGTCCCAACTGAAAGGGGTTTACAACCCGAAGGCCTTCTTCCCCCACGCGGCGTTGCTGCATCACGCTTTCGCGCATTGTGCAAGATTCCCCACTGCTGCCTCCCGTAGGAGTCTGGGCCGTGTCTCAGTCCCAGTGTGGCTGATCGTCCTCTCAGACCAGCTACGCATCGTCGCCTTGGTAGGCCGTTACCCCACCAACAAGCTAATGCGCCGCGGGCCCGTCCCGATGCGAAGGCCGAAGCTATCTTTCCTCTTCTCCCTCGAGGGAGAAGAACTCATCCGGTATTAGCCCGAGTTTCCTCGGGTTGTCCCGGTCATCGGGGTGGGTTACCCACGTGTTACTCACCCGTTCGCGGCTCTGCCCCAGGCCGAAGCCTGGTTCGTCGCTCCACTTGCATGTGTTAAGCACGCCGCCAGCGTTCGTCCTGAGCCAGGATCAAACTCTCCGTGAAGAACTGCTCACAGAGTTGTCGTGCATCTCTCGAGGACGGCGGCCGTACACGTGGCCACCGCCGGATGCGATCGACGAGGTTTCGTTCAGGTGCCGTGCGACGCTCGCAAGCGAGCACCGCCGGCGTTGACGAACCTGGACGCACATCGATCTGCGCCACGGCACGAGGCCATGGCTGATCGGTGCGCATGCTGTTGAGTTTTCAAAGACCGCTGCGCCACGGAGAGGGGTTTCCTCGATCTGGGCGCGCTCAGGGGCAAGCCCCAAGCGGGCAAGGGAGTGTAGCGCGTCCGAGCAAGCCCGGCCACGCCCTCCACCGCGGCGCGGGAGGCTAGCACCGAGGCCCTCAGGCCACGCGCAGGCGCCGGAAGCGGCGCTTGCCGACCTGCAGGACCCGGCCGTCGAGCTCGGATGCCGGCAGGTCGAGCGCCGACACCGGCGCCCCGTCGAGCTTCACGCCGCCCTGGGCGATCGCGCGGCGGGCCTCGGAGCGCGAGCCCCCGAACAGCGAGGCGATGAGCTCCGGTAGGTGGACAGCGCCGTTGGCGGCCGCCACCACGGCCTCCTCTATGTCATCGGGCAGCTCGCCCGCGATGAACAGGCGGTCGAAGCCGGCCTCGGCCTCTTCCGCTGCCGCGGCGCCGTGGAACCGCTGCACGATCGCGCGCCCGAGAGCCCGCTTGGCGTCGCGCGCGGAGACGTCCGCGGGCACTGACTGCCCCAGCAGCAGGGTGTACCACTCGGGCAGGGCCGAGTCCGGCACCGACAGCGTCTTGCCGTACATCTCGCCCGGCGGCTCGGTGATCCCAATGTGGTTGCCGACGGACTTGGACATCTTCTGCACGCCGTCGGTTCCGGGCAACAGCGGCATCGTGAGGATCGACTGCGGCGGCACGCCGTAGGCGGTCTGGATCGCCCGGCCCATCAGCAGGTTGAAGGTCTGGTCGGTCCCGCCGAGCTCCACGTCCGCCCGCACCGCGACCGAGTCGTAGCCCTGCAGCACCGGGTACAGCAGCTCGAGCAGCGAGATCGGCTCGTTCGCCTTGAAGCGCTTGGAGAAGTCGTCGCGCTCGAGGATCTGCGCCACCGTGGGCACGCGCGCGAGACGGAAGAGGTCCTGTGCCGGCATGTCGAGCCACTCGCTGTTGTGGCGCAGCTCGAGCCGCTCGTCGGTGCGCAGTACCTTGCCGGCCTGGTCCACGTACGTGCGGGCGTGCGCGTCGATCTCCTCCCCGGTGAGCACCGGGCGGGTTGCCGAGCGGCCGCTGGGGTCGCCCACCCGGGCGGTGTAGTCGCCCACGATCAGCACGACCGTGTGACCGGCATCCTGGAACTCGCGCAGCTTCTGAAGCACGACGGTGTGTCCCAGGTGGATGTCACTGGCCGTCGGATCGAGCCCGAGCTTGGCGCGCAGCGGACGCCCGCTGCGCAGCCGCTCCTCCAGTGCCCCGGCGGGCAGCACCTCGACCGCGTTGCGGGCCAGGTGCGCAGCCGTCTGCGCCGCATCGTCCATGTACCCCGATGCTAGCCTCCCAGCGGGTCTGGACCGTCCGTGCCACCCCCCATCATGCGGGGCGGCGGAGGCCTCGGCGCGGACCGCCGAAGCGCGTCCTGACCGCCCTGTATGAGCGATTCCGAACGCATCCTCGACCCGGCTGCCTCCGCCAGCAACGGCGGCGGCAACGGAGCGACCGTCGTGCCGCTGCGCCCCGAGCACGGGGACGGCGCACCGCCGCCCACCCGTCGTCGCGTGCGGATCCGCAAGCTGCGCCTGTTCGCGCTGCTGCTCGGGCTCGGCGTGCTGGCCGCCGTCTCGACGGTCTTCGGGATGATGATGGCCGTCGCCTCCGACCTGCCGACGCTCGACCGCCCGGCCACGCGCAACTCGATCCTGGTCGACCGCAACGGCGAGGAGATCGGCGTCCTCACCGGCAACCAGAAGCGGCTGTTCCTGCGCGAGGAGCAGATCGCGCCGGTGATGAAGCAGGCGATCATCGCGATCGAGGACCAGCGCTTCTACACCAACGACGGCGTCGACCTGCGCGGCATCGGGCGCGCGCTCTACCAGGACATCGTGCAGCAGCGCGTGGTGCAGGGCGGCTCGACGATCACGCAGCAGTTCGTCAAGAACGCGCTCGCGGCCCAGGACGAGCGCACGATCTTCCAGAAGCTGCGCGAGTCCGCGATGGCGTACCACCTCACGCGCAAGTGGACCAAGGAGGAGATCCTCCGCAACTACCTGAACACGATCTACTTCGGCAACGGCGCGTACGGGATCGAGGCCGCCGCGCGCACGTACTTCCAGGCCCGCCACCCGGGCTGCGACGAGAAGGGCAAGGGCACGACGTGCGCCGCGCAGCTGCTGCCGCACGAGGCTGCGCTGCTGGCCGGCATGGTCGCGTCGCCGACCGGCTACGACCCGATCGTTAACGCCGACGCCGCGCGCGACCGGCGCGACACCGTGCTGCAGAAGATGCGCGAGCAGGACATGCTCAGCCAGGATCAGTACGACAGCGCGATCCTGGAGCCCTTGCCCGACCGCGGTGACCTCCAGCCGCCGGTCGAGGAGGGCCCGTACCCGTACTTCACCTCGTGGGTCCGCCAGCAGGTCGTCGACCGGCTCGGCGGCGGCCAGGAGGGCGCCCGGCGGGCGTTCGAGGGCGGCCTGAAGGTGGAGACGACCATCAGCGGCAAGATGCAGGCCGCAGCCGAGAGCGCGGTCGACCAGTGGCTCCCGAACCCAGACGGCCCGCGCGCTGCGCTGGTGGCGCTGGAGAACAAGTCCGGTGAGGTGCTCGCCATGGTCGGCGGCGACGGGTACAACGAGCTGCCGTTCAACCTCGCCACCCAGGGCCAGCGCCAGCCCGGCTCGTCGATCAAGCCGTTCATCCTCGCCGAGGCGCTGCGCCAGGGGGTCTCGTCCGACTCCGTCTGGTCCTCGCGCAAGCTGGAGATCGACGTCCCCGGCTCGAAGGAGATCTTCACTGTCAACAACTACGAGGACGCGTACGCCGGCATCACCACGCTCGCGCGCGCAACGACGTTCTCGGACAACTCGGTGTACGCGCAGGTGGGCATCAAGGTGGGCACCGGCAAGGTTGCCCGGCTCGCCGAGCGGATGGGGATCCGCACGAACGTGTCGAAGAACTACGCGATGACGCTCGGCGGGCTCAAGCAGGGCGTCACGCCGCTCGACATGGCGCACGCGTACCAGACCTTCGCCAGCCGCGGCCGGCTCGTCTACGGCTCGCTCAGCCCGGGGGCCGAGAACCGCCGCAGCCAGAAGGCTCCCGGCCCGGTCGGCATCCGGCGGATGTCGAAGGAGAGCGACGACAAGAGCCGGCCGATCGAGCTGCCGGACGGCTCGAAGGCGGTCAACAGGCCGCTCGACCGCCGGATCCTCGACGAGGGCGTGGCCGACCAGGTCGGCTCGCTCCTGCAGGGCGTCGTCCAGTCGGGAACGGGCACGAAGGCGCAGGTGCCGGGCGTGACGGTGGCCGGCAAGACCGGCACCACCGAGGGGTACGGCGACGCCTGGTTCGTCGGCTGGACCCCGAAGTACACGGTCGCCGTGTGGGTCGGCTACCCCAACGAGTTCAAGTCGATGGAGACCGAGTTCGCCGGCCAGCCCGTGGCGGGCGGCACGTACCCGGCCAGCATCTTCCGCACGTTCGTGTCGGCGATCGCGGAGCCGGAGGAGGACGAGGACACCACGACGCCGACGCCGCCCGCGCCCGGGACCACCACCCCCGCCCCGCCGCCCGCCCCCGCGGCGCCCACCGAACCCGCGCCCGACGCCCCCGCGCCGGAGCCCGAGCCCGCCGAGCCCGCTCCCACGCCGGCGGCGCCGGCCCCGAGGTGCCGGAGGGCGGCGCGCCCGCTCCCCGACGGCGGCGGAGAGCCCTAGTCAGGCGGCGAGCAGGCCCGGCGGCCACGGCCGGGACACGTCCCGCGCGCCCGCCGCGCAGAACCGCCACGGCAGCTCGACCCCCTTGGTGATCCCGATCCGTGTTCCCGCGACCGCGGGCAGCGGCTCGACCGGGACCTGGACCCGGACCGGCCCCGTCGAGAGCGAGGTGCCGTTCATCTCCAGCCCGATGCCCAGTGCCTGCGTGAGCTTGCCCGGCCCCGTGCAGAGGTCGTCGCTGCGCCGCCGGGCACGCATGATCTCGATCCCCTCGACCGGCTCCAGCGCCCGGATCAGCACCGCCGCGCCCACGTCCTCGGGCTCGCAGACGACGTTCAGCAGCGCGTGGATGCCGTACGACCGGTACACGTAGGCGATCCCGGGCGGGCCGAAGAGCGTGCTCGTGCGGGCCGTCAACCCGACGTACGCGTGACAGGCGGGCTCGGAGTGGTGGTAGGCCTCGGTCTCCACGATCACGCCCGCGGTGTCGCCGCAGCGCACGACGCCGCCCAGCAGCGCCTGGGCCACCTCCACCACCGGCCGCTCGTACAGCCTCACGCCGGCTGCCCGTCGAGCTCCGCCCGTGCATGGGCGAGCTGCTCGCGCACGCGGATCGAGGCCGTCCCGCCCTCGGACACCTTCGACTCGAGCCACGAGCGAGACGACAGCACCGAGTAGTACTCGTCGTCCAGCGCCTCCGAGTGCCGCGCCAGCTCCTCCGGCGTGAGCTGCGACAGCGTGCGGCCGGAGTCGACCGCCTCGCGGACGAGTGCGGCGACGATCCCGTGCGACTGCCGGAACGGCACGCCCCGGCGCACGAGCATGTCGGCGACGTCGACGGCCGCGATCATCTCGTCCGCGGCCGCACCCGCGAGCCGCTCGCGGTCGAACGACAGCGAGCCGATCATGCCGGTCGCCGCCTGCAGGCACAGATCGAGCGTGTCGGCGGCGTCGAACAGGTGCTCCTTGTCCTCCTGCATGTCCTTGTTGTAGGTCAGCGGCAGGCCGTGGAGCACGCCGTGCAGGGCCGCCAGGTGCGCCACCACGCGCGGTGCCTTCGCACGTAGGAGCTCGGCGGCGTCCGGGTTCTTCTTCTGCGGCATGATCGAGGAGCCCGAGGCCCACGCGTCCGACATCTCGCAGAACCCGAACTCCGCGCTCGACCACAGAACGAGCTCCGCCCCCAGGCGGGAGAGATGCGTGGCGCACGTGGCGGCGGCCGACAGGTAGTCGAGCACGAAGTCGCGGTTCGAGACGGCGTCGATCGAGTTCGGCGCCACGCTCGCGAAGCCCAGCTCGCGGGCCACGAGCCCGCGATCGGTCTCGAAGTTCACGCCCGCCAGCGCTCCCGCCCCCAGCGGCAGGTCGCTGGTCGCCCCCAGTACGTGCTCGAAGCGCCGGGCGTCACGCCGGAACATCCAGAAGTAGGCGAGCAGATGGTGGGCGAGGTAGACCGGCTGCGCGCGCTGCAGATGCGTGTAGCCGGGCATCGCCCAGTCGAGATGGCGGTCGGCGAGCTGGACGATCGTGCTCTGCAGGTGCCCCAGGCGCTCGATCGTGGTCAGCGCGTGCGCGCGGGTGAACATCGCGACGTCGGTCGCCACCTGGTCGTTGCGCGAGCGCGCGGTGTGCAGCCGCCCGCCGACCGGCCCGACGATCTCGGTCAGCCGCCGCTCGATCGCCATGTGGATGTCCTCGTCGTCGGCCCGGAACGGGAAGTCGCCGCCCTCGAGCTCGGCCTCGACGCGCTCGAGCCCACTCAGGAGCTCGTCACGGTCCGAAGCGCTGACGATCCCGGCCTCGGCGAGCATCTTCACGTGCGCGCGCGACTGCGCCACGTCGTACGGCCCCAGCCGCCAGTCGAACGCCAGCGAGGCATTGAGCTGCTGGAACACCGGGTCCTGCGGTTGCGAGAAGCGCGCCATGCCGTCGGCCATGATGACTCACATGACCGTCGCGGTCAGACCTGCCACGCCCGACGATCCGGCCTCCGAGCTGCTGTACCTGTCGGCCAAGCCGTACTACGACGCCTATGCGGGCTCCGAGCAGCGCGCCCGCGCGCTCGTGAGCGCGCTGTACCCGCGCGCCGGGCACGCCGCCGGCTTCGACGTCTGCGCGGTGGCGGAGCTCGACGGCGACCTGGTGGGCGTGCTCGCCAGCTTCCCGGTCGTCGAGAGCGACGCCCGCGCCCGCCGCTTCGTGCGCCTCACGGCCCCGCGCGTGCCGCCCTGGCGCTGGCCCGCGCTCCTGCGCCACCTGCGGGCGGCCGGGCTCCTCTCCCCCAACCCGCCGCCCGACACGCTGTACGTCGACGCGCTGGCCGTCGACGCCCGCTTCCGGCGGCGCGGCGTCGCCCGCACGCTGCTGACGCGGGCGGAAGACGCCGCGGCCGCGACCGGGCTCGCCGGCGTCTCGCTCGACACCGGGCTCCAGAACGACGCCGCCCGCGCGCTCTACGCCGCGGCCGGCTACGAGGAGCGCGAGGTGCGCCGCGCGCCCAACCGCGCCGTGGCCGCGGCGGTCGGCGGGCCCGGCTTCGTGAGCTACGTCAAGCGCGTATGACGGCGGCCAGGGCCTCGGCGACCTGGGCCACCTCGCCCTCGGTCATCTCCGGATAGAACGGCAGCGCAACCGACCGCGCCGCGACGTCCTCGCAGACCGGGAACTCGCCCTCACGGTGCCCGAAACGCTCGCGGTAGAACGACATCAGGTGGATGGCGGGCAGGTAGGGCTTCGACTGCACGCCGCGCTCGAGCAGCGCCCGGATGGTGGCGTCCCGTTCGACCCCGCGCGGAAGCTGGACGACGAACACGAACCAGCCGCGCACGTCGCCGGCGTGGTCTTCGCACGGCAGCTCGAGCGGGCTCTGAGCCAGCGCCGCCCGGTACCAGTCGGCCACCTGCGCCCGCGCGGCGAGCAGCGCGTCGAGCCGCTCGAGCTGGGCGAGCCCGATCGCGCACGCCACGTCGGTGAGCCGGTAGTTGAAGCCCAGGCGGTCGTGGTCGAGCCAGCCCATGTCCGGGGCACGGCCCTGGTTGCGCTCGCTGTCGACGCGCTGCTTGTGCTCGGCCGAGCCCAGCGTGAGCATCCCGCCCTCGCCGGTGGTGAGCTGCTTGTTGGCGTAGAAGCCGAACGCCGCCGGGTGCCCGCGGCCGCCGACCGGCGTGCCGTCCGCGTGGCGGGCGCCGAGCGCCTCGCAGGCGTCCTCCACGATCGGCAGCCCGTGGGCCTCGAGCGCCGGCACGTCGGCCGGGTAGCCGAAGATGTGCACCGGGAGCAGCGCCGCCGTGCGGCCCGTGATGGCTGCCGCCGCGGCATCGGGGTCGAGGTTCAAGGTCACCGGGTCGATGTCGGCGAACACCGGCTTCGCGCGCTCGTACAGGATCACGTTGGCCGAGGCGACGAACGACAGCGGCGACGTCACGACCTCGTCGCCCTCGGAGACGCCGACCGCGCGCAAGGCGAGGTGCAGCGCCGCGGTCCCGGAGGAGACCGCGCTCGCGTGGGCCACGCCGAGCCGCTCCGCGAACGCCCGCTCGAAGGCCGGCACGCGCGGGCCGAGCGAGAGCTGGCCCGAGCGCAGCACCTCGAGCACCGCCCGCTCCTCGGCGTCGCCGAGCACGGGCCGGGCGAGCGGGATCACGCCTGGGGAGCCCGCGACCGCACCATGCCCGCCTCGAGCGAGTCGACGAGCGCGTCCCAGCTGGCCTCGATCACGTTCTCGTGCACGCCGATCGCGCCCCACGTCTCGCGGCCGTCGGTGGCGTCGAGCAGCACGCGGGTGGTCGCGCCCGTGGCCTTCCACTCGTCGAGGATGCGGACCTTGTAGTTGACGAGCTTGATGTCGCGCAGGTGCGGGTAGCGCTCGCCGATCGCGGCTCGCAGCGCGGCATCCAGGGCGTGTACGGGGCCGTTGCCCTCGGCCACCCGCACGTACCGCTGGCCATCCACCCAGATCTTGATCGTGGCCTCGGTCTGCACCAGGCCGTCCTCGCGCTTCTCGGACATCACGCGCCAGGACTCGAGCCGGAACAGCGGCTCGTACTCGCCCGTCTCGCGCCGGATCAGCAGGTCGAACGACCCGTCGGCCGCCTCGAACTGGAAGCCGCGGTGCTCGAGCTCCTTCACGCGCTCGACCACGCGGGCGGCCGCAGCGTCGTCGAGCGAGCCGCCGGCGTGGGCGATCACCGTGCCCTTGCCGGACAGCTCGGAGACGAGCACCTCGCGGCTGTTGCCGACCGCCGCCGGATCGATGTGCTCGAAGGTCGCCGGGTCGGCGTTCACGCCCGCGACGTGCATCCCACCCTTGTGGGCGAACGCGTTCTTGCCCACGTACGGCTGGTCGGGGTCGGGCGTCAGGTTGAGCAGCTCGTCGAGGTAGTGGGCAGCCTCGGTCCAGCCTTCGAGCGAGGGCAGGCACTCGTGGCCGAGCTTGAGCTGCAGGCTGGGGACGATGCTCGTGAGGTTGGCGTTGCCGCAGCGCTCGCCGTAGCCGTTGATCGTCCCCTGCACGAGCACCGCGCCCTCGGCGACCGCGGCCAGCGAGTTCGCCACCGCGCACTCGGCGTCGTTGTGGCAGTGGATCCCGAGCGTCGCGCCGGTGGAGCGGGTCGCACGGACCGCGTCGGCGATCTGGTGCGGGAGCGAGCCGCCGTTGGTGTCGCACAGCGCGACGTTCTCGGCTCCCGCCTCCGCCGCCGCGCGCACGCAGGCGAGCGCGTACTCGGGGTCGTCGCGCCAGCCGTCGAAGAAGTGCTCGGCGTCGTAGTGCACCCGCTTGCCCTGCTCGACAAGGAACGCGACCGACTCGGCGATCATCGCGAGGTTCTCCTCGCGGTCGACGCGGAGCACCTTCTCCACGTGCAGGCCCCACGACTTGCCGACGAGCGTGCAGACCGGCGCGAAGGAGTCGGCGAGCACGCGCAGCGCGGCATCCTCGTCGGCGCGGATCCCGCGCCGGCGCGTCATGCCGAAGGCGCACACGTCGGCCTGCAGGCGCTCGTGCTCGAGCCGCGCGAACAGCTCGGCCTCCTTGGGGTTGGAGGCAGGGAAGCCGGCCTCGACGAACGCGATCCCGAGCTCGTCGAGGACATGCGCCACCCGGACCTTCTCCTCCACCGAGAGCGACATGCCCTGCCCCTGCATGCCGTCGCGCAGGGTGGTGTCGTAGATGGCGATCCGAGTGGTCTCCGTCATGGGTCGCGTCGTGTTTGACGTGCGGATCGCCGTCCGTGGCAAGGACGCAGGACATGATGCGTGCTCCTGGCACGTGAATGTCCGAGGACGCCGCCACGGGCGGCGAGACGCCCGTCAAACGCGGCGGGACCCGTGGCGGGGGCCACTCTCACGGGGCGGGTGCTGCTTGCGGCACGACGTCGAGCCAGCCGGCGTAGCGGTCCGCGCGGCCGTGCAGCGCGTCCTCGAACACGGACTGGACCTCGCGCGTGATCGGGCCGGGCTCGCCGCTGCCGATCGGCTGGTCGTCGACCTCGCGCAGCGGCGTCAGCTCGGCGGCCGTGCCGGTCATGAAGATCTCGTCGGCGAGGTAGAGCTCGCCGCGCGCGACGTCGCGCTCGACGACCGTGTAGCCGAGGTCGCGGGCGATCTCGATCGCCGACAGGCGGTTGATGCCGCCGAGGATCGAGGAGTTGAAGCCCGGGGTCGCGATCTCGCCGTCCTTGACCAGGAACAGGTTCTCGCCGGTGCCCTCGCAGACCATCCCGCGCTGGTCGAGCAGGATCCCCTCCTCGTAGCCGGCCTTGTCGGCCTCGATCTTTGCCAGCACCGAGTTCAGGTACTGCCCGTTGGCCTTGGCGGCCGGGATCAGCGCGTCGGGCCCGATCCTGCGCCACGAGGAGACCTTGCCGCGCACGCCGCGCTCCTTGCCCTCGTCGCCGAGGTAGGTGGCCCACTCCCAGACGGCGATGAAGACGTCGACCGGGCAGTCGAGCGGGTACAGGCCCATCGGGCCGGCGCCGCGGTAGACGACCGGCCGGATGTAGCAGGACTTGAGGCCGTTGCGGGCGATCAGCTCGAGCGTCGCCTCGCGGATCTGCTCCTTCGAGTAGGGAACGTCCATGTAGTACATCTGGGCCGACTTGAAGAGGCGGTCGACGTGGTCGTGGTGGCGGAAGACCGCGGTGCCGCGCGCGGTCTCGTAGGCGCGCACGCCCTCGAACACACCGGTCCCGTAGTGCAGGGCGTGCGTGAGCACGTGCACCTTCGCGTCCTCGTACGCGACGAACTCGCCGTTCATCCAGATGAGGTCCGCTTGGCTCACGTCAGCTCCTCCATGACCGCGCTCGTGGCTTCGGCGGTCGTTGCCGTCCCGCCCAGGTCGCCGGTTCGCAGGCCGGCGTCGAGGGCCCGATCGACGGCCGATTCTATCCGCGCGGCGGCCTCCTCCCGGGCCAGTCCGTGGCGCAGGAGCATGGCAGCGGAGAGGAACATCGCGAGCGGGTTGGCGACCCCACGGCCGGCGATGTCCGGCGCCGAGCCGTGGACGGGCTCGAACACCCCGGGGCCGGCGTCGCCCAGACTTGCGCTCGGCAGCAGGCCGATCGAGCCGGTGATCATCGCCGCCTCGTCGCTGAGGATGTCGCCGAACATGTTCTCGGTGAGGATGATCTCGAAGTGCCGGGGGGCGGCGACGAGCTGCATCGCGGCGTTGTCGACGAGCACGTGCTCGAGCTGGATGTTGGGGAACTCGGCGGCGTGCACGCGCATCACGACCTCGCGCCACAGGCGGCTGGTCTCGAGCACGTTGGCCTTGTCGACGCTCGTGACGCGCGAGCGTGCGGCTCGGAAGGCGACACGGGCGATCCGCTCGATCTCGGCCTCGGTGTACGCACAGACGTCATAGGCACGGCCGTCGGCGCGGCCCTTCTCGCCGAAGTAGATCCCGCCGGTGAGCTCGCGCACCACGAGCAGGTTCGTGCGCTCGATCACCTCGCGCTTGAGCGGGCTGGCGTCGTACAGCGCCGGCAAGGGCCGGACGGGCCGCAGGTTGGCGAACAGCCCGAGCTGCTGCCGGAGGCCGAGCAGCCCCTGCTCGGGACGCGGCTTGGCCGGGTCGGTCGTGTCCCACTTCGGGCCGCCGACAGCCGCGAGCAGCACCGCGTCGGCCTCGCGGCACGCCGCCAGCGTCTCGTCGGGCAGCGCCGTCCCGGTCGCGTCGATCGCCGCGCCCCCGATCAGGTGCTCCTCGTACATCAGGTCCGGCGCGACCTCGGTGAGGAGCTCGAGCGCGGCAGCCAGCACCTCGGGGCCGATCCCGTCGCCGGGGAGCGTGACGATCGTGGGCATCCGCCCGGACGCTATCGAGCCGGCGTGTGGGAGGCTCAGAGTCGTGCTGATCGGTCGCGACGCGGAGCTCGGGCGCCTGCTGGCTGCGCTGGAGACCGCCCGTGGCGGCGGGAGCGCGGTGATCGTGGTGCGAGGTGAGGCCGGGATCGGCAAGACCGCGCTCCTGCAGGCCGTGGTAGCGGCCGCGGAGGGCATGACCGTGCTGCGCGCCCGCGGCGTCGAGTCCGAAGTCGGGGTGCCGTTCGCCGCGCTGGCCGAGCTGTGCACGCCGGTGCTCGTTCTCGGTGATCGCCTGCCGGAGGCGCAGGCGGCGACGCTCGCCGGCGCCTTGGCGCTCGAGCCGGTCGTGCCACAGGCGCGGCTCGCGATCGGCGCGGCGCTGCTCGGGCTGCTCTCGCTGGCCGCCGAGGAGCACCCCGTGTTGTGCGTGGTGGACGACGCCCAGTGGCTGGACGAGCCGTCGCTCGAGGCGCTGCGGTTCGCCACGCGGCGCCTGGCCGACGGCGGCGTGGCGGTCCTGCTCGCGCGGCGGCCCGACGGCGACGCCGCCGCGGAGGAAGTCGAGACGATCGAGCTCGGCCCGCTGGCGGCCGACCCGGCAGCCGAGCTGCTGCAGGCGGGCCGCGAGACGCCGGTGCCCGAGCCCGTCGCCCGCCGAGTGCTCGAGACGGCGGCGGGGAACCCGCTCGCGCTGCTCGAGATCCCGGCCGTGCTCTCACGCGAGGAGCTCGACGGGCACGCGCCGCTGGAAGGACCGCTGCCGCTCGGGTCGACGCTCGAGCGCGTCCTCGCCCGCCGGATGCGCACGCTGCCGGACGAGACCCGGCGCGCGCTGCTGGTTGCGGCCGCGGCCGACGTCCGCCGGGGCGACGTGGTGGTCGGCGCGCTCGCCGCCGCGGGCCTCGACGTCGCCGCGCTCGAGCCGGCCGAGAGCGCCGGCATCGTGTCGCTCGGCCCGGGCGAGATCGCCTTCCGCCACCCGCTCCTGCGTGCGGCCTCATACCACGAGGCCGAGACCGTGGCCCGCCGGGCTGCGCACCGCGCCGTCGCACACGCGCTGGCGCCCGACGACCCGCGGCGGGCCTGGCAGCTCGCCGCGGCGGCCGCGCTGCCCGACGAGGCCGTCGCGGGCGCGCTCGAGCGCGCCGCCCAGGCCGCGCGCGCCAGCGCGGGCTTCGCCTCGGCCGCGCACGCGCACCTGCGCGCCGCCGAGCTGTCGCCCGACCCGCTCGAGCGCGCGCGGCGGCTGGTGGAGACCGCACGCGACCTGCTCCCGGCCGGCCAGCCGGACGTCGGGCTCGCCAGGCTCGAGCAGGCCGAACGGGTGCTGGCGGTTGCGCACGGCGACGTGACGACCGTCGTCACCGAGCTGCGCACGCTGCGTGCGCAGCTGATGCTGCGCACGGGCCGCACCGGCGAGGCGCGCGACCTGCTGCACAGCCAGGCCGAGCGGCTCGAGGCCAGCGCGCCGCCGGCGGCCGCGATGCTGCTGCTCCTCTCCGCCCTCGGCGCGATGGCGCTGCGCGACCACGAGGGCTGGCTGGCCGACGCCGAGCGGGCCGTGGCGCTGGCGGGCGACGTCGAGCTGCTGGCGGCGCTCGCGCTGCTGGCGGCAGGCGCGGCGCGGATGTCGGTGCCGGACGTCGCCGAGGGCCGGCGGCTGCTGGCCGAGGGCGAGCGGCGGCTCGGCGACGACATCGCGCTGGCGCTGTCGCTCGCGCCCGAGGTGGTCGCGCTAGCCGCCCACGGCTGGCTGTGGATCGAGGAGTACGAGCACGGCGTCGAGCTGCTCGACCGGCTGGTAGCTGCAGGCCGGGCCGCAGTCGCGGTCGGCGCCCTCCCCTACCCGCTCGCCGCCCGCGCGCAGGGCAACCTCGCGCTCGGTCGCCTCGGCCGGGCGCGCGCCGACGCCGAGGAGGCCGTCGCGCTCGCCGAGCAGACCGGCCAGGACCCCGCGCTCGTGATCGCGCTCGGGATGCTCGCCGCGGTGCACGCCTGGCGCGGCGACGAGGCGGCCGCGGTGGCCGCCGCTGAGCGCGCGATCGAGCTCGGCGAGCGGCGCCGCGTGCCGCTGCCCGCGATCTACGCCCGCCACGCGCTCGGGACGCTCGCGGCGGCGACGGATCACCTCGACGAAGCGATCGTGCGGCTCGAGGCGGTGCGAGCCGAGGCACTACCCGGCAACGTGCTGTGGGCGCCGCACCTCGTGGACGTGTACGTGCGCGCCGGGCGGCCCGAGGACGCCGCCGAGCTGGTCGAGCACTACGCGCGCAACACCGAGCACCGGCGGATCGCGCCCGCGATGCTCGAGCGACTTCGCGGGATGACCACCGGCGATGAGGAGCACTTCCGGCGCGCGCTCGAGCTCCACGAGGCCGGACCTGCGCCGTTCGAGGTCGCCCGCACACAGCTCGCGTACGGCGAGTGGCTGCGCGCGGTCGATCGCCGCGACGAGGCGCGTGAGGCGCTGCGCGAGGCGCTGGCCGGCTTCGAGCGGGTAGGTGCGCTGCCGTTCGCGGAGCGCGCGCGCCGTGAGCTGCGGGCCGCGGGCGCGGTAGCGCGCGCGCCCGAGCGCGGCGAGGAGCCTGAGCTGACGGCGCACGAGCTGCGCGTGGCGCAGCTCGTCTCGCAGGGCCTCACGAACCGCGAGACCGCCACGGCCCTGTTCGTGAGCACCAAGACCGTCGAGCACCACCTGCGCAACGTGTTCCGCAAGCTCGGCATCCGCCGGCGGGCGGAGCTCGCGCGGCTGATGGCTACAGGCTCGTCGTGACCGGGCCCGAGCGCTCGCCGTCGCGCTCGTAGGCGTCGATCGCGGCGCCCTGCTGCAGCGTCAGCGCGATGTCGTCGAGGCCGTTGAGCAGCCGGTGGCGGATCTCGTCGTCGAGCTCGAAGGCTGCGGCACGGCCGTCGAAGCGCACCTCGCGTGCCTCGAGGTCGACCTCGGCCTCGCCGGCGGCCATCAGCGCGCGAACGTCGTCCTCGGGCAGCTGCACGGGCAGCAGGCCGATCTTGGTGCAGTTGCTGAAGAAGATGTCCGCGAAGCTGGCGGCGACGACGGCGCGGAAGCCGTAGTCCTGGAGCGCCCACGGGGCGTGCTCGCGCGAAGACCCGCAGCCGAAGTTGGGGCCCGTGACGAGGATCGGGTTGGGCGGCAGGTCCCAGCCGTCCTCCTGCGCCCAGTCGTAGAACAGGAACTCGCCGAAGCCGGTCCGCTCGACCCGCTTGAGGAACTGCTTGGGGATGATCTGGTCGGTGTCGACGTCGGCGCGGTCGAGCACGCTGACCTTGCCGGCGACGGTGGTCACGGGGTCCATTAGCTCCAGTCCCGGATGTCGACGAAGTGGCCCTCGATGGCGGCCGCGGCGGCCATCTGGGGCGACACGAGGTGGGTGCGCCCGCCGCGGCCCTGGCGGCCCTCGAAGTTGCGGTTCGAGGTCGACGCGCAGCGCTCGCCCGGCTGCAGGATGTCCGGGTTCATGCCCAGGCACATCGAGCATCCCGCCGTGCGCCAGTCGAAGCCGGCGGCGCGGAAGACCTCGTCGAGCCCCTCGGCCTCGGCCTCGGCCGCGACTTGCTGTGAGCCGGGGACGACCATGGCGTCCACGCTCGACGCCACCCGGCGGCCCTTGACGACGTCGGCGGCGGCACGCAGGTCGCCGATCCGCGAGTTCGTGCACGAGCCGATGAACACGCGGTCGAGGCGGATCTCCTTGATCGGCGTGCCGGCCTCGAGGCCCATGTACTTGAGGGCGCGCTCGTCGCCGTCGCCGTTTGGCTCGGGGACCGCCTCGGTGACGGGGACGACCATGCCGGGCGTCGTGCCCCACGTGACGAGCGGTGAGAGCGCGCCGGCGTCGACGTCGATCTCGGTGTCGAAGCTGGCGCCGGGGTCGGTGTGGAGCTCGCGCCAGGCGGGGTCGAGCTCCGGCGGCGCCGCGGGGCGGCCGATGACCCACTCGAACGTGGTGTCGTCGGGCGCGATCATCCCTGCCCGGCCGCCGCCCTCGATCGTCATGTTGCAGATCGTCATCCGACCCTCCATCGAGAGCCGCTCGATGACCGGACCGGCGTACTCGACGACGTGGCCGGCGGCGCCGTTGGTGCCCATCTGGCCGATCGTGCCGAGGATCAGGTCCTTCGGCGTGACGCCGAAGCCCAGCTCGCCGGAGTAGTTGATGCGCATGCTCTTCGGCTTGCGCTGGGCGAGGCACTGCGTGGCGAGCACGTGCTCGACCTCGCTTGTGCCGATGCCGAAGGCGAGCGCCCCGAAGGCGCCGTGGGTGGCGGTGTGGGAGTCGCCGCAGACGATCGTCATGCCCGGCTGGGTGACGCCGAGCTCGGGGCCGATCACGTGCACGATCCCCTGGCGGTCGGAGCCGATCGAGTAGACCGGGATGCCGAACTCCGCGCAGTTGCGCTCGAGCGTCTCGACCTGCACGCGCGAGAGCTCGTCGCGGATGCGCGCGGCGACCGGCGTACCGTCCGTGGGCACGTTGTGGTCGGCGGTGGCGAGCGTGCGGTCGGGGCGGCGGACCGGGCGACCGGCGAGCCTGAGGCCGTCGAACGCCTGCGGGCTGGTGACCTCGTGGACGAGGTGCAGGTCGATGTAGATCAGGCCGGGCGCGACCTCGTGCGCGGCCCAGATCTTGTCGAAGAGGGTGCTCGGGGTCATGAGCGGCGCAGCCCCGCCGAGACGACGGCCAGCAGGACGGCCTCCTCCTTTCCGGGGTTCTCGAAGTGGTGCGGCAGGTCGGCGTCGAAGGTGACGGTGTCGCCGCTCTCGAGCCGCTGGCGCGTGCCGTCGACGAGCAGGTCCACGGTCCCCTCCTCGACCACGGCAGTCTCGCGCGCGCCGGGCTCGTGCATCGGCGGGTCGCCAGGACCGCCGGTGGCCGCGCCGGGGGCGAGCCGGTGACGCGAGAGCTCGGCGCGCAGGCCGGGAAGCGGCGGGCTGAGGATCTCGTAGCGGTGCCCGTCGGTGCCGCCGACCCGGCCCTCGCCGGCCTTCACCACGCTCACCGAGCCGCTCTCGTCGAGCCTCAGGAGCTGGGACAGCCGAAGGTCGAGGCCATGTGCGATCCGGGCGGCGGTCTGCAGCGTCGGGCTCGTCTCACCGCGCTCCACCTGGGAGAGCATGGGTGCGGACACGCCGGAGCGCGTCGCGAGGTCTCGGAGCGAGAGGTCCATAGCCGCGCGCAGGGCTCGGACGCGTGGCCCGATCGCGATTGCCGCCATACGGGTGTACGTTATCACGTACAGATGTTGTTGTGTCGGCGAACGTCAAAGTCAACTGCGTGCTGGGTAGGGAGGCTGGGGTGCCAGCCGCTGCGCGAGGACATTGCCGCGCGGTCGGCGGGCGGGTCGCGAACCTCGTGTAGTTACCCCCGGAAACCGACGGTAACTTCACGAGGTTCGCGCCATCGCCAACCGCGCCGGCTCCCTCACCCTCCCTTACCCAGCCGCAGTTGACGTTGACGTCCGCCGGCGCAACGACCCGCCCCGAGCGCCCGCAAGGGCCGCCATCATGCAAGGCGTGCCCGCGCCGATCGCCGAGCTGCCCGACACGCTCGTGCTCGGCGCCGGCGGGACGCTCGGCGAGGCGTGGCTGCGAGGGGTACTGGGCGGGCTGGAGTCCGTGTCCGGGCTCGACTTCCGCCGCTGCGAGTACGTGGTCGGCACGTCGGCCGGCTCGATCGTGGCCGCCGCGCTCGCGGGCGGGCGGCGGCCGGAGGCGGGTGATCGGGCCGCGCGCGAATGGGGCGCGGCCGCCGCTCCGCCCGCCGCGAGCGCGCTGCGTCGAGCCGCCGGCGCCGCCGCTCGCCTGGGGAGCGCCGCGGCGGCACCGCTGGCGCCCGTGGCGCTCGGAGGCCTCGAACCGGCCGGACGGCTCGCGCGCGCCGCGGCGCTGGCGACCGCTCCGCGACCGCAGCGCCGGCTCGACGGCCTCGGGCACCAGCTCCGTCGGCTCGGCGCCCGCTTCGACGGCCGGTTGCGCGTCGCGGCGGTGAACCGCCGTAGCGGCCGGCGCGTGGTGTTCGGGGCGCCCGGAGCGCCGGTCGCCAGCGTCGCCGACGCCGTCCTGGCCTCGTGCGCGGTGCCGTGGCTGTTCGCGCCGGTCGAGATCGGCGGCCGCGAGTACGTGGACGGCGGCGTCTGGAGTCCGACGAACCTCGACGCCGCACCGGGTGGCCGCGGCGCCCGCGTGCTCTGCCTCGCGCCGACCGCCGGACCGCCGAGCCCGCGCTCGATGGCCGGAGCGCTGCGCGCGTTCACGGCGACGGCGCTGACCGCGGAGGAGCTGGCGTTGCGGGCGCGCGGCATGCGCGTCCGGACGATCGTCCCGAACACTGCGTCGGTCGCGGCGATCGGCGGCGACCTGATGTCCGCGACCGCGACCGAGCAGGTCCTGGACGCCGCTTTCGCCCAGGGTCGCGCGCTCGCCCGCTGACGGGCACGTCAGCGCGTGCAGATCGCGTTAGGGCGTCGGCGTCAGCTCGGGCGTCTCGGCCGCCTCGGCGGCCAGCGCGACCTTGCGCTCCGCGTTCGCCAGCGCGCGCACGTACGCGAGCGCGGCCGCCTCGATGATGTCGGTCGACACGCCCTGTCCCGCCGCCGACTGGCCGGCCATCTCGAGCACGACGCTGGCCTCGCCGAGCGCGTCCTGGCCGCCCGTCACCGCGTCGATCCGGAACTCGCGCAGCCGCGCCTCCCGCGACGTCGCGACGTTGATCGCGCGGAAGATCGCGTCGACCGGGCCATCACCCGTGAAGTTGCCCTGCACCACCTCGCCCGACGGCAGGCGGACCGCCACCACGGCGTGCGGCGGGCGGCGCGACGACGCCTCGACGTCGAACCACTCGAGCGTGTACGAGGCGAGCTCGGTGCGCAGCTCGTCGGTCACCAGCGCCTCGAGGTCCATCGCCGTGACCTGCTTCTTCTTGTCCGCGATGTCCTTGAAGCGCTTGAACGCCGTGTTCAGCGCCTGCCCGTCGACCGTGAAGCCCAGCTCCTCGAGCGCGGACTTGAGCGCGTGGCGGCCCGAGTGCTTGCCGAGCACGATCGACGACACGTCGTCGACGCCGACGGTGGCGGCGTCCATGATCTCGTAGGTCGAGCGCTCCTTGAGCACTCCGTCCTGGTGGATGCCGGACTCGTGCGCGAACGCGTTGCGGCCGACCACGGCCTTGTTGGGCTGCACGGGATAGCCGGTGAGCCGGGAGACGAGCCGGCTCGTGCGCGCGATCTCGCGCGTCTGCACCTCGCACGAGAGACCGACGGCGTCGGCGCGCGTGTGCAGCAGCATCACGAACTCCTCGAGCGACGCGTTGCCCGCCCGCTCGCCGATCCCGTTGATCGCGCATTCGACCTGCCGCGCGCCGGCCTGCACGCCGGCGAACGAGTTGGCGACCGCCAGACCGAGGTCGTCGTGGCAGTGCACCGACAGCACGACTTCGCGCAGGCCGGGAACCAGCTCGTACAGGCGACCCAGGAAGCCGGCGTACTCGTCGGGCATGGCATAGCCCACGGTGTCGGGGATGTTGATCGTGGTCGCGCCCTCCTCGACCGCGGCGGACACCACCTCGGCGGTGAACTCGACGTCGGCGCGCGTGGCGTCCATCGGCGAGAACTCGACGTCGTCGACGAACGACTTGGCGTGCGCGACCGCCGCCCGCGCCTGGCCGAGCACGTCCTCGCGCGTCGACTGCAGCTGGTGCTCGATATGGATGTCGGACGTCGAGATGAACGTGTGGATGCGCGGGCGCTCGGCGTCGCGCACCGCGTCCGCCGCGCGCTCGATGTCGGCGGCGTGCGCACGAGCGAGGCCGGCGATCACCGGGCCGTGGACCTGGCGCGAGATCGCCTGGACGGCCTCGAAGTCACCCGGCGAGGCGATCGGGAAGCCCGCCTCGATCACGTCGACGCGGAGCCGCGCGAGCTGGTGCGCGATCTCCAGCTTCTCGGTCGCGTTCAGCGAGATCCCCGGGGACTGCTCCCCGTCTCGCAGCGTGGTGTCGAAGATGATGACCCGGTCGTCGTTCATGGCGCGTGCTCCTGTCGGCTTGTCCTCTGCTCCTTCTTCGTGCTGGGCTTGCGGCTTCGCGGCCGCCACGCGTTATTCCCCCCGAAGGGGGAGGAGAAGAAGCAGGTCGAGCCGGCGACGCGCCATGAACGACGCAGGTTACCTCAGACGGTGCGGAGCGTGACGGCGAAGCCGCGCGACGCCGCCTTGGCGAGGATGCCCTGCACCGTCGGGCCCTCCTCGCTGCAGGCGCCGGCGCACAGGCGGCTGACGATGCCGAGTGCCTTGCCGGTGGGGATGTGCACCAGCGGGCCGCCGGAGTCGCCCCAGTGGATCGGGCCGCTGACGTCGTACGTCGACGCGTCGTCGAAGCCCATGACAGCCTTGCGCTGCTCCTGCGTGGCGGGCGTCGTGCCGTAGCCGAGGCCGTAGCCGGAGAGCTGGATCGAGTCGCCGGTGAGCGTGTCGGTGGGAACGGTCGAGCCCTTGGGGAACGCGGGATGGCCCTTGACGGCAGGGCTCACGCGCCCGACGTCCTCGGCGTCGACCGCGATGAACGCGAAGTCCCAGGCGGTCGTGTTCTCGTCGCCGATGAAGGCGACGCTGCCGAACTCGGTGCCGTCGAAGTCGCGCACGCGCTGGCCGATCGAGTCGACGCAGTGGGCCGCGGTGCCCAGGTAGGTGTTGCCGCCGCCGGAGTAGGCGAAGTTGAGGGTGCAGGACCCGGCGTCGGTCTCGTGATAGGCGCCCGGCTGGAGCGTGACCGCCGCCGAGGCGGTGGCCGGGAAGGCCGCGATTGCGACGATCGCGGCGAGGATTGTGCGTCGGAGGTTCATGGCGGCTACAACGCAGACGCGCCACGTTCCTTGCGGCTAGCGCGAGACGTGGATCCCGAGCGCCCGCGGAGCGGCGCAGACGGCGCGCGTGAGCGGGTCGGGGCGGCGCCCGGCGGCATGCAGGCGCTCGGCGCGCAGGAACGCGCCGCGGACGAGCATGCCGCCCAGCCAGGCGAGCGGCTCAGGCGGGACGACGGCGGGCGCGGGATCCACGAGCGCGAGGCTGCGATCCTCGTCCCCGAGCGCCAGCGCGGCCAGCACGCCGCCGGCCAGGTGGGACGGGCCGACGCCGTTGCCCGTGAAGCCGAACGCGTAGTGCACGGGGCCGTCGGCGAGCGTCCCGATCTGCGGCAGGTGGCTCGGGGAGACGTCGATCGGCCCGCCCCAGGCATGGGTGATGCGCCGGCCTTCGAGCGCCGGGAACAGGTCGACCAGATGCCGGTGGACGGTCGCCGCCACGTGGCCGTCGACCTCGACGCGGCCATCCAGCCGCGCTCCCCAGGCGAGCCGTCCGCCCCCCCAGCCGAAAGCGACGCGCCCGTCCGGCGTGGTGCGGAAGTAGTGGATGAAGAGCGGGGCGTCGGTGATGGCCTCGCCACCGGTCCAGCCGATCTGGTCGAGCACGTCGGGCACCGGCTCGGTGAGGACGATGTGGGACGAGGTCACCGAGAGCCGCGAGCGCAGCGGCCGGACCCCGCGCGTGGCGGCGTTGATCGCGAGCACGGCGGCACGCGCCCGCACTCGCGCCGACCCGGTCTCGGCCGTCACCTCTTCGGACGCCACGCGCAGCGCGCGCACGCGCGAGCGCTCGTGCACGGTCACGCCGCGCTCGATCAGCCGCCGCCGCAGGCCGACCGCGAGCCGCGCCGGCTGCACGGTCGCGTCGTCGGGCACGAGCAGGCCGCGGCGGAAGCGCGGCAGATCGCAGCGGGCGCGCAGCGCCGCGCCGTCGAGCGGCACGACACGCGCGGGCGACGCGTCGCCGGGTGCGGGCTCACGGCCGGCCGCTCCGACTGCGCGCGCCGCGGCCAGAACGCGGTCGAGCACGTCGTCCTGGGCTTCGGTCGTGGACGCGAGGATGAAGCCCGCGGGGCGGAACCAGGCGTCGACGCCCTCGCTTTCGCACCACGCGCCGATCGCGCGCACGCTCTCCGACGACGCGCGGCAGGCGGCCAGCGCCCGCTCGTCGTCGAAGCGCTCCCTGAGCGACGGCAGGTTCGACCACAAGGTCTCTACGAAGCCTCCGTTCCGACCGCTCGGCCCGTGGCCACACACGTCGGCCTCGAGCAGCACCACGCGCGCGGACGGGTCGCGCTCGAGCACGTGCCAAGCCGTCCACATGCCGGCATAGCCGCCGCCGATCACCAGGACGTCGGCCACGAGGTCCCCGGTGGCCGGCGCGGTCGGCGTGACGCTCCCGGCCTCCGCCAGCCAGTACCCGTGCGCGTCGTGGTGCACTAGCCCACGAAGAAGCGCTCGGAGGCGTCGAGGAGCACTGCCTCGGTCTTGGCGACCAGCTCGTCGAGCTCGCGGCGGCCGCAGATCAGCGGCGGCGACAGGTGCAGCACGGCGTCCCCGCGGTCGTCGGGGCGCGCGATCAGGCCCTCCTCGAGCAGCCGGCCGGCGAGGAAGCCGCGCAGGAGTCGCTCGCGCCCTTCGGCGTCGAAGCGCGTCGCGGCGGCGTCGCGCACCAGCTCGAGCGCCCAGAAGTAGCCGGCGCCGCGGACGTCGGCGACGATCGGCACCCGCTCGCGCAGCTCCTCGAGGCGGTCGCGCAGGTAGCCCTCGTGCTCGCGCACGTTCTCGAGCACGCCCTCGCGCTCGAAGATCTCGATGTTGCGCAGCGCGATCGCGGCGGCCACCGGGTGCCCGCCGAACGTGATCCCGTGCAGGAGCATGCGGCCGTCGTCGTAGAGCGGCTCGGCGATCCGGTCCGACACCACCACGGCACCCATCGGCGCGTACGCCGACGTGATCCCCTTGGCCAGCGTGATGACGTCGGGCGCCGGACCGAAGCGGGCGGACGCGAACCACTCACCGAAGCGCCCGAACCCAGTGATCACCTCGTCCGCGACGAGGGCGATCCCGTAGCGGTCGGCGATCGCTCGCAGACCGGCCAAGTAGCCGTCCGGAGGGACGAGCGCGCCGCCGGCGTTCTGGACCGGCTCGGCGATGATCATCGCCACCGTCTCCGGCCCGGTCTCGACGATCGTCCGCTCCATCTCCTCGAGTAGCTGCGCGCAGTGCGCAGCCGGGTCGTGCTCGAGCTCGTGCCGGAAGGCGTTCGTGTTCGACACCCGCACGACCGGGATCGGCGCGGCGCCGAACGGCTCCTTCATCGGCCGCACGCCGGTGAACGAGAGCGCGCCGAGCGTCACGCCGTGGTAGGCGATCTCGCGCGCGATCGCCTTCGTGCGCTGCGGCTCCCCGCGGGCCAGGTAGTGCTGGCGGACGATCTTCCACGCCGCCTCCACGGCCTCCGAGCCACCGCTGGTGAAGAACACGCGGTTGAGGTCTCCGGGCGCGCGCTCGGCCAGCGCCTCGGCGAGCCGGATCGCCGGCGGATGCGCCGTCGCCCAGTTGGTGTTGAACGCGAGCGTGGAGAGCTGCTCGCCGGCCACGGCGGCCATCTCCTCGCCGAACGAGTAGCCGAGCTGGCAGCAGAACAGCGAGCTCAGCCCGTCCAGGTAGCGCCGGCCCTCGGTATCGAATACGTACGCGCCCTCGCCGCGCTCGAGCACCAGCAGCCGGTTGCCGCCGGGGCCGAACGCGCCGTTGCGCGTGAAGTGCATCAGCAGATGGCGATGCGCGAGCTCCTGCAGCTCGTCGGTGCCGACGGCGTCGATCGCGGTCATGACCCCTGATGGTCGCCACGCGCGTCGGAGCCGACAATGGCCGGAACGTCGCGTCTGACGCCGCGAGGCCCGACTAAACGTCAACCGCGTCCGCGATGTCGATTCCGCGCTGACCCGTTCGACGCATGAGTACAGGGCTCAGGCGAAGCTCCGTGACCGAAGGAGAGCATCGAGATGGGAAAGCTGATCGCGACCACACAGGCCACCGTCGACGGCGTCATAGACCCGGTCGGCGAGTGGGTGCAGGCGGACGGAGACCACGGCGACTACTCGTTCGAGCGTCAGGCGAGATCAAGCGGGCTGGTGCTGGGCCGCAAGACCTACGAAGGGCTGGCGCAATACTGGCCGAGCCAGTCGGGCAGGTGGGCGGACATGGTCAACCCGATGCCGAAGTACGTCGGGTCCAACACCCTGTCCGGCGATCTCGAGTGGAACGCGACCCTGCTCGAGGCAGACCTCGAGGACTCGATCCCGAAGCTGAAGCACGAGGTCAACGGTGACCTGTTCATGCACGGGAGCGGCGAGTTCGCGTACGCCCTCGCCGAGAAGGGCCTCATCGACGAGTACGAGGTCTACCTGAACCCGCTCGTCTGGGGCCAGGGCAATGTCCACGTGCTCGGCGACCGAGGAACCGTCCGGATGGCGCTCGACGACGTGAAGCGGTTCGACTCCGGGGTGGTCCTCCTCACCTATCGTCCGGCGTCCTGACCGCGGCTCTCGAGCGCCCGAGTCGTCAGACTCCGCCGCCATGGCCGCCAGGCTGTACGCGATCCCCGGCTCGCACCCCGTGTACGCGGTCGAGCTCATGCTTCGCCACAAGGGGGTCGCGTACACCCGCACCGATCTCCCGCAGTGGCTCCACCGCGGCATGCTGCGGCTCCTGCGCTTCCGCCGCGCGACGGTTCCGGCGCTCGTCCTCGAGGACGGGCGGCGGGTGCAGACCACCGGCAGGATCGCCCGCGCGCTCGACCAGATCCGACCCCAGCCCCTGCTGGTCCCGCACGAGCGCCGCGTGGAGGTGGAGGCCGCCGAGGCGTGGGCCGACGGCGAGTTCCAGCAGCTCGCCCGCCGCATGACGTACTGGGCGCTGGTCCGTGAGCCGGCCGCGGTCGACAGCTACCTCGAGGGGTCCAAGCTCATCCTCCCCCGCCCGCTCGTGATGCCCGCCGCGCCGCTGATCATCCGCATCCTCGCGCGCGACCACGAATCGAGCGACGCGGCGATCCGGCAGGACCTCGTCGACCTCCCGCGCGCGCTCGACCGCGTCGACGGCTGGATCGCCGACGGCCTGCTCGGCGGTGAGGAGCCGAACGTCGCCGACTTCCAGGTCGCCACGACGCTCGCGCTCCTGCGCAGCCACGACGCGCTGCGGCCCGCGATCGACGCCCGCCCGGCGGGTGCGCTCGCGCAGCGGCTCGCGTCCGGCTACGCCGGCCGTACGACGTGTGGCGTTCCCCGACCGCTGACTCAAGCCGCGGCGCGGCGCCGCCGGAAGGCGAGCGCGCGGACCGCGAGGTGAAGCCCGAGCACCGCGTCCTCGTCGTCGAGCGAGACGTCGAGCAGCTCCTCGATCCGGCGCAGGCGCAGATACAGCGACTGGCGCTCGAGGTGCAGCGCGCGCGCCGCCTGCGCCTTGCGCCCGCCGGCGGCGAGGTACGCCTCGAGCGTCTCCAGCAGCGCTCGGTGGCGCGCCGACCCGGAGGCCAGCAGCGGTCCGAGCTGCTCGTCGACGAACGCGTCGACCGCCGGGGTGTCGCGGAGATCGTGCAGCAGGTCCCCCACGCGCGCGCGCCGGGCGTCGTACCAGTGCTGCACCGGCAGCGCGGTCGCCGCCCCCGCCGAGCGGCGCACGCGCCGCAGCCCGTCGCCCGCCGCGGCCCACGTGTCGACCGGCGCGCCGATCGCCAGCGTCGCCTCGTCCGGTCCCGACCCGGAGCGCTGCAGCACGCCGTGGAAGAGCCCGGCGACGTGCTCGGCCAGCGCCTCGTCGTAGTCGCGAGAGCCGAGGGCGAGCAGGACGAGCAGGTCCACGTCGCGCGGGCCGAGGAGCACGCCCAGGCCGGTCGAGCCGAGCGCGGTCCGCAGGTCGCCGGACAGGCGCGTCCACGACAGGTCGTCGCCGCGGCGCGAGCGCGGGCCGCGCCAGCTCGCCGCCACGGGTAGCAGCCGGCCGCGGACCGCGCCCGGACCGAGTGCCTCCGCGCGCCGCTGCGCGTCCCTCTCCTCCACGCGCCCGTCGGCCAGATCGGAGAGGAACGCTCCGCGCGAGCGCGCCCGCAGGTGCTCGTCGTGCTGCTGGCCGAGCAGGTCGATGGCCACCGCCAGCGCCGCCCGCTCGCACGCGACGCGGTCGAAGTCGTCGAGCGGCTCGTCGACCGCGAGCGCGATCAGCCGGCCCCACGAGCTGTCCATCAGCCGGACCTCCACGAGCAGCGCGCCGCCCGGCGCCTCGCCGCGGTCCTCGGCGCGGTGCAGGTCAGTCCACGCCGCCAACGCGACGTCGTCCCCCGAGCGACCGCAGACGTAGTAGACGAGCCCGTGCCCGGCGTCCTCGAGCACGACCGGGTTGCCGACCGCGGCCGCCAGCTCGGCGAGGATCTCCGGCACCCCGCGGCCGGCCAGGATCAGCTCGGTGAAGCGGCGGTGGATCTCCTCGCCGCGCCGCAGCAGCTCGTACTGGCTGTTGAGCACCGCGCCGTGCACGGCCTCGGTGAGCTCGACGAAGCGCACCTGACGGCGGAAGGCGATCAGCGGCACACCGGCGGCCATGCACGCCTCGACGACCGGCTGGGGCACCCGCTCCCGCCAGGTGGAGCCCAGCTCGACGGCGACCGCGGCGGGACCTTGGTCGAGCACCGACGCGATCCAGCGCCGCTGGTCGCGCTCCCGGGCGCCCGCTCCGATCCCGGTGGTAAGCACGAGCTCGCCGCCCTTGAGCACGTTGTCGGGCTCGGCGAGCTCGATCACGTGCGCCCAGCGCAGCTCCTGATCGAGGCCGTCGGCACCCGCCACCACCTCGGGCAGCGCGCGGCGGACGACCGGAAGCTCGAGGATGTCGCGGAGCCGGAGCATACGATCCGTCAGCCATTGTGGAACAAGACACGCCGCAGTGTCCATTGCGCAGCGTGAATGAACACGAAAATCTGGCGCGAGAGTTGGAGGGTCATGATGATTGACGACGCGCAGGCCTATGCGCTGCTGGTCGACGGGCAGGACGCCCCCACGGCCGCTACGCGCACGGTCCACGATCCGGCGACCGGCGAGCCGCTCGCCGAGGTCGCCGACGCCACGGCCGCCGACGCCGAGCGGGCCGTCGCGGCCGCCCGCGCCGCGTTCCGCAAAGGCGACTGGAGCCGCGTCACGCCCGCCGAGCGCGCCGCCGTGCTCGACCGCATCGCCGACCTGCTCGAAGAGCGGGCAGAAGACTTCGCGCGCACCGAGTCGCGCAACACCGGCAAGCCACTGAAGTTCTCGAGCGCGTTCGACGTCCCGCTGACGATCGACAACCTGCGCTTCTTCGCGGCCGCCGCGCGCAACCTCGAGGGCAAGGCCTCGGGCGAGTACCTCGAGGGGCTGACGAGCACGATCCGGCGCGAGCCGATCGGCGTCTGCGCGGCGATCGTCCCGTGGAACTACCCGCTCAACATGGCCGCCTGGAAGATCGGTCCCGCGCTCGCGGCCGGCAACACCATCGTCCTCAAGCCGTCCGAGCTGACGCCGCTGACCGCGCTCATGCTCGGGCACCTGGCGCTCGAGGCCGGCCTGCCGCCGGGCGTCCTGAACGTGATCCCCGGCCCCGGCGCCGAGGTCGGCGGGGCGCTGGCCCGCCACGAGGACGTGGCGCTGATCTCGGTCACCGGCTCGACGCGCACAGGCGCCAGCGTCATGCGCGACGCGGCCGGCACGGTCAAGCGCGTGCACCTCGAGCTCGGCGGCAAGGCGCCGTTCGTCGTCTTCGAGGACGCCGACCTCGAGGCAGCCGCCGAGGGCGCGATCGTCGGCGCCTTCGCCAACTGCGGCCAGGACTGCACGGCCGCCACCCGCATCTACGTCCAGGACGGCGTGCGCGACGCGTTCCTCGAGCGCCTCCTGCACAAGGTCGACCGCCTCGTCGTCGGCGACCCGATGGACGACGCGACGAACCTCGGGCCGCTGATCGCGTTACAGCATCGTGACCGCGTCCACGGCTTCGTCGAGCGCGCCGTCGCCGCCGGCGCGACCGCCGCCCGCGGCGGCGAGCCCATCGACGGCCCGGGCGCCTTCTACCTGCCGACCGTGATCACCGACGCCGCCCAGGACTCCGAGATCGTCCAGAACGAGGTCTTCGGGCCGGTCGTCTGCGTGCTCGGCTTCGCCACCGACGACGAGGGCCTGGCGATGGCCAACGACACCCGCTACGGCCTCGCCGCGTCGGCGTGGACGCGCGACGTCTTCCGCGCCCAGCGCGCCGCGCGCGAGCTCGAGGCCGGCACCGTGTGGATCAACGAGCACCTCGCGATCGGGTCTGAGATGCCGCACGGCGGGGTAAAGGGGTCAGGCTTCGGCAAGGACATGTCCATGTACGCGCTCGAGGAGTACACGGCGATCAAGCACGTCGTCTTCGAGCTCACGGGTGCGCCCCGGAAGGAGTGGTACGACGCGGTGTCAACCCCGGAGACGACGACATGACCAGCGACGCCGACATCCGCCTCGAGTCCGTCACCAAGCGCTTCGGCGACGCGACGGCCGTCGACGACCTCACGCTCGAGATCCCGCGCGGGGCGTTCTACGCGCTGCTCGGCCCGTCGGGCTGCGGCAAGACGACGAGCCTGCGCATGATCGGCGGCTTCGAGGATCCCACTGCGGGCCGCGTCTACCTCGGCGGCCAGGACGTCACTCAGTTCCCGCCCTACAAGCGCGACGTCAACACCGTCTTCCAGTCCTACGCGCTGTTCCCGCACCTGTCCGTGGAGCGCAACGTGGCATTCGGCCTCGAGCGCAAGAAGATCGACCGCGCCGAGCTGCGCACGCGCGTCGGCGAGGCGCTGGAGATGGTCCAGCTCGGCCAGTTCGGCAAGCGCAAGCCCGCACAGCTGTCCGGCGGCCAGCAGCAGCGCGTCGCGCTCGCCCGCGCGCTCGTCAACCGCCCGCGCGCGCTGCTGCTCGACGAGCCGCTCGGTGCGCTCGACCTGCGCCTGCGCAAGCAGCTCCAGCTCCAGCTCAAGCGCATCCAGCGGGACGTCGGCATCACGTTCGTGCACGTGACGCACGACCAGGAGGAGGCGATGAGCATGGCCGACACGATCGCCGTCATGCACGCCGGGCGGATCGAGCAGGCGGGGACGGCCTCCGAGCTGTACGAGACGCCGCAGACGGAGTTCGTGGCCAACTTCCTCGGCGTCTCCAACCTCGTGGCCGCCCGCATGCGGGCCGCGAACAACGGCCACTCGACCGCCGAGACGCACGACGGCGCCACCCTGAACGTGCCGACCGGCCGCGTCGGCCCGCACGGCGGCGACGCGGTCAAGGTCGGCGTCCGGCCCGAGAAGGTCAGGCTCTCCCCCGCCGGCACCGAGGTCGCGACCGGCCACAACGTGCTGCGCGGCACCGTCGTCGTCGCCTCGTTCCTCGGTGTGTCGATCCAGTACGTCGTCCGCGCCGCGGGCGGCGAGGAGCTGACCGTCTTCGCGCAGAACGTCGACGGCGCCGAGCCGGAATCGCTCGGGGCCGGTCGCGAGGTGCAGCTCTCGTGGGATCCGCAGCACACCTTCGTCGTTGCCGCGGGCGATGGCTGAGCAGCTCTCCCGCCGCCGCTTCCTCGAGGCCGGCGTCGCGCTCACGACGCTGCCGGCGATCTTCGCCGCATGCGGGATCGAGGGCACCGGGGCGACCGAGGAGGAGATCGCCGCGGCCGCGCGCGAGGTCTCGCACCCGAAGACGGAGATCGGGCGCTGGACGTTCTCGAACTGGCCGCTGTACATGGACAAGAAGATCCTGCGGCAATTCGAGAAGGAGTACGGCGGCAAGGTCCGCTACCTCGAGGAGATCAACGACAACTACGAGTTCCTCGGCAAGGTCGGCCAGCAGCTCGAGCAGGGGACGCCGATCGGCCGCGACATCGTCGTGCTGACCGACTACATGGCCTCGCGCTGGGTGCGGAACGCCTACGCCGAGCCGATCGACAAGGCGAACGTCCCTAACGCAAAGAACCTCGTCGACAACCTGGCGACGATCAACTACGACCCAGACCGGCGGTTCACGCTGCCGTACCAGTCCGGGGCGATCGGGGCCGGCTACAACATCAAGAAGACCGGCCGCGAGCTCGGCAGCGTGAAGGACCTGTTCGACCCCAAGTTCAAGGGCCTTGTGAGCATGTTCTCCGAGCCGTACGACTCGGCCTGCACCGTGCTGCTCGGCGACGGCGTCGACGCCTCGAACGCGAAGATCGACCAGATCCTGGGCGCGATCGAGAAGCTCGACGAGATCAACCGCACGGGCCAGTTCCGGCGCTTCACGGGCAACGAATACACCACCGATCTGGCCAAGGGCAACGTCTGGGTCTCGCTCGCCTACTCGGGCGACGTGGTGTCGCTCCAGAGCGACAACCCGGACCTACGGTTCGCCTACTTCGAGGAAGGCAACATGGCCTTCAACGACAACCTCATGCTGCCGGCCGAGGTCGAGCACCCGTACGCCGCCGAGACGATGATGAACTACCTCTACGACCCCGAGGTGGCGGCCACGCTGGCCGCATACGTCAACTACATCTCGCCGGTCAAGGGCGCCAAGGAGGTGCTCGAGAAGACCGACCCGGAGATCGCCAACAACCCGCTGATCTTCCCGCCGGCGGAGATCCAGGCCAAGCTCAAGGCCTATCCGGCACTCACGCCGGAGGACGAGCGCACCATGCAGGAGGCGATGGCGCGGGTGACGGGGGCCTGATGCTGCGCCTGTCGCTCCACCAGCGCCGCAAGCTCACCCCGTGGCTGTTCCTCGCCCCGGGCCTGATCTGGCTGATCGTCTTCTTCCTGATCCCGCTGGTCAACCAGTGGAACGTCTCGCTGATGACCGGCGATCCGGAGGCGGGCTACACGTTCACGTGGGCGTTCAGCACCTACACCGACGCGGTCAGCGAGTACAGCGAGCAGTTCCTGCGCTCGATCGGCTACGCCGCCACGGCGACGGTCCTGACGTTCGTGATCGCCTTCCCGCTCGCCTACTTCATCGCCTTCAAGGCGGGCCGCTGGAAGAGCTTCATGCTGCTGCTGATCATCCTGCCGTTCTTCGTGTCGTACGTGCTGCGGACGGTGAGCTGGCAGCTGATCCTGGCCGACGACGGCTTCGTCGTCGACACCCTGAAGTCGATCGGCCTGGTGGGCGACGACGGGCGCCTGCTGGCCACGCGCACCGCCGTGATCGCGGGCATCACCTACAACTTCCTGCCCTTCATGGCGCTGCCGCTGTACGTGTCGCTGGAGAAGATCGACCGGCGGCTGATCGAGGCGGCGACCGACCTCTACGCCAGCCGCACGACGGCGTTCCGCAAGGTCACGCTGCCGCTGGCGCTGCCCGGCATCTTCGCCGGCTCGCTGCTGACCTTCATCCCCGCATGCGGCGACTTCATCAACGCCGCGCTGCTGGGGACGCCGCGCCAGTTCATGATCGGCAACGTCATCCAGAACAAGTACCTGGTCCTGCAGGACTACCCAGAGGCGGCGGCGCTCTCGTTCGTCCTCATGACGTTCATCCTGATCGGGATCTTCCTGTACGCCCGCGTGCTCGGTGCCCGCAACCTCACCGAGGCGGCGATCTGATGGCGGTCGAGGCCCCTCCGGCCGCCGGCGAGCCGGTCGCCGCGCCCGTCCGGCCCTCGCGCGCCCGCCGCAACGACAACGCGCGCTCGTGGGCGCTCGGCATCTGGTCGGCGCTCGCGCTCCTCTACCTCTTCATCCCGATCTTCGTGATCGTGGTCTTCTCGTTCAACGACCCGGCCGGCCGCTTCAACTTCACATGGCAGGGCTTCACGCTCGATCACTGGCTGGACCCGTTCGAGAACCCCGATCTCGCGACCGCGATGAAGAACTCGTTCCTGATCGCGCTGGTCTCGACGGCGATCGCCACCGCGCTCGGCACGTTCATGGCGATGGCGCTCGTGCGCTACGGCTTCCGCGGGCGCTCGCTGGTCGACTTCTTCGTCTTCCTGCCGCTGTCGACGCCCGAGGTCGTGATCGGCGCCGCACTGCTGGCGCTGTTCCTGACGATGTCGGTGAACACCGGCTTCGTCACGATCGTGATCGCCCACGTGATGTTCACGGTCTCGTACGTGGTGGTGACCGTGAAGGCCCGCTTGGAGGGCATGGACCGCCACATCGAGGAGGCGGCGATGGACCTCGGGGCGACCGAGTGGACGACGTTCCGCAAGGTCACGCTGCCGATGATCGCCCCGGGCGTGGCGGCGGCGGCACTGCTCGCCGCCGCGATCTCGGTCGACGACTACGTGATCACGAGCTTCAACGCCGGCCAGACGATCACGTTCCCGCTGTTCATCTTCGGCGCCACGCGCCAGGGCGTGCCGCCGGAGGTCAACGTCCTCGCCACCGGATTGCTGCTGATCGTGCTCGTGCTGATGGCGCTCAACGTGCTGCTCCAGCGCCGGCTGGCGCGACGCGACACCGCCCGCCAGAGCGCGTAGGCGCTCAAAGTCCACGCCTCGGCGGCCGATACGAGCCAGATGGCTCGCTGGCGCCCGTATCGGCTCGTCGCCCACCACGTGGGCGCGGCCGTCGTGGTCGTGCTCCCGTTCGCAGCGCTCCTCCTGACCGGCGGACGCGCCGTACAGTCGAGCGCGGAGGCGCACTTCTGGCCCGTCCTGCTCACTGCGGGGACGGCCGCCGCCGTCGCCGCCGGGGTCACCGCGGCGGGCGTCCGCGCCCGTGACGGCCGCGCCATCCTGCTCGGCACCGCGTTCTCGACGACGACCGCTCTGCTGGCCGTCCACGGCTTCGCGACGCCCGGCGTAGTGGTGGGCCCGAACGGCGTCATCGCGCTCGCCGGCGGCGCATCGCTGCCCGTGGGCACCGCGCTGCTGGCGCTCACCGCTCTGCCCGCGCTCCGGCAGCCGCGCCGGATCGCGCCGCTGCTCGTCCTCCAGGCGGCGCTCGCGGTCGGCATCCTCGCGCTCGCCGCGCTCGCGCTCGCCATCCCCACGCTCGTGCCCCCGGTGCCGCAGGCGGGCACCCCGGCGGCCGTGGCCCTGCTCGCCTTCGGCGTCGCGTGCCTGGCGGTGCTCTCGCATCGCGCGCTGCGGACCCATGCGCTGACCCACCGGCCCGCGGACCTGCTCGTCGTGGCCGGCTGCGGCTGGCTGCTGATGTCGCTCTACACCCAGCTCATGGTCGGGCCCGGCAGCGTGGCGTTCTACGCCGGCCACGCGTTCGAGCTCGGCGGCATCGCCCTGATCGGCATCCCGACGGTGCTCGACCTCATGCGCGGCGGCGCGTCGCGGCCGCTCGTCGGCGACCTCGGAGCGTGCGAGCTCGTCGCCGCCGAGGAGGCGTACCTGGGCACGCGCGTGCGCGGGCTGCTCGTGCGGCTGGCCGAGCGCGACGCCTCCACGGAGGAGCACAGCCGGCGCGTCGCGCTGCTCGCGGCCCGCGTGGGCGAGGAGCTCAAGCTGCCTGCCGGCCTGCGCCGCGACCTCGCCGTCGGCGGCCTCCTGCACGACATCGGCAAGCTCTCGGTGCCGGTCGCAATCCTGCGCAAGCCAGGGCCGCTCGACGACGACGAGTTCGCCGAGATCCGTCGTCACCCGGCCGCGGGCCGCCGCTTGCTCGAGGAGCTCGGCGGGTTCCCGGAGGCCGTCCGCCGCCTCGTCTCCGACCACCACGAGCGGCTCGACGGCACCGGCTACCCGCGCGGCCTGTGCGGCGCCGACCTGCCGATCGAGACGCGGATCCTCGCCGCCTGCGACGTCTACGACGCGCTCGTCTCCGACCGTGTGTACCGCGGGGCGTGGACGCCCGAGCGTGCGCTCGCGCTGCTGCACGAGGAGGCGGGCTACGACCCCCAGGTCGTAACGGCGCTGGAGCGGATCGTGGTCGCGCGTGACGGCACGCTGCCGTGGGTTGCGGGCCTCACCGTCCCAGCCGGGCCGGCGCCGGGCAGCCCCGCGTTCCCGCGCGCCTGAACCAGCCCTCCGCGACGCGCGTACACCCAGGCGATGCGCCGCATCGCCACCCTCCTGCTCTGTGCCGCGGCGCTACTCGCGGGCTGTGGCTCCGACGACGACGAGGCCACGCCGGCGGCCGAGGGCACGCCGACGCCCGCCCAGGAGCAGGACCGCAGCGGCTACGGCTACTGAATCGACACACGGTCCAGGCCGGCCACTTTCATGATGGACCGCGCACCGATTGATGTCGATCCAGGGAGACGGCACCATGGCGGCCATGACCGAACTCGTGACCACCGCGCGCCGCGAGGGAACCGGCGAGCTGCTGCTCACGAGCAGCCTGCTCGTGCTGTACATGAGCTTGCGCGGCACCGCCCGCGCGCTCGGCGCGCTCGAGTCCGTCGTCCGCTAGGCCGGTACCGCGAGCACCGGCACGCGGCTGAGGTGCAGCAGCTTGTGCGGCGTCGAGCCGAGGACGGCGCCGCGCAGGGGGCTCTCGCCGTAGGTCCCGACGACGATCGCGCGCGCGGCGTGCTCGTCGGCGAGCTCGAGCAGGAGGTCGACGGGTCTGAGGTCCTCCACGCGCCCTTCGGCCTCGACGCCCGCCTCACGGGCGCGGCCGACTGCGAGCTCGGTCAGCGTCTGCCCGCGCTCGCGTAGCGCGGCCGCGTGGGCGCGGTACTCGTCGCCCACGCCGCGACCCGGCGGCTGGGCAGCGAAGCCGATCACGAGTCCCTCCCCCAGCCGCTGCGCGACCTCGATCGCCACGTCGAGCGCGCGGTGGGCGCCCGGCGAGTCGTCGAAGCCCACGACCAGCACGCTCACAGCTCCTCGGCCGCGCGCGCCCGGCCCGCGGCGACGTCAGGCGCGACCGCCTCGAAGCCGCGCCGCCGGAAGTACTCGGTGGGATGCCCGAAGCGCCAGACGAGCATCAGCACGAAGCCGAGCAGCAGGAACGCTCCGCCGATCACCAGCGGCACGCCGACGCCGAGCACGGCTGTGCCGCTGTAGGACACTTCCGGGTCGGCGAGGTCGATCACCGAGCGGATGAACAGGAACCCGAGCAGCAGACCGCCGGTGAGCGGCGCAACGCCGATGAAGACGAAGTTGCGCACCGACTTCGTCAGCTCGCGCCGGTAGTAGATGACGCACGCAATGCCGCTGAGCGCGTAGTAGAACGCGATCATCAGCGACAGCGCGGAGATGGTGTCGAGGAGGAAGTTCTCCGACAGCGAGTTGACGACGACGTACCAGACGGTCGCGAGGATCCCGATCACGATCGTCGACACGTGCGGGGTCAGGTAGCGCGGATGGATCCGCCCAAGCGCAGCGGGCATCGCCGCGGCACGCGCCATCGAGAGGCTCGTGCGCGACGCCGGCAGGATCGTCGTCTGCGTCGAGGCGAGCGCCGAGGTGAGCACCGCGAGCACCACGAGCTGGTCCCACGGCGAGCCCAGCACGTCGGTCGCGAGCGTCGAGAGGATCGCGTCGTCGTCCTCGAACTCGGCGACGCGGTCGAGCCCGGCGAACGCGACCACCGCGACCGCGACCGAGAGGTAGGTGACGAGCAGGATCACGGTCGAGAGGACCGCCGCCTTGCCCGGCGTGGTGTCCGAGTCCTGCGTCTCCTCGGTCAGGTTGACCGCGCTCTCCCAGCCCCAGAAGATGAAGACCCCGATCAGCAGCCCGCTGACAAGCACGCCCGTATCCTCGAGGGCGAACGGCGAGAGCCACGACAGCTCGGGATCGAGCGACCCGTCGGGGGCGGTGCCGCCGATCACCTTGGCCAGCGCGACGACGGCGAACAGCAGCAGCGCGACGACCTGGGCGAAGATCATCACGTTCTGCACGCGCGCGGACAGCTCGGTGCCGAGCACGCACACGAGCGTCATGACGCCGATGATCACGACGGCGATCGCGGTCACCGCCGCCTTCGACTCCGCCGCCGAGTCCCAGCCCACGAGCAGCAGCCCGTAGCGCGCGGCGACGTCGGCCAGCGAGCCGACGACGAGGATGCCGGTCGTGCAGACCGCCCAGCCGCCCATCCAGCCCCACCACGGACCCATCGCGCGGGTGACCCAGGAGAACGTCGTGCCGCAGTCCTGGTCGGCGCGGTTCATGTAGTAGAAGGCCGCCGCGATGAAGAACATCGGGACGAACGAGGCCAGCAGCACGGCCGGGGCCTGCACGCCGACGAGGACGACCACGAGGCCGATGACCGCGGCCAGGGAATAGGCCGGCGCGGTCGAGGCGATGCCGATGACGAGCGCGTCGACGAACCCGATCGCGTTCGCCTTCAGACCATGCTCGCTCGTGCGGGTGACCCCGGGCTCCGTGCCCACCCGGCGACCCTACACGCCCGTCAGCCTTCGAGCGCCACAGCGCGCCCGGCGATGAAGCCCTCGGACGCCACGATCTCGTCGATCACCGCGGCGGGCACCGGCGCGTCCGTGGTCACCGCCATCACCGCGAGGTCGCTGCCTGCCCCGGGCGGCTGGCGGCCGACCGCAGCGGAGGAGATGTTGACGCCGTGGCCGCCGAAGACGGTCCCCACGCGGCCCACCATTCCGGGCACGTCCTGGTAGCGGAACAGCACCAGGTGGCCGTCGTCCATCTGCAGGTTGAAGCGCTGCCCCCAGGCCTCGAGCAGGTGCGGGCGGTGCAGCCGCCCGAGCGTCGTGCCGACCACGCGCGTGCGCTCGCCGTCGGACACGACGGTCACGCGCAGCAGGTCGGTGAAGTCGCGCGCAGCGACCTCGGTCCGCTCGGACACCTGGATGCCGCGCTCCTCGGCCAGCGACGGCGCGTTGACGAGGTTGACCTCCTCCTCGGTGTGGCCGGCCAGCAGGCCGTTGAGCACCGCGAGCGTGAGCAGGCGGGTGTCGTGCTCGGCGATCCGCCCGAGGTACTCGACCTCCACGCGCTCGACGCTCGACGACTCCCCGAGCGCCATCGCGATGCGGCCCAGCCCGCGGCCCAGCGGCACGAACGGACCGAGCGCCTCCATGTCCTCGGCGCTGACGGCCGGGATGTTGACCGCGGTCGAGACGACGCCGCCGGTGAGCGCCGCGACCACCTGCTCGGCGGTCTGCACGCCGGCGCGGTCCTGCGCCTCGGTCGTCGAGGCGGCGAGGTGCGGGGTGACGACCACGTTGGGGTACGCGAACAGCGGGTGGTCGGTGATCGGCTCCCGGGAGAAGACGTCGAGCGCGGCGCCAGCGACCTTGCCCGAGTCGAGCGCGGTCTTGAGCGCGTCGTCGTCGACGAGCTCCCCGCGGGCGCAGTTGACGATCCGCACGCCGTCGCGGCAGCGGGCGAGCGCCTTGGCGTCGAGCCAGCCGCGCGTCTCCGGCGTCTTGGGAAGGTGCAGGGAGATGAAGTCCGCCTGGGCGTACAGCTCGTCGGACGACTCGGCCTTCTCGACGCCGAGCTCGCGGAAGCGCCCGGCGGAGACGAACGGGTCGAAGGCGATCACCCGCATGCCGAAGCCGTGCGCGCGGGCGGCCACGAGCTGGCCGATGCGGCCGAAGCCCAGCAGCCCGAGCGTCTTCTCGTACAGCTCGACACCGCCCCACTTCGAGCGCTCCCAGCTCCCGTGCGTGAGCGCGGCGTGCGCCTGCGGGACGTTGCGGGCGAGCGCGAGCAGCAGCGCCACGGTGTGCTCGGCAGCCGTGATGACGTTCGACTGCGGCGCGTTGGCGACGATGATTCCGCGCTTGGTGGCGGCTTCCACGTCGACGTTGTCGACACCGACGCCGGCCCGCCCGATCACCTTCAACCGCTCGGCGCGGGCGATCAGCTCGGCGGTCAGCTTCGTGGCCGAGCGGATCACGATCGCGTCGTACGCGCCGATGCGCTCGGCGAGCTCGGCGTCGTTCCAGTCGACGCCGACGTCGACGTCGAACCGCTCCCGCAGGAGCGCGATCCCCGCCTCGGCGATCGGCTCCTTGACGAGGACGCGGGCGGGCTCGGCGAGGACGCTCACGCGACGGCCGGGACGCCGGCCTCGAGGAACACGCGCTGCGCCGCGCCGGCGCCCGCGCCGTGCTCGACCTCGCGGCCGAGCTGGGCCAGCACCATCTCCAGGCCGGAGAGCGACGTGAGGATGTCGAACGCCCCGAAGTAGCCGCAGTGGGCGATGCGCAGGATCTTGCCCTTGAGGTGGTCCTGCCCGCCGTTGGCCGTGATGCCCAGGCGCCGCAGGGCGCCGGGGACCTTGCCGCCGTCGATGTCCTCCGGCAGCTCGATCGCGGTCACGACGGTCGAGCGCTCGTCGGGGTCGCCGTACAGCTCGAGGCCGATCGCCGCCGCGCCGGCGCGGGTGGCGCGGGCGAGCAGCCGGTGGCGGGCCAGCACGTCGTCGAGCCCTTCGCGCTCGATCATCTCGAGCGCCACGTCGAGGCCGAGGAAGAGCGAGACGGCGGGCGTGAACGGGCTCGCGCCCTTGCGCTGGCTGGAGGCCGTGCGGCCCCAGTCGAAGTAGTAGCGGCCGCCGCTGCGCTCGGCTGCGTATGCGAGCGCGCGCTCGGAGACGGAGGCGAAGGCCAGCCCGGGCGCGCACATCAGCGCCTTCTGGGAGCCGGAGACGACGACGTCGATCCCCCACTCGTCCTGGCGCAGCTCGGCGGCGCCCAGGCCTGACACGGCGTCGACGACGAGGATGGCCTCGTGGCGCGCGGCCACGTCGGCGATCGCCTGCACGTCGTGCACGATGCCGGTCGAGGTCTCGCTGAGCGTGGCGAACACGACCTTGACGTCGCCGCTCTCGGTCAGGTGACGATCGACCTCGGCGGGGTCGAGCCGCTCTCCCCAGCCCGGCTCGTAGCGCACCTGGTCCGCCCCGTAGGCCTCCCCGAGCTGGATCCAGCGCTCGCCGAACTTGCCGGCCGCGCAGGTGAGGATGCGGTCGCCGGGCCGCACGAGGTTGGCCATCGCCGACTCCATCGCGCCGGAGCCGCTGGACGTGAACGCGAGAACGTCGTTGGCGGTGCGGAAGACGTGCGGCAGGCGCTCGATCACGCGCTGGTAGAGCTCGTCGAAGGCGGGCGCGCGGTGGTAGAGCATCGGCGCAGCCATCGCCTGCGAGACGGCCGGCGGGATCGGCGTCGGCCCGGCGGTCATCAGGTACTGCTTCGTGAACGGGTTCGGCGTCATAGAGGGGCGCTGAGGTTAGCCGGGATTCGCCGATCATCGTGGATGAACCGTCGTCGTAGGCCCGGTCAGGCGTCGATTGGCCGAGCATCGACGTGGCGGGTCACTTGGGTGCTCGGCCAATCGGCGGATGGCCGTGCATACGGCGGCGGTTCGCCGCGAGAATCGGTGAATGCCGGCTAGCTCGACGAACGGCGCTCGAGGTCGCGCCGGAGCTCCTCGAGGTCGACGCCGACGATGACGAGCACGATCCAGGCGACGACGACGAGCAGCCCGAGCACGACGCCGATGATCCCGAGGATCACGCCCCCTCGAGCCGACCCCTCGCCCTGGTCGGTGAGGCCCGCGGCGACGCGCTTGCGGCTCTGCACGCCGGTCACCCAGGCGGCGATCGAGACCGGTAGCGACAGCGGGGCGAAGATCACCAGCAGCAGGCCGACGATGCCGAGCACGAGCGACGTGGTCGCCAGGCCGTTGGGCTGCGAGGGTGAACGCGCCGGGGCGAAGACGGCGCGGTCGGCTGGGGTCCCCCAGGCCGCGACGACGTCGGACGGCGGCTCGGGCTCGGGCTCAGCCTCGGGCGGCGCGGGCTCGAACTGCGGCGCGGGCCGCCCTCCCGGGGCGGCCGGAGGCAGCCAGCCTCCGGCGATCGGCTCGTCGGCCATCGGTTCAGATTGTGGCAGTGCGCGCTAGAACTCGGTCTCGATCCAGTCCATCATCGAGCGCAGCTGCTTGCCCTCGCGCTCGATCTGGTGGCCGGCCTGCTCCTCGCGCATGCGCTTGAAGTTCTCCTGGCCGGCGCGGTTCTCCGCGATCCACTCGCGCGCGAAGGCGCCCGACTGGATCTCGCCGAGCACGTCGCGCATCGCCTGGCGCGTGGTCTCGGAGATGACGCGCTTGCCGCGCGTGTAGTCGCCGTACTCGGCCGTGTTGGAGACCGAGAAGCGCATCCCGGTGATGCCCTTCTCGTACATCAGGTCGACGATCAGCTTGAGCTCGTGCAGGCACTCGAAATACGCGAGCTTCGGGTCGTAGCCGGCATCGACGAGCGTCTCGTAGCCCGCCTGCACCAGCTCGGACACGCCGCCGCAGAGCACCGCCTGTTCGCCGAAGAGGTCGGTCTCCGTCTCGTCCTTGAACGTCGTCTCGATCACACCGCCGCGCGTGCAGCCGATGCCCTTGGCGTAGGCGAGCGCGAGCTTGCTGCGCGCCGCCCGAGGCGTCGGCGTGGACGGCGATCAGGCCCGGGACCCCACTGCCCTCGACGTACTGGCGGCGCACGAGGTGGCCGGGGCCCTTCGGCGCGACGAGCGCGACGTCGACCTCCGGCGGCGGCTCGACCTCGCCGTAGTGGACGGAGAAGCCGTGGCCGAAGAGCAGCGTGTTGCCGGGCGCGATCCCGTCCTGGATCTGCTCGCGCCAGACCTCGCCGTGCTTCTCGTCGGGGAGCAGGACCATGACCACGTCGCCGCGCGAGGCGGCCTCGGCCACGTCGGTGACCTCGAGGCCGTTTCCGCGGGCCTGCTCGACGGACGCGGAGTCCGGCCGCAGGCCGACCACGACATCGACGCCGGAGTCCTTGAGGTTGAGCGAGTGGGCGTGCCCCTGGGAGCCGTAGCCGAGGATGGCCACGGTCTTGCCGTCGAGCAGTGTGAGATCAGCGTCGTCGTCGTAGAACATGGCGCAGAATGTAACGTCGCACGATCGGTAAGGAGCTTGCGACGTCCGATCGGGCGAAACCGATTACGCCGTCGCGGCTGCCACCCACGTGCGGGCCGGGATGGCGAGCGAGCCGTCGTCTTGTGCCCACGGCGCCGCCCGCCGCTCGAGCGTGGCGACGACCTCGTCCACCTCGTCGCCGCTGAGCGAGGCGGCAGCGTCCTGCACGCGCAGCGACATCACCGCCTGGGTCTCCCACCACTCGCGGGCGGAGGCGAACCGCATCGCGAAGTCCACGGTCGCGATCTCGTAGTCGACGAAGCCCGCGGCGTCGAGATTCTCCGCGATAACCCCGTCGGGCGCCCACGCGAACTGGCCGGGGCCGGGCGGCACCGGCTCGGCGCGGCCGCGGGCGATCAGCTCCTCGACCAGGAGCACGCTCCACGGGTTGGCCTCCGGAGCTGCCCACGCGGCCAGGGCGAGGCGGCCGCCGGGCCGCAGCACGCGGCGGGTGTCGCGCAGCGCGGCCTCCGCGTCGGCCATCAGCATGTAGCCCCAGCGGCAGAGCACGACGTCGAGGCTCGCGGCGGCCTGGTCGATGGCCTCCGCGTCGATCTGCCGGAAGCGCACGTTCCTTGCTCCGAGCGCCTCGGCCCGCCGCTGGGCCGCGCTCAGCATCTCGGGCACGAAGTCGGAGGTGACGAGCTGCCCGTTGGGCGCGATCAGCTCGGCGGCGAGGAAGCCGGCGTCGCCGATCCCGGCCGCCAACTCGAGCACCGTGTCGCCCGGCTGCGGCTGCGTATGGTCGAGCATCCAGGCCGTCACCGGCATCGTGTCGCGGCGGAAGGCGTCCGCGTGGCGCTCCCACCCGGCGGCCGTGGTGGCCCACCGGTGCCGACTCTCCTGCCGATAGGCGCTCATGCCAGCTCCCGCCGCATCGCGGCGGCACGCTCAAGCCAGGGCTCCACCAACGGGAGGCTAGTGTCTGAGTGGTGACAGTTACGTGGACCCCCGCCGCGGAGTTCGAGGACATCCGCTACGAGACGTCCGGCGACGGGATCGCGAAGATCACGATCGCGCGGCCCGAGGTCCGCAACGCGTTCCGGCCGCAGACGATCGTGGAGATCTCCGATGCGCTCGAGCTGGCGCGCGAGGACGCGGGCGTCGGCGTGATCGTGCTCACCGGGGAGGGGCCGCTCGCGTTCTGCTCGGGCGGCGACCAGCGCGTGCGCGGCGACACCGGCTACCTCGCCGAAGGTGCGTCGGTCGGCCGCTTCCACGTCACCGACCTGCACGTCCAGATCCGCCGGCTACCGAAGCCGGTGGTGGCGATGGTGGCCGGCTACGCGGTCGGCGGCGGGCAGGTCCTGCACCTCGTGTGCGACCTCACGATCGCCGCCGACAACGCGCGCTTCGGGCAGACCGGGCCGCGCGTGGGCTCGTTCGACGGCGGCTTCGGAGCGGCGCTGCTCGCCAACACCGTCGGCGTCAAGAAGGCCAAGGAGATCTGGTTCCTGTGCCGCCAGTACGACGCGCAGCAGGCGCTCGAGATGGGGCTCGTCAACACCGTCGTGCCGCTCGACGAGCTCGAGGCCGAGACCGTCCGCTGGTGCCACGAGATGCTCGAGCTCTCTCCCTTCGCCCTGCGGCTGCTGAAGGCCAGCTTCCACGCCGCCGAGGACGGGCTGAGCGGCATCCAGCAGCTCGCGCACGACACCAACCTGCTCTTCTACGCCTCCGACGAGGCGCGCGAGGGGCGCGAGGCGTACAAGCGCAAGCGCAAGCCCGACTTCTCGCAGTTCCCCCGACGACCTTGAGTCCCTTGCACATCTGGCTCATGGCCGCCAGGCCGCGGACGCTCCCGGCCGCCGTCGCTCCGGTGTTGGTCGGGACCGCGCTCGCCGCCACCGAGGGGACGTTCCGCCCGCTCAGCTTCGTCGCCGCGATGGTCGGCGCGCTCTTCATCCAGGTGGGGACGAACCTCTCCAACGACTACTCCGACGCGCGGCGCGGGGCCGACACCGAGGACCGGCTGGGCCCGGTGCGCGTGACCGCCGGCGGGCTCGTGCCGCCGCGCCAGGTGCTGGTGGCGACGTACGTGGCGTTCGGCCTCGCCGTGCTGGCCGGCATCTACCTGATCGCCACCGCCGGCTGGGAGCTGCTGCTCGTCGGCGCCGCGTCGATCCTCGCCGGCGTGCTGTACACGGGCGGTCCCCGCCCGTACGGCTACGAGGGGCTCGGCGAGGTGTTCGTGTTCCTGTTCTTCGGCGTCGTGGCCGTGACCGGCTCCTACTTCGCCCAGACCGAGCAGCTCACCTGGGAGGCGTTCGTGCTCGCCGTGCCGGTGGGGTTGCTGGCGGCGGCGATTCTCGTGGTCAACAACGTCCGCGACCTGGAGACCGACCGGCGGGCGGGGAAGCGGACGCTCGCCGTGCGGCTCGGCCGCGGACGGGCGCGCACGCTGTACGCGGCGATGGTCTACGGGGCGTTCGTGGCCGCGGTGCTGCCGTGGCTGCTGGGCTCGGAGGAGCTGTCGGCCTGGCTGGCGTTGGCCGTCCTCGCCTTGCCGCTGGCCGTCCCGGTGGTCGCCACCGTGCGCAGCCGGACCGATGGGCCATCGCTCAACGGTGCGCTTGCACGCACTGGCATGCTCCAGCTCGTGTTCTGTGCCCTGCTGTCGGCCGGGATCCTGGCGAGCTGATGGCCGAGCTGACGGTCGAGACGGTCCGGCTGCGCTCGCGCGCCCCGCTCTACGCGGCGTGGGGCGTGCTCGAGGACCGCGAGCTGCTGCGGGTGCGGCTCGACTTCGGGGGCGACGACTTCGGCGACGGCGAGGCGGCGCCGCTCGAGGCCTACGACGGCGTCCCGCTCGCCGCGGTGCGCGGCGCGCTCGACGCCTACCGCGGGGTGCTGGAGCGCGCCGCCCCGGGGGCCACGCACGCCGAGCTGCTCGCCGCCTGCGCCGCCGAGCGGTCGTTGCCGCAGGCGCTGGCGGCCATCGACCTCGCGCTGTGGGACCGAGCGGGCCGCCGCACCGGCTTCCCGGTCTCGAAGTTGATCGCCGCGGGCGCGGTGCGCGCGGTCGCCGTCAACGCCGTCCTCCGCGCCGAGGACCGCGCCGGTGCGGCGCGGGAGGCGAGCGCCGCGGCGGAGGCCGGTTTCCGCTGCCTCAAGCTCAAGGTCGGCGTGGGCGACGACGCGGGGCGGCTGGCCGCCGTGCGCGCGGCCGCGGGGGACGCGGTGGCGTTGCGGGTCGACGCCAACGGCGCGTGGACGACGGCCGACGAGGCGCTCGCCAACCTGCGCGCGCTCGCACCGGTCGGCATCGAGCTGTGCGAGGAGCCGGTGCACGGGCTCGAGGTCATGCGCGCGTTGCGGACGCGCTCGCCGGTTCCGGTGGCGATGGACGAGACGGCCGCCGAACGCGACGCGCCCGGCTCCGGCGCCGCCGACGCGGTCTGCCTCAAGATCTCCCGCTGCGGGGGCATCTCGGGGCTGCTGCGCGACGCCCGGGCCGCGCGGGCTGCGGGGACCAAGGTGTACGTGGCGTCGACCTTCGACGGGCCATTGGGGGTTGCCGCGGGGTTGCATGCGGCGGCTGGGTTGCGTGCCTCGGGGCCCGTGGGGTTCTGCGGCCTGGCGTCTCTGGGGTGGTTCGAGGGGTTCGGGGACGTGCTCGCTCCGGTCGCCGGTTCGATTGCGGTCCCCGATGGGCCGGGGTTGCTCGGGGGAACGTCAACGGCGGCTGGGTAGGGAGGCTCGGGAGCCAGCCGCTGCGCGGGGAGATTGCGCGCGGTGGGCGGGCGGATCGCGAAATCCGTGCGTCGGAAACCGACCCCCGGAAACCGACGTGTCAAGCTTCGACCGAGGTTCGCGGGTCAATCGCCGGCCACGCCGGCTCCCTCACCCTCCCTACCCAGCCGTAGTTGACGTTGACGTTCGCCGCACGCCGAGCGGCACGGCCCGGCCGCGGCCGCCTCGCCGCTCCGCCCTCGCGTCATCATGGACGCGTGCTCCTCGTGCGCGAGTCCTCCCCGCGGCGGCCGGCGCTCGAGGTCGCGGTCTCGCACGCGCTGGTCGAGCGCGTCAGCGACGGTGTGCTCGGTCCAGTGCTGCGTGTCTACCGGCCGGCGCCGACGCTCGCCTTCGGGCGCCTGGACGCGCTGCGGCCCGGCTTCGCGGCCGCAGCGGCGGCGGCCCGCAGCCACGGCTTCGAGCCGGTCGTGCGCGCGCCCGGCGGGCACGCAGTCGCGTACCACGACGGATGCCTCGTGGTCGACGAGGTGCTCCCCCACGCCGACCCGATCGCCGGGCTCCAGGAGCGCTTTCGGAGCTCCGCCGAGACGCTCGCCGACGCGCTCCGCCAGGTCGGCGTCGACAGCCGCGTCGGCCGCGTCGCCGGCGAGTTCTGCCCCGGCGAGCACACCGTCAACGCGCGCGGCGCCGTGAAGCTCGTCGGCAACGCCCAGCGCATCGTCCGCCACGCCTCGCTGCTCGCCGCCTCGATCGCCGTCACCGACGCCGCAAGCCTGCGCGCGGTGCTCGAGGACGTGTACGCCGCGCTCGAGCTCGACTGGGACCCGCGACGGCCGGCGGAATCGCCGACGAGGTCCCGGCGACGGTCGAGGCCGTCGAGCGAGCGGTGGTCGCCGCCTACACGCAGCGGACAGAGCTGACACGGGGCCGGATCGACGAGACCACGCTTGCCCGTGCGCTCGAGCTCGAGCCGCTGCACGTGCGGACGGAGGACACGATGGACCGCGTGTCGACCTGACGACTCAGGCCGCGCCGAGCGCGCGGGCCGCGGCCGCCACGCCGGCGGCGACGCCGAGCACCGCGAGCAGCGGGGCACGCAGCGCCAGCGCGACGGCCGCCGCTGCGACGCCCGCGAGCCGCGCGTCGACGACCAGCGCGCGCCCGTCGGCGGCCGTCTGGCCGACGACGAGGGCGGCGAGCAGCGCGGGCGCCAGCAGCGGCATCACGACCGCCACGCGGGTGGGCAGCGGCCGGTCTGCGTAGACCACCGTGCCGGCGCCCTTGAGCGCGACGGTGGCCAGGCCGACGGCGACGACGGCGATCCAGACGGCGGTCATCGGCGGGTCTCCCGGACGGTGAGGGCGAAGACGGCTCCGAGCGCCGCGGCGACGATCGGCAGGCCGGGCGGGACGAGCGGGGTCAGCGCGAGCGCGATCACGCCCCCGGAGAGGGCCGCGGCGCGGGCGCGCGGCCCGTCGAGCTGGCCGATGAGCAGGGCGAGGAAGAGCGCGGGGAACATGGCGTCGAGCCCGTAGTCGGCCGGATCGCCGAGCGCGCTGCCGCCCAGGACGCCCGCCACGGTCCCCGACGTCCACGCGACCATCAGCAGGAGCCCGGCGCCGAGCAGCCGACCGCGCCGCACGCGCCCGTCGCGCTGCGCGACGGCCCACGACTCGTCGACCGCCAGCTGCGCCTCGATCAGCCGGCGGCCTGTCGAGCCGCGCAGTGCCGGAGCCACGGAGATCCCGATCGCCAGGTAGCGCAGGTTGAGCAGCACCGCGGCGACGATCGCCGCCGTGACCGCACCGCCCGCCTCCAGCACCGAGGCGACCGCGAACTGCGCTGAGCCGGCGAACGTGGTCAGCGACATCAGGATCGGCGGCACCACGCCCATGCCTGCGTCGCGGGCAAGGACCCCGAACGAGGCGCCGAAGATCGCCGCGGCGATCGCGATCGGCGCCGCCGCGCGGGCACCGGCGGCGACGTCGCTGGAGATTCGGACTTGCGGAGCGGACGCTGTGTCCGCCATAATGGTGCTTGCTTCCATGATGATGGATACTGTTCCATGGAAGTAGACCTTTGTCCAGTACGGTAGACCACACTCCTGAGCCCGGCGTCGACGCCTTCGTGCGAGCGGTGGCGGCCAACATCCGCACGCTCCGCGCCCAGGCGGGACTGACGCTCGCCGACCTCGCTGCGGCCGCGGGCCTGGGGAAGTCGACGCTCGCCCAGCTCGAGTCCGGCCGGGCCAACCCGAGCGTCGAGACGCTGTGGGCGATCGCGGCCGCGCTGGAGGTGCCGTTCGCGCGCATCGTCGAGGAGGAGCGTCCGTCGCTGCGCGTCGTCCGCGCGTCCGACGTGACGCCGCTGGTCTCGTCCGAGACACGGGGCTGGGCCGGCCGGCTGCTGAGCGCGTCCCAGGCCCGCAGCACCTTCGACCTCTACGCGCTCGACCTCGAGGCGGGAAGCGCGCGCCACGCCGAACCTCACCACGCCGGCGTCATGGAGCACCTGCTGGTGGTGACCGGCCGCCTGCGGGCCGGGCCCGCGGGCCGCGCCGTCGAGCTCGCGTCGGGCGACCTCGTGACCTTCCAAGCCGACGTCCCGCACGTCTACGAGGCCCTCGAGACCTCGCACTGCGTGCTGCTGATGGCGTATCCCTGACCTCGAGCGGGCGGCGCCAGTCAGCCGACCGCCGCCGCCACCGCCTGCGGGCGCTCCAACTGCACGGCGTGGCCGGCGTCTGGGACCACGTCCAGCCGGGCGGCCGGGATGGCGGCGGCCATGCGCTCGGCGATCGCGCGGAACTTGGCGTCGCGCTCGCCGGCGACGAGCGTCACCGGCACCGCGAGCTCGCCAAGCCGGTCCCAGACCGGCGGCATGACCCCCGTGCCGAGCCCGCGCAGGGCGGCAGCCAGGCCAGCGGGCGTGTTGCGCAGGCGGTCGGCGTGCGCGGCCGCGGTCACGCGCGGATCCTGGCCGGCGAACAGCGGCTGAGCGCCCCACTCCTCCGCGAACGCCGCGACGCCGATCGCCTCGATGCGGTCCGCCAGCGCCTCGTCCGCGCGGCGCCGCTGCTCGCGCTCGGCGGCGTCGGCGATCCCGGGGCTGGCGCCGATCAGCACCAGCCGCTCGACGATCGCCGGCAGCGCGAGCGCGGCGTGGAGCGCGATCCGCCCGCCCATCGAGTAGCCCACGAGCACGCAGCGGTCGCCGGCCAGCGCGCGCACGTACGCCGTGCAGGCCGAGAACGACGCCGGGCGGCGATCGGCCGCCTGGCCGTGGCCCGGGAGGTCGGGGGCCAGCGCGCGATAGCGTCCGCCGAGCGCCGCGACCGTCCGCCGCCAGCTCTGCCGCGTCTGGCTGAAGCCGTGCAGGAGGACGAGCCGCTGCGGCATGCCGCCAGATCATGACGCCGCCCCCCGACGCCCACGACCCGCGCGACGCCGCCGCCGGCGCCCACGACCCACGCGACACGTACCTCGGCCTGCGGGCGTTCGTGGACGAGCTCGCCCGCTGCGGCGTGCGCGAGGCCTGCACGTCGCCCGGCTCGCGGTCGACGCCGCTGGTGCTCTCGCTCGCGCGCGAGCCGCGGATCCGTGCGACCTCGCACCTCGACGAGCGCGCCGGCGGGTTCTTCGCGCTCGGCATCGGCAAATCCACGGGCGTGCCCGCGGCGCTGGCCTGCACCTCGGGGACGGCGGCGGCGAACTACGCGCCGGCCGTGTTCGAGGCGCGCGAGGCGCGCGTGCCGCTGCTCGTGCTCACCGCGGACCGGCCGCCGGAGCTACGCGAGGTCGGCGCAGGGCAGACGATCGACCAGGTCAAGCTCTACGGGACAGCGGCGAAGTGGTTCCTCGAGGTCGACGACCAGCCGGCCACGCCGGCGCGCCTGCGATGGCTGCGCCAGCTCGCGTGCCGCGCGTTCCTGACCGCGCTCGAGGGCCGGCCCGGCCCCGTGCACCTGAACTTCTCCCTGCGCGAGCCGCTCGTCCTCGACGGGCCGCTGCCCGCGGCTGAGGGCGGCCGGGCCGGCGGGCGCCCGTGGGTCACCCGCCCGCGCACCGCGCCACATGCGCCGCCGGAGCTCGTGGACGGCCTGCGCGCGGAGATCGAAGCCCGCCCGCGGGCCGTGCTCGTCGCCGGCCGGGCGGAGCGCGATCCAGGGCTCGGCGCCGCGCTGGCGGACTTCGCCGAGCGCGCGGCGATCCCGCTGCTCGCCGACCCGCTCTCCGGCGCCCGCCGTGGACCCGCCGCCGTCGCCCACTACGACGCGCTCCTGCGCGATCCCGCATGGGCCGGCGCCCACGCGCCCGACCTCGTGCTGCGCGTCGGCGACCTCCCGACCTCGAAGCCGCTCCGCGTGTGGCTCGCCGGCCTCGAGGGCGCGCTGCAGGTGGCGTTCGACGCCGAGGCCGCCTGGCAGGACCCGACCAGCTCGGTGGGCACCATCGCCGCCGCCGACCCGACCGCGACCCTGACCGTCGCAGGCGATCGCCTCGGGCGCCGGCGCGACCGCGACTGGCTCGAGCAGTGGCACCGCGCCGATCGCGCCGCCTCCGCCGCGATCGCCCGCGCGCTCACTCCCGCCGGGCTGACCGAGCCGCGGGTGGCCGCCGAGCTCGGCGCCGGGCTGCCGGCCGAGGCCACGGTGGTCGTCGCGTCCTCGATGCCGGTCCGCGACGCCGAGACGTTCTTTCCCGCGCGCGAGCAGCCCCCGCGCGTGCTCGCCAACCGCGGCGCCAATGGGATCGACGGCACCGTCTCCACCGCCTTCGGCGTCGCCGCGACCACGAGCGGCCCGGTCGTGCTCCTGATCGGCGACGTGGCGTTGATCCACGACCTCGGCGGGCTGCTCGCCGCCTCCCGGCTGGGCCTCAAACTCACGATCGTGCTCCTGCACAACGACGGCGGCGGCATCTTCCACTTCCTGCCCGTGAGCGGAGAGGGCGCGGCGTTCGTCGAGCACGTCGCCACGCCCCACGGCCTCGACTTCACCCACGCCGCCGCGCTCTTCGGCCTCGGCTACGAGGTCGCCGACAGCGTCGAGTCCTTCCGCGCCGCGCTGGGCCGCGCGCTCGCCGCCGACCGCACGAGCATCGTCGCCGTCCATACCGACCGCGAGGCCAACGTCGCCGTCCATCGCGCCGTGTGGGACGAGGTCGCGCGCGCTCCTCGCTAGCGTTTGCGACTTGGACGCACGATGGCCCTCAGATCGGCTACAAGGCGCTCCCGCGCGGCGTTCCCGTCGTCACGTCGGACGGGATCGAGATCGGGACCGTGCACCGGGTGCTCGACAACGCGCGCGAGCACATCTTCGACGGCATCGTGGTCGCGACGCGCGACGGGCGCCGGTTCGTCGACGCGCCCGAGGTGGCGCGCATCACCGAGCGCCGGGTGACGCTCACGATCACCGCGGGCGAGGCGCTCGACCTCCCCGAGTACGGCGGCAAGCGCGCCGCGATCCAGACTCGCGCGCAGCGCGCCGGGCGCCGCTGGAAGCGCCGCCTCAGCCGCTGAGCACGGGCAGGAGCGCGCCGAGCTTGACCTCGGTCTCGGCGAGCTCGGCCACGGGGTCCGAGTCGCGCACGACGCCGACCCCGGCGTACAACCGCGCCTCCCGCCCGCGCAGCAGCGCGCAGCGCAGCGCGACGCAGAACTCGCCGTCCTCGTTCGCGTCGGTCCAGCCGACCGGCCCGGCGTACCAGCCGCGGTCGAGGCCTTCGAGCGCGGGGATCTGCGGCGCGACGGCGGCATGCGGCTCGCCGCCCACGGCCGGCGTCGGGTGCAGCAGCCCGGCCAGCTCGACGGCGCTGCGGGGGTGCGTGAGCTGGGCGCGGATCGGCGTCGCCAGGTGCTGGATGTTGGCGACCTTGACGATCGCCGGCTCCTCGGGCGCGGCCACCCACACGGCGTGCGGGCGCAGCGCGCGGGCGATCCGGCGGGTGACGATCGCCTGCTCCTCGCGATCCTTGTCGGAGCGCATGAGCTGCTCGCCGAGGTGGTCGTCGACCGCCGGGTCCGCCGACCGGCGCGTCGAGCCGGCGAGCGCCACCGTCGACGCGCGGAGGCCCTCGCGGCGCACGAGCAGCTCGGGCGAGGCGGCCACGAACGCCGCGTCGCCACGGCCCGCGCAGAAGACGAAGCAGGACTCGAACGCGGCCCGCAGCACGCCGAACACGGCGGCGGCGTCGTGGTCGGCGGGAGCGTGCACGGCGACCTCGCGCGCGAGCACGATCTTCTCGAAGTCGCCGGCCCGGATCCGCTCGACCGCCCGCGAGACCGCGCCGACGTAGTGCTCGGGCGGCGCCACCGACGCGATCCGGAAGCGGCCCGCGGGTGCCGGGTCGAGCAGCGGCAGCGGCGCCTCGCGCAGCTCGTCCGCGCGCCGGGCGAGCCGGGCGGCGAGCTCCTCGGGAACGTCGTCGGGAGCCGCGAGCGCGGCCAGCGTGAGCCGAACGTCCGCCCCGCGACGGGCGATCGCCACCTCGGGGACCGCCAGGTCGCCGGCCGCGAAGCCGCTCCAGTGCGGCGCGGCTCCGCCGTCGTCGGCGAACGCGAACCCGCCGACCGCCACCAGGCCGGCGCCGGCCGGGCCGTCCGGCACGTCCGCCTGCGCACGACCGGCCAGTTCGCGCCACGCGCGCGCGACGTGCGCGAAGCGCTCCGGGCCCGCCGCGCTCAGGCGGTGGACGCAGCCCAGCGTCGCGATCGCGGCCCCGCCCCGGTCGGGCTGCTCGAAGCAGAACCACTCCTCGCCCGGCCGGCGCGAGGCGAGAACCGTCGCGCTCGGGTCGACGTCAGGCCGAACGGCGACCGTGACGCCGGCGAGCACCTCGCGGCCGGTGCGGCGCGCCTGCCGCACGGCGGCCTCGCAGCGCCGCCGCAACGCGTGGTCGAGCGCGAGGGCCGTGAGCGTCGCGGTCACGCGTCCAGCGTACGACGAGGGGGTGCCCAACGGGCGATCGCTCGACACGGTATCGCCCGTTGGGCGGGGCCCCCCACGATCACCGGTTTGCGGTGAAGGTCACCGGACCGCTGCGGCAGCGGTCGATCACCCGGCCACCGAGCGAGCGCGCCACGCTCGTCACCGACAACCGCCCGCCCACACCGGTGGGCGTCAACCGTCCGCGCACGGTCACGCGGAAGCGCTCGCGGGCGTCGGCGTAGCGCAGGGTGAAGCGCTCGCGCAGCACGAAGGTTCCGTCGGCGGCGATCGGCCCGCCGGGCGTGAGGTTGATCTGCTCGTACGCCAAGTCGCGGCAGCGCAGGTGGTACTCGAACACCGCTCGCGTGACCCGGGAGCCGTGGACACCGAGCAGAAACGCCCGCGGCCGTCCGCCGGCCTGGCTCGTCAGCCCCTTGAGCCCGGTGCCGGCCTCCCACCGGCGCTCGCCCGTCGCGCAGCGCCCGACGACCCGGCCGCCGCGCCGGAATGTCAGCCGCACGCGCGCGGTGCCCGAGGCCGTCGACCCCACGACACGCCCGGCGAGCGTGAAGCGCGAGACGCGCCGCACCCGGCGGTCGTCGCGCGCGCGCCCGCGGGTGGCCGCGGCGACCGAGAACGAGCCGTCGGCGGCCAGCGGCACCCGGCGCCGCATCGCTCCCGCTCCGCAGCGAGCGGTCAGGTGGGCGCGCACGACGACGCTGTCGCCGGACGTGCGCAGGCTGACGACGGTGTCCGGCACCCGCCCGCCGCCGTAATCAGCCGCGGACGCCGCCGCCGGCCACAGCACCATCGCGCCGACCGCCAGCGCGAGGGCGCGCACTACGTCTCGCTGCGCCCGCGGGAGATCGCGATCTCGCCGGTCCTCGCCATCTCGACGAGCCCGAACGGCCGCACCATGCGCTCGAAGGCCTCGATCTTCTCCCACGTGCCGGTGACCTCGACGATCAGCGAGCGGCGCGTGACGTCGATGATCTTGCCGCGGAAGATCTCGACCACCTGCATGACCTCGCCGCGGGCGACGCCGTCGGCCGTCACCTTGAACAGCGCGAGCTCCCGGGCGACCGTCTCGGTCGGCTCGAGGTCGCGGATCTTGATCACGTTGACGAGCTTGTGCAGCTGCTTCGTGACCTGGTCGATCGGGTGCATCGCCCCGTCGAGCGTGAGCGTGATGCGCGACAGCGACTCGTCGTCGGTCGGGCCCACGGCGAGCGTGTCGATGTTGAAGCCGCGGCGCGCGAACAGCCCGGCGATGCGTGTGAGCACGCCCGGCTTGTTCTCGACCAGGATCGAGAGGATGTGCTTGCGCCCGGTGCGAACGGCCGTCGTCGCCTCGAGCTCCTCGAGCGTCAGCGGCTCCTTGGTCCCCGGCTCCCCCATCAGCCGACCATTTCTCGCGCCGCGGCGCCGGCGGGGATCATCGGGTAGGTGTTCTCCTCGCGCGTGACGCGCACGTCGACCACGACAGGGCCGGGCGTCTCGATCGCGGACCGCAGGTCGCCGACGAGCGTCTTCTTGTCGGTCAGCCGGACGCCGGTGGCGCCGTAGGCCTCGGCGAGCTTGACCCAGTCGGGCCAGTCCCCCATGTCGACGTTCGAGTAGCGCTTGTCCCAGAACAGCTCCTGCCACTGGCGGACCATGCCCAGGTAGCCGTTGTTCATGATCACGACCTTGACCGGGATGTCGTGCGCTCGGCAGGTCGCGAGCTCCTGGGTGTTCATCTGGAACGAGCCGTCGCCGGTCAGGAGCACGCTGGGCACGTCGGGGGCGCCGACCGCGGCGCCCATGGCCGCCGGCAGCCCGAAGCCCATCGTGCCCAGACCGCCGGAGTTGATCCAGCGGCGCGGCTTGGCGAAGTGGAAGTACTGCGCCGCCCACATCTGGTGCTGGCCGACATCCGACGACAGGATGCAGTCGCCGCCGGTGGCCTCGTACAACGCCTCGACCAGGTACTGCGGCTTGATCTCGCCGTCGGTGGAGTCGTCGTAGCGCAGCGGGTACTGGGCGCGCCAGCCCTCGATCCGCTCCCACCACGCGGCGAGCCGCGCCGGGTCGGGCGCGAGCGCGCGGTACTCGAGCGTCAGCCGCGAGAGCACGTTGCGGGCGTCGCCGACGATCGGGATGTGCGCGGGGACGTTCTTGGAGATCTCCGCGGGGTCGATGTCGACGTGGACGAACTTGGCGCGCGGGGCGAACTCCGACAGCTTGCCGGTCACGCGGTCGTCGAAGCGCGCGCCGATCGCGACGATCAGGTCGGCCTCGTCCATCGCGTAGTTGGCCGTGCGGGTGCCGTGCATGCCCGGCATGCCGAGCCACTGCTCGTGCGGTGCCGGGAACGCGCCGAGGCCCATCAGCGTGCAGGTCACCGGCAGCCGGTCGCTGGTGACGAGTTCGCGCAGCTCGGCGGCGGCGTTCGCGTTGATGACCCCGCCGCCGGCGTAGATCACGGGCCGGCGCGCGTTGGCCAGCGCCTTGGCGGCGAGCCGGATCTGCTTCGAGTTGCCCTCGGTCGTGGGCTGGTAGCCCGGGAGGCGCAGGTCCTCGACCGGCTGGTAGTCGATCTCCGCGCGGGTGAGGTCGACCGGCATGTCGATCAGCACCGGGCCGGGCCGACCGCTGCGCGCGAGGTGGAAGGCCTCGTGGACGGCGCGCGGGATCTCCGTCGGGTGCTGGATCATGAACGAGTGCTTGACGATCGGCATCGTGATGCCGAACGTGTCCGCCTCCTGGAAGCCGTCGGTGCCCAGCAGGTCCGTCCGCACCTGGCCGGTGAAGGCCACGAGCGGCACCGAGTCCATCATCGCGTCGGTCAGCGGGGTGACGATGTTCGTCGCGCCCGGCCCCGACGTGGCGAACAGCACGCCGACCCGCCCGGTCGCCTTCGCGTAGCCCTCGGCGGCGTGGCCGCCGCCGGCCTCGTGGCGGACGAGCACGTGGCGGATGCCGGCGTCGACGAACGCGTCGTAGGTGGGCAGGTTGGCTCCACCGGGGTAGCCGAAGACGACGTCCACGCCCTCGGCCTTGAGGCATTCCATGACCGCGTCGACCGCTCGCATATGGCGCGGCAGTCTAACGATGCGTGGTGGCCGATTCCGGCACGATCGCGACCTCCGGGAAGTCCATGTCCTCCCCGCAGCGCATGCAGACCTGGTCGTAGAGCTTGACCACGTTGCCGCAGCGTGGGCACTGCCGGCGGACCTCGTCGCGCTCGTAGCGGTAGAGCACGGCCGCCAGCAGGCCGATCACCGGCACCAGCGCCGAGATCAGGAACCAGAGCACGAACGACGACCCCTTGATCCGTCCGACCCACCCTCCGGCGAGGCCGAAGAACAGGCAGATCACGAGGTAGGCCATCTCGGGTCAGGGTACCGGCCGCGCCGCGAGCCGCCCGGCCGCGTCGAGCGCCGGCCGCATGGCGGGCCGGAGCCGCCGCCGCAGGCGCCGGCGGGCACCGCTGAAAGCGAGGTTGGCGACGGTTGCGAACCCGTGCTCGTCGGTGCGCAGCGCGAGCAGCAGGTGGGCGATGCGATCGGCCGACGGCAGCGTCTTGTCGTCGACGTGCACGCACCAGCAGTGGACCCGGCGCCCGCCGGGCCGCACGAGCACGGCGCCCGACTCCCCCACCAGCCACACGCCGAGCGAGCCGCGCTCGAGCACGAGGCCGGTGCGGGCGTGGAGATCGCGCGCCTCGTGGCCGACGAGGTCGCCGAGCAGGCCGGCCGCCGTCCGCTCAGAGGCAGCGGCGGCGCGCGGGCGCGGCTTGAGCACGTTCGCGCCCCGCTTGGCGTACAGCGCGGGGATCGCCCACGCGTGGGCGACGAGGATCGCGGCGAGCGGCGCCGACAGCGGCTCGAGCGCGAGCAGCACCGCGGACGCGATGCCGTACGGGATCGTGTGAGCGACCGTCGTCAGCGTCCAGATCCGCCCGCGCCGCACCAGCCGGCGGTCGTCGACCCGCGGCCGCCAGTACACCGCCGCGGTCTCGCGGAGCGGCTCGGCGGTCATCGCGGTTCTCAGCCGCCGGCGATCGGGCGGCGCAGGATCACGAGCGGCTCATCGAGCGGCAGCTCGTCGACCTGCCGCGCGCGGCCCTCTCCCTCGCTCACGACCGCGTAGTAGCCGGCATCGAGCTGCTCGCGGAACGCGGCGACGGCCTCCTCGACAGCCTGTGCGTCCTCCGCGGTCCACTCCGCCACGGTCGTGTGCCCCGTCTCGTCCATGCGGATCAATCTGGCCATGCACGGATGGTAAGGCACGCGCTGGGGCCTCAGACGCCGAGCTTCTCGCGGATCAGGCGGCTGACCTCGCCGCCGTCCGCCTTGCCCTTGGTCTCGCGCATGATCGGGCCCATCAGCGCGCCGATCGCCTTTGCGTTGCCGCCGCGGATGCGCTCGACGACGTCGGGGTTGTCGTCGAGCACGCGGGCGACGATCCCGGCGAGCTCGGAGGAGTCCTCCATCGCGCCGAGGTCCTCGCGGGCGACGATCTCCGCCGGGTCGCCGCCGCCCTCCAGCATCCGCTCGAGCACGACACGACCGTTGCCCGCCGTGACCGTGCGGGCCTCGACCAGCTCGACGAGCTTGGCGAGCGCGGCGGGCTCGACGCCGGCGACCGAGTCGGCGCGTCCGCGCAGCTCCGTGACCCAGTTGGCCACGGCGCGCGGCTCGGCATCGGTGGCGGCGGCCGCCGCCTCGAAGTAGTCGCCCCACTCGGGATCGAAAGCGAACAGGCGCGCCGTGTCCGCGGGCAGCGTGCGCTCGTAGCGCTCGGCGCGCGCCACGGGCAGCTCGGGCAGCGCGTCGCGCGCCGCGGCCAGCATCGCCTCGGTCGGCGCGACGGGCACGAGGTCGGGCTCCGGGAAGTAGCGGTAGTCGTGCGCCTCCTCCTTCGAGCGCAGCGAGCTCAGCCGGCCCGACGACGGGTCGAAGTGCAGCGTCTCCTGCACCACCTGCTCGCCGGCCTCGACCTGCCGCGTCTGGCGCTCGATCTCGGCATTGATGCCCCGCTCCAGGAAGCGGAAGGAGTTCATGTTCTTGAGCTCGGTCTTGGTGCCGAGCTCGGTGCTGCCCACCGGCCGCACGGACACGTTGGCGTCGCAGCGCAGCGACCCCTCCTCCATGTTCACGTCGCTCACCCCGAGCTGGCGCAGCGTGACGCGCAGCAGGTTGAGCCACTCGCGCGCCTGCTCGGCCGAGTGCAGGTCGGGCTCGGTGACGATCTCGGCCAGCGGCGTTCCGCCGCGGTTGTAGTCGACGATCGAGGCCTCCGAGCCGTGGATGCGCCCCGACTCGCCGAGGTGCACGAGCTTGGCGGCGTCCTCCTCGAGGTGGATCCGGTGCAGCCGCACGTCGCCGAGCCGGCCGCCGGTGCAGAGCGGAATGTCGTACTGGGAGACCTGGTAGTTCTTCGACTGGTCGGGATAGAAGTAGTTCTTGCGGTGGAAGATCGACCGCGGCGCGAGCTCGCAGTCGAGCGCCAGCCCCATCATCAGCCCGAAATGCACCGCCCGCGCGTTGATCACGGGCAGCGACCCGGGCATCCCCAGGCACACCGGGCAGGTGCGCGTGTTGGGCTCCTCGCCGAAGCTCAGCTCGCAGCCGCAGAACATCTTCGTGCGCGTGGCGAGCTGCACGTGGATCTCCAGCCCGATCACGGGTTCCAGGTTCATGCGCGGGCCGCCGATCCGTCGAAGCCGATCGCCTGCTCGAGCGCGTGCGCCGCGTCGAGGATGCGGTTCTCGCTGAACGCCGGCCCGGCGATCTGGAAGCCGACCGGCAGGCCGTCCGCGAGGCCGTTGGGGATCGAGATGGCCGGGATGCCGGCGAGCGGCATCGGCACCGTGCAGTAGTCGTTGAGGTACATCGCCAGCGGGTCGGCGGTCTTCGCCCCGAGCTCGAACGCGACCCCGGGGGCGGTCGGCGTGACCACGAAGTCGAACCGCTCCCAGGCGCGGTCGAAGTCCCCCGCGATCAGCGTGCGGACTTTCTGCGCGCGCCCGTAGTAGGCGTCGTAGTAGCCGCTCGAGAGCGCGTACGTGCCGAGCATGATGCGGCGCTTGACCTCGGCTCCGAAGCCATCCTCGCGGGTCTTGGTGTACATGGTCAGCAGGTCGGCGGCCTCGGTGCGGTGGCCGTAGCGGACGCCGTCGTAGCGGGCGAGGTTGCTCGACGCCTCGGCGGGGGCGATCAGGTAGTACGCGGCGATGCCGTGCGGCGCATGCGGCAGGCGCATGGTCTCCACGGTCGCGCCCAGCTCGCGCGCGAGGTCGAGGGTCTGCTCGAACGCCGCCAGCACGCCCGGCTCGATCCCTTCGCCGCTCAGCTCCTCGGCGACGCCGAGCCGGATGCCCCGAAGGTCGATCGCCTCCGGCAGCCGCACCGGCTCGGGCAGGCCGAGCGACGTCGAGTCGCAGGGGTCGGCGCCGACCATGGCCTGGAGCAGCAGCGCGGCGTCGGTGACGTCGCGCGTCAGCGGGCCCGCCTGGTCCAGGGACGACGCGAAGGCGATCATCCCGTAGCGCGAGACCGCGCCGTACGTCGGCTTGAGGCCCACGATGCCGCACAGCGCCGCGGGCTGGCGGATCGAGCCACCGGTGTCGGTCCCGATCGCCCACGGCACCAGGCCGGCGGCCACGGCGGCGGCGGACCCGCCCGACGAGCCGCCGGGCACGCGCGTGCGGTCCCACGGATTCAGCGTGGGGCCGTAGGCAGAGTTCTCGGTGGAGGAGCCCATCGCGAACTCGTCCTGGTTGGTCTTGGCGAGCACCGGCGCACCGGCCCGCATCAGGCGCTCGACGGCGGTCGCGGTGTACGGCGGCCGGTAGCCCTCGAGGATCTTCGAGCCGGCCTGCGAGGGGATGCCCTCGGTGCAGAACAGGTCCTTGATGGCGATCGGCACGCCGCCGAGCGGCCCACTGGGATCGATGGCCTCCGGATCGTCCTCCTCGCACACCCAGGTGAAGGCGTTGAGCTCGTCGGCCAGCGCGCGGTCGCGGTAGAAGCGCCACAGCTCGCCGCGCTCGACGTCGCCCTCGCGCACGCGCTCGGCCGCCTGCGCGGCGGTGAGGTCGAGCAGCGCGCTCATCGTGCCTCGCGCTTCGCGCTCGTCGCCGCTTCGCCAGCACCCGGGCTGGGCACGCGGAAGCCGCCCTGCGCAGCGTCCGGCGCGGCCTCCAGGACCCGCTCGCGCGGCCACGACGGCCGCGGCTCGTCGTCGCGCAGCACGTTCTCGATGGCCACGACGTGGCTCGTCGGCTCGACGTCGGCCAGGTCGCCCAGCTCGGAGATCTTCTCGATGTGGTCGAGCACCTTCGACAGCTCCCCGCCGAAGCGCTCGATCTCGTCGCCGGTCAGCTCGAGGCGGGCGAGCTTCGCGACGTGCAGCACCTGCTCACGGCTCAGCATCGGCAGCGATTCTAGGGGCGGGGCGCAGCTCGGGCTCGGGGTCCGGCGGCAGCCCGCGCACGTACTCGCTGGCGACCGAGCGCCATGCGCCGGCCACGATCGCGAGGGCGGCGGCAAGCGCGAGCCACGCACCGGCGCGCAGCTCGACGAACTCGCGGCCAGGCTTGTCGACGATCCGGAACAGGACACCGAGCACGCCGATCGATCCGAAGGTGACGGTGAGCACCCCGGCGGCAACGGGCTTGGCCGGGCGGTCCTGCGTGGCCTGCAGGACCGCAAGCGAGATCGCCAGGACGGCGATCGCGGCCAACAGGACCGCGATGATCGACGTCGCCTCGAACGCGTTCGCCTCCGGGTACCTGACGTCTTGGCCCGGGTCGACGCCGCCGATGTCGTACCAGGGCAGCAGCAAGCCGACGATCAGCGCGACCCCGCCGGCCGCGGCCAGCCACTCGCCGGCGCGCAGGCGCCTCAGGTCCACGCCGGCTCCCCCGCCTGCGCGCGCGCCGCGATCAGGGTGTTGCGCAGCAGCATCGCGATCGTCATCGGGCCGACGCCGCCCGGAACCGGCGTGATCAGCCGCGCGCGCTCCTTCGCGCCGTCGTAGTCGACGTCGCCGGTCAGGCCCTCCTCGGTGCGGTTGATCCCGACGTCGATCACCACCGCGCCCTCCTTCACCCAGTCGCCGCGCACGAGGCCGGGCTTGCCGACGGCGGCGATCAGCACGTCGGCGCGCAAGCACACGGCCGCGAGGTCGCGCGTGCGCGAGTGGCAGATGGTCACGGTCGCGTGCTCGGCCAGCAGCAGGCTCGCGACCGGCTTGCCGACGAGGTCCGAGCGGCCGACCACCACGGCCTCGGCTCCCTTCAGCTCCACGTCGTGGCGCCGCAGCAGCTCCATCACCCCGGCGGGCGTGCACGGCCGGAGGCCCGGGCGGCCCTTCAACAGCAGGCCGGCGGAGATCGGCGTCAACCCGTCGACGTCCTTGGCTGGGTCGATGATCTCCGTTAGCGCCGGGCCGTCGACCTGCGGCGGCGTGGGGAGCTGAAGCAGGATGCCGGACACCGCGGGGTCGTCGTTGAGCTCGCGCAGCAGGCGCTCGACCTCCTCGTGCGGCGTGTCCTCCGCCAGGCGGTGGTCGAAGCCCGCGATGCCGACCTCGGCCGACGCGCGCTGCTTGCCGCCGACATAGACCGCCGACGCGGGGTCGTCGCCGACCAGCACCGTGGCCAGGCCCGGCCGGGGATTGCCGTCCTGCAGCCACTCGTCGACCTCGGCGGCCACCTCGGAGCGCACCAGCTGCGCAATCGCCTTGCCGTCGATGATCTCAGCCGCCATTGCGGGCAGGCAGGCTAGCGGGGGTTGGCGTCAGACGAACGTCAACGTCAACGTCAACTGCGGCTGGGTAAGGAGGGTCGAGGGAGCCGGCGTGGCCGGCGATCCCGCGAACCTCGTGAAGTTACCGTCGGTTTCCGGGGGTAACTGCACGGATTTCGCGATCCGCTCGCCCGCCGCGCGTGCTTTCCCGCGCAGCGGTCGGCACTCCAGCCTCCCTACCCAGCCGCCGTTGACGTTCGCTCAGGCCGCGACCCGCTCCCGCCGCCGCACGAGCATCGCCAGCGTCAGCAGGCAGACGCCCGCCAGCACGAGGTAGGGCACGCGGTCTCCCACCGCGTCGGCCAGCCGCGCGCTCCCCGCCGCGCCCGCCGTCTGGCCGGTCGCCCACGCGAGGTTGACGAGCGCGAAGGCGAAGCCCTGGTCGACGCCGAAGGCCTCGGCGCCGTCGCTCAGCATCGCCATGGCGGGCGTCCACAGCGTCCCGATCGCCGGCGCGGCGAGAATCACGAGGCCGCCGAGCACCCACGGCGAGCTCGGCCAGGGCAGCGCGAGCATCACCAGCCCGCCGCCAGCGACCCCGGCGATGCTGGGGATCAGCCGCCCGCGGCGGTCGGAGAGGCGGCCGACGAGCGGATTGACGATCGCCTCGAGCGCGGCGGCGATCAGCCACGCCGCCGCGATCGCCGTCGTTCCCGCGCCGAGCTCGTCCATCCGCAGCGGCCCGAGCACCGCCAGCGTGCCGAAGAGCAGGCCCGGGAGCGTGGTCAGCCACATGCCCGCGAGCACCCGCCGGTCGCCGAGCGAGGCGAGCAGCGTGCGCACGCGCGAGTCGCCCTCCGGCTGGGCCGCGCGCAGCCGCAGCGCCCACACCATCATCCCGGCACCCATGGCGGCGACCGCCGCGAACACCGGCGCCTGGCCGAGCGCCCCGGCGGCGGCGCCGAGCACCGGACCGAAGAGCGCGCCCACGATCGCGGCGGCGAGCGCGGTGCCGATCAGCTCCCCGCGCCGCTCGCGCGGCGCGGCGCCGATCAGCCAGCCCAGCGCGCCCGCCCACGACGCGGCGCCGCCGATGCCCTGCACGAAGCGCGCGACGTCGAGCACGACGATGCTGTCCGCGAACGCGAACGCGACGCTGGAGGCCACCAGCAGGCCGAGGCCGAGCAGCACGGTCGGGCGCGTCCCGACGCGCGCGGCGAGCCAGCCGCCCGGGAGCGCGCCGAGGAACGTGCCCGCCGGATAGGCCGCGGCCAGCACTCCCGCAGCCGTCTTCGAGAGGCCGTACTCGTCGCTCAGCTCCGGCAGGATCGGCGTGATCGCCGCATAGAAGACCGTGTCGACGAAGACGGTCAGGCAAACGAAGGCGAGCAGGCCGCGCATCTCGCGACCGATGCTACGGGCCGCCCGGCTTCAGCGGCGCTTGAGCGGCGCGTAATCGGCCATCAGCTTGCGCTCGCGGCCGTCGTCGGCGAACCGCACGACGACGATGCCGCCCGGCTCGCTGCCGGTGACGACGCCCTCGCCGAGCGCGGCGTGGACCACGTCGTCGCCCATCCGGAAGACCTGGCCGGCGCCGTCGCCGCCCGACTCGGCGGAGGCCGCCGCGGCGCCCGACCACGTGGCGATCCGCCCGGTCGGCAGGCCGGCCGCCTCGCGCTCGGCCTGGTCGGTGAGCTCGCGCGGGATCTCCTCGACGAAGCGCGAGCGCACGCCGAACGACTGGGCGCCGAACGCGTTCCGGCGCCGTGCGGACGTGAGCGTGAGGTCGCGCATCGCACGCGTGATGCCGACGTACGCGAGCCGGCGCTCCTCCTCCACGCCGCCCTCGTCGAGCGCGCGCGAGTGCGGGAACACGCCGTCCTCCATCCCGATGATGAACACGATCGGGAACTCGAGCCCCTTGGCGTTGTGGAGCGTCATCAGCGTCACGAGGCCCTCGTCGTCACGCAGCGTGTCGGTGTCGGCGAGCAGCGAGATCTGCTGGAGGAACTCGGCGACGGAGCCGTCCTCGTTCGTGGCGTCGTACTCACGCGCCACCTGCACGAGCTCCTCGAGGTTCTCGAGCCGCCCCTGCGCCTCGATCGTGCGCTCGGCCTCGAGCGCGTCCGTGTAGCCCGTCTCGCTCAGCGTCTCCTGCAGCACCTCGCCGACCGGCGCGCCCGCCTCGACGCGCTCCCTCAGCCGCTCCATCGTCGACATGAAGCGGCCGAGCGCCTTCTGCGCCGCGGTCCCGAGCCCGGGAACCTGCTCGGGCGCCTCCGCGGCCTCCCAGACCGAGATCCCGATCGTGTCGGCGTGCGAGAGCACCCGCGACAGCGACGTCTGCCCGAGCCCGCGCTTGGGCGAGTTCGCGATCCGGGTGAAGGTCTGCGCGTCCTGCGGGTTGACGAGGAACGTGAGGTACGCGATCGCGTCCTTGATCTCGGCGCGGTCGTAGAACTTCGTGCCGCCGATCACCTGGTAGCCGATCTGCGCCCGCACGAGCATGTCCTCGAGCACCCGCGACTGCGCGTTGGTCCGGTAGAAGACCGCGATCTCGTTGCGCGAGACGCCCTCGTCCACCAGCCGCTGGACCTCGGCGGCGACGAACCGCGCCTCGGCGTGCTCGTCCGCCAGCTCCCGCACCCGGACCTTGTCCCCCTCCCCCACGTCCGTCCACAGCGCCTTGCTCTTGCGCCCGCGGTTGTGCGCGACGACGGCGTTGGCGGCCGACAGGATCGTCTGCGTCGAGCGGTAGTTCTGCTCGAGCTTCACCACATGGGCGTCGGGGAAGTCTTCCTCGAACCCCAGGATGTTCTGGATATCGGCTCCCCTGAAGCCATACACTGATTGATCATCGTCGCCGACCACTGCGAGATTCCTGTGCTCTGATGCGAGGAGCTGGAGCAGTCGGTACTGGGCGTGGTTGGTGTCCTGGTACTCGTCGACGAGGATCCAGCGGAAGGCGGTGGCGTAGCGATCGCGGACCTCCTGGAACATCGTGAGGAGGTCGACGGTGCGGAAGAGGAGGTCGTCGAAGTCCATCGCGTTCATGCGGTGGAGCTCGCGCTGGTAGTGCTCGTAGACGTCGGCCGCCGTCTGCTCGAAGAACGAGCCGACCATCTGCCGGTAGTCCTCGGCCGTGCGGAGCTTGTTCTTGGCGTCGGAGATCTGGGCCTGCATCGCGCGCGGCGTGAAGCGCTTGGCGTCGATGTCCAGCTCGTCGAGCACGCGCTTGATCAGCCGCCGGGAGTCGGCCGCGTCGTAGATCGTGAACTGGCGGGTGTAGCCGAGCCGGTGGGCGTCGGCGCGCAGCATCCGCGCGCACGCCGAGTGGAAGGTCATGACCCACATCGCGCGGGTGGCGCGGCCGACGAGCAGCTCGACCCGCTCTCGCATCTCCTGGGCGGCCTTGTTGGTGAACGTGATCGCGAGGATCTCGTCCGCGCGGGCCTGGCCGGTGCGCAGGAGGTAGGCGATCCGGTGGGTCAGCACGCGCGTCTTGCCCGACCCGGCGCCGGCGAGGATCAGGAGCGGCCCCTCGCCATGCGTCACCGCATCGCGCTGAGGCTCGTTCAGGCCCTCGAGCAGGCTGTCGATGGCGGTGGACGACGGCATCCTGGAGTGACGGTAGCGGGCGGTTCGGAAGTAGCCTTGGCGGCATGGCCGATCCACTGCTGGCGAGCGACGACGACCGTGAGCGGGCGCTCGTCCTCCTGCGATCGGCGTCGGTCGACGGCCGCCTCACGGTCGAGGACCTGGCGGCGCGCGGCGCCCTCGGCACCCTGCGCGTGAGCACCAGACCGAGACTCGCCGACCAGATCAAGGAGCAGGTGATGGAACACCTGCGGTCCCAACCTCCGAGCTGATCGACATGGTGCTGATCGCCTACGACGGCTCCGAGCACGCAAAGGCGGCGATCGCGCGCGCGGGCGAGACCCTGCGCCCCGGCCCCGCGGTGGTGGCCACCGCATGGACCTCGTTCGCGGACTCGGCGCCGCGCGTGGTATTGCGCGACGCCGTGCGCCCGGTGGTCGCGGATCTCGACGCCGCCGGGCGCGAGGAGGCCGAGGAGATGGCGGCCGAGGGCTCCGAGCTGGCCCGTGCCGCCGGCCTGGACGCGGAGCCGCGCGCGATCCGCGCCGCCGGCCCGTTCTATGCCGCCCTACTGGAGGCCGCCGACGAGCTCGACGCGGCGGTGATCGTCGTCGGCAGCCGCGGCCGCTCCTCGGTCGCCGCCGCGGTTCTCGGCAGCGTCTCGACCGGGATCCTGCACCACACGGAGCGCCCGGTGCTCGTCGTCCGGTGAGTCTGCCCGACGAGATCCGCGCCGCCGCCGCGCGGGTGGCCGCCGGCGCGCGGCACGTGCGCATCGTCGAGGAGGCGATCGAGCCGTACGCCGCCGGGCTGCCCGCCGACCAGCCGCCCGCGCCCGACCTCGAGGGCGCGAACCTGGAGGAGCGCGCGGCGTTCTCGCTCACTCTCAACGCGATCAACTTCGGCTCGGGCTGGTTTCCCACGCTGCGAAAGCAGCCTGGGGTGTCGGGCTTCCGGACCGTCGAAGCGGGCCTACGCGCCCACGGCCCGATCGCCGCCGAGGAGCTGGCCGGCATGACGCCGGCGACGATCGCGGACGCCGTCGGCCAGGAGCCCGAGCACGAGCTGATGGGCCACTTCGCCGTCCACCTGCGCGAGCTCGGCGAGCGCGTCCGCGACGAGCACGGTGGCTCCTTCCTCGCCCTCGCGCGGGCCGGCGACGGCTCGGCCACGGCGCTCGCCGAGCACCTCGGGAGCTGGCCGACGTGGCGCGACGTGTCGCCCTACGACGGCACCGAGGTCCCGTTCTTCAAGCGCGCCCAGATCGCCGCCGCCGACCTCGCGCTCGCCGGCATCGCCGGCGCCGACGACCTCGCCGAGCTCACGCTGTTCGCCGACAACCTCGTGCCCCACGTGCTCCGCATCGACGGCGTGCTCGAGTTCGACCCCGACCTCGTCGCCCGCATCGACGCCGAGACGCTGATCGAGCACGACTCCGCCGAGGAGGTCGAGATCCGCGCCTGCGCGCTCCACGCCGTCGAGCAGCTCGTCCAGGCCCACGGCGCCACGAACGCGACCGTCGTCGACTACGTGCTCTGGAACCGCGGCGCCGCCGCGCGCTACAAGGCGCACCCGCGCCACCGAGCGCGCACCACCGACTACTGAGCCTCGACCGGGACCGACGGCTCGATCGTCGTCACCCGCACCCCGAGCCGGGCGACGCGGCCAGGCAGGTCGGCCGCCACCCAGCGCGAGTAGCTGCGCTTCATCGTCGAGAGGATGACCTCGTCGAAGTCCTCCGCCCGGACCGCGTCGTAGATCGCCTCGAACGGGTGCGGGCCGTCGACGTGCCCTCGCACCGGCGCGCCCGCCGCGGCCTCGAGCAGCGGCAGCGCGTGGTCGAGCGTCCAGTCGCCCATGCTGCGCTCCTCGGCGTCGGGGATCAGCAGCGTGAACTCGCACGGCCCCGCGGATGCGCGTGCGCGCACCTCGTCGAGCAGCCGCGGCGTGGCCGCGGTCCGGTTCGCGACGACGAGGACGCGGGTCGGGCCCATGGCGGTGGCCGCACTCTACTCAAGCCGCATCGAGGGCTGCCCGGCAAGCAGAGGTTGTGCGAGCAAGCGGTCCGGGTAGTCCGAGCGGAGGTATCCGGAGGGAGGCTGGATGTACGAGCAGGTGCTGGACCCGGTCGGTGGATCGCTGTTCGCGAGCGCGATCTTCGCCGCGCTGCCGCTTATCACGCTGTTCGTGCTGCTTGGCGGGCTCAAGCTGAAGGCCCACGTCGCCGCGCTCGTGGCCCTCGCGGTGGCCCTCCTCGTGGCGATCATCGCCTACGAGCTGCCGGTCGGGCAGGGGCTCAACGTCGCGCTCCTGGGCGCGTGCTTCGGCCTCTTCCCGATCATGTGGATCGTCTGGAACGCGGTCTGGATCCACAACGTGACGGAGGCGACCGGCCACTTCGACGTGCTGCGCCGCTCGTTCGCCTCGGTCTCCGACGACCAGCGCATCCAGGCGGTCATCATCGCCTTCGCCTTCGGCGCGCTGATCGAGGCGCTGGCCGGCTTCGGCGCGCCGGTGGCGATCACCGCAGCGATGCTGCTCGCCGTCGGCTTCAAGCCGATCCAGGCGGCGTCGGTCGCGCTCGTCGCCAACACCGCGCCCGTCGCGTTCGGGGCGATCGCGACGCCGATCATCACCCTGGCCGAGATCACCGGTCTTCCGAAGGACGACCTGGGCGCGATGGTCGGCCGCCAGACGCCGTTCCTCGCCCTGGTCGTCCCGCTCGTGCTCGTCGGCATGGTCGACGGCATGCGCGGCGTGCGCCAGACCTGGCCGGCGGCGATCGTCGGCGGCTTCACGTTCGCCATCGGGCAGTTCCTGTGCTCCAACTACCTCTCCGTCGAGATCACCGACATCGTCGCGGCGCTGCTCTCCGCGGGCGCGATCGTCGCGCTGCTGCGCGTGTGGCAGCCGTCGGAGCCGCTGCGCATGGACGACCTCCGGCAGCCAACCGGCGATCGCCGGGGCCGCGACACACGACGCCACGCACGAGGAGGAGGTGCGCCGGCGCAGTGACCACGTGCACGACTCCCGTGGCGACGTGCTGGCTGCCTACGCCCCGTATCTGATCATCATCGCCGTGCTCTCGCTCGCCCAATGGGGCCCGATCAAGGACGCGCTCGCGGGCGTCACGCAGGAGATCGACTGGCCGGGCCTGAACGTGGTCAACGCCGACGGCGAGGAGCCGTCGTCGGCGGTCTTCAACTTCAACTGGCTCGCCACCCCGGGGACGCTGCTGCTCATCTCCGGGCTGCTCACGCTGCTCGTGCTGCGGATCTCCCCGGCGCGCGCACTCGGCATCTACGGAAAGACGCTGAACCAGCTCAAGTGGGCGACGCTCACCGTCATGTCGGTGCTCGCGCTCGCGTACGTCATGAACTTCTCGGCGCAGACGCTCACGCTCGGCCAGTGGATTGCGGGCGCGGGCGGCGTGCTGGCGTTCCTGGCGTCGATCATCGGCTGGCTCGGCGTGGCCGTCACCGGCTCGGACACGTCGTCGAACTCGCTGTTCGGCGCGCTGCAGGTGCAGGCGGCGCGGGAGGCTGGGCTAGATCCGACGCTGCTCGCCGCGGCCAACTCCTCCGGCGGCGTGCTCGGGAAGATGATCTCGCCCCAGAACCTGGCGATCGGCGCCGCCGCTGTCGGCCTCGCCGGTCAGGAGGGCGAGCTGTTCCGACGCGTGCTGGGTTGGAGCCTGGCGCTCTTGCTGATCATGTGCGTGATAGTCCTGTTGCAGTCCACCGCAGTGTTGTCATGGATGGTCGTCTGAGAGACGCAGCCCCCGAAGGCCCCACGATCACGGCCCCCGCCGCGCAAGCGGACGCGTCGCCGCGCGATTTGCGTGCGCTGGTCGGCGAGCTGCGGCAGATCTGCGGAGACGACTGGGTCTTCACGCAGGAGCACCAGCTGCGGACGTACGAGTCCGACGGGCTGCTCCAGTACACGGCGATCCCGGCCGCCGCCGTCCTCCCTGCTGGGGCCGAGGAGGTGCAGCGCGTGGTGGCCGCGTGCGCGCGCGCCGAGGTCCCGTGGGTGGCACGCGGTGCCGGCTCCGGCCTCTCCGGCGGCGCGCTGCCGGTCGAGGACGGCGTGCTGCTCGTGCTCTCGCGCATGAAGCGGATCCTCGAGATCGACCTCGACAACCACCGCATCTGCGTCGAGCCGGGCGTGACCAACGCCAACGTGACGGCCGCGGTCGCGCCGGCGTTCTTCTACCCGCCCGACCCGTCGAGCCAGATCGTGTGCTCGATCGGCGGCAACGTGGCCGAGAACTCCGGCGGCGCCCACTGCTTCAAGTACGGCTTCACCACCAACTACGTCACCGGGCTGGAGCTCGTGCTCCCGGACGGCGAGCTGGTCCAGGTCGGCGGGCGCGAGCTCGATCCGCCCGGCTACGACCTGCTCGGCGCCTTCGTGGGGTCGGAGGGCACGCTCGGCGTGGCGACGAAGGTGTGGCTGCGGATCGTGCCGTCACCGGAGACCGTGCGCACGCTGGTGGCGTTCTTCGATTCCACGCGCGCGGCGGGCGAGGCAGTGTCGGACATCGTGCAGGGCGGCGTCGTGCCGGGCGCGATCGAGATGATGGACGCGAAGGCGATCGAGGCAGCCGAGCAGGCGGCGCGCGCAGGCTTTCCGAACCGCGGGGCGGCGCTGCTGGTGGAGCTCGACGGCGCCGAGCGCGAATGCGACGCGCGCTTCGAGGAGGTCACCACCATCTGCGCCCGCCACGGCTCTGACGACGTGCGCGTGGCGCGCGACGAGGCCGAGCGCCAGCGCTTCTGGAAGGCGCGCAAGGCGGCGTTCGCAGCCATGGGCCGGATCTCGCCGAACTACTTCGTGCAGGACGGCGTGATCCCCCGGACCACGCTCCCGCAGGTGCTCGAGCGGATCGAGGAGCTCGGCCGCGAGTATGGCCTGATCGTGGCCAACGTCTTTCACGCGGGCGACGGCAACCTCCACCCGCTGGTGTGCTTCGACGGCGCGGTCGAGGGCGAGGCCGAGCGCGCCGAGGAGCTGTCGGGCCGCATCCTCGAGGCCTGCCTGGAGGCCGGCGGGTCGATCACCGGCGAGCACGGCGTCGGGATCGACAAGAAGCGCCACATGCCGAAGATGTTCGGGGAGGCGGACCTCGACGCCTTCCAGCGCCTGCGCTGCGCGTTCGACCCCGCCGGCCTCGCGAACCCCGGCAAGGTGATGCCGACGCCGCGGCTGTGCGGCGAGGTCCCCGGCGAGTACCGGCAGCATCCGCTCGAGGCGGCGGGCCTGGCCGAGCGAATGTGATGACGGTCGAGGAGGCGGCTGCCGCGATCCGCTCCCACGACGCCGTGCGCCCACGCGGCGGCGGGACGAAGCTCGGGTGGGGCCCGTCCGGGAACGAGTGGGAGCTCGACACCCGCGGGCTGAACCGCATCCTCGAGCACAACGAGGGCGACTTCACCGCGATCCTCGAGGCGGGCGTCCCGCTCGTTGAGGCGCAGGCAGCGTTCGGCGCGGCCGGCCAGATGTTCGCGCTCGACCCGCCATTGGCTAGCGGCGACGAGGCCGCAGGCCGAGGCTGGGGCGGCCGCCACGATCGGCGGCGTGATCGCGACGAACGACTCCGGGCCGCTGCGCCACCGCTACGGCGGCGTGCGCGACCTCGTCGTCGGCATGACCGTGGTGCTCTCCGACGGCATGATCGCCAAGTCGGGCGGGAAGGTGATCAAGAACGTCGCCGGCTACGACCTCGCCAAGCTGTTCGCCGGCTCGTTCGGCACGCTCGGGCTGATCGCGCGCGTGGCGCTGCGGCTGCATCCGGCGCCGGACCACACCGCGACCATGACCGCGTCCGGCGACGATCCGGCCGCGCTGGCAGGCGCCGCCGCGCGGCTGGCCGCGCTGCCGCTCGAGGCCGACTCGCTCGACGTCTCGTGGCGCGACGGCGCCGGGCGGCTCGACGTGCGCTTCGGCGGCGCCACCGCGCGCGAGCGCGCCGAGGCCGCCCGCGAACACGCCGGGCTCGACACCGAGCTCGACGAGGACGACGCCGAGCGCTGGGCCGAGCTGCGCGACCGCCAGCGCGGCGAGCTCGTGGTGAAGGTCAGCGGCCGCCCGAGCGACCTCGCGACGCTGATCGGCGCCCTCCCCGCGGGCGGCTCGCTCGTCTCCCGCGCCGCGCTCGGCCTCTCCTGGGTGTCGTTGCGCGAGCCCGCCGACGTCGCGGTGCTGCGCGCGGCGATGGCGCCGCGCGCGTGCACGGTGCTCGACGGCGCCGATCGCGTCGACGATCCGTGGCCGGCGGTCGACCCCGGCGCCCTGGCCGTCATGCGCCGCGTCAAGGAGCGCTTCGACCCCGCCGGCGCGTTCCGGCCCGGCACCTTCGTAGGAGGCCTATGAGCACCGCCTGGGACGACACCCGGCCGCCCGAGCTCGACCTGATCAAGGACTGCGTGCACTGCGGCTTCTGCCTGCCGACGTGTCCGAGCTACGCGGTCTTCGAGGAGGAGATGGACTCGCCGCGCGGGCGGATCGTGCTCATGCGCATCGGCCACGAGGAGGGCTCAGAGGTCTCCACCGAGATGACCACCCATCTCGACCGCTGCCTGGGCTGCATGGCGTGCGTGACCGCCTGCCCATCCGGGGTGCAGTACGACCGGCTGATCGAGCGCGCGCGGCCGCAGGTCGAGCGCCACGGCCCGCGCTCGCGGAGAGAGCGGCTGCTGCGCAAGGGCATCTTCGCGCTCTTCACCCACCCCGGCCGGCTGCGAGCAGCGGTGCCGTTGATGAACCTGCCGGTGCCCAAGCCGTTCGGCCACCTGGCGCCGAAGGTGTCGACGCGAGCGGCGATGCGCCGCCTCCCCGAGGTCACCCCCGCGGTCGGCGAGCGCCGCGGTCGCGTGGCGCTGATGCAGGGCTGCGTACAACGGGTGTTCTTCAATGACGTCAACGTCGCCACGGTGCGCGTGCTCGCCGCCGAGGGCTGGGAGGTCCACGCCCCGCGGCAGCCGCGCTGCTGCGGCGCGCTCCAGCTCCACACCGGCGTCGAGGACGAGGCACGCGAGCTCGCGCGCCGCACGATCGACGCCTACGACGGCTTCGACCGCATCGTCGTGAACGTCGCCGGCTGCGGCTCGGCGATGAAGGAGTACGGCTATCTGTTCGAGGGCGACGCGCGGGCCGAGGCGTTCGCGGCCAAGGTGCTCGACGTGCACGAGCTGCTGGCCGAGGACGAGCCGCGGGCCACGCGCCATCCGGTGCCGCTGAAGGTCGCCTACCACGACGCCTGCCACCTCGCCCATGCGCAGGGCGTGCGCGAGCAGCCGCGCGCGTTGCTGCGTGCCATCCCCGACCTGGAGCTGCTCGAGCCCGCCGACTGGGAGCTGTGCTGCGGCTCGGCCGGCATCTACAACCTCGTGCAGCCCGAGCCCGCCGCCGAGCTCGGGCGCCGCAAGGCCGCGAACCTGGCCGCCACCGGCGCCGAGGCGATCACCGCCGCCAACCCCGGCTGCGCGATCCAGATCGCCGCCCACATGGAGCAGCCGGTCCCGATCCACCATCCCATGACCCTGCTCGACCATTCGATCCGAGGGAGCCGCCCGTGAGCCTGGACATCGCGCCGACCGACGAACGCCTCGCCTCGATCCTGACCGACGACGCGCTCGCGTTCGTCGGCGATCTGCACCACCAGTTCGGGGCGCGCCGCAACTCGCTCATGCAGGCGCGCAGCGAGCGCGGCGCGCCGACCGGCTTCCTCGACGAGACGCGCGAGATCCGCGAGGGCGCCTGGCAAGTCGCGCCGCCGCGCGCCGACTATGAGGACCGGCGGGTCGAGATCACCGGCCCGACCGACCGCAAGCTCGTCATCAACGCGCTCAACTCCGGCGCGCGCGGCTTCATGGCCGACTTCGAGGACGCGAACTCCCCCACCTGGCAGAACCAGATCGAGGGGCACGTCAACCTGATCGACGCGATCGACTCTGCGATCACCTACGACAGCTCGGACGGAAAGCACTACGAGCTGAACGAGGAGACGGCGACGCTGCTCGTTCGCCCGCGTGGCTGGCACCTGCCGGAGAAGCACCTGCGGATCGACGGCGAGCCGGTGTCGGGCGCGCTCGTCGACTTCGGCCTGCACGCCTTCCACAACGCCCGCCGGCTGCACGACCAGGGCCTCGGGCTGTACCTCTATCTGCCCAAGCTCGAGCACCACCTCGAGGCGCGGCTGTGGAACGAGGTCTTCGCCTTCACCGAGGACGCACTCGGCGTTCCCGCGGGAACGATCCGCGCCACCGTCCTGATCGAGACGCTGCCCGCCGCGTTCCAGATGGACGAGATCCTGTACGAGCTGCGCGACCACTCGTACGGGCTCAACGCCGGCCGCTGGGACTACATCTTCTCGATGATCAAGTGCTTCCGCGACGACCCGGCGTTCGTGCTGCCCGACCGCAACGACGTGAAGATGACGGTCCCGTTCATGCGCGCGTACACGGAGCTGCTGGTCAAGACCTGCCACGCCCGCGGAGCGTTCGCGATGGGCGGCATGGCTGCGCTGATCCCCTCCCGCCGCGACGCCGAGGCGAACGAGCGCGCGATCGCCGCGGTGCGCGAGGACAAGAAGCGCGAGGCCGAGGCGGGGTTCGACGGCACATGGGTTGCGCATCCGGACGTGGTGTCGGTCGCGATCGACGAGTTCGACAGGGTGCTCGGCGACAAGCCGAACCAGATCGACCGCCGCCGCGACGACGTCTCCGTCACGCCCGAGCAGCTGCTCGACGCCGCCTCCACCCCGGGCGACGTCACCGAGGAAGGCCTGCGCAGCGACGTCAGCGTGGGCTTCCAGTACATCTCGTTCTGGCTCGGCGGCCGCGGGGCGGCCGGGATCAACAACCTGATGGAGGACGCGGCCACGGCCGAGATCTCGCGCTCGCAGATCTGGCAGTGGATCCGCCACGGGAGGTTCTCCCGCGAGCACGTCGTCGAGGTGCTCGAGCAGGAGATGCAGCGCATCCACGACGAGGTCGGCGACGAGGTGTGGGAGCGGGGCCGGCCGCAGGAGACGCGCGAGGTGTTCGAGCTCGTGACCCTGCGCGACGAGTTCCCGGAGTTCCTCACGCTGCCGGCGTACGAGTACCTGGAGTAGGTCCGGGACCTCTCACGCGCTCCTCCTCGTATTCCGACGTGTCGGATGCTGCCGCGGCCGTCGACCCGTGGAGGAGCTCGGTGACCCCGCGCCGTCGCGCGAGCGAGGCGTCGCTCGTACGCGCGGCGCGCCGAGGGTCCCAGGACGCGGTGGCGGAGCTGTTCGCCCGCCACTGGAGCCCGGCGCACCGCGCGGCGCTGCTCGTCACCGGTGACGCGGCGGCGGCCGAGGACATCGCCCAGGAGGCGTTCGTCGCGGCTTTGCGCGCGCTCGACGGCTTCGACCTGCGCCGCCCCCTGCGGCCGTGGCTGCACCGCATCGTCGTCAACCGAGCGATCGACTTCTCGCGCGCACGCGCGCTGCGCGCCGAGCTGGGGGCCGACGCGGCTCGCGAGGCGGTCGCGGCCCCGGAGCGGCCGGTCGGGCTCGACGGCGAGCTGGCGGCGGCTCTGCTGGCGCTCGGGCCCGAGCAGCGCGCCGTCGTGGTGCTGCGCTACCTGCTCGAGTACACGCCGGGCGAGATCGCACGGCTGCTCGACCTTCCGCGCGGCACGGTCAACTCGCGGCTGCGGCGGGGCCTCGACGCGCTCGGGGAGGCGATCGAGCGGTGAACGAGCGCGAGCTCCGCGAAGCGCTGCGCAGCGGGCCGGAGGACCCGGCGGCCCGTGAGCGGTCGTGGCGGGTCGTCCAGGCGGCGTTCGCCTCGCGCGAGCCACGCCCGCGGCGGCGCCCGCGCGCGCTGGTGGCGGTCGCGGCCGTGATCGTGCCGGTGGTCGTCGCCGGCGTGGCCGTGGGCGCGCCGCGGTGGGTGCGTGACGCGTTCGAGCCCGGTCGGCAAGCGCGCGCGGCCGGCGCTCGTGCGAGTGCCCGGCGGCGGCTCGCTGCTCGTGCAGTCGGGCGGGAGCACGTGGGCGGTGTCCGCGGACGGCGCCCGGCGGCGGCTGGGGAACTTCTCAGGAGGGTCGTGGTCGCCGCGCGGCCTGTATGTGATCGCGTGGCGGGGGCGGGAGCTGACGGCGCTCGAGCCGGGCGGCGCGGTTCGCTGGTCGCGATCGGCGCCGGCGCGCATCACGAGCGCGCGGTGGGCGACCGGCGACGGGTACCGGGTCGCCTATCTCGCGGGCGGGACGCTGCGAATCATCGACGGCGACGGAACCGACGATCGCAGGTACGGAGCGGCCCAGTCGGTGGCGCCGGCCTGGCGGCCGGGCGCCGATCACGTGCTCGCGTACGTCGACCGGAGCGGACGCGTCAGCGTGGTCGCGGTGGACGGCCGGCGCCGGCTCTGGCGCGCGCCGCCGCTGCCGGGCGTGACGCAGCTCGCGTGGGCACCCGACGGCGATCGGCTGGCGGTGGTGACCCGCGGCCGCCTCGTGCTCCTGGACCTCCGGCGCCGCACCGTTCGGACCGTCATGGCACGCCGCGTCCAGGACGTCGCCTGGTCGAGCCGTGCCGCCAAGTTCGCGGTGGTGCGAACGACTGCCGGCCGCAGCGAGGTCGTCGTTCGCCGTGGACGGGAGACGCGCGTGCTGTTCTCCGCGCCCGGCAGGCTCGGCGCCCCCGTCTGGTCGCCGGACGCCGTCCGGCTGCTCGTGCCCTGGCCTGGCGCCGACCAGTGGCTGTTCCTGCGCCCGCACGGGTTCGGGCGCCCCTCGATCCCGGTGGCGAACATCGCGCGCCAGTTCATGCCGGGTGCCACCGGTCCGGCGTTCCCGGACTCGGTGCAGTGGTGCTGCCGGGCGCCCTAGCCCCCGCCGCCGAAGTCGCCGCCGCCGAAGCCCCCGCCGAAGTCACCGCCGCCGAACCCGCCTCCGCCCCAGTCCCCGCCGCCGAAGCCCCCGCCGGCGTCGAACGTGTCGCCGAGCATCGTGCCCACCATCAGCCCCGGCAGCAGGCTCGCGCCGAAGAAGCCGCCGATGAACGGCGCGTACATCGGCCCGGCGGCCCAGTAGGGCATCCGCTCGCCGCCGACGGTGACCTCGCGCGCCTCCGGTTCCTCTCCCTCCTCGACGCGCCGCGCGTCGGCCTCGCAGGCCGGGACGCGGCGCGACTCCCCGTGCGGCGGCGCCCAGTCGACGTAGCGGACGGACGGACCGTGGCGGGGGTCGAAGAAGCACGGCGAGCTGCGCTCGGGAGGCTCGCGGCCTTCGAGCCGGGCCTTCGCCGAGCTCATCGCCCAGCGGCCCTCCTCGAGCGCGGAGCCGACGGGCTCGAGGTCGCGCGGGCGCCGCGCGACCTTCCACTTGCTGTCGGCCTTGTCGTAGGCGTTGACCGCCTGCTCGTAGTCGGCGCGCACGTCGGGCGAGACGCCGGGCATCTCGACGTCGAGGTCGAGGGCGCGGATGTCGTCCCCGAGGGCGACCAGGTCGTCGCGCGCGTTGAGCTTGACCTCGGCGAACTCGACCGCCTCGGCCCGGCGGCGCTTGCGGCGGCGCACCAGCAGCGCCGCGCCGCCCGCCCCCGCGACGCCGAGGAGGATGAGGCCGCCGGCGCCGCCGCCGCCGTCCTCTTCGGCGGGCTCGTCGCGGCTCGCGCGCTCGACGAAGTCGAGCAGCACCGGCGCCACCTCGTCGCCGGCCGCGAAGGCCTCGTCGGCGGCGGCTTCGGCGCGAGCTGTCCCGTCGACGCGGAAGCTGTCGCCCGCCACCACGGCCACCGACCCTCCGAGGCGTGATCGGAGCGCGGCGGCGATGCTCTCGGCGTCCCCGGCCGAGGCCGGGAACACGGCGACGTAGAGATCGCCGGGCAGGCGGTCGCGCAGGGCGTTCGCCTCGCTCGCGGTCAGCGCGTTCTCGGCGTTCGGGTCGACGTAGACGGGATCGTCGCGGAGCGCCTCAGCCGCCAGCTCGGCGGAGTCCTGCGCGGTCGCCGGCGCGGCGGCGATCAGGACTGCGGCGACGACCAGCGCGACCAGCCTCATGACAGCTCCTCTCGCAACCGATCGAGATCCTCGGTGAGCTTCTGCTCGAGCCGCGGCTGGACCACCGGCAGCAGCATCCTGGCGCCGAGCCCGCCGGCCTTGGCCTCCAGCGACTGGGTGAGGCGAGTGCCGCCCCCGTTGGCTTGGAGCGCATACGCGGTGACGACCTTGATCCCGTTCGTCTCGAAGCGCGTCTCGGCGCCGCTCGGCGGGTCGTAGCGGGTGATCTCCAGCTCGACGTCGATCGTGCGCCCGCTGATCTCGAGCACCTGCCGCACGCGCGAGCCCGTGTGGAGCGAGCCGTCGAGCTGCTCGTAGCGCTCGAGGTTCCCGGTCCAGCGCGGGACCTTGTCCTGCTCGAGCAGCCACGGGAAGACCTCCTCCGGCGGGCGGGGGATCTCGACCGTGTGCTCGAAGCTAGCCACCGGCAGGGCTCGGGCCGCCGACCGGCCGGAGCGGGACGACGTCGGCCTGGTTTCCGGGATCCTCGCCGCGCACGGCGGCCAGCTCGCGCTCGAGCTCGGCGATCCGGCGCGAGAGCTGCTTGAGGGCGTCGGCGATCGGGTCGGGCAGGTGCACCCAGTCGGCGTCCGGGCCCTCGGGCCGGCGGCCCTCGACGCGCACGGGATGGCCAGGGTTGCCGACCACGGTCGAGTTCGGCGGCACGTCGTGGATGACCACGGCGTTGGCGCCGATCTTGGCGCCGTGGCCGATCGTGATCGGCCCGAGCAGCTTCGCTCCCGACCCGATCGTGACGTTGTCCTCCACGGTCGGATGGCGCTTGCCGGCGGCGAAGCCGGTGCCACCGAGCGTGACGCCCTGGTAGATCGTCACCGTGTCCCCCACCTCGGCCGTCTCGCCGATCACGACGCCCATGCCGTGGTCGATGAAGAGGCCGTCGCCGACCGTCGCCGCCGGGTGGATCTCGATCCCGGTCAGCGAGCGCGACGCGTACGCGAGCGCGCGCGGGGCGAACGGCACGCCGGCCGTGTGGAACGCGTGGGCGACGCGATGGCTGAGCAGCGCGTGCACTCCCGGCCACGCCGCGAGCACCTCGACGGCGCTCACCCCCTTGGCCGCCGGGTCGCGCTCGTACGCGGCGCGCACGTCCCGGCGCAGCTCGCCGGCCACTCGGCGGAGGGTTCCGATCCCCAGCATGCTGCGTTACAGCCTACGCGTCGCCGCAGTCGGGGCAGTCGGGGCGCCGTTGCGTGTTCACGTGCAGGACGTCGAGCGACGCCAGGTCGATCTGCAGGAAGGCGTCCGTGAGCGCGGGCAGGCCGGCGAGCAGCTTGAGCGCCTCGAGCGCCTGGAGCGAGCCGACGACGCCCGCCGCCGGCCCCAGCACACCCGCCTCGGCGCAGCTCGGCCGAGCGCCGGCCGGCGGCGGCTCGGGGAACGCGCAGCGGTAGCACGCGGTCTGTGTGGGCCGGATCGCCATCACCAGGCCGGCCATGCCGGTGACGCCACCCTCTACCAGCGGGATGCGGGCCTCGCAGCACGCGGCGTTGATCGCGTACCGAGCGTCGAACGAGTCCGTGCAGTCGACGACGATGTCGTGGCCCTCGAGCATCGCCGGGTTGAAGCGCGCCTGGTAGGGCTCGATCAGGATCTCGGGGTTCAGGTAGCCGAGCTTGGCGACCGCGCTGTGGGCCTTGGGGACGCCGACGTCGGGCGTGAAGTGCAGGTGCTGGCGATGCAGGTTGGAGAGCTCGACCGCGCCGTCGTCGACCACGCCGAGCCGCCCGACCCCTGCGCCCGCGAGGTACGTCGCGACCGGCGAGCCGAGCGCCCCCGCGCCGACGACGAGCGCGCTGGCTTGGTCGATGGCGCGCTGCGTAGCCTCGCTCCACTCGGGCAGCACGAGCTGACGCGCGTAGCGCTCGAGCCACGGATCCGAGGCGTCGGGCCACGAGACCTCGGGCGCCGGTTCGTCCCGGCGCCCCACCCCGCGTGCGGAGCCGGCCAGTCCGCGGAGAAATGCTCGGCGGTCGTTCACCGGCGGACGATCCGGATCGTCGTGCCCGCCACGTCGACGTCGTGGCCGGCCTCCGCGGCCGAGCGCGGCACGTTCTCGAGCGCTTCGCCCGGCCGGCAGCGCACCTCGAGCGCCTCCCCGGGTGCCATCCGCTCGAGCTCGACCTTCGTCCGCACCCACGTCATCGGGCACGTCAGGGCCGTGATGTCCAGCGTTCGGACCGCCACGCGGGTTACGGTAGCGGTGGTGGCCGCGCGCTCCTTTCTCATCCTGCACGGCCTCGCGGCCTCTGGACCGGGCCACTGGCAGACGTGGCTCGCCGCGCGCCTGCGCGCCGACGCGGAGCGGATTGCGTATCCGGACCTGCCCGACGCCGACCTCCCCTCCCTGCCTGCCTGGCGCGACGTGCTCGACGGCGAGCTGGCGGCCTTGCCCGCGGGCGAGGTCGTCGTCGTCTGCCACTCGCTCGCCTGCCTCCTGTACCTGCACCACGTCGCCGATGGCGGTCCGCCGGCCGACCGCGTGCTGCTCGCCGCGCCGCCGTCCGAGGCCTCCGGTGTGGCCGAGATCCAGGGCTTCTTCCCGGTGCCGCTCCCGGCGCTCGGTGCGGGCGCTCGTCTGGTGTGCTCGGACGACGATCCCTACTGCCCGGAAGGCGCCGGCGGACTGTACGGCGACCCGCTCGGCATCCCGGTCGACGTGCTGTCGGGAGGCGGACACCTCAACCCGGAGGCCGGCTACGGGCCGTGGCCGGCCGTCGAGCGATGGTGCCTCGGCGATGGCGGCCCGATCACCGAGTAGGCGGCGGTGAGCGTCACGCGCCGGCAAGCGCTCGCGTTCCGCGTGTGGCGACACCACCTGGCCGAGCGCGTCGCCGACGCGGGCGCCGCTGCGGTCGTCGGGCTCCAGGACACGCCGCCGGGAACCGCCGCGGTCGCGCTCGCCGCGCGCGCCGACGTCTCACCGTCCGCCCTCGACGAGCTCGTGATCGTGCCGAGCGTCCGCGGCGCTCCGCTGGCGATCGCGGCGCGTGACCTTGGTGTCTTCACGCGTGGGCTCGCGCCGCCCGACGAGCAGGCCGCCCGGGTCGTGGTCGGCAACGCGTGGAAGACGCTCGCGGGGATCGGGGCCATGGAAGCCCTGGACCGCGTCAGCGACGCCGTCCGCGACAGCCTCCGCGCCGGCCCGCTGGCGCGCGACGACTTCCACCAGGCGCTGCGCGAGCGGCTCCCCGCGGAGCTGCTGTGGTGGTGCCGGGGCTGCGGTAGCCACCACGTGCACCCGTCGCTGTGGCGGGCGACGGGGATCCGCGGCGTGCTGGCGATCGTCGGGCGCGAGGGGCGCAGCGCGGTGTTCGGCGCGCCGCCGCCGGTCGAGCCGGCGGGCGATCCGGGAGCCGAGCTGGCGCGGCGGTTCCTGCACGCGTACGGGCCGGCGCGCCCGAAGCTGCTCGCCGGCTGGGCGGGGATCGGGGCCGCCCACGCGGCGGCGCTGTGGGCGCGCGCCGGCGAGCTGGCGCAGGTGGAGCTCGACGGGCGCGAGGCCTGGATCCTCGCCGAGGACCTGGAGGCGCTGGTCGATCCGCCGCCGGCCCGGGGAGCGCGGCTGCTGCCGAACCTCGATCCGCTCGGAGCGGCCCGCGACCGCGAGCTGCTCGTGCCCGACTCCGCCGTGCGCAAGCGGATCTGGACGACGCTCGGGGGACCCGGGATGGTGCTCGTGGACGGACAGGTCGCCGGCCTCTGGCGCCCGGCGAAGAAGGGCCGCAGGCTCGTCGTCACCGTCGAGCCGCTCTCCGCGCTCGGCCGCGCCGCGAGAGAGGCCGTCGCTCGCGAGGCCGCGCGCCTCGCGCCCTTCCGTGGCGCCGAGGCCGCCGAGCTCGCCTGGGCGTAGAGACGCGCTTCTTGCCGTCCGGCAGGGCCCGTAGCATACGAACATGCGTTCGACTATGGAGAGAGTGGTGCCGCTCGAGCTGCTCGAGCGGGAGATCACGGATCTGGCGTGCCGGATCCATGCGGCGACGTGCCGGTGGCTGATGCTGGTGGCGGAGTACGACCGGCGGGAGGGGTGGGCGCAGTGGGGCTGCAAGTCGTGCGCACACTGGATCTCCCATCAGTGCGGGATCGCGCCGGGAGCGGCGCGTGAGCAGGTGCGGGTGGCGCGGCGGTTGGAGGAGCTGCCGCTCGTGCGGGCGGCGTTCGCCGAGGGTGAGCTGAGCTACTCGAAGGCGCGCGCACTCACGCGGGTCGAGAACGTGGAGCGCGAGCAGGACCTGCTCGAGCTCGCGCGGCACGCCACCGCGGCGCAGCTCGAGCGGCTCGTGCGCGGCCACCACCGGGTGGTCAAGGCCGAGCGCGCCGCGGCGGGTGGGCGGCCCGAGCGCTGGGTGTACGTCGAGCACGACGACGACGGCGCAGTGCTGCTGCACGCGCGGCTGCCGGCGGAGGAGGGCGCGCTCGTGCTCGCGGCGCTCGACGCCGCACGAGACGAACTCGCCGCACAAGACGTCTCCGCGGAGACGCCGCTGCTAGTCGAAAACGTCTCCGCGGAAACGCCGCCGGCGGGCGAACACGTCTCCGCGGAGACGCCGCCGCCGGTCGAGGGCGTCTCCGCGGAGACGCCTGTCTCGCGGGGGCCGGAGGCGCGGGCGGATGCGCTGCTGGCGCTCGCGGACGGGTATCTCGCGGGCGCACGCGGCTCGCGTACCGGCGGCGATCGCTACCAGGTGCTCGTGCACGTCGACACGGCGACCCTCTCGGGCAGCGACGGCGAGCGCTGTGAGCTCGACCACGGCCCGCCGCTCGCCGCCCCGACCGCGCGCCGCCTCACGTGCGACGCGAGCCTCGTGCACGTCCTCGAACGCGACGGCGTGCCGCTCGACGTCGGGCGCAAGACGCGCAGCATCCCGCCCGCGCTGCGGCGGGCGCTGTCGGCGCGCGACGGCGGCTGCCGCTTCCCGGGGTGCACGTCGCACCGGTTCGTCGACGCCCATCACATCGAGCACTGGGCCGACGGCGGGCGCACGAAGCTGGACAACCTCGTGCTGCTGTGCCGCCACCACCACCGCCTGCTACACGAAAGCGGCTACACGCTCGCCGCCGCAACCGACGGCCGGCTCACGTTCCGGCGCCCCGACGGTCGCCGCATCGTCGCCTGCCCGCGACCGCGCCGAGCCGGCCCAACCTCGCTGCGTGCGACCCGGCGGCCCGACGCCTGCGTCCCACTCTCCGGCGACCGCCTCGACCTCGTCTACGGCGTCGACGCGATGCTCGATTTCGCGCCGATCGCCTCAGGAGAGCCACCCGGGATCTGATCGCCCCCGAACGCGGCGCGGGGAACGCGCGGACGGTTACGGTGCGCGGATGCGCCGCACCGCGATCGTGCTGACCCTGATGCTCGCCGGTGCGTTGACCGCGGCGAACTCTGCGACCGCCCAGGAGGTCCGCAAGGGCCCGAAGGGCGACGCCTTCTATACGCCGCCGAAGCCGCTGGCGGGCAAGCACGGCGGGCTGATCTGGGCGCGTCGCCAGACGGGTTCCGACGCGTTGAAGCGCAACGCGCGGCTGCTGCTCTACCGCTCGAAGAGCGTCGACGGCGACACCGTGGCGGTGTCCGGCTCGCTCACGCTCCCGCGCGGGCCGAGGCCACGCGGCGGCTGGCCCGTGGTCACGTACGCGCATGGGACCGCCGGCGTTGCGGATGCGTGCGCGCCAACCCGCGGCTACGACGAGCGCCAGCTCGTGAGCTACGCGTATCCGCTGCTGCGGAGGCTCCTCAACGCCGGGTACGCGGTCGTGCGCACCGACTACGAAGGCCTGGGAACGCCGGGCGTGCATCCGTTCCTCGTCGGCCGCTCCGAGGGTCGCAGCGTGCTCGACGCCGTGCGCGCCGCGCGGGAGCTCGAGCCCCGCCTCTCACGCAAGTACGTGATCGCCGGCCACTCGCAGGGCGGTCACGCGGCGCTCTTCGCCGCCGCCCTTGCGGCCCGCTGGGTGCCGGACGTCAAGCTGCGCGGCACCGTCGCGCTCGCGCCGGCGTCGCACCTGCGCACCCAGTTCGGGCTCACTCGCGCGCTGCCGAACCCCGGAGGCGGCCTCGGCTCGTTCGTGGCGCTCGGCCTGCGAGCCATCGACACGGTCGCGCCAGGGGTCGGCGTCGCGCAGTTGCTCACCGACCGCTCGCGCGGGCTCTTCCCCGACACGCTGCAGCGGTGCCACGACAGCCTGCAGGCGGCGGATTCCTTCGGAGCGGTACCGCTGAACGAGGTCCTCCGCGGCGACGCCGACATCGACGGCCTGCTCGACGTGATCGGCGCCCAGGATCCGGAGAACCTGACGATCCGGTCACGCCTGCGGGTCCTCCAGGGGACGGCGGACGGCACCGTCATACCGACCTTCAGCAACCAGCTCGTCGACGAGCTGCGCGGGCGCGGCACAAAGCTCGCCTACACGACCTACGACGGCGTGAGCCACGCCGGCGTCATCGAGGCGGGCGGCGCCGACGCCACGAGGTGGATCGCCAAACGGCTGGGATAGGATCGCGTCCGGCGCTCCTCCGCGCCGGACCTCCTGACCCGGCGTCCACGCCGCCGGGCACCGCGGAGGCAGAGGGGATCGATGTCCTCGGAGGCCCGCATGTGCGCGTCCGACCCTCCCATGGGCCCGCGGCGCGGGGGCGTGGAGCCCGGCCGGTGGGCGACGGAGGACATCGATGACGGCTCGCAAGCACCTCAAGGACCGCATCCGCGCGCGGATGGCACAGACCGGAGAGCGCTACGTCACCGCGCGCCGGCACGTCGTGGCCGCAGCGACGGACCGCGGGGACGAGCCCGCGGCACGCGCGTTCGCACCGCCGGTCAGCGACCACGGCTACGAGCTGCGCGGGGGCATCCATCCCGACACGGCGGCCGTCGCCAACGTGCTGGCGCACCACGGCGTCACCGCCGGGCACACCGGCAAGCCGCTGACGGAGGCAATGGTGCTCGGCGTCGGCGGCGGACTCGGCGCCGGCTACATCCTGTGGGAGTTCCAGGCGCACAGCTCGCGTCACCTCGTGCTCGGCTTCCGCAACCGCTGGCAGTATCCAGCGCGCTGGATGCAAGCGACACTCGAGCGCCTGGCCGTGCCCGCAGCGCACCACGAGACAGGCGGCGCGCGGACTGCGGCGCGCCAGCTCGACGCGGCGCTGGCCGCCGGCCGGCCCGCCCTGGTCACGATCGACTGCCAGTCGGTCGGCTACTGGCACCTGCCGCCCGAGCTCGAGGGCCACGGCGGCTATCCCATCGTCGCGTACGCCGAGGAGGGTGGGCGCGTGCACGTCGACGACCGCGGGCTCGCGCCGCTGACGGTCGCGCGCCCTACGCTCGACGCCGCCCGCGCCCGCGTCGGCTCGTACCGCCACCGGATGTGCGTGATCGAGCCGGACCAGAACGAGATCCCGGCCGACGTGCTGCGCGCCGCGGTGCGCGCCGGGCTGGCCGACGCCGCCGAGCACCTCGCGGTGACCTCCGACTCGTTCGGGCTGCCGGCGTGGCGTAAGTGGAGCCGGATGCTGACCGCGACGCGCGGCGCAAAGGCGTGGCCGGTCGTGTTCGCGGACCGCCGCGGCCTGGCGGACGCGCTGCTCTCCGCCTACGAGGGGATCGAGCCCGTCGGCCTCGACGGCGGCCACCTGCGCGGGCTCTACGCGGACTTCCTTGACGAGGCCGCGGAGCTGCTCGAGGAGGCCAGCCTGACCCAGGCGGCGACCGCGTGGCGCGAGGCCGGCGAGCGCTGGCACGCGCTCGCCGAGGCCGTGCTCCCGCCTGGTCGTCTCCGCGAGCTGCTCGTCGAGGTCCACGCGACCGTCGTCGAGCGCGGCGACGAGGGCGCCGAGGAGGCCGCGGCCGCCGCAACCGAGCTGTGGCGGACCCGCGCGAGGCTCGACGAGACGCCGTCCGACGACGAGTCGATCGCGACCCTGTTCGCCGAGCTGGCCGAGTTGCTCGAGGCGATCTATGCGGCCGAGACCACGGCGGCCGCGCGCCTTCAGGCGGCGCCGGCGCGCTCGGGCTCGGGCGCGAAGAAGGGCGTCGAGATGTAGCGCTCGCCGGAGTCGGGGAGCACGACCGCGATCCGCGCGCCTTGCGCCTCCGGCCGGGCGGCTACCTCGAGCGCTCCCCACAGTGCGGCGCCGCACGAGATGCCGGCGAGCACGCCCTCGCGACGTGCGACAAGGCGCGCGGTCTCGATCGCGTCCTCGTCGTCGACGGGCATGACCTCGTCGAGCAGCGAGCGGTCGAGCACGGGCGGGACGAAGCCCGCGCCGATGCCCTGGATCTTGTGCGGGCCGGGGTCGCGCCCGGAGAGGACGGCGGACGACGCCGGCTCGACCCCGACCACCTTGAGCCGCGGGTTGCGCTCCTTCAGGTACGAGCCGGCGCCGGTGATCGTCCCGCCTGTGCCGACCCCCGCCACCAGGTAGTCGACCTTGCCGTCGAGCGCCTCCCAGATCTCAGGCCCGGTCGAGCGCCGGTGCGCCTCGGGATTGGCCGGGTTGGCGAACTGGTCGGGCAGCCACGCGTCGCCGTCGCGGGCGAGCGCCTGGGCCGCGGCGACGGCCTCGTTCATCCCGCCCAGCGACTCTGTGACCTGCACCGTGGCGCCGTAGAGCCGGAGCAGACCTTCGCGCTCGCGGCTCATGCCCTGGGGCAGAGTGAGCACGAGGTCGTACCCGCGGGCGGCGCACACGAACGCCAGCGCGATGCCGGTGTTGCCGCTGGTGGCCTCAACGATCGTCGTCCGGCCGGGCTCGATCCGGCCCTCCGCCTCGGCAGCCTCGATCATCGCCACGCCGATCCGGTCCTTCACCGAGCCGCCCGGGTTGAACATCTCGAGCTTGGCGAACACCTGCGCGCCCTCGGGCGCGATCCGCGTGAGCTGGACCATCGGCGTGCGGCCGACGTGCTCAGCAATGTTGATCGGGATACGCGACATTCGCCGCGTCCCAGGCTATCGGGTCAGTAGCGGCCCGAGAGGTAGTCCCAGGCGCGGCGCAGCTTGTCGCTCAGGGTGTCGGGAACCGTGTCGTCGGGGTCGGCGGAGAGCGTCGCTGGATTCTCCGCGGGCTCGGGCAGCCGGGCCGCGGCCTCGGCGTCGAGCGCCAGCACCACGCCGTGCTCGTGGATGGCGTCGACCTGGTCGGCGTCCGCGAACCGATGGCCACCCGGGCCGGCGCGCATGTCGACGATGACGCCGTCGAACAGGTCGGCTTCCGGGTCGGCGAGGACGTGCTCGACCCGTCCGACCTCCTGACCGTCCGAGGCCAGTACCGGGGTCCCGTCGGCGAGCACGAGATAGGAGATGGGGTTGCCGAGATCCATGGCCTGCGCATACCCACGCGGGAGGGCCGCGTCACAATCCGTGGGATGGTTGAGCTCGCGACAGGCGATGAGTTCGCCGGCTGCCGCATCGAAGCGGTCGCCGGCCGCGGTGGCATGGGCGTCGTCTACCGCGCCACCGAGCTCAGCCTCGGGCGTCCCGTCGCGCTCAAGCTCCTCACGCCGGAGCGGGCCGGCGACCAGGCGTTCCGCGACCGCTTCCAGCGCGAGTCGCGCATGGCGGCAGCCATCGACCACCCGAACGTGATCCCGGTCTATGCGGCGGGCGAGCACGACGGCGCGCTCTACCTCGTGATGCGCTACGTCGGCGGCACCGACCTGCACGCGCTGCTGCGGGAGCGCGGCGCCTTGGAGCCGGAGTTGGCGGCCGACCTGGTCGCCCAGGTGGCGTCGGCGCTCGACGCCGCGCACGCGGCCGGTCTCGTGCACCGCGACGTCAAGCCCGCGAACGTGCTGCTCGCGGGTCGGCACGCGTACCTGAGCGACTTCGGCCTCACCCGGCTGGCCCGCTCGGAGACCCAGCTGACCGAGTCCGGGCAGTGGCTTGGCACCGTCGAGTACTGCTCGCCGGAGCAGCTGCGCGGCGAGCGCACCGACGCCCGTGCCGACGTCTACTCGCTCGGCTGCGTGCTGTACGCCGCCCTCACCGGCCGCCCGCCGTTCGCGCACGGCACCGTGCCCGCGACGATGCTCGCCCACCTCCACGAGGACCCGCGGCCGCCGTCCGAGCACGGCGCGCCGCGCGAGTTCGACCGCGTGATCGCGCGCGCACTGGCCAAGGCCCCGGACGACCGCTATCCCTCGACCGGCGACCTCGGCCGCGCGACGCTCGGCGCCGCTCGCGGCGAGCCGGTGACCGAGTCCGAGCGCAGCGTCGCCGTCGGCCCGGCGGCCCCGGGTGGTGCCGGCAACGGCGACGTGACGCGCGTGATCGGCGACGAACAGGTCACAGCGTGGGATGCCGCCGCCCACGAGGCCACGGCTGTGACGGCGTGGGACCCGGCCGCGCACGAGGAGCCCGGCGCGGACGAGCCGCCCGAGCGCGGCCCGGCGCACGTCATCCGTCCGCGCCGCTGGCCAGCCAGGGCGGTCGTCGCGCTCGGCGTGTTCGCCGGACTCGTCGCGATCGGGCTCCTCGCGGGCGTGCTTCTCGGCGACCCCGGGGGCGCCTCGGCGCGCACCGGGCCGCTGACCGAGGATGAGGTGCGGGACACGGCCGAGGCCTTCGGCGAGGCGTACGCCGCCGAGGATCCCGCGGCGCTACGGCGGACGCTGGCGCGCGACGTGCTGCGCGTGCTGCCCGGCGGCCGCAGCCAAGGTCGCGAGCAGGTCGTGGACCAGTACGCCCGGCAGTTCGACGGCAAGGTCCAGGGCTACGACCTCGAGAACCTCGACGTCCGCGGCGGGCGAGCCGGGCGCGCGAGCGGCAACTACCGCGTCGACCGCGACGGCGGCGACCCGTACGAGGGGCGGATCGTGTTCGGCGTCGTCCGCGAGCGCGGTCAGGCGCGGATCGCGCTCATCGCCGCCACGCCGCGCACCTGATCAGCACTGCCGAGCGACGGTCGCCGTCACGACCGTGCCCCGCCGCACCTCGGCCCCCGCCTCCGGGTCCTGCTCGCAGACGGCCGGCTCGCCGGGCAGCAGCCCGTCGAATAGCCCGCCGCCGTCGTCGAACTCGGCCCGCAGGCCGACGTCGCGGAGTCGGCGCTCGGCCTCCTCCATCGCGAGCCCGGCGAGGTCGGGCACCTCGACGGGCAGCTCGCGCGTGACGCGCAGGGCGGTCAGCGCGGGCGCCCGGCCGCGGGCAGTGGCCGTCACGTCGATCACGTTGGCGCCGGGGTCGAGCGCCACCTCCGCGGTGAACACGCCGGCGTCGCCCTCGGCGGCGCGGCCGGCCACCCGCACCGCGGCGCCGGGCGGCGACACCGTCCCCCGCACCGTTACCGAGTCCGTCCGCACGACCGCCTCGTCGGACGGCTCGGTCACCTCCAGCACAACGGGCGCGAGTGCTCGCTGCGCCGGCGGATCGTCTCCGCCACCGCAGCCCACGACGGCAAGGCAGGCGACGAGGACGTACCGAGAGCGCATCAGCGCTCAGGCTAGTGTCACGCCCGCGGCCTAGATGTAGTACATGTGCGCGCCGGCCTGGCGGTTCTCGCGCTCGACGACGTCCGCGATCGTGGCCGCCTCGAGCACCGCGCGGGCGGCGGCGGCGGACTCGGAGAAGATGCCCTGGGCGCCCGCGCCGAGCGGGCCGTCGAGCAGCTCGACGACCTCGAGCACGGTGACCTCGGACGGGTCGCGCGCGAACGAGTAGCCGCCCTTGACGCCTCGCTGGGACTTGAGAACACCCGCGCGGCGCAAAGTGGCGAAGAGCTGCTCGAGGAACTGGACCGGGATGTCGCGGCGCTTGGCGAGCTCGCCGATCGGCACCGGGCCGGCGCCGCCGCTGCGGGCCAGCTCCGCCAGCGCGCGGACGGCGTACGGCGACTTCGTGGTGATCGAGAGCACCCTCTCATCCTGCCACCATCACCGGCCGATGCGCGCCGTCTCCCGCTTCGGCCCACCGCTCGTCCTGATGGCCGTGATCTTCTTCTTCTCGGCCCAGCCGGACCTGTCGACGGGCCTCGGGACCTGGGACCTCATCCTGCGCAAGCTCGCCCACATGGCCGAGTACGGGCTCCTCTGGCTGCTGTGGCTGCGCGCGCTCGGCGGCCGTCACCCGCTCGCCGCGGCGGCTATCACGCTCGTGTACGCCGCCACCGACGAGCTCCACCAGAGCTTCGTGGAAGGGCGCAACGGCACGCCGGTGGACGTGCTGATCGACGCGGTCGGCGTGGCGATCGCCGCCGCGCTCTACCGGCGGCGTTCTAGAGCCAGCCGCGCTCGGTAGCGTGGAGCACGGCCTGGGCGCGGTCGACCGCGCCGAGCTTGCCGTAGATGTTGTGCAGGTGCGTGCGCACCGTGCTCGTGGAGAGCGAAAGCTCCAGCGCGATCTGCTTGTAGACCATGCCCTGGGCGAGCCGCTTGAGGACTTCGAGCTCGCGCGTGGACAGCGGGCAGGGCTCGACCGAGCGCGGACGGTCCTTGCTCGGGTACGGAAGGTCGTAGAGCACGGCGCGCAGCTCGCTCGGCCCGAAGCCGACGGCGCGCGCGGCGCGCAGCAGCTCCGTCGAGGAGACCGGCGAGCCCTGCGAGTAGTGCGCGAGCATGTCCGCCAGGCGGACGAACGCGCTGTCGCCGTCGGCGTCGTCGGAGTGGTGGCGCTCGATCGCGGAGGCGACGGCCTTCGGCATGTTCCAGCGGCGAGCGAGCACGCCGCCGACCAGCGCGTGATCGACGCCCAGCTCGCGGCGCTCGTAGTGCAGCCGCTCCTCCGGGGTGCGCGCCGGCCCGTGGACCTGGCGCGGGTAGCCGGGGTAGGCGTGCATCAGGACGAGCTTGCCGACGTCGTGGAGCAGCGCCGTGACCAGCAGGCGGTCGCGGTGCGCGTACGAAGACGCCGCGGCCAGCCGATCGGCCGCGCGCTGGACCGCCACTGCGTGCAGCCGGAAGCGCTCGGGCGCGGCGTCCCAGGTCTTGCCGCGCTCGAAGAACTCGAACGTCTCGGCGTTGGCCGCCAGCCGCTGAACGGCCTCCGGCGAAAGGACCTCGACCGAGCCGACGATCGACTCGACCTGCCCGCGCCGCGGCGACTCGAGCCCGTTGGCCAGGCGCAGCACGGAGATCACGAGCGCGACGTCGGATTCGATCGCGCGCACGACCTCGCCCGTCGACGGCCGTTCCTCGGAGACGAGCTCGAGCAGCCGGTTGCGCGACTCGGCGAGTGCCGGGAAGACCTCGAGCGCCTCGAACGCCGCCGTCAGCCGCTTGCCGTGACCTTCGTTACGAGAGCGGCCGACGACCGAGTACGGCTCGCGCGAGCGACCCGCTGGGGCGCCCTGGGCGGGCGCTCGGGGCGGGCTGGCGGATGGCGCGGAAGGGGGCATCAGGCGATCGTCGGGCGGCACGGCCGGTGGCTCGGAAAGCGGGCTGCCGGGATCGTCCCGGCCTTCACCCTCTATCGGCATCTCTGGACGGATCGTTGAGCCGCCAGCCCCGCCGTCGGGCCGATTCAACCTGCCCTCCTCCCGTTGAGCGCATGGTCCACCCTAGTCAGGGTCTCGTCGCGCCCCAGCAGCGCGATCGTCTCGAAGATACCTGGTGAGACGGTCGATCCGGCGACTGCCACCCGCAGCGGCTGGAAGACGTGCTTGCGCTTGAGGCCGAGTTGCTCGGCCGCGCCGTCGAGCGCGGCCTGCACGGACTCCTCGGTCCACGGCTCGGGAACGGCCTCGAGCGCGGCCCGCGCCCCGGCCAGCGCCTCGCGGCCGCCGGGGCCTCGAGCACCCGTTCACGGGCCGCCGGATCGTCCGCCGGGCCGTCGAAGAAGAAGTGCGCCAGCGGCCAGAACTCGGCCAGCGTCGAGATCTTGTCCTGCGAGATCGCGACCGCGTCGCGCAATCCGGAGCGCCCCGTGAAGGCCTCGAGCCGACCGCTCAGCTCGTCGAGCCCGAGCTCCCGCAGGTAGCGGCCGTTCATCCAGCGCAGCTTCTGCTCGTCGAACACCGCCGGGTTCTTCGACACGCGCTCGAGCCGGAAGCGCTCCTGCAGCTCGCGGATCGTGTGGAAGGTCGTCTCGTCGTCATACCCCCAGCCGAGCAGCGCGACGTAGTTGAGGACCGCCTCCGGCAGGTAGCCGGCGTCGCGCAGGTCCTGGACCGAGGTCGCGCCGTGGCGCTTGGAGAGCTTCTTGCCGTCCGGCCCGTGCAGCAGGGGAAGATGGCCGTAGACCGGCGTCGGCGCTCCCATCGCCTGCTGGATGAGCATCTGCTTGGGGGTGTTGGAGTAGTGGTCGGCCCCGCGGACGACGTGCGTGATGCCGGCGTCGGCATCGTCCACGACCACTGCAAGATGGTAGACCGGTGTGCCGTCGGCGCGGGCGATCACGAGGTTGTCGAGCAGCGCGTTCTCGAACGCCGTCTCGCCGCGGATCTCGTCGCGCACCATGGTCGCGCCCTCGTCGGGGACCCGCAGGCGCACCGCGCCGGTGCCCTCGTCGGTCCCGCGGAAGCCGCGGTTGCCGTGCTCGGACTTGAACGCCTTGACCTCGTCGGGGCCGGCGGTCGAGCGGTAGGCGTGGCCGGAGTCGAGCAGCTGCTGCACGATCTCGGCGTGGCGGTCGGCGTTGGCCGACTGGTAGATCGGCCCCTCGTCCCAGTCGATCCCGAGCCACTCGAGCGCGTCGAAGATCGTGCTCACGTTCTCGGGCGTCGAGCGCTCGCGGTCGGTGTCCTCGATCCGCAGCACGAGCTGGCCCCCCTGGCCGCGTGCAAGCAGCCAGTTGTAGAGCGCCGTCCTCGCGTTGCCGATGTGAAGCGCCCCCGTCGGCGAAGGAGGGAACCGTACCCGCATCGGCTAAGCATGCCACGATGCCCGACCCATGTTGGTCGGCGCCCACGTCTCCCCCGCCCGCGGACCCGCAAAGGCCGTCGACCGCGGCACCGAGCTCGCCTGCCGGGCGATCCAGATCTTCAACCAGAACCCACGCGCGTGGAAGCCGACGACGTATTCGGACGAGCAGATCGAGGCGTTCCACGAGGCGATGAAGGACTCACAGGTCGAGGCGCTGGTCATCCACGCCGTCTACCTCCTCA
>CAWIRW010000015.1:0-128846 GCA_963838655.1 uncultured Solirubrobacteraceae bacterium | reverse complement strand
GAGGCGTCGCGGCTGGACGGCGCCTCGAGCTTCGTGACGTTGTGGAAGGTGCTGCTGCCGCAGGCCTGGCCGGCGATCACGACGATGCTGGTGCTCGTCTTCATGTGGACCTGGAACGAGTTCCTGCTCGCGCTCGTGATGATCCAGTCCGACGACCTGCGCACCGCTCCGCTCGGTCTCGCGCTGTTCGCAGGTGCCAACCGCGGCACGCTGGACACCACTCTCGTCGCCGCGGCCGCGGTTCTCGTAGCGCTCCCGGTCGTGATCGTCTACGTCTTCCTGCAGCGCTCCTTCATCCGCGGGATGTTCGCCGGGGCGGTGAAGGAGTGACCTGGGTCCTGGGCGTCGACGGCGGGAACACCAAGACGCTCGCCGCAGTCGCCGACGGCAGCGGGGTGACCCACGGCACCGGCCGGGGCGCGTGCGCGGACATCTACAACGCCCCGACGCCCGACCACGGGATCGACGCGATCGAGGCGGCGGCCGGCAAAGCGCTCGCGCGCGCCGGCATCGCGGCCGCGCAGATCGACGCGGCGACGTTCAGCCTGGCCGGGGCGGACTGGCCGGAGGACTTCGCGCTGCTCGAGCGGTCGCTGCGCGAGCGGCTCGGTCTGCCCGCGCCGCCGCAGATCGTCAACGACGCCCTCGGCGCCCTGCGCGGCGGCTCGCCCGACTGGACCGGCATCAGCATCGTCAGCGGGACGTACAACGCGGTCGGCGCCCGCCATCCCGACGGCCGCGTCTTCCACCTCGGGTTCTGGCCCGACGCCGCCGGGAGCCGCCACCTCGCGACCGCCGGGCTGCGGGCGGTCTACAACCACGCGCTCGGGCTTGCGCCGCCCACAGTGCTCACCGAGCGAGCGCTGGCGCTGTTCGATGCGGCCGACGCGTTCGACCTGCTGCACCGGTTCACGCGGCGCGGCGGGCTGCCCGAGGCCGACTCCGACCGGCTGACGCCCGTGCTGCTCGACACGGCCGACGAGGGCGACGCCGTCGCGCGCGAGATCGTCGCCGAGACGGGCGCCGTCCTCGGGCGGCAGGGTCAGGCGTGCGCAGCCCGGGTGGACCTGACGATCGCCGGTGCGCGCGTCGCGCTCTCGGGCGGCGTCTTCAGCCATCCGACGCCGCGGCTCGCCGACGCGACGATGGCGGAGCTGCCGGGCGCGATCGCCGTCCGCGACCCGGCGCCGCCGATCGTCGGCGCGCTGCTGCTCGCGCTCGACCGCCTCGGCATCGACGCGGACGCCGCGACCGTCGCCGCCGGCGTCTCGCTCCCCGTACCCGACGGAAGGATCGCCCCATGGGTCGCATCGCCCTCCAGGGCGTGAGCAAGGTGTTCCCGGGCGGCGTCGTCGCCGTCGACGCCGTCGACATGGAGATTGGCGACGGCGAGTTCATGGTGCTCGTCGGGCCCTCAGGCTGCGGGAAGTCGACGCTGCTGCGCATGATCGCGGGGCTGGAGGGCGTGTCCGGGGGCACGATCAGCATCGGCGACCGCGACGTCACCGAGATCGCGCCACGCAGCCGCGACGTCGCCATGGTGTTCCAGAACTACGCGCTCTACCCGCACATGCGCGTGTGGGACAACCTCGCGTTCGCGCTCAAGCTGCGGCGCACGGCGAAGCCGGCGCTCAAGGAGCGCGTCGATTCCGTCGCGGGCGTGCTGGGGCTGCGCGACCTGATCGACCGCAAGCCGGGCGCGCTTTCGGGCGGGCAGCGCCAGCGCGTCGCGATCGGCCGGGCGATGGTGCGCGAGCCACAGGCCTACCTGATGGACGAGCCGCTCTCGAACCTCGACGCGAAGCTGCGCGTGGGCATGCGCGCTGAGCTCGCCCGGCTGCACGAGCGGCTGGGCGTGACGACCGTGTACGTCACACACGACCAGGTCGAGGCGATGACGCTTGGCGACCGCGTGGCCGTGCTGCGCGACGGCACAGTGCAGCAGTGCGACACCCCCGAGCGGCTGTTCGACGATCCCGCGAACGTGTTCGTGGCGGCGTTCATCGGCTCGCCGGCGATGAACCTCGCACCGGGCGAGCTGCGTGGGGGCGTGCTGAGCGTCGCCGGCATCGAGATCCCGCTCTCCGCCCCGCCACGGCACGACGGGTCGGTCGTCGCGGGCGTGCGCCCGACCGACCTCAGGCCCGACGCCGACGGGGCACCGAAGCTGCGAGCCGAGCTGGAGGTCGTCGAGCGGCTCGGTTCCGAGAGCCACGTGATCTTCGCGGTCGACGCCCCGAAGCCGGGTGGCGCGGCAGCGTCCGCCGCCGACGAGGCGACCGCGGAGAGCGAGGCGACGTTGCTGGCCGGCGACGACCGCGCCCGGTTCACCGCGGTCGTGCCCGGCCGCCGCCGGTTCTCTCCGGGCGAGGTGGTCGAGCTGTCCGTCCCGCCCGAGGCGGTGCACCTGTTCGACCGGGAGACCGGCGAGGCGCTGCGGTGACGATCCGGCGCGCCCGTCAAGCAGGCATAAGCCGCGCCGGCAGGTGCGCGCGGTGCGCGTCGGCCATCGCGGCGTAGAGCGTCTCGGCGACGTCGATCGAGCGCACGAGCGGATGAGCCGCGAGCGCACGCATCGCGTCGCGCGCGTCGCCTGACCAGGCCGCGTCCGCCGCCGCCTGCTGGTACTCGCCGAGCGCCTCGACGAGCCCGCGCACGTGCGTCGGCAGCCCCGGCATCGGCAGCGGCCTGACGCCGGACGCGTCACAGTGGCCGAGCGTCTCGACGACGAGCGTGTCCGGGAAGCCCTGCAGTGAGCCCTGGTTGGGCACGTTGACCGGCAGCGTCTCGCCGCGATCGTTGAACACGGCGTCCATGCAGTCGATCGCGAGCTCCAGCTCGTGGATGCCGCCCCGCGAGCGGCTCGGGTCCAGCACCGGGTGGTCGCTGCCGGCCTGCTCGACGTAGTGCTCCCAGTACCCCGGCACCGCGCTCAGGATGTCCTCCGCGCGCGTCGTCGGATTGCTCCTGAGCTCGCGCAGGACCTCGTCCTCGAAGTAGTAGTACTGGAAGTACTCGCTCGGGATGGCGTCCATCGTCGCCGCGAGGCGCAGCATCCGGCGCGTCTGCGGCTTGACGGTCGGGTCGGCGCCGCGGCGCGCGTAGGCCTCCCTCAGCAGCGGCAGCAGGTCCTGGCCGTCAAAGGTGTGACGGACGCTCCACGAGCCGTGGTTGAGCCCGACGCTCGCGACATCGAGCCGATCCGGATCCAGGCCCGCGACCTCGGCGAGCTCCGCGGGGAACACGATCGGCCCCTCGCACAGCGACACGAACTCGACGTCGCAGTGGTCGGTAACCGCTTGCGCGACGATGTTGACCGGGTTCGTGTAGTTGAAGATGCGCGCGCCCGGGCAGGCGACCGCCATGTCGGCGAGGATCTCCTTCATCGCGGCGATCGACCGGAGCGCCATGAAGAAGCCACCGGGGCCCTGCGTCTCCTGGCCGATCAGGCCGTGCTCGAGCGGGATGCGCTCGTCGAGCACGCGCGCCTCGAAGCCGCCTGGGCGGTAGCTGGTCAGCACAGCGTCGGCGCCGTCGAGGCCGGCGACCCTGTCGGTGGTAGCCGTAACCGTGATGTCGACCCCCTTGGCGGTCGCCATCCGCTCCGCGAGCACGCGGATCAGTTCCAGCCGCTCGGCGTCGAGATCGATCAGCGCAATCTCGGACCCGCTGAAGTTCTCCCCCTGCTCGATGAAGCTCGCCATCGTGCCCGCGCCGCGGGTCGATCCACCGCCGATGTAGGCGATCTTCAGGCGCGCCACGTCATCTCGCTTCCTCCTTCATCGCTGCATGCGGCGGCGTCGCCGGCATATGCAGCCCGTGCATGGCACCGGCGTCGGCGAGCATCGCTCGGGACGCGGCGCTCGCGAGCGCGGTGGGGACGCGGACGGAAAGCGCGGCGTACAGCGCGGCCCAGCGGAGCCGCTCCTCGAGCGGCGTGCCGAGCCGGTCCGCCCACACGTAGGCCGCGGTGAAGAGGTCGCCGGCGCCGGTCGTGTCGACCGCCTCGACGGCGATGGCGGGGACGCGCACGAGGTCGTCCTCCGTCGCCGCCAGCGCGCCGCGCGGGCCGACGGTGACGATCGCGCACGGCGCCCGCCGGGCGAGCGCGAGCGCGGCGGCCTCGGCGTCGGCCTCGCCGCTGATCAGCAGCGCCTCGCGCTCGTTGACGATCAAGGCCCGCACCCCGGCGAGGTCGAACGGCGTGTCGACGTCGGCGCGCGCCTCGGCGTCGCCCGCGGTGGCGTAGACGATCGCCCCGGGCGGGACGAGGTCGAGGCGCGGCAGCGAGATGACCACCGCGCGCGGCTCGACCGCCGCCAGCTCCGCAGCGGTCACCTGCTCGCCGGGGTCGAAGGTGGCCATCGCGCGCTCCCCGTCGGCGGGCAGGACGGCCGTGACCGCGGTGCGGGGCACGCGGCGGCCCGCCCAGACGACGTTCTCGGACGCGAGCTGGGCGCGCAGGAAGTCGCCGTCCGCGTCGTCGCCGATCGGCGACACGACCGCGGCCGAGAGGCCGAGCCGGCGCGCGCCGACGGCGACGATCGCGCTCCCGCCGGCCGACCGCAGCAGATCCTGCGAGCGCCGCTCCTCCCCCGGCCCGGGATGGCCGTCGAGCCCGGCGAACGTGAGGTCGACGAAGGCCAGCTCGCCGCAGGCGACGTCGACACTCATGCCGGGAAGGCCTCGGCGAGCGCGGGCAGGCGGCGCCGGTAGCCGTCGAGGATCTCGCGCGCGACCGACACCGACGGCACGAGCGGGTGCAGCGCCAGCGCCTTGACGGCCAGGGCGGTCGAGCCGGTGAGCGCGGCGTCGATCGTCGTCCGCTCGACCTCCTTCATCAGCTCGATCAGCGCGCGGGCGTGGACCGGCACGTCGCCGGCGGCCAGCGGGACCGGGCCGGCGCGCCCGACGACCGACGGCACCTCGACGACGGCGCGCTGGTCGAGGAACGGCAGGCTCGTGCGGTTGGCGGTGTTGAGGATCAGCACGGCGCGCGTGTTGAGCGCCATCGCCTCAAGCACGGCCATCGCCTCGCTCTCGTAGCCTCCGCCCGCCTCGGGCTCGGCGTGGTCGCCGGCGGCGCTGCGCGCCTCCGCCATGTACGTGCGCTCGCGGTCGTGCCGCGTCGCGCGCCAGGCGGCCACGGCCTCGGCGCGGTCCTGGCCGTTGGCGGCGTAGAACGCGCGCTGCTGCTCGAGCAGGAACGCCCCGCGCGAGGCGGGGCTCTCGCGGATCGCCTCGACGGTGTCGGCGCCGTAGTAGAAGTAGTAGAGGTACTCGTTCGGGATCATCCCGAGCGCGCGCAGCCACTCGCCGCCGAACAGCCGGCCCTCCTCGAGCTCGCCGAGCAGGTCGTCGGCCTCCAGCAGGCCTGGAAGCAGGTCGCCGCGCTCGTCGCGCACCCCCTTCAGCCAGCCCAGGTGGTTGAGGCCGAAGTAGTCGAACCAGAGCTCGCGCGGGTCGCGGCCGAGCGCGCGGGCGACGCGGCGGCAGAGCCCGGACGGCGAGTCGCAGATGCCGACCGCGCGGTCGCCGAGCACCTGCTGGACGGCCTCGGTGACCATCCCGGCCGGGTTCGTGAAGTTGATCAGCCAGGCCCGCGGCGCGCGCTCGGCCATCGTCTCGGCGAGCCGCACCATCGCCGGGATCGTGCGCAGCGCGAAGCAGATGCCGCCTGGACCGGTCGTCTCCTGCCCGAGCACGCCGAGCGCGAGCGGCACGCTCTCGTCGACCACCCGCCCCTCGAGCTGGCCGACGCGGATCGCGCTGAAGACATAGTCCGCGTCCTCGACGGCCTCCGCGAGGTCGGTGGTCGAGCGGAACGGCAGCCGGCTGCCGTGCTCGTCCGCCAGCCCGTCGAGCACGGACGCGATGCGGGCGAGCCGCTCGGCGTCGATGTCATGCAGCACGACCTCGTCGAGCCGAAGTGCGTCGGCCTTCTCGAGCAGGGCGCCGTACACCAGCGGGACGCGGAACCCGCCGCCACCCACGATCGTGAGCTTCATGCGACGGTCACCTCGACGCCGGAGTCCTCGACGGCCGCCTGGCACGCCTCCGGGAGCGGCGCGTCGGTGACGATGTGGTCGAGCGAGCGGGCGTCCGTCACCCACACCATCCCGCCCATCGAGAACTTCTCGCCGTCGGCCAGCAGCGCCACCAGCTCAGCGCCCTCGATCATCGCGCGCTTGATCGGCACCTCGACCATCGTGGTGTCCCAGACGCCGAGCTCGGCGTCGACCGCGCTCGTGCCCAGGAACAGGATGTCGGCCTTGAGCCTGCGCAGCGAGTCCTCGGCGATCACGCCCACGAGCGAACGGTAGTTGCGACGCACGATCCCGCCGGGCAGGAGCAGCTCGATCGCGGGGTCTGAGACCAGCTCCTCGTACACCGCGAGGCTGCTGGTGATAACCGTGATGTCACGCCCGTGCAGGTGGCGCGCCGCCTGCAGGGTCGTGGTCCCGATGTCGATCATCACCGTCTGCCCGTCCTCGACGAGCGCGGCCGCCGCCGCCCCGATCCGGTCCTTGGCCTCGAAGCGCTCGACTGCGATCTGCTCGAACGGCGGCTCGCTGCTCGCCCGCACCGCGCCGCCGCGCACGCGCTCGAGCTTGCCGTCGCGGGCGAGCGTGCGCAGGTCGCGCCGCACCGTCATCTCCGAGACGCCGAAGCTCTCGGCGAGCTCGGAGACGTGCATCGCGCCGGTGCCGACGGCCGCCAGGATGTCCTTCCTGCGCTGGGCCGGGATCGTGTGCCGTGGGCTGGGTGCGGCCATCAGCCTCCCGCGCGCCGCCGGGACAGCGGCACGTCGAAGGCCTGCACCTCGCCCGCGGGAGTCTCGAACGAGATCAGGGCGGACCCGTCCCGCTCGAGCGCGGCGCGCGCGGCCGCGTCGAGCGGGACCCTGATCGTCTGCCGGCGCCGGTTCACGTCGACCACGACGTCGCGGATGACCCGTCCGCTCATGTCGCTGCCCCACGGCGGGATCCCACCGTCGGTGATCGCGCACGCCGACAGGCCGTAGTCCGGCGGCGGGTTGGTGGCCGGCGAGCAGCTGGTCGTCCAGACCGGGATGTACCCCTTTTCTCCTGACCAGAGGAAGACGTGCGCCCGGCCGCGTCCCGTGGCCTTGATCTCGATCTCGGCCACCGAGCGCTCGAGGTCGACGTCCTTGATCTTGATGCGGTTGCTCCTGGGCGCCGGCACGCGACCGGCGATCGGCACGCCGTCGCGCGCCGACTGGTGGATCGTCTGCGGCGAGTCGACGCCGTTGAGCGGGCTCGCGACGCTCGGCTCGCGCGGCGTGGTCGGGCGATCGGCGGGCGGCATGTAGTCCGCCAGCCGCGCGTGGCCCCACAGGTACGGGTTCGACTGCACGCTGCCAAGCCCTGACCACGACAGGCGCGACGAGTTGTCGATGTGCCGGAGCGTGGTCGTGCCGGCCGCTGCCGTGTTGTCGTTGTCGTACGGCGTGATGTTGAGGCCCATGAGGTTCGGGTCGACGGCCGACGGGAGCACCGCCAGCGGGATCTTCACCTCGAGCGCGTAGCGGCCGCCGGCGTAGCTGTGGTCGGTGGTGGTCTCGTTCGTCCCCACCCACGTCGCCGACGAGGCGACCTGGACGCCGGGGGCGTTGGGGGCGTCGTCGACGGTGGCCGCCAGCGGCCCGGTCGAGTAGCCCTGGTGGTTGTCGGCATCGCGCGACCAGCACGGACCGTTCGCCCCGTTGCCGTTGAAGTTCGACGGGTCGTCCGTGAATGGGAAGACGCCGAGCTTGAACGTCGTCGCCGTCTCGAGCAGGTTCTCCATCGAGTTCCCGCGCGGGTCGATCAGGATCTCGACCGAGTCCGCGAGCCAGTGCGCGACGCACTCCGCCGGCTTGACCGCGTAGCTCTGGTACTCGTCGCGCACGTTGATGAACAGATAGAGGGCGTCGTTGTGCTGCGTGATCTTGGCGTATGTGCTCGTCGCCGGATCGCCCACCGTACCGGCGGTCCCGCAGTCGACGCCCAGGGGCACGCCGCAGTCGCCGCCCTCCCACCGCTTGCCGACGTCGAGCGCCGGGCCGGAGTACTCCCCGGCCGACTCGGTCCCGTCGAGCGTCGGCGCAGCCGCCGCCTCGGGGATCGTGGTCGTCGGCACCACCGACATCGTGAGGTCCTCGAACGCCGAGCCGCCGGCGTAGCTCGTGCTGATGCGGATGACCGAGTTCTGGTTGGCGGGCAGCGTCGCGTCGGTGTTGGTGACCGCGAACTCGACGGTCGCGTCCGCGCCTGGCGCGAGCGTGCCGTACGGCTTCGAGGTCGCGTCGGCGGTGAAGTTCGCCGGCAGCGTCAGCTCGACCGTGCCGGTCTGCGGCGTGGTCGACCAGTTGTGGACCTCGACCGGCACGGTCAGCGTCTCGCCCATGCCGATCGACTGGGCGGCGGCGGAGAAGCCGACGCGCTGGGCGCGCGGCGCGGTGCCGGTGAGCCAGGAGTCGTACTCCTCCCACTTGCCCCAGCGCTCGAACTTGCCCTCGACCGGCGGCGCGACGCGCACGACGGTGTCGGTGTAGCCGGTGTCGCCGCCGGTGGTCAGCAGCGCGGAGATGCGGTGGTTGGTGTTGACCGCGGCGGTGGCGGGCGGCGTCACCGTGAACGTCGCCGTCGACTCCCGGCGGTCCGAGATCGGGCCGATCCGCTGCGGCGGGCTGACGCCCCAGCCTTCCGGCACGGTGAGCGCGGCGGTGCCGCGCGGCAGCGTCCGCCTACCGGACTTCACGTGCAGCGTGACCTCGAACGGAGTGCCCGGGGCGTTGACGAAGTCGGAGACCGTCAGGTACTCGAGTGTGCCGAGCGGCAACCCGCCAGGATCGGGACGCACGGCGCCGTACAGGATCGCCTCGTCGCGGCCGGCCGCCGGGTTGGCGTTGGGCTGGAACGGGACGTACGCATCGGTCATCCCGAAGCGCGAGCAGCCCGGCGCCTGCAGCTCCTGCCACATCACGCGGCTCTGGGTCGGGTACGCGGCCGTGCCTTCGCGCGCCACCTGCGCCCAGGTCTTGGGCGTGCCCGCCGCCTGGCCCTGGACGTTGCCGGGCGGCCACAGATACGGCGACTCGTAGCCCGTCCAGACGCCGGCCACCGTGCTGAGGTTCGTGGCCGCCGGCACGAAGCCGGTCGTGCAGTCGGCCTGATCCGTGGTCCCGCCCATGCCGGTGGTGCTGCCGCCGGAGAAGACCTTCTTGACCTGCCAGGTGTCGAGCGCGTCCCGGCCGCGGAGCTGCTCGGGGAACATCGTCGGGTCGGCCGCGGCCTTTACGCCCTCCCAGATGTAGCGGCCGGCCTGCTGGTGGTTGCCGTGGCCGGCGTTGAGCGACGGGGTGAACCCGATGTAGATCTCGGGCTGGGTCATGCGGATGATCCGCGTGATCCGGCGCAGCGTCTCGTCCTGACCCCAGAAGAACTGCGTGAGCGGAGCGCTGGTGTTGTAGAAGAAGTCGACCCGGTCGATGTTGAAGATGTCGACGGTGCCCGAGCGGAAGTGGGCCACACGGTCCTCGTTCTCACGCCGCAAGCCAAGTGCCGGGCCGAGCTCCTGGCCGACGGCGTTGCCGCCGCCCTCGCCGCGGGTGACCATGATGATCCCGCACTTGACGTCGTAGCGCTCGTGCCACACGCCGCACGGCCCGATGATGCTCGTGTCGTCGTCGGGGTGGGCCCACTCCCCCATCACGTCGAGCTTGACCGCGCGGTCCGCCTTGTACGAGCCGCCGGCGCTCGCCGGCGCGGACCAGCCGAGGAAGACCGCCGCGACCATCGCCGCCACCGCGCTGACTCGCCTCATGCCGCCTCCCTCTTCGACCGCCCGATCGTGTCGCGACACCTTCGCACGACATCGAACGTTCGTCAAACAGCTTCGAACATCAAGCGCTGTAGACGGAGGCGGGCAGCTCCGGCAGGCCGCGCTGACGGCCCTCCTCGAGCAGCTGCTCGCGCGTGAGCGCGGCGCCCGCGCCGGTCGGGGACCTGACCGAGAGCCCGCCGTAGAGTCCCGCCCACTGGAGCGCGACCTCGGCGTCCGCGTCGTGCAGCTCGGCCCACGCGAAGGCGATGGCGAACAGCTCCTCCGCCCCCGTCGAGTCGAGCACCGTGCCGACGTCGAAGCCGTCGACGGACACGAGGGTGCCCTGTACCGACGCTACGGCGCCGGCTGGGCCGAGGCAGACGGTCGCCGTCTCCGCGATGTCGGCGAGCTGCGTCGCGGCGCGCGCCGGGTCGGCCTCGCCGGTCAGGATCTCGGCCTCGCGCTGGTTCACGATCAGGCCGCGCGGCTTGCGCAGCCCGTGCGGGAGCCGGCCGGCGAACGCGCGGGCGTCGTCGTCGCCGCACGTGAGGTAGGCGCACGGGCCGTCGGGCAGGATGTCGATCTGCTCGAGCGTGGCGGCCAGCGCGCGCGGCGAGTGCGGCTCGAGGTCGGCGACGCGGGCGCGCAGCCCGGGGTCGACCGTGACCATCGCGCGCTCGCCGCCCACGGGCATCACCACCGTGGTCGGGGTGCGGTTGCCGCGCGGCTCCCCCACCACCACGCCCTCCTCTTCGAGCCGCGCGCGCACGAAACGGCCCGCCAGGTCGTCACCGAGCGGCGCGATCAGCGCGGCGGCGAGCCCGAGGCGGGCGGCGGCGACGGCCGTGATCCCGCCGCCTCCGGGCGAGCGGAGCATGTCGCCGGCGAAGCGCTCTTCGCCCGGGCCGGGCAGCGCTTCGAGGCCGACGAACGTGTAGTCGAGGTACGTCGGCGTCAGGACCGCGAGGTCGATACTCACGCAGGCAGAATATCTGCGATGCCGGAGGCCGAGAGTTCGGCCTTCGGCAGGAACCCGCATGCGGGCGTGGCGGCGAGGCACGGACCGTAGTCGGCGGCCTCGCGGCTGGAGGTGAGAACGACGTTGGGCGCGCCGGCCTGGCCGGAGAGCCGCTCGGCGACCTCGAAGCCGTCGATGTCGGGGAGCTGCACGTCCAGGAGGACCACGTCCGGGCGCAGCGCGAGCGCCGCGTCCACCGCGGTCAGGCCGTTCTCCGCCTCGCCGACGACGACGTAGCCCTCGAGCTCCAGCAGCCGGCGAGCGGCGGCCCGGAAGCCCGGGTGATCGTCGACGATGAGAACGCGTGCAGCCATAGGAAGAGTCTGCTGGCTCATACCCGTTTCACAAAGGAGGACACCCTGTGAGGGAATGGACGGGCAACCGCACCATTGAGTGCGTACCTGTACGGCGCTGTAGCAAACGTCACGTGGCGCGATAGACCGCGGACGTCTGCTCGGCGATCCGCGCCCAGTCGAACTCGCGCACCGCGCGCTCGCCGGCCGGCGCGGCCCATCGCCGCGGCGCGCTCCGGATCGGCCACCAGCGCGTTGACGCGCTCGGCGATGCCGGTCGCGAAGCCGGCGGGGTCGCGCGGCTCGATCGATCCTGCGACCGGCTCGAAGGGCACCAGCAACCCCGTCTCGCCGTCGACGACCACCTCGACGATGCCTCCCGTCGCGGTGGCGACCACCGCGGCCTCGCAGGCCATCGCCTCGAGGTTGACGATCCCCAGCGGCTCGTAGATCGAGGGGCAGGCGAACACCGTGGCGTGGCTGAGGATCTGGATCACGTCGGGCTTGGGCAGCATCTGGTCGAGCCAGATCACGTTGCCGCGCTCGGCGCGCAGCCGCTCGACCCGCTGCTCCACCTCGGCGGCGATCTCGGGCGTGTCGGGCGCGCCCGCGCACAGCACGAGCTGCGCTGCGGGGTCGAAGTCGAGCGCAGCGTCGAGCAGGTACGGAACTCCCTTCTGGCGCGTGATGCGGCCGACGAAGACCACCGAGGGGCGATCCGGGTCGATCGCATAGCGCTCGAGCACCTCGGTACCGGGGTCGGGCGTGTACTCCTCGGCGTCGATGCCGTTGTAGACCACGACCACCCGCTCCGGGTCGACAGCGGGATACGCGGCGAGGATGTCCTCGCGCGAGCCCTTGGACACGGCGATCACCGTGTCGGCGGCCTCGATCGCGACCTTCTCGCACCAGCTCGAGAGCGCGTACCCGCCGCCGAGCTGCTCGGCCTTCCACGGGCGCAGCGGCTCGAGGCTGTGCACGGTGGTGACGTGCGGGATGCCGTAGGTGAGCTTGGCCAGGTGGCCGGCGAGCTGCGCGTACCAGGTATGGCTGTGCGCGAGCTCGGCGCCCTCCGCGGCCGCCGCCATCGAGAGGTCGATCGACATCGCGCGCAGGGCGGCGAGGTGCGGCGCGTCGCCGGCGAGCGTGTCCCAGGCCGCATGGCCGACCACGCCGTCGCGCGACGCGGCGTCGGCCGGACCCCACTTATGCACGGTCACGTCCTCGAGGCGCGCCAGCTCGCGCGCCAGGTACTCGACGTGGACGCCGGCCCCGCCGTAGACGTCGGGTGGGTACTCGCGCGTCAGCAGCGCGACCTTCACGCCTCCACCACGGCGCCCTTGCCGATGACCGCGATCCCGTTGTCGGACACGACGAAGCGCTCGCGGTCGGCGGCGGCGTCGACCCCGATCTGCGCGCCCTCGGCGATCCGCACGTTCTTGTCGACGATCGCCCGCCGCACGACCGCGTTGCGGCCGACGTCGACGTCCTGCATCAGGATCGAGTCCTCGACCTCCGCCCACGAGTGCAGGTGCGCACCCGGGGACAGCACCGACCGCCGCGCCGACGCACCGGAGATGACCACGCCCGCGCACACCATCGAGTCGACCGCCTGGCCGCGGCGGCCGTCCTCGTCGAACACGAACTTGGCCGGCGGCAGCGGCTCGTGCCACGTCAGGATCGGCCACTGCATGTTGTAGAGGTTGAAGACGGGGTCGACCGAGGTGAGGTCCATGTGGGCGTCGTAGTACGCGTCGAGCGTCCCGACGTCGCGCCAGTAGCCGTGGTCGCGCTCGCTCTCCCCCGGGACGACGTTGCGCGAGAAGTCGTACACGTGCGCGGCGCTGCTCTCGACGAGCATCGGCACGATGTTGCCGCCCATGTCGTGCTTGGAGGCGTCGGCCGTGCGCGTCGGCCGTGACCGCCTCGATCAGCGCGTCGGTGGTGAACAGGTAGTTGCCCATCGACGCGAAGACCTGGTCGGGCGCGTCGGGGAGCCCGACGGCGTCCTTGGGCTTCTCCCGGAACGCACGGATCGTGTGGCCGTCGGGGCCCGTCTCGACGACGCCGAACTGGTCGGCCTGCTCGATCGGGGCGCGCAGCGCGGCGACGGTGACCGCCGCGCCCGTGTCGAGGTGCTGCTCGAGCATCTGCCGCGGGTCCATGCGGTAGATGTGGTCGGCGCCGAAGACGGCCACGTAGTCGGGCCGCTCGTCGTAGAGCAGGTTGAGGTTCTGGTAGATGGCGTCCGCCGAGCCCGAGAACCAGTACGGGCCGCGGCGCATCTGGGCGGGCACCGGCGTGACGTAGTTGCCCAGCAGCGGCGACAGCCGCCAGGTGAGCGTGATGTGACGGTCGAGCGAGTGGCTCTTGTACTGCGTGAGCACCACGATCCGCCGGTAGCCGGCGTTGACGAGGTTCGAGAGCGCGAAGTCGATCAGCCGGTAGTTGCCGCCGAACGGCACCGCGGGCTTGGCGCGGTCGAGCGTGAGCGGGGACAGCCGCTTGCCCTCGCCGCCGGCCAGCACGATCGCGAACACGGACGGCATGCCGCTCAGCCCCTCAGCGCCTGGTCGACGATCTCCTGCGCCTCCTCGAGGATCCGCTCGAGGTGCTGCGGGCCCTGCAGGCTCTCGGCGTACACCTTGTAGACGTCCTCGGTGCCCGACGGGCGGGCCGCGAACCAGCCGCTGGCGGCGACGACCTTCAGCCCGCCGATCGGGGCGTCGTTGCCCGGCGCGGTCGTCAGCTTGTCGGTGATCGGCTCGCCCGCGAGCTCGCTGCTGCGCACCTGCTCGGGCGAGAGCCGCTTGAGCAGGTCCTTCTGCTCGGGCGTCGCGGCGACGTCGACGCGCCGGTACGCGGCCTCGCCGAAGCGGCTCGTGAGGCCGGCGTAGACCTCGCCCGGGTCCTCGCCCGTGCGCGCCTTCATCTCCGCGGCCAGCAGGCACGGGATCAGCCCGTCCTTGTCCGTGCTCCAGGCCGTGCCGTCGCGGCGCAGGAACGAGGCCCCGGCGCTCTCCTCCCCGCCGAATCCCAGCGTCCCGTCGAGCAGCCCGCTCACGAACCACTTGAAGCCGACCGGGACCTCGTACAGGCGGCGGCCGAGGTCGGCGGCCACGCGGTCGATGATGCTCGAGCTGACCAGCGTCTTGCCGACGCCGACCTCCGGTCCCCAGTCGCGGTGGCCGCCGAACAGGTACGCGACGCAGGCCGCAAGGTGGTGGTTGGGGTTGAGCAGGCCTGCGGCCGGGGTGACGATCCCGTGGCGGTCGGCGTCGGGATCGTTGGCGAAGGCGACGTCGAAGCGGTCGCGCATGTCGGTGAGGCGGGACATCGCGTACGGCGACGAGGAGTCCATCCGCACCTTGCCGTCCCAGTCCAGCGGCACGAAGCGGAACGTCGGGTCGAGCGCGTCGTTGACGACCTCGAGGTCGAGCCGGTGGCGCTCGGCGATCGCCTCCCAGTACGGCGCGCTGGCACCGCCGAGCGGGTCGACGCCGAGCTTGAGCCCGGACTCGCGGATGAGGTCGAGGTCGATCACTGCGGCCAGGTCGTCGACGTAGCCGATGACGTAGTCGCGCTCGCGCGGACTCGGGTCGGCCTCACGGCGGATGTCGGTGCCCAGCAGCGCGTTGGCCTCGCGCTCGATCCAGCCGGTGACGTCGGTGTCGGCGGGGCCGCCGTGGGGCGGGTTGTACTTGAAGCCGCCGTCGTCGGGCGGGTTGTGCGACGGCGTGACGACGATGCCGTCGGCCGTCCCGGCACCGCCGCCGCGGTTGTGGGTGAGGATCGCGTGCGAGATCACCGGCGTCGGCGTCGCGCCGTCGCGGGCGTCGACCACGACGTCGACGCCGTGGGCCGCCAGCACCTCGACGATCGTCTGCGCGGCGGGCTCGGACAGCGCGTGCGTGTCGCGGCCGAGGAACAGCGGGCCGTCGATGCCCTGCTCCGCGCGGTAGCGGCACACCGCCTCGCTGATGGCCGCGACGTGGGCCTCGTTGAACGTGCCCGCCAGCGACGAGCCGCGGTGGCCGGAGGTCCCGAAGGCGACCGGGGCGAGGTCGCGGTCCGGCTCGCGGTAGGCGTCCAGGAGGCGGTCGACGTCGACGAGGTCGGACGGCTCGGGAAGCGTGCCTGCGCGCGAATCGACGCTCATGGCGCCGGAGTATCCATCACGGCGCACGACGCCGTATCGTGGCGGCCCGTGATCCTCGTGGCCGGCGAAGCGCTGTTCGACCTCGTGCTCCACGACACGGACGACGACCTGCGCGGGCATCCCGGCGGCGGCCCGTTCAACACCGCCCGCACGATCGGCCGGCTCGACCAGCCGGTGGCCTACCTCGGCCGCCTGTCGGTCGATCGCTTCGGCCGCAAGCTCGACGCCATGCTCGAGGCCGACGGCGTCGGGCGCGGCAGCCTGATCGAGACCAACGAGCCGACCACGCTGGCGATCGCCGAGGTCGACCACGAGGGCGTCGCGCGCTACCGCTTCTACGAGCGCGGGACCTCGGCGACCGGGCTCTCCACCGAGGCTGCCCTGGCGGCGCTCCCCGACCGCGTCGACATCCTGCACGTGGGCACGCTCGGCCTCACGCTCGAGCCGGTGGCGACATCGACCGAGGCGGTGGTCGAGCGCCTGGCGCCGACGGCGATGGTGGCCGTCGACCCCAACATCCGGCCGTGGGTGATCGACGACGAGAGCGCGTACCGCGCGCGCCTCGGGCGCGTGCTGGCGCGCAGCCACGTGGTCAAGGTCTCCGAGGAGGACGTCGGCTGGCTGTACCCCGGCATGCCGACGACGGAGGGCGTGCGCCGCCTGCTCGAGCCGGGCCCGGCCGTCGGCCTGCTCACGCGCGGCCCGAACGGTGCGCTCGTCGTCACGCGCACGGCCGAGGTCGCCGTGCCCGCCCCGCGCGCCAAGGTGGTCGACACGATCGGCGCGGGCGACGCCTTCGGCGGCGGCTTCCTCGCCTGGTGGAGCGAGCGCGGCCTCGGCCGCGACGACCTCGAGCGGATCGACGTCGTGACCGAGGCGACCGCGTTCGCCTGCCTGGTCGCGGCGCGCACGTGCTCCAAGCCGGGCGCCGAGCCGCCCTACCGCTCTGAGCTGTAGCCGCCGCCAGTGAACGTCAACTGCGGCTGGGTAAGGAGGGTGAGGGAGCCAGCCGGGTCGGCGATCGTGCGAACTCATGTCGCGTAGGCGTCGGTTTCCGGGGGTAACTCCACGGATTCGTCCGCCGCCGACCGCGGGCATTCCCCGCGCGGCGGCCGACACCCCAGCCTCCCTACCCAGCCGCGTTGACGTCGACGTTCGACGTGATGGCGACAATGGAGCCATCCGCCACGCGCTCGCCATCGCCGTCTTCCTCGCCGTCCTGATCGTCGTGGCGCCCGCGGGGGCGCAGATCCGGACGGTCGACGGCGTGCGGGCGCAAGGCTTCGCGCGCGGCGTCCCGCATCCCTCGAATCTGGCGTTCGACGGTCGTGGGCGGCTGTGGGCGACGTCGGCGGGCAACCTGGCGGAGCCCTCCGACGGGGTGTGGCTCGTGCGCCGGCGGGGCGGCCGGCCGCGGCAGGTGATCAGCGGGCTGTTCAGCGCGCTCGGCCTGCTCTGGCACCGGGGCGAGCTGTACGTGAGCCACGTCGTGCCCAACCGGACGGTCGCGCCCCGGCACACCGGGCGCGTGGTGGCGTTCTCGCGCTTCGACGGCCGGCGCTTCCGGCGCAAGCGACTGGTCGTCGACGGGCTGCCCACGGGCCGCCACCGCGTCGACTCGCTCGCCGCCGGGCCGGACGGGCGGCTGTACCTCGGCGTCGGGAGCGAGCACGACGCCCGGCGCTCGAGCCGACCGCCTCTCGGCCACCGTCGTCTCCTTCCGCCCGCGCGGCGGCGGCGTGCGCGTCGAGGCGACCGGTCTGCGCAACCCGTACGGCCTCGCGTTCGTGCCCGGGACGAGCCGGCTGCTCGTCGCCGAGCACGGGCGCGACGACCTCGGGCTGCGCTCGCCACCCGAGGAGATCGACCTCGTCCGCACCCGCGGGCCGGCCCGCTGGTACGGGTTCCCGGAGTGCTGGGGCCAGGGTGGAGCGCCGTGCCGCGGCGCAGTCGCGCCGCTCGTGCGCCTGCGCGCGCACTCTGCGCCGGGAGCGATGGCGGCGGCCGCGTCGTTCGGGCGCTGGGGGCCGAGCGCGTTCGTCGCTCGCTTCGGCTCGTCGTTCGCGGCCAACCCGTCGGGCGGCGACGTGCTGCGGATCCCGCTCCGCGGGCGGCCGCGCGCGCTCCCGCTCGCCCGCGGGTTCGGGCTGCAGGAGCCGCTGGGGCTCGCCCTCGGGCCGGACGGCGCGCTCTACGTCAGCCTCTGGACGTCCGGGCGGATCGTGCGCCTGGTTCCCGAGGCCGCCGGTTGAACTGGGTCAACGACCCGAACGGGCTCGTCTACTTCGACGGCGAGTACCACCTCTTCTACCAGCACAACCCGTTCGGGACCGAGTGGGGCAACATCTCGTGGGGCCACGCCGTCAGCCGCGACCTCGTGCGCTGGGAGCGGCTTCCCGTGGCGATCGCGGCGGAGGGTGACGAGGCGATCTTCTCCGGCAGCGCCGTCGTCGATCACGGGAACACGAGCGGGTTCGGCACCGGGGAGCGAACCGCCGCTGGTCGCGATCTACACGAGCGCGTACCCCAGCCGAGCAGGCGCAGTCGCTGGCGTACAGCACCGATCGCGGCCGCACGTGGACGAAGTACGCCGGCAACCCGGTGCTGCGCGACGCCGAGCCCGAGTTCCGCGACCCGAAGGTCTTCTGGCACGAGCCCGCGGGCGAGTGGCGGATGGTGGTCGTCAAGGCCGTCCGGCGGACTGTCGCGATCTACGCCTCGGCCGACCTCCGCACGTGGACGCATCTGAGCGACTTCGCGCCCGCCGGCGCCGTGGGCGACATCTGGGAGTGCCCGGACCTGTTCCCCTGGCGCTCGGCGGCGGCCTGCGGTGGGTCATGGTCGTGAGCCTCAACCCCGGAGGCGATCGCCGGCGGGTCGGGCATGCAGTACTTCGTCGGCGACTTCGACGGCACGCGCTTCGTGGCCGACGGCGGCCCGCGGTGGCTCGACTACGGCCGCGACTACTACGCCGCCGTCTCCTGGAACGGGGTCCCGGACGGCCGCCGGATCATGATCGGCTGGATGAGCAACTGGGAGTACGCGCACACGCTCCCGAGCGGTCGGAGCGCGATGAGCGTCCCGCGCGAGATCGACCTGCGGGCGACCGGCGGGCGCGTCGAGCTCGTCCAGCGCCCGGTGCGCGAGCTGCGCGGGCTGCGCGCGGGGCGCGCATACCGCCTCGGGCCGCGGGCCGTCGACCCCGGCGTCTGGCGGCTGACCGGCCGCGGCGCCTGGGGCGGCAAGCTGGATCGTCGAGGCGACGTTCCGGCTGCGCGACGCCGCGCGCTTCGGCCTGCACGTGCTCGCAGGCGGCGGCGAGCGGACGGTGGTCGGCTACGACGCGCGGACGCAGGAGCTGTACGTCGACCGCACGCGCGTCGGGCAACGGCGCGCTTCAGCCCCGGGTTCCCGGGCGTCCAGCGGGCGCCGCTGCCCGCCCGCCGCGGCAGGGTCGCCCTGCGGATCCTCGTCGACCGCTCGTCGGTCGAGGTCTTCAGCGGGCATCGGGTCATCACCGACCAGGTGTTCCCGTCGAGCTCGAGCCGCGCGGTGCGGCTGTTCGCCGAGGGCGGGCGGGTCGCGCTCGACGGGCTGACGATCCGCAGGCTGCGCTCGGTCTGGCGGTAGTCAGAGCCGCGGCAGCACGTCGGCGGCGAAGCGGGCGACCTGCTCGTCGTGGTCGTCGTGGCGAGGCACGAGAACCACCGAGTCGGCGCCCGCCTCCCAGAGGCTCGCGACCGCCTGCGCGCAGTCCTCGGCGTTCCCCACGACCGCGAGCGAGCGGAGGTCTCCGGCCAGCTCGCCGAGCCGCGGGTAGAGGCCCATGCTCAGCCAGTGCTCGAGCATCGGCCGCACGGCGTCGAGCGCGGCGTCGCGGTCGTCGTCGAGGCTCAGCCACGCGTACGTGACCAGCCGGCGGGGCGCGGCCGCCTCGTGCGCCCAGCGCACGGCCGCGGCGCTGCTGCCCTCGGGCAGGAGCACGCCGTCGGCCACGCGCCCGGCGACCGCCATCCCGCGCGGGCCGGTGGTGCCGACGAGGATGCCGGGCGGCGGGTCGGGCGGGTGGGCGAGCTTGACGTCGTCCAGCCGGACGTGCTCGCCCTGCTCGCTCACGGTCTCGCCCGCCAGCAGCGCCCGCACGGCGGCGACGGTCTCCTCGAGCGCCACGAGCCGGTTCGGCGGGCGCGCGCCGATCTGGCGCATCCACGCCTCGACGCCGTGCCCGAAGGCGACGGTCAGCCGGCCGGGGTGCAGCCGGCCCGCGCCGGCGATCTCCATCGCCGCCAGCGCGGGGTTGCGCAGGGTCACGGGCAGCAGCCCGATGCCGACCTCGAGCCGCTCGGTCGCCGCCAGCGCCGCCACGGCCAGCGTCGGCCCGCCGGCCAGGAAGCAGTCCTCGACCACCCACAGCTCGGCGAAGCCGTCCTGTTCGGCGGCGCGGGCGTATGCCGGCAGCTCCTCGGGCGGCCATTCGGGCCGGAAGAGGACGCCGACCCGGGCCATGACGAGTTAGAGCAGGCCGCGTGCGGACAGCTCGTCGACCAGCGCGCGCCGGTGCCACGGACGGCGGGCGGCGGCGAGCTTTACGAGCCCGTCGTGCAGCTCGCGCTCGCGGGCGCGGCAGCCGGCGGCGTCACTGCGCAGCCGCTCGACCTCTGCCTCCAGTCGGGCCGCGGACTCCCGCAGCTCCTCGAGCTCGACCTGCTCGTCGGTCGTCCACTCCCAGGCGGGCGACGGGTCGGCGGTCATCAGCGGGTTGGGACGCGAGCGGCCGTGCTGCGCGAGCGCCGCGCGCAGCTCGTGCCCGGACACGTGCGGTTCGGTGTGCGAGTCGCTCATGGTGCCGGGGTTCGCGGCTCGCCTGGCCGCTCCTGCGGCTGGGCGGATCCGTGCAAAGCGGCCTGCGCCTCGGCCGCCAGGCGGCTTGTCAGCTCGCCGGCGGGCACGCGCTCGGCGAGTGCGTGCGCCTGCCCGGCCCACAGGTGGAAGCCGTCGGGATCGCCGCGCTCGCGCGCGGCGGCGCGGATCCCGGCCGTCAGGTGGTGGACGTCGGGATAGGCGCTCGGCGCGCCGGCGTCGTGCTCGGCCATCCAGCGGTTGGCGACGCCGCGCGCCAGCCGGCCGGTGAACGCGCGGGTGAGTCGCGTTTCGGCGTCGCTCTCGATCGCGGCCTTGTGCGCGGGCGCGGTGGAGGCCTCAGGGCAGAGCATGAACGCGGTCCCGAGCTGCGCCGCGGCGGCGCCGAGGGCGAGCACGGCGGCGACGGCGCGGCCGGTCGCGATCCCGCCCGTGGCGACGAGCGGCAGGTCGGTGACGGTCGGGACGAGCTGGAGCAGCGCCAGCAGGCCGATCTCGCCGGGCGCGCCGTCGTCGAAGCTCCCGCGGTGACCGCCCGCCTCGATGCCCTGGACCACGAGCGCGTCCGCGCCGGCCTGCGCGGCCTCGACGGCCTCCGCCGGCGTCGTGACCGTCACCCAGACGGCTGAGCCTGCCTGTTGCAGCGCCATGACGGCGTCGGGTGGTGGGCAGCCGAAGGTGAAGGAGACGACAGCGACATCGAGGGAGGCGACGAGAGCGAGCTTGGCCTCCCAGCTGTCGTCGTCGTGCCGCGGCTCGCCGACGGGCGCGCCGTAGCGGTCGGCCTCGGCGTCGAGCGCGGCGGCGAACCGCGTGACGGCCGCGGGGTCGGCGGGCGGCCCGGGCGGGGCGAACAGGTTGACGCCGAACGCGCGGTCGGTCAGCGCTCCGACCGCCTCGATGTCAGCGCGCATCGCCTCCGGCGTCTTGTAGCCCGCGGCCAGGAACCCGAGGCCACCCGCCTCGGCGACCGCGGCCGCGAGCGCGGGCGTCGACGCCCCGCCGCCCATCGGCGCCTGGACGATCGGGACCTCCAGCCTGTCGAGCGAGAAGCGCGTGCGGGACACTGTGGGACAAGCATGCCCGAACCGGCCCGCCTGATCGGCATCAACCACGTCGCGCTCGAGGTCGGCGACGTCGACGCCGCGCTCGAGCTCTACGCCCGCCTGTTCGCGTTCACGCTGCGCGGCCGCGCCGGGCAGATGGCGTTCATCGACATGGGCGACCAGTTCCTGGCCGTGGCCGAGGGCCGCCGGCAGGGGCCGGACGAGGGCCGCCACTTCGGGCTCGTGGTCGACGACAAGGAGGCCGTGCGGGCCGCGGTCGAGCGCGAGGGGCTGTCGGTGGCTCCCGGTCGAGGCCTCGACTTCTTCGATCCGTGGGGCAACCGCTTCGAGGTCGTCGACTACCGGGACATCCAGTTCGAGCGCACGGACGGCGTCAAGCGCAAGCTGGGCGTCGAGGGGCTGGCGAAGCGCGAGGCCGCGCTCGACGAGATCCGCTCGCGCGGACTCGATTGAACGTCAACTGCGGCCGGGTATTGACGTTCGCCCATCCAACACCGGCCGCCGACTCCGCGCATCCCAGACGAAGAACTCCGCGCCACGGCCCCCGAAGGCGGCGCGGCTCGGCACCGGCAACGGCGTCTTGAACCGCACCTCGACGGCGAACGTGGCCGGCAGCGTCCCCTCCAGAGCCGCGAGGCACCGGGCCTTCGTCCACATCCCATGGGCGATCGTGCCCTTCTGGCCGAACGCGCGGGCGGCCAGCGGGTGCAGGTGGATCGGGTTGCGGTCGCCGGACACCGCCGCGTAGCGGCGGCCGATGTCATCCGCCACCCGCCAGATCGCGCGCACCGGCGGCGGCTCGAAGTCGCCTCGTCCGCCCCCGCCGCCGTCCCCCTCCCGGTGCAGGTACGTGCTGCGCTCCCGCCAGACGACGGTGCCCCCAACCGCCGCCTCGACCACCACCTCGAACTGCCGGCCGCGCGAGTGCCGCGCAAGGCCCTCGGCCCACGCACGCAGGTCGAGCCGCTCGTCGGCGCGCAGCGGGCGGTGCTGCTCGATCCGATTGCCGATGTGCACGACCCCGAGCGGCGAGAACGGGAACGGGCCCGCCATCAGCTCGAGGGCGAGCGGGAAGGCGAGGATGTGCGGATACGTCGGCGGCAGCTCGTCGCGCAGCCGGAACCCGCAGACGCGGTCGTAGGCAGCCAGATGCGCGCGGTCGACGGCGACGCCCTCGCGCGTCAGCACCCGCTCCGGCAGCTCGTCCGGCCGCCGCACCCGCAGCGGTCCGAGCAGGATCCGCGCGTAGGTCCGCTTCATGCGCCGATCAGGCTCTGGCCGCACACGCGCACGACCGTCCCGTTGATGCCGCCCGACCCCGGCGAGGCGAGCCAGGCCACCGCCTCGGCGACGTCGACCGGCAGGCCGCCCTGCGCGAGCGAGTTGAGCCGACGCCCGGCCTCGCGCGTGCCGAGCGGCATCGCTGCCGTCATGCCGGTCTCGATGAACCCCGGCGCGACCGCGTTGATCGTCGTCTGCCGGCCCGCGAGGTCCGGCGCGAGGGACTCGACGACGCCGATCACCCCCGCCTTGCTCGTCGCGTAGTTGGCCTGGCCGCGATTGCCGGCGATGCCGCTGACCGACGACACGCAGACGATCCGGCGCACGTCGCCGGCCTGCAGCAGCACCTCGTTGATGCGCTCGATGCTCATGAGGTTGACGGCCAGCACCGAATCCCACTCGTCCTCGCTCATGCGGGCGAGCGTCCGGTCGCGCGTGATGCCGGCGTTGTGGACGACGATGTCGGCCCCGCGCCCGGCCAGCGTCGCCGGCGCCCGCTCGGAAGTGACGTCGACCTGGAGCGCCGCGCCGCCGACGCGGTTGGCCGCGGCGGCGAGGGCCTCGCCCTGGGCCGGCACGTCGGCGCAGATCACGTGGGCACCGTCGCGCGCCAGCACCTCGGCGATGGCGGCGCCGATGCCGCGCGCGGCGCCCGTGACGATCGCGGTCATGCCGGCCAGCGGCCGCTCCCAGTCGGCGGGCGGATCGGGCGCCGCCGCGCCCACACGGATGACCTGGCCGGAGACGTACGCCGAGCTGCCGGAGAGCAGGAAGCGGAGCGTCGACTCGAGGTCGGCCTCCGGCTCGGCGTACACGAGCTGGGCGGTCGCGCCGTGGCGCACCTCCTTGGCGGCCGAGCGGACGAAGCCCTCCAGAGCCCGCTGGGGCACGCCGTCGCCCGAGCCGATGACGATCAGCCGGCCACTGGGCCCGAGTTGGCGGATGGCGGCGTGGAAGAACTCGTAGAGCTCGCGCAGCTCGGCGGTCCGGGTGATGCGAGAGGCGTCGAAGACCAGCGCCGTGTACTGCTGGGCGTCGGGCCGGATCTCGAATCCCAGGCGGGTGATCAGGTCGCGTCGATCGGGGGCGCCGCCAAGTAGCAGCGGACCGTCGAAGAGCACGGGGCCGCGGCGCAGCCGCGCAGGCTGCGGCAGCCCGAGGCGGCGAACGAGGAAACGCCCCGGCGGCGAGCCGGCGACGCGCTGGTAGCGATCGGCCATGAGTGACGCATTACCCGATTAGAACTCAAATGAACGGGAACGTTCGGGCACACGATGATTGAACCGATCGCCATCCTCGGCGGCAACCGCATCCCGTTCGCCCGCTCCAACGGGCCGTACGCCGAGGCTTCGAACCAGGACATGCTGACCGCGGCGCTCGACGGCCTCGTCGCGCGCTTCTCCCTGCAGGGCGAGCGCGCCGGAGAGGTCGTCGCGGGCGCCGTGCTCAAGCACCCGCGCGACTTCAACCTCACGCGCGAGGCTGTGCTCGGCAGCGCGCTCGGCAAGACCACGCCGGCATACGACATCCAGCAGGCGTGCGACACCGGCATCCAGGCCGCGCTCGCCGTGGCCGGCAAGATCGCGCTCGGGACGATCGAGTGGGGGATCGCCGGCGGCGTCGACACCACCAGCGACGCCCCGATCGCCGTCAACGAGGACCTCCGCCGCGTGCTGCTCCAGGCCAACCGCACCGAGGGCATGGGGCGCCTGAGGCTCATCGGCCACCTGCGGCCGGGCCAGATCGTCCCGGAGATCCCGCGCAACGCCGAGCCGCGCACGGGCCTGTCGATGGGCGAGCACCAGGCCATCACCACCGAGCGGCTCGGCATCACACGCGAGGCGCAGGACGAGCTGGCGGTGGCCAGCCACCAGGGCCTCGCCGCCGCCTACGAGCGCGGCTTCTTCGACGACCTCGTCACGCCCTACCTCGGGCTCGAGCGCGACCAGAACCTGCGGGCCGACAGCAGCACCGACAAGCTCGCCAAGCTCAAGCCGGTCTTCGGCGACACGATGACGGCCGGCAACTCGACCCCGCTGTCCGACGGCGCCGCCCTCGTCCTGCTCGCGAGCGAGCGCTGGGCGGCCGACCGCGGGCTCCCGGTGCTCGCCCGCCTCACGCACGCCGAGACGGCGGCAGTGGACTACGTGCACGGAGACGAAGGCCTGCTGATGGCGCCGGTCCACGCCGTCCCGCGGCTGCTGGAGCGCGCCGGCGTCGGCCTGCAGGACTTCGACCTCTACGAGATCCACGAGGCGTTCGCCGCCCAGGTGCTCAGCACGCTGAAGGCGTGGGAGGAGAACGGCCTCGGCGCGATCGACCGCAGCAGGCTCAACGTGGCGGGCGGCTCGCTGGCCACCGGCCACCCGTTCGCCGCCACCGGCGGGCGCATCCTGGCGACCGTGGCCAAGCTGCTCTCCGAGCGCGGGAGCGGCCGCGCGCTCGTCTCCGTCTGCGCGGCCGGCGGGCAGGGCGTCGTCGCGATCGTGGAGCGGCCGTCATGAGCTATGGCTTCTCCCTCACCCCCGCGCACCAGGACCTCGTCGAGCGAACCCACGCCTTCGCGCGCGACGTCATCCGCCCGTCGCCGAGCATCACGACCGCGAGGAGGAGTTCCCGTGGGAGGTGCTCGAGCAAGCTGCGCGGGAGGGCTTCTACAACCCGCTCTTCTACCGCGACCTGATCGCCGATCCCACCGGTCTCTCGCTGCCGCTGTTCATGGAGGAGCTGTTCTGGGGCTGCGCGGGGATCGGCCTCAGCATCGTCATGCCCGCGCTCGCGCTCTCGGCGATGGCCCAGGCCGCGACGCCGGAGCAGCTCCTGCGCTGGGCGCCCGAGTGCTTCGGCGAGCCGGGCGACCTCAAGCTCGCCGCGCTCTGCGTGTCCGAGCCCGAGGGCGGGAGCGACGTGCGCAACCTGCGCACCCGCGCCCGCCGCGACGGCGACGACTGGGTGCTCGCCGGCCACAAGATCTGGATCGGCAACGGCGGCATCGCCGACGTGCACGTGGTCAACGCCACCGTCGACCCCGACGCCGGCCACCGCGGCCAGGCGCTGTTCGTGGTCCGCGGCGGCACGCCCGGCCTTGACCTCGTGCGCAAGCTCTCCAAGCTCGGCTGCCGCGCCTCGCACACAGCCGAGCTGCGCTTCGAGGACTGCCGGATCCCGGCCGAGAACCTGCTGGGCGGGGACGAGCGGCTCGAGCGCCGGCTCGCCGAGGCGCGCCGCGGCAACGGCCGCTCCTCCACGCTCGGCGCGTTCGAGCAGACGCGGCCGATGGTCGCCGCCCAGGCGCTCGGCATCGCCCGCGCGGCGCTCGAGTTCGCCTGCGAGTACGCGGCGACGCGCGAGGCGTTCGGCGGCCCGATCCTCGACAAGCAGGGCATCTCGTTTCCGCTCGCGGACCTGGCCACCGACCTCGACGCCGCCCGCCTGCTCACCTGGCGCGCCTCGTGGATGGCCGCCCAGCGGCAGGAGTACCACCACGCCGAGGGCTCGATGAGCAAGCTCAAGGCGTCCGAGACCGCGGTCCGCATCACCGAGCAAGCGATCCAGGTGTGCGGCGGCTACGGCTACGTGCGTGACCTGCCGGTCGAGAAGTGGTACCGCGACGCCAAGCTGTACACGATCTTCGAGGGCACGAGCGAGATCCAGCGCATGGTCATCGGCCGCACGCTCGAGGACCCGGCGCCGCCGCTGCACCACCGCCTGCCCGCGGACGGGCCCCCGCTCAGCCGCCAGTTCGGGCGCGGCACCAAGCGCCGCTCGCTCGCCGCCGGCAAGGCGATGCGGATCGCTTCGAAGACGCCGCCATCGCTGATGAAGCTGCCGATGAAGGTGATCACCCCACCGCAGAAGCCGCTCCCGCGAGGGACCGACCAGAAGTCCGAGGCGAGCTGACGGCGCCTACGATTGGGCGCCGGATGCGCGTCCTCGCCCTCGCCGACAAGCGCCCGCTCGTCGACCCCGCGACGGTCGCCGTGCAGAAGGGCGTCGACGCGGTGTTCTGCCTCGGCGACCTCGATCGTGCGTGGATCGAGTCGCTGATGTCGCTGGACCTGCCGCGCTTCGGCGTGCACGGAAACCACGATCCCGAGCACCTGCTGCGCGACCTCGAGGTCGAGGACCTGCACCTGCGCCGCACGCACGTCGGAGGGCTGACCGTGGCCGGGTTCGAGGGTTGCGTGCGCTACGGCAAGAACACGATCCACCAGTACACGCAGCGCGAGGCGACCAAGCTCGCCCGCCGGCTGCCGGCCGCCGACGTGCTGATCTGCCACTGCCCGCCGCTCGGCATCAACGACGACCCGGAGGACCCGGCGCACATCGGCTTCGCCGGGCTGCGCGAGTGGGTCGACGAGTACCGCCCCCGCCACGTGCTCCACGGCCACGTGCACCCGCTGCACGGCCAGGTGATGACCCGCCACGGGGACACGCGCGTGCACTGGATCTCAGGCTCGCGCGTGCTCGACCTCCGGTAGCCGCGGCGTCAGAGCGCCGACCTGACGTCCCAGAGCTCGGGGTAGAAGCGCTTGTCCTGCGTCCCGCGCAGGTACTCGACCCCGCGCGAGCCGCCGGTCCCGTGCCGGCTGCCGATCTCGCGCGCCGCCATCAGCGTGTGGTGGTGGCGCCAGAGCGCGATCAGCTCGTCGTGGTCGACGAGCAGCTCCGCGACCTCGTAGAGCAGCGCCCGCCGCGGGTCGTCGAGGTGGTCGCGGTACAGCTCGGCGAGGGCCGTGATGCGCGGCTCGCGCTCGTCCGGCAGGCCCGCGCAGGCCGCGAACGCGTCGTAGAGGCCGGGGCTCTCGCGCTCGATCGCGCGGAACTGGGTCGACTGGAAGCCCGAGGCCGGCGCCAGCGGGTCGCGGAACTCGAGGAAGCCGTCGGGGCCCATCGTCTCGAGCACGTCGAGGTGGCTGAGCAGCAGCCGGTCGATCGCCGCCGTGCGCTTGAGGGGGCCGATCGCGGCCTGGGGCCGTCCGGCCTCCAGCGCCTCACGCGCGCTGGCCAGCTCGTGCAGGATGAGCTTGAACCACAGCTCGTAGGACTGGTGGACGACGATGAACAGCAGCTCGTCGTGCGCCTCGGGGGTGAGCGGCTCCTGCAGGCGCAGCAGATCGTCGATGCGCAGGTAGCCGGCGTACTCGGTCGGCCCGCCGTCGACCGCCTCGCCCGCGTCGAGCGCCTGGTTGACGAGCGCGTCGGCCGCTGCGTTCTCGGCCCGCGGAACGGACCGCAACGTCCAGCGCTCGAAGCCCTCCAGCGCGCGGGTGACCTCGCCGTGCAACGCCGCCATCTCCGGGCTCTTGACGCGGTACTCGCCGTTGACCTGCTTGGCGACGAGCTCGGAGTCGTTGACGACCTCGACCTCGGTCGCGCCCAGCGCCCGCGCCCGCTCGAGGCCGAGCAGCAGCGCGCGGTACTCGGCCACGTTGTTGGTCGTCCGCCCGAGCGCGACGGCAGTCTCGTCGACGACCTCGCCGTCGGGCGTCGAGGCCACAGCGGCAGCAGCGGCCGGCCCGGGGTTGCCGCGCGAGCCGCCGTCCACGTGGACGACGAGCCGCACTACGCCGCGGAGAGCGGCGGCGTGTCGCCGGGCACCCGGCGGCGGCGGCGGTCGCGCACCTCGCGCTGCCCTCCGCCTCCGGAGGTGGTGTCGCGGCGCTCCTTCTTGCGCCGGTCGACGATCACCTCGACGTTCGGATCATCTTCGTAGTAGGACGAGAGCTTGGGGTACAGCTCGTCTGCGAGTGGCTCGGGCACGACGCAATAGATCACGGAGTTCAACCTAACAAAGCGGTCCACGGGTCGGAATCGACCATCCGTCGAATCCCGGTGTCATGCGAGGTACAGCCGCCCGCGCTCGTCGGCCGCGGCGTTGACCTCCTGCTCGACGGCGTCGAGCTCGGCGAGCTCGTCGCCCTGGGCGTCGCGGCGGACGCCGCCGGCCTCGTCGGAGAGGTCGATCTCGAAGCGGTACCAGCTCAGCTCCCACATCACGGTGATGGCCACCACGCTGGGGCGGTCGGTGCGCGGGCGCACGCTGACCGCGGGAGCGCCGAGCGAGCGGGCGACGCCGCCGACCGTACGCGTGTGGTCCGAGCCGTTGAAGACCTCGAGTGCCCGCTGCATCTTGAGGTCGGCGTTCGTCGGCACGGCGCGGACGTGACGGGGCCGCCGCGGCGGCTCGGGCGCCTGGCGCGACGGCGCCTCGGTCCCCTCGGCGGCGGGCACGTGCTCCTCGGCGGCGATCTCCTCCTCGACCTCGCGGGCACGCTCGCGGCGCGCGCGGAAGCGGTCGAAGAAGCCCGAGCGCCCGTCGTGGCGCGTTTGGCGCGGCGTCAGGTCGTCACCACCGGACTCGCGGATCCAGCCCTCGTGCTGCGCGCGCGCCGTGCACAGGTCGCACACCTCGCGCCGTGACCCGCCGGCCAGGAACGTCTCCGCGTGCTCGCCGCGCAGAAGCGTCCGCCCGCAGATGTCGCACGCGGTGTCGCTGCGGTTCGGACGGATGTCCCTGGTCCGGGCCACGGCCGTCAAGGGTAGCCGCGCTAGGCGCGAACCTCCTCTTCCTCCTGGGCCTTCTCGACGACCTTCTGGGCGAGGTGCGACGGGACCTCCTCGTAGCGCAGGAACTCCATCGTGTACTCGCCCTGGCCGCCGGTGATCGAGCGCAGGTCGGGGGCGTAGGAGAGGATCTCGGCCATCGGCACCTCGGCCTGGACGTTGGTCATGCCGCCCACCGCCTCGGTCCCCAGCGGCCGCCCGCGGCGGGAGGACAGATCGCCCATGACGTCGCCCACCGACTCGTCGGGGACCGACGCCGTGAGCAGCATGATCGGCTCCAGCAGCACCGAGCCGGCCTGCTCGAGCGCCTGCTTCATGGCCAGCGACCCGGCCATCTTGAATGCCATCTCCGAGGAGTCGACGGAGTGGTAGGAGCCGTCGAACAGCCGCACGCGCACGCCCTTGACCGGGTAGCCGGCCACCGCGCCGTGCTGCATGGCGTCGAGCACGCCCTTCTCCACGGCGGGGATGAACCCGGTCGGGATCACGCCGCCCTTGATCCCGTTGACGAACTCGAACGAGTCCTCGCTGTCCATCTCCAGGGGCTCGATCTCGATGTGGCAGTCGCCGAACTGGCCGCGGCCGCCGGTCTGCTTCTTGTGCCGGCCGTGGGCCTTGGCCCCCCTGCGGATCGTCTCCTGGTAGGGCACTCGCGGCGGCCTGAGGATCACCTCGGCGCCGAACCGCGCCCGCATGCGCTCGACCACGACCTCGACGTGGATCTGCGACAGCCCGGCGACGATCTGCTCGCCGGTCTGGGGGTCGCGGTGCAGGTCGATCGTCGGGTCCTCCTCCTGCAGCCGCCGCAGCGCCGTGAAGACCTTGTCCTCGTCGCCCTTTGAGGCGGGCTCCATCGAGAACGCCATCACCGGGGCCGGCAGCTTGACCTGAGGCATCTGCACCGGCTCGTCGCGCGCCGCCAGCCAGTCGCCCGCCCGCGTCTCCTTGAGCTTGGCCACCGCGCCGATGTCGCCGGGACCGAACGCGTCGGCCTGCTTGACCTCCTTGCCCTGCGGGCACGAGCAGCTGCCCGATCCGCTCCTTGTGGTGGGTGCGCGTGTTCATCACGTGCGTGTCGTGGGTCGCGGTGCCCTGGTAGACGCGGAAGAGGTTGATGCGGCCGGCGTACGGGTCGGCACGCGTCTTGAACACGTAGGCGAACATCTCGCCGTCCGGGTTCGGCTCGAGCGTCATGCCCTCGAGCTCGAGGCCGCCGTGCTGGACGGGCGAGGGCAGGTCGTCGACGATCGCGTCGAGCAGGCGGTTGGAGCCCAGGCGGGTGGTCGCCACGCCGCAGGTGACCGGGAAGATGTGGCCGTGGTCGGTGCCGTCCTCGAGCGCCGTGACGATCTCGTCGTGGGAGATCTCCTCGCCTTCGAGGTAGCGCTCCATCAGCGCCTCGGAGTTCTCGGCGACCTCGTCCATCAGCTTCTCGCGGTACGACTGTGCGATGTCGGCGAGGTCGTCGGGGATCGCGATCTCGCTGCACGCTGCCGTCGGCGTACTCGTACGCCTTCATGTCCACGAGGTCGATCACGCCGCGCGTCTCGTGCTCGGCGCCGATCGGGATCTCGGTCGCCACCACGTGCGGCCCGAACGCGTCCTTGAGCGCGTTGAGGACGCGGAAGAAGTCGGCCCGCTCGCGGTCGAGCATGTTCACGTACACGAGCCGGGCGACGCCGAGGTCACGCGCGCGCTCCCACAGGCGCTGTGTGCCGACCTCGACGCCGAGCACGCCGTTGACGACGAACACCGCCGACTCGCACACGCGCAGCGCGCCAAGAGCGTCGGCGATGAACGACGGCTCGCCGGGCGTGTCGATGAGGTTGACCTTCACGTCCCGCCACTCGAACGACGCCAGCGAGGCGGAGATCGACATCCCGCGCGCCTTCTCGTCGTCGTCGGAGTCCGAGACCGTCGTGCCGTCAGCCACCGAGCCGAGGCGGGTCGTCGCGCCGGCCTCGTGCAAGAGGGCCTCGTGCAGCGACGTCTTCCCGCTCCCCCGGTGGCCGACTAGCGCCACGTTGCGAATCCTGTCTGCGGCCTGCATATGCCAACTCCTCCCTCTCGCGCGGAAGGCGGGAGGCTATCTAAGAGCGTCGCCTTGGAGGCGCGACTTGAGGCGCAGGACGGCCTTGGTGTGCAGCTGGGAGATGCGGGACTCGGTGACGCCGAGGACCTCGCCGATCTCTCGCAGCGTCAGGTTCTCGTAGTAGTAGAGCGCGATCACGAGCTTCTCGCGCTCGGGCAGGGCCGAGATGGCTTCCGCCAGGCGGTCCTTGAGCTCGGAGGCGTCGAGCAGCTGCTGCGGGTCGGGAGCGTCCGGATCCTGCAGGGTGTCGAGCAGCGAGACCTGGTCGCCGGAGGCGTCGGACACCGCCCACAGCTCGTCGAGCGCGACGACCGTGGAGTTCGAGATCTTGACGAGCGCCTCCTGGAACTCGTCGACCGCCATGTTGAGCTCGCGCGCCATCTCCTCGTCGGTCGGCGTGCGGTGCAGGCGGTGCTCGAGCTTGCTGTAGGCGCGCTCGATCTCACGCGCCCGGGCACGGACCGAGCGCGGCACCCAGTCGAGCGCGCGCAGCTCGTCGATGATCGCGCCCTTGATGCGCGTGATCGCGTAGGTCTCGAACTTGATCTCGCGCTCGACGTCGAAGCGCTCGATCGCGTTGATGAGCCCGATCAGCCCGTAGGAGATGAGATCGGACTCCTCGACGTGCGCAGGCAGACCGGACGACATCCGGCCGGCCACGTACTTGACCAGCGGCGAGTACGCCACCACCAGCTTCTCGCGGGCGGGCTCGGATCCGTCGCCCTTGTACCTGCGCCAGAGTTCTTTGAGCTCGAGTGCTTTGACGTTGGTGTCCAGAGCCTGCTCCCGTTAGGCCCGCGGATGGCTTCTGCAGATAAGCGGCGCGGAGGCGAGCCGACTCTACCCGAGTGTATACCTGCGTCGTCGAGATCGAGGAGTGCCCCAACAATTCCTGGATCGCGCGGAGGTCCGCGCCACCTTCCAGCAGATGGGTCGCGAACGAGTGCCGCAGGGCGTGCGGGTGCACCTTGCCCTGGGCGGCGGCGTGGCGCGCCCACACCCGTAGGCGGCGCCGCACGTCGGACGTGGAGAGTCGCCGGCCGGACTTGGAGAGGAACAGCGCGGGGTCGCCGCCGGTGCGCGCGAGCGCGGGGCGGCCGCGCTCCAGGTAGTCGGCGACCGCCATCAGCGCGAGCTCCCCGACGGGCACGAAGCGCGTCTTCGCGCCCTTGCCCTCGACGCGTACCTGCTCGCCGTCGAGGTCGAGCGAGCCGACGTCGAGGTTCACCAGCTCCTCGGCGCGCAGCCCGCACGCGTAGGCGAGCTCGAACAGCCCGCGGTCGCGCAGCTCGAGCGGCGTGCCCGCCGGGATGCGATCGAGCAGCGCAGCCACGTCCGCGGGCTTGATCGGGCGCGGGAGCGTGTGCGGCAGGCGCGGCGCCGGCAGCAGGTCGGCGGGGTTGGCGCTCATGTCGCCGTGCTCGACCATCGAGCGGAAGAACGCCCGCGTCGCGGCGAGCTTGCGCGCGAGCGTGCGCGGGGCGGCGCCCTTGTCGGACATGCGGGCCGCGTAGCCGCGCAGCAGCCGGTAGCTGAGCGCGGCGGGCTCGAGCTGCTGCGCCACCGCCCACGTGGCCAGCTCGCCGACGTCCGCGCCGTACGCGCGGCGGGTGCGCTCGGCCGCCCCGCGGCGCTGCAGGTCGCGGTCGAACCGCCGCAGGGCGGCGCTCCAGGCGTCGCTAGCCTGCGAACCCGTGGCGGTCTTCTTCATCGACACCTCCACAGGTCAGGTGGCGACCCAGCGCCAGCTCGTGGAGGCCGGCCTCGCGCCGTCGGACGCTCCGCCGCCGGCGCCCTGGCACCCGATCCAGGGCACGCGCGATGCCACCACCATGTGGTACGCGGTGATGCGCAAGGAGGTGCGACCGGAAGTGTTCATCGGCGCCCTCTGTCTTCGCCACTCCGACCATCACGCCTCCCTGCTGCACGGCGGCTGGCACGAGGTGGCGGTCGACGAGATCGGGCCGTAGGCGTCTCCGCGGGAACGTCAACGTCAAAGTCAACTGCGGCTGGGTAGGGAGGGTGAGGGAGCCGGCCGCGGTCGGCGATGCGCGCGAAATCCGTGCAGCTAGGCGTCGGTTTCCGGGGGTAACCGCACGGATTTCGCGATCCGCTCGACTCACCGCGCGCGCATTCCCCGCGCGGCGGCCGGCTCCCCAGCCTCCCTACCCAGCCGCCGTTGACGTTCGCCCGAAGGGCGAATCAGGCGATGTAGATCGGGGCGCCGACCGGGACCTGGTCGTAGAGCTCGATCACCTCGGGGATCCGCATGCGGATGCACCCGTGGGACGCGGCGGTGCCGATCGAGCCCGAGGCGTCGGTCCCGTGGATGCCGGCGCCGGCGTAGATGCCCATCCAGCGGGCCTTGAGCGGGTTCTGGGGCGTGCCGCCGGGGACGACGGTCCCGGCGAGGTCGCCCGCCCAGTCCGAGTTGGGGACGCTCCAGGCCGGGTCCACGGCCTTGTTCTGGATGTGGTAGAGCCCGGCGGGCGTCTCGAGCCCCACCTGGCCGACCGCGATCCCGTACGTCTTGGCGAGCTTGAGGTCCTTGTAGAACGAGAGCGAGAACGAGCCGCGGTTGACGACCAGGACGGCCGGATACTTCTTGGCCAGCTGCTCGGTCGTGACCTTCGGCTCGACGACCTTGGTGCGCAGGCGGACCATCCGGCGCTTGCCCATGTCCACCAGCTCGCGCTCGATCTCGCGCCGCAGGCCGCGCTTGACGGCCAGCCCGTCGCGCGACGCGACCGGCTCGACCTGGCCGGACTCGAGGTCGAGCGACGCGTCGCGCGCCTCGACCGTGACCTTGTTCTTCACGCGCCGGACGAGCCGGCGGACGGCCGCGCGGTCCCACGCGACCTTGGCCTCGACCTCGGTGTCGAGCGCCTCGCCGCGCACCTCGCGCCACGTGCGCGTGAAGACGTTGCCGTCGGTCGACGCGGCCATCGCGCGATCCACTGAGCCCTCGACGTCAACCGCGATCGACGCCTGCTCGGCCGTCAGCCGGAAGCGCCGGCCCTTGTGGCGGACGCTCACGGGCCGGGTGAGCGGCTCGACGAGCGCCGCCTGCAGCTTGGCGCGCGCGCGCTCGGGCTCGAGGCCGCCGACGTCGACGCCGTTGACGGTCACGCCCTCGGCGATCTTCTTGGTGACCTGGCGGTCGAAGGCGTACAGGCTCCCCGCGCCGACGAGAAGCACGGCGACGGCGAGCACGAGGACGGCGAGCAGACGGCGAGGCACGGGAGAGCAAGAGGGTAGGACGAGCGTCGGACATGCACTACCCCTGAAATTAAGCTCGCGTTACACCGTGCCCCTGCGCCGGACGTTCGGGCTCCAGCGCAGGAACTCCTCCACCTCGCGCTCGTAGCGGTAGCCGCCGTTGCCCTCGAGCAGCGGCTTCGCCCGCTCGCGCCTCGGTGTGCCGGAGCACCGTCTCGCGGCTGGTGAAGCCGTAGCCGTAGCCCGTTCCCTTGAGCGCGCGGTTGTCCAGCCCGCGCCCGTAGCGCAGCTGGTTGACCACCTCCGCCGGCACGCGGACGCCCAGGCGGCTGAGGGCGGCGCCGGCCAGCGACGTGCCCCAGGGCGGCAGGATCGGCGCGGGCGGGCGCCCCAGCAGCGAGCACACCTCCGAGAGCGCGAGCACGCCGTCGCCGGCGGCGTTGTAGACGCCCGGCAGGTCGTTCTCGACGGCGAACCGCAGCACGCCCACGAGGTCGTCCTCGTGGATGAACTGGTAGCGCGGGTCGAAGCCGAGGATGCACGGCACCGCGGGCAGCGCGAACAGGCGGGTGTGCGTGGTGTCGAGCCCTGGCCCGAGCGAGTTGGCGAAGCGCAGCACGGTGACCGTCACGTCCGGGTTCCGCCGCGCGAAGCCCTCGACGGCCTTCTCCGCCTCGACGATGTCGGCCTCGAGGCGCGTGCGCGGCGGGTGCGGACGCCGCATCGCCTCGGTGAAGAAGGCGGGGTCGTCGCGCTCGCAGCCGTAGTAGTGCGCGGAGGACTTGAAGACAACCTTGCGGACCGGCGAGTCCGGCCCGCCGCAGGCGGCGAGGATGTTCATCGTGCCGATCACGTTCGCCTCGTGCGCGGCGCGCGGCGAGGCGTGCAGCGAGTCCACGACCAGCCGCGTGTCGATCACGGTGTCGATGTCCGCGGCGTGGACGATCCGCCGCAGCAGCGCGTGCTGGAGCCCGACGCGCACGAACTCGGTGCGCTCCAGCTCGCACGTCGGATCGTCGGGGCTGACGCCGATGATCGCCTCCACATCCGGGCCGCGCTCGATCGCCTGCGCCAGCCGGCCGCCCCACAGCGTGGAGATGCCGGTGACGAGGATCCGCCGCGACGTCATCCCAGCCATACCGACCGCCGGTGCGACACGAGGTCGACGAGCTCGTCCTGGATCCGCGCGCGCACGTCCTCGGCGACCGTCTGCACGAGTCCCTTGTCGTCCCACGGCGCCTCGCCCCACTGGTCGGTGGGGATCGGCTCGAGGAAGCGAATGCGGAACTTGGCCGGCAGGTAGGCGACGCCGAGCAGGCCGAGGTGCGGGAACAGCGGCGTCACCGGGAAGTAGATGAGCCTCGTGAGGCGCTGCAGCGGGCTGATCTGGGCGAACGTGGGCATCGCCTCCTCGGCGCCGAGCACGGCGATCGGCACGATCGGCGCCCGCGCCCGCATCGCCGCCTCCACGAAGCCGCCGCGCCCGAAGCGCCGCAGCCGGTAGCGATCCTTGTAGAGCTTCTCGGTCCCCTTGCGGCCCTCGGGGAAGACGAGCACGAGCTGCTGCTCGTCGTCGAGCAGGCGGTGGACGTTGGCCGGGTGCGCGGGGACGCCGCCGAGCTTGTTCACGAGCATCGCCAGGCCGGGATACCCCTTGAAGAAATGCTCCACGGTGAAATGGAGCGGACGCGAGCGGGAGTGCTCCTCCTTGATCGCCTTGGCGATCATCGCCGCGTCCGGGGGCAGCGCGCCCGCGTGGTTTGAGACCAGCAAGGCGCCGCCGGTGGCCGGGACGTGCTCGACGCCCTCGACCTCGCAGCGGAACCAGTAGTGGTAGAGGAAGGCGTAGAGCGTGGCGTCGACGAGCCCTTCGACGCGCTCCGAGCGGCCCCAGTCCGTGACCTGGCGATCGGGCTCGATCGCGGGCAGCAGCGCCCGCCCGTCGTCCGTGGGCTCGGCGGCAGGCAGCGCGGGGAGCTCGCTCATGTCCTTAACCTAGAGCGCCGTGCCGAGCGTGTACCGGGATACCTTCGAGCGAGCCCGCAACGGCGTCTTGCGGCCAGGGCCGGACCCCACCTACGCGGACGGGGACGACGCGCAGTGGATGGATCTCGACTGGCCGGCGCTCACCCGCCGGATCCCGGTCGACGGACGCGACGTGGCCGTGGTCGACAGCGGCGGGGACGGCCCGCCGCTGCTGTTCCTGCACGGACTTGGCGGGATCTGGCAGAACTGGCTCCTGAACCTGCCGGCCTTCATGGGCACGCACCGCGTCGTCGCGGTGGACCTGCCGGGGTTCGGGCAGTCGGAGATGCCGGCGGGGAAGCTCTCGATGCCAGGCCTCGCGCACACGGTCGACGCGCTGTGCGGCGAGCTGGGGCTCGTGGAGCCGGTCGTGGTCGGCAACTCGATGGGCGGGTTCGTGGGCGCGGAGCTGGCCGTCTCGTTCCCGACCCGGGTGTCGAAGCTCGTCCTCGTGGCCGCAGCCGGGCTGTCGACCGAGTACCTCGTGCGCGAGCCGCTGCTCGCGGGAGCGCGGGCATGGGCCGTGCTCACCGCGCGGACCGGCGTGCGGGCAGAGATCGCCGTGTCGCGCCCGCGGCTGCGCCGGGCCGCCCTCCAGGTCGTCGTGCGCTACCCGGAGCGCCTGTCGGTGCCGCTGGCCATCGAGCTCGTGCGCGGGGCGAACGCGCCGGGCTTCATCCCGGCCTTCGACGCGTTGATGCGCCACTCGTTCCGTGACAACCTCGAACGGATCGAGATCCCCGTGCTGATCGTGTGGGGGCGCAACGACATCCTCGTGCCGGTCGACGACGCCGAGATGTACGAGCACCTGATCGGCGAGAACGCGCGCAGCGTGATCTTCGAGGACACCGGGCACCTGCCGATGCTCGAGCGCCCGAGCCGCTTCAACGAGCTGCTCGCGGGGTTCATCGCCGGCGAGCGCGAGCCCGAGCGGGGCGTCGAGGGCGTCAGCGCGTAGCTGCGCCGCGGAGCGCGCGTCAGCGGGTAATCGCGCCCTCGGAGGCGCTCGATACGAGCTTGGCGTACTTGGCGAGGACGCCGTTGGCGGCCGTCGGCGCGGGCGGCTCGTAGCCCTCCAGGCGCCGCGCGATCTCCTCGTCGGAGAGGTCGACGTCGATCCGCCGCGCCGCGACGTCGATCGTGATGACGTCGCCGTTCTCGACCGCCGCGATCGGGCCGCCGTGGACCGCCTCGGGGGCGATGTGGCCGGCCATGAACCCGTGCGTGGCGCCGGAGAAGCGGCCGTCGGTGAGCAGCGCGACGTCGTTGCCGAGCCCCTCCCCCACGAGCGCGGCGGTGACCGCGAGCATCTCGCGCATGCCGGGCCCGCCGGCAGGGCCCTCGTTGCGGATGACGACGACGTCGCCCGGCAGGATCTCGCGGCGGGTGACGGCGGCCATCGCCGCCTCCTCGCCGTCGAACACCCGCGCCGGCCCGCGGTGATGGACCCGCTCGTGGCCGGAGAGCTTGACCACCGAGCCCTCGGGCGCGAGGTTGCCGCGCAGGATGGCGAGCCCGCCGGTCGGCTTGAGCGGGTCGGCGAGCGGTCTGACGACCTGCTGGCCCGGCGCTTCGTCCGCCGCGCGGGCGTGCTCGCCGATCGTCTTGCCGCTGACGGTGGGGACGTTCTCGTGGAGCTTGCCGGCCTCGAGCAGGCGGGCGGCGACGACCGCTGTGCCGCCGGCGGCGTGCATGTCGGTGGCCACGTAGCGCCCGCCGGGCTTGAGGTCGCACAGCAACGGCGTCTGCGAAGCGATGCGGTCGAAGTCGTCGATCGTGAGCGGCACGCCGGCCTCGCGCGCGACGGCCAGCAGGTGCAGCACCGCGTTCGTCGAGCCGCCGCTCATGGCGACGGCGGCGATGCTGTTCTCGAACGCCTCGCGCGTGAGGATGTCGCTCGGCCGCTGGCTGCGGCGGAGCACGTCCATCACGAGCACGCCCACGTCGTAGGCGGCCTGCGCCTTCGTCTGATCCTGGGCGGGGACGTCGCTCGGCCCGATCGGCGAGATGCCGAGCACCTGGAAGGCCATCGCCATCGTGTTGGCCGTGAACTGGCCGCCACACGCGCCGGCGCCAGGGCTGGCGACGTTCTCGAGCGCAATCAGCTCCTCCTCGGTGATCTTGCCGGCCGCGTGCGCGCCGATCGCCTCGAAGACCTCCTGGATCGTCACGTCCTGGCCGTTGTGGCGGCCGGGCGGGATCGAGCCGCTGTAGAGCATCAGGCCCGGGACGTCGAGCCGCGCGAGCGCCATCACCGTGCCGGGGATGGTCTTGTCGCAGCCGGAGAGCGCGACCACGGCGTCGAACAGGTGGCCGCGGGCAACGAGCTCGATCGAGTCGGCGATCACCTCGCGGCTCACGAGGCTCGTCTTCATGCCCGAGGTGCCCATCGTGATGCCGTCGGAGATGGCGATCGTGTTGAACTCCATCGGCGTGCCGCCGGCCGCGCGGACCCCCTCCTTGACCTTCGCCGCCAGCGCGCGGTGGTTGAAGTTGCACGGCATCGTCTCCGTCCACGTGGAGGCGACGCCGACGATCGGCTTGGCGAGGTCGTCGTCGTCGAAGCCGATGCCCTTCAGGTAGGCGCGGGCGGCGGCGCGCGGCGGCCCTTCAGTAAGGGCGCGGGAGTTGTGCTTGGGATCCAGGCCCGGCCTGGCCTGGCGCTCGTCGAGCGCCGTCACAAGCCGAGCGGCCCGGGGTTGTTGGGCCTGGCCGTCGGCTGCGAGGGGTCGCTCGGGGTGGTGCCGCCGGCGCGGCGTTCGAGGCGGTCGCGCTCCCAGCGGCCGAGGCGCCAGATGTCGCGCTGGACCTGCTTGGGGTCGACCTGGCGGCCGGGCAGGTGGAGGTTGGCCTCCGAGATCAGGCGCCGCTCGTCGCCCTTCAGCGCCATCCACTTGGCGAGCACGTCGTCGGAGTCCGGCAGGCGCGCCGAGCCGTACGGCCGTGTCTCGTCTGGGAACTCGACGCAGTACTCGTTCAGCAGCTGGCCGGTCATCGGCAGGTAGGCCACGATCGGCTTGTGCGGGTAGATGAGGTAGGCGTACGGGAGGCCCTGCAGGTCGCGCGCGGTGTCGGCGGGGAGGCCGGCCTGGCCGCCCCAGACGCGGATCAGCCCGAGGTCGCGGTACATCGCCCACTCGTCCTCGTTCACGCACGACTTCAGCAGCTCGCGGGCGCGCTGCTCGGCGCGCCGCTCACGGCCCGGGTCATACGGCGCCGGCACGCCGCGCTTGCGCGCCTCGCGCCGAGCGTGCCGCGCCTCGAGCCGGCGCTCGATGTACGGCCACGCGATCTCCGACAGCAGCGCGATGATGACGATGGCGGTGGCGCAGAGCGCGAAGATCACGCGATGCCCCTTGCGCTCAAGCGGCGCCGCCCGCGGCGCGCGGGAAGAAGATGATCCGGTCGGTATCGGCGGGCACCTGGTCGAACGACGCGACCATCTCCGCTTCGCGCCGGCCGGTCTCGGTCGTGAGTGGCACGGCCGCCCACATCCCAAGGTCGAGCTGGCGCCGGAACTCCTCGACGAGCGCGTCGTGCTCCTCGGCGACCTCGGGGTCGCCTTCGGCGATCAGCTGCTCGCCGTGGCCCGGACGCATGCGGAGGAACTTCATCCCGCCGCGATTATGGCAGAGGACCTGCCGTTGCCCGCCATGTGTCGGCGCCCGAAGCGGCCCGGGCGGTCAGGTCGAAGACGTCCACGGGCCCCGCTCCCGCTCCAAGGTCGCGGATCCCGGCCGCCACGGCCTCGCCGGCGATCCGCTTCGCCGCGCGCGCGGCCTCGAGCGGCGTGTAGCCGAGCGCGAGGTGGGCGGCCAGCGCCGACGAGTGCGTGCAGCCCGACCCGTGCGCCGCCCCGTCGGGATGTCGCTCGCCGGGGATCAGGTGAATGGCGTCGCCGTCGAAGACCACATCGGTGGCGTGCTCGCGGTGCCCTCCGGTGACGACCACCACCGCGGGGCCGAGCGCGTGCAGGCGCCGCGCGAGAGCCTCGACCTCGTCATCGCTCCCGGAGAGCACCCGGGCCTCGGGGACGTTCGGCGTGATGACGGTGACGCGCGGGAGAAGCGCTTCGACGATCGCCTCGCGGGCGGGCTGGTCGAGCAGCACGGCGCCCGACTCGGCGACCATCACCGGGTCGAGCACGACCGGCGTCCCGGGATCGAGCAGTTCGAGCGCCTCGCGCACGGCCTCGACGGTCTCGGCAGTACCCAGCATCCCGATCTTCACCGCGTCGACGCCGATGTCCTCGGCCACGGCGCGCACCTGGGCGACGATGAACTCGCCCGGCACGGGGTGGATACCGGTGACGCCGACGGTGTTCTGTGCGGTCAGCGCCGTGATCGCGGTCATCCCGTGCACTCCGGAGCGCGCGAAGGCCTTCAGGTCGGCCTGAACGCCGGCACCGCCGCCCGAATCCGAGCCGGCGATCGAGAGAACGGCAGGAACCCTCACCCTCGATCAGGGTAGAGCGGCGCCTCACAGCGCGACCTGGTAGCGCCCGCCGAAGCCGCGACGGACGAGGCCGAGCGCCTCGAGCTCGCCGAGGCCGGCGAGTACGGCTCGGGCCGGCAACCCGGTGGCGGCGAGCATCGGGAGCGTCGAGTGGCCGGCGCCGATCGCCTCGAGGATCTCGCGCAGGCCCTCGTCGAGGTCCGGACGTGCTGCCGAACCGCGGGCGTAGCTCTCCCCCGTGAGCTCGGCGAGCGCGTCGAGCGCGTCTCCCACGTTGCGGACGAGCACTGCGCCGTCGCGGATCAGGGCGTTGGTGCCGACCGCTCCCGCGCACGTGATCCGGCCGGGGACGGCCGCGACGGTCCGCCCCAGCTCGGCGGCGAGGTCGGCCGTCGTCAGCGAACCCGAGCGCTCGGTCGCCTCGACCACGACCACCACCCGGGCGAGCGCCGCGATCAGCCGGTTGCGGGCGACAAACGCCCAGCGGTGGATCCCGACGCCCGGCGGCATCTCCGAGACGACTGCCCCCGCTGCGCGCACCGCCGCGTAGAGCTGCCGCTTGGAGGCCGGGTAGGGCCGCTCCGCCGCGCACGCGAGGACGGCCACGGGCGGAGCAGCGCCCTCCAGCGCTCCGGCGTGGGCGGCGGAGTCGACGCCGAGGGCGAGCCCGGACACCACGCTCACCGCCGCACTCGAGATGCCGCGGCCGAGGTCGTGCGCGACCGCGAGCGCGTAGTCCGTGGCCCGCCGGGCGCCCACGATGGCGACAGCGTCGGGGAGGCCCACGCACGCGAGATCGCCGGCCACGTGCAGCACCGCAGGCGGGTCGGCGAGGTCGCCCAGCGGGGCCGGATACCCCGCGTCGCAGCGGCACACCGCCAGCAGGCCGGCGGCGCGCAGCCGTTCTCGGGCAGCGCCGGGATCAAACCCGGCGTAGCGACGCCGCACCCGTACGTCGTCGCTCGCCTCGAGCAACACCTCGTCGGCCAGCGCGAGCACCCGCGACGGCGCGTCCCGCTTGCGCCACTCGATGTCGAGCCAGCCGGCCAGCGCGGCGACGAGGTCGGCGCGCCGCAGGCAGTCATCGCACGCGCTCATACCGCTGCCGCCAGCGTCGGCTGCTCGAGGCGCAGGCCGGCGGCGATGTGGACGTGGTCGGGGCCGACGATGTCGCTGCCCTCGAGGTCGGCGACGGTTCGGGCGACGCGGAGGACGCGGCCGTGACCGCGCGCGCTGAGGCGGTGGCGGTCGTGGAGCTCGTAGAGCAGCCGCAGCGCGCTCGGCACGGGCGCGGCCGTCTCGCGCATCACGCGCGGCGTCATCTCCGCGTTGCAGGTGAAGCCGTAGGCGGAGAGGCGCCGCGCCTGGCGCTCCCGGGCCTCGATCACGCGGGCGCGCACGACGGCCGACGACGGCGCGCTCTCGCTACGCAGGGCCTCGGCGCCGGGGCGGCCGACCGGGACGAGCACGTCGATGCGGTCGAGCAGCGGGCCGGACAGGCGGCGCTGGTGGCGCGCGAGGTCGGCCGCGGTGCAGCGGCACGCCTCGTCGCCCATTCCGCACGGGCACGGGTTGGAGGCGGCGACGAGCATGAACCGTGTCGGGAACGCCACCACCTGCTGGCCGCGGACGATCGTCACCTGCCCGTCCTCGAGCGGCTGGCGCAGCGCCTCGAGGCTCGAGCGCACGAACTCCGACAGCTCGTCGAGGAACAGCACGCCGTGGTGAGCGAGCGTCGCCTCCCCCGGCAGGGGATGCGACCCGCCGCCCACCAGCCCGGAGGCCGAGACCGTGTGATGCGGTGCCCGGAACGGCCGCTCCAGCACCAACCCTCCCCCGCCGTGAAGGCCGGCGACCGAGTGGATGCGCGTGACGTCGATCGCCTCCGCGGGGCCCATCGGCGGCAGGATCGACGGCAGCCGCCGGGCCAGCATCGTCTTGCCGGTTCCCGGCGGCCCGTGCATGTAGAGGTTGTGGCCCCCGGCCGCGGCCACCTCGAGCGCGGGGATGAGCGCGTTCTGGCCACGAACGTCCGCGAGGTCGAGCATCGGTTCGCGCTCCGGCTCCTCGGGCTGCTCGGGCGGCGGCGCGGGCTCGGCCCGGCCGGCCAGGACGTCGACCGCCTCGCCCAGCGAGTCCACCCCGAGCACCGCGACCCCCGGCACGAGCGCGGCCTCGCGCGCACGGCTGCGCGGGAGCAGGAGCCGCGGGAGCAGGTGCCGGCGGGCGCCCTCGGCGATCGCCAGCGCGCCGCGGATCGGCCGCACGTCGCCCGAGAGCGAGAGCTCCCCGACGATCGCGCAGTCGCCGACCGCCTCGCCGTCGACCTGCTCGGAGGCGACGAGGATGGCGATCGCCATCGGCAGGTCGAACCCCGGGCCGACCTTGCGCAGGTAGGCGGGCGCGAGGTTGACCGTGATGCGCTTCTGTGGGAACTCGTGCCCCGAGTTGGTGATCGCCGACCGCACGCGCTCCCGCGCCTCGCGGACCGCCTTGTCCGCCAGCCCGACGATCGCGAAGGCCGGAAGGCCCCCGCGGATGTCGGCTTCGACCCAGACGCGCCGCGACGTGACGCCGTCGATGGCGAACGTGGTGACGCGCGCGATCACGCGCACCCCGGCAGCGGAGCGGTCGGCATCAGAACGCGCCTTCGAGATGGTCGAGGCGCACGAGCTCGCCGCGCTCGTCGATCGTCACACCCACCGCGTCGAAGCGCAGCTCCGCGCCGAACGGCCGGTCGTTGACCGCGGCGAGCCACGCTGCCGCCATCTTCCGCACCTGGCGGCGCTTGCGCTCGTGGAGGTTGTCGAACGGCGATCCCGAGCCCAGCTTCCGCGCCTTGACCTCGCAGAACACGATCGTGGCCTCGTTGTCGTCGGTGAGCACGAGGTCCAGCTCGCCGAAGCGCGTCCGGTGGTTGCGCGCGAGCACGCGGTAGCCGAGCCGCGAGAAGTGCTCGGCGGCGAGGTCCTCGCCGCGGCGGCCGAGCTCTTTCGTGCGGTCGGCTGAGATCACGCGAGCGACCGTATGGCCGCTCGGTGAACGGATCACCGCCTAGATGTCACGAATGTGTGCCGATTCGTGCGCACGTTCGTGGCCGCGGTAAGGCGAGACGAACATCAACGGCGCTGGGTAGGGAGAGCGAGGAGATCGGCCGCGATGAGGGAACATTTCGTCCACTTCGGCGAGTCGAGCTCCGTGAGGTGGACGAAATGCTCGCTATAGGGGAACTACGTCCACCTCACGGGCGAGAAGGGCGCGAAGTGGACGAAATGCTTCCTCCCGTCCCTCCCTCAATGCCGCCGTTGACGTTGGCCGGCGCAATGAGGCGCCCGAAGCTAGAGCGCGAGCTGCTGGTACGCCATCGACTGGAACGAGAGCCGGTGCAGCGGGGAGACCCCGAGGCGCTCGATCGCCGCTCGGTGCTCGGGCGTCGAGTAGCCGACGTGGGCGGCGAACTCCCAGCCCGGGTAGCGCTCCTCCATCCGCTGCATGAAGCGGTCGCGCGTGACCTTGGCGATCACGGAGGCGGCGGCGATCGCTGCGCTGGTGGCGTCCCCGCCGACGACCGGGCGCTGGTCGAACCCCGTGGGCGGCACCGGGAAGCCGTCGGACAGGCACAGGCTGCCCTCGCGCCCGACACGCCGCAGCACGTCGGACAGCGCGGCGAGGTTGGTGTTGTGGAGCCCGCGCTCGTCGATTCCCCGCACGCAGCGCGACGTGACCGCCACGCGCGTGGCGATCCGCAGCACGCGCGGGTAGAGCTGCTCACGCATCTCGGCGGTGTGCTGCTTGGAGTCGTTGAGCGCGGACAGCGCGCGTAGATCGGCCAGCGTCAGGCGCTGGTAGTCGAACAGCACCGCCGCGGCGACCAGCGGGCCCGCCAGGCAGCCGCGCCCCGCCTCGTCCGCGCCCGCGACGAAGCGCACGCCGAGCCGGCGGTCGAACCCGAAGAGCCGGCTCCCCGACGTCCGCTTGCGGCGCCGTCGGCGCCCCTCGCGCGAAGCGCCGTCGACGCTAGAGGAGGCCGATCCGCTTGGGCGGCCAGTAGGTGGCGAAGGCTTCGCCGATGATCCAGTCCTCGGGGACCGGACCCCAGAAGCGGCTGTCTTCCGAAGAGCCACGGTTGTCGCCCATCATGAAGTAGTGACCGGCGGGAACGGTCAGCTCCCGCGGGAACGTGCAGTCTTCGCCGCCTCCGCAGGCGAGCGCGAACGGCTCGTCCTGGCGCTTGCCGTTCAGGATCACGCGCCCCTCGTCGAGCCGGATCCGATCCCCCGGGCCCGCCACGACGCGCTTGATGAAGTTGTCGTCGGACTGCTCGCGCGTCGGTCGGCCGCACACCTGGCCCTCGGGCGGCTGGGTGCCGCAGTCCGGCTCGACCTGCGGCTCGGCGCCGAGCGGTGGGTGGAAGACCACGACGTCGCCCACCTCGGGCGTCCCGAAGTGCCCGTCCAGCCGGTTGACGAGCACGCGCTGGCCGATCTCGAGCGTCGGCACCATCGACTCGCTCGGGATCCGGTACGGCTTGACGAGGAACGCCTGGATCGCGAGCGCGAGGCCGAGCGCCACGGCGACGATGAGGACCAGCTCGAGCAGCGAGCCCGACGCCGACGACGCCTTTGCCGCCACGCGCCCTACTTGGACTCGTCGGCCGCGGCGGCTGCCTCGGCGTCCGCGGACGCCTCGACCTCGGCGGTCTCCTCGGCCTCCGGTGCCTCGGCCTCCGGAGCCTGGGCACCATCGGCCTCGTCGGCCACGACGATGTCCTCGGCCGCGACGGTCTCGTCGGCCAGGGCGCTCTCCTCGCCCTCGGCCGGCGCGTCGGCGAGCGCCTGCTCGTCGACGGCGTCGCCGGGCACCTCGTCGTCGGCCGCGGCGGCAGCCTCGGCTGCGGGATCGTGCAGCAGCCCGGCCTGCACGCTCTCCTCCGGCCCGACATAGCGCCGCTCGCGCACGCGGGCGCGCTTGCCGACCCGGCCGCGCAGGTAGTAGAGCTTGGCGCGCCGGACGTCGCCGCGGGCGGCGACCTCGATCCGCTCGATCTTCGGCGAGTGCACGGGGAACGTGCGCTCCACGCCGACACCGAACGAGTTCTTGCGGACGGTGAAGGTCTCGCGGACGCCCTCGCCCTGGCGCTTGATCACCACGCCCTCGAAGACCTGCGTGCGGCGCCGGCTGCCCTCGACGACCTGGAAGTGGACCCGGACGCGGTCACCCGCGTGGAAGGCGGGGACGCGGCGAAGTTGCTGACGCTCGAGGCTGTCGATGACGGTGCTCATGGCAAAGAAAGACCGCGGCGCCAGACGGGAGAAAGAGCGGCGGCACGCGGGCGAATCATGGTAGCGAACGGCGCCGGCTCTGCTCGCGCCGCCACTCGCGGATCCGCTCGTGGTGGCCGGAGAGCAGCACGTCCGGCACGGTCCACCCGCGCCAGTCCGCCGGACGCGTGTAGTGCGGGTACTCCGGAGCCCCGGCGAGCGCCTCCGAGAACGACTCCTCGAGCGCCGACTCGTCCGATCCCAGCACCCCCGTGAGCTTGCGCAGCACGGTGTCGGCGAGCACCATCGCGGCCAGCTCGCCGCCGGCCAGTACATACCGTCCGATCGAGACCTGGTCGGTCACGAAGTGCTCGAGGATCCGCTCGTCGAAGCCCTCGTAGCGCCCGCACAGCAGCGTGAGATTCGGCTCGGCAGCCAGTTCCCCGGCCAGGGCGTCGTCGAGCAGCCGCCCTCCTGGCGTCAAGGCGATCACGCGCCGCGAGGACCGCAGCTCGACCGGATCCAGCTCGTAGCGCGCCCGCAGGGCGGCCTCGATCACGTCGACCCGCAGCACCATGCCCGCTCCCCCGCCGAACGGCGTGTCGTCGACCTGCCCCCACTTCAGGGGCGTCGACTCGCGCGGATCGATCGTCTCCAGCGTGTGCCCGAGCGCGAGCGCGTTGGCCACGTGGCGCTGGGTGCGAAACCAGTCGAACCAGCCCGGGAAGAGCGTGAAGACGTCGAGGTTCACGACGACAGCACGTCGAGGAGCGTGTCGCGCGCGACGTTGCGGCCGCTGACGATGGCGACGACCCGCGCCCCCGGTCGCTCGTCCACGACCCGGCCGGCGAGCACCGCCGCCGGCGCGGCGGCTCCCGCGCCCTCGGCGACGACGCCGGCGTCGAGGGCGAGCGCGCGCATCGCGGCCCGCAGCTCGGCCTCGTCCACGGCCACGAACGCGTCGACGTGGCGGGCGGCGATATCGACCGTCACGCTGCCCGGCTCGAGCCCGCCGGCCATCCCGTCGGCCAGCGTCGGGCCGCGCTCGACGGCGACGATCCGCCCCGCCGCCACCGACGCGCTGACGGCGCGCGACGCCGCCGGCACCTCGACTCCCACGACCCGCACGTCCTCACGCTGGGCTGCCCACAGCGCGACGCCCGAGACCAAGCCTCCGCCCCCGACCGGCACCGCGATCGTCAGCGGCCCGGCCAGCTGCTCGCCGAGCTCGACGCCCAGCGTCCGCTGCCCGGCGATCACGTGCGGGTCGTTGTAGGCGGAGACGTACTCGCCCTCGAGGCCGAGCGCGTGCGCCTCGGCGGCGTCGTAGCCGTCGCCGGAGAGCACCAGCTCGACCGGGTACGAGCGCAGCCGGTCGACCTTGGCCGCCGACGCCCGCTCCGGCACTACCACGATCGCGGGCCGGCCGAGCCGCGCGGCCGCGTACGCGATCCCGAGCCCGTGGTTGCCGGCGGACGCGGTGACGACCCGGTGGCCCGGCGGAGCGGCCGCCATCGCCGCCAGCCCGCCCCGCACCTTGAACGATCCCGTCGGCTGCACCGTCTCGACCTTCAGCCACATCCCGAGCGCGTGCACCACCGGTGTGGGAGCGAGCACCTCGCGCACGACCTGCTCGGCGGCGGCGAGGTCGTCGGCCACCGGCATCGCCACCACGCGGGTCATCCGAGGAAGCTCATGTCGACGTCGATGCGCCGGGCTTCGACGTCGATCGAGCGGATCGCGTCGCGAACCATCGGGATCAGCAGGTCCCCCACCTCCAAAGCCTCACAGGAGGGAAGCGCGACCATCCGGGTCACTGCCCCGACCTCGCGCATGCCGTCGACCACCATGCATCCCACGAGGTCCGAGGCCCAGTACTCGCCGTCCTCGAGCACCGCCGGCACCAGGAGGTCGGCACCGCCCAGCGCCTCGGCGTCCGCCCGCGTCGAGCACCCGGACAGGCGCACGATCGGACGCTCCGGGGTGCCCGCCAGGCGTTCGATCTCGTAGCTGCGGCCGGCGATCGTCACGGTCGCGCCGAGGGCGAGGGCGCCGGGCCGAGCCACGTGGAACGAGCCGTCGAGCCCGTGTGGCCGGCCGACCGACCCGGCCGGCACCAGCTCACTCGACGATGTCGACGAGGACGCGGCGGTTGTCCTTGACCGCGGCGGCCTTGACGAGCGTGCGGAGCGCCTGCGCGGTGCGCCCGCCCCGCCCGATGACCTTGCCGTAGTCATCGTCGCCCACCGACAGCTCGAGCACGAGCGTGCCGTCGTCCTCCTCGAACTCCTCCACCGACACCTTCTCGGGCTCGTCGACCAGCTGGCGGACCAGATAGACGAGCAGCTCGCGCATCGGTCGCTAGCGCGCGATGCCCTGGATCTTGAGGAGCTTCTTGACGGTGTTGCTCGGCTGCGCGCCGCGATCGAGCCAAAGGCGGACCCGCTCCTCGTCGAGGACCACGGTCGACGGGTCGGTCTGCGCGTTGTAGCGACCGACCGTCTCGATGAAACGCCCGTCACGGGGGGAGCGGGAATCGGCGACGACCACGCGCCACACCGGATCCTTGTGCCCGCCGACGCGGGTGAGTCGCATGTTGACTGCCATTCGGCGCGCCAGGATAGCGGGCGGTTGGGGGTGGGTCTACCTTCTCATCAGCTGCCCGAGATCGGGCATCTTGCCCGATTGCAGGCCGCGCATCATCTTGCGCATCTCGCCGAACTGCTTGACGAGCTGGTTGACCTGCTGGACCGTGGTGCCGCTCCCCTTGGCGATCCGCAGCCGCCGCGACCCCTTGATCGACTCCGGATGCCCACGCTCCCACGGCGTCATCGAGAGGATGATCGCCTCCACGCGGTCGAGCTCCCGGTCATCGACCTGGAGCTTGGAGAGCTGATGGCCGGCGAGTCCGGGGATCATGCCGAGGATCGACGTCAGCGGGCCCATCTTGCGGATCCGCTTGAGCTGGTCGAGAAAGTCCTCGAGCGTGAACTGGTTCTTGCGCAGCTTGCGCTCGAGCTCCTTCGCCTCGTCCTCGTCGACCGATTGCTCGGCCTTCTCGATGAACGAGAGCACGTCGCCCATCCCGAGGATCCGCTGGGCCATGCGATCGGGGTGGAAGCGCTCGAAGTCACCGAGCTTCTCGCCCGTCGAGGCGTACATGATCGGCTTGCCCGTCACCGCCTTGACCGACAGCGCGGCGCCGCCGCGGGCGTCGCCGTCGAGCTTGGAGAGCACCACGCCGTCGAACTGCGCCACCTCGGCGAACTGCTCGGCGACGTTGACGGCGTCCTGGCCGGTCATGGCGTCGACCACGAGCAGGACCGCGTGCGGTCTGACCCGCTTCTTGATCCGTGCGAGCTCCTCCATCAGCGCCTCGTCGACGTGCAGGCGGCCCGAGGTGTCGACGATCAGCACGTCCTTGCCGTCGCGCGTGGCCTGGTCGAGCGCCCAGCCAGCGATGTCGACCGGGTCGCGATCGGTGCCCTGCTCGTAGACGGTGGCGCCCGCCTGGCCGCCGACCTTCACGAGCTGCTCGACGGCGGCCGGCCGGTAGACGTCGCACGCCGCGACCGCCACCGAGGAGCCGTTCTGCTCGCGTAGCTGCTTCGCGAGCTTCGCCGTGGCCGTCGTCTTGCCCGAGCCCTGGAGGCCGGCCATGAGGATCACCGTCGGCGGGCGCGGCGAGAAGGTCAGGCCCGCCGAGGCGCCGCCCATCAGGCTCGTGAGCTCCTCGTTGACGATCTTGACGACCTGCTGGCCGGGGTTGAGCTGCTTGGCCACGTCGGCGCCGAGCGCGCGCTCCTTGACCGTCGACGTGAACTGCTTGACGACCTTGAAGTTGACGTCCGCCTCGAGCAGCGCGAGGCGAATCTCGCGCAGCGCGGCGTTGATGTCGTCCTCCGTCAGCGCGCCACGCTGGCGAACACCCGCCAACGTGCCCTGGAGCTTCTCTGACAAGGAGTCGAACATGGGCCGTAAAGGGTACGGTGCGCGGCGTGGAGCTTGATCTTCTCGTCATCGGGTCCGGGCCCAGCGGCCAGAAGGCCGCGATCCAGGCCGCCAAGCTCGGCAAGCGCGTCGCCGTCGCCGAGCGCAAGGAGCGCCTCGGCGGCGTCTCCATCCACACCGGAACGATCCCCTCCAAGACGCTGCGCGAGGCGGTCCTCGAGCAGCTCGCCCAGCGCCCGCTCGACGTGCTCGATCCGACGCGGATCGAGGAGTCCGAGGAGGCGGTGCTCCAGCAGCTGATGGATCGCACCGCTCGCGTGGTCGCGGCCGAGACCGCCGTCGTGCGCGAGCAGTTCCGCCGCAACCGGGTCGGCCTGCTGCCCGGCCAGGCGTACTTCGTCGACGCCAACACCGTGAAGATGGAGGGCGACGACGAGCCGATTCGGGCGCACCGCATCGTGATCGCCTCGGGCACCCATCCGGCGCGCCCGAAGTCGGTCGAGTTCGACGACCGGACCGTGATCGACTCGGACGGCCTGCTCAAGCTCGAGCATCACGTGCCGCGCTCGATGATCGTCGTCGGCGCCGGCGTGATCGGCGTCGAGTACGCATCGATGTTCGGCGCGCTCGGGACGAAGGTGACGGTGATCGACAAGCGCGACCGCGTGCTCAACTTCCTCGACGGCGAGATCGGCGAGGCCTTCCAGTACCTCCTCCGTCGCCGCAACGTCACGTTCCGGCTGCGCGAGTCGGTCGCCGCCGTGGACCTCGACGTCGACGCGCGCGGCCCGCGCGTGCTCCTGGAGTCGGGCAAGGAGCTGGTCGCCGAGACCGTGCTCTACGCCGTCGGCCGCCAGGGCGACACCGCGCACCTGCACCTCGACAGGGCCGGCCTCGAGGCCGACTCGCGGGGGCGCATCCCCGTCGACGAGGCGCACCGCACCCCCGTGCCGCACATCTTCGCGGTCGGCGACGTCGCCGGCGGCGGCCTCGCCGCGACCGCGATGGAGCAGGGCCGGATCGCGACGCTGCACGCGTTCGGCGAGTCCGTGCAGACGCTTCCCGAGCTCGTCCCCACCGGCGTCTACGCGATCCCCGAGATCGCGATGGTGGGGCGCACAGAGGAGCAGCTGACCGACGAGGCCGTGCCGTACGTGACCGGCGTGGCGCGCTGGAGCGAGCTCGCCCGCGGCCTGATGAGCGGGGACGAGGACGGCATGCTCAAGCTGCTGGTCTCGACCGAGGATCGCATCCTGCTCGGCGTGCACGTGATCGGCACCGGCGCCACCGACCTCGTCCACATCGGGCAGGCCGTCATGGGCGGCAGCTCGACGATCGACTTCCTCGTCACCGCCGTGTTCAACTACCCGACGTTCGCCGAGTCCTACAAGGTCGCGGCGCTCGACGCCGCCAACCGCATCAGGGGCTAGGCGGCAGCGTCCGCTGGCCCGGGTTCTCCGCGCTGCTGACCTCCTCGGCGGCCTCGCGCGCCGCCGCCGCCGCCTCCGCGGCGTCCGCCGCCGCGGCCTCGCGGGCGTCGTCGCGCTCCTGCCGAGACTCCGGACGCGGCCGCGGCGCCGACTCGAGCGCACCGCCGATCTGCGCCCCCAGGTTCCCGAGGGCCTGCGTGAACTCGCTTGGGATGACGAAGATCTTGTTGGCCTCGCCCTGCGCGAGCTGCGGCAGCATCTGCAGGTACTGGTAGGAGAGCAGCCGCTCGTCCGGCGCCCCGTCGTGGATCGCCTGGAAGACGGTCTCGATCGCCTTCGCCTCGCCCTCGGCCCGCAGGATCGCGGCGGTGCGGGCGCCCTCGGCCTTGAGCACCGCGGACTGCTTCTCGCCCTCGGCGGTGAGGATCTGCGACTGCCGGCTGCCCTCGGCCGTGAGGATCGTGGCCCGCCGGTCGCGCTCCGCGCGCATCTGCTTCTCCATCGCCTCCTGGACCGTCCGCGGCGGCTCAACCGACTTGAGCTCGACGCGGTTGACGCGGATGCCCCACCGGCCCGTCGCCTCGTCGAGGACGACACGCAGCTGCGAGTTCACGTTGTCGCGCGACGTCAGCGTCTCCTCGAGCGTCAGGCCACCGATCACGTTGCGCAGGGTGGTCACGGTGAGCTGCTCGATCGCCTGCAGCGGGTTGGCGACCTCGTAGGTGACCGCCTTGGGATCGGTGACCGTGAAGTAGATGACGGTGTCGATCCCGACCACGAGGTTGTCCTCGGTGATCACCGGCTGGGGCGGGAAGGAGACCACCTGCTCGCGCAGGTCGATCAGCGGCTTCACGCGGTCGACGAACGGGACGATCAGCGTCAGCCCGGGGTCGAGCGTGCGCGTGTAGCGGCCGAGCCGCTCGACGATCCCTGCGCGCGCCTGCGGCACGATCCGCACGCCTGACGCGGCGACGACGAACAGGAACACACCGAGCACGATCAGGGCGATGAGTCCGGCTTCCATGGTTGCTACCTCCCTATTCCGCCACGAGCGCCGTGGCGCCCCTGATCTCCAGCACCTGCACGCGCTTGCCCGCCTCGATGACCTCGTCCTCGTCGTAGGCGCGCGCAGTCCACACCTCGCCGTCGATCCGCACGCAGCCGACGCCTTCGTCGTTGGCGATCCGCTCGACCACGGTCGCCGACCGCCCGACGAGCGCGGCCGTGCCGGTACGCAGCTGTGCCGGCTGGCGCAGGTGGCGCTTGGCGAGCGGGCGCAGTGCGGCGAGAAGGGCGAGCGAGACGAGCAGGAACACGGCCGTGCTGGCGATCGCGCCGCCTCCCGCCGCCGCGACGAGGGCCGCGACGGCGGCTCCGCCGGCGAACGGGGCGAGGAAGAAGCTCAGCGTGAAGATCTCTCCCACCCCGAAGATCACCGCCGCGATGAGCCAGATCAGCCAGGGCTCCATTTCCTAGATCCGATGCTACCTAGCGACGGGAAAGTCGAAGTAAGTCGACGGGTAGCGCTCGTTCGCGAGCGTGAAGTGCCACCACTCGTTCGCGTAGTCCTCGAAGCCGGCGTCCTCGAGCGTGCGCTTGAGCAGCAGGCGGTTGCGGCGGGGCTTACCGGTGACGCGCGGGTCGAGCGTGTTGGCGCGCGGGTCGAAGCAGTCGTACGCCGTGCCCATGTTCACCGAGTTGTCGGGGTAGCGCTCGGCGCGGGGCGCGTAGCAGCGGACGAGGCCGAAGCGCTTCCGGGTCCAGCGCGGCTGGTCCTTGGGCGGGAGGCGCACCAGCGTGAGGTCGACCGTGCTGCCGCGGCTGTGGCCCGAGCGGCGGGCGATGTAGCCGCGGTCGAAGAGCTGGGACTTGTCGACGTGCGGGTAGAACTCGCGCTTCATCTTGTCGTCGGCCGGGTTGGCGGCCCAGCGGACGAACTGGTCGACCGCGCGCTGCGGGCGGTAGCAGTCGTAGACCTTGAGGGTGTAGCCCCGCGGGCGCAGCTCGACCTGCGCGCGCTTGAGCGCGCGGGCGGCGCGGCGATGCAGGATGCACACCGGCTCGCGGTAGCCGTCGATCCGACGGCCGACGAAGTTGTACCGGGTGAAGTAGCGCATGTCCTGGAGGATCGTGGGGTCGACCCGGTCGAGCGCGACGAAGCCCTTCGGCGGCTCGGGCGTGGGCGCGGCGAGCGCCAGGAGGACGGCGAGCAGCCTCATGCGGTGAGCAGCGCCCTGGCGAAGTCGTCGGCGTCGAACGGGCGCAGGTCCTCGAGCTGCTCGCCGACGCCGATCAGCTTCACCGGGATCCCGAGCTCGTTTGCGATCGCGAGCGCGATGCCGCCCTTGGCCGTGCCGTCGAGCTTGGTGAGCACGATGCCGCTGACGTCGACGGCCTCGCCGAACAGCTTGGCCTGGCGGATGCCGTTCTGGCCGGTGGTGGCGTCCACCGTCATCAGCGTCTCGTGCGGCGCGTCGGGCATCTGCTTGGTGATCACCCGCCGGACCTTGGTCAGCTCGTCCATCAGGTTGTGCTGGGTGTGCAGGCGGCCGGCGGTATCGATGATCACGACATCGGCTCCGCGCTCGCGCCCGCGGGCCACGGCGTCGAAGGCGACGGCTCCGGGGTCCGAGCCTTCGGCGCCCTTGACGAGGTCGACCTCGGCGCGCTCGGCCCAGCGCTCGAGCTGCTCGACGGCGGCGGCGCGGAACGTGTCGGCGGCGCCGACGACGACGCGCTGGCCGAGCGTGTGGCGCAGGTGCCAGGCGAGCTTGCCGATCGTCGTCGTCTTGCCCGTGCCGTTGACGCCGACCACGAGGATCACGGTCGGCTCCGGGCGGATGTCGATCGTGTCGTCACCCGTGCGGGCGAGCTCCGCGAGCAGCTCGGCGAGCCGCTGCGTGAGCGCTTCGCCGCCGACGAGGTCGCCATTTTCTGCCTCGCGCTCGAGCCGCTCGACGACCTGGGCGGTTGTGCGCGCGCCGACGTCGGCGTAGATCAGCGCCTCCTCGAGCCGCTCCCAGGTCGCCTCGTCGAGGTCGCCTTCGAACAGCGTCGCCTGGACCTCGGCGGCGAGCGCCTCGCGGGTCTTTCGCATCGAGTCGCGCAGGCGGCCGAAGAAGCCGGGGCGGCGCTTCTCGTCCCCCGGGTCGGGCGCGTCCGGAGCCACCGTCTCGCCGTGCGTGATGAACAGGTGGTGCCAGTCGCGCGCCACGGGGCGGGCACCCTAGCGGACGTTCGGGATGACCTCGCGACCGATCAGCTCGAGCACGTCGAGGTCGCTGTGGAGCAGGTGCTGGAGCATCACGCGCTCGACGCCGGCGGCCTCGAGCGCCTTGAGCTGCTCGACGATCTCGCCGGTCGTGCCGGTGATCCAGCCGGGTGAGGGATCGCGCGCCGAGCCGTTCGGCGTGGTCGCCGGCGACGGCGAAGCCGGTCATCAGGCTGAAGGGGATCGGGTCGCGGCCCGCCTCGGCGCAGGCGGCGGCGATCCGCTCCCGGCGCTCCCGGCACTCGTCGGCGGTCGCGGAGACCGTGTTGTACTCGTCGGCCCAGCGGGCGGCGAGCTTCGCCCCGCGGGGCTTGGCGCTGCCGCCGGCGATCAGCCACGGGTGGGGCTTCTGGACGGGCTTGGGCAGCGGGTCGGCGCGTTCGAGGCGGTAGAAGCGACCGCTGAAGTCGAACGGTCCCTCGGTCCACGAGCGGTGGACGATCTCGAACTGCTCGGCGAGGCGGTCGAAGCGATCGCGCGGCGTGTCGAACGGGAACCCGTGCGCGCGGTGCTCTCCCTCGTGCCAGCCGGCGCCGAGGCCGAGCTCGACGCGGCCGTCGGACACGTGGTCGGCGGTGACCACCTGGCGAGCGAGGACCGACGGGTGGCGGAAGGTCGCCGGCGAGACGAGCGTGCCCAGCCGGAGCGTGCTCGTGATCGCCGCCAGCGCGTTGATCGTGCTCCAGGCGTCGAGCGAGCCGGCGCCCGGCTTGCCGTCGAGCGAGGCGTAGTGGTCGGAGCGGAAGAGCGCCTCGAAGCCGTGGGTCTCGGCGGCATGTGCCAGGGCGACCCACTGGTCCCACGTGACGCCCTCCTGGCCCTCGATCATCAGGCAGACGCGCATCGTCGGGCCGGACAATAGGCCTCGGCGAACGTCAACTGCGGCTGGGTAAGGGAGGCTGAGCCGGCCGCCGGCGGGCGTGCATCAATCGGACAACGCACGACCGTCGATTGAGGCGTGTCCGTTTTTCGGACCGCGTGGACGTGTGCACTTCTGCACGCCCAGACTCTCGATTGACGCGGCCCCGCTTGACCGCCGCTCTGTACGGCCCGGCATCGCCGTGCCCTCCCTCAATGCCGCCGTTGACGTTCGCCGGCGGTCAGGCAGCGCGCTCGGCCGCCGGGAGCCGCCGCGAGACGACCTGCGAGACCCCGTTGCCGGCCATCGACACGCCGTAGAGGCAGTCGGCGGCCTCCATCGTGCGCTTCTGGTGGGTCACGACGATGAACTGCGCCCGGTCGGAGAACTGGCGCAGGAGGGTGAGGAAGCGGTCGATGTTGAGGTCGTCGAGCGCAGCCTCGACCTCGTCGAGGATGTAGAACGGGCACGGGCGGGCGAGGAAGACGGCGAACAGGAACGCCAGCGCGGTCATCGACTTCTCGCCGCCGGAGAGCAGCGTGAGCCGCTTGGTCGACTTGCCGGCGGGCGTGATCTCGATCTCGACGCCGGTGCGCTCGTCCTCGTCCTCCTCCTCGGCCTCGGCGGCGAGCTCGGCGTCCTCGGGGCTCGGCGGCGCGTCGTCGGCTTCGCCGCCGCCGAGCACGGGGCGCGGGCCGGCGTCCTCGCGGACGAGCCGGAGGCGCCCGCGGCCGCCCGGGAACAGCTGGGCCGCGACCTCCTCGAAGTTCTTCGCCGCCGCCGTGAAGGTCTCCTCGAACGCCTCGCGGATCCGGCGGTCGGTGTCGCGGATCAGGCCCTCGAGCTCGCGCATCGCGGCCTCCAGGTCCTCACGCTGGCCTTCGAGCTCCTCGACGTGCGCGACCGCCTCCTCGTACTCGCGCTTGGCGAGCGGGTTGACGGGGCCGAGCTGCTCGCGCCGGCGGCGCAGGCGCTCGATCCGCCCCTCGAGGTCGGCGCGCCCGCTCTCGTCGAGCGGCGCCTCGGCGGGCTGGGCCTCGAGGCCGAGCTTCTCGGCGAGCCGCCCGAGGTCGCGATCGGCGTCGGCGGCGCGGTCGCGTGCCTGCTGGGCGCGGACCTCGCCGCGGGTGACCTCCTCGCCGCGCTCCTTCAGCCGCGTCTGGACCTGCGACTCCTGGGCGGCGCACGCTCGCAGCTCGCCGGTCAGGCGCTCGCCGGCCTCGCGATCGGCACGCAGCTCGGCCTCGAAGCGCTCGAGCCGGGCGGCCACCGCCGCCCCCGCCTCTGCGAGCGCCGTCGCGAGCCGCTCGGCGACCGGCTGCAGCGCCTCGTCGCGCGTGAGCCGCTCGCGCTCGGACGCGATCCGGCGCGCGCGCTCGTCGCGCTCGCGGGCGGCGCGCTCGGTCAGCCGGCGCTCGCTGGCGATCGCCGCCTCGAGCTGCGCGCGCCGCTCGGCGCCCGGGCCCTCGTCGGGTGCCGCGCGCCGCTGGTCGATCAGCCACGCGGCGTGCCGCTCGGCCTCGACCGCTTCGTCCCGCTCGCGGCTCGCGGCGCGCAGCGGCGCGCTCGGCATCGTCGCGGGCGGCGTCGGCCACCTGTACGGCGCGCGACGCCTCCTCGACCCGCGCGAGCGCGGCCTGCTCGGCCTGGGCGGCGCGCTCGACCTCGGCGACGAGCGCGTCGCGCCGGTTGCGCTCGACGAGCACGCGATCCTCGCCGCCCGCCGGAACCTGCCGCAGCTCGCGGGTGAGCGGCGACCACACGCGCCCGTCGCGGGTCACGGCAACCCCCGCGAACGAGGGATCGACCCCCTCGAGCGAGTCAACGACCCAGACCGACGCAAGGAGCGCCGCGACGAGCCGATCGTCGCGGTCCGCGCGGACGTGGGCGACGAGGGGCTCGGCACCCGGCGCGGGTGGACGATCCGCCCGTGGCGGCGGCGAGTCGGGCGCGATCAGCGCGGCTCCTCCGTCGGCGCCCGCGCGGTCCAGCAGCGCCGCTCCCTCGGCGAGGTCGGCGGCGACCGCGGCTCGGAGGCGCGGGCCGAGGGCGGCGGCGAGGGCGAGCTCGTAGCCGGGATCGGCGTTGAGGTCATCGGCCAGGGCCGCGGCGCCGCCCGGGGCGCCGGCATGCGTGCGCAGGAACTGGTTCAGCTTGGCCAGCTCGGCGCCCACGCGGGCCGACTCGCGGCGTGCGGCGTCGGCGGCTGTCTCAACGTCGCGGCGCCCGCGGCGGGCCGTCTCCGCGGAGACGTCGGCCTGCGAGCGCGCGGCGTCCGCCGCGGCGGCGGCTTCCGCGAGCGCGGCGACCCGCGTCGCCGCCTCTACGCGCCGGGCCTCGAGCGCCGCGACCTCGCGCTCCACCCGCGCCGCGCGGTCAGAAGCGAGCTCGGCGAGCTCGGCCTCGAGCGCCGCGATCCGCTCGAGCGATCCGTCGTCGCCCGCGTCGGACGCGGCCTCCGCCTCGAGCGAAGCGAGCAGCGCCCGTCGCCGCTCACCCCGGTCGGCGAGCCCGGCGGCCGCCTGGCGCGCGGACTCCTCGCGCAACCCGATCCGTTCGCGCGCCGAGCGCGCCGCGTAGTAGCGATTCGCGAGCGCCTCGCGCTCCTCGCCGCGCGAGGCCAGCGCCTCCTCGGCCGCCTCGCGCCGCGCCGCCACCGCCCGCAGCTCCTCCTCGGTCTCCAACGCCGCTGCCCGCGCCGCGGCCACCGCCGCCTCCGCCGCGCTCAGCCCGGCGGCCGCCACCCGCATGTCCTCCCGCGCGAGCGCCCACAGCGCCTCGTCGGTCTGGCGCTCGAGTCGCTCGTGCAGCTCGGCGGCCTCGGCCTGGCGCTTCAGGGGCCGCAGCCGCGTGCGCGCTTCGCGCTCCACGTCCAGAGCGCGGTCCAAGTTGTCCTGCGTGCGCGCGAGCTTGAGCTGTGCCCGGCGACGGCGCTTGCGATGCTTGCCGAGCCCGGCCGCCTCCTCGATCAGCATCCGCCGGTCGCGCGCCTTGGAGGTCACGATCGCCTCGACGCGGCCCTGGGAGACGATCGAGTGCATCTCCTTGCCGAGGCCGGTGTCCGACAGCAGCTCGAGCACGTCGGTCAGCCGGCAGCGCGCGCCGTTGATCCGGTACTCGCCCTCCCCGGCGCGGTTGAGCCGCCGCAGGATCGAGATCTCGCCCGCCTCCAGGTCCACGGCGCCGCCCTCGTTGTCGAGCACGACCTCGACCTCGGCCTCCCCGCGCGCCTGCACGCCGTGGGCGCCGGCGAAGATCACGTCCTGCATCGACTGGCCGCGCACCGCCAGCGGCGACTGCTCGCCCATCGCCCACAGCACGGCATCCGTGATGTTGGACTTGCCCGACCCGTTCGGCCCGACGACCACCGACACGCCGGGCGAGAACTCGAGCCGCGTGCGGTCCGGGAACGACTTGAAGCCCTTGAGCGTGATCGACCTCAGGTGCACGCCGTCACCCCTTCAGTCCGTCCAGCGCCGCCTCGGCGGCCGCCTGCTCGGCGTCCTTCTTCGAGCGGCCGGTGCCCCGCGCCAGCTCCTCCCCCGCGACCACGGCGGCGACCTCGAAGCTGCGGTCGTGCGGCGGGCCCTCCTCGGCCGTGACCTCGTACGCCACGACCGACCCGCGGCGCGCCAGGCGCTCCTGTAGTGCGGACTTGAAGTCGGCCGGGCGCTCGAGCGCCTGCTCGATCTCCGGCGTGAACGCCTCCACCACCGCGTCCGCGGTCTCCTCGTACCCGTACGCGAGGTAACAGGCGCCGATCACCGCCTCGATCACGGAGGCGAGCACGCGCTCGGTCTGGGCCAAGGCGTCGGTCGCCGGGCCGGCCACCTCCGGCGGCGCCGCCGCCCGCAGGCGCTCCGGGATCCCCAGGCGCTCGGCCACGGCCCGGCAGGAGCGACCGGAGACCGCCTGCGCGCGCACCTTCGTCAGCCGCCCGGCACCGTGGCTCTCGAGCCGCGGGAAGAGGTGCGTGCTGACCGCCAGGCCGAGCACCGAGTCCCCCAGGAAGGCGAGCCGCTCGTAGGCGTCGGACCGCGCGGCGACCCACGAGGCATGCGTGACCGCCTGCCGCGCGAGATCCTCCGGCAGCCGCTCCAGCAGTTCGTGCAGCTTGCGCAGAGGTCAGGATCCCGGCTCGCGGTCGGCGGCCCCGCCCGCGGGCGCGGGCGGCGGATGGGCGAGCACGAAGTCGACCGCAGCGCCGACGGTCTGGATCCGCGCCGCCTCCTCGTCGGACATCTTGACCCCGTAGGTGTCCTCGAGCTCCTGCACGAGCGTGTAGAGGTCGAGCGAGTCGGCGGCGAGGTCGTCGCGGAAGTGCGTGCCCTCGCCGATGCGCGCCGGATCGAGCTCCAGCTCGTCGGCCAGGTGCTCGCGGATCAGCTCGAGGACCTCGTCTCGCGTCATGCCTCGGGCACGCTAGCTGCCCTCTCGGACGGCCTCCGCAGCGCCCCCGCCGCCGTAAGTCGCTCGTGCGTGCGCCCGACGACGTCCTCCCGTACCCCGCGCGCCGCGACCTCGATCGCGCGCGCGAACCCGCGCTCGCCGAACGAGCCGTGCGGCACCACGCCGAGCCGGCGCAGGCCCAGCAGCACGGCGCCGCCGGCGAGCTCGGGGTCGAGCTCGTCGCGCAGGCCGCGGAGCGCCGGGCGCAGGAGCAGGCCGCCCAGCCGACCGCGCAGCGACGAGGTCGCCGCGGCGCGGACCGCTCCCAGCAACACCGAGGACGTCCCCTCCATCACCTTCAGCGCGACGTTGCCGGCGAAGCCGTCGGCCACGATCACGTCGGCCACGCCGGAGCCGATCGCGAACCCCTCGACGTTGCCCACGAAGCCCGAGTGCCCGCTCAGCGCAGCGTGCGCGGCGACCACCTGCTCGGGGCCCTTGCTCGCCTCCTCGCCGTTGGAGAGCAGCGCCACCCGCGGCCGCTCGACGCCCATCACGACCTCCATGAACGCCGCGCCCATGTGCGCGAACTGCACGAGATGCTCCGCCCGCACCTCGACGTTGGCGCCGGCGTCGAGTAGCAGGAACGGCGAGCCGGGGACCGGCACCACGACCGCTAGCGCCGGGCGGTGCACGCCGCGGGCGCGCTTGAAGGAGAACAGCGCGGCGGCGAGCGCCGCCCCGGTCGAGCCCCCGGAGACGAGCGCGTCCGCGCGGCCGGCGGCGACCGCCTCCACGGCCTGCACGATCGAGGCCTCCGGGTTCCCGCGCACCGCGCGCGCAGGATCGGCGGCCTTGGCGATCGAGAGCGGCGCGTCGACGATCTCGACGCCCTCCGGCGCCGCGCCCAGCTCGGCGGCCGGGCCGAACAGCAGCACGCGCGTGCCGGCCGCCGCGGCCAGCGCGGCGCCGCGCGCCACCTCCGCGGGACCCTTGTCGGCCCCGTTCGCGTCGACCGCGACCGTGACCTGCTGGGGCATGGCGAGCTAGTGCTCGTGGTCGTGGTCGTGCGACGACACGTCGACGACCTCGCGGCCGCCGTACGTGCCGCAGTGCGGGCACACCCGGTGCGGGCGCCGGGGCTGGTGGCACTGCGGGCACGCGTTGATCGACGGCGCGCTGATCTTGTGCTGCGACCGGCGCTTGGTCGTGCGCGAGTGCGACTGCTTCTGCTTCGGGACAGCCATGGGCGACGCGAAAGGGTAGCGAAGCTCACCCGGGTCCGGGCGCGCGCGCGAGCCGGATCGCCAGCACCACCGGCACCAGCCCGGCAGCGACGATCAGCAGCGCGGGCAGCGCGGCGGTGTCGAAGCGCGAATCCTTCGTCGCCTCCCAGACGGTGATCGCGAGCGTGTCGCCGCCGAGCGGGCGCAGCAGCGCCGTGGCCGGCAGCTCCTTGACGACCTCGACGAACACGAGCAGCGCGGCGATCACGATCCCCGGCCAGAGCAGCGGGAGATGGACGTCGGCGAGCAGCCGCGAGCGGTCGGCGCCGAGGCTGCGCGCGGCCTCGTCGAGCGACGGCGCGATCCGTCCCATCCGCGACTGCACGCTGAACAGCGCGAGCGCGTGGAAGCGCACGACGTACGCGAACACGAGGCCGACCGCCGTACCCGTGAGCACGAGGCCGACGCCGGCGAGGTCGTCGAGCCGCGCGTCGAGCCACGCGAGCGGCACGTACACCGCGACGGCCACCACGGTGCCGGGCACCGCATAGCCCAGCGCGCTGGCGCGCCCCGCCACCACGGCCAGGCGGGACGGCTGCGCGCGCGGACCGTATGCGACCACGGTCGCCGCGATCACCCCGACGACAGCGGCCACCGACGCCAGCAGCAGGCTGTTGACCGCGGCGCGTGCGAGCGCCTCGGCCGACGCCCCCTCCCCCACCGATCCGACGGCCCACGCGAGCAGCTGCACCAGCGGAGCGACGACCACCGCCACGAGCAGCAGTACCGGCACCAGCGCCGCGAGCCACCCGGCCGGCCCCCGCAGGCGCCGCGGGGTCACCGCCTCGCCGCGCGACAGCGCCTGGTCGTACCGTGCGCGCCCGCGGGCGAACTGCTCGAGCGCGACGAGCCCGGCGGCCAGCGTCACCAGCACGGTGGCGAGCTGCAGCGCCGCCGCCTGGTCGAATGTGCCGTACCAGACGCGGTAGATCGCGTCGGTCAGCGCGCGGTAGTTGAGGAGGTTGACGGCGCCGAAGTCCGCGAGCGCCTCCATCACGGCGAGCGCCACGCCGCCGGCCAGCGCCGGGCGGGCGAGCGGGAGCGCCACGCGCCGGACCGACGCGCCGTAGGAGAGGCCGAGCGTGCGGGCCGCCTCGAGCGCCTGGCGCGACTGGCCGAGGAACGCGCCCCGGGCGAGCACGTAGACGTACGGGTAGAGCACGAGCGTGAGCACCGCGATCGCGCCGCCGGTCGACCGCACCTCCGGCAGTCGCCCGCCGAACGGGCCCGACTCGTCGTACTGGCCGAGCAGCACGTAGACGAGCACGTAGGCCGGCATCGCGAGCGGCAACACCAGCGCCCAGTCGAGCCAGCGGCGGCCCGGGAAGTCGTAGAAGGAGACGAGGGTGGCGAGGCCGCCGCCGAGCAGCAGCGTCCCGACGCCGACGCCGGCGGCGAGCACGAGGCTCGCCCGCAGGGCCTCGGGCAGCAGGCTGGCGCCGATCTGGTCGAGCGCGTCGCCCTGGCCGACGAACGACGCGGGGAGCACGAGCAGCGGCGCGAGCACGACCGCGGCAACGGCGATCCCCGCAACCGTCCAGCCGGACGGCCGACGTCGGACGGCTACTCCCACCCCACGCGCTGCATCATGGCGACGGCGGCCTCGAGCGCCGGCCCGGCGCGTTCGACGTCGATCGGGTCGGTGCGCACGTCCTGCCACTCGCGCAGGTGCTCGGCCGGCGGCACGTCGGGGTTGGCGGCGAACTCGCTGTTCTCGACGATCGCGGCCTGCGCCTCGCGGGCCGTCAGGAACTCGAGCAGCCGCACGGCGTCCGCACGGTGCTCGGAGCCCTTCACGACGCCCGCGCCCGACAGGTTCAGGTGTGCGCCGGCCTCCGGCCACGCGGGAGCGACGGGGAAGTCCGGGTCGTCTGCGATCTCGCGGCCGAGGTAGTAGTGGTTCGTGAGCCCGACGTCGCAGCGGCCGGCGGCGATCGCGTCGAGCACGTCGACGTCCGAACCGAGGATCTGCGGCTCGTTGGCCATCCACGAGCGCAGCAGCGCCTCGGTCTCGGCCTCTCCCTGCTTGGCGATCCGGTCCGCGACGAGCGACTGGTTGTACTCGTTGTTCGAGGTGCGCAGGCAGAGGCGGCCTTTGAAGCGCTCGTCCCCGAGGTCCTCGTACGAGCGGACCGCGTTCTCCGGCACCCGCTCGGTGGACCGCATCGGGGTGCGGATCCGGGTGCTGATCCCCCACCACGCGCCGTCGGGGTCGTGCAGCTCCGTGGGTACCTGCTCGCGCAGCCGCGGCGTCTCGATGGGTTCGAGCAGCCCCGCCTCCTCGGCGCGCCACAGGTTCGCCAGGTCGGTCGTGACGAGCACGTCGGCGTCCGTGCGGTCGCCCTCGCGGCGCAGGCGCTCGAACAACTCGGGAGCCGTGCCGCCGCGCAGCTCGACGTCGAGCCCGGTCTGCTCCTCGAACGCCTTGAAGGCCTGCTCGTCGCCGTACTGGGAGCGGCCGTTGTAGACGACGACGTCGGCCGAGCCGGCGAGCGCGAAAGCGGCGGCGGCGAGCAGGGCGATGACGAGCCCCACGCCCGCGGCGACAAGGCCGAGACGCTTCCTGGTCCAGCGCATTAGGGTAACCTTACTCGGTGGTGACGGAACCGGCGATCGATGCCCGCGGCGTCGAGAAACGCTTCGGCCGCACCCGCGCCGTCGACGGCGCGACGCTGCGCGTGGAGCGCGGCGAGCTGGTCGCGCTGCTCGGCCCGAGCGGCTCAGGCAAGACCACACTCCTGCGCGTGATCGCCGGCTTCGAGGCGCCGGACGGCGGTCGTGTCGCGATCGGCGGGCGCGGCGTGGCGGGCGACGGGATGTGGGTCGAGCCCGAGCACCGGCGCATCGGCATGGTCTTCCAGGACGGCGCGCTCTTCCCCCACCTCACGGTCGAGCGCAACGTCGCCTTCGGCGCCTCACGGCGCGAGCGTGTCGCCGAGTGCCTCGAGCTCGTGGGCCTGAGCGCCCGAGCGGACAGCTACCCGCACGAGCTCTCCGGCGGCGAGCGCCAGCGCGTGGCGCTCGCCCGGGCGCTGGCCGCCGACCCGGAGGTCGTGCTGCTCGACGAGCCGTTCGCGTCCCTCGACGCCGGCCTGCGCGACGCCCTTCGCGCGCAGGTCACCGAGATTCTGCGGGCGGCCGGCACGAGCGCGCTGCTCGTCACCCACGACCAGGCCGAGGCGCTGTCGCTCGCCGGGACCGTGGCCGTGATGCGCGACGGGCGCGTCGAGCAGGTCGGCACGCCCGAGGAGATCTACGAGCGGCCGCTGACGCGCTGGGTGGCCGAGTTCCTCGGCGACGCCGACGTGCTCCCGGGCACCGCGAGCCGCGGCGTGCTGGAGTGCGAGCTCGGCCGCTTCGGCGCGCCGGCGGAGCTCGCGGGCCGCGTGAACGTGGTCATCCGCCCCGAGTCGGTGGCTATCGGCACGGGCCCGGCGAGCGGCCAGGAGGGAGCCCAGGCGGTGGTCGTCGCCCGCTCCTTCTACGGCCACGACCAGCTCGTGCACCTCGAGCTGCCGAGCGGCCTGCGGCTGCGCTCCCGCCGCCTGGGCTTCCCGGCGTGGCATCCCGGCGACCACGTGCGGATCTGGATCGACGGCCCGGTCAGCGCCATCGAGCCGGACTAGAGAGGGCGCCTGCGTTCAGTCTGGGGCGACGGCGCGGTAGAGCGATCCGTTGCCGGACGCGAACAACGGCTCGCCGTCGGCGTCGGGGCCGATGTGGGTGAGCTGCGGCACGCCCGCTCGCTCGCGGCGGACGTCGGCCGCTCGCCCCTCGGGCGCGCCGCGCAGGGACCACAGGATTCCCGAGCAGAAGTCGCCGTACAGGTAGCGGCCGCGCAGGCCGTCGAGCTTCGCGCCCTGGTAGACGTAGCCGCCGGTCACCGAGCAGCCGTCGTCGTGGGTGTAGACCGCGACCGGCCAGACGAGCTCGCCCGGCGCCAGCTCGTCGTCGCCCTCGGGCAGCCGCCGGTCGCCCTCGAAGGCGCTCCAGCCGAGGTTCTTGGGCGGCTCGTCGGGCTCGAGCTGGACGCGGTCGATCTCCTCGATCTCGTCCTGCCCGACGTCGCCGATCCACACCTCGCCGAGTGCCGGGTCGAACGCGAACCGCCAAGGGTTGCGCAGGCCGATCAGCTCGGTGCGCCAGCGGGGCTTCGGCCGCGCGACGTCGCTGGAGAGCAGCTTGCCGAGCCGGTCGCCCGGGTCCTGGGCGCGGCGCTCGGGGTCGTACGCCCCGCCGCCGTCGCCGAGGCCGAGGTAGAGCCGCCCGTCGGGGCCGAACGCGAGCTGACCGCCGTTGTGATTGGGCTCGGGCTGCTCCTGGAAGAGGAGCTCGCGGAGCGGCTGGGGGTCGACCGCGCGGGCGCGAGCGCGGAACTCGGCCACCCGCGTGTCGCCGCGGCGGTCGCTCCAATGCAGGTACAGCCGCCGGTCGGTGACGAAGTCGGGGTGGAACGCGAGGCCGAGTAGCCCCTGCTCGGCGCCGGTCGTGACCTGACCGGCGAGGTCGAGCATCACGCTGCGCCGGCCGTCGTGGAGGCGGACAACGCGTCCGGGCTGCTCGAGCACCCACAGGGCGTCGGGGTCGCCGGGCGCGACGCCCACGAACGTCGGCCGGTTGAGGCCAGTCGCGATGCGCTCGACGTCGAATGCGTGCGCGCGGCCGCTCTCACGCGCCGGCGGCAGCGGGTCTACCTCGGCGAGCGAGTCCTCGCCCGCTCCGAGGGCCACGGCCGCAACGACGGCGAGCGCGGCGACGGCGCACGCCGCTGCGAGGAGCCGGAAGCGCATCGTTAGGGTACCCTAACACGCGGTCCGGACCTCCCAGGCGCCGGCGCGAGCGCGCGTGGCGAACGCTCCTGACGTCGGCGGCTCGACCGGGTCGCCGGCGTGCAGCCGCGAGCGGAACACCGTGCCGGGAGGCCGCGGCACGAACGCCACGCGCCGCTTCTCGACGTCGAGGTGGTAGGCCAGCAGCGGCCCGCGCAGGTCACCGACGTACGGCCGCCCGCAGGCGAGCACGGACTGCCGGCCGCCGACGGCGGCGATCGCGTCCTCGAGATCCTCCGCCAGCCCCGCTGCCCACGCGCGGTCGCGGCGAAGGTCGTCGAGATCGGCGAGCTTCGGCCACGCCGCCACGAGCACGAGGGCCGCGGCCACGAGCGAAGCCGCAAGGCGACCCCGTGGGCTCGCCGCCACGACGCGGCCCCCTCGAATCGTGGCCGCGGCCAGGCCGACGGCGCCCGCGATCGCCACGAGCGCGGCTCCCGGCAGCGCGTAGCGCGGCTCGCCGGAGAAGCCGGCCTGCGCCATGACGGCGACGAGTGCGATCCAGGCGAGGCCCGCGGCCAGCAGCAGGCGCGTAGCGGGGAGCAGCACGGCGGCCACGACAGCGCCCGCCCACAGCGGCCACAACGGCAGCGCGGCCGCCTCGCGCAGGGACGCGAGCGCCGGCACGGCGGCCTCCGCGGGCGCGCCCGGGTTCGGGATCCGGGCCCGCGCCCCCGAGCGCAGCGGATCGCCGGAGGCAAGCAGCTCGGGAACGAACCACAGCGCCGGGACCGCGAGCGCGACCGCCGCGAGTAGCGGGCGGTCCTGCGGCCGGCGGCGCCACAGCACGGCGCCGAACACGAGCAGGAACGGCCACGCCTCCACCCGCAGCAGCGCGCACCCGACCCCGCACGCCAGCGCAGCCCGCGGGCGCTCCGAGCGCCACGCCGCGAGGCCGAGCAGCGCGAACGCGATCGTCCAGCCGGGCTCGGCGCCGGCGGCCGAGTATCCGAGGAAGCCCCCGCACAGCGCGACCCCGGTGGCCGCGACGACCCCGGCAGCCGCCGCGCCGCGATCGCGCGCGGGCGGCGATCCGGCTGCGACGAGGCGGCGGCCCAGACCGAACGCGAGGACGACCGCGAGCACGGCTCCCGCGCGAGCGAGGATGACCCAGGCGGCGGGCGCCGCGCCCCCGAGCACCGAGAGCGGCGCGCAGACGAGTACGGGGAGCGGCTTGAACGCCGGCCCCTCCTCGGTGCTGAGCGTGCCGCCCGCCAGCTCCCGCCCCCACAGGAGCCATGCCCAGGGGTCGTACGACGGCGCGGGCGCGACGACGAGCGCGGACAGCGCCGCGACCGCGAGCGCCGCAGGGGGTGCCCAACGGGACATCGCTCCACACGGAATGGCCCGTTGGGCGGGGCCCCCACGGTTTCCTAGTCGAACTTCAGCTCTCCGAGCTTCGCCCAGCGCGGGTCCGGCGCCGCCTCGTGCTGGTGCTCGTGCGGCTCGTTGAGGTTCGCCCCGCACTCGGCGCAGAGCCCGGCGCAGTCCTCCCGGCACGTCAGCTGAACCGGGAGCGCGAGCGCGAGCGCGTCGCGGGCCCACTGCGAGAGCGCCAGCTCGTCGTCGGCGCCGACGTACGGCGAGCTCAGCTCGTCGCCGCCGCCGGGCTGGGACACCTCGCGCGCGTCGATGTCGAACGTCGGCGCGGCGGGTTCCAGGCAGCGCATGCACGGCCCCTCGAGGCCCGCCGAGAAGCGCAGCCGCAGCGCCCAGCCGTTGCCCGTGGTGCGGGAGACGTCGACCCGCACGGGCACGAGCTCGGGCATGACCGCGTACGGCTCACCGGCGTAGTGGAACGGGTCGACGGCGACGTGCAGGTCGAGCCGCCGGCCGTCGCCGGAGCGGAGGCCGAGCGGGGCGAGTTCGAAGGTGTCGGTGCGCTGAGGCATGGCCATCTCACGGTAGCTCAGCGGTCCTTCAGCTCACGCTTGAGGACCTTGCCCGTCGAGGTCCGCGGGAGCTCGTCGACGAACGCGACTTCACGCGGCACCTTGTAGCCCGCGAGGTTGGCCTTCACGTGCTTCTTGACGTCGGCCTCGCTCAGCGACGAGCCGCTCTTCTTGACCACCACCGCCTTCAGTCGCTGGCCGAACTGCTCGTCGTCGACGCCGAAGACCGCGACCTCGATCACGTCGTCGTGGCCGGCCAGCAGGTCCTCGACCTCGACCGGGAAGACGTTCTCGCCGCCGGAGACGATCATGTCGTCGTCGCGGCCGTCGACGAACAGGCGCCCGTGCTCGTCGAAGTGCCCGACGTCGCCAGAGGAGAGCAGCCCGTCGATGGCGTCCTTGTTGCCGCCGCCGGTGTAGCCCTCGAACTGCATCTCGTTGCCCACGAAGATGCGGCCCGTCTGCCCGCGTGACACCGGCTTGCCGTCGTCGCCGTAGAGGCGGACGATCGTGCCGTACGGAGGGCGGCCTGCGGTGCCGGGCGCGGCGCGCAGGTCCTGCGGCGTCGCGATGCTCGCCCACGCCACCTCGGTCGAGCCGTAGAGGTTGTAGACGTTCTCGCCGAACAGATTCATCCACTTCTCCGACAGCGCGCCGGGCAGCGCCGAACCCGAGACGGCCACCACCCGCACCTTCGAGAGGTCGTAGCGCCGCAGCACCTCGTCGGGCAGCTCGAGGATCCGCTGCATCATCACCGGAACGACGATCAGCGCGGTCGCCTCGTGGCGCGCGGTCAGCGAGAGCGTCTCCTCGGGGTCGAACTTGCGGTTGAGCACGAGCGTGGAGGACAGGCTCATGCCGAGCGTGAAGTGCACGTAGCCCCACGAGTGGAACATCGGGGCGGCGATCATCGTCCGCTCGCGCGCCTTCAGCGGGATCATCGCCAGCAGCGCCGCGGCTGGGTCGAGCGAGCGCGGCTGCGAGCGGGAGGCGCCCTTCGGGGTGCCGGTCGTGCCCGACGTGAGGATGATGGCCTTGCCGCGCTCCGCCGGCGGCACCACGTCCCGCGTGTCGCCGCGCCCGATCAGCTCGTCCACGCTCGGATCCTGCGGCTTGCCGCCATCCGGGTCGTGCCACGCGATGTAGCGCTTGCGCCGTCGCGAGGCGTCGTGGATCAGCTCCTCGAACTCGTGGTCGTAGATCAGCGCCTTCGGCTTCTCGCGCTTGGCGACGTCCGTCAGCTGAGGGCCGGAGAACGCCGTGTTGAGGAACAGCACGTGAGCGCCGACCTTCGAGCAGGCGATCACCGCGTCGACGAACCCGCGGTGGTTGCGGCACATGACCCCGACGCTGTCGCCGGCCGTCACGCCGTCGGCGGCGAGCGCGTTGGCGAGCGCGTTGGTGCGCTCGTGGACTTCGGCGAACGTCAGCGTGCCGAGCTCGTCGACGATCGCCGTCTCTGACCCGTAGCGCTCGGCGGACGCACCGTAGCCGCCGGCAGGCGTCGGCCCGAAGCGCAGCAGCGAGCGCACGGCGCCGACCACGTGGTCGGGGCGGCCGGGGTGCAGCACGCCCGCGCCGGCGAGCGTCCGGGCGGTGAAGAGCTTGGTCGTGATCTGGGTCCGCGCGCGGCCGAGGTCGGGCATGCGCGGCATCGTGTCAAACGGACGGCAGGCGCATCCCCGGTGGCAACGCGCCCTCGTCGATCAGCCGCCGGATCTCGGCCGCGCGGCGCGGGTTGAGGAACACGTGGCGCTGGCCGACCGAGGGTTTCTCGGCCAGCAGGCCGGCCTCGAGCAGCGCCTCGCCGACGGCCTGCGCGAGCTTGCGCTCGTTGCCCGCGAACCCGCGCGCGAGGTGCGCGAAGTCGGTGTGGTAGCCGCCCCACTTGCCCATGCCGTCGAGCCGCTGAAGGATGCGTCGCGCCACCCGCCGCGCCGGGTCAGGGTCCTCGTGCGGGCGCACAGCGCGCGCAGCCTCGAGTGGCGCGGAGAGCGCGAGCACCGCGTCCTCGTGCTCCTCGACCGAGCGCGGGTCCTCCGGGCTCCCGCCGAGGCGCGCGACCGCCTCCGCCACGCGCAGCGGATGGTGGGCGCCGATCGGCTCGCGCAGCTCGGACCCTTCGAGCAGCCGCGCGGGCACGGTGACCCCGCGGGCCCGTAGGCGGTCGAGCCGGCCGGCGCGCTCGTCGAACAGCAGCGGCGCGTACTCGTCGAGGTCGGCGGGCTCGACGGCCGCGGGCAGGCCGAGGACGAGGAAGCCGTCGAGGTCGCCGGCCTGGAGGTCCCCCGGCCCCGCGGGCGGGCCCGGCGCCGCCAGCTCGACCAGCACCGCCACGACCGCGGCGACGAGCAGCCAGCCGCGCTCGGAGACGGCGTCGGGATCGGCACGGAAGCCGGCGACTGCCGGCGTGGCGGCCAGCAGCGCACCGGGCGCCGCCGCGAACGCCACCAGCACCGGCTCCCGGTAGCCCGAGCGCGGCTTCTCGAGCTCCTCCCGGCCGTGCCGCAGCGCGGTCTGTAGCAGCGCGCGTATCCGGGCGGTGGCCGCGGGCGGCGCGGACGCCCCGCCGAGCGCGAGCAGCTCGTCGATCAATCCAGGGCGGCCTCGAACGCCCGCCGCGCGGCGTCGCCGTGCACCGCGAACACGACTCGCTCGAGCCGCGAGCCCGTATCGAGATGGCGGCGGACTTCCTCGACCTCGATCCGCGCCGCGTCGTCCAGCGGGAAGCCGCCGACGCCGGTGCCGAAGGCGACGAGCGCGAGGCTGTCGGCGCCGAGGTCGTCCGCGCGCGCGAGCGTGGACGCCGTCGCGCGGCGCACGATGTCCGCCGACGTGGGCCCGCCGAGCTCCATCGTGGCGGCGTGGATGACCCACCGTGCGGGCATGTCCCCGGCCGTCGTCTCGACCGCCTCGCCGAGTCCGATCGGCGCCTTCTCGGCCGACTCGGCATCGACCGCCGGACCGCCCGCGCGGGAGATCGCTGCGGCCACGCCGCCGCCGTGCAGGAGCCGCGTGTTGGCCGCGTTGGCGATCGCGTCCACCTCGAGCGCGGTGATGTCGGTGTCCAGCACCTCGACGGTGGCCATCAATGTCTACGGTACCGGCGTGGCTGTCAGGCGTCGCGTACGGGCGCACGGGCGCGTACAGGGCGTGTTCTTCCGCGATTCCGTGCGTCGCGAGGCAGCCCGGCGCGGCGTGGCCGGCTGGGCCCGCAACTGCGGCGACGGCACCGTCGAGGCGGTGTTCGAGGGCGAGCCGGACGCCGTCGACGCGCTGGTCGAGCTGTGCCGCTCCGGGCCGGGCCACGCCGAGGTCTCGCGGCTCGAGGTCAACGATGAGGAGCCCGAGGGCCTCGCGCGGTTCGAAGTGAGCTGATCGCGTCCGAAGCGGCACCTAGCCTGCAAATGGCCATGGAAGCCGCGACTCCGCTCCGCCACCCCCGGGTCACCGCCCTGCTCGGGCGGGTGATCGTCGAGAACCTGATCGTCGACGACGCGGCGACGGCGGAGTTCGTGCGCGCGCGGGCCGACGCCGGTGAGAGCCCCGAGCGCGTGGTATCCGACGCGATCGAGATCGGCGCCCGCATCCTCGACCGCGAGCAGGCGGGCGCGTCGGTGGAGGTGCTGCGGCAGGACCTCGAGAAGACCGCCGAGACCGTGGTCACCGAGCTGCACACGCAGCTCGAGCAGGCGTTCGGACCCGACAGCGGGCACGTCACGCGGGTGCTGCAGCGCCACTTCGGCGCCGAGTCCAGCACGGCCGTGCAGCACCAGGTGCGCACCGCGGTGGCCGAGCTGCTCAACGAGTCGCGCGAGCGCCTGTTCAAGCAGTTCTCCTCGGCCGACGAGTCGAACCCCCTGGCCACGTTCCAGCGCGCCGCGGTCGCCGCCATCCGGCAGTCGTCCGACCAGCAGCACTCGCATCTGCGGGAGATGAACGGCCGCCTCGGCGAGCTGCAGCTCGAGGTGGCCAAGCTCCAGGCCGAGAAGGAGAAGGCGCTCGAGGTGGCGGCCGAGCACGACCGCTCGACCGCCAAGGGACGCCCCTACGAGGAGGCCGTGCTCGAGGCGCTGGAGATGATCGCGTCCGGCCACGGGGACGACTGCGACGGCGTCGGCGACCTGCGCGGCGTCGGCGGCCGCAAGGGCGACGTGGTGGTCGACATCGACGGCTGCGCCGGCCGCCCACGCGGCCGGATCGTGTTCGAGGCCAAGAACTCGCGCCGCTCGCGCAACGAAGCACTTGCCGAGCTCGACGAGGCGATGAACCAGCGCGCGGCCGACTACGCGGTCTGGGTCGTCCCGCACGAGGACAAGCTGCCCGCCCGCGCGCCTGCCCTGCGCGAGGTGAACGGCGACAAGCTGTTCGTCGTCTACGACCCCGAGGACGGCTCCCGGCTCGCCCTCGAGGTCGCCTACTCGCTCGCTCGCGCGCGCGTCGTGATGACCAAGGGCGGCGCCGAAGGGCTCGACGCGTCCGCCGTGCGCGCCGAGGTCGAGCGGGCGACGGTCGCCATGGAGGACGTGCGACGGATCAAGAGCCAGCTCACCAGCGCGGCCGGCCAGATCGAGGGCGTGCAGAAGATCGTCGACGACATGGCGCGGCGCGTGCGCGGCCACCTCGAGCAGATCGACGCCATGGTGGCCGAGGCCACCGACTGAGCCGCGCGCCGTCCGACGGTCGGCCGGTCGCGTCGGCGAACGTCAACTGCGGCTGGGTAAGGAGGGTGGGGGAGCCAGCGTGGCCGGCGATGGCGCGAACTTCGTGAAGTAGGCGTCGGTTTCCGGGGGTAACTTCACGGATTTCGCGAACCGCCCGCCCGCCGGGCGGCTTTCCCCAGCGCCGCGGCCGGCACTCCAGCCTCCCTACCCAGCCGCCGTTGACGTTCCGCCGGGCCGATCAGCGGCGCCAGGCCTCGCGCAGCCGCAGCGCGGAGCCCGTCCGGAGGATCCCGCCGGCGTAGATCCGCGCCGCCAGCGGCACCAGCAACCCCGCGGCGACGGCCGTCACCACGTACGAGGCGATGATCTCCCACGTGGCCGCGTCGCCGGAGGCGATCCGGGGCGGCATCGTCATCGGCGCCGTCATCGGGATGAACGCGGTGATGCGGGCGAGCGTGCCGTCGGGGTTCTCCAGGACCGCGAAGGCGATGAAGAACGAGATCAGGACGATCACGGTCAGCGGCGCCATGCTCGACTGGAGCTCCTCCTGGCGCGGCACGAGCGCGCCCGCGCAGGCGAACGCGCCGGCGTAGAACGCGTATCCGACGACGAACCACGCCAGCGCCAGACCGGCCGCACCCACGACGGCGCCGTCGACGTCAAGCGCGCCCGTTGCGGTCGCCGCCCCCAACCCGACGGCAGCGATCAGCAGCAGGTTGGCGAGGCCGAGCAGCCCGAGCCCGATCACCTTCCCGGCCAGCAGGTGTGCCGGACGGATCGTCGAGAGCACCACCTCCACCACCCGAGAGGCCTTCTCCTCGACGACGCCGGACGCGACCCAGTACCCGTACGTCAGCAGCTGGCCGTAGAGGATCAGGACCATGAAGAACGCGTAGCCCGTCGTCGCGTCCGCGTCCTCGTCGACCGGCTCCGTGGTGGCGATCTGCAGCGGCTCGGGTAGCTCGGCGCCCTTCGCCCTCAGGTTGGCGGCCTGCAGCAGCGCCACGAGCTCGTCGTCGGGCGACTCGGTCGCGACGAGCTCGCCGCCCACGACCGCGGCGTCGATCGTGCCCTCGTCGAGCGCGGCCTCCGACGTCGCCTTCGACCGGTCGCGCGTCGATGACCACGTCGGTGCCCGCGGCGGCGCCGGCCGCGGCCTCGACCACCGCGCGCTCGTCGTCGTCGGCGTAGCCGACCGTGTAGCGCGTCTCGCCTCCGATCAGGGAGGCCAGCACGACGACGGCCACGATGATCACGACGTTGACCAGCGTCGAGAGCAGGAACGACTTCTCGCGCGCCCGCTCGGTGATCTCCCGCCGCGCGACGAGCGCCACGGCCTCGCGGCCGCTCATGTGGCGACCGCCTCCCGGAACAGCTCGGTCAGCGTCGGCCGCTCGAGCCCGAAGTCGGTCACCGTGCCCGCCGCCCGTGCGGCCGCGAGCAGGTCGTCGGGCGTGGCGCCGTCGCGCAGCTCGACGGACATGCGGACGCGACGCGCGTCGGCCCCGCGGTCGCGCAGCTCGTCCACCGAGCCGGCGGCCACCAGGCGCCCGTCCTTGACGATCGCCACCGCCTCGCACAGGCGCTCGACCAGGTCGAGCTGGTGCGACGAGAACACGACCGGCACGCCGCTGGTCGCGTACTCGGCGAGCACGCCACTCAGCACGTCGACGCCCCCGGGGTCGAGTCCGGAGAACGGCTCGTCGAGCACCAGCAGCTCGGGGTCGTGCACCAGCGCCGCGGCGAGCTGCACGCGCTGCTGGTTGCCGAGCGAGAGCTGCTCGACGCGGTCGCCCGCCCGCTCGGTCAGGCCGAGCCGCTCGATCCAGCTGTCGGCCGACGCGCCGGCGGCGTCGACGCCGACCCCGTGCAGCCGCGCGAGGTACACGAGCTGGTCGCGCACGCGCATCTTCGGGTACAGCCCCCGCTCCTCCGGCATGTAGCCGAAGCGCGCCCGAATCTCGGACGTCACCGGGCGCCCGTCGAAGCGGACCTCGCCGCGGTCGGCGGCCAGCACGCCGAGGACGATGCGCATCGCGGTCGTCTTGCCGGCGCCGTTGGGGCCGACGAAGCCGAACATCTGCCCGGCCTCGACCGTGAACGAGATCCCATCCAGGGCGACGACGTCACCGAAGCGGCGCGCGAGGTCCCGCAGCTCGAGCACGGCCCTAGTGGTAGCGGATCAGGAGACTTCGGCGGGCTCGTCGCGCCCCTGGAGGCGCTCGCGGCCGCGCTGGACGGCGGCGATGAACTTCGAGAGGTTGACCTCGAGCGTGTTGAGGATCTCGTCGGCGTAGTCCTCCGCGCCGAGGCGGATCTCGCGCTCGCGGGCGCGCGCCTCGCCGATGATGTCCTCGGCCTGGCGCTCGGCCTCGCGCGTGACCTCCTGCTGAGAAACGAGCTGCGTCTGGCGCTCACGCGCCTCCTTGACGATCCGCTCGGCCTCGCGCTTGGCCTCCGCCAGCATCTCCTGGCGCTCCTTGACGATCCAGCGCGCCTGCTTGATCTCCTCAGGGATCGTGGCACGCATCTGGTCGAGGATGTCGTAGATCTCCTCTTTGTCCACGCGAACCTGGTCCGTCAACGGGACCTGCTTGGCGTTGTGGACGAGATCGTCCAGCTTGTCGATCAGTACCAGGACGTCCATGGCGCTCCCTGTTTCGTCAGCGCGCGAGCGCTTCCTTCAATCGTCGCGCAACCGGCTCCGGGACGAGGTCCGAGACGTCACCACCGAACGTGGCGATCTCCTTGACTCCGCTGGAGGAGAGAAAACTGTACTGCGGGGACGCCATCAGGTAGATCGATTCGATGTCCGAGGCGAGCTGGCGGTTGAGCTGGTTCATCTCCAGCTCGTACTCGAAGTCCGAGATCGCGCGCAGGCCCTTGACGATCGCCTTGGCGCCCCGCTCGCGCGCGAACTCGACCACGAGATTGGAGAACGGCTCGACGCGGACGTTGTGCAGATGGCCGGTCGCGGCCTCGATGAACCCGATCCGCTCCTCGGCGCTGAACAGCGAGTTGCTCTTGCGCACGGAGGCGTTGACGACCGCGACGACGAGCTCGTCGAACATCACCGACGCGCGCGAGATCACGTCGACGTGGCCGAGCGTGATCGGGTCGTACGAGCCGGGACAGACGGCGATGCGCGGGTCAGGGGCCATGGATGCGGATCAGGGTGTCGCCGTAGCGGCGTTCGTCAATCAAGGTGAGGTCGAGGTCGAGCGCGTGTCGGCGGTCGCTCTCCGTGACGACCGCCGCACCGGGAGCCAGCACGGCCGGCAGCGCCGCCGACAGCTCGCCCCCGAGGCGCCCGGCCAGCCGGTATGGCGGGTCGAGGAAGACGAGATCGTAGTAGCGCCCGGCGGCGGATGCGGCGCCGAGGAAGCGCAGGGCGTCGGTGCGGCGGACCTCGGCGTCGGCGCCGAGGGTGTCCAGGTTGGCCTTCAGCGCGCGGATCGCGGCGGGCGCGCTGTCGACGAACGTCGCTTCCGACGCGCCCCGCGAGAGCGCCTCGATCCCGAGCGCGCCCGAGCCCGCGAACAGGTCGAGCACGCGTGCGCCGTCGACGCGGGCGCCGAGCACCGAGAACAGCGCCTCGCGCACGCGGTCGGAGGTCGGGCGGGTCGCGTCGCCGCGCGGCGCCTGCAGCCGCCGCCCGCCCCATCGCCCGGCGATCACGCGCATCCGGGGATTGTGGCGGGCGGCTCAGCCGGCCTTGAGCATGCCGCCGTCCACCACGAGCTCCGTGCCGGTCGTGCTCGCCGAGCGCGGCGAGGCGAGGAACGCCACGGCGTCGGCGATCTCCCGCGGCTCGACGAGGCGCGGACCCTTGAACGCCAGCTTCGGCCGATCCGTGACGTGCGCATTTCTCCAAGACACCCGATCACGCCGCGCGGTACAACCGGCCCATGAGCGACGAGACGATCATCCTGGCGCCGAAGGCGGGCCGCACCTACGTGATCGGTCCGATGCGGGGGACATTCAAGGCGGACGGGGCCGAGACCGGCGACCGGTATTGCGTGTCCGAGTGGTCGGTCGAGGCCGGGCACGAGGGGCCGGGCGCACACCACCACGAGGCCAACGAAGAGCTGTTCCTGGTCACCGAGGGGACGATGTCGTTCCTCGTCGGCGACGAGTGGATCGACGCGCCGGAGGGCACGTTCATCCGCATCCCGGCCGGCATGACGCACGACTTCGCGAACCGCACCGACGCTCCCGCCACGGCATTCAACGTGTTCATCCCGGGCGGCTTCGAAGCGTCGTTCCGCGAGTGGTCTGAGGCAACTCACACGCCGGGACGGACGAGCCCGGACTCGTAGGCGAGCACGACCGCGGGCGCGCTCGTTCCGCTCGCGGGCGGATTCAGCGCGACCAGGCGGCGGCTACCTCGGCGACGTGGCGGGCGTCGGTCCCGCAGCAGCCGCCGAGCACGCAGACTCCCGGAAGCCGGGCGTGGACGGCGGCGTGGTGGGCGCCGAGGTCGGCGGGATCGCCCTCGTCGAGCTCCTCGGCCTCGTCGAGCTCGGCGTGGCTCATGGTCGAGGCGTTGGCCCGCAGGCCGCCGATGCGCTCGAGCCACGCGCCGTCCTCGTCCAGCACGGCGGCGAAGTGTGTCGGGTGCGCGCAGTTGATCATGAAGTACGCGGGCGCCGACCCCGTCTCGGCGTCGACCTGCTCGATCGCCTCGCGCAGCGGCTGCCCGCTCGGCAGGCGGCCGTCGGTCTCGACGGTGAACGAGATCACCGACGGCACGCCGGCGTCCTCGGCGCCGCGGGCGATGCCGATCGCCTCGTCCACGTACGTCATCGTGATCGCGCTCACCATGTCCACGCCGGCGCCGGCGAACGCGCCGATCTGCGCGGCGTGGTACTCGGCGGCCTCGTCCGCGGTCATGGCCACGCCGACCACGTAGCCGTCCCCGCGCGGCCCGACGACGCCGTTGAGCACGGCCGGGACGTCCGGCTCGGCCTCGGCGATCTCGCGGATCAGCTCGACGGCGCGGCGGTTGGCCTCTGCCAGCTCGCCCGCCGAGTAGCCGAGCCGCTCGCCCCAGTCGCGGCTCGCGCGCCAGGTCGCGGTGTCGAGCACGATGCCGGTCCCGCTCTCGCGGGCGATCGCGACGTACGGGGCGTAGTAGCGGCGCAGCGCGTCGACCCCGGCGGGGTCCTTGAGCAGGTCGAAGGATGCGAAGTCGGGCAGCTCGAGGCCCTCGTGGAAGATGAGCGTGGTCTCGAGCCCGCCGTCGGTGACGAACGGGCGGTCGCCTGAGAGTTGGGGAAGCATGATCGTGTGCATTTCACACGAAGACGGTGGAAGCCCGTGATTTATGCCGGGATCGGCTCGAGCGCGTCGGGGCCGAAGGCGGCGGCGAGCGCGTCTGCGAGCAGCGCGTGCTCGGGCTCGCGCAGCTCGGGATCGGCGTCGAGGATCGTCCGCGCGCGCATACGCGCCCGCTCCAGCAGCTCGATGTCCTCGGGCAGGCGGGCGAAGCGGAAGGCCTGCATCCCGGACTGGCGGGTGCCGAGCATCTCCCCCTCGCCGCGCAGCTCGAGGTCGATCTCGGCGAGCTTGAAGCCGTCGTGGTGCGCGCCCAGCGCGCGCAGGCGGGCCGACTCCTTCGGCCCGAACAGCAGGCACAGCGACTCGTGCTCGCCGCGGCCGATGCGCCCGCGCAGCTGGTGCAGCTGCGAGATCCCGTAGCGCTCGGCGTCCTCGACGAGCATCACCGACGCGTTCGGGACGTCGATGCCGACCTCGATCACCGTCGTGGCGACGAGCACGTCAGCGCCGCCCGCGGCGAACGCCGCCATCGCCTCCTGCTTCTCGCGCGGGCGCATCTGGCCGTGCAGGAGCACGACCTCGAAGTCGCGCAGCTCGCCGCTGCGCAGGCGCTCGTACTCGGCGGTCGCCGCACGCGCCTGCAGCGTCTCTGACTCCTCGACCAGCGGGCAGACGACGAACGCCTGACGGCCGGCCCGCAGCTCCTCGCGGATGCGCTCGTAGGCCCGCGACCGCTCGTTCTCGGTGGCGCACACGTGGGTGTGGATCGGCTGCCGGCCGGCCGGCAGCTCGCGCAGCACGGTGACATCGAGGTCGCCGTACGCGGTCAGCGCCAGCGTGCGCGGGATCGGCGTCGCGGTCATGTGGAGCACGTGCGGCGCGAGCGACGCCGGCGCCTTGCGGTCGAGCGCGCGCCGCTGGTTGACCCCGAAACGGTGCTGCTCGTCGACCACCACGACCGCCAGGCGGTCGAACTCCACGGCCTCCTCGATCAGCGCGTGGGTCCCGACCAGCAGCTTGAGCTCGCCGGTGGCGAGCTTGCCGAGCAGGTCGGCGCGGCGGCCCCCCGGCGTCGAGCCGGTGAGCAGCGCGGCCTGCACGAGCGCGCCCGGCATCAGTGCTTGGAGCGTGGCGAAGTGCTGCTCGGCGAGCGTCTCCGTGGGCGCCATCAGCGCCGCCTGGGCGCCGGACTCGACCGCACGCAGCATCGCGTACAGCGCCACCACGGTCTTGCCCGAGCCGACCTCGCCCATCAGCAGCCGCTGCATCGGCCGGTCGAGCGTGAGCTCGGCGTCGACGGCGTCCATCGCCCGCCGCTGGTCGCCGGTGGGCGCGAACGGCAGCGACTCGGCGAGCCAGCGCGCCGTCAGCTCGCCCGGCGCCTCGAGCGCGGCCGCCCGCGCCCCCTCGCGCCGGCGCGCGCGCCGGCGCAGCAACGCGATCTGCACGAGCAGCAGCTCGTCGTAGGCCAGCCGCAGACGCCCGCCCTCGTGGTCGCCGAAGTGGGCGGCGTCGAGCGCCGCCGGCCGGTCGGGCAGCCGGTCGTTGACCCGCATCCGCGACGGCAGCGGCTCGAGCGCGTCGCGCGCGGCGGCTCGCTGCTCGCGCACGAGCGCGAGGATCTGCGTCGACGACAGCCCGTCGGTGGCCGGGTAGGTCGCCACCTCCGACTCCGCCGCCCCTACCGCCTCCCCGGTCTCGGCGTGGAACTGCACCCGAAAGCGGTTGCGGGCCTCGTACTTGCCTTGCAGCAGCAGCCGCGTGCCGGGCCGGTACTTGCGCTCGAGCCACGGCTGGTTGAAGAACGTGGCCTTGACCGTGCCGGTCGCGTCCGCGACCACCGCCTCCACCAGCGGGCGCATCCCCCGCCGCCGGACCGGGCGGCTCGAGATCGAGCGCACCTCGACCACGACCGTCGCGGTCTCGCCGGGCGCCAGGTCGATCAGCGTGCTCGCGCTGCCGCGGTCGCGCGGCAGGTGCTCGAGCAGGTCGCCCACCGTCAGCAGCCCGAGGCGCTCGGCGGCGGCCGCCGCCTTCGGCGGCGAGACCTTCAGCGGCTCGGCGAGCCGCGACGGCCGGGCGTAGTGCGGCGGGACGGCACGCAGCGCCTCGTCGGTCAGCGGGTCGGAGGTGGCGAAGGCCGTCGGCGGCACGGCCTCATTCTGATCGCGGGCCCGGTCGGGAACGTCAACGGCGGCATTGAGGGGAGGGTGCGGAGTGTGCGTGGCGACTTCCGCGGGCGTTTCGTTGCGGTCGCGGCCGGTCAGGAAAGTGGTGGGTCTGGAAATGGCCGTATGCGTGCATTAGCAACCCCACGCGAAAGTGGAGTGTCGAAACACCCGACGTCCCCACCCTCCCTACCAGCCGCAGTTGACGTTCGCCGGCGACGACGACCCGGCCGGCGGTCACTCAGCCGAGATCAGCCACCAGTAGGCGGGCTGGTCTCCGCGCGAGTACTCGACGTCGACCCCGCCCGGCGCGAGCGCGGCCACGGCGGCGCCTTCGAGCGGCGCGCCGTCGCCCTCGATCAGCGTCAGCAGCTCGGCCTCGCGGCCCAGCTCGCCGAGCACCGCCTCGAGCGTCTCCCCCGGCTCGCCCCACGCGACGATCTGCTCGTCGACGAAGCCGACGGCGTCGCCGCGCCGGAAGCGCCCCTCGACGTCGTCGCGCGCGGCGTGGGTCACCGCGCCCGTGCGCACGTGCTCGAGCGCCTCGCGCATGGCTGCCGCGTTGCCCGCCGCCCCGCGGCCGGGGTCGAGCGCCACGACCGCGGCCAGGCCGGCCTGCATCGAGCGCGAGGAGATCACGTGCACGGCCTTCTCGGCCAGCTCGGCGGCGCGCTCGGCGGCCATGATCACGTTCGGCGAGTTCGGCAGCACGACGACCTCCTCGGCGGGGACGTCGTGGATTCCGGCCAGCAGCTCGTACGTGGACGGGTTCATCGTCTGCCCGCCGTCGAGCGCGACGGCACCCATCTTCTCGAACAGCTCGCCGACGCCCATGCCGGAGACGACCGCCAGCACGCCGCACGTCTGGATCGCCTCGGCGAGGCGCTCGCTGCGATCGGCGACCTGCTCGGTCATGTCGGCCACGTCGAGGTGCGAGACCTCGCCCACGCCGATGAAGAGCGTGGTCGCGCGCTCCGGCTCGTCGGTGTGGACGTGCACCTTGAGCGTGTGGCCGTCGCCGACGACGAGCACGGAGTCGCCGAGCTCCTCGAGCGCCTCGGTCCAGGACGTGGGCTCCATCCCCTGCCCCGTGACGGCGAAGTTCGTGCAGTAGCGGAACGTGGTCGACTCGTGCTGCGGATGGGTGATGCGGGCCGGCGCGTGGTGGGCGAGCTGGGGCGCCTCCGTGCCGCGCAGCGCGGCGATCACGCCCGCGAACATGACGGTCAGGCCGTAGCCGCCGGCGTCGACCACCCCGGCCTCGCGCAGGATCGGCAGCAGCTCGGGCCCGCGCGCGACCGACAGCTCGCCAGAGCGCAGCGCCGACTCGAGCACGCCGGCGATCATCGCGTTCTGCTCGTCGTCGGGGACCTCGTTGTGCAGCCGCGGCTGGTCCATGTGCGCGATCTCCGAGGCCACCCGCGCCGCCATCTCGCGCACGACGGTGAGGATCGTGCCCTCGGCGGGCTCGCGCACCGAGCCGTACGCGCGGTCGGCGGCGCGCGCCATGGCGGCGGCCACGAGCACCGGGTCGACCAGCTCGCCGGGCCGGGAGATGAGCTCCTCGGCGGCGCCGCGCAGGAGCTGGGAGAGGATCACGCCCGAGTTGCCGCGTGCGCCCAGCAGCGCCGCACGCGCCACGGAGTCGACAAGCTCGTCGCGCCCGATGTCGTCGATGTCGCCCTGCGCGGACAGGCGGTCGAGCTCGTCGAGCACCGCGCGCAGCGTGAGCGCCATGTTGTCGCCGGTGTCGCCGTCGGCGACCGGGAACACGTTGAGGTCGTTCACCTCGCGGCGACGGGACTCGAACTCGAGCAGCGCGCCCTCGACGACGGCGCGGAAGCGGATCAGCGTGGGATCGGCCACTTTGATTGAGTGTTTTCGCCCTCCGGTCGGCGGAACCCCCATCCGCCGACCTTCGGCCGACGTTACCCCTCGCGGCGGCGGAAGCGGCTCAGGCCTTGGTGACCTTGCCGGCCTTCAGGCAACGCGTGCACACGTACACGCGCAGCGGGGCGCCACCCTCGCGGATGCGGACCTTCTGCAGGTTCGGGTCGAACCGCCGCCTGGTCGCGACCATCGAGTGCGACCGGCTGTTGCCGAACGCGGGGCGCTTGCCGCAGGAGTGACAGACACGGGCCATAGCGGCCGGAAGCATAGCGACGAGAGCGCTTGGGTACGGTGTGCTGGTGCCCCCGGCCAGCCCGGCTCGCATCTCCCTGCCTGAGCGCTACCGCGTCGTCCGCCACATCGCGAACGGCGGGATGGCGGGCGTCTGGGAGGCCGAGGACCAGCTCTTGCACCGCTCCGTGGCGGTCAAGGTGCTGGCGTCGCACCTGTCCGAGGACGATCGCGCGCGCCAGCGCTTCGAGCGCGAGGCGCGGGCCGCCGCGGGTCTTTCCACGCACCCGCACGTGGTCACGATCTACGACGTCGGCGAGCACGACGGGCGCGCGTTCATGGTCATGGAGCTGATGAGCGGCGGCACGGTCGGCGACCGGCTGCGCGAGGGCCGCGCGATCGCCGACGACACCGCGCTGCGCTGGCTGCGGGAGGCCGCCGGCGCGCTCGACGCCGCGCACGACGCCGGCGTCGTGCACCGCGACATCAAGCCCGCCAACCTGCTGCTCGACCAGCGCGACCGGCTCGCGATCGCCGACTTCGGGATCGCCCGCTTGGCGATGGAGGACGGGCTGACCATGACCGGGCAGGTGCTCGGCACGGCCTCCTACATCTCGCCCGAGCAGGCCGTCGGCAAGGCCGCGACGCCGGCCTCTGACCGCTACGCGCTGGCGATCGTCGCGTTCGAGCTGCTGACCGGCACGAAGCCGTTCCAGGCCGAGCACTTCGCCGCGCAGGCGCGCGCGCACGTCGAGGACCCGCCGCCGCTCGCCACCGAGCGCGACCCGTCGCTGCCCGCGCGCGTCGACGACGTGCTCGACCGCGGCATGGCCAAGGAGCCCGGCGAGCGCTGGGAGAGCGCAGCCGCCATGGTCGACGCGCTCGGCACCGCGATGGGCTCGCCGCGCGCGGCCGCCGCGCCACCCACCGAGGCCACCCGCCGGCTCGACTCACCGCCACCGCCCCCGCCGCCCGTCGCCGCCCCACGGCGCGACGACGGCGCCCGCCGCCCCGGCGCCGCGCTCCTGGCCGTGCTCGCCGGCCTGCTGCTGATCGCCGTGCTCGGCTTCGTGCTGCTCTCCGGGGGCGGCGACGGAGATGGAGACGGCGAGCAGGCCACGCAGCCGACGCCCACCGCGACGGCCGAGCGCACGCCCGAGCCGACTGCCACGCCCACCGAGACGGCGGAGCCGACGCCGGAGCCCACCCCTGAGCCGACCACCACTCCCGAGCCGTCCGGCGAGGTCGACCTCGACCGCGCCGCCGACCTTCAGCTGCAGGGCTTCAACGCCCGCCAGGCGGGCAACTACGACGAGGCGCTGACGCTCTCCCAGCAGGCGCTCGACGCGTGCGGCGACACCGAGCAGCTCGATCCGTGCGGCTACGCGCTGTTCGAGGCCGGGGCGGCGCTCAACGCCCTCGGGCGCCCGGACGAGGCGATCCCGTTGCTCGAGCAGCGGCTCGAGACCTACGGCAACAACGGCGAGGTCAGGGCCGAGCTCCGGCGGGCAGAGCGAGCCGCGGGCGGCGGCGACTAGGACTGAGCCGGGCTGGGAGCTGCAGCACGATCACGGCGGCGAGCACCAGCGCACCGCCGAGCAGCTGGACCGGGGAGAGCTGCTCGCCGAGCACGAGGAACGCCAGCGCCACGGTGACGGGCGGCTCGAAGGTCGACAGGATCGCCGCCTCCGACGGGCCGACGCGGCGCAGCCCCGCGAAGAACGCCGAGACGGCCACCACGGTGCTGACCAGCGCGATCAGCACGAGCCACAGCCAGGCCTCGCCGGACAGCGCGAGGTCGAGCGTGCCGGTGCCCGCGCCCGCGAGCGTGAACGTCACCGTCCCGCCGGTGAGCACGAGCGCCGACAGCGCGAACGGCTCGACCTCGCCGACGATCCCGTCCGACACGAGGATGTAGGTCGTGTAGGTGAGCGAGGCGGCGAGCGCGAGCCCGCCACCGAGCACGTCGAAGCTGGCCGCGCCGGCTGCGGCCAGCACGAGCACGAGGCCGACCGAGGCCACTCCCAGCGCCAGCCACGTGCGCGCCGTCGGATGCGTGCGACGGAGGACGAGCGCCGCCACGGTCACGAACGCCGGGTACGTGTAGAGGAGCAGCGACACCAGCGCCACGTCGAGGCGCCCGATGGCGAGGAAGAACAGCCCGGACTGGAGGCTGTAGCCGACGGCTCCGAGCCCGAGGCCGGTGAGCACCACGCGGCGGGGCAGCCGGCGCAGCGAGGCCCAACCGCCAGTGACCCAGACGAGCAGCCCGAACACCGCGGCCGCGAGCGAGAACCGCACCAGCAGCGTGCTCGTGATGCTCGCCCCCGCGTCCGACGCGAGCTTGCCGAAGATCCCGAGCGTGCCGAAGGCGGCTGCGGAGAGGAGGCAGAGGAGGGCGCCGCGCATGGCCACATCATGCGGCCTCGACTCGTCGAGAGCAACGCACGTTTCCGGATAGTTCTGTGCGATGATGTCGAACTAATGCTCGACCTCCGCAGGCTTCGCCTGCTGCACGAGCTGCATCGCCGCGGGACGGTCGGCGCCGTGGCGGAGGCGCTCTCCTACAGCCCGTCGACCGTCTCCCAGCAGCTCGGGGTGCTGGAGCGCGAGGCGGGAACGCCGCTGCTGGAGCCGGCGGGCCGCCGCCTGCGGCTCACGGACGCCGCGCTCGTGCTGGTGGCCCACACCGAGTCGCTGCTGGCGGGCGTCGAGCGCGCCGAGGCCGACCTGGCGGCGGCGGCCGCGGGCGCGGTGCGCGGGATCGTCCGCGTCGGCTCGTTCCAGACCGCCAGCCTGCACCTGCTCCTGCCGGCGATGGCCGAGCTGCGGGGAACGCATCCCGACGTCGAGGTCGAGCTCGTCGAGGCGGAGACCGAGCCCGGCCTCGAGGCGCTGCGCTCGCACGCGCTCGACCTCGTGATCGCCGACGAGTGGAGCGGCAGCCCGCGCCCCGCTCACCCGGGCGTCGAGCGGATCGACCTGTTCGACGAGCCCGTGCAGCTCGTCCTGCCCGCCGAGCATCCGGCGGCGGCCGGCGACCGCGCGGTCCGGCTCGCGGCCGTCGCGGACTCCGCGTGGGCAGTCGGCTACGAGGGCGGCGGCATGGCGGCGCTCGTCCGCCGCATCTGCGCGGAGCACGGCGGCTTCGAGCCGCGCGTCCGGCACCGCACGAACGAGCTCTCGATGCTCGTGGCCCTCGTCGCCCAGGGCCACGCCGTGACGCTGCTGCCCGCGCTCGCGCTGCGCGGCGTGCCGCCCGCGGTCGCGATCCGCGCCGTCGCCGGCGCGGACCTCTCCCGGACCGTGTTCACCGCCACCCGCACCGGCGCCGGCCACCGCCCGGCACTGGCCGCGGTGCTCGCCGCTATCCGATGATCTTCAACGTTCGTCGAGGCCTGCGCGCAAGGCCGCCAGCGCCATCACAGCTTCCGCGGCGTGCGCTCCCTGGTCGCGCTTGCCGCCGCCCGTGCGGGCGAGCGCCTGCTCCATCGTCTCCACCGTGAGCACGCCGAACGCGCACGGCACGCCGGTGCGGAGCTGAACCTCCTGGATGCCGCGCGCGGCCTCCGCGCACACGTAGTCGTAGTGGTCGGTCTCCCCGCGGATCACGGCGCCGAGGCACGCGACGCCCGCGTAGCGGCCGCTCTCGGCGAGGTACTTGGCGGCGAGCGGGAGCTCGAACGCTCCCGGCACGTCGTGGACGTCGGCGGGCGCGTGGCCGGCGTCGGTGAACGCGCGCTGCGCGCCGTCCACGAGACGTTCGGCGAGATCTGTGTAGAAGCGGCCGACGGCGATCGCGTAGCGGGGGGTCACCCGCGACCGGCCTCGCGGTCGTGGACGTGCTCGTCGTGGACCATCTGCTCGTCGAGCGGCAGCCCCTGGTGGTGCAGCGAGTGCCCGAGGCGGTCGCGCTTGGCGCGCAGGTACGCCTCGTTGTGCGGGTTGGCGGCGTGCACGATCGGGATCTGGTCGGTGACCGACAGCCCGTAGCCCTCGAGGCCGCGGATCTTCTTCGGGTTGTTGGTGAGGATGCGGATCGAGCTGAGCCCGAGGTCGGACAGGATCTGGGCGCCGATGCCGTAGTCGCGCAGGTCGACCGGCAGCCCGAGCTCGAGGTTGGCGTCGACGGTGTCGAGCCCCTTGTCCTGCAGGTTGTACGCCTTGAGCTTGTTCAGCAGGCCGATCCCGCGGCCCTCCTGGGCGAGATACAGCAGCACGCCCTGGCCCTCCCGCTCGATCATCGCGAGCGCGGACTCGAGCTGCTCGCCGCAGTCGCACCGCAGCGAATGGAAGACGTCGCCGGTCAGGCACTCGGAGTGCACGCGCACGAGCACGTCCGCCTGCCCGTCGACCTCGCCCTTGACGAGCGCGACGTGGTGCTTGTCGTCGACCAGCGAGCGGTAGCCGACGACGTCGAACTCGCCGAACCCCGTCGGGAGCCGCGTGCTGACGACCCGCTCGACGAGCTTGTCGTGGCGGCGCCGGTAGGCGATCAGGTCGGCGACCGTGATCATCTTCAGCCCGTGGCGCGCGCAGTAGCGCTCGAGGTCGGGTACGCGCGCCATCGTGCCGTCGTCGTTCATGACCTCGCAGATGACGCCGGACGGGTTGAGGCCGGCGAGGCGCGCGAGGTCGACCGCGGCCTCCGTCTGGCCGGTCCGCTCGAGCACGCCGCCGGGCTTGGCCTTGAGCGGGAAGATGTGGCCGGGCTGGACGAGGTCGCGCGGCGCCGACTGCGGATCGATCGCCACCTGGATGGTGCGCGCGCGGTCGGCCGCCGAGATGCCGGTGGTGACCCCGTCGCGGGCCTCGATCGTGACGGTGAACGGGGTGTCGAACGGCGACTCGTTCTTGGCTGCCATGAGGTCGAGCCCCAGCTCGTCGCAGCGCTGCGGGGTGAGCGAGAGGCAGATCAGCCCGCGCCCCTCCTTGGCCATGAAGTTGATCGCCTCGGGCGTGGCGAACTGCGCCGCCATCGTGAGATCGCCCTCGTTCTCGCGGTCCTCGTCGTCGCAGACCACCACCATCCGGCCGGCACGAATCTCCTCGATCGCCTCCTCGATCGTCACGAAGGCGCTCATGGAGTAGGCACCAGCTTCTCGATGTACTTCGCGAGCACGTCCACCTCCAGGTTCACCGGCGTGCCGGTCGTCGCCGCGCCCAGCACCGTGCGCTCAAGCGTCTCAGGAATCAGCGAGACCTGCAGCCAGTCGTCGCCGACGGCGGACACGGTCAGCGACACGCCGTCGACCGCGATCGAGCCCTTCTCGATCACGTAACGCAGCAGCGCCGGCTCGACCCCGATCGTGACCACCTGCGAGAAACCCTCCTCGCGCACGTCCCAGATCGTCCCCAGGCCGTCCACGTGGCCCTGCACGAAGTGGCCGCCGAGGCGGTCGGCGGCGCGCAGCGGGAGCTCGAGGTTCACGCGCGAGCCGGTCTCCAGCGCGCCAAGGGAGGAGCGCCGCAAGGTTTCGTGCATGACGTCGGCGGTGAAGGCGTTCTCCGGCAGCGACGTGGCGGTCAGGCAGACGCCGTTGACGGCGATCGAGTCGCCCTCGCGCAGCTCGAGCTGCGTCTCCACGGTGAGTCGCACTCCCGCGTCGTTGGCGTCGACCGCTTTGACGGTGCCGAGGTCCGCCACCAGCCCGGTGAAGATCGCTACCACTCCCTCAGCCGCGCGGAGATCAGCACGTCGTCCGCTACGCGCGAGCAGTCGAGCGTGAGCGCGCGCGTGGCCTCCGCGATCCGCTCCACTCCCTCCCCTTCGAGCGGGTCGCGCGCGTGCGAGCCGCCGAGCACGACGGGAGCGACGAACAGCCGGATCTCGTCGACCTCGCCGGCGTCGAGGAACGCGCCCGCGATATGCGGGCCGCCCTCGAGCAGGATCGACGTCACGCCGGTGGCGCCGATCTGGGCGAGTGCGTTGCGCACGCGCGCCGGCTCGTTCTCTCCGGTGGCGACGATCACGTCGGCGCCGGCGACCTCGAGCGCGTCGGCGGCCAGGCGCGGCGCGGCTCGCGAGATGACCACGGTGAGCGGCAGCTCGACGGCGCCGCGGACGAGCTGCGAGTCGAGCGGCAGGCGGGCCTCGGAGTCGAACACGATCCGGCGCGGCTGGCGGTGCACGCCGTCGACGCGGGCGGTCAGCAGCGGGTCGTCGGCCAGCGCGGTGCCGATGCCGACCGCCACCGCGTCGCACTCCGCGCGCCAGTGGTGGGCCATCCGCCGCGACGCCTCGCCGGAGATCCACTTCGAGTCGCCGGTGCGGGTCGCGACCTTGCCGTCGAGCGTCATCGCCGACTTGAACAGCACGTAGGGCCGCCCGGTGCGCGCGTGCTTGCGGAACGGCTGGTTGACGAGGCGGGCACGCCCGGCGGCCTCCCCGTCGGCGACCACGACGTCGACGCCCTCGTCGCGCAGGATCCCGAGCCCGCGGCCGGACGCCTTCTCGGTCGGGTCGTCGGAGCCGACCACCACGCGCGCGATGCCGGCTTCGATCAGCGCCTCCGTGCACGGCGGCGTCAGCCCGTGATGACAGCACGGCTCGAGCGAGACGTACATCGTCGCCCCGCGCGGGTCCACGTCCCCGCACGCCGCCAGCGCCTCGCGCTCGGCGTGAGGAGCGCCGTAGGCGGTGTGGAACCCCTCGCCGATCACCGCGCCGTCCTTGACCACGACCGCCCCCACGAGCGGGTTCGGCGTCGTCCGGCCGCGCCCGCCGTCCGCCAGCTCGATCGCGCGGGCGAGATGGACGGCGTCGGTCTGCAGGAGCGGGGCCACGGGGCTGCAAAGGATATTGACTGACGGGTCAACTACCTGCCGGCGGTACCGTCTATTCAGGCGCCATGAAGCTGATCATCCAGATCCCGTGCCTGAACGAGGAGCAGACGCTCCCGGTCACGCTCGCCGACCTTCCGCGGAAGCTCCCGGGGTTCGATGCGGTGGAGTGGCTGATCGTGGACGACGGCTCGACTGACCGGACGCTCGAGGTCGCGCGCGAGCACGGCGTCGACCACATCGTGCGGCTCACGAACAACAAGGGGCTGGCGTCGGGGTTCCAGGCGGGCCTGGATGCGGCGTTGAAGCTCGGCGCCGACGTGATCGTCAACACCGACGCCGACAACCAGTACTACGGGCCCGACATCGCGCGGCTGGTGGCGCCGATCGTCGCCGGTGAGGCCGACATGGTCGTCGGCGACCGCGAGGTGCGGACGGTCGAGCACTTCTCGCGCCCGAAGAAGGTCCTGCAGCGGCTCGGCTCGTGGGTGGTGCGGCAGGCGTCGCAGACGACGATCCCGGACACGACGTCCGGCTTCCGCGCGTACAACCGCGAGGCCGCGCTCGCGATGCAGGTCGTCTCGAAGTTCACGTACACGCTGGAGACGATCATCCAGGCGGGCAAGCTGACCGTGGCGATCGACCACGTGCCGGTGCGCACGAACGCGAAGCTGCGCGAGTCGCGCCTGTTCCCCTCGACGTGGACCTACATCCGCCGCAACGGGCTCTCGATCTTCCGCATCTACGCGATGTACGAGCCGCTGCGCGTGTTCATGACCGCCGCGCTGCTCGTGGGCGTCGTCGCGCTCGGGGTGTGGACGCGGTTCGCGTACTTCTACATCCAGGGCGACGGCGCCGGCCACGTCCAGTCGCTGATCCTCGGCGCCGTGCTCTTCAATGCCGCGATGGTGCTCGCCGCGCTCGGCATCCTCGGCGACCTGCTGTCGGGCCAGCGGATCACGCTCCAGCGGATCTTCGAGCGGATCCGGCGCGTGGAGCTCGAGCTCGGCGTGCCACCCTCGCACTACGAGCCGGGGCCGGGAGCCGCCGCCAAGGAGCCCGACGCCGAGCCGACGGACGACCGCGAGGCCCTGCGCCTGTGAGCACGGCGGTCACGCGCGACGCCGAGGGCACGGTCACCGGCAACACCTACGACAAGTACGGCTCGACGAACCCGGTCGTGCGGCGGCTGATGGCGCGCTTCGAGCGCGACCTCGCCGAGCTGTTCGCGCGCGCGGCCCCGTCGTCGGTGCTCGACGTCGGCTGCGGCGAGGGCGTGCTGACCGAGCGCTGGGCGGGGCAGGTCGCCGGCCGCGTGGTGGGGATCGACCTCGAGGACTCTGCGCTGCAGGCCGAGTGGGCGGCGCGCAGCGCGCCGAACCTCGAGTTCCGCGTGATGAAGGCCGAGCGGCTCCCGTTCGGCGACGGGGAGTTCGCGCTCGCGAGCGCGATCGAGGTCCTCGAGCACGTCCCCGACCCCGAGCACACCGTCGCGGAGATGGCGCGCGTGGCGCGCGGCGGCCGGCTGCTCGTCTCCGTGCCGCGCGAGCCGCTGTGGCGCGCGCTCAACATGGCCCGCGGGGCGTACCTGCGCGACCTCGGGAACACGCCGGGGCACCTGAACCACTGGTCGCGGCGGGCGTTCGTTGCGCTGCTCCGGCGGCACGGCTCCGTGGAGGAGGTCCGATCGCCGTTCCCGTGGACCATGCTGCTCGTGCGGGTGTAGAGGGACAACGTCAACTGCGGCTGGGTAGGGAGGCTGGGGACCCTTTGGAGGCAGTCTTTCGTCCACCTCGCGCCTGTCGAGCGAGTGAGGTGGACGTTGTTCCCCTGTAGGCAGCATTTCGTCCACGTCGCGAGCGTGGCGACTGTGAGGTGGACGAAATGCTGTCTGATCGCGAACCGAATCGACACCCTCCCTACCCAGCCGCCGTTGACGTTCGTGAGCCGCGCGTGGTGAGTAGCTACGGCCGCGGCGCGCGCGTCCTGGGCGTCGGGATCGCCACCACCGGGCTCGTCACGTTCGCGTACTTCGCGCTCGCCAGCCACTCGCTGACCGGCGCCGAGTACGCCGGGCTGTCGCTGCTGTGGTCGGTGCTGTTCCTGATCATCTCGGTGATCTACCGGCCGGTGGAGCAGCTGCTCTCGCACACGATCGCGACGCGGCGCGCTCGGGGGCAGGAGGGGCATCCGCTGCGGGTGCCGCTGACGATCCAGGTCGCGGCCGCGGCGGTCTTCCTCGTCGCCGCCCTGGCGTTCCGTGGCCCGCTCGAGGACGACCTCTTCGACGGCTCGAGCGAGCTGTACTGGGTGCTGGTGGTGGCGACGCTGGCGTACGCCGCGAGCTACTTCGCGCGCGGCTGGCTCGCCGGGCACCAGCGCTTCGGCCTCTACGGCGGGCTCGTGCTGCTGGAGTCGACCTCGCGTGTGCTCTTCGCGCTCGCGGTGGCCGTCGGCATCGCGTCCGGGCTGGGGGCGGTGGCGCTCGGTATCGCGGCCGCGCCGCTGGTGTCGCTGCTCGTACTGCCGTGGGCGCTCGACCGGGGCGGCCGGGCGGAGCGCGGCGCTGCCGGCGATTCGCTGCGCGAGGGCGCCGGCTTCGCGGGCGCGGTCCTGGCGATCATGGTGGCCGAGCAAGCGGTACTCAACGGCCCGGTGCTCGCCGTCGACGCCACGGCCGCGGACGCCGCGCTCGCGGGCGTCGTCTTCAACGTCCTGCTGATCGTGCGCGCCCCGCTGCAGCTCTTCCAGGCGGTGCAGACGTCGCTGCTCCCCCACCTCTCCGGCCTCGCCGCCACAGGCGGCGACGCCGAGCTGCGCGGCGCGGTGCGCACGACCGTGCTCGCGATCGCTGCCTTCACTGCCGCCGTCGTGCTCGGCCTCGGCGCGATCGGCCCGTGGGCGATGGACGTGCTGTTCGGCGGCGAGTTCGACTACGACCGCACCGGGCTCGTGCTCGTCGGCCTGGGAATGGGCCTCCACCTAGCGGCCAACACGCTCAACCAGGCCGCCCTCGCACGCGGCCGCGGCCACGCCGCCGCGGCTGCCTGGCTCGCCGCCGCGGCGCTCTTCCTCCTCTGGCTCCTGATCGCCCCGCTCGACGACGAGCTGCTCGCGGTCGAGCTCGGCTACGCCGCCACCACCGGCCTGCTTGCCGGCGCCCTGTGGCTGATCGAGCGTGACCGATCCGGCCGCCACACGTAGTGGAGGGTGATGGCCGTCGTCTGCCTGCTCGTGTTGCTGGCGCTGCTCGCCGGATGTGGCGAGGACGACGACGCCGCGGCGCCGGCCGATCCCGACACGCCGGTGACCTCGCCGCCCGTGCAAGATCCCGTCGCTGCGCCGGCCGATCCCGCCACCTGCCAGCGGCTGAGCCGGCGGGTGGAAGGGTGGTCGCTGGAGCGCGCGCGGGCGCGGGCCGAGCGCGCGCGGTGCCCGCTGCGCGTCGTGAAGCTCGACGGCGAAGGGCTCGCGGTGACCGACGACTACAGCGAGAGCCGGATCAACGTGGTCGTCGAGGCCGGGAGGATCGTGAAGGTCAGCGGGTTGTTCTGAGCGCGGCGGGACCGTGCCGATCGGGCCTATCATCGCGGTGTGTCGGAGTCGTCTGCCGCTCCGGGCCACCAGAGGCCCGAGAGACGCGAGCCCGAGGCGCTGCAGTACGTGACCGACGCGGCGCTGGCGTACCTGCCGCAGGACGAGCTGCTGGAGGAGCTCCTGAGCCGCATCACCGATGTGCTGTCCGCCGACACGGCCGCGATCCTGCTGCTCGACGAGGACGCCGGCGTCCTGCGGGCCCGCGCCGCACGCGGCATCGAGGAGGAGGTCGAGCAAGGCGTCCAGATCCCCGTCGGGCGCGGCTTCGCCGGCCGCATCGCCGCCGAGCGCCGCGCGATCGCCATCGAGGACATCGACCACGCCGACATCCTGAACCCGATCCTGCGCGAGAAGGGCATCCGCTCGCTGCTCGGCGTCCCGCTGCTCGTCGAAGGCCGCGTGATCGGCGTCCTGCACGTCGGCAGCCTCACCCCCCGCCACTTCACCGCCGACGAGCACGAGCTGCTCCAACTCACCGGCGACCGCGTCGCCGTCGCCATCGAGCACGCCGATCTGCACGCCCGCGAGCGGCTGGCGCGGGAGGCGGCCGAGGCGGCGTCACGACGGCTCGAGTCGCTCCAGCGGATCACGGATGCGGCGCTGGCGTACCTGCCGCAGGACGAGCTGCTGGAGGAGCTCCTGAGCCGCATCACCGATGTGCTGTCCGCCGACACGGCCGCGATCCTGCTGCTCGACGAGGACGCCGGCGTCCTGCGGGCCCGCGCCGCACGCGGCATCGAGGAGGAGGTCGAGCAAGGCGTCCAGATCCCCGTCGGGCGCGGCTTCGCCGGCCGCATCGCCGCCGAGCGCCACGCGATCGCCATCGAGGACATCGACCACGCCGACATCCTGAACCCGATCCTGCGCGAGAAGGGCATCCGCTCGCTGCTCGGCGTCCCGCTGCTCGTCGAAGGCCACGTGATCGGCGTCCTGCACGTCGGCAGCCTCACCCCCCGCCACTTCACCGCCGACGAGCACGAGCTGCTCCAACTCACCGGCGACCGCGTCGCCGTCGCCATCGAGCACGCGAGGCTGTACGAGCAGCGCCGCCTGGCCGAGGAGCTGCAACGCCGCCTGCTGCCGAGCGACCTCGACCGCATCCCCGGGATCGAGCTCGCCAGCCGCTACCTGCCCGCCGGCGGTGAGAGCCTGGGCGGCGACTGGTACGACGTGTTCATGCTCAGCCGTGGCCGCATCGTCGTGGCGGTCGGAGACGTCGTCGGCCACGGCCTCGCCGCGGCGGCCGTGATGGCGCAGCTTCGAACGGCCCTGCGCGCGTATGCGGCGGACGATCATCCGCCGGCGAAGGTCGTCGAACACGTGAACCGCCTGATGTGGAGCCTCGGGCCGAACGCGATGACGACGCTGGCCTACGCGGTCATCACACCGGACCAGGAGCTGCTCGAGCTGGTCATCGCCGGCCACCCGCCCCCGCTGGTGATCGATCCGGCCGGCGCCGCTTCCTTCCTGCCGCTCGCAGGAGGCGTCGCGCTTGGCACTTCGACGGTCGCCCGGTACCGGAGCGACGCGCACCCGTTCCCGACCGGTTCGACCGTCGTCCTCTACACCGATGGCCTGGTCGAGTCGCGCGGCCGGTCGATCGACGAGGGCCTGGAGCACCTGCGCGCGGTGGCCGCGGGGCACGCGAGCGTCGACGCCCTGTGCACCGGGATCGTCGAACAGCTGGTGCCAGACGCAGCGTCCCGACGACATCGCGGTGATCGCCGCCCGCGTGCCGCCGCCGCCCGAGCGGCTGCAGATACGCTGGCCTGCGGAACGCGAGTCGCTTGTCGCCGTCCGCCAGGTCCTGCGACGCTGGCTGCGTGCCCAGTCGGCGACCGAGGACGAGGTCTACGACATCACGGTCGCGTGCCAGGAGGCGTGCGCGAACGCGGTGGAGCACGCGTACCGCCCCGGACGGGAGTCGTTCGACGTGGAGGCGACTTGCGCGGACCGTCGGGTCCGCGTGACGGTCCGCGACCACGGCCACTGGCGGGCACCCAGGGGCAGCAACCGCGGTCGGGGCCTACCGCTGATGCACGCGCTGATGGAGCGGGTGGACGTCGAGCACACCGACGAGGGGACGGTGGTCGTGCTCGAGCGCACGCTCGCCGGCGAGGGCGCATGAGCTGGCTCGCGACAGTGACCGAGGAGCGCCACGGCGACCTGCCGATCGCCGTGATCGACGGCGAGATCGATGCGTCGAACGCCATCGAGATCGCCGATCGCCTGCGGCAGCTGCTCACGAACCGAAGCACCGCGCTCGTCGTCGACCTTACGCGGACGAGCTATCTCGACAGCGCTGGGATCAACCTGCTCTTCGAGCTCGGCACCGAGCTGCGCGCCCGCCAGCAGCAACTGCACCTCGTCGTCGCCTCGAAAGAGCCGATCGCACGCACGATCTCGCTCACCGGCCTGGACGCCGCGGTCCCGGCGCACGCCACACGCGAGGCCGCGATCGAGCACGCCGGCTGACCGAGAGGCTTATCGCGGGAGCGCTGCGAGGAGCCGCTCGGCGGCGGCCTCGAGTGGCTCGTCGCCCGTGACCACGACCTCCGGCGCCTCGGGCGGCTCGTAGGGGTCGTCGACCCCCGTGAGGTGCTTCAGCTCGCCCGCGCGGGCGCGGGCGTACAACCCCTTCGGATCGCGCCGCTCGCATTCCTCGAGCGATGTCGCGACGTGCACCTCGAGGAACGGGAGCTCGAGCCGCTTGTGCACGGCCCGCGCAGCGGCCCGATCCGCGCGGTAGGGCGAGACCAGCGCCACCAGCACGACGACTCCGGCGTCGGCCAGCAGCGCCGCCACCTCCGCGGTGCGCCGGACGTTCTCGGCGCGGTCGTCGGCGGAGAACCCCAGATCGCCGTTGAGCCCGTGCCGGAGGTTGTCGCCGTCGAGCACGTACGCCGGCCTCCCCTCCCCCACCAGCCGCGCCTCCACGGCGGCGGCCACCGTCGACTTGCCCGAGGCCGGCAGGCCGGTCATCCACACGGTCGCCCCCGGATGCCCGAGCGCGCCCCAGCGTTGCGCGCGGTCGAGCAGCCCTTGCTGCCAGACCACGTTGCTCGAGCGAGCCGCCGACACTAGAAGTAGCCCTCGCGCTTGCGGTCCTCCATCGCCGCCTCGGACACCCGGTCGTCGGCGCGCGTCTGGCCGCGCTCGGTCACCCGCGTGGCGGCGATCTCGGCGATCACGTCGTCGAGCGACGTCGCGTCCGAGCGCACGGCGCCCGTGCAGCTCATGTCCCCCACCGTGCGGTAACGCACCGAGGCCGTGAACGGCTCCTCGTCGTCGAGCCGCTCGATGAACTCGGACACCGCGTACAGCATGCCGTCGCGCTCGAACACCTCGCGCTCGTGGGCGAAGTAGATCGACGGGATCTCGAGCCCCTGGGTGCGGATGTACTCCCATACGTCGAGCTCGGTCCAGTTCGAGAGCGGGAACACGCGCACGTGCTCGCCGCGCCGGATGCGGCCGTTGTAGAGGTCCCACAGCTCGGGCCGCTGGCGCCGTGGCTCCCACTGGCCGTCCTCGTCGCGGAACGAGAAGATCCGCTCCTTCGCGCGGGCGCGCTCTTCGTCGCGGCGAGCGCCCCCGAAGGCCGCGTCGAAGCCGTGCTCGGTGAGCGCGTCGAGCAGCGTCACCGTCTGCAGGCGGTTGCGCGACGCGCGCGGGCCGGTCTCCTCGACCACGCGCCCCGTGTCGATCGAGTCCTGCACCGAGGCCACCACCACGTCCGGCACCCGACGGTCGCGGAACTCGATCGCCTCCGGGAAGTTGTGGCCCGTGTCCACGTGCATGACCGCGAACGGGATCTCCCCGGGAGCGAATGCCTTCTCCGCCAGCCGCAGCAGCACGATCGAGTCCTTGCCGCCGGAGAACAGCAGCACGGGCTTCTCGAACTCGGCCACCACCTCGCGGATCACGTGGATGGCCTCGGCCTCCAGCACCTGCAGGTGGGTCGCGGTGGCAGCGGTCACGAGGCACCGACCTCCAGTGGCGCACGGCGCCGAAGGGTGAGGAAGCAGACGACGGCGAGAACGAGCGGGACGCCGACGAGGACGAACGCGGGGAGCTCGAGACCGGCCTTGCTCAGCAGCCCGAGCGACGAGGCGAGCAGCACCACGCCGAGCGCCGCCCGCAGCGCGTCCTGCGGCACGCGGGTGGCGACGTTGCTGCCGACCCAGACGCCGGGGATCGAGCCGATCAGCAGCGTGCCGGCGAGCGCGAAGTCGATGTTGCCCGACAACAGATGGGCGAACGCGGCCACCCACAGGAGCACGGCGGCGTGCGCGACGTCGGTTCCCACCACGCGGTGGGGGCTGAGGCGGAAGCCGAGGATCAGGCCGATGGCGATCAGCGTGCCCGAGCCGGCGGACGTGACGCCGAGCACGAGGCCGATCGTGGCGCCGAGCGCGACGGCGGCAGCCTTGTGGCGCGCCTGCATGTGGAAGGCGCCGCGCTCCTGCGCCGCCACGTCGGCGAGCCGCAGCGCCCGCAGCAGCACGAGCGCGCCGGTGAGCGCGAGCGTTCCACCGATGGCAACGAGCATGAACGTGTCGAACTCGTCGCCCCAGGCGTTGCGCAGCCGGTCGAGGAGCCACACGCCGACGAGCGCCGCCGGGCACGAGCCGATGGCCAGCCACAGGGCCATGCGCGGGAACACCGTGCCCTTGCGGAAGTGCCTCCAGCCGCCGACCGTCTTGGTCACGGCCGCGTACGCGAGATCGGTGCCGACCGCGACGACGGGCTGGATGCCGGCCACGAGGATGAGCAGCGGGGTCATCAGCGAGCCGCCGCCCATGCCGGTGACACCGACGAGCGCGCCCACTCCGAGGCCGAAGAAGATGATCGCCGGATCCATGAGGGAGCCGGCTAGGTTAGCCGCGCCCTAGGCCACGGCCTTCATCAGGTCGAGGACGCCCTCGGTGGTCTCGCCGTGGCCGTCGTGCACGATGCGGCCGTCGCTGAGGACGACGATCCGGTCGGCGACCGAGGCGGCGTGGGCGTCGTGGGTGACCATCACGACCGTCTGGCCGAACTCGTCGGCCGCATGCCGCAGGAGCGCGAGCACCTCGTCCGACGACTTGGAGTCCAGGTTGCCGGTGGGCTCGTCGGCGAACACGACCGCCGGGCGGTGGATCAGCGCGCGGGCGACGGCGACGCGCTGCTGCTGGCCGCCCGACAGCTCGGACGGCCGGTTGCTCAGCCGGTCGCCGAGCCCGACGGCGTCGGTCAGCTGGGTGAGCCACTCACTGTCGGGCTTCTTGCCGGCGAGCGTGAGCGGGAGCACGATGTTCTCCTCGGCCGAGAGCACGGGCACGAGGTTGAAGGCCTGGAAGACGAAGCCCAGCCGGTCGCGACGCAGCCGCGTGAGCGCCCGGTCGTCGAGGTTCGCGAGCTCGGCGCCGTCGACGACGACCGAGCCGGCCGTCGGACGTTCGAGGCCGGCGAGCAGGTGCATGAGCGTCGACTTGCCCGAGCCGGACGGGCCCATGATCGCCGCGAACTGGCCGGACATCAACGCGACGGTCACGCCGCGCAGCGCCTGCACCGCCGTCTCGCCCTCGCCGTAGACCTTGCGGAGCTCGACGGTGCTGACGATCGGGCGGGCGGTCGTGTCGGTCATGCCCCGAAGCATCCTCAACGCCCGCTGCCCGGGTGGGGCGGTTCGCTCGCGTTCAGGCGGTGCGGCTAGCCGTACGTCAACGTCAACGTCACTGCGGCTAGGTAGGGAGGGTGAGAGAGCCGGCCGCGGCGGCGAGGGAGCATTTCGTCCACTTCGCGCGGTTCTCGTTCGCGAAGTGGACGAAATGCTCGCTATAGGGCACTAACGGTCCACTTCACGAGCGAGATCGCGGTGAGCGTCGGCCACGACGTGCTCCCTCCCGTCCTACCCCTCAAGCCGCCGTTGACGTTCCGCCGGCGGTACCTAGTCGCTGGCCTTCAAATAGGCCAGCACCGCCAGCACGCGGCGGTGGTCCTCGACCGTCGGCGTCAGGTCGAGCTTGGAGAAGATCGACGTCACGTGCTTCTCGACCGCGCGCTCGGTGACGACCAGCGCCTCGGCGATCGCGGCGTTCGAGCGGCCCTCGGCCATCAGCCCGAGCACCTCGCGCTCGCGCGCCGTGATGCCCTCGAGCGGGTCCTCGCGGCGGCGGCGGCCGAGCAGCAGCGCCACGACCTCGGGGTCGAGCGCCGAGCCGCCGCCGGCGACACGGCGCACGGCGTCGGTGAACGTGTCGACGTCGGCCACCCGGTCCTTGAGCAGGTAGCCGGTGCGCTCCGTCGACTCCGACAGCAGCTCCAGCGCGTAGGCCTCCTCGACGTACTGCGAGAGCACGAGCACCGCGGTGTCCGGATGCTCGCTGCGGATGCGGTGCGCGGCGCGCAGGCCCTCGTCGGTGTGCGTAGGCGGCATCCGAACGTCGACCACCGCGACGGCCGGCCGGTGGGCGCCGACCTTGCGCAGGAGGTCCTCGGCGTCGCCGGCCTGGCCGACGACCTCGAAGCCCGACTCCTCGAGCAGGCGGGAGAGGCCCTCGCGCAGCAGCACGGAGTCATCGGCGATGACGACACTGAGGGTTGCGGCTTCGCTCATACCGGGATCTCGGCACGGAGCCTAGTGCCCGCACCGGCCGGACTGTCGAGCCGCATGCGGCCGTCGAGGGCCGAGACGCGGTCGGCGAGGCCCCGCAGACCCGATCCGCGGTCCGGATCGGCGCCCCCGATCCCGTCGTCGGCGATCTCCACGACCGCGTGCCCGTTGACCCGCTCCACGGTCACCGTGGCCTGCGACGCGTGCGCGTACTTGACGACGTTGGTGAGCGCTTCGGCGACCACGAAGTAGGCGGCGGCCTCGATCGGCTCGGGCAGCCGGTCTTCCGGGACATCAGCCAGTTCGACGGGGATCGGAGCGCGCCCGGCGAGGGCCTCCAGCGCCGCGCCGAGCCCGCGGTCCGACAGCACGGCGGGATGGATCCCGCGGGCGAGCTCGCGCAGCTCGCCGAGCGCCAGCGTGAGCTCCTCGTGCGCCGCCGCCAGCATCGCCTCGGCCTTCGCCGGGTCCTTGTGGACGTTGACCTGCGCGAGCCGCATGGTGAGCGAGAGCGCCACGAGGCGCTGCTGGGCGCCGTCGTGCAGGTTGCGCTCGAGGCGCCGGCGCTCCGCCGTCCCGGCCTCGACGATCCGGTCGCGCGACGCCCGCAGCTCCTCCACACGCGCGCGCAGCTGCGCCTGCAGGCGCTCGTTCTCCATCGCCAGACCGGCCGCGGCGGCGACCGAGCGCAGCAGCTCGGGCTCCTGGGTGAGCGTGACGTCGTGCACGATCGCGCCGACGACGCGGCCCTCGAGCTCGACCGCCGTCCACGCGCGTGGGCCGCTCTCCGGCAGCTCCACGACTGCGGCCGTCGGCGTCGACCCAGCGGCCCTTGTCCTCGAGCCAGAACGCCAGCTGCAGCGAGTCGTCGCCGAGCGCCTGGCCCAGCCGGCACCGCAGCGTGCCGGTCCCCGGCTCCTCGCCGAGCCGCAGGAGCAGCGCCGACACCGCGCCGGCGCCCGCCACGCGGGTGCGCACCAGCCCGATCAGGAACACCCACGGCACCGAGGCGAACACGATCAGCGACAGCCAGCCCAGCACGTTGGTGACCGGCGCCACGCCGAAGGCGTCGGATCCCAGCGCGGCGGCGAGCAGGACGAGGATCGTCACGGCCGACCACAGGACCGGGGCCATCGTGCGCCGCTGCAGCGGGTTCGCGTCGCGCCAGCGGCGCAGCAGGATGCCGACGACGGCGAGCGTGAACACTGCGCCGGTCACCGACACGGCGGCGTTGAGGGCGACGCGCAGCCCCTCGTTCTCGGCGATGAAGAGCGGCGACTCCGGGCAGCCCTCGCACATGCGCTCGCTGAAGCCCCACAGGAGGTGAGGGAGCGGCCCGACGAAGGCGAGCAAGTACCCCGCGGCGATCAGGCGCTGGTGCCAGCGCCGCTCGAGCCGGTTGTGCGGATACGCCAGCACCATGTGCGCGAACAGCACGAAGAAGAGGTTGCTCGTGAGCACACCGACCGTGAACACCAGCGGCTGGTTCGCGGCCGTGGCCGAGCCGAGCAGGTTGAGGAACCCGACGCCGACCATCATGGGCCCGAAGCGGTTGGCCGGCCGGCGCCACCAGGCGAACAGGCCGGTGCCGATGAACGACCAGCCGATCAGCAGCCCGATGGCGATCGCCGCGCCCCGCTGCGGGACGTGGTCGGACTCGGCGATGACCGCCACGCTCGCCGCGCCGCTCACCAGGCCGGCCAGGGCGATCGCCACGAGCGCGCGGTGCAGGCCGGTCACAGCAGCTCCGTGAGCCGGTCGCCGGACAGCTCGGCCTTGGGGACGAAGCCGCGGGCGCCGGAGCGCATGACGAGCGGCCCGAAGTCCGAGGAGTCGCGGCTCGAGACGAGGATGACCACCGGCCCGCCGGCGTCGCTCGTCAGCCGCGCGGCGACGTCGAACCCGTCGATGTCGGGCAGCTGGACGTCGAGCAGCACGAGCTCGGGCTGCAGGCGGCCCGCCTCGGTCAGCGCCGACGCGCCGTCGGCCGCCTCTCCGACCACGTCGAAGCCTTCGGCCTCCAAGAGGACTCGCGCGGTCGCGCGGAACGACGGATGGTCGTCCACGATCAAGACCCTGTGACCCACGTTCACAAGTCTGGCTTCGCTGAGGAAGCGCTTCCATACGGCTGGCCGTACCCGGCGCAACCACTTGTCGGGCGCCCGGCAGTACTGCGAATTGGGGGCCCGCCCTACCGGCGGAGAACGTGTGGAGCGTCCGCCGGTAGGGCACCCCTAGCGGGTCGCGGCGGCGATCTCGCGGTACGCGTCGGCCGGATCGGGCGCGCCGAAGAGGGCCGAGCCCGCCACGAACGCGGTCGCGCCGGCCGCCGCGCACGGCCCCGCAGTGGTGGCGTCGATGCCGCCGTCGACCTCGATCCCCACCCCCGGTCCGAGCATCGCCCGCAGCTGCTCGATCTTCGCCGGCGAGCCCGGGAGGAACGCCTGCCCGCCCCAGCCGGGGTTGACGGTCATACACAGCAGCAGGTCGAGGTCTCCGGCCACCGCCGAGGCGGCGGACACCGGCGTCGCCGGGCAGAGCGCGAGGCCGGCCGTGCAGCCCGCCGCGTGGATCGCCTGCAGCGCGTAGTGCACGTGCGGGGTGGCCTCGACGTGGATCGAGACGTGGTCGGCACCGGCCGCGGCGAACACCTCGACGTGCCGCTCCGGGCGGTCGACCATGAGGTGCACGTCGACGAGCGCGCCGGCCGCGTGGACCTGGTCGGCGAGCGCCTCGACCACGAGCGCGCCCATGCTGATCGGCGGCACGAAGTGGCCGTCCATCACGTCGACGTGGATCGCCGTGGCGCCCGCGTCGAGCACAGCGGCGACCTGCTCGCTGAGGCGCGCGAAGTCCGCCGCCAGGATCGAGGGAGCCACGCCGGTCGGCGTCATACGGGCTGGAGCATCGAGCTCTTGCAGTGGTTGCAGGAGTACAGCGCGGTGTCGGACATCCGCACGATCGTCGAGTGCTCCCCGCAGTTCGGGCACACCGAACGCAGCTCGAAGCGGTGCATGCAGTTCACGCAGCGGTAGCGGCCCGGGAGGTTCGTGGGCCGCAGCCATGGCTCGTGGCACGCCGGACAGACGTCCCCGAGATCGATGTGCTCCTCGGTCATGCGCGTCGCATCCGAGCGATGAAGAAGCCGTCCGTGCCGTCCCGGTGGGGCAGCGTCTGCTGGTACCGCGCCACCGTGGGATGGTCCCAGACCGGCCCGCCGGACGGCGGCCGCTCGGCAGCGAAGTCGGTGCGGGCGGCGAGGAACGCGTCCACCAGCTGCTCGTTCTCGGCTGGCGAGATCGTGCACGTGGAGTAGACGAGCACGCCGCCCGGGCGCACCGCGTCGGCCGCCGCGTCGAGGATCCGGCGCTGCTCGGCGGCGAGCGCGGCCGGCGCGTCCGGCCCCTTGCGCCAGCGGGCGTCGGGGCGTGCAGCGAGCGTCCCGAGGTCTGAGCACGGGGGGTCGACGAGCACGCGGTCGTAGGTCCCCTGAGGGGCGGCGGCGTCCGCCGTCCGGACCTCGATCGCGCTCGCGCCCATGCGCGCGGCGGTGCGGCGCAGGGCGTCCGCGCGGCCGGGGTGACGCTCGACCGCCACCACGCGGCCTTCGCCGGCCATCAGCGCGGCGAGATGGGTCGTCTTGCCGCCCGGCGCCGCGCACAGGTCGAGAACGGCCTCGCCGGGCTGGGGGTCGAGCGTGCGTGCGACCGCCATCGCGGCGCGCGACTGCGGCATGAACAGGCCCGCCTCCCACAGCGGGGACGCGAAGGCGTCGAACGGCGCGTCGAGCACGAGGCCCTCGGGCAGTCCGTCCGCCGGGTGCGAGGCGACGGGCAGCCGCTCGGCGAGCGCCGGCGCGTCGGTCCGCAGCGTGTTGGCCCGCAGCGCGGACTCTGCGGGCTCGTTGCCGGCGGCCATCAGCGCGCGCGCCGCCTCGGGGCCGAAGGTGGCGAACCACAGCTCGGCGATCCACTCGGGGTGCGAGTGCCGCAGGGCGGCCTCGGCAGGCGTCGTCTCCGGCAGCCCGGCGACCATCGCGCGCGCCTCGCGCCCGGCACGCCGAAGGACGGCGTTCACGAGGCCGGCGCCGCGGGCCGAGTGCGGCTTGGCGAGCGCCACCGACTCCCCGACCGCGGCGTGTGCGGGCACGCGGTCGAGGAACGCGAGCTGGAAGATCCCGAGCTGCAGGGCAGCCACGACCGCGGGCTCGAGCCGGGCCACCGGGCGGCCGGCGAGGGCGGCGATCACGTGGTCGAGCGTCGCGCGCCGCTGCACGGTGCCGTACGCCAGCCGGGTCGCGAGCGCCCGCTCACGCGGCGGCAGGCGGAGCCGCGCCGCCTCCGCGTGCAGGGCGCGATCCGCGTACGCGCCATGCTCGAACACGCGCCGCACGACGGCATACGCACATGCGCGCGCGGGCGCCGCAACAGAGCCGCGCGCCCGCAAGCCCGAGCCGTTAGGCTGCGTTCTTCGGGCGGAGGCGTGCTCTCGACCGGTTAGTGGTTTGTCGGCTCGGGGCATCTGAAGAGTGGTTTTTCCAGGCGTTTGGCGGGCGTCGAACGTTCGTCCACTCGGGCGCGCAAACGCTCAACTTTCCCCCCCTTGAGGCTAAAGGACCCCGTAGAACTTGCCGATAGGTTGCCTCGGAAGGGGAATTGAATGCCGTTGACGAACACGCATCGCGAGGCTGAGGGCGCCGATCGCCCGGTGGCCGTTCGCGATCTCAAGTTCGCCGGCACCGTGGCAGCCGGACTGGTAGCTGGGGTGCTCGGCGTCGGCGCGCTAGCCGCGCCGCTGCTCGGCTGGTCGACCTGGACGCACGGCCTGTCCCAGGACACGAAGAACCCCGTGCGCCTCGCTACCGGCGAGAGCTCGTCGGAGATCGAGCGCGACGCCTCGCGCCGCGGACCCGCCATCACGATCGACCTTCCCGGCCCGGGCGGCACCACGCTCGTCCTGCCGGTCGGCGAGCCGGCCACCGTCCCCACGTCCACCTCCACCGGCGGCGCCGGCGGCGGCGGCACGAGTGGCGGCGTGGTCGGCGAGGGCGGCCCGGATCGCTCCGACAGCGGCTTCGGCGGCACCGGCTTCGACAGCCCCGACGTGACGGACAGTGACGGCGACGACATGCCGGACGTGTGGGAGTCGGTTAACGGCCTCAACCCGCAGGCCGACGACGGCGCGCTTGACAGCGACGACGACGGCATCTCGAACTTCGTGGAGTACATGACCCGCCTGTCGCCGATCAACGGCGACACGGACGGCGACGGCCTTCAGGACGGCTCCGAGGACGCCGACGGCGACGGCGTGAGCAACGCGGTCGAGGTCGGCCTCGACACGCAGCCCTGGATCGGCGACAGCGACGGCGACGCGATCCCCGACGGCCCGAGGACCCCGATGGCGACGGCGTCCCGACCGCCGGCGAGGAGCTCGCGGGTACGGACCCGACCACCCCGCCGACCCCGGCCCCGACCGAGGGCGAGCCGATCGCCACCGAGCCCGACCCGATCGAGGTCGAGGAGCCGACGGACGGCGACGACCAGTTGCCGCCGCCTGCACCCGAGCCTGAAGTGCCGGTCGAGGCGCCCGCGCCCCCGAATGCTGGGCCCGAGCCCGAGGCCCCGCCGGCCGACGCCGCCCCGCCGACTGCGCCCGAGGCTCCGGCCGAGGAGCCCGTCGACGAGCCGGCGCCGGAGAGTGAGCCCCGCAGTCGCAATCTCAGGCGTCCGCCGAGCCGACCCGGCTCGAGGAGCCGCCGGCCGCCCCGGCGCCCGCCGTCGCACCGGCGCCCGCGCCCGCGGCACCGGCTCCGGCACCCGCGCCCGCCCAGACCGCTCCGGCCGCCGCTCCCGCGCCTGCCCCCGCTGCTCCGGCTCCCGAGCCGGCAGCGGACGCCCCCGCCGCCTGAACCCCGAAAACCTCCTCCGCGTCCGGCCGCCTCGAGCGGCCGGACGTGTTTCAGGGCCGTTTCACGCCACCATGAAGTCGGTGAGGTGCGCGGCGGGGCGGCCGCGCAGCCACTCGGCGGCGGCCATCGGGCGGCCACCGGGCGGGCGGATCTCGGTGAGCTCGAGCGCCCCGTCGGCGGTGCCGAACAGCAGGCGGCCGCCGTCCGCCCGCACTCGGCCGGCCTCCGGCCCGGCGCCGACCGGCTGGGCGGCGATCACGCCGAGGTAGTCGCCGTCCGGCAGCGCCAGCCGCGCGCCGATGTGCGGGCGCAGCGCGCGCACCGTGCGCTCCAGCTCGGTCGCCGGGCGCGCCGCGTCGAGCGCGCGGTCGGCAGCCTCGATCTTGTGCGCGTACGTGACTCCGGCCTCGTCCTGCTCGACGTACGACGGGCGCTCGTCGAGCGCGCGCACGAGCAGGTCGCCGCCGAGCCGCTCGAGCCGCGCCGCGAGCGACCCGTAGTCGTCGCCGGCGCCGATCGGCTCAGCCTCCTGCAGGCACACGGCGCCCGAGTCGAGCCCTTCGGTCACGCGCATGATGGAAACGCCGGTGCGCTCGTCGCCGGCCATGATCGCGCGCTCGACGGGCGCGGCTCCGCGCCAGCGCGGCAGCAGCGACGGGTGGACGTTGATCATCTCGTAGGCCGACAGCAGCGGCTCCTTGATCAGCACGCCGTAGGCGCACACGCACGCGACCTCCGGCTCGGCTGCCGCGATCCGCTCGAGCGGCTCGGGCTCGTGCAGCTGCTCGGGCTGGATCACCTCGAGGCCCAGATCGCGCGCGGTCACGGCCACCGGGGGCGGCGAGAGCCGCCGTCCGCGGCCGCTCGGCCGGTCGGGCCGGGTGACGACGAGCGCGGGCCGGTGCGGGCTCGCCGCCAGCCGCTCGAGCACGACCGCCGCGAACGTCGAGGTCCCGAGATAGACCGTGCGGACCTGGAGAGTGGGGGCCCCGCCCAACGGCCCATTCCGTGTGGAGCGATGTCCCGTTGGGCACCCCCTAGGCGCTGACGGCGGGCGGAGCGTCGTCGGAGCCGCCGCCGGCCATGAGCTCGCGCATCGCGCGCATCGCCTGCTTGCGCTGGTCGCGCGTCGTGCGATCGAGGATCAGCACGCCGTCGAGGTGGTCGACCTCGTGCTGGATGACCCGCGCCTCGAGGCCCTCCGCCTCGAGCGTCAGCGGCTTGCCCTCGAGGTCCTGGGCGCGCACACGCACATGCAGCGGCCGCTCGACCTCGACGCTCACGCCCGGCAGCGAGAGGCAGCCCTCCTCCAACGTCTCCGCCTCGTCGCCCTTGAACTCGATCTCCGGGTTCACGAGCACGCCCAGCGGCCCCTCGGGCTCGACCCGGTAGACGAGCAGGCGGTGCATGACGCCGAGCTGCGTGGCGGCAAGGCCGATCCCGAGCGCCTGATCCATCAGCTGCTCCATGCGACGCGCCTCGTCGGCGAGCGTGGCGTCGAAGACGTCGATCTCGCGCGCGCGGCTGCGCAGCACCGGGTCGCCGTACTTGCGCACGTGGCGCAGCGCGGCGTCGCGGCGCGCGCGAGTCTCGGGATCGAGCTCGCGGCGCTGCTCCTCGGACTCCTCTTCCTGTGTGGCGATCTGCTCCTCGGCCATCGAGCCGTCGAGTCTAGTCACCGATTCCACGGCTTACTGGGGGTCGACGTCGACCGAGTAGGCGACGTCGCGGAGACCGCGGTCGCGGGCGGCCGCCTCGACGGCGTCGCCGGTCGCGCGCACGGCGGCCGCCCGCTCGGTGGTCTTGACGACGACCTGGCGGCGCTCGCGGCCGCGCAGGCGGAACAGGGGCGCCGGCCCGAGAATCTCGGTCGCCGCACCGGTGGCGCCCGCGACGGACTCCGCGACCCGCGCGGCCGCGGCGCGCACGGGCTGCGGCGAGCCGGCCGAGCAGACGACGCGGATCAGGTCGGCGAACGGCGGGTAGCGCAGCGCGCGGCGGCGCTCGAGCTCGCCCGCCAGGAAGCCCGCGGCGTCGTGCTGTGCAGCGGCCTCGATGGCCGGCGCGTCGGGCGAGGTCGTCTGCACGAGCACGCGGCCGCCCTCCGGCCCGCGCCCGGCGCGGCCGGCGAGCTGGGCGACGAGCGCGAACGTCCGCTCCTCGGCGCGGAAGTCGGGGAAGCGCAGAGTGCTGTCGGCGTCGAGCACCACGCCGAGCGTCACGTCCGTGAAGTCGTGGCCCTTGGCGACCATCTGCGTGCCCAGCAGCAGCCCGGACGGCGCGCCCTGGAAGCGCGCGAGCAGCTCCGGCACCGCGTCCTTGGTGGCCGCGGTGTCGGCGTCGAGCCGGAACACGGGGACCTCCAGCGCCTCGCGCAGCTCGGCCTCGATCCGCTCGGTCCCGGCGCCGTGCCGCGCGACGGCCAGCGAGCCGCACGCGTCGCAGCGCTCGGGCACGCGCTCGCGGTGCCCGCAGTGGTGGCAGGCGATCACGCCCTCGGCGCGGTGCAGCACGAGCGCGACGTCGCAGCTCGGGCACTCCCACACCTTCCCGCACGAGCGGCACGTGAGGAAGTTCGACCAGCCGCGCCGGTTGAGCAGCACGATCGACTTGCGGGCGGCGGCGAGCGCGCGGCGGGTGAGCGGGTGCAGCGGGCTCGCGGCGCCGCGCATGTCGAGGACCCTCACGGGCGGGAGCGGGCGCGCGTCGACGCGGCTCGAGAGCGTGAGCCGGGGCACCGCGCGCCAGGTCTCCGGCCGCGGGGTGGCCGAGCCGGCAACCAGCGTCGCCCCCGCGCGGCTGGCGCGCTCCGCGGCCACGTGGCGGGCGTCGTAGCGCGGATCGCCCTCGTGCTTGAACGAGGCGTCGTGCTCCTCGTCGATCACGATCAGCCCGAGATCGGCGACCGGCGCGAACACCGCCGACCGCGGGCCGACGGCGATCCGCGCGCGCCCGGCGCGCAGCCGACGCCACTCGTCGTAGCGCTCGCCCTCGCCGAGGGCCGAGTGCAGCAGGGCCACGGTGTCACCGAAGCGCGCCTGGAAGCGCGCGACGGTCTGCGGGGTGAGCGCGATCTCCGGGACGAGCACGATCACGCCGCGGCCACGCTCGAGCGCCTCGGCGCACGCCCGCAGGTAGACCTCGGTCTTGCCGGAGCCGGTGATGCCGTGCAGGAGGTGCGACCCGCCGGCGCGCAGGGCCTCGAGCGCGGCCTCCTGCTCGGTCGTCAGCGCCACCTCGCGGTCCGGCGCGGCGTTCGTGCGCGGCGCCCGCCGCTGGGCTCGCGCGGCGATCGAGACCAGCCCGCGCGCCTCCAGCCGCCGCAGCGCCGCGAGGTCGTCGCCGGTCGGCGCCGGCAGCCGCTCGAGCAGCGCGCGCTGGTTGGCGGTCAGCCGCGCGCCGTCCACCTCGCCCGTCCGCGTCGCCCACAGCAGCGTGCGCTCGCGGCCGCGCGGCGGGAGCACGAGCGACAGCGCTCGCGCGGGCGTCGAGCAGTACTCGGCGGCCATCCACAGCGCCAGCTCGACCAGCTCCTCCGGCACCGCATCCTCGCGCACGGCGCTCGCCTGCACGAGCTTCTCGACCGGCACCTCGCTGCGCTCCGCCAGGTCCACGACCACGCCGTCGAGCGCCTGCCGCCCGAACGGCACCCGCACGACCGACCCCACCCGCACCGGCTGCTCGGGCAGCAGGTAGTCGAACGGGCCCGACAGCTTGCGGGTCGTGGTGAGCGGCTGGACGCGGGCGATCACGGGCGGGTCACGGACGATAGGAGCCGGTCCGGCCGGTTCGCCCTCGCGGTGCATCCTCGGGAACGTCAACGGCGGCTGGGTAGGAGAGCGAGGGATCCGGGCGGTGGTGAGGGAGCATCTCGTCCACTTCGCCGCGCTCTCGCTCGTGACGTGGACGTTATGCCCCTATAGCGAGCATTTCGTCCACCTCACGAACAAGAACCGCGTGAAGTGGACGAAATGCTCCCTTCCGTGCAGCCCCTCAATGCCGCCGTTGACGTTCGTCGACCGCCCCCGCCGCTAGCCTCGCGGCGGTGGATGGCATCGTCGAGGGCGACAACCTGCCGCTGCTGCGCGACCTCGAGGACGGCGCGGTGCAGATGGTCTATGCCGACCCGCCGTTCAACACGGGCCGGACGCAGGCGCGCCGCAGCCTCTCGACCGTGGCGTCGGCGGACGGCGACCGGACCGGCTTCGGCGGGCGGCGCTACGCGACGACGCTCCTGCAGGAGTCCTCGTACCGCGACGTGTTCGACGACTACCTGGCCTTCCTGGAGCCGCGGCTGGTCGAGCTGCGGCGCGTGCTCGCGCCCGAGGGGACGCTGTACCTGCACCTCGACTACCGCGAGGCGCACTACGTGAAGCTGCTGCTCGACGAGCTGTTCGGCCGCGAGTGCTTTCTCAACGAGCTGATCTGGGCCTACGACTACGGCGCCAAGCCGCGCAGCCGCTGGCCGCAGAAGCACGACACGATCCTCGTCTACGTGCGCGACCCCGAGCGCTACCTGTTCGACGCCGAGGCGGTCGACCGCGAGCCGTACATGGCCCCCGGCCTCGTGACGCCCGAGCAGCGCGAGCGCGGGAAGCGGCCGACCAGCGTCATGTGGCACACGATCGTCTCCCCCACCGGCCGCGAGAAGACCGGATACCCGACGCAGAAGCCGGAGGGCCTCGTGCGGCGCTTCGTGCAGGCCTCCTCGCGCCCCGGCGACCTCTGCCTGGATCCGTTCGCGGGCTCGGGCACGCTCGGCGCGGTCGCCGCCGCGCTGGGCCGCCGCTACCTGCTCATGGACGAGCGCCCGGAGGCCGTCGAGGTCATGCGAGCGCGGCTGGGCGATGGCTGAGCGCGTCCGGGCGCGGGGGCCCGGACGCGTGAACCTGATCGGCGAGCACACCGACTACAACGACGGCCTCGCGCTGCCGTTCGCGATCGAGCGCGGGGTGACGGTGACCGCCGAGCCGCTGACAGGGACGGCGGTCGAGGTGCGAGCGCTCGATCTTCGGCGAGCAGGACGCGTTCCCGCTGTCCGCGCCGGAGCGGGTGCCCGGCTGGCGCGCGTTCGCGCGCGGCATGGTGGCCGAGCTGAGCGCGCGCGGGCGCACGCGCTGCGGCCCGCGCGTCTGACCGTCGAGGGTGACCTCGAGCAGGGCGCGGGCCTCTCCTCGTCGGCGGCGCTCGAGACCGCGCTCGCGCTCGCCTTGCTCGCCGTGGCCGGCGAGGACGAGTCCCGGCCGACCGGCGCGAGCTCGCCCGGCTCTGCTCGCGGGTGGAGAACGACTGGGTGGGCGCCGAGACCGGGCTGCTCGACCAGCTCGCGGCGCTGTGTGGCGCGCCTGGGCACGCGGTGCGGATCGACTTCGCGACGCTCGCCATCGACCCCGTCCCGCTGGAGCTCGGCGACTGGCGCCTCGTGACGCTCGACTCCGGCGCCGCCCATTCGCACGCCGACTCCGGCTACAACGACCGCCGCCGCGAGTGCCGCGAGGTTGCCGCCGCGCTCGGCGTCGCCTCCCTGCGCGAGGCCGAGAGCGCGGCGGGGTTGCCGGAGCCGCTCGCCGCCCGCGTGCGCCACGTGATGTCCGAGAACGCGCGTGTGGACGCGATGGTCGCCGCCCTGGCCGCCCGCGACCTGGAGGCCGCCGCCCGCCTGCTCGACGCCTCGCACGCCAGCCTGCGCGACGACTACGACGTCTCGGTGCCCGAGGTCGAGCGCACGGTCGAGCGCCTGAAGCGGCGGGCGCGCGCCGGCGCGCGAATGGTCGGCGGCGGCTTCGGCGGCGCCGTGCTCGCGCTACTCGCGCCCGGAGTCGCCGTGCCCGCGGGGGCGGTCCCGGTCGCGCCGGGGCCTCGGGCCGCGCTCGTGTGAGGCGAGCGCGGCGGCGTCGACACCGCGCGGCGCGGCACGTGCCGGGTCCTCGTCGCCCTCGACGAGCTCGTCGCCGAGCGGGCGGGTGAGCGCCCACACGATCATCAGGATCCCGAACACGAGCATCCCGAGGCCGGCGTAGAGGTTGATGTTCACGCCCGCGGCCTTGTCGATCTCCTCCTGGCTGTCGAACAGCCCGAGGACGGTGAGCAGGATCCCGTAGACGACGAACAGGCCGCCGATGATGCGCCGGAGGTCGAAGAGATTGGCGGCGCGGCGGGTGGAGGGATCCGAGGACATGGGCCTACCAGAAGATGATGGTCAGGATCGCGGCACCGGCCAGGGTCGTGAAGCCCAGGAGCTTGGGCGACTCCCACCACTTGTAGACGCGGCGCGACTCGTCCTCGTTCGCCATACCGTAGACGAGGCCCTGGAGCTCGCTCACCGGCTTCGAGGTCGTCGCGAGCGTCACGATCGGCGCGACGATCGCCACGGAGACGAACGCAAGGCCGGCTCCCCACATCGACTCGTCGAGGTCCGAGCCGAACGAGAACCAGCCGACCTTGTAGCCGATCCACGTCGTGGCGGCCACGACCGTGCCGGCCACGAGGCCCCAGAAGCCCGCCCACGGCGTCATGCGCCTCCAGAACATGCCGATGATGAAGACCGCGAAGAGCGGCGCGTTGAAGATCGAGAACAGCGCCTGGACGTAGTTCATGAGGTTGTCGTACGTCGAGGCGATGAGCGCGGTCCCCATGGCCACCACGAGACCGGCGATGGTGGCGCCGCGTCCGAAGCCGACGTACCACTCGTCGGACTGGCCGGGCTTGAGGTACGGCTCCATGATGTCCGTGGTGACGACGGTGTTGAAGGCCGAGACGTTCGCCGCCACGCCGGCCATGAACGAGGCCATGAGGCCCGTGATCGCCAGCCCGAGCATGCCGTTCGGCAGGTACTGGTTCATCAGCAGCGGCAGCGCGTTGTTGTAGGCCAGGTTCGGGTCGTCGGCGCTGCCCAGGTTCGGGATCACGATCAGCGCGATCAGGCCCGGCACGATCATGATGAACGGCAGGACGAGCTTCGGGAACGCGCCGATCAGCGGCGTGCGCTGGGCGGCGGAGAGGTCCTTGGCCGACAGGGCGCGCTGGACCTCGGCGAAGTTGGTCGTCCAGTAGCCGAAGGAGAGCACGAAGCCGAGGCCGAACACGAGGCCGATCCAGCTCGAGCCGATCGGGTTCGTCACGTTGCCGGGACTGGTGCCCTCGAGGGCGTGCAGGCCGGGCTCGCCGAGGTTGCTCTCGCGGATCCCGTCCATCAGCCCGTTCCAGCCGCCGACGTCGACGAGGCCCACGATCACGATCGGCAGCAGCGCGGCGATGATCACGAAGAACTGCAGCACCTCGTTGTAGATCGCCGAGGAGAGGCCGCCGAGGCTGATGTAGACCATGACGATCACGCCGGCCACGACGATGCCGACCAGCAGCGGCCAGCCGAGCAGCAGCTCGAGCACGAGCGCCAGCGCGTAGAGGTTCACGCCCGCGATCAGCACCGTGGCCAGCGCGAAGGTGACCGAGTTGAACTGGTGCGCGCGGTCGTTGAACCGCAGGCGCAGGTACTCCGGCACCGAGCGGATCTTCGATCCGTAGTAGAACGGCATCATCACCAGGCCGAGGAAGACCATGGCCGGGATGGCGCCGATCCAGTAGTAGTTGACCGTCGCGATGCCGTACTGCGCGCCGTTGGCCGACATGCCGATCACCTCGAGCGCGCCGAGGTTGGCCGAGATGAAGGCGAGGCCGGTGATCCACGCCGGCAGCGAGCGGCCGGAGAGGAAGTAGTCCAGGCTCGAGCGGATGTAGCGCTTCGCCGCGAACCCCACGCCGAGGACGACGAGGAAGTACGCGGCCAGGATCGCGTAGTCGACGAAGTTGGTGTCGAGCCTGAGGTCGTTCAAGCGGGGGCCTCCACGGCCCCCGCTTACCCAAGCTACGACGTACCCAGACAACCGGCTGGGCGGCGGCGCCCAGACCGGCGGCTTCGCGGAGGATGCGCGCCTTGTCCGTCTTCTCCCACGTGAAGTCGTGGTCCTCGCGGCCGAAGTGGCCGTAGGCCGCCGTCTTCTGGTAGATCGGGCGGTGGAGCTTGAGGTAGTGACGGAACGCGCCCGGGCGCAGGTCGAAGTGCTCGTTGATGAGCTCGAGGATCTTCGCGCGGCCGATGTTCTCGGTCCCGAACGTCTCCACCATCACCGACACCGGGTGGGCGACGCCGATCGCGTACGCGACCTGGACCTCGCAGCGGTCGGCCAGGCCGGCGGCCACGACGTTCTTGGCCACGTAACGAGCGGCGTACGCGGCCGAGCGGTCGACCTTGCTCGGGTCCTTGCCGGAGAACGCGCCACCGCCGTGGCGGGCCATGCCGCCGTAGGTGTCGACGATGATCTTGCGGCCGGTGAGCCCGGCGTCGCCGACCGGACCGCCGATCACGAAGCGCCCGGTGGGGTTGACGAGGAAGTTCTTGCGCAGCTTCTTCGCGTCGTAGAGGTCGCGCGGCAGGATCGGCTCGACGACGTGCTCCCAGAGGTCGTCCGGGATCAGCGTCTCGGCGCCCTCCTTGTGCTGCGTCGAGATCAGCAGCTTCTCGATCTCGGCCGGCCTGCCGTCGCGGTAGCGGACCGACACCTGCGTCTTGCCGTCCGGTCGCAGGTACGGGACGACCTCGGCCTTGCGCACGTCGGCGAGCCGGTGCGCGAGCTTGTGCGCGAGCGAGATCGGGAGCGGCATCAGCTCCTCCGTCTCACGCGTCGCGTAGCCGAACATCATCCCCTGGTCGCCCGCGCCGGCGATGTCGAGCTCGTCGTCGTCGGACGCGTCGGTCCGGCTCTCGTAGGCGTGGTCGACGCCCTGGGCGATGTCGGGCGACTGCTTGTCGATGGCGTTGATGACCGCGCAGGAGTCGGCCGAGAAGCCGAGGTCGGCGTCGGTGTAGCCGATCTTGCGGATCGTCTCGCGCGCGATCTCCTGGATGTCCACGTACGTGGTCGTGGAGATCTCGCCTGAGACGACGACGAGCCCCGTGTTGACCAGCGTCTCGCACGCGACGCGTCCGCTGGGGTCGTCGCGCAGCACTGCGTCGAGCACCCCGTCGGAGATCTGGTCGGCGATCTTGTCGGGGTGGCCCTCCGTGACGGACTCGGAGGTGAAGAGATACTCGTTGTCGTTCATCTCGGTCATGAGCCGCAACAGGCTAGCGGGCGCGTTGCTTTCGCTCGGCGAACTCGATGATCACCGGGATGCCCTCGAGCCCGTAGCGCTCGCGCAGGCGGTTCTCGACGAAATAGGCGTACTCGCGTGTGAGCTTGGTGCGGTTGTTGACGTGGATCTGGAACCGCGGCGGCGCCGTGGCCACCTGCGCCATGTAGAACATCTTCAGGCGATGCCCCTGCTTGGCCGGGGCCTGGCGCTGCGCGGCGACCTCGGCGAGAAAGCGGTTGAGCTCGGGCGTCGGCACGCGGTGCGCGGCGCGCTCGCCGAGCGAGAGCGCCTCCTGCAGCAGCCGCTGGACGTTGCGGCCGCCGGTCGCGGACGCGGTCAGCACCATCGGGCGCAGGCGAAGCTTGCGGTTCACGCGCGCGCGCTCGGCATCGAGCTCGGCAGGCCCGATGCCCGCCCCCGGCCCGCGTGGGTCCCCCTCGCCCCCGGTCAGGTCCCACTTGTTGAGCACGAGCGCGGTCGCGCAGCCCGAGCGCATGGCCAGGTCGGCGATCCGCAGGTCCTGGGAGGTGATGCCGTCCTGCGCGTCGCAGACGACCAGCGCCACGTCGGCGCGCTCGGCGGCCCGCTGGGAGCGCAGTGTCGTGTAGTACTCGACCGACTCGGAGACCTTGGCGGCGCGGCGGATGCCGGCCGTGTCGACGAGCAGCATCCGGCGCCCGTCGACCTCGATCGGCGTGTCGATGGCGTCGCGCGTCGTGCCCGCCACCGGCGAGACGATCACGCGGTCACGGCCGAGGAAGGCGTTGACGAGCGAGGACTTGCCGACGTTCGGGCGTCCGATCACCGCCAGGCGGACGACGTCTTCGTCCTCGTCGGGCCCGTCCTCGCCGGGCGCGAGCTCGACCAGGCGGTCGAGCAGGTCGCCGGTGCCGAGGCCTTGGGCGGCGGACACCGGCAGCGGGTCCCCGAGGCCGAGGCCGTGGAAGTCGTGCACGAGCATGAGGTCGTCCGGCGTGTCGATCTTGTTGGCCGCCACCACCACAGGCAGCTCGCCGCCGCGCAGGATCTGGGCGATCTCCTCGTCGCCGGGCCGCACGCCGGCCCGCGCGTCGACCACCAGCAGCGCGACTTCGGCGTCGGCGATCGCCTCCCGCGCCTGGTCCTGGATCGAGACGGCCAGCGGGTCCTCGTCCTGGAGGTCGACGCCCCCGGTGTCGATCAGCGTCAACCGCCGCCCGTTCCACTCGGTCGTCAGCTCCTTGCGGTCGCGCGTGATTCCCGGGCGCTCGTGCACGACGGCCTCCCGCGACTGCGTGAGGCGATTGACAAGCGACGACTTGCCCACGTTGGGATATCCGACGACCGCGACCTTCATGGCCGGGCGAGGATAGAGCCGCGGCCTACGGCTTCTTGGCCTTCGGCGGGCTCGCGGGGCCGGGCGGCGCGGGCGCGGGCGGAGCGCTCGCCTTCGGGGGCTTCATCCGCACCGGCGGTCCGCGCCTGACCGGCGTGCTCGCGGGCGGCGCTGCGACCGGCCCGCGACCCTGCGGTGCCGGCTTGACTCGGGTGCCCGCCGGCGGCGCCGCCTTCGCGCGCCCCGGCGCTACCTGCGCCCGTGCCCGACCGCGCCCTACGCGGCCCTCCCCGCCACCCCGCGCGGCGCGGCGATCGGCGGCGCGGCCACGCCCGGCGGCACGGCGGCGGTCGGCCGCGGCACGACGATCGGCGGCAGCGCGGCGGCGGTCGGCGGCACCGCGGCGTCCGGCGGCACGCCGGTCGACCGCCCGTTCGCCGGCGCCGCGACTGGGGCCGGGCCGCGCGACGGACGCGACGGATGCCGGCGCCACCGTTGCCGGTGCACGCGTCGCCGGCCGCAAGAGCGCCGTCGCCGCCGCCGCGTCGGGGGCCGGCGGCGCCGCCGGCCGCTGGGCGTCGACCACGACCGCCGCTCCACCGCAGGCGAGCAGGCTGGCGACCGCGACCTTGGCCACCGTGCCGCCGCCGACGACGGCCGCGAACCCGCCGCCCGCCGCCGAGCCGCCGAGCACACTCCCCTTCAGCGCCAGCGAGGGCGCGACGGGCAGGGCCGCGCCGAGCAGCCGCCGCTGCTGTCGCACGTGCTCGCGGAACGCCCGGCATCCGGGGCAGTCGCGCAGGTGGTGGCGCAGCTCGGTCCGGCGGAGAGCTCCCCCGCGCAGGCTGGCGAGCTGCTCGCGGATCGCCGCGCATGGGGTCTCGCGCGCCTCGCGACGCTGGATCAGCGCGGTGCGGGCGCGGAACACGAGCCCCTTCACCTGCGCCGTCTCGCAGCCAAGCACTTCGGCGACCTCGGCGTGTGAGAGCGCGCCGCCCTGCGAAAGCAGCAGCGCAGCCCGCTGGTCGTCGGGCAGCTCGAGCATGTCCTCAAGCAGCTCCTGCACCTCGGCGCGCCGCTCGACCTCCTCGGCGAGTGCGATGGTGGCCGCCTCGTACCGCACCGCAGGCTGGTCTTGCCGCGCCCGCAGGAGGGAGACGCAGCGGTTCCGCGCAATCGTGTAGAGCCACGGCTTCAGCGCGACGCCGCGCTCGGCGTTGACGGCGAGATCGCGGAACGCGGCCGCGAACGTGTGCTGGGCGGCGTCCTCCGCCTCCTCGGTCGAGCCGAGCATGTGGCGGCAGAAGCCCAGGATCTGCGCCCCGTAGCGATCGAACGCCACCTCGAAGGCCGCTTCGTTCCCGCGCCGCATCTGCGCGACGAGCGCGTCGTCGCCCGCCAGCGCGAGCAGGCGCCGGCTCCCGAGCACGCCGACCGGCAGGGCGTCACTCGCGAACCTCATGGGACCAGCCGCGTTCCAGCAAGCATGAAGAAGACCACCGTAGTCGTTGCGATCGCCGCCGGGCTCCTGATACCCGCAGGCGCGACCGCAAAGTCGGACGATGCCGATCGCCGCGCCGCGAAGGCGGAGTGCAAGACCGAGCGCGGCAAGTCAAGCGCCACTCGCGAGGCCTTCAAGGCCCGCTACGGCAGCATGAGCCGCTGCGTCACGCGGACCACCGCCGAGGAGGCGGGCGAGGAGACGAAGGCCCGCAAGAACGCGGCGCACGAGTGCAAGGCAGAGCGCGCGGCCGATCGCGAGGCGTTCGCCGAGGAGTACGGCACCAACGCGAACAAGAAGAACGCGTACGGCAAGTGCGTCTCCTCGAAGGCCAAGGCCGAAGAAGAGGAGATGGATAAGGCCGACGCCGAGGAGGCCACCGAGCGCAAGCACGCCGCCCGCGAGTGCGCGGCCGAGCGCGAGGAGGTCGGCCGCGAGGCGTTCGCCACCAAGTGGGGAACGAACGCGAACAAGAAGAACGCATTCGGCAAGTGCGTCTCGAAGATCGCGCGCGAGAACTCCGAGGAGGAGGACTCGTAGCACGACCTAGAGGCGGCGCAGGGACGCGCCGCCTCTAGAGGCCGATCTCGCGCGCCTCGACCACGAGCGTGACGATCTGGGCCACGACCTCGTCGAGGGAGAGGCCTGTCGTGTCGACCGGCGTGGCGTCGGGGGCGGGCTCGTGAACGGTGCGCTCGGCGGAGGCGTCTCGCTCGTCGCGCAGCGCCTGCTCGCGCGCGACCTGGTGGGGATCGGCGCCGAGCTCGGCGGCGCGGCGGCGCGCGCGTTCGCCGGGGTCGGCGGTGAGGAACACCTTGACGGCGGCGTCCGGCACCACGACGGTGGCGACGTCGCGGCCCTCGGCGACCCAGTCGCCCTCCGCCATCAGCGCCTGCTGCTTCGCCACCAGCGCGGCGCGCACACCGAGGTCGGCGGCGACCCGGGACGCGGCCTCGGACACCTCGGGCGTCCGGATCGCCTCGGTGACGTCGCGGCCGTCGATCCGCACGCGCTCGCCGACTTCGATGTCGATCCGCTCGGCCACCTGCGCGGCGGGCTCGTCGCTCTCGCTGACCGCCAGGCCGACGGCCCGGTACATCGCCCCGGTGTCGAGGTACGTGAAGCCCAGCTCGCGCGCAACGGCGCGCGAAACGGTGGACTTGCCCGCTCCGGCGGGGCCGTCGATTGCGATGACCACGGCCGTGAGCTTACGAGCGCAGCCGTGCGAGGTCGGCTTCGAAGCCGGGATAGGAGACCGCTGCCGCCTCCATGCCGACGACCTCGACGCCCTCGCGAGAGGCGACGCCGGCGACCGCGCCGAGCATCGCCAGCCGGTGGTCGCCGTGGGCGTGCAGGACGCCGCCCCGCAGGCCGCCGGTGCCCTCGACGACGAAGCCGTCGGCGGTCGCCTCGAGCCGCCCGCCGAGCCCGCGCAGGCCGTCGACGACGGTGGCGATGCGGTCGGACTCCTTGAGCCGCAGCTCGCCCGCGCCGCGCACGATGGTCTCCCCCTCGGCGAAGCAGCCGAGCAGCGCGACGAGCGGCAGCTCGTCGATCGCCAGCGGCACCTCGCCCGCCTCGACGACGGTGCCGACCAGCGGCCCGTTGGCGACGTCGAGCTCGCACACGGGCTCGCCCGGCGCCAGGTCGCCGCCGCGCTCCTCGAGCGGCCCGACGACGACGCCGCCCATGCGCCGCAGGATCTGGAAGAAGCCCGTGCGCGTCCAGTTCGCGCCCATGCCCTCGATCACAATCCGCGAGCGCGGCACGAGCACGGCGGCGGCGGCGTGGAAGGCGGCCGAGGACGGGTCGCCCGGCACGTGGATGGCGCCGAGCTCGAGCTCGTCCTGCGGGGCGACGGTCACGCGCGCGCCATCGCGCGCGATCCGCACGCCGGCGCCGGCGAGCATGCGCTCGGTGTGATCGCGGCTGGGCTCCGGCTCGACCACCGTCGTCAGGCCTGACGCCAGTAGCCCGGCGAGCAGCACGCACGACTTGACCTGCGCGGAGGCGACCGGGAGCGCGTATTCGATCCCGCTGAGCGAGCTGCCGGTCACCGTGAACGGCGGGTAGCGGTCCTCCGTGGCCTCGATCCGGGCGCCCATCAGCGCCAGCGGCGCGGCGACGCGGTCGACGGGGCGGCGGCGGATCGACGCGTCGCCGTCGAGCGTCCAGCGCCCACCCTCCTGTCCCGCCAGCCAGCCCGGCAGCAGCCGCATCAGCGTGCCCGCGTTGCCGACGTCGATCGGCTCGGCCGCCGGGGCCGCCGCGCGCAGGCCGGCGCCGCGGATCACGAGCGCGTCGGGGCGCCGCTCGACGAGCGCGCCGAGCGTCTGGACCGCAGCCAGCGTCGAGCTCGTGTCGGCGGCGTCGAGGTAGCCGGTAACGCGCACGGGCTCGTCGGACATCGCCGCCAGCAGCGCCGCGCGGTGGGAGAGCGACTTGTCAGGCGGCGCGGTGAGCGTCCCGCGCAAGGGCCCGTCAGGCCCGAAGCGCGCGTTCACGGGCGAGCCACCGTGAGCCCGAGGGCCTCGACGAGCGCCTGCGCCTCGCTCGCCTGCCGCTCGCCGGCGACCCATAGGGCGATCGTGCCCGAGGAGAGGTCCGGGGCCGGGTACAGCGCCATGTCGAGGATGTTGACGCCGGCGCGCCCGAGCGCCAGCGCGACCTCGGCCACGACGCCTGGCCGGTTCGGCACGGCCACGCGGAGCTCGTGCACATCGCCGCCGGCGAGGTCGGCCTCGAGCAGGCGCCGGCGCTCCTCCCGGGCGCCTTCGTTCCAGGCCGCCACCGCGGCGCCGTCGCGGGCCGCGAGCGCACCGCGAACCTCGGTCAGGCGGCGCACCGTGTCGTCGATGGCGTCGACCAGCGCGTCGGCGTTGGCGAGGTAGATGTCGCGCCAGATCGCCGTGTTGGCACCCGCCACGCGCGTGGCGTCGCGAAACGACGGGCCGGTGGCCGGGAGCCGCTCGCCCTCGTCGGAGAGGACGCGCGCGGCGCGCGCGACAAGCACGTTGGCGAGCACGTGCGGGAGGTGGGAGACGGTCGCGAGCAGCGCGTCGTGGGTGTCGGCGTCGAGCGCCGCGGGGCGGGCGCCGAGGTCCTTGAGCAGCCGGTGGAGCCGCTCGTAGAGCATCCCGCCGGTGCGCTCGGTGGGCGTCAGGTACCACGTGGCGCCCTCGAACAGGTCCGGCCGGGCGTGGGCCACGCCCGCCGTCTCCGCGCCGGCCAGCGGATGGCCGCCGATGAAGCGCGGATCGTCGACGGCCGCCACCACCGAGCGCTTCGTCGAGCCCACGTCGGTGACCACGCAGTCGTCCCCCGCCGCGTCCAGTACGGCCCGCACCGCTGCCGGGAGCTCGCCCACCGGAGCGGCGACGAACGCCGCCTCGGCGCCGTCGAGCGCCGCTTCGAGCGAGCCGCACGCCTCGCTCAGGGCGCCCCGCTCGACCGCCGCCGCGAGCACGCCGTCGCCAGGGTCCCAGCCGCGGACGTGCGCACCCAGCCGCTCGCGCGCGGCCAGGCCGACCGAGCCGCCGATCAGGCCCACGCCGACGACGGCCAGGCGTGGGCCTTCCGGCATCAGGCGGGCGAACTCGAGAGCACCTTGCCGGCGACGGCGGCGGCGCGCTCGACCTGCTCGGCGTACTCGGCGAAGCGGTCCGCGTAGAGCTGCTGCGGCCCGTCGCAGATCGCCTCCTCCGGGTGCGGGTGGACCTCGACGATGATCCCGTCGGCGCCGGCCGCGGCGGCGGCCAGCGAGAGCGGCGTCACGAGGTCGCGCCGGCCGGCGGCGTGGCTCGGGTCGACGATCACCGGCAGGTGCGACAGCTCCTTCAGCACCGGGATCGCGGTCAGGTCGAGCGTGAAGCGGTACGCCGTCTCGAAGGTGCGGATGCCGCGCTCGCACAGCAGGACGTTGGGGTTGCCCTCCTTGAGCACGTACTCCGCCGCCATCAGCAGCTCCTCGAGCGTCGAGGACAAGCCGCGCTTGATGAGCACCGGCTTCCCGGTCCGGCCGACCTCCGCCAGCAGCGGGTAGTTCTGCATGTTGCGCGCGCCGACCTGCACCACGTCGGCGACCTCGACGACGGCCTCGAGGTCGCGCGCGTCCATCAGCTCGGTGACGATCGGCAGCCCGGTCTCGGCCTTGGCCTCCTCGAGCAATCGCAGGCCCTCTTGACCGAGGCCCTGGAACGCGTACGGGGACGTGCGCGGCTTGTACGCGCCGCCGCGGAACAGCGACGCGCCGGCGGCGGCCACCGCGTACGCCGTCGTCAGCGTCTGGTCGCGCGACTCGACGGTGCACGGCCCGGCGATCAGCGAGAAGTGCTCACCGCCGATCTTGCGGCCCTCGATCTCGATCACCGTACGCTCGCCCGCACGCACCTGCGACGACGCGAGCTTGTACGGCTTCAGGATCGGCACGACCTGCGCGACGCCCGGCGTGCCTTCGAGCTCGAGCCGGGCCACGTGCTCGCGGTCGCCGATCGCCCCGATCACGGTGACCTCTTCGCCGCGCGAGGGGTGGGCGCGGGCGCCGACGGACTCGATCCGGTCGATGACGGCCTGGACCTGTTCCTCGGTCGCCGTCGCCTTCATCACGATCATCATCTGCTTGCTTCTCCTAGGTCTCTCTGAGAACAGTACGCACGACGCGTGGACATGGCGCTCGGCCCCAGGGGCCCGCCGAGCGCCTAGCTAAATCGATACGTGCGATAGGAGAAGCTGCGATGGGTCATCGCGAGCAACGTTTCTAGCAGTCGAGCGCGCTATGAGGCAAATGGATCGTACGTCCCGAACGACCACACATTGCCCTCGGGATCGCGAGCGCTGAACTCGCGCGAGCCGTAATCCGTGTCCATCAGCTCACGGGCGATGAGCGCCCCGGCGTCGCGGGCGCGCTCGTGCAGCGCGTCGGGGTCGCCGACGATCACGTAGATCGACGCGTGCCCGGTGTCGAACTGCGGATCGCCCAGGCCGGCGGAGCCGATCATGACCATGCCGCGGCCGTGCGTGAGCTCGGCGTGGCCGATCGTGCCGTCCTCGTTCTCCATGACGGCCTTGCGCTCGAAGCCGAACGCGCGCTCGAGGAAGTCGATCGCGCCCTTGGCGTCCTGGTAGCGAAGTGTTGGGATGACCATGGGGTCGAGGCTACGCCGCGATCGACGTGAAGTCTTGGACGGATGTGACCTGGCGGTAGGCGGTCGGCGTCATGCCCGTGAAGGCTCGGAAGTCGCGATTGAAGTGCGCCTGGTCGTAGTAGCCGCAGTCGAGCGCGAGCGACGCCAGGTCCTCACCGCTGCGCAGCCGCTCGACAGCGCGCTCGAAGCGCAGCAGGCGGGCGAGCGCCTTCGGCGGCAGGCCGAGCTGCTCACGGAACGCGGCCGCCAGGTGGCGGCGGCTGCGCCCGAGCTCGGCGGCCAGCTTGCCGACCGGGACGGTCCCGCCGGAGTCGACCAGCCGCCGCCAGGCCCACTCGAGCTCGGTGGGCGCCACGGGCGTCTCGAGCACGCGGCGGGCGATCCAGCGCTCGAAGAGCGCGAGCCGGGCGGGCCAGCCGGGCGTCTCGTGCAGGCGCTCGGCGAGATCACTGGAGCCGATCAGGTCCTCGAGCTCGACCACCTGCCCGGTGAGCTCCCCCATCGGCAGGCCGAACAACCGCCCGGCGCCGAGCGGCGTCAGATAGGCCTCGACGCCGCAGATCTCGCCCCCGTGCTCGGTCTGCGCCGGCGTCTCGTGCAGCCCGGCCGCGAACGAGGTGAAGCGCCGCCCGCCGACGTTCATCGAGGGCCCGAGGGAGACGATCAACACCCCACGCGCGCCCGGCAGCTCGTTCCTGCGCAGCGGGCCTTCGGTGCGCTCGTGCCAGCCGGACAGGTGCCGCACGTGCGGGGCCAGCGCCGGGTGCGGTGGGCGCTGGGCGAGCTCCATCGCCCTACAGGAGCGCGCCGAGCGCTTCGAGGAAGCGCTCGTTCTCGGCCTGCGTGCCGACCGTGACCCGCAGCGCGCCCTCGCGGCCGAGCGACCCGCCGGCCCGCACGAGGACGCCGCGCTGCGCGAGCCCCTGCATGATCTCGGCCTCCTCGCGGCCATCCCCGAGGTCGAACCAGACGAAGTTCGCCTGCGACGACGCCGGCTCGATGCCGAGCTCGCGCAGGCCGTCCTCGAGCCCGATCCGCTCGGCGAGGTTGCGCTCGACGCGGCGGACGACCTCGTCCTGGTGGTTGAGCGCCTCGAGCGCTGCGGCCTGGGCGGCGGCGTTGCAGAAGAACGGCTGGCGCACCTGGTCGACCGCCGTGCGGAACTCCTCGGAGCCGCACAGCCCATAGCCGACCCGCAGGCCGCACAGCCCATAGATCTTCGAGAACGTGCGCAGGAGAACGAGGTTGGGGTGGCGGTCGAGCAGGTCGACCGACTCCTCGGGGTCCTGGAGAACGTTGTACTCGCAGTAGGCCTCGTCGAGGATCACGCACACGTGGCGCGGGACGTCGGCCACGAAGGCGGCGATCTCGTCGAACGGCAACGCCGTCGAGGTCGGGTTGTTGGGGTTGCAGACGATCGCCAGTCGCGTGGCGACGGTGATCTCGCGCCGCATCGCCTCGAGGTCGTGACGGTGCTCGGCGTCGACCGGAACCTCGATCGCGCGCGCGCCCGAGGCCGCCGCCAGATGCGGGTAGACCGAGAACGACGGCCAGGCGTACACGAGCTCGGCTCCCGGCTCGAGCAGCGCGTCGCCGGCGGCGAGCAGGACGTCGCACGAGCCGTTGCCGATCGCGATCCGCCCGGCGGGCACGCCGTGGCGATCGGCGAGCTTGCGGCGCAGCGCCGCGTTCGTCGGATCGGGGTAGCGGTTGAGCCCCGTGAGCGCGCGCGTGATCGCCTCGACGACGGCCGGCACCGGCGGGTAGGGCGACTCGTTGGAGGCGAGCTTGGCGACCGGGCCCTCGGAGGCGTAGCCGTCTGCCGCCGGGTAGACCGGGATGCGCCGGAGCTTGCTCGCGAACTCGAGGGCCACGGCTCGGCCGAGCATCCTCAGGGCGGGTCCTTTGGAGATCGGCCGAGCTCCTACGGGATCCACGTCGCCGCGGACGGAGCCCGGTTACTGAGCGCCCTCGAGGTCGAGCCGCAGCTTGCGGGCCTCCCCGAGGTAGACGTGCTGGGGGTCGACGCCGACCGGCGGATAGCAGTGCATGAGCACCCGGATCACCCGCGGGAGGGCGCCCGGCACGGGGATCTCGCGCGTGCACAGGAGCGGGACGCGGCTGAGGCCGATCTGCCGCGCGGCGACCGCCGGGAACTCGGCGTCGAGGTCCTCGGTGAGCGTGAAGATGCAGCTCACGATCGAGTCGGAGTCGAGCTTGTTGCGGCCCAGCAGCTCGCCCATCAGCTCGCCGGTGGCGGCGAGGATCGCACCCGTCTCGTTGGCCTCGACCGTGGTGGCGCCGCGGAGCGCGATCAGCCGCATACGCGGGGCACCCTAGCGGCGGCTGGCGTGGCGCAGCTTCTCGATCTCCGGCGCGGTCAGGCGGCGGTGGCGGCCCTCCTCGAGCCCGCCGAGCCACAGCGGCCCGAACCGCACGCGCTCGAGCGCGATCACTGGATGGCCGACGGCCTCGAGCATCCGCCGCACCTGGCGCTTGCGGCCCTCGTGGATCGTCAGTTCCACGCGGTCGGCCCCGAGGCGCTTGACGCGCGCGGGCGCCGTGCGGCCGTCGTCGAGCTCGACGCCGGCGCGCAGCGCGCGCAGCGCCTCCTCCTTGACGGGCGGGTGGCGGACCTTGGCGTGGTACGTGCGCGGTACCTCGAACGAGGGGTGCGTGAGGCGGTGGGCGAGCGCGCCGTCGTCGGTGAGCAGGATCAGGCCGGTGGTGTCGGCGTCGAGCCGGCCGACCGGGTACAGGCGGCGGGCGCTGGGGACGAGCGAGACGATCGTCGGGCGGCCCTGGGGATCGCGGGCGGTGGAGACCACCCCGCGGGGCTTGTGCACGGCGTACACGGCGCGCTGGCCGGTCGACACACGGACCGGTTTGCCGTCGACCTCCACCGGCACGCTCCCGTCGACGTCGCGCGCCGGGTCGCGCACCGTCTCGCCGCCGACGCGCACGCGGCCGGCGAACACGATCTCCTCGGAGGCGCGGCGCGAGGCGACGCCGGCGTGGGCGAGGTACTTGGCCAGGCGCATGACGGTGCCACCATACGGCGCGTGGACCTCGCTCTTCTCGACGCGGCGCTGGATGCCGCCGGCCAGCCCGCCTTCCGCGCCCGCCAGGTGTGGAGCTGGGCCGCGCGCGGCGCCGCCGGCTACGACGAGATGACTGACCTGCCCGCGGCGTTGCGCACCCGCCTGGCGGAGGCGGTGCCGTTCTCGAGTCTGGAGGCGGTGCACGAGGCGCAGGCTGCCGACGGCACGGTCAAGACGCTGTTCCACACGCACGACGGTCGGCCGGTCGAGGCCGTGCTGATGCGTTTCCGCGACGGGCGCCGCTCGGTCTGCGTGTCCTCCCAGTCGGGCTGCCCGCTGACCTGCACGTTCTGCGCCACCGGGACGATGAAGTTCGGGCGCAACCTCACGGCGTCGGAGATCCTCGACCAGGTGCTGCACTTCCGGCGCATCGAGCCGGTCGACCACCTGGTGTTCATGGGCATGGGCGAGCCGATGATGAACCTCGACCACGTGCTCGGCGCCGCCCGCCGGCTGCCCGACGTCGGGATCACGCACCGCCGGACGACGATCTCCACGGTCGGCTGGGTGCCCGGTATCCGGCAGCTGACGGAGAGCGACATGCCGATCCGCCTGGCGTTCTCGCTCCACGCCGCCCGACGACGAGCTGCGGTCGCGGATCATGCCCGTCAACGAGCGGTATTCGATCGCCGAGGTGCTCGAAGCGTGCCGGGCGTACTACGCCCGGCGCCGCCGTCGGGTGTTCATCGAGTACGTGATGCTGGCGGGGGTCAACGACACCTACGCGCAGGCCGTCGTCGCTGGCCCGGCTGCTCGACTCGCAGGTCTTCAAGGTGAACCTGATCCCGTACAACCCGACAGGGTCATACGACGGCTCGTCGCCGGCCGCGATCGCGGCCTTCAAGGCGGTGCTGGAGGAGCACGGGATGCGGGCGACCGTGCGGCTCACCCGGGGGCGGGACATCGAGGCCGCCTGCGGCCAGTTGGCCGCAACGTCAACGTCAACTGCGGCTGGGTAAGGAGGGTCAGGGAGCCGGCGTGGCCGGCGATCGCGCGAGACCTCGTGAAGTTACCGTCGGTTTCCGGGGGTAACTTCACGAGGTTCGCGATCCGCCCGCTCACCGCGCGCACTCTTCCCTGCGCGCCGGCTGGCTCCCCAGTCTCCCTACCCAGCCGCAGTTGACTTTGACGTTCGTCTGGCGCTACTGCGCCCGCAGCTCGCCGGCCCGCAGCAGCCGGTCGCGCAAGGCGGACTCGTCTTCCGGGCTCGGATCCCACTGCGCCGGATCGGGCAGCTCGTCGAGCGACCGCAGCCCGAACAGCTTCAGGAACAGCGGCGTCGTGCGATACAGCACGGCGCCGAACTGCGAGCGGCCGGACTCCTCGATCAGCCCGCGCTCGACGAGCGCGGCGGTCGCCGATTCGGAGGCGACGCCGCGGATGCGGGCGACCTCGGGGCGGGAGACCGGCTGCAGGTAGCCGACGATCGCCAGCGTCTCCGCCTGGGCGGCGGTGAGCGCGGACGTGCGCGGCCGGGCGAGCAGGCGCCGCGCGGCCTCCTCGGCGTCCGGGTGCGACGCGAGCGTCCAGCCGCCGGCCACCTCGCGCAGGACGACGCCGCGGCCCTCGAGCGCGTCCGCCAGCTCGGTGAGTGCCTCGCGGACGGCCTCCTCCCCGGTCTGCACAGCGTCGGCCAGCTCCTCGACTCCCGCCGGCTCGGGCGAGAGGAAGAGCAGCGCCTCGACCTGGCGCGTCAGCGAGCTCACCCGACGATCCCCCCGCGATGTTCGCCGCCAGGCGAACTCGCAAGTGAATCGCCCCCGGGCGATTCACCGTGATCGGACCGAACGGCTCGCTCTGCTCCCACGCGGCCTCGCCGCGCTTGTAGAGCTCGAGCAGCGCGAACAGCGTCACCGCCACCGTCACCCGGTCCGCGCCCTCGACCGCGTCGTCGAACGAGAACCGGCCGCGCCGCAACAGCGCCCGCAGGTGCGCGAGCCGCTCGGCCACCGAGACGCGCGGGAAGGCGATGTGGCGCAGGTCGAGCGGCGGCGGCGTGCGCAGCAGCGAGCCGATCGCGGCGCCCAGCACGGCGGGGTCGTACGCCCGCTCGGCGATCTCCACCGACACGCGGCGCAGCGCGGCCGGCAGCGGCGCCGCGCGGTGCATGTACGCCTGGCCGGCGTCGTGCGCGGCCGCCATCCAGCCGCCGGCGCCGCGGAAGCGCGCGTACTGCAGCAGCCGCTCGAGCAGCTCCTCGGCCGCCTCCGCGGGCGCCAGCGCGTCGAGGTCGTCGGGCAGCTCCTCGCCGGGGAGCATGAGCCGCGACTTGAGCTCGAGCAGCGCCGCGATCAGCACGAGGAACTCCGTCGCCGCCTCGAGGTCGAGCTCCCCCTCGGCCTCGAGGTGGTCGACGTACGCGAGCACGATCTCGGCCAGCTCCACCTCGAGTAGATCCAGCTCCTCGCGCAGGACGAGCGAGAGCAGCAGGTCGAACGGGCCCGCGAAGACGTCGAGGTCCAGCTCCAGCCGGTGCGCGACCATGGCCATCAGGCGGACAGGCTAGGGGGCGCTGCCGACGGAGCGCTTCGGACCGACGCCCATCGCGTCGCGCACGTCGGCCAGCGTGCCAGACGCGATCTCGCGCGCCTTGCCCGCGCCGCCCTCCAGGATCCGCTCGAGCTCGGCCTCGTCGGCGCGCAGCGCCTCGTAGCGCTCGCGCACGGGCGCCAGCCACTCGATCACCGCCTCGGCTACGGCGGCCTTGAAGTCGCCGTAGCCCGAGCCCTCGAACTCGGCCTCGACCGCCTCGGGCGTCCTCTCGCGCGCCACGGCCATGATCTCGATCAGGTTCGAGATGCCGGGCTTGTCCTCGGCGCGGACGATGTCGCGCCCTGAGTCGGCGACCGCGCGCTTGAACTTCCGTCGGATCGTGTCGGGGTCGTCGAGCACGTACACCGTGCCCTGCTCGGAGCCGCCGGTGGTGGACATCTTGCGCGCCGGATCCTGGAGGTCGCCCACGCGAGCGCCGACCGTCGGGATCCGGGCCTCGGGCACCACCAGCAGGTCGCCGAAGCGGTTGTTGAACCGCTCCGCGATCCGCCGCATGAGCTCCAGGTGCTCGCGCTGGTCCTCCCCTACCGGCACCTCGTGCGCACGGTAGGCGAGCACGTCGGCGGCCTGCAGGACCGGGTAGTAGAGCAGTCCCGCGGACACCAGCTCGCGCTGCGACGCCGACTTGTCGCGGAACTGGTGCATGCGGTTGAGCTCGCCGATCGGCGTGACGCTCGAGAGCAGCCACGCGAGCTCGGTGTGCTCGACCACGTCGGCCTGGCGGAAGAGGATGCAGCGGTCGGGATCGAGGCCGGAGGCGATCAGGATCGCCGCCGTGTCCAGCGTGCGCTCGCGCAGGTCGGCCGGCTCGTAGGGCACGGTGACGGCGTGCAGGTCGACGATGCAGTAGATCGCCGGGTCGGCGCGATCCTGGCCGGCGACGTACTGGATGATCGCGCCGATGTAGTTGCCGAGGTGCTTCTGGCCCGTCGGCTGGATGCCGGAGAAGATG
>CAWIRW010000014.1:0-52428 GCA_963838655.1 uncultured Solirubrobacteraceae bacterium | reverse complement strand
GTGGCCGGCGTGATGTCGCCGTTGCGATCGAAGCGGAAGCTGCCGAGCAGGTCGTCCTTCACCCGGCTCGCCTTGAGCTGCTCGAGCACGGACGCCCGCGTTCCGTCGGAGCGGGCGATGGCCTGGACGACGAGCTCCGCCGCCTGCGCCGTCTCGAGCACGAAGCCGGTGTCGGCCTCGCCGAAGTCCTCGATGAAGCGCTCTGCAGCGGAGCTCAGCTCGAGCTCCGCCCGTGGCAGGTCGGAGGTGGCCACGTACAGCCCCAGCGCGGACGGCCCGGCGCGCTCGAGCACGTCGGGGACGAGCCCGAAGAGGAAGCCGGCCAAGATCGTGACCCGCGTTCCGAGTCGCGCCCGCAGGGCCTTCAGCAGCCGGTCGCCGCCGTGGTACGGGTCCGCGCCGAGCACCACGCCGTCCGCGCCTGAGCGAGCGATCCGCTCGGCCAGCGCGTCAAAGCTCTTCGCGTCCGGGTCGAACGCGGTCGTGCCGGCAATCGGCACGCCGAGCTTCCGCGCGGCGTAGCGGAACGGCCCGGTGAGCAGGTAACGCCAGAACGCGGAGTCCTCGTGAACCAGGTACACGCTCCTCAGGCCGAGCCGCTTCGCCAGCAGGGCATGCGCGGCGCCATGCGTGTCGTCAGGCGGCAGCACCCTGACGTAGTTCCGGGTTCCCGTCGGGTAGTAGACGTCGGGCTCGCCGCGATAGCCGTGCGGCGGCGGCTCGCCGCGGCTGGTCAGGCCCGGTCCCGTGTTCGCCGGGCTGATCATCGCGAGCGGCCCGCCGGGCGCCCGGTTGAGGATCGGGATCTCGACCTGGGCGCAGGCCGAGTTGTAGGTGCCGATCACGGCCACGAGCTTCTTCGCGCGCGCGTAGGCGTTGGCGTTCGCCGCGCACGTGCGGCGGTCGAAGTTCTTGGTCTGGGCGATCGAGTCGTCGCAGGAGCGGTAGCCGACCGTGTACCGGCCGGCCCTGTAGTCGTGCGATTCGAGCACGAACCGGATGGCGTCCGCCATCGCGCGCGGACCGGCGCCGATCGGTCCCCGCAGCAGGAGATCGGACGCGATCAGCAGGTCTGGGTCAGCGGCGCGGGAGAGCATCTGACCGCACGTCTCCGGGAGCCCGTCTGCCGACGTCGCTCCGGCGGTGCTCACCCACGCCGATCCCCCACCGGCCGCGAGGCCCTGCACGGCACCCACCGGCGTCGCTTCGACGTCGTTCGTCTTCACGTCGATGCGCGAGACGGTGCCGTCGTTGTAGTTCGCCGTCCAGATCGCCCCCGCGTCGTAGGCGAGGAACGTGACGCCGACGCCGACGTCGATCGTCCGCATGATCGGGCTGCGTGCCGGCTCGATCCGCCACACCAGACCGTCCCCCTCCGCCGACGCCCAGACATAGCCGCCACCGACCGCGACCGCGGACAGGCTCTGCGCGCCCACGCGGATCGACCTTCCCACGCGGTTGGTGGTCGGGTCGATCCGGGTGACCCCGAACGTGTCGTCGCCGCGGATGAGCCACACCCCCTCCTCGCCGGCCGCGATCGTGGCGGCGTCCACGTCGATCGTCGCCTCGCGCCTGCCGGTCGCGGGGTCGATCCGGGAGACCGTCCGGTCCGGGTTGATCACCCAGACGGCCCCGGCCCCGACGGCGATCTGCGAAAAGCCCCAGACCGAGAACGGGAGGTCGCCCTGGTATCCCTTGTCCGGCAGCTTGACGGTCCTGGTGATCTCCGCCGTCCGCGGGTCGATCCGCGAGAGTCCGTCGTCGGACACTGTCCAGACCGCCCCGGCACCGACCGCGATGTCGAACGGGACGCTGGGCATGCTGAGGCGCTTGACCACCTTCCTCGTCTCCGGATCGATGCGCGTCACCGTGCGGTTCTCGAGGCTCAGCGCCCAGACCCCGCCTTCGCCCACTGCGACGTTGCTCGGAGGCGTGTCGGTCCCGGTGAAGGAGGCGAGCCGAGCGCCGGCGCCATCGATGGCTGCAACGCCGTTGCGGGCGGGCGCCTCGGGCTTCGGCGGCACGCTTTCGTCGCCGCCGAGCGCGAGGATGATCGCGACGGCGGTGGCGGCGAGCACGACCACCCCGGCGGCAACCACCGCCCAGCGCCGGCGCACGAGGCCGGCAGGGACGCGCACGCCGGCCAGCGCGAGCCGGGCGGCCTCGATCAGCTCGGCGCAGCTCCCGAAGCGGTCGGCGGGCTCCTTGGCGAGTGCCTTCCGCAGCACCGGGTCGAGCTCGGGCCGGCCGGGCACCGACGGGACTCGCTCCTGCATGTGCGCCCACAGCGTCTCGGCCTCGGTGTCGCGGTGGAACGGCGGAGCGCCCGCGACGCACTCGTAGACCACGCACGCGAGCGCGTACTGGTCGGCGCGGCCGTCGATGGCCTCGCCGCGGATCTGCTCCGGGGCGAGATAGTCGAGCGTTCCCGTGAGCTGGCCGGTGTCGGTCGAGTCGCCGCCGAGCTGCTTGGTGACGCCGAAGTCGGTCAGGTATGCGTGGCCGTCCTCGTCCACGAGCACGTTCGCGGGCTTCACGTCGCGGTGCACGAGCCCGCGACGGTGCGCGGCATCGAGCGCGCTCGCCACGTGCGCGAGGATCGCCAGCGCGCGGTCGACCGGCAGCCCGCCGTCCTGCCGCAGCAGCGTCCGCATGTCGCTACCGGCGACGAAGCGCATCGCCAGGTAGAGCCGCCCCTCGTGCTCCCCGGCCTCGTAGATGGGGACCACGTGCGCGTGGTCGAGCGCCGCGGCGAGCTTCGGCTCCTTGAGGAAGCGCCGCCGGAACAGCTCGTTCTCGGCGAGCTCTGGAGCCACGACCTTAAGCGCGACCGGGCGTTCCAGCCGCAGGTCGGTGGCCCGGTACACCACGCCCATCCCGCCGCGGCCGACGACCGCCTCGATCCGATAGCCGGCGAACGTCTCGCCGCTGGCGAGCGCGACGCTCACGTGCCCGCTTCGATCAGCGACCAGCGGAACAAGGTGCGCGGATCGCCCGGCGCGAGCCCGGCTCGCGCGGCGCCGCGGCGGACCAGGACGGTCGGCGCGGGCGGGGCCGCCGCCAGCCGCGTGCGGATCTCGCCGAGCCCTTCCTCGCGCCAGCGGTCGGACAGGCCGACGACGAGCAGGCCGGCGCCGTCGGCGAGCCGGAAGATGCCGTCGTGACCCGGCCGGCCCAGCAGCGGCTCGGCGACGACCCCCGCGCTGCGCTGGACGATCAGCGAGGCGTCGGCCAGCACGCGGCTCGCGTCGCGACCGTCGGCGCGGTCGTCGGACGCCGCGCCGATCAGCCGCAGCGGCGCGCCGCCGGCCGCCGCGACCGCTGCCCCGAGCTCGAGCGCGGCCCAATCGTGGTGCGCCGCGCCGAACGGGACCACGATCGGCCCCTGCCCCAGCGTGCCGATCAGGAGCGCCACGTCGCACGGCGCGTGCTCGAGCACCGCGGCGGCCTCACCCTCGAGCGGCGCGGCTCCGGCGTCCATCAGCAGCAGGTCGGCGTCCTGCTGTGCGGCCAGCCGTGCCACGTCGCGCCCCGGGGTCGGGGAGGAGAACGCGGCCGCACGGGCGGCGATCCCGCGGTCCTGCAGCTGCTCGGCGCGATCGGCGAGCTCGCGCGACGCGGTGCCAAGATCGTCCGCCGCCACGACGCGCGCCAGGATCAGCTCGCGCCGCGTCCGGCCGCCGGCGAGCGCCGACGCCAGCGTGAGCAGCGCGTCGAGCGCCTCGGCGGCGCGCGGAAAGACCAGCAGTGACCGCTCGATCGCCGGCGCCGCTGCGCGGGAAGCGGGCGCGGCGTCCAGCTCGGGATCGTGGCTGAGGATGGCGCGCTCGAGCTGGCGCAGCTGCTCGCCGGGTTCGAGGCCGAGCTCGTCGGCGAGCTCGCGCCGCACGGCGCGGTAGGCCTCCAGCGCCTCCGCCTGGCGGCCGGAGCGGTAGAGCGCGAGCATGAGCTGGGCCCGCAGGCGCTCCCGCAGCGGCTCCGCCGCGATCAGCGCCTCGAGCTCGCCGACGAGGTCGGCGTGGCGTCCGCCCGCGAGGTCGGCGTCGATCCGCTCCTCCAGGGTGGCCAGACGCAGCTCGTCGAGCCGCCCGATCTCGGTCTGGGCGAACGGCTCGTAGGCGAGGTCGGCGAGCGGCGGGCCGCGCCACAAGCCGAGCGCCGCGCGCAGCTTCTCCGCTGCGCGTGTGGGCTCCGCTCGCTGCGCCTCGCCGCGCAGGCGCTCGAACACCGCGACGTCGAGCTCGTCCGGCTCGACGTGCAGCACGTAGCCGGGCGCGCGCGTGGTCAGCCGCTCGGCGCCGAGCTCGCGCCGCAGCCGCATGACGTAGACCTGGATGCTCTTCGACGCCGTGGCGGGCGGCGCCTCGCCCCACAGCTCGGCGATCAGCCGGTCGGTGGCGACGATCTCGTTCGCGTGCAGCAGCAGGAGGGCGAGCAGCGAACGCTGTTTGAGGCCGCCGAGGGCCAGCGCACGATCCTGGTCGGTGACCTCGAGCGGTCCGAGGATGCGGAAGTCCATGGCGGCTGGCACCGACCGTACCGAGCGTATTTACCGGCGTCTACCGGGCGCCTACCCGTGCGTCTACCGGCGGCCGGGAACGTGCCACACACGAAGACCGCACCGGGTGGTCTCAGGAGAGGAGCGAAGATGTTCAACCACCGTCTCACCCGCACCGTCGCCGTCACCGTCGCCCTGGCCGCTGCCGCCGTCCCGGCCGCCGCCTCGGCCGAGCCGATCGACGCGGCCCGCGGCGGCATCCACTACCCGACCGCCACGCCGGAGCAGCCGCAGGACCTCCGTGGCGCCGACGCGCAGGGCGCCCCGGCCGGCCGCGGCATCGAAGAGCCGACCCCGGCGCAGGACCTGCGCCACGCGGACACGCGCGACTACGCCGCCGGCCGCGGCACCTACAACTCGCCCGACGTCGTGGTCGTCAAGGCGCCGGTCGAGCCGGTCGCCACCTCCGGCGGCGTCGACTGGGCGGACGTCGGCGTCGGCGCCGGCGGCATGCTGAGCCTCGCGCTGATCGGCGCCGGCGGCGCGCTGATCGTCGTCCGCCGCCGCAGCGTCCAGCTCGCCGGCTAGCGCGCGAAACGAAGAACCGTGTCAACCCGGGCGGCGCTCGCGCGTCGCCCGGGCGACACGATCCCCGGCCTGCGATCTGATTTATCTGATAAGGTCAATGCATGTCGCGGATGACGGCCACCGAGGCAGCGCGGAGCTTCTCCGACGTGCTCAATCGCGTCGCCGCCGGCGATGAGGTCGAGGTCACGCGCAGTGGTGCGCCGGTGGCCATCATCGGGCCACCGACGGCGCGGCTCGTCTCGGCGGAGCGCTTCCGCGAGATCGTCGCGACCGCCCCGCGGCCCGACGAGGACTTCGCGCGCGACGTGCGTTCGGCGCGGGCGAACGTCGGGCCGCCCGACGCTCCGTGGGCCTTCTGATCGACACCGACCTGCTGATCGACGCCGAGCGCGGCGTGGGCACGGCTGCGGTCGAAGCCGCGCTGGGCGACGAGGAGCGAGCGATCAGCGTCATCACCGTGAGCGAGTTGCTGCACGGAGTCCACCGGGCGACTGGCGCGCCTCGTGCCCGCCGCAGCGCATTCGTAGAGCATCTCCTGGTCGGCATCCGCGCGATCCCGATCACTGAGCCGGTAGCGCGCGTCCACGCCGAGGTGTGGGCGCAACAGGCCGCCCGCGGTCAGGTCATCGGCGCCCACGACCTCTGGATCGCGGCCACGGGCCTTGCGCACGGGCTTGGAGTCGCGACACGCAACGCCGCCGATTTCGAGCGCGTGCCCGGGCTTCGCGTACTTGGTCTGCCGGAGTCCAGCTGAGGTTCAGGTCCGCGAGCGTCTCCGTGGCCGGCGATTCGCGCGAACCTCGTGCAGTTGCCGTCGGTTTCCGGGGGTAGATGCACGGATTTCGCGTCCCGCGCGCGCGCCTCGCCCTGTGTACGCACGACACCCGTCACGGTTCTGGGTCCCGGCGGTACGCTGGACGGCATGCGACGCCGCCTCACACCGGTGGATCGGGTCGGGGTGGACGAGCGCGCGGCCGTGCTCGGCAAGCGCTCGATCAAGGCCGACTCCCAGCAGGCGGCCATCCGCCTCGCCGTCTCGGTGGTCGACCTCACGACGCTCGAGGGCCAGGACACGCCCGGCAAGGTCGCCCAGCTCGCCGCCAAGGCCGTCTGCCCCGCACCGACGCACGCGGAGATGCCTTCGTGCGCCGCGCTGTGCGTGTACCCCTCCCGCGTCCCCGATGCCCGGCGCGCGCTCGACGGCTCGGGCGTCGCCGTCGCGTCCGTGGCGACCGGCTTCCCGTCCGGCCTCACCTCGATGGAGCTCAAGCTCGAGGAGACGCGCCGCGCGGTCGCCGACGGGGCCACCGAGATCGACATGGTGATCCCGCGCGACGCCTACCTGGTCGGCGACGACGCCAAGGTGATCGAGGAGGTCGAGCAGGTCAAGGAGGCTTGCGGGCCGGCGCACCTGAAGGTGATCGTCGAGGTCGACGAGCTCGGTGGCTACGACCACATCCGCCACGCGACGCTGCTCTCGATGGAGGGCGGCGCGGACTTCGTGAAGACCTCGACGGGCAAGATCGGCAAGGGCGCGACGCCGAGCGCCACGCTCGTGATGCTCGAGGCGGTGCGCGACTACGCGTGGCGTACCGGCCGCGAGGTCGGGATGAAGGCCGCCGGCGGCGTGCGGACCTCCAAGCAGGCGATCCACCAGCTCGTGCTCGTCAAGGAGACGCTCGGCGACGCCTGGCTGACGCCCGACCGCTTCCGCATCGGCGCCTCGTCGCTGCTCAACGACCTGCTCATGCAGTACGAGCACGGGACCTCCGGTCGCTACCAGCGGCCCGAGGACTTCTCCAAGGAGTGAACGCAGAGTGACCGCCACCCCCACGCGCACCGCGCTCGAGTGGGAGTACTCGCCCGCCCCCGAGGCCACCGACCACATCCGCATCGCGGAGCGCTACGACCTGTTCGTCGGCGGCGCGCAGCGGGAGACCGAGGCCTACGAGCCCACCATCAATCCCGCGACCGAGGAGCCGCTGGCGCAGGTCGCGCAGGCGAGCGAGGCCGACGTCGACGCCGCGGTGACCGCCGCTCGGGAGGCGCTCCCGCGCTGGCAGGCCCTCCCGGCGCTCGAGCGCGGCAAGTACGTCTTCCGCATCGCCCGGCTGATCCAGGAGCGCGCGCGCGAGCTCGCGATCGTCGAGTCGCTCGACGGCGGCAAGCCGATCCGCGAGTCGCGCGATGTCGACATCCCGCTCGCCGCCGCGCACTTCTTCTACTACGCCGGCTGGGCCGACAAGCTCAGCTACGGCACCGCCGGCCGCGCCGTCGAGCCGATGGGCGTCGTCGGCCAGATCGTCCCCTGGAACTTCCCGCTGCTGATGGCGGCCTGGAAGCTCGCGCCCGCGCTCGCGTGCGGCAACACGGCGATCCTCAAGCCGGCGGAGACGACCCCGCTGACCGCGCTGCTGCTGGCCGAGATCGTCCAGGAGGCGGAGCTGCCCGCCGGCGTCGTGAACATCATCCCCGGCGACGGCACGACCGGGGCGGCGCTCGTGCGCCACCCGGGGATCGACAAGATCGCCTTCACGGGCTCGACCGACGTCGGCAAGGACATCCAGGCCGCCACCGCGGGCCGCGACGTCGGCCTCACGCTCGAGCTCGGCGGCAAGTCGGCCAACATCGTGTTCGACGATGCGGCGATCGACCAGGCGGTCGAGGGGATCGTCAACGGCATCTTCTTCAACCAGGGCCACGTGTGCTGCGCGGGCTCGCGGCTGCTGCTGCAGGAAAGCGTGGCCGAGGAGGTCGTCGAGAAGCTGTGGCGGCGGATGGGCCAGCTGCGCGTCGGCGACCCGCTCGACAAGAACACCGACGTCGGCGCGATCAACTCCGCGGCCCAGCTCCAGCGCATCGAAGCGCTGGTCGACGCAGGCGAGCGGGAGGGAGCGACCCGGCGCACGGTCGCGTGCACGCTGCCCGAGCGCGGCTTCTGGTTCGCGCCGACGCTGTTCACCGACGTCGCGCCCGCGCACCGGATCGCGGTCGACGAGATCTTCGGCCCGGTCGTCTCCGTGCTCACGTTCCGCACCCAGGCGGAGGCGGTCGAGAAGGCCAACGCCAGCGCCTACGGGCTGGCCGCCGGCATCTGGACCGACAAGGGCTCGCGCGCGCTCGCCGTCGCCCGCGCGCTGAAGGCCGGCACGATCTGGCAGAACACCTACAACCAGTTCGACCCGACGTCGCCGTTCGGGGGCTACAAGGAGAGCGGCTTCGGCCGCGAGGGCGGCGCGGCCGGGCTGCGTCCCTACCTGCGGGTTCGCGGATGAGCGAGCGCCTGCCGGTCGCTAAGACGTACAAGCTCTACGTCGGGCGGCGCGTTCGCGCGCAGCGAGTCCGGCCGTCATGTGCCAGCCACCGACCACGACGGGCACCACGTGGCCAACGTCCCGCGCGCCACGCGCAAGGACGTGCGCGACGCCGTGCGCGCCGCCCGCGGGGCGGTTGCGGGCTGGCAGGGGCGCACGGCGTACAACCGCGGCCAGATCATCTACCGCTTCGCCGAGGCGCTGGAGTCGCGCGCGGACGAGCTGTCCTCCGAGACCGCCCGCCTACGCGGGATCACGGCCCGGGCGGCGCGCACCGAGATCGAGGCCGCCGTCGACCACGCCGTCCACTACGCGGGCTGGACGGACAAGCTGCACGCCGTGCTCGGCGCGGTCAACCCCGTCGCGGCGCCGCACTTCAACTTCTCGATGCCGGAGCCGACCGGCGTGGTGGGCGTGTTCGCCCCCGACGAGCCCGACGTCCTGGGGTTGGTCGCGGAGATCCTCCCGCCGCTTGCCGCCGGCAACGTCGTGGTCGCGATCGTCTCCGAGCGCTGGCCGCTGCTCTCGCTGCACGTCGGCGAGGTCCTCGGCGTGGCCGACGTCCCGGCAGGTGTCGTCAACCTCCTGTCAGGGCTGCGCGCCGAGCTGGTCAAGCCTTTGGCCGGCCACCGCGACGTCGACGCCCTGCTCGACACCACCGGCGACCCCGAGGTGGTGCGCCTCGCCGCCGACAGCGTCACGCGCGTGGCGCGCCGCGAGCCGGGCGACTACCTCGAGGTCGGCGACTCGCTGACGCGGATCGAGCCGTTCCTGGAGCTCAAGACCGCCTGGCACCCCGTAGGGACCTAGGAGCCGCGCGGGTCCCGCAGCAGCAGCTCCACGTTGCGGTCGCGACGGCTGCCGCTCTTGGAGGCGTCGCCCTCGGACCCCTCGACGCCCTCGCGCTGCGGATCGTTCCAGGACAGCGTACGTGCGAGTGACGCAAGCCCGCGCTTCGAGAACGGGCCCGAGGTCGACGGTGGCGCGGCGTGATCGACGAGCGTGCCGAACAGCGACAGCGTGCCGTCGCGGTTGTCCATGATCTCGATCAGGCGGCTCTGCTGCGGCCAGTCGATGTGCGACGCCGTGTTGATCTCCCAGAAGCCGCCCTGGAAGCTGACGCGGTTCGCGTGCGTATGACCCGCGACGTAGGCGATCAGGTTGGGCGTGCCGCCGAACAGCGCGCGCACGGTGCGGCCGCCCTCGGTGCCGCGATGGAGCGGCGTCGAGCGGCGGGGATCGCGGTCGCAGCCGGGCTCGTCGGCGGGCTGGCAGGCGCCGGCCAGCTCGTCCGTGCGCGCGTTGTTCATCGTCCCCAGCGTGTGGTGGCCGAAGGCGACGATCAGCTCGCCGCGGCGGGTCGCCCGCCGCAGCTCGCCGCGCAGCCAGAGGTACTGCGGGTGGTCGAGGTTGCCGCTGTCGCCCCCGCCCTCGGCGACGGTGTCGAGCGAGATGAAGCGCAGGCCGGGACGAGGGCTCCACGCGTAGTAGCTGGCGGTGCCGCGTGAGGCGCGGAGCTGGGCGGCGGACGTGTGCCGGAAGCCGTGGCGGCCGCCGACGACCGTGCGGTACTCCCGCTTGGAGATGATCCGGCGCGCGGGGTCGGGGGCCACCGCGCGTGCGCCGCCGAGCAGCTGGACGACCTGCGCCGGGTCGCCGAGCACCGCGAACAGCTGCTCGTCGGAGGCGCCCTCGAAGTCAGCGGGGTCGAAGGTCGCGTTGGGGAAGATCTTCAGGCAGCCGACGGCGATCGCGCGGAAGAGGTCGATGCTGGCCTGTGCGTTGCCCTGGATCAGCCCGTCGTGGTTGCCGCGCGAGATGTACCACGGAACGTCGAGCCCGGCGGCGGTGAAGCGCGCCTGGGCGCGGTCCATCAGGCCGGCGTAGCGCGGGAAGGCGGCGTACGGGCTCGGGCTCGAGGGGGCGACGTCCGGGTCCCAGAAGAACGCCTGCCGGGCGGCTGGCGCGGTCGCGTAGTCGTCGTAGTCCTGCACGCCCGTGTAGCGGCGGGCGGCGACGTCGGCGTTGATCGCCGCGGCCTGGGCGGGCGTCGCCTGCGGGCAGGCGTTGCCCGATCCGATGGCGCGCCCGGAGAACGGGTCGATCCGGCCGCCGTCGAGCACGTCGCGGAACCACCGCGTCTCGTTGAGCTGCTGATTGTCGGCGAGGTCACCGGTCGTGATCGCGAGCCGGAGCCGCGCGCGCCGCCCGTCGCCCTGGCGCACCGCGCTGCGCGGGTTGTCGTTGACGCTGCGCACGACCTGGTCGAACACCTGCAGCCCCATCGCCTCCTGCGGCCGGTGCGCGGACCGCACCTCCCCGCCCGCCGGATCCACGAAGTCCACCCGCGCGGGCGACATCTCGTCGGCGATCTGGGGGTCGGTGAGCTGCGCGAAGTTGAGCAGCGAGACGCGCCGCCGAGCGCGCCCGGGCACGGTCTGAACGCCGGCGCCGCGCCGCACCACGTGCCGCTCGCCGGGCGCCGTTTCGAGCGCCTGGAACGCGCCGCTCCCCTCGGGCCTGATCGTGCGGTCGAGCGTCGTATCGGCCGCCGCCGGGGCGGCGAGCAGCAAGGCGGCCAGAACCGCGAGCGGGGCGCGTCGAGACATGGCGCGATCCTATTCGCGGGGGAACGTCAACTGCGGCATTGAGGGGAGGGCCGGGAGGCAGCATTTCGTCCACTTCGCGTCGTTCTCGCTCGCGAAGTGGACGTTGTGCCCCTATAGCGAGCATTTCGTCCACCTCACGGAGCTCGACTGGCGAAATGCACCCTCGCGCCCGATCTCCTCGCTCTCCCTACCCAGCCGCCGTTGACGTTCGCCCAGGTAGCCTGCACCCATGGTCAACCGCCGCCCACGCCTGGAGCTGCGCGGCTCGAGTGCGACGCCCGAGGAGGCCGCCGCGGTGATGGCGGCGGTGGAGCAGTTCCTGCGGGACACCGCGCCGCCGCCCGCCGAGAACGCCGAAGAGCCGAGCCCGTGGGTCCGTGCCGCCCGCCTGGAGGCCGTCGAGCGCTTCTAAATATCGAATCCCCGATGGGGATTTGGTATTTTCTGCCGGATGGAGCCATCGACCACGAGCGGCCGCGTGGGGTCGATCGGGAACCCCGAGGTGCACGAGGACGTTCCCGGGCACGTCATCCCGATCCTGCAGCGCGAGTTCGACGACTTCGACAACGAGGCGGAGAAGTTCCTCGCCGGCGACACCGCCGGAGGACCGAGTTCATCGGCTTCCGCCTCAAGCAGGGCGTCTACGGCCAGCGCCAGGCCGACGTGCAGATGGTCCGCGTCAAGCTCCCGTTCGGCGGCGTCACGCCTGAGCAGATGGAGACGTTCGCCGACGTGGTGGAGAAGTACGCGCCGCTCAACAAGGCGCACATCACCACCCGGCAGAACATCCAGATCCACCACGTGCCGCTGCGCACGATGACTGCCCTGATCCGCGAGATCTCCGACGCCGGGCTCTCGAGCCGCGAGGGCTGCGGCAACACCGTCCGCAATGTGACCGCCGACCCGTGGGCCGGCATCTGCCACGACGAGACGTTCGACCCGACGCCCTACGCCGGCGCGTACGTGCGCTACTTCGTCCGCCACCCCACGACGCAGCTGATGCCGCGCAAGGTCAAGACGGCGTTCACCGGCTCCGACAGCGACCGGGCGCTCACCGGCATCCATGACGTGGCCTTCATCGCCCGCGAGCGCGACGGCGTCAAGGGCTTCGAGATGCGGATCGGCGGCGGCACGTCGATCATGCCGCGCATCGCGCCCACGCTGATCGACTTCGTGCGCGCCGACAACGGCGAGTACCTCAAGTACACCGAGGCCGTCCTGCGGATCTTCGACCGCCAGGACTGGCTGCGCGTCAACCGCGCCCGCGCTCGCATCAAGGTGCTGGTCGACAAGATCGGCATCGAGGAGATGCGCGCGCTCGTGGAGCAGGAGCTCGAGGGCGACTGGGTCGCCGAGCGCGACTTCGACCCGCAGGCCCGGCTCTTCCTCCACGACGAGGAGGACTACGCGCCCGGACCACCGCTCGCGACCGGCTCGCCGAACGGCGACGGCGCCGAGTTCCTGCGCTGGCGCGGTGCGAACGTCGAGCAGCAGCGCCAGAACGGCTTCTCCGCCGTCCAGGTCAAGGTCGTCCGCGGCGACCTCACGCCCGACCAGTTCCGCGGGCTGGCCGCGATCATGCGCGAGTTCTGCGGCGGCTACGCGCGCACCACCGTGCACCAGAACCTCGTGCTGCGCTGGGTGCGCGACGAGGCGCTGTACGACGTCTGGCGGCGCCTCGCCGAGCTCGACCTCGGGGACGCCGGCGCCGACCAGGTCAACGACGTCGTGTCCTGCCCCGGCACCGACTCGTGCAAGCTCGGCATCACCAGCTCGATGGGCCTCAACCGCGCCGTGCAGGAGCGGATCGAGGCGATGGACATCACCGACCCGCTGACGCGCGGGATCCACATCAAGATGTCCGGCTGCCCGAACGGCTGCAGCCAGCACCACATCGGCAACATCGGGTTCTACGGCGCCTCGATCAAGGTCGGCGAGCACACCATCCCCGCCTACGTCGCCCACATCGGCGGCAACTACGAAGGCGGCGAGGTCGTGTACGGCGCGCGCCTGAAGGTCCGCCTGCCGGCCAAGCGCGTGCCCGACGCCGTCGAACGCTGGCTCACCGCCTACGAGGCCGAGCGCGAGGACGGCGAGGTCTTCAACGCCTACGCGACGCGCGTCGGCAACGCCCACTTCGAGGACAAGGTCCGCGACCTGGCGATGCCGGTCGAGTTCGGGCTCGACACGATGAACGAGTTCATCGACTGGAACCGCAACGTGCCGTTCCAGGTCATCCGCGGCGAAGGCGAGTGCGCGGTCTGATCAGCGACGCCGCATGAAGCGGCCGTCGAGCCAGTCCATCCGCCGGTCGACCCACGTGCGCAGCGCGCGGACCTCGGCGCGGTAAGAGCCGCGCGCGGTCGGCGCAGGCCACAGCACTGCAGCGACATGTAGGTGCTGGCGTGGAACGCGTCCTCGTTCTTGAACAGCTCGTTCGGGAGCGCGAAGTCGGCAGCCGATGCCGGGTCGATGTGCTTCCGCCAGCCGCCGGGCCCGTACAGCGCGCGCTCGACGGCGCGCACCGGCCGCGCCAGGGCGAGCGCCTCGCGGTTCGAGAGGCCGCCGCGCTCGGGGTCCTCCCAAACGATCAGCCCCTTGCGGATCGGCGGGGACGCCACCCAGGGCGACGACAACACCGGCGGCGGCGACAACTCGTACGTCGCCCCGGCCGCGCCGGCCGGCGGCGACGACTCGGGCGGCGGCAGCGCCACCTGACCGTCCGGTGACGGCGGGGCGCCCTGGGGCGCCCCGCCGCTCGTCACCGGTACCTCAGCCTCCGTGCTTTCCGGGCCGCAGGATCGCGAGCGTTCCCACCGGCTGCGAGCTGCCGGTCGTGGCGTAGCGCGCGCCCGTCGAGGTGGACTCCCGTGCCTTCGCACGCAGCACGCGACCGGTTCACGTGAACCGGATCGGCGCCTGTTTCGAAGACAGGGGGTGAGTGCTGGGAGACTCGACCCAGGCGCGGGAAGATCGCGCGCGGGATCGCGCTGCGCTCGAAGCCGCCCTCATGGCCCGGATCGCAAACGGGGAACGCGAGGAGCCACTGATCGAGCTGTACGAGCGTTACGGCACCCACCTCTACCGCTTCGGGCGGCGGCGACTCGGCGACGGCCAGGACGCCGAGGAGCTCGTCCAGGAGACGTTCGTGCGGCTGTGGCGCGGCGCCGGACGCTTCGACCCCGCGCGCTCGAGCGTGCGCTCGTTCCGTGTACCTGCTCGCCGAGCGGGTGGCGGTCGACCTGCACCGGCGTGCGGCGGCGCGACCCGCAGCGGGCGCGGATCCAGCCGGCGACGCCGGAGCCGGCCGACGCGGGCGAACCGGAGCGCACGCTGATCGGCCTCGAGGTGCGGGAGGCGCTCGATGCGCTCGACGATCACCACCGCGAAGTGCTCGAGCTCGGCTATCGCGGCGAGCTCACGCAGCGCGAGATCGCAGCCCGGCTCGAACTCCCGCTCGGCACCGTGAAGTCGCGCACCTACCACGCGCTGCGCGCGCTGCGGCGCGAGCTCGACGTGCGAGGCCTCGATGGCTGAGCGCGCCGACATCCACGTCGACGTCGCGGGCTACGCGCTCGGGCAGCTCGAGGTCGCTGAGCGCGAGCGGTTCGAGCAGCACCTCGCGGAGTGCGTGCCCTGCCGAGGCGAGCTGGCCGGGCTCGAGGGCGCCGCGCGGATGCTCGCGCTCGTCGCCCCCGCGGACCGCCCGCCCGCGGGCCTGGCGGCGCGCACGCTGCTCGCGGTCGAGCGCGAGGCTGGCGCGGGGCCGCCGACCGTGCGGCGGCGGCGCCGCCGGGTCTTCGCGCTCGCGGCGGTCGGCGCCGTCGGGGTGACCGCGGCGGTCCTCGTGGGCTTGCTGGTGCGGGATACGGGAACGCTCGAGCTCGACGCCACGCTGCGCTCGCCGAGCCGCGCGGGCGTGCAGGGAACCGTGCGGGTCACCGAGACCGGCATCGGGCGCGTGGTCGAGGTCGACGCCGCGACCTGCCGGTGCTCGACAACGAGCGCGAGTTCTACGAGCTGTGGTTCGTCGCCGCCGACGACGCGCCGGGGTCGCCGAACCGCGTCTCCGCGGACGTTCCACCCGGACGAGTCGGGCCGCGCGCGGTCCGCCTCGCCGCCGCCGTCGTGCCGGCCGACTACCCGGCGGTGGTCGTCACCCGCGAGCCGCGCGACGGCGACCCGCGGGCCACAGTTGACGTGTCCTTCAGTACAGCCCGGTCGGCAGCCCGCCGTCGGGCAGCGCGCCGTAGACCATCAGGCGGCCGGCCTCGAAGACCGTGGTGCTGGCGTTGGGCGGCGACGCCAGCCGCAGGTGGTCCGCGCCGGTGAGGTGGGACGTGGCCGACGCGGATGCAGCCGCCGTGGCAGATCACGACCCAGGGGCCGCCCTCGGCCGCCAGCTCGTCGATCGCTTCCGCCACGCGGGCGTGGAACGCCTCCCAGGACTCGCCGTCAGGTGCCCGGCGCGGCCCGCCGCGCCAGTTGGTCAGCGCCTCGCCCTGGGCGTCGATCTCCGCGGCCGTGCGCCCCGCCCACGAGCCGACGTCGATCTCCCGCCAGCGCGGGTCGAAGCGCGCCGGGCGCAGGCCGAGCAGCTCGGCCGTCTCCCGCGCGCGCACGAGGTCGCTGCAGATCACGCGCTCGTCGGGCACGCCGTCGAGCATCGCCGTCAGAGCCCGCGCCTGCTCGCGGCCGCGCTCGGACAGCGGCGGGTCGAGCTGCCCCTGCAGGCGCTCCTCGGCGTTCCAGGTCGACTCGCCGTGCCGGACGAGGATCAGCTGTTGGCGCAGTAGGATCACGCGCCCTATGTTCTCGAAGGTCCTCGTCGCCAACCGCGGTGAGATCGCGGTGCGGGTGATCCGTGCGCTCGACGAGCTGAGGATCGCGTCGGTGGCGGTGTACTCGGAGGCCGACCGCGACGCCCCGCACGTGCGGCGCGCCGGGGAGGCGTACCTGCTCGGCCCGGGGCCGGCGGCGGAGTCCTACCTCAACGTCGACAAGCTGCTCGAGGTGATCGCGGCGTCCGGGGCCGAGGCCGTCCATCCCGGCTACGGGTTCCTGGCCGAGAACGCGGCCTTCGCCGCCCGGCTCGAGGACGCCGGGGTGACGTTCATCGGGCCGCCTGCGTCGGCGATCGAGGCGATGGGCTCCAAGACCCGCGCGCGCGAGCTGATGCGCGCCGCCGGGGTGCCGATCGTGCCGGGCACGACCGAGCCGGTGGACACCGTCGAGGACGCCCGCGGCATCGCCGAGGAGATCGGCTACCCGATCGCCGTCAAGGCGGCGGGCGGGGGCGGCGGGAAGGGCTTCCGCGTCGCGCTCGAGCCCGACGCGCTGGCCGACGCGTTCGAGGGCGCGGCGCGCGAGGGCGAGAAGTTCTTCTCCGACGCGACGGTCTACCTCGAGCGCTACCTGCCGGACCCGCGGCACGTCGAGGTGCAGGTGCTGGCCGACCGGCATGGCAACGTCGTCCATCTCGGCGAGCGCGACTGCTCGATCCAGCGCCGCCACCAGAAGCTGATCGAGGAGTCGCCGGCGCCGCTGGTCGACGCCGAGCTGCGCGAGCGCATCGGCCAGATCGCCGTCGACGCCGCGCGCGCGGTCGGCTATCACTCGGCGGGAACGATCGAGGGGCTGCTGCAGGACGGCGAGTACTTCTTCCTCGAGATGAACACGCGCGTGCAGGTCGAGCACTGCGTGACCGAGGCGACCACGGGCGTGGACATCGTGCGCGAGCAGATCCGGATCGCCGCCGGCGAGGAGCTCGCCTTCGGCCAGGAGGACGTCTCCTGGCACGGCCACGCGATCGAGTGCCGCATCAACGCCGAGGACGCCGCGAAGAACTTCGCCCCCGCCCCGGGCACGGTGACCGCGTACGTCGAGCCGTCGGGCCCGGGCGTGCGGGTCGACTCGGGCGTGCTCGCCGGCTCGGAGATCACTCCGCTGTACGACCCGATGGTCGCCAAGCTGATCGTCTGGGACGCCGACCGCGAGTCCGCCACGCGACGGATGCTGCGCGCGCTCGACGAGTTCCGGATCGAGGGCGTCCGCACGCTGATCCCCTTCCACAAGGCGATCATGGCCTCCGAGCAGTGGGCCAACGCGGAGACGTGCCGCGACCTGATCGAGGATCGCAAGTGGCTCAAGACGCTCGCCCAGCCGAAGCCCGAGGCCCCGGACGAGGACGGCGAGACCGTCGAGCGCGACTACCTCGTCGAGGTCTCCGGCAAGCGGTTCGAGGTCAAGGTGCGCGGCGACGCAGCGACGCCGAACGGCGCCGCCCCAGCCACTCGCCGCCCCCGCGGCGGGAGCGCCGCGAGCCGACCCACCCGGCGGCGGCGGCGCGAGCGGCGACGCGCTCGTCTCCCCCCTGCAGGGCAACGTCTTCAAGGTGCTGGTCGAGCAGGGCGCCACGATCGAAGAGGGCGCGCTCGTCTGCATCATCGAGGCGATGAAGATGGAGAACGAGATCACCGCCCACAAGGCGGGCACCGTCGCCGAGCTCCCGATCGCCGAGGGCGCCGCCGTGGCGAGCGGCGACACGCTGGCCGTCATCCGTTGACCGACGAGCTCGACGCGCTGATCCACGAGGCCGCCGACTGGCTGCGGATCCCGTCGATCTCGGCGGGGGCGCGCAACGACGCGGCGCTGCTCGAGGCGGCGCGATGGGCGCAGCGGCGCGTGCTCGACGCGGGCGGCGAGTGCGAGCTGGTGGACACGCCGGGCGGCGCCCCGCTGGTGGTGGGAGAGCTGCGCGCGGCACGCGAGGACGCTCCTACCGTGCTCGTCTACGGCCACTACGACGTGCAGGACCCGGGCGACGAGGCGCTGTGGACGACGCCGCCGTTCGAGCCCGACATCCGCGACGGACGACTGTGGGCGCGCGGCGCGAGCGACGACAAGGGCAACTTCCTGCCGCTCCTGCACGTCGCCTGCGCGATGGCCGAGGCCGGCGAGCTGGGCGTCCACGTGCGCGTGCTGGTCGAGGGCGCCGAGGAGACCGGAGGCACCGACGTCAACGACTGGGTGGAGGCCGACGACCGCGGCGCCGACTGCGCGATCGTCTTCGACTCGGGGATGCTCGACCCGGACACGCCGGCGCTGACGGTGGCGACGCGCGGAATGGTCTTCGCCCACCTGACGATCCGCACCGGCGAGCGCCCCGCGCACTCGGGCATCTACGGCGGCGCGGCGCTGAACGCGATGCACGCCCTGCACGCGGTCCTAGCGGCCGTCCTCCCGGGTCCCGACGGGCGCCTGCCGGAGCCGCTGCGTGCCGGCGTCGAGCCGCCCACCGCCGGCGAGCGCGCCGCCTGGGATTCGCTGCCGGCGGGCGCCGACGTCCTCGCGGAGGCCGGTGCGCGGCCCGCCGACGGCGCCGCGGCCGCCGAGTTCTACCTCCGTACGACGGCCGACGCGTCGCTCGACGTGCACCGCATCGCTGGCGGCGACACGCGCACGATCGTCCCGCCGGTCGTGCACTGCGACCTCTCCGTGCGCCTGGCGCCCGGCCAGGACCCACCGGCGATCGAGGCGGCCCTCCAGTCCGTGCTGCGCGGCGCGCTGCCCGAGGGCGCCGCGCTCGAGCTCAAGACCGGCCTCGCGTCGCCGTCGCGCTTCGACCCCGAGGCGGACGCGCTGCGAATCGCCCGCGGCGCGCTCGCGCGCAGCTGCGGCCGCGAGCCGGTATTGCTGCGGTCGGGCGGCACGCTGCCGATCCTTGCCAGCTTCGCCGATCGCGGGATCCCGGTCGTCGTCTCCGGCTTCGCGCTCCCCCAGGACAACCTGCACGCCCCCGACGAGTCGTTCGCACTCGCCAGCCTCGAGCTCGGGCACCGCGCCGCCCGAGCGCTGTACGAGGACCTCAGCGGGCTGCGTCGAGCACGACCCTGACGTCGTCGAGCGTGGTGCGCGGGTTGACGATCGCCAGCCGAGCGACGGTCTCGCCCGCGACCGTGGTCGGCATCACGAACGCGGTGCCCGACGTGCGCAGCTGCTCGGCCCAGCGCCCGTAGTCGGCGGCCTCCCAGCCGTGGCGGCGGAACGCGAGCACCGTCAGCTCGGGTTCGGCGACCAGCTCGAGCTCGGGACGGCCGCGGATCTCGGCGGCCGCCTCGTGGGCGACCTCGAGCGACCGCTCGACCGCCCGCTCGAACGCGTCGGTGCCGTGCACGGCGAGCGCGAACCACAGCGGGAGGCCGCGCGCGCGGCGCGTGAGGTGCAGGCCGTAGTCCGATGGGTTGAACGCCTCGTCGTCGGCGTACAGCGACTCCAGGTAGGCCGCGTGCTGGCGGTGCGCGGCGCGACCGAGCTTGGGGTCGCGGTACACGAGCGCGCAGCTGTCGAACGGGGAGAACAGCCACTTGTGCGGGTCGACGATGAAGGAGTCGGCGCGCTCGAGGCCGGCGAAGCGCGGCCGCGCGCTGGGCGCGCACAGGGCAGCGAGCCCGTACGCGCCGTCGACGTGGAGCCACGTCTCGCGCTCGGCGCACGCGCCGGCCACGCCGGCGAGATCGTCGATCGTGCCGAGGTTGGTGGTGCCCGCCGTGGCTACGACCGCGAAGACGCCCGGGTGCAGCGCGTCACGCAGCGCCTCGCCGGTCAGCCGCTCGCCGCGCACGGCGAGCACCTCGGTGTCCATGATCCGCGCCACCGTACGCACGGAGGAGTGCACCTCTGCGTGGCACGCCACGTGGGTGGCGGGTTTGCCGCTGTGGCGAGCCCGCTCGCGGGCGGCGTGGAGCGCCGACAGGTTGCCGTTCGTGCCGCCCTGGACGAAGCAGCCGCCGGCGGTGTCGGGAAAGCCGGCGAGCGCCGCCAGCCACGCCAGTGCCTCGTTCTCGGCGTGCACGGGGCCAGAGGCCTCGAGCCACGAGCCGCCGTAGATCGCGTTGACGGCGAGCAGCACGTCGGCGAGCGCGGCCGCGGGCGCCGGAGCCGCCGGGATGAACGCGAAGTAGCGCCGGTGGTCGATCTGGATGGCGGCGGGCAGCACCACGTCGAGCAGCAGCGCGGCGGCGCGCTCGGCGCCGAGCCCTTCGGGCGTGAGGGCCGGCGCGAGTGGCGACTCGAGCGCCGAGCCCAGCGCCGGCGGCTCCGCCAGCCGCCGCCGAGCCGCGTCGAAGATCGCCGCCTCGAGCGCCTCGTCGCGCCGGTGCAGGCTCACGCCAGTCGCTCCACGTTGCGGGCATGGATCTTCTTCTGCTCGGCCGTCCGCCGGGCGAGCGGGAGCTTCGCCGCCTCGCCGTGGTCGAGCAGCGCCTCGACGTACGCGCGGTCCTCGCGCAGGATCGCCGCCGCCCGCACCCCGTCGAGCGGTGCTCCGTGGCCGGGCACGACGTAGTCGGCCTGCTCGACGAGCGGCGCGAGGCGCGCGAGCGTGGCGAGGTACCCGCGCGCGGAGCCCTCGATCATCGGGATCTCGACCGGCGAGAGATAGTCGCCGGCCACCAGCACGCGCGCCCACGGGATCCAGACCGCCATGCCGTCGTCCGTGTGGCCGTCGGCGACCTCCAACTCGAGCTCGCGGTCGCCGATCTGCACGCCGCCCGGTACGTCGAGCCGCTGGGCGGACGGCAGCGAGAGCGGCCGCGGTCGCTCCACGTAGAGCTCCTCGTCGAACGCGCGCAGCTCGCGCTGGGCGGCGCCCGGCTCGTTCACCAGCCGGGCCGCGCTCGTCTCCGAGCAGCCCAGCGGCGCCTCGGGAAACGCGAGGCGGCCCAGCAGGTGGTCCCAGTCCGCGTGCGTGGCGAGCAGGCCGACGACGGCGAAGCCCGCCTGCTCGGCCATCGCCGGCAGGACCTCGAGCTCGTCCGGGAACACCGGCGAGTCGATGCAGAAGGCCTCGCCGCGGCTGCGGACGAGCGTGCAGGTGGTCTGGAAGGCGCGGGAGGTGGCGACGATGACGTCGGCGTGGAGCCCGACGGCCCTCACGCCGCCCCGAGGAGGCGCACGGCCTCCAGCAGGTTCTTGACCTCGGCGGTCGGCTTCTTGGCTCCGGGCTCGAGCGTCTCGCCCGACCGGTTGACCCAGATCACCGGGACCTTCGCCTTCACACACGGCTCGACGTCGTAGTAGTAGCTCGACGCGACGTGCACCCAGCCCTTCTTGCCGCCGATCCGCCGCTCGGCCTCCTTGAAGTGCGCCGGGTCCGGCTTGTAGGAGCGGACCTGCTGGGCGGTGACCACGAGGTCGAAGTCGACCTTGAAGTGCCGCCGCGTGAGGCCGAGGAGCTTGTCGTCGACGTTGGAGATGAGCCCGACGTCGAACTTCTTGGCGAAGCGGTCGAGCTGCGTGTTCGTCTCCTTGAACGGCGGCCAGCGCGACACCGAGTCGGGCAGGAAGCCCGACCGCGAAGGCTCCAGCGGCCAGCCCAGCTCGCGCGAGATCTGCACGGCGGTGCGGCGCAGGACCTCGGCGTACAGCTCGTACGAGCCGCCCTTGATCTCCTGCTGTGTCTGCATGAAGAGCGGGATCAGCTCCTCGCGCGCGAGCGTGTACCCGTCGCGCTCGGCCTCCTTGGAGAACGCGTCGAAGATGCCCGTCTCCCAGTCGATCAGGGTCCCGTAGACATCGAAGGTGACGAAGTTGACTTCCTTGGGCAGCGGCATGCGGCCGTGCATTGTGGCAGGCCCGGGAAGTCCCCCCAATTCGGCCAGGGCGCGGCGAGCAGGCCTCCCGTAGCGTCGGTCAATCATGCTGCCGCGCCTGGTCGCCGCGCTGGCCGTTCTCCTCTCGACGCTCGCCGTGCCCGCGAGCGCAGGGGCTCAGACCCTGTGGCCACCGTATGGCCCGATCCCGCCCGGCACCCAGATCACGATCCCGCTGGGGCTCGACAACTGGACCGAGTCCCATCCCACGCCCGCGAACTGCCCTGACAAGCCGACCAGGCTTCACCTCGGGGGAGTGATCGCGGGCGATCTCGTGGAGCTGCCAGGTGTCGCAGGCCCGGAGGCCGAGGGCGTGTACTGGAATCGTCCCAACCCCCCGGGTGCACTCACGCTGCCGCCGATCGAGCTCGTGTCATGGGCCGAATCGGCCGAGAACGTCTCCGTCGAGGCAGACGTCAGCGAGCAGTGCGAGTTCATCCCCGGGCGCTGGGCAGCGGTGCGCAACGGCCGCATCGTGTACTGCTGCTGGTCGGTAGTGCCGGGAGCCACCCTGCCGCCCGGGGGGCCCGGGGGAGGAGGCGCCGGCGGCGAGCCGGCGAGGTGCCCCGAGGCCGCGGGCCTGCTCGCGTCGTCGCGCCACTGGAACGAGGTCGCCCAGCGCCATCGCGGGCTCTCCGTCAAGGCGCACCAGGCCGTGATCGACTACTGGGGCAAGGCCAGCGCCGCCTTCTACGCCGTCCTCGGCATCGCCGCCGCCGACGTACCCGGGGGCGCGATCTCGGAGGGCACGGCCAAGCATCTCGCCCGCAAGGAGACGCTGGACGGCTATCGGCAGCTGTGGGCGAACAGCCTGAACGGGAAGTGGCGCGAGATCTCCCGCCAGCTGATCGTGCTCCAGGAGCTGCGCAAGTTCCTCAAGGCGCTCGGCCCGATCGGCAAGCTCGACGCGACGCTGCACGCCGGCGAGTCCCTGTACTGGCTCGGGATGGCAGCCCAGCAGGGCGTGATCCGCGACCGCATGGACGCGATCGCCGACGCCGCGCTGAAGAACGCCACCGACGACCAGCGCCGCGCGGCCCGCGCGTGCGGCAAGGGCGGGGCGGCTGCCGCCGCCGCGAGCGCGGGGCGCACACCGCCGTACACGAAGCTCGCCCGACCGCGCGCCGTCAAGCGGCTGCGGCTGAGCCTGGGCGGCCGCAAGGCGCGAGCGCTCAACGCGCTGCTGGCGGGCCAGGAGCGAGCCGTCGCGCTCGCGGAGGTCGTCGGCGAGAGCGCGGCGCGCGCGCTGGCCGCCGAGAAGGCGGGCAAGAAGACCTGGCGCGCCCGGCAGCTTCGGCACGCGCGCAAGACCGCGCGCAAGCTGGCGTCGCACCTCGATGCGCAGGCCCGGCGCCGCGGGAAGGTCGCCGCATCGCTCGACAGCGCGCCCCGCAGCATCGAGATCACCGAGCCCGCCAAGCTCGGGAAGCTGCTGCGCAAGGTCGGGCTCCCGGACGTCGTCAAGCGGCTGGGGTTCAAGCCGCGCGCCCTGCGGCGGATCTTCACGAAGCCGCCGGCGGGCCAGCTGAACCTGCCGTCGCTCGCCGACCCGGCGGGCGCGGAGCGCGACCGGACATGGGCTGCGGCACTCCGCGCCCTCGCGGCAGGCCTGTCGTGATGTGATCTCGTCGGGCTGGCGCGATGTAACGCCATCGTGGGCTGCAGGCGTTAGCAGGCAGATGCCGCGCACCGACGCAGAACTGCTGATCGCTTCACGCGACGATGCCCGCGCGTTTCGCGAGCTGTACGACCGCTGGGCCGAGCGACTGCTCGCCTACTTCTATCGCCGCGTGCTCGACGCGGAGGTGGCCGGGGACCTGCTGGCGGAGACGTTCGCCGTCGCCTTCGAGCGCCGGCGCCGGTTCCGCGACGTCGGCGCGCCCGGCGCTGCGTGGCTCTACGGCATCGCCGCCAAGGAGCTCGCGCACTGGTTCCGCCGGCAAGAGGTCGAGCGGCGCGCGATCCGGCGGCTGGCGATCGAGGTGCCGCCGCTCGACGACGAGTCGATCGCCCGCATCGAGGCGCTGGCCGACATGGAGTCCCACCGCGTGGCGCTCGCCGCCGCGCTCGAGCAGATCGGGCGCAGCGAGCGCGACGCCGTCGAGCTGCGCGTCGTCGAGGAGATGGGCTACGCGGAGATCGCCGCGCGGCTGGAGTGCACCGAGGCCGCGGCGCGCGTGCGCGTGCACCGCGGGCTCGCCCGACTGAACCGCCTGATGGAGGCCACCCCATGAGCGAGATCAAGTTCCTCAAGGCGCTCGGGGACGAGGTCGAGCGTGCCGCCGCCGCCCGCATCGCCGGCCGCCGCGGCCGCATCCGGCGCCGGCTCACCATCGGCGGACTCGGCTTCGCGATCGCGGCCACCGGCGTCGCCGCCGCCTCGGGCATCCTCACCGGCAGCCCGGAGCAGCTCGCCAGCAACGCGGTCGGCTGCTACGAGCGCGCCGACCTCACGAATGCCGGTGTCACGGTGCTGTCGAGCCGCCAGGGCACGCCGATCGAGGCTTGCCGCCGAGCCCTGGGGATCAAGGGCCCGCTCGTGGCCTGCGCCGGCGAGTCCGTGGTCGTGTTCCCGGGCCGGCGCGGCACCTGCGAGCGGCTCGGCTTCAAGCCGCTGCCTGCCGAGTACGCAACCGCCCGCGCGCGGGTGCTCCGGCTCGGGCGCGAGGCTCGCGGCCCTCGAGGCGTCGGCCGACTGCGTTCCGCTGGACGAGTTCGCCGCGCGTGCGCAGCGCGTGCTCGACCGGCTCGGCTGGACCGGCTGGCGCGTCGACGTGCGGGACGACCTGGGCAAAGGGCCGTGCGGGTCGGCGCTGGCGATGAACGGCGATGGATCGCGGTCGATCGAGGGCACGCTGCTCGCGGACGAGCACCGCCTGATCGTCACGCCGAGCCCGCGCCGTTCGACGCTCGATCTGCTGGACGGACCCGGCATCCGTGTGACGGACGCGACCGGCGAGCGCTGCTACAGCGTCGAAGGCGTCGAGCGACTCGTCCGTGACCGGCTCCCGGCCGGCGGCCGGACGCTGACCTTCACGCTGGACTCGCGCCCGGACTACGTCGACATCATGGGCGGGCGGGGCGAGCGACTCGATGAGGGCTGCGCCGTGATCGCGGGCATGGGACCGACCGCCGACGACCGCGGCATCGAGGTAGAGATCTGGCGCTGACCGCTAGGATCGGCGCCCGGTCATGGACCTGCTCGAGTACCAGGGCAAGCAGCTGTTCGCCCGCCACGGGGTCCCGGTCCCCTCCGGGTCGCCCGCCACCACCGTCGAGGAGGCGGTCGCGGCCGCTGACGAGATCGGCTACCCGTGCGTGGTCAAGGCGCAGGTGCAGATCGGCGGCCGCGGTAAGGCCGGCGGGATCAAGGTCGCCGGCGACCGCGCCGAGGCCGAGGCACATGCCAAGGCGATCCTCGGCATGGACATCCGCGGCCACACCGTGCACGAGGTGTGGATCGAGGCCGCGTCGGACATCGCGAGCGAGTACTACGCCTCGATCGTCTTCGACCGCTCGGCCAAGCGCCCGCTGGTGATGCTCTCCACGCAGGGCGGGATGGACATCGAGGAGGTCGCCGACAGCAACCCGGACGCGATCGCCCGCCTGCACGTCGACCCGCTGCTCGGATTCCAGGACTTCCACGCGCGGCGGCTGGCCTTCGAGGCCGGCGTCGACGGTGACGTGGTGCGGCCGATCGGGGCGATGCTGAACCGGCTGTACGACGCGTTCGTCGGCGAGGAGGCGATGCTCGTCGAGGTCAACCCGCTGATCGTGACCGGCGACCGGCAGGTGATGGCGCTCGACGCGAAGGTCACGCTCGACGGCAACTCGCTGTTCCGCCACGCGGACAACGCGGCGCTGCGCCGCACCGAGGGCGAGGACCCGCAGGAGCGGATGGCGCGCGAGCGCGGGCTCACGTACGTCAAGCTCGACGGCAACGTCGGCATCCTCGGCAACGGCGCCGGGCTCGTCATGTCGACCTTGGATGTCGTCGCCCAGGCCGGAGGTCGGCCGGCGAACTTCCTCGATGCGGGCGGTGGCTCGAAGGCCGAGGCCATCACGCAGGCCGTCGAGGTGATCCTCTCGAACGAGAACGTCACCGCCGTGCTCTTCAACATCTTCGGCGGCATCACGCGCTGCGACGAGGTCGCCCGCGGGCTGATCGAGGCGTTCCGCCAGATCGAGCCCACGGTGCCCTTTGTGGTGCGGCTGGACGGGACCAACGACAAGGAGGGCCGCGCGCTGCTCGCCGAGGCCGACCTGCCCAACGTCCACACGGAGTCGACGATGCTCGACGCCGCCCGTCGCGTGGTGGAGCTCGCCACATGAGCATCCTCGTCGACACCGATACGCGCCTGTGCGTGAGCGGCATCACCGGTCGCGAGGGCACCTTCCACACGCTCAACAACCGCGGTTACGGCACGAACGTGGTCTCCGGCGTGACGCCCGGCAAGGGCGGCCAGGACGTCGAGGGCATTCCGGTCTTCGACACCTTCCACGACGCCGTGGCCAAGACCGGCGCCAACACGGCGATGATCTTCGTGCCACCGCGGTTCGCGGCCGACTCGATCCTCGAGGCCGAGGACGCCGGCATCGCGCTGATCGTGGCGATCACGGAGGGCATCCCCGCACACGACGAGCTGCGCGTCTACAACCACCTCGCGCGCAACGACGGCGTGCGGCTGGTCGGCCCGAACTGCCCGGGGATCCTCTCCCCCGGCAAGGCCAACGTGGGGATCATCCCGGCGGCGTTCTTCTCCGAGGGGAACGTCGGCGTGGTGTCGCGCTCGGGGACGCTCACCTACCAGATCGGCAACGAGCTGGCCCAGCGCGGGTTCGGCAACTCGACGATCGTGGGCATCGGTGGCGATCCGGTGCCGGGGTCGAGCTTCATCGACATCATCGCCGAGTTCGAGGCCGACCCCGAGACCGAGCTGATCGTCATGGCCGGCGAGATCGGCGGCTCGGCCGAGGAGGAGGCGGCGGAGTACATCGGCGACAACGTCTCCAAGCCGGTGGTGGCCTACATCGCGGGCTTCACCGCGCCTCCGGGCAAGACGATGGGGCACGCGGGGGCGATCGTGTCGGGCAGCGCGGGCACGGCGGCGGCCAAGCAGGAGGCGCTCGAGGCGCGCGGCGTGCGCGTCGGCCGGACGCCGACCGAGGTCGCCGAGCTGGCCGCGGACATCGCCGGGTCGCTTACGCGCTAGGGGGTGCCCAACGGGACATCGCTCCACACGGAATGGCGCGTTGGGCGGGGCCCCCACGATCTCGTTCACCTCGGCGCTTGCCGAGGCACTCGCGCCCGACGTGCTCGAGCGCTTCCTGCGCTACGTCCGCGTCGACACCCAGTCCTCGCCGGACAGTGGCGAGGAGCCCAGCACCCCCGGGCAGCTCGACCTCGGCCGGCTGCTCGTCGACGAGCTGCAGGAGCTCGGCCTCGACGACGCGGCGATGGACGACGGGGGCTTCGTCTTCGCCACGCTTCCCGGCGACGGTCCCACAGTCGGATTGCTCGCGCACGTCGACACCACGCCGGAGGTCGCGGGCGCGGGCGTCGAGCCGCTCGTGCACCGCAGCTACGGGGGCGGCGCAATCGAGCTGCCGCGGGGCGGGACGGTGCTCGACCCGGCGGCGATGCCCGTGCTGGCGGGAAAGGCCGGGCACGACATCGTGACCTCGAGCGGCGACACGCTGCTCGGCGCCGACGACAAGGCGGGCGTGGCAGAGATCATGACCGCCGTCGCGCACCTCGTCGCCCATCCCGAGCTATCGCGATCCACCGTCCGCGTCGGCTTCACGCCCGACGAGGAGATCGGTCTCGGGGCGACGCGGTTCGACCTCGAGCGCTTCGGCGCCACCTGCGCATACACGCTCGACGGCTCGCAGCCCGGCGAGCTACAGGACGAGACCTTCTCCGCCGTCGGCGTCACCGTCAGCTTCCGGGGCGTCGACGTCCATCCCGGCTGGGCGACCGGCAAGCTCGTCAACGCCACGCGCCTCGCCGCCCGCTTCCTGGCCGCGCTGCCGACCGAGCTCACCCCGGAGTCGACACGCGATCGCGAGGGATTCGTGCATGCCTACGAGGTCGACGCGACGACCGCAAGGGCGCAGATCAAGCTGATCGTGCGCGACTTCGACGACGAGCTGCTGGAGCGGCACCTCTCGCTCGTCCGCCGGACGGCGGAGGAGGTCGCGGCGGACGTCGACGTGGACGTCAAGCCGCAGTACTCGAACATGCGGCGCCACCTGGAGGCGTTCCCGGACGTCGTCGAGCGGGCCGCGCGGGCGATCCGCGCGGAAGGGCTCGAGGTCGTGCGCGTGCCGATCCGCGGCGGCACCGACGGCTCGATCCTCAGCGCCCGCGGCCTGCCGACGCCGAACCTCTTCACGGGCGGCCACGAGTACCACTCGACGCGCGAGTGGGCCTCGGTGCAGGACATGGCCTCGGCTGCCGCCGTGATCGTGCGCCTCACCGGCGAGTGGGCCCTGATAGGTTGACGCGCAATTCGGGAATGTGCGGCGCGGGCGGGCTTCCGCACGGGACAAGGGAGGGAACATGCCTCATCGTCTGTCGATGCGGCCCAGTCGGGCCTCGTTGCGCGCGCTGCTGGTCGCCGTCGCCACGCTCGCCGTCGCTGCGCTGCTGCCCGCGAATGCCGCGGCTGGCAATGATCGCCACCGCGGGCACGGCCATCACGGCAACTCGTGCGAGAAGCGCGCGAACGACACGTACAAGGAGCTGCTCAGGTGCGTGACGCTGCGGGGCGTCCGCCAGCACCAGAAGGCGTTGCAGAGGATCGCCGACCGCAACGACGGAAACCGCTTCTCCGGCTTCGCCGGCTACGACGCCTCTGTCGACTACGTGGTCAAGAAGCTCGGCGCGCCGGCTACCGGCCGGAGGTCCAGGCATTCGACTACCTCGCCTACGAGGCGGTCGGCCCCTCGGCGCTCCAGCAGACCGCACCGACCCCGACCACCTATGTCGAGGGCACCGACTTCGGGGCGATCACCCAGACCGACCCCGGCGACGTCACCGCGGCAGTCACGGCCGTCGACCTCCAGCTCGGACTCGGCAACACCTCGACCAGCGGGTGCGAGGCTGCCGACTTCGCGGGCTTCCCGGCCGGAAACATCGCGCTGCTGCAGCGCGGCACCTGCACGTTCGAGATCAAGGCCGAGAACGCCGCCGCGGCAGGCGCCATCGGGATCGTGATCTTCAACCAGGGCGAGACGGCCGATCCGGCCCGCCAGGGCATCCCTGCCGTGACGCTGACGGCCAACAACACGAGCGGAATCCCGGTGATCGGCACCACCTATGCGCTGGGTGCGACGCTGGCCGGCACGCCGGGGCTGACGATGCGCGTGTTCGCCAACACGCTGCGCCAGACCCTGCCCACGTACAACGTGCTCGCCGAGAAGCGCGGCAAGAACGACGACAATGTCGTCATGGCCGGCGCGCACCTGGACTCGGTGCTCGCCGGACCGGGGATCAACGACAACGGCTCGGGCAGCGCCGCGATCCTGGAGACCGCCGAGCAGATGGCCAAGGTCAAGCCGCAGAACACCATGCGCTTCGCCTGGTGGGGCGCCGAGGAGCAGCGGGCTCGTCGGCTCGACGAACTACGTCGCGGCCTCAGCCCGGTGGAGAGGGACCGCATCGCGATGTACATGAACTACGACATGGTCGGGTCGCCGAACTACATCTTCATGGTGTACGACGCTGACCAGTCGACGTTCCCGCCCCCGCCGGCGTGCCGATCCCGCCGGCTCCACGGCCATCGAGGACCTCTACGAGTCCTACTACACCTGGGTCGACGAGCCGTACGAGGACACCGAGTTCTCGGGTCGCAGCGACTACCAGGCGTTCATCATCAACGACATTCCCGCGAGCGGCCTGTTCACGGGCGCCGAGGTGATCAAGACGGCCGAGCAGCAGGCGATCTGGGGCGGCACGCGGGTGAGCAGTTCGACCCGTGCTACCACGTGGCCTGCGACACGTACGACAACGACAGCAACCACGCACTGCGAGTCAACAGCGACTTGATCGCGTTCGCGCAGCTGACGTTCGCCTACTCGACCGAATCGGTCAACGGCGTCCCCGGCAAGCGCGTCCCCGGCAAGCGCATCCGGCTCCCCGAGCCGGCGGGCCCCGAGGGCACGTTCGCCGGCGAGGACGGCGGCCACGGGCCGTCACCACGGCAGCGACTGACGTTCGCGACCGGGGGCGGTCCTCGGGCCGCTCCCGCTCTCGCTCGCGCGCCTTCTTGCGCTCGACGACCACGCCGCCCATCAACGAGTAGGCGCGCACGTGGACGACCGGAGCGTCCGGCAGCGGCAGCGACCTGTCGTCGGGGCCCGTGTTGCCGCCCATCAGCGCGAAGCCGCTCATCTCGACGGACACGCCCGGCGGCACGGTGATCGTCACCGCGCCGATGACCGCGGTCGCCAGGATCTCGGCGCCGTCGGCGAGCTCGGCCTCGCGGAGGTCGATGTCGACCCCGCCCATGATCGAGAGCGCGTTGGTGCGACGCGCGGGCCGCCAGCGGCCCTTGCGCTCCTCGCCGCCCATGATCGCCACCACCCAGCGGCGCTCCTTCGTGGGCGCGTCCGGGTAGGCGCGCGCGGACGGCGCGTCGGGAAGGTCGGCGGTCAGGGCGTCGAGCTCGCCGCGCGTGCGGGCGCCGTCGGCGCGCTCGACCCGCTCGGCCAGCTCCTCGAGCGTGAGCCGGCCCTCTCCGCCGGCTTCGCGCAACCGGACCACCGCCGCCTCGCGGTCGGCGTCCGAGACGCGCAGCTCAGGTGGCTGGCTCATGCGCCGCGCACGGTAGTGCCACTCGCCGCGAACCTGAGTACGGCCAGCCTCACTTGTCACGTGTGGTCGTGGCGGGATAGTCAAGGGCGCCATGCTGCTCAAGGCGTCGGACCTGCGGGTCGCGTACGGCGAGACCACGCTGTTCGACTCGCTCAACCTGATGCTGTCGGGCTCCCGCCGCGTGGCGCTGGTGGGCGGCAACGGCGCCGGCAAGACGTCGCTCCTGCGCGTGCTCGCCGGCGTCGACGCTCCCGAGCGCGGCAGCGTGACGCTCGGGCCGGGCGACCGGATCGGCTACCTGCCACAGGAGCCGCCGGGGCCGGAGCTGACGATCGACAGGCTGCTCGGCGCCGCGCTCGGCGAGGTCTGGCAGCTGCACCACGCGCTCGCGCAGCTCGAGCGGCGGCTGGACGAGCCCGACGCGCTCGCCGCGTACGGCGACGCCCAGGACCGCTTCGGGGCGCTCGGCGGCTGGGCGCTGCACGCGCAGCTCGACGGTGCGCGCGACGCGCTCGGCATCGCGCACGTGCCGCTCGACGCCCCGCTCGGCTCACTCAGCGGCGGCGAGGCCGCCCGCGCGCTGCTGGCCGGCGTACTGCTCGCCCGTCCCACGATCCTGCTGCTCGACGAGCCGACCAACCATCTCGACCTCGAGGGCCTGGCCTGGCTCGAGACCTTCCTCGAGGAGTTCCCGGGCGCGGTGCTGGTCGTCTCCCACGACCGCCGCTTCCTCGACGAGACGGTCTCCCAGATCCTCGAGCTCGAGAGCGGCGAGCTACACGCCTACGAGGGCGGCTACACGGCCTACCGCGAGGAGAAGGCACGCCGCGGCGCGCGGCTGGAGCTCGCCTACGAGGCGCAGGAGAAGCGCCGGCGGCGGCTGGAAGCGGACATCTCGACCACGCGCGGGTTCGCCATGCGGACCGAGAAGACTGCCGGCGGGCTCGGCTCGGACCAGCAGAAGCGGTACGCCAAGAAGGTGGCGAAGAAGGCCCAGTCGCGCGAGCGGCGGCTGCGGCGCGAGCTCGAGTCCGAAGCCCACATCGACAAGCCGCGCCACAGCGGCCGGCTGAAGGTCGAGCTCGACGGCGGCGGGGCGGGCCGGCTCGTCGGCGCGCTCCGCGACGTCACCGCCGGATGGGACGGCGAGCCGCTGCTGCACGACGTGCAGCTCACCGTCCACGGGCGCGACCGGATCGCGATCACCGGACCCAACGGCGCCGGCAAGAGCACGCTGCTCGCGCTCCTACAGGGCGCGCTGGAGCCGCTGGCGGGCACCGTCGACCGGCCCGTCGCCGCCGCCGTCCTGCCCCAGGGGTCGCTCCCGCACGAGCCGCCTGCGGTCGCCTTCGTCCGCTCGCACGCGCACGTCGGCGAGGGGGACGCGCGCCGACTGCTGGGCCACTTCGGCATCGAAGGAGCCGACGCGCTGCGGCCGCTCGGCTCGCTCAGCCCCGGCGAGCGCGCGCGGGTGGCGATCGCCGCCATGGTCGCCTCGCGCGCCGAGCTGCTGCTGCTCGACGAGCCCACCAACCACCTCGACTTCGCTTCGCTGGAGGTGCTCGAGGCCGCGCTGCGCGATTACCCGGGCGCGATCGTCGCCGTCTCCCACGACCGCGCCTTCCTCGACGCCATCGGCACCGACCGGCGGCTGGTCGTGCGCGACGGGACAGTGGCCGAGCCGTAGGGGCCTGTAGCTCGTATCCTGCGGCCATGGCCACCACGATCTCGTTCGCCCGCGGGGCTCCGTCGCTGGACATCGTCGACGTCGAGGGGTTGCGGGAGTCGGCCCAGCTCGCGTTCGAGCACGACCCGGCGGGGACGACGGCGTACGGGACCTCGGTCGGCTACGTGCCGCTGCGCGAGTGGATCGCCTCCCAGCACGGCGTCGAGGTCGACCAGGTGCTCGTCACCAACGGCTCGATGCAGGCCGACGCGTTCCTCTTCCAGCTGCTGGTCAAGCCCGGCGACGCGGTCGTGGTCGAGTCCCCGACGTACGACCGCACGCTGCTGAACCTGCGCAACCGCGAGGCCGACATCCACATGGTCGAGCTGGAGACAGACGGGATCGCGGTCGACGCGCTCGAGGATCTGCTGCGCGGCGGGGTCCGACCCACGCTCGCGCACGTGATCCCCAACTTCCAGAACCCCGCGGGCCACACGCTCAGCGAGGCCAAGCGCACCAAGCTGCTCGCGCTGGCCGCGGAGTTCAACTTCACGCTGTTCGAGGACGACCCGTACATCGCGATCCGGTTCGAGGGCGAGAGCCTGCAGACGATGTTCTCGCGCGACGACGCCGGCAAGGTCGTATACGCCTCGTCGTTCTCGAAGACCGTCTGCCCGGGGATCCGCGTCGGCTACCTCGTCGGCGCCCAGTCGACGATCAAGCAGATCCAGGGGATCGCCACCAACACCTACATCTCGCCGAACATGGTCGCGCAGTCGATCGTCAACCAGTTCGTGCGTTCGGGCCGCATGGACTCCGCCGTCGACACGGTCAAGAACGCGCTGCGCGAGCGGCGCGACACGCTCGTGGCGGCGCTCGAGCGCGACCTGCCCGAGGCGCGCTTCTCGCCCCCGCAGGGCGGCTACTTCATGTGGGTCGAGCTGCCGGAGGAGGTCAGCGTCGCCGAGCTCGAGACCGCGGCCAAGGAGCGCGACGTGATCTTCGTCAAGGGCACCGACTTCCTGCTCGAGGGGGGCGAGAACACCCTGCGGCTGGCCTATTCAGGGGTTACGCCCGCGCAGATCGACGAGGGCGTCTCGCGGCTGGCCGAGGCGGCGCGGTCGATTGGCGTCACCGCCTGAGACGGTCGCCTACGGGGACCATCCGTCGCAGGTCTGTGACCTGTACCGGGGCGGCGAGTCGGTCGCCGTGCTCATCCACGGCGGCTTCTGGCGGGCGCGCTACGGCCGCGACCTCGAGCAGCCGCTGGTCGAGGATCTCGTGGCGCGCGGGTGGACGGTGTGGAACGTCGAGTACCGGCGGCTGGGCGACGGCGGCGGGTGGCCGGCGACGTTCGAGGATGTCGAGGCGGCCGTGAACGTGCTCGGCGACGACCGCTCGCAGGCGGTGGCCATCGGCCACTCGGCCGGGGGCCAGCTCGCCGTGTGGGTGGCGCAGCGAGCCGGGCTCGCCGGCGCGGTCTCGCAGGCGGGCGCGCTCGACCTCGACGAGCTGTGGCGGCTCGGCGCGTCCGACGGCGTGGTGGGCGAGCTGCTGGGCGGCGGCCCCGACGCGGTGCCCGAGCGCTACGACGCGGCCTCGCCCGCCCGGCGGCTGCCGCTCAGCGTGCCCGTCCTGCTGGTGCACGGCGAGCTCGACGACGACGTGCCGGTGCACATCTCGCGCGAGTTCGCCGCCGCCGCCGGCTGCGAGCTCGCGGTGTTCGCTGACGAGGGCCACTACGAGCACCTCGATCCCAGCTCGAGATCGTGGCGCGCCGTCCTCGATTGGCTCGCCCGGCGACGCGCGATGCGGGCGGCGGAGGCCCGCGATGGCTGACCCGCTGAGCCGCGAGCACGCTCTCGAGCGCGACGCCGCGGACCCGCTGGCGAGCTTCCGCGAGCGATTCGTGAACGTGGATCCGCAGCGCATCTACCTCGACGGCAACTCGCTCGGACGGCTGCCGGCGGCCACGCGCGACCGCCTCCGCGACCTCGTCGAAGAGTGGGGCGAGCAGCTCGTCTCCGGCTGGCCGGACTGGATCGACGCGCCCGCCCGCGTCGGCGATGCGCTCGCCGCCGGGGTGCTCGGCGCCCGGCCCGGCGAGGTCGTGGTCGGCGACTCGACGACGGTGAACCTCTTCAAGCTGTGCTCGGCGGTACTCGACGTCGCCCCCGGAGCGATCGTCACCGACCGCGACAACTTCCCCACCGACCGCTACGTGCTCGAGGGCCTCGCCGCTCAGCGCGGACGCGAGCTGCGCCTCTTCCAGCCCGACGAGCTCGCCGGACCGCAGCCGGCGGACCTCGAGCCGCTGCTCGACGACGCCGCGCTCGTGCTGCTCTCCCACGTCAGCTACCGCGCCGGCGCGCTGGCCGACATGCCGGCGCTCACGGCCCTCGCCCGCGAGCACGGCGCGCACCTCGTCTGGGACCTCTCGCACTCCGCGGGCGCGGTGCCGGTCTCACTCACCGAAGCCGGCGTCGAGCTGGCCGTCGGCTGCACCTACAAGTACCTCAACGCCGGCCCGGGCGCGCCGTCGTTCCTCTACGTCGCGCGCGGGCTCCAGCCGCGGCTGCGGTCCCCCATCTGGGGGTGGTTCGGCCAGCGCGACCAGTTCGAGATGGAGCGCGACTACGACCCCGTCGACGGCGTCGGGCGCTTCCTGGCCGGCACGCCGCCGGTGCTCGAGCTGGCGGCGGTCGAGGAGGGCGTGCGGCTCACGGCGGAGGCCGGCGTCGACCGGCTGCGCGCCAAGTCGGTCGCGCTCTGCGACCTGATCGTCGCGCTCCACGACGCCTGGCTCGCACCGCTCGGCTTCGGCCTCGGATCCCCCCGGGACGGGGCGCGCCGCGGCTCGCACGTCTCGCTCCGCCACGACGAGGCGTGGCCGATCTGCCGCGCGCTGATCGAGCGCGCGGCGGTGGTTCCCGACTTCCGCGGGCCGGACTCGATCCGCCTCGGCGTGGCCCCGCTCTACACCGGCTTCACCGACATCTGGGACGCCCTCGACCGGCTCCGGCGGCTGGTCGAGGCGGGCGAGCAGCGCACGGTGGACGCCGCCCGGGCGCGGGTAACGTGACCGGCGATGATCACCGCTGAAACCACCATCGAGCTCAACGACGGCACCACGATCCCGCAGCTCGGCTTCGGGGTCTTCAAGATCGACGCCGCCGAGACGGCCGAGGCCGTGACGGCGGCGCTCGAGGTCGGCTACCGGCACATCGACACCGCCGAGATGTACGGCAACGAGCGCGGCGTCGGCGAGGCGGTCCGCGCGTCGGGCCTCGACCGCGACGACGTCTACGTCACCAGCAAGCTCAACAACGGCTTCCACCGGCCGGACGACGCACGCCGGGCATTCGAGCGGACGCTCGAGGCGCTCGGCATGGACTCCGTCGACCTCTTCCTGATCCACTGGCCGCTGCCGACGCTCTACGGCGGCGACTACGTGTCGACCTGGCGGACGCTCGAGGAGTTCAAGGCCGACGGCCGCGCGCGCTCGATCGGCGTGTCCAACTTCCAGGTCGCCCACCTCGAGCGCCTGGCCGCCGAGGCCGACGTGGTCCCGGCCGTCAACCAGATCGAGCTGCACCCGTACTTCGTCAACGAGGAGGTGCGTGCGTACGGCGAGGCGCACGGGATCGCCACCGAGGCGTGGTCGCCGATCGCGCGCGGCAAGGTCGCCGACGACCCTGAGATCCTCGCCATCGCCGAGCGCCTCGACCGTACGCCGGCTCAGGTCGTGCTGCGCTGGCACATCGAGCGCGGCAGCATCGTCTTCCCGAAGTCGAGGAGGCCGGCGCGAATGCGCGAGAACTTCGAGCTGTTCGACTTCGAGCTCGAGCCGGGCGAGGTCGAGGCGATCGAGCGACTGGACCAGGGCGAGGCGGGGCGCACCGGCCCCAACCCCGACACGTTCGCCTACGTCCCGTAGCAGGACGGCTACCTCAGCGGCCGTAGCGCTCCTTGGCGAGCACGAGCTGCTCCGGGAGCGCGGTGCGAGGCGGCGGTGAGGGGTCGGCGATCACGGAGACGGTCTCGGAGACCGAGCGGGTGAGGGTGGCGTTGCCGTCGGCGAACGCGACGACGACGTGGTCGTCGTCGACCTCCGCGACATGGCCGTCCTTGCCCGGCTCGACGCCCTCGGCCTTGAACAGGTGCAGGAGGTCCTCGGCCTCGTTCTCGAACCGCAGCACCTTCACCGACGCGCCCGCCGAGACGTCAGCGAGCGGGACTCCCTCGATCCGCTCACCCGGGCTGATGGGATGGCCGTGGGGGCAGGTCTTGGCGTCGCCGATCGCGGCCAGCATGCGCTCCTCGAGCTTCGGCGACATGGCGTGCTCGAGCCGCTCGGCCTCCTCGTGCACGTCGTCCCACGGGATCCCGAGCACGTCGGTCAGGAAGCGCTCGATCAGCCGATGGCGCCGGACGACACCCTCCGCGTGCTCGCGCCCCGAGTCGGTGAACACGAGCGCCTTGTCCGCCCCGCGCGTGATGTAGCCGTCGCGCTCCAGCCGCCCGATCATCTCGTGGACCGTCGGAGCCGAGAGCTGCATCGCACGCGCGACGTTCGCGCCCGTCATCGGCAGGCCCGCCTCCTGCAGCCAGAAGATGGTCTGGAGGTACTCCTCTTCGGCGACGGTGGCGTGATCCTGCGACATGGCCTGAGCTTAGTGGTCGCGGCCCTTCGCTATTCGAGCTTGCGCTCGCGTTTGCCCGTGCGGGGGCGATGCGTCAGCCCATCGAGCACGACTTCGATCGGTGAGCGACGATTCGCGTTCTCCAGTTGCTCGCGGATGGCACGGATGTCGTCCGCCGTGTTGGACGCCTTGCCCGCCATGGCAGCAGCGCGCCTCGCACCGCCGGCGAGGGCCACCACGGCGCCCGACCGCCGGCGCCCGAACAGCCCACGGCCCGACGTCACGCGCGATCCGATGAGCAGCCCTCCCGCGAGGCCGGCTGCCGCGGCACCCGCCGCGAGCGCAGGCCCGGTCGAGCGATGCGCGATCGAGGAAACCGCGTCGCCCGCATCCTTCGCCCTCGTGGCCACGCCGTTGCTCCCCTTGGCCGCCGTGCTCGCGCGGGATCGTGCCTTGGTGGCTGCCATCGTCGGCTCAGTTGAGGATCTTGCCGATGCGCTCGGCCTGGTCGCCGGCACGGTCCAGGTCCTTGGAGACGTTCTTCGACGCCTTCGCGAACCGCTTGCTCGCGTGCCCGACGGACTTCGCGATCGACTTGGCGTCGAGATCGGAAAGGCCCTTCCCGACCGAGCGGGGCACAGCTACGCCGAGGATCGTCTTGCGGCGCATGCGGCTCTTGAGCACGATCCCGCCCGCGATTCCGGCCGCAGCCGCACCCACTGCTACGGCCGGCCCCGCGGCCCTGGTCGCGACGTGCTTGACCGTGTCGGTAACACCGCCGCTGCCGTTGCTGCTCGCGGTGGCAGGCGTGGCCCGGCGCGCGGTCGTGCTGCGCTTCGCCCCGTTGCTCGATGCGCGCGTGGCGCCCGCGGACCGCGTCGTGCGGCCACCGCTCGCGCGCCGGCGCGGTCTTCGCACGAGCCGGCTTCTTGGTGGCCGAGCTCTTGCGGCTCGATGCCTTCGCCGAGTTCTTCGAGCCTGTTCGGCCCGATGCCTTGGACGAGCTGCTCGATCGCGTCTTACCGCTTTGTGGCGTGCTGCCGGCCATCTCGAATCTCCTCGATTTCGCAGTAAACCGTTGCCTAACGAGTACCCGATCGTCACCGCAAAGACGCATGTGCGAAAACATGCACCGTGTCGGTTGAAGCACTGCGGTGCGGGTAGGGCGAAGGCGTTCGGGAATACGCACGGGAGGCTCCGACATGTCAGACACGCCGACGCGCGACGCGAAGCTGGTCCAGCTCCTCAACGAGGCCTACACGAAGGAGAAGCAACTCGAGATCTCCCTTCAGGCCCATGTCGAGGTGACGACGCGCGAGGACTACGCCAAGCGTCTGAAGGACCACCTCAAGGAGACCAAGTCGCATGCGACCCAGGTCGCGCGGCGCATCAAGCAGCTCGGCGGCAACCCGGAGACGGTGTCCGTACCGGGGCCGGACGGGCTCGGCAAGATGGCGGAGAACGTCGCGGGACGATTCGAGCGGGCCAAGGCCGCCGCCCAGGGCCCGCTGCATGCGGTACGTGGGGCCGGTGAGCAGGAGAAGATGCTGCACAACGCGCGCACGGAATACGCGGACGAGGCGCAGGAGATCGCGACCTACATGGTGATCGACTCGCTCGCGAGCACCGTCGGCGACAAGCAGACGGCCAAGCTTGCTCGCGACATCCTGCGCGACGAGGAGCGCATGCAGAAGTTCCTCGCCGACCTCCTGCCCGAGCTCACGGCCGGCGTGGCCCACGACGAGGTCCCCGTCTCCGAGATGCCCGCGGCTCCGACCGGGAGCGCAAAGAGCTGACCTAGCTGGTCGGGCGCGCCCATCCGGCGCTCCAATGCGGATACGCGCTTCTCGGCGATCGCGATGAACTCGCGCGTGGCGGGCGTGAGCTGGGCGTTGCGACGCGTGATGAAGGCGAACGTGTCGTACAGCGGCGGGTCGAAGGACGCGCCCGAGAGCTTGCGCGTGTATCCGCGGCTGCGGATCAGGACCTGGCTCGAGACGGTGTCGCCCAGCCCTCGCGCGCACAGCTCGAGCGCCGCGGTCACGTACTCGACCTCGATCTCCGGCTCGAGCTTGACGCCCGCCTGCTGGGCGCGCTCGCGCAGCTGGCGGCGGGTCGGGTCGTCCGCGCCCCAGCGGGCGTCGTAGAGAATCAGCGGCGCGGCCGCGAGGCGCTCGATCGTCATCGGCTCGGCCACCCGCTCGCGATCGGCGCTCACGTACAGCAGCTCCTCCCGCAGCGCGCGGCGCACGTCGAGCCCGCGGTCGTCGACCGGTAGCGCCACGAGCCCGGCCTCGAGCCGGCCCTCGCGGACCGCGTCCGCGACCTCGGACGAGTTCTGGCCGACCGCCCGCACGCGCACGTTCGGATGCCGGGAGCGGAAGTCCTCGACGAGACCGGCCAGCAGGTAGTGGTGCGCGCTCCCGAACGTGCCGAACTCGACCGTGCCGCCCTCGAGCTCGCGCACCTCACGTACCGACTCCGCGGTCTCCCGGGCGGCGGCGATCGTGCGCTCGGCGTGCGGCTGCAGCAGCCGCCCGGCCTCCGTCAGCGCAAGGCCGCGGCCGACCCGCGCGAACAGCGAGACGCCGAGCTCGGCCTCGAGCCGCCGGATCTGCTCGGACAGGCTCGGCTGCGCCATGAACAGGCTCTGCGCGGCTGCGGAGAAGGAGCCGTGCTCGGCCGCCGCGAGGAAGTAGGTGAGCTGCTGAAGTGTTATAGGTATTTCCTTCTGATGCCCTAGTCAATCAAGTATACAGCGATGGATCACATGCTCCGATACTGCTTGCATGATCACTCTCACCGCCATCGCGATTCCGCTGGCGATCCTCGGCCTGAAGTTCGGCGCGGACGACCGCCCCGGCTTCGACGAGCGCCGCCCGCTCAGCTAGACCCACCTCAGATCGAGCCCCTGCACAGCGCGGGGGCTCTCTGCTTTGCTGGGGGCATGTCGCTCCCGCTCGCACCGCCCGTCCTCCCCCAACTCGCCCGCTCGGCGAAGACGCTGCCCACCGGCGAGGGATGGAGCTTCGAGCCCAAGTGGGACGGCTTCCGCTCGATCGCGTTCGTCGACGACGGCGAGGTCTACCTGCAGTCGCGCAACGGCCGGCCGCTCAGCCGCTACTTCCCCGAGCTCGAGTTCCCCACCGGCCGCTACGTGCTCGACGGCGAGATCGTGCTCTTCGACGAGCAGGGTCGCCAGGACTTCGACGCGCTCGGCCAGCGGATCCACCCGGCCGAGTCGCGGATCCGCATGCTCGCCGAGACGACGCCGACGCGCTTCATCGCCTTCGACGTGCTCTCGATCGACGACGACGTGCTGCTCGAGCTGCCCCAGCACGAGCGCCGCACGCGGCTCGAGCGGCTCGTCGACGCCCCGGTCGACCTCACGCCGGTCGTCTTCGAGCCCGACGGCGCGCAGGAGTGGCTCCAGGCCGCCGAGGGCGTGATCGCCAAGCAGCTCGACGCGCCGTACCGGCCGGGCGAGCGCGTCGGGATGGTGAAGATCAAGCGCGTCCGGACGATCGACGCCGTCGTCATGGGCTGGCGGCCCGGCAAGGAGGAGGGCACGGTCGGCTCGTTCATCCTCGGCCTCCACGACGACAACGGCAACCTGCGGCCCGTCGGCCACACGTCCGGCTTCAGCGCCAAGGAGAAGCGCGAGCTGCCGGCCAAGCTGGCGCCCTACGAGACCGGCAAGCGCGGGATGGGCGACCCCAGCCGCTGGGCCAACGACCGCGAGCTCGAGTGGATCGAGCTGCGTCCCGAGCTGGTCGTCGAGGTCACGTTCGACCACACGAGCAACGACCGCATCCGCCACGGCACCAAGCTCGCCCGCTGGCGCGATGACAAGGCGCCGGCCGAGTGCCGGATGGACCAACTGCTCCAATAGGTGATGGGCGGCGTCGTGGTCGAGCGCAAGAAGCGCCGGTCGCTGCAGGACTGACCAACGTCAACTGCTTGCTGGGTAGGGAGGCTGGGGTGCCGGCCGGGTTCGTCGGCCTCGGGCGGTCAAGGCGGGATTACGTGTACTTCGGTGCGCGGTGGTTCGCCCGAATCCACTTTGATGCGCCAGACGAGCACAAAGGTGGATTTCGATGATTCCCGGATCGCCGAAATCCACCTAACCCCGCCTTGAGGGACCATCGGTAGGGAACAACGTGGCAACCGATGCCGGCGGGCGCGCCGATTGACAGCTTGTTCCCTCGCGCACGCGGAACAACGTGGCAATCGCGGTCTGGCGGCCGCGCCGGTTGACGCTTTTCCTCGCACGCCGGCCGGCACCCCAGCCTCCCTACCCAGCCGCCGTTGACGTTCGCCGGAGGCCGACCGCCAGACCGGCGACGAGCCGTCAGGCGAGCCAGGGCCCGCAGGGGCATCCGCCGTCAGACGATGCGCGGCGTGCTCTGGGAGCGGGCCTTGATCTCCTCGGCCTGCGAGCGGGAGCGCTGGAGGCGCGCGTCGCGGTGCTCGAGCTCCCAATCCGCCAACGGCACGAGGGCAGCGAGCAGGTGCTCGCCGGCCGGCGAGAGGTCGTACTCCACGCGCGCGGGCACGCGCGGGTAGACGCGCCGCTCGACCAGCCCGTCCTGCTCGAGCTGGCGCAACGTGGCGCTGAGCATGCGGCGCGAGACGCCGTCGATCTGCCGCAGCAGCTCGTTGAACCGGTGGGTGCCTCCGCCGAGGCGGGCGAGGACGAGCACGCTCCACTTCGCAGCGAGCACGCCGACCGCAGACTGCAGCGCAGCGACCGCTTCGTCGTCGGCTGTGGGGAACACCTCCGCCATCGCGCGACGGAGGATACGCTCGGCGGCCCGTGGCCGTGCCAGAGCGCCCCGTCCTCGTCGCCCCTGACTCCTTCAAGGGCACCTTCCGCGCGCCGGAGGTGGCGGCGGCGATCGGCCGCGGACTCGAGCGCGCCGGACTGATGCCACCCGACCTGTGCCCGCTCGCCGACGGCGGCGAGGGGACGCTGGAGGCGCTCCTGCCTCGCCTCGGCGGCGAAGTCGTCGCCGCCGGCGCTCACGACCCGCTGGGCCGGGAGCTGCGGGCCTCGTTCGGGCTCGTCGAGGACGGCGGGACCGCGATCGTCGAGACGGCCACGGCCAGCGGGCTCGGCCTGGTGGCGGCCGACGAGCGCGACGCCTGGGCTGCCTCCACGTATGGCACCGGCGAGCTGATCGCGGCCGCCGCGCAGGCGGGCGCGGCGGTCGTCCTCGTGCCGGTCGGGGGCTCGGCGACGACCGACGGTGGAGCGGGTGCGCTCGAGGCGATCGAGGAGGCCGGCGGGCTCGGCGGCGCCCGCCTGGTTGTGTTGTGCGACGTCCGCACGCCGTTCGAGGACGCGCCCAAGGTCTTCGGACCGCAGAAGGGCGCCGACCCGCCGATGGTGTCACGGCTCGAGCGGCGCCTGGCGAAGCTCGCGGACGGCTGGCCTCGCGACCCCCGCGGCGTGCCGATGACCGGCTGCGCCGGCGGGCTCTCCGGCGGCCTGTGGGCGGTCCACGGCGCCACGCTCGAGCCGGGCGCGCCATGGGTGCTCGACGCGCTCGACTTCGATGTCCGCATGCGCGCGGCGCGCGCAGTGGTGACGGGCGAGGGCGCGCTCGACGAGCAGACCCTGCAGGGCAAGCTCGTCGGCGAGATCGGCACCCGCGCCCGTCAGGCGGGGGTGCCGCTCCACGCCGTCGTCGGAACCGACCGCCTCGACGGCTTCGGCAAGCGCATCATCGACCTCATGCGCGTGCTCGAGGCGACGAACCTCGAGGAGATCGAGGCGGCCGGCGAGACCCTCGGCCGTGAGCTGGCCGAGGGCCTCGCATAGACCTCAGTCCCTGTCGCGGCCGTGCCCCCGGCCGCGGTCGTAGAGGTCGAACTGCGTCTGGGCGTTGACCGTGTCGCCGTTCGACCTCGATCCCGCGTCCTTGAACTTGAACACGTCGAAGCCGCGCTGGATCTCGCTGCCGTAGATGTAGCCGTCGTAGTAGTACGTCGACCAGAAGCCGGCCAGCGCGGTCGGCTCGTACGGACCGCGGTCGAACCAGGCGAGCTCCTTGACCCGATACGGGTTCGTCCAGTCGATGATCGACATGCCGCCCTGGTACCAGGACTGCACGAACAGGTCGCGCTTCTTGTCCGGGATGATGTTGCCGTTGTGCGCCACGCAGTTCTCGGTGTTGGACTGCGTGCGCGGGATCTTGAAGTAGCTCAAGAACCGCGGGCTGCGGCGGTTGCGGATGTCGTAGATGGCGTCGGCACCGCGCTCCGGCCCGACCGTCGGGTTGCACTCCGCCCCGGCGCCACCGCCGAGCTCGTCGGTGAACAGCACCTTCTTGCCGTCGTTGCTGATCGTGGCGCTGTGCCAGAACGCGAACGTCGGGTTGGTGATCGTGGAGATGACCTTCGGCTCCTCCGGATCGGAGATGTCGATGAGGATGCCCTCGGACACGCACGCGCCGGCCGCGATGTCGAGCTTCTGGTAGACGGTGATGTCATGGCAGCCCGTCGTGTTGCGCGGAGGCGACGTGTTCGGATTCGTGTAGCCGCCGTCCGGGAACAGCACCGGCTCGTTGATGACCTTGGCGGCCCCGGGGTTCTTGCGCGGGATCTCGACGATCGAGATCTGGTCGTGCGGGCCCTCGCAGTCGTAGCGCCCGGCGCCGATGTCGTACGACTGCACGTAGATCAGCAGCCGCTTGCGCTCGGGGACGACCGTGTGGGTGTGCGAGCCGCAGGCGGTGCGCACGGCGGTGACGTACATCCGGCTACCTCGGGATCGGAGACGTCGAAGATCCGGATGCCCTCCCAGTTGGTCTCGGGCCGCGTCGTGTCGGTCGAGGGGACGTTGTCCTCGTCGCACTCGGCCTTGTTGCGGCGCGAGTCGGTCGACGTGACCATGATCCCGTCGTTGACAGTGACGTCGTTCTGGGAGCCCGGGCAGTGGAGCGCGCCCACCAGCTCCGGGTCGCGTGGGCGGTCGACGTCCCACACCTGCACGCCGTCGTAGTTGCCCTGGTAGGCGTAGCCGTCCTCGAACGCGAGGTCGGAGTTGAAGTCGGCGCTCGAGTCGTACGGCTTGTCCTTGGGCGTGCTCGAGAGCAGCCTCAGGTTGCGCGTGCCGGCGGTCTGGCCGGGCGCGAGCTGCGCCCCCGAGTCGTCGAAGTTCTGCGCCGCGACCTGGCTGGTGCAGCCCTCGTACGCGTCGGCCCAGTCGTCGAACGGCGACGCGAAGGTCATGGTCGCCAGGCTGGTCTCAGCGCACGCCTCTGGATGTGCGCTCGCGGCGGCGGGCAGCAGCCCGGCCACGACGATGGTCGAAACCACGGCGAGCACATGGAAGACCCGTCTGTGGGTCATGACTTCCTCCCCTGCAGTAAGTCGAGAAGGCGCCCTCCCGAGGCGCCCATTGAGCGGCATCATAGCCCGATGCCACCGCCCGGTACGATCCGGGCGATGACGTGCCCAGGGTGTGGCGGTGAGCTGGTCGAGCTCGAGCGCAGCGGCGTGCGCGTGGACGCGTGCCGCAACTGCCGCGGCGTCTGGCTCGACCGCGGCGAGCTCGAGCGCATCCTCGAGCGTGAGCGCCAGGTGGTCGGATCGGTCGACGACGACGAGGACGACTTCGTGCGCGAGATGACCGGCCGGGGCAAGCATCAGTCGAAGAGCCAGGGCTACGGGTTCGACGCCCGCACCGCCGAGCGGATCTACTCCGACTACAAGAGCCACCGCAAGCACAAGAAGCGCAAGAGCGTCCTCGACGATCTCTTCGGCTAGGCGTTTTATCCGCGCCTGACTCCTCGCCGGTGGAATGAGCCGTATGAGCCGGCTGCTCTTCTTCATCGCCGGCGTGGTCTCCGTCGGAGCCGTCATCGGAGTGCTCGCGATCGCGGGCGCGTTCGATGACGAGGGCTCGTCCGAGACCACCGCCGCCGCCACCCCATCCGCCAGCCCGGCCGCGCCGCGCAGCGCGCCGGCGAGCGTCGCCGGGATCTACGACCGCGTCTCTCCCGGCGTGGTGTTCGTCCAGGCCAACTCCGGCCGCGGCGAGCTGCCCTTCCCGGGCGGCGGCCAGGCGGCTTCCGGCTCGGGCTTCGTGATCGACGACGACGGCCGGATCGTCACCAACGAGCACGTCGTCGACGGCGCCGACGAGTACGTCGTGCGCTTCGGCGAGGACGGCCCGCCGATCGACGCGCGGCTGCTCGGCACCGACCCGTCCGTCGACCTCGCGCTACTGAAGGTGAACCCCGACGACGTCGACGGCGCCCTGCGCCCGCTGCAGCTCGGCGCGTCCGAGGACCTGCGCCCCGGCCAGCCCGCGATCGCGATCGGCAGCCCGTTCGGGCTCGAGGGCTCCGTGACGAGCGGCATCATCTCGGCGCTCGGGCGGACGATCGAGGCTCCCAACGGCTTCTCGATCTCGAACGCCGTCCAGACCGACGCGGCGATCAACCCCGGCAACTCCGGCGGCCCGCTGCTCGACGGCGAGGGTCGCGTGATCGGGGTCAACTCCCAGATCCGCACCGGCGGCGGCAACGGCAACACGGGCGTCGGCTTCGCCGTCCCGGTCGACGAGATCAAGCGCGTGCTCCCCGCGCTCGAGAAGGGCCGGGACGTCCCGCGCGCGTTCCTCGGCGTCAGCACTCGCGCGGAGACCGAGGACGGCGTGACCGTCCGCGCGCTCACCGAGCGCGGCCCCGCGGCCCGCGGCGGCCTGCGCCAGGGCGACGTGATCGTGGAGATCGCCGGCGAGCCCGTGCGCGAGAGCGACGACATCTCGTCGGTTGTCAACTCCCGCCGGCCCGGCGACGAGGTGCGAATCGTCGTCGAACGGGGCGGAGATCGGCGTACTCTGACCGTGACGCTGGGAACCCAGCCCGACCGAGCGACCAACCCCTGATGGCTGATTGCACGACCCCCACGCCCGCCTGGCCGCGTCTCGCGGCGCAGGATCGGCACCCGCTGAAGGGGCCCGTGGCTCCGCCACTGTGCCCCTCGCGCGGGCACCGCCCTGCATCCACGATCCACGACCATGCGGCCGCGCGGGCCGCACAATCAACCATCTAGAACGGAGACGATGGCGTGACTGCCGAAGAGCGCCGCCTGAGGGCGCTGGAGCGTGAGGAACAGGACCCGCGGCCGCCGGCCCGCGCGGCCCACGACGCCCTGGAGTCCGGGCTGTTCGAGATCAAGCGGGTGATCGTCGGCCAGGAGGCGATGCTCGAGCGCGTGCTCGTGGCGCTGCTCGCCGGCGGGCACGTGCTGCTCGAGGGCGTGCCCGGCCTCGCCAAGACACTGACCGTCAAGACGGTGGCGGACGTGCTCGGCGGCTCGTTCAAGCGGCTCCAGTTCACGCCCGACCTCGTGCCCGCCGACCTCGTCGGCACCCGCGTCTACCGGCCGGACACCGGCGGCTTCGACACCGAGCTCGGACCCGTGTTCTGCAACTTCCTGCTCGCCGACGAGATCAACCGCGCGCCCGCCAAGGTGCAGTCCGCGCTGCTCGAGGTGATGCAGGAGCGTCAGGTGACGATCGGGCACGACACGCATCGCGTCCCCGAGCCGTTCCTCGTGCTCGCCACCCAGAACCCGATCGAGTCCGAGGGCACGTACCCGCTGCCCGAGGCGCAGGTCGACCGCTTCATGTTCAAGCTCGTGGTCGACTACCCCGACCCGCGCGACGAGGTCGCGGTCGTCGAGCGCTCGCTCGACGGCGGCGCGCACGCGCGGCAGGTGCTCGACCCGGCCTCGCTGGCCGACCATCAGCAGGCGGCTACCGGCATCTACGTCGACCGGCGGGTGATGGAGTACGCCGTCGCGCTCACCCTGGCCACGCGCGAGCGTGGCGAGGAGGGCTGGGTCGAGTTCGGTGCCAGCCCGCGCGGGTCGATCAACCTCGTCCACGCGGGGCGCGCGCTCGCGCTGCTGCGCGGCCGCGACTACCTGCTGCCGATCGACGTCCGTGACCTCGCGCGCGACGTGCTGCGCCACCGCATCGTCCTCACGTACGAGGCGCTGGCGGCCGGCGTGGACGCCGACCGCGTGCTCGACGACGTGCTCGAGCGCGTGCCGATGCCGCGGATCGAGCTGGCGGAGGGCCACGCCGTCCGGTGACCTTCCAGGCGCCTCTCCTGCTCCTGGGGCTGCTGCTGGTCCCGCTCGCGCTGCTGGCCTACGTGGTCGCACAGCGCCGCCGCCGCCGGTTCGCCGTCCGCTACACGAACGTGGACGTGCTGGCGAGCGTTGCGGCGCGCGCCGGCTGGGTGCGGCACCTGCCGGCGGCGCTTGCCCTGCTCGCCCTCGTGGCGCTGCTGGTCTCCCTCGGGCGGCCCGAGCGCACGGTGGCGGCCGAGCGGGAGGAGGCGACCGTGGTGATGGTGACCGACACGTCGGGCTCGATGTTCGCCACCGACGTCAGGCCGAGCCGGCTCGCCGCCGCGCAGACCGCGGGGCGGGCGATGGTGGACGAGCTGCCGCGCGGCTTCCGCCTCGGGCTCGTCGGCTTCGGCACCGTGGCCGCGCAGTTCGTCGAGCCGACGACCGACAAGCCGCGCGTGCGCGCGGCGCTCGAGAGCCTGAAGTTCTCCGGCAAGACGGCGATGGGCGACGGGCTTGACCTCGGGATCGAGGCCGTCCGCACGCCGGTGACCGACGAGACGGGGACGCCGCGCCGCATCCCGGGCGCGATCGTGCTGCTGTCCGACGGCGCGAGCACGGCGGGCTCCGACCCGATCACCGTCGCCGAACGCGCCCGCCGGCTGCGGATCCCGATCTACACCGTGGCGCTGGGCACGCAGGCCGGCTACCTCGAGCACAAGAACGACGACGGCACCACCCGTCGCGAGCCGGTGCCGCCCGACACGGCCACGCTGCGCGAGATCGCGCGCGAGACGCGCGGGCGCTACTACGCGGCGCCCGACGCCCAGCGCCTGACCGAGATCTTCAAGAGCCTCGGCACCCGCCTGGCCACCCAGCAGGAGAAGCAGGAGGTGACCGCCGCGTTCGCGGGTGGCGGCCTCGCGCTGCTGCTCGTGGGCATGGTCGCCGCGATGGCGCGCGGGGGGAGGCTGCCGTGAACTTCGGCATCGAGCGCACTCCCGACCGCCCGGGACCCGGGCCCGTCCCGCCCGCCGTCCTGCGCTCGCTCGACCTCGCGGTCCTGCGCCGCGTGGAGAACCTGATCCCCGGCGAGCACCTCACGCCGCAGGTCGGCGCGGGCACCGAGCTGGCGACCATCCGGCCGTACCTGCCCGGCGACGACGTGCGCCACATCGACTGGAACGTGACCGCCCGCATGCAGGAGCCGCACGTGCGCGTGCACGTCGGCGAGCGCGCGCTGACCGCCTGGATCGTGCTCGACGCCTCGGCCTCGATGACGTTCGGCACCGCCGAGCGCCGCAAGGCCGACGTCGCCGAGGGCGTGGCGCTCGCCATCGGCCACGTCGCCACCCGGCGCGGCAACCGGCTCGGTGTGGCGGCCTTCGGGGCGGGAGCGCCGAAGGTGCTGCGGCCGCGCCAGGGCCGCCTCGGGCTGCTCCAGCTGCTGGCCGAGCTGCGCCGCGAGCCCCCCGCCGACGGGCTCGGGGCGACGTCGCTCGGCGGCGCGGTCGAGGCCGTCGCCGCCGTGGCGCGCGCCCGCGGGCTGATCGTCGTGGTCTCCGACTTCCGCGGCGAGCGCGACTGGGAGGGGCCGCTGCGCGCGCTGCGCGCCCGTCACGGCGTGCTCGCCGTCGAGGTCCGCGACCCGCGCGAGCTGGAGCTGACGCCGATGGGCGACCTGTGGCTCGTCGACCCGGAGACCGGCCGCCAGCTTCAGGTCAACACCAGCCGCCGCAGCGTGCGGCGGCGGTTCGCCAAGGCCGCGCTGGCCGAGCGCGAGGACGTCGCCGCCGCCCTGCGCCGCGCGGGCGCCGACCACCTCGTGCTGTCCACCGACGGCGACTGGCTGCGCGACCTGGCGGGCCACCTGCGACGCGGCCGGATCGCCGTGCGCGCCACGGCGCTGCGCCGGCCGCAGCCGGAGGCGGTGACATGACCTTCCGCGAGCCGATCATGCTCGCCGCGCTCGTGCTCGTCCCGCTCGCGGCGATGGTGTACGTGTCCATGCAGCGCCGCCGCCGGCGCGAGGCGGCGACGTTCGCCAACCCGGCACTGCTCCCGAACCTCGTGACCGGGCGCCCGGGCTTCCGCCGGCACCTGCCGCCGCTGCTGGTGCTCGCGGCGCTGACCGCGCTGATCGTCGCGCTCGCCCGCCCGCAGCGCACGGTCGCCGCGCCACAGCGCGCCGCCACGGTGATGATGGTGACCGACATCTCGGGCTCGATGAACGCCACCGACGTCGAGCCCGACCGCCTGAGCGCGGCCGTGCGCGCCGGCCGCCGGTTGACCGACGAGCTGCCCGAGACGTTCCGCCTCGGGATGGTCACGTTCGCCGACTCCGCCGAGGTGCAGGCGCCGCCGACGACCGACCGCTCGCCGGTGCGCGGGGCGCTCGACCGGCTGCGCGCCGAGGGCGGGACCGCGATGGCGACCGGCCTCCAGCGCGGCATCGAGCTCGCCCGCCAGCCGGTGCCCGACGAGCGCGGGACCGGCACCCGCCGCCTGCCCTCGGTGCTCGTCCTGCTCTCCGACGGCAAGGACACGCAGAGCAGCATCTCGCCGCTCGAGGTCGCCCGCCAGGCCGCGCGGCTGAAGATCCCGATCTTCGCGATCGCGCTCGGCACGCCCAGCGGCGAGGTCGAGGTGCGCGACCAGTTCGGCTTCACCCAGCGCATCCAGGTGCCGCCGGACACCGAGACGCTGCGCGAGATCGCGCGCATCACCGGCGGCCGCTACTTCTCGGCGCCCGACGCCGCGCGGCTCGAGTCGATCTACGCGAACCTCGGCACGCGGCTCTCGTCGCGCGAGGTCGAGCGCGAGGTCACGGTGGCGTTCGCCGGCGGGGCGGTCGTGCTCCTGCTGGCCGGCGGGGCGCTCTCCCTCGCCTGGTTCGGCCGCCCGCTCTGACGGGTAAGCCCCTCCTCGGCGGGTTCTGAGACCGAGGGAGGCGAGAGCACCGTGGACGAGGGACGCACACAGTCCGTGCGCAAGGTCGCGCTGGCGAGCTTCGTCGGCACGACGATCGAGTGGTACGACTTCTTCCTGTACGGCACGGCGGCCGCGCTGGTCTTCGACCAGCTGTTCTTCCCCGACGCCGAGCCGCTGATCGGCACGCTGCTCGCGTTCAGCACGTACGCGGTCGGCTTCGCCGCGCGCCCGATCGGCGGGATCGTGTTCGGGCACTTCGGCGATCGCATCGGACGCAAGTCGATGCTCGTGCTCTCGCTCGTGATCATGGGCGTGGCGACGGTCCTGATCGGCTGCTTGCCCACCCACGCTTCGATCGGCGTGTTCGCCCCGATCCTGCTCGTGGTGCTGCGGTTCGCCCAGGGCATCGGCGTGGGCGGCGAGTGGGGCGGCGCAGTCCTGATGTCGGTCGAGCACGCACCCAAGGGCCGCCGCGGCTTCTTCGGCTCGTGGCCGCAGATGGGCGTGCCGGCCGGCCTGCTCATCTCGACCAGCGTGTTCGCGATCGTCCAGGGCCTCACGAGCGAGGCCGCGTTCCTGAGCTGGGGCTGGCGCGTCCCGTTCCTGGCCAGCGCCGTGCTCGTGATCGTCGGCCTCTTCATCCGCCTGAAGCTCATGGAGTCGCCCGCCTTCCAGCGCGTCAAGGAGACCAAGACCGAGGCGCCGAAGCCGATCGTCGACGTCGTCCGCAAGTACCCGCGGGAGGTGCTGGTGGCGATGGGCATGCGCGTCGCCGAGAACGGCGCCTTCTACATCCTCACCGTGTTCGTGCTCGCCTACGGGGAGGACGAGCTCGGCATGAGCAAGAACACGATGCTGACCGGCGTGATCATCGCCGCGGCGATCGGGCTCGTGACCGTGCCGCTGTTCGGGCATCTGTCCGACCGTGTGGGGCGGCGGCCGCTGTACCTCGCGGGCGCGGTGGTCACGACGCTGTGGGCGTTCCCGCTGTTCGCGCTGCTCGGGACGGAGTCGCCCGTGCTCATCTGGCTCGCGATCGTCGTCGGCGTGAACCTCGGGCACGACCTCATGTACGGGCCGCAGGCGGCGTTCTTCGCCGAGCTGTTCGGCACCCGGGTGCGCTACAGCGGCGCCTCGCTCGGCTACCAGCTGGCGTCGGTGTTCGCGGGCGGCTTCGCCCCGCTGATCGCCACCGCGCTGCTGGCCGCCGGTGACGGCAGCCCCACGCTGGTGGCGCTGTACGTGACCGCGATGGGCCTGATCTCGGTGGTCGCGACGCTGTTCGCGTCCGAGACCTACCAGAAGGACGTCGACGAGGACGAGGCCGAGGAGGCGGAGCTGGTGCGAGAGCGGCGCTTCGACCGCGAGCGCTTCCAGGAGCCTGCCGGGCGGACGTGACGCGCGAGCAGGTCTTCACGCTCGAGGCCACCCCGCTGAAGTACGGCCGCGGCGCGGCCGACGAGGCGGGGTGGGAGCTCGAGCGGCTCGGCGTCCGGCAGGCGCTGCTGGTCTCCGATCCCGGGGTGGTGGCGGCCGGGATCACCGCGCGGGTGCGGTCGGCGATCGAGGCCGCAGGCGTCTCGGTGGCGGTCTGGGACCAGGCGCGGGTGGAGCCGACGCTCGAGTCGCATGCGCGAAGCCGCCGAGTACGCGGTCGCAGGCTCGTTCGACGGCTTCGTGGCGGTCGGCGGGGGGTCGAGCATCGACACCGCCAAGGCGGCGAACCTGATCGCCTCGTGTGGCGGCGACCTGATGGATTACGTCAATCCGCCGGTCGGCTCGGGTCGAGCGCCGGCGTCGCGGCTGCGGCCGCTGGTGGCCATTCCCACGACGTGCGGGTCGGGGGCCGAGGCGACGTCGGTGGCGGTGCTGGATGTCCCCGAGCTGCGCGTCAAGACCGGCATCTCGCACCGCTACCTGCGGCCCGACCAGGCGATCGTGGACCCGTCGCTGACCGCGTCGCTGCCCGGTGAGGTGGTGGCGTCGTGCGGACTCGACGTGGTGTGCCACGCGGCCGAGTCGTACGTCGCGCGGCGGTTCTCCTCGCGAGACGCCCCGTCGTCGCCGGCTGATCGGCCGCCCTACCAGGGGTCGACGCCGATCTCCGAGGTGTGGTCGGCGACGGCGTTGGAGTACGGCGGGCGCTGGCTGCGGGCGGCGGTGGACGGCGACGCCGAGGCACGCGGGTGGATGATGCTCGCGGCGTCGCTCGCCGGGATCGGCTTCGGCGCCGCCGGCGTGCACATCCCGCACGCATGCGCGTACCCGATCGCCGGGCTCCGCCACGGCATCCCCCACGGCCGCTCCGTGATCGTCACCGCCCCGGCGGCGTTCCGGCTCACGTTCGGTGCGGCGCCCGAGCGGCACGTCCGGGTGGCGGAACTGCTGGCCGGGCGGCCGCTGCCGGACGCGGACGAGGACACGCTGCCGTCACTGCTGCTCGAGTTGATGCGTGACGTGGGTGCGCCGACGACTTTGGGGGAGCTCGGCTACGGGCCGGACGACATCGACGACCTGGTCGACGGGGCGCTCAAGCAGCAGCGTCTGCTCGCCGTGGCACCTGTGGACGTGGACGCTTCCGACCTGGCCGAGGTTCTGCGGGCGTCGCTGTAGC
>CAWIRW010000013.1:0-695969 GCA_963838655.1 uncultured Solirubrobacteraceae bacterium | reverse complement strand
ATGGGGACTGCTCCGCCGGCGAGCATGTCGATGGGCTTCTGGAGCAGGTCCGGGACCGTCCAGCCCGTCAGCGCCACGGCGGCACCCAGCCCGGAGGCAATGATCATCGGATTCGCGAATGGTTGGACCAGGAGCTTCTTCCAGGAGATCCTCGAGCCCCCGGCCAGGCCCAGAACGGTGAGGTAGAACGGGGCCATAACAAGGATCTGGACCAACAGGACGGGGGCGACATGCTGTGCCGTTCCCACAGCGTAGAGGGACACAGGGATGCCAATGTTGTTGGCGTTGGCGTAGCTGCTGGCCATGGCGCCGACGGCGGTTTCCGCGACGGGCCGCCGGAAGAACAGGAAGCTCAGCAGGCAATAGAAGCCCCACCGCCGCCGCGGACAGCAGCGCGAGTGGGGCGTCCGTGCCGAGTGCGGCGCGGATGTCGCTGCCGGCCACAACCGTGAACAACAGCGCGGGGTTCGTGACGTAGAAGGCCGTACGCGTGAGGGCGCCCTGGACTTCCGGCCCCAGGATCCGCAGCCGGGCTGCGCAACAGCCGACGGCGATGACGGCGGAGACAATCAGGATTCCGGAGACAACGCCGCCCAAAATTAGCCCTTCGAAAGGTAACTGCCGGCCGGTCAACGGCCGCAAGTGGGATTCCGCACGGCCGTCTCCCCGGTGCGGAGGGACGGCCGGCCGTGCGGGATGTGGGGAACAGCTGGCGACCGCTGCTGGCCGGACGCTTCTGGCGCACGCCCCTTAGCGCACCAGGCAGGGCCGCTTCGGGGTCGAAGGACCAGCCGTCGATGTAATACTGCATGCCGATGCTGTCGTCCCGGGCAATCGAGTCCGTGTTCAGGTAGCAGCCGGTGGGCCTTGTCCAGGGCGTCGCGGTCCAGCTCGATTCCAAGCCCCGGGGCATCCGGAACTGCAATGGCGCCGTCCCGGATCTGCAGCGGTTCCTTGGTCAGGCCTGGCCGTCCTGCCAGATCCAGTGCGTGTCCAGCGCCGTGATCTCGCCCGGAGCAGCCGCTCCCGTGTGCGTAAACATGGCGAGCGAGATGTCGAAGTGGTTGTTCGAATGCGAGCCCCAGGTGAGTCCGAATTGTGGCACATTTGCGCGACCCGGACGGAGCCGTGCATGGCTCAGAGAATGAGGGTCCGCCAGTGGAATGTCGACGGCGTTGCTGCGGATGGCGTGAGCCATTTCCCGCCAGTCCGTTGCAATCATGTTCGTGGCCGTCCTCAGCCCGGTGGCGCGGCGGAATTCCGCCATCACCTCGCGGCCGGAGAACCGGCCCTCGGCACCGCAGGGGTCCTCGGCGTAAGCCACCACGCCCTGCATCCGCTTGCCCAGGCGGATCGCCTCGTCCAGGAGCCAGCCACCGTTGGGATCAAGGGTGATCCGGGCCTCGGGGAAGCGCCGGGCCAGAGCCGTGACCACGTCCACTTCCGCATCGCCGGAGAGCACGCCGCCCTTGAGCTTGAAGTCGCTGAAGCCGTAACGTTCCTGTGCGGCCTCCGCCAGGGCCACCACGGATTCGGGGGTCATGGCCTCCTGACGGCGCAGCCTTCGCCACCGGTCCGACGGTGCCGCCTCCACGAGGTACGGCAGATCGGTACGGCTGTGGTCGCCGATGAAAAAGAGGTAACCGAGCATCGGCACCGAGCCGCGCTGCTGCCCGTCGCCCAGGAGTTCCGCGACGGGAACGCCGAGAAACTGTCCATGAAGGTCCAGCAGCGCTGATTCGACGGCGGTGACGGCGTGGACGGTGGTACGCAGGTCAAAGGTTTGGAGGCCGCGGCCGCCGGCGTCGCGGTCCGCGAACCCAGCCGAAACTTCCCGCAGCAGCGAGCGGTACCGTGCCACGGGCCGGCCCGTGATCAGCTTGCCGGCTTCCTCGATGGTGGTGCGGATCTTTTCCCCGCCGGGTACCTCCCCGAGACCAGAGCGGCCGTCAGAGTCGGTCACGATCACGACATTGCGGGTGAAGAACGGGCCGTGCGCGCCGCTGAGGTTCATCAGCATGCTGTCGCGGCCCGCGACGGGAACTACCTCTACCCGGACGATGGTGGGCTGAGTTGTCACGCGTTGGCCTCTGCTTTCTCTGCTGCTTTCGCATTCTCCATGATGCCGTCCACCCGGCGGTTGAGGTGCCACGGATTGTTGTCCTGGAGGGGCGTGGGGAGAAGCTCCTGTGGCAGGTTCTGGTAGGCCACGGGCCGCAGGAAGCGGTTGATGGCCAGGGTGCCGACAGAGGTGGTCCGGGTGTCAGAAGTGGCGGGGAAGGGGCCGCCGTGAACCATGGCGTGACCCACCTCAACGCCGGTGGGCCAGCCGTTGACGATGATGCGCCCGACTTTCTGTTCAAGCGCCGGAAGCAGGCAAGCCGCCATCGGATAGTCCGCTTCGGTCAGCTGCAGGGACGCGGTGAGCTGTCCCTCGATCTTGTGTGCCGCCTCGATGAGTTCATCAGCGGAGGAATACCGGATGACGAGGCTCGCTGCGCCGAAGATTTCCGCGTGAAGCACGTGGTTACTGATGAAGTCACCGATTCCGGTGCCGAAAATCGTTGGTGCCGGAGCGTTCGCGGTGGCACCGGCGGAACCCTTTCCGACGATACTGACGTTCTCCGCTGCCTCGAGGGCATCGGCCCCGGTATTCCTGGCGGTTGCGATGCCCTCGGTCAGCATGGTCTGGCCGGCGCAAGCCGAAACAGCATGTTCGACGGCGGCCGCGAACCGATCGCCTGCCTCGCCGGTGGGGGCGAAGAGAAGGCCGGGGGACGTGCATAGTTGCCCGGAGCTTCCTGTGACGGCAGTAACGTACTGCGAAGCCAGCGCGTCGACGTCGCCCGTGAGCGCTCCGGGGAACACGAACACCGGGTTGAGGGAGGACATTTCGGCGTAGACGGGGATCGGCTCCGGGCGCGCGGCGGCGGTACGCATCAGGGCGATGCCAGCGGCCTGCGAACCAGTGAAGCCGACGGCCTTGATCGCAGGATCGGCCACGAGTGCCTGGCCGATGCTGCTGCCGGGACCGTAGACCAGCGAGAACACTCCGGGGTGGAGGCCAAAGTCCCTGACCGCCTTGACGATGGCCTGCCCGACGAGTTCGCCGGTGCCGGGGTGGGCGTTGTGGGCCTTGAAGACGACGGGACAGCCGGCGGCAAGGGCGGAGGCTGTATCTCCGCCCGCCGTCGAGAAGGCGAGCGGGAAGTTGCTGGCGCCGAAGACGGCGACAGGGCCCAGCGGAATCTGGCGCTGGCGGATGTCGGCACGGGCCGCGGGCGAACGGTCCGGCAGCGCGGGGTCAATCCGGACGCCGCGGAAATCGCCCTGGCGCACGACGTTGGCGAAAAGCCGCAACTGGCCGGTGGTGCGGGCACGCTCGCCCTGCAATCTCGCCGCGGGCAAGCCCGTTTCCAGGCCCGCGCGGGTGATGAGCTCCTCGCCAATGGCGTCGATGTTATCAGCGATGGAGTCCAGGAAACCGGCGTGGGTCTCGGGATCGAGCGTGCTGAAGGATTCGAAGGCCGCCGCGGCGGCCGAGGTCGCCGTCGTGAGCCGACCCGCCGTGAGCAACGTGTACTCCGGTTCGAGGCGTTCGTTGCTGGCGGGGTTTACGCCGAAGGTGGTCTTGCCGTGGCCGGCGACGGGTTGGCCGGCAATCAGGGAGTGTCCGGTAAGGGTCACGGGGTTCCTCCTAGGAGACGGTTGCGATGAGGGCGGTGAGGTCTGCGAGATCCTGCGGCGCGAGGTTCTGCAGCGGGGGCCGGACGCCGCCGGCGGAGCGGCCAATCGCATCGAGGCCGCCCTTGACGATGGAGACGGAGTAGCCCTTCACCCGGTCGCGGATGTCGAGGTACGGGATCACGAACTCGTTGAGCTTCTTGTTCACGGCCACGCGGTCCCCGTTGCGGACGTCCTGGTAGAAGTCCAGGGCGAACTGCGGAACGAAGTTGTACATGGCGCTGGAGTAGGTGCTCATGCCCAGCTGCAGGAGCGGGAGGGCGAAGGTCTCTGCTGTCGGGAGACCGCCGAGGTAGAACAGGCGGTCTCCGAGCTTGGCGTAGACGCGCGCGTCGTGCTCGAGATCGCCCACGCCGTCCTTGAACCCGATGAGGTTTTCGTGGCGGTCCGCCAGGGTGGCGACGGTGGTGTCCTTGTAGATGGCGTTGGCGCGGTTGTAGATGATGACACCGAGCGAGGTGGACTTGCAGATGGCGCCGACGTGGTCAATCAGGCCACCCTGGTCCGCTTCGGTCAGGTATGGCGGGAGCAGCAGGATGCCGTCGGCGCCGGCGGCTTCGGCCGCCTGGGCATTTTCGATGGCCTGGGCAGTGGAGCCACCCGCTGACGCGAGGACCGGGACGATGCTGCCGACTTCTTGAACGGCGGCGCGGACAACGCGCTCGGATTCAGCCGGTGTCAGGGAGAACCCCTCACCCGTGCCGCCGGCGGCAAAGAGGCCTGCGACGGGGAAGCTGGCCTGCCAGGCAAGGTGCTTGCGGTAGTTTTCCTCGTCGAACTGCAGCTGTGCATCGAACGACGTGACGGGGAAGGAGAGCAGTCCCTCTTTGAGGGCGTTGGCCAGTTCCTGGGGTGTGTATTTTGCCACGATATGGTCCTCCGGGTGGGCGCCGTGATTGGCGTAAGTGGTCTGGTTCCCCTCCAGAGTAGGCTCGGCTCTGATGCCTGTCTAAGTTCATTTTTGTATGTATTGATACCCTGCGTGCATCGTCGGGATGTCATTCCATGTGGTAATCGAGTTCGGTCAGCAGCCGGCCCAGTGCCGGGTTTTCCACCTTGCGGTTCCAGATGGCGTGAAGTTCCACCGGTTCCCCCTCGCTGCCCGCGAGAGACAGGAATTCAACGCCCTGGATTCCCAGTGCAGTCGCGGAGTGGGGCACGAAGGCGACGCCGCGTTTGGCGGCGACCAGGGAAACCATCGTGAGGATCTGGCTGACGGTGTGGATCACGTTGCCGTGCTGGATCGGAAAGGTGCGGACCACGAGGTCGTAGAAGTACCGCGCCTGGAGGGGCGAGTGCATGATGAGCGGCTCATCCTTGAGTTCTTCGTTATCGATGTCCCGGCCCAGGCCTGCCAGCCGGTGGCCGGCCGGGACGGCGAGCACCATGGACTCGCGGTAGAGCAGGTGCGAATCGAAGACCTCGCTGTCAAAGGGCGGCCGTGCCAGGCCAAGATCCAGTTCCCCGGTCTGCAGCGCCTGGATCTGTTCCCCGGAGACCAGTTCGTGGAGGTCTATGTCGACGTCGGGCAGCCTTGTGGAGATCTCCTCCAACAGGGGACCCAGGATGCTGAGACCGCTGGCGGCGGTGAAACCGATGCGCAGGAGGCCCGAGCGTCCCGAGGCGATCCGGCGGGCGGTTACGGGAGCACGTTCGGCGAGCGCCAGCAGGCGCCTGGCCTCGTCGAGAAAGGCAATGCCGGCGTGCGTAAGCTGCACCTTCCGATTGTCGCGTTCGAGCAGTTCCGCCCCGACGTTCCGCTCCAGCTTTTGGATCTGGCGGCTCAGCGGAGGCTGGGTCATGTTCAGGCGCTCTGCCGCGCGGCCGAAGTGGAGTTCTTCCGCGACGGCGATAAAGCCTGCCAGCTGGTCAAAGGTGAACATGATGCCTTCCTAGTATCACCCGATGCATATTTGGGCTTAGACATGCATCATAGCGTCTCCCTAAACTCGATTCAGCGAACCTGGAGTGATCCGGTTCACATGCTTCCGGGGCCGTCGCCCCACTTGTCAACGAGGAGTCCCAATGATGCACTTCCCCACGCGCCGTACCGTACTCGGTGCAGCATCCGCCGTAACGTTGCTGGCACTGACAGCCTGTGGCAACGTCGCGGCCGGCAACACCAATTCTGCGAAGTTCCCCAGCGGTCCGGTCAGTCTGACCGTCGGCCAGGCGGCCGGCGGAAGTACAGACCTGATTGCCCGCGCCATCTCGGAAGGTGCCTCCAAAACGCTCGGCGCTCCGATGCCCGTGGTGAATAAGCCGGGCGCCAACGGCGCCCTTGCCACCAAGGAAGTGGCAGGCAAGCCTGCCGACGGTCAGAATCTGCTGCTGGTCACCGCGTCGCTCATCACCATCACTCCGCTGGCGGTCACTGCGGATGAAGCCGTCAACATCGATGATCTGGACATCATTGCGGGCCTGTCCCAGGACGACTACGTGCTCGTGGCCAGCAAGGCATCAGGACTCAACACCATTGAGGACCTGACCGGTGCCGGACGAAACATCACCTTCGGCACCACAGGCGTCGGCACTGGCAGCCAGCTCGCGCAGACCGTGCTCTTCAAGCAAGCGAACGTGCAAGGAACGGATGTTCCCTTCGACAGTGGCAAACCAGCTCTGACCGCGGTCCTCGGCAACCAGGTCGAAGTGTCCACCATCCAACTCGGTGAGGCTATGCCTCAAATCCAGGCCGGCAAGGTGACGCCGCTGCTCGTCTTCTCCGAAGAACGGAACTCCTTCCTCCCGGACGTTCTCACTGCCAAGGAAGCCGGCTACGACGTCCCCGTGGCGCAATACCGCGCCGTCGCGGCTCCCAAGGGAACTCCCAAGGAAGTGAAGGACAAACTGCTCGCAGCCATTCAGGAGACCTTCAAGACGGAGTCCTACAAGGAATTCAACAGGAAGAACATGCTCACCCCGAAGGAAATCTCCGGTGAGGAAGTCGTGACCCAGTGGAAGGACTACGCCGCCAAGTACAAGTCCCTGGTTGAGAAGTACGACATCAGCCTCAGCGGAACCAAGTGATTCGAGTGAAGACGACCAACGCTGTGGCCGGCGGAGCGGGCAACGCCCCTTCCGCCGTGCCCGGCCCGGACGGACTTCCGGACCGACTACGGGATGGCATCCCGAGCGAATCCCCGGTCGAGGGCATGGACGAGCTGACACCCGATCAGCTGGCTGCCCAGTGGGACGAGGAGAAGCCACCCGCGGCCGGGGCGCTTGCCAATGCGGCATCTTCACTGGTGGTTATTGCAGTTGGCCTGGGTGCCCTCATCCTGTCACTTGTCATGGGCCTCGGTACTCCGGCGGCGCCCCAACCCGGACTCTGGCCCTTCATCATTAGCTGCGTGATGGTGACCCTGGGCCTGTTCCAGCTGATCGTCGGCCGGCACAACCGGGACGCGGAGAAGTTCACCCACATCTCGCTGGCGCCCCTCACCGGCCTGGTCACCCTTGCCGCCATGGTGGCGCTGATGCCGGCCATCGGTTTCGAACTGCCCGCCCTCGTCCTGTGCATTATCTGGATGCGGTTCCTCGGCGGCGAAACCTCGACGAGTTCTTCTGGCTCGACCTCGAGTCGCCGCCGGCAGCCGACCTCGACGCGCTGCGCTCGACGCTCGACCTGCACCCGATCGCGCTCGAGGACACGCGCGAGTTCGGCCAGCGGCCGAAGGTGGATACGTATGAGGACCACGTGCTCGTGGTCTTCTACACCGCGGTGCGGGACCCCGGGGACCCGGTCCACAGGCCCGCCGAGGTGCACGTCTACGTGTCCGGCCACTGGATCGTGAGCGTCCACCACGCCGCCCTCCCCCAGCTGACGGAGCTCCACACCCGCCTTCAGCCCCAGAACACCCACGAGGAGGAGTACCTCGTCTACCGCATCTTCGACGGCCTCACCGACGCCTTCTACCCGGCGGTCGAACGCTTCGAGGAGCTGATCGACGACCTCGAGGGCGAGGTGCTCGACCGGCCGCGGCGCGAGCACCTGCGCCGCGTGTACCGCCTCAAGCAGGCGATCCACGACCTCGAGCGGCTGCTCGTGGCCCAGCGCGACTACTTCCACACCGCGACCGCCGCGATCATGGAGCTCGCCTCGCTCAGCCGCGGCGCGCGCGAGTACCTCCGCGACGTGGGCGACCACCTGGCGCAGCTCGTGAGCGAGATGGACCGCCAGACCGACGACCTGATGGCGCTCACGTCGACCTACTTCAACGCCAGCGCCGAACGCGTCAACCGCACCGCGACGCGGCTGAGCGTCGTGGCGACGTTCTTCGTCGTCTGGACGTTGGTCACCGGCTTCTTCGGCCAGAACTTCCGCTGGCTGGTCGACAACGTCGAGTCCCAGCGCGACTTCCTGATCTTCGGCGTCGGCGGATTCGTCATCCCGACGGCCATCCTGGCCACCGTGCTGTGGGTCAAGCGGCACGACTGGTTCTGATCCGAAGATAGGGTCCCCACCCATGCCAGCGAGCACGATGGACGCCTGGGTCATCCGCGAGGACCGGCTCGGCGAGCCGCGCGACGCGTTCCAGATCGAGCAGATGGAGGTGCCCGAGCCGGGCGCGATGGAGGTCGTCGTGCGCGTGATGGCGGCCGGCGTGAACTACAACAACGTGTGGGCGGCGCTGGGCGAGCCGGTCTCGGTCTTCCGCTACCACGCCGAGGACCACCACATCGGCGGCTCCGACGCGTCGGGCATCGTCGAGCGCGTGGGGCCGGGCGTCACGCGCTGGAAGCCCGGCGACGAGGTCGTGGTCCACTGCAACCAGGCGTCGTACGAGGACCCCGAGGTGCACGGCCTCGACCCGATGGCCGCGCCCTCGCAGCGGATTTGGGGCTACGAGACGACCTGGGGATCGTTCGCCGAGTACTGCAAGGTGCAGGCCCAGCAGCTGCTGCCCAAGCCGGCGGCGCTGACCTGGGAGGAGGCCGCCTCCTACGGGCTGACGTACTTCACCGCCTACCGCATGCTCGTGAAGCAGGTCTCGTTGCAAGCCGGCCACCGCGTGCTGGTGTGGGGCGCCGCCGGCGGCCTCGGCGTGTTCGCGCTTCAGCTCTGCCGGCTGGCGGGCGCGGACGCCGTCGGCGTGGTCTCCTCCGACGAGAAGGCCGACCTGTGCCGGGAGCTCGGCGCAGTCGACGTGATCGACCGCAACGAGTTCGCGGGCATGATGCGCCGCGGCGGCGAGACGCTCGACGAGGAGAAGGCGCGCTTCAAGGAGTCGCGCCGGTTCTGCAAGCTCGTCGCCGAGAAGCTGGGGGCGCCGCCGGACATCGTCTTCGAGCACGTCGGCCGCGCCACGTTCCCCACCTCGGTGCTGGCAGTGAAGCCGTTCGGCAGCGTCGTCATCTGCGCCGGGACGACCGGCTACAACCTCGACTTCGACGTCCGCTACCTGTGGATGAAGCAGAAGAAGATCGTCGGCTCGCACTTCGCGAACGCCTACGAGTGCCACAAGGCGAACGAGCTGATCGAGTCCGGGGCCGTCCGTCCCGTACTCTGGAGGACCCTCGGCTTCGACCAGGTCGCCGAGGCACACCAGATGATGAAGGAGAACCAGCACCTCGGAAAGATCGCGATCCTCGTGGGCGCGGAATCCGAGGGCCTCGGCAAGACCGCGGACGGGCCCGGCGCGATCCGGGCGGAGGTGGGAGCCTGATGGCCGGCGTCGTCAACATCCCCTGGTACTGCACCGTCTTCCGGGGCGACCAGTTCGAGCAGGCGCTGCGCGAGATCGCGCCGCTGGCGCTCCGCTACGGGGCCACCGACTACGAGGTCATGCGCTCCAACGACGATCGCTACCGGTTCTGGCAGTTCGCCCACTTCGAGAGCAAGATGGACTTCGAGGCCTACTGGTACGGCCCCGAGTTCAGCGACTGGCGCGCCGACCACACGAGCTGGTTCGTAGTCCCGATCGTCTATACCTGGTTCGACCGCGTCGCCCAGGGCGCGCTGCAGCCAAACGGCGTGACCTGAAGAGCCCAAGCGCGCGAATCGAGCCGCTTCCGTAGCCTGCTGACCGTGGACGTTGACGGTGCCACCGGCGAGCTCGACGCCTCGGGTTGGGAGGGGAGCGGAGTGTTCGCGCTACGACTTCACTCGAGGCATACGGCTCAACCGTCTGCCCCCCGGCCACGAATCGCTCAAATCTCTTCCCGTCTGCCGGCGGATCTCTGCGTGTAGTGTCCCGGCATGGCCAAGGCGGACCATCCTCCGGTACGCACCACGACCGCCCAGCGCGCGCAGCATAAGCGCGACCAAAAGCTCGCCGACGTGCAGGAGGAGATCGACAGCGGGCGGATGACACGCCGCCAGCTCACGCCGGAGGAAATGAAGGAGCATGCCGGCCGACGCGAGGAGCTCCAGGCCCAGCGCCGCAACCGGAGGTCCTGAGGCACCGGCGGCGACCGCACCTCCCAGGCGAAAGGAGCAGCCGTGTTCGCCGTGTGGCCATCGACGGTGACGGTTATTGCGCGTCCTTTCGTTCGAGGAGGGAGGGGATCCGCGAGGCGGCCGACGCCTACAACCGCCTCGCGGCCCCAGCCGCGGTCAAGACGCCGGGATGTAGGTGAGGAGGACCACTCCGGAGTCGAACCGCTTCACGTCGTCGAGCTCCATCCGGACGGTTCCCCTGTCACCGAGCACGTGGGCGTTACCCTTGCCCCAGACGAGCGGATTCAGGTAGACCTCGTACTCGTCGATCAGGCCCTTCTCGGCGAGGGCGTACGCGAACTCGCCGCTCCCGTGCATGAACAGGTCACCGTTGACCTCGTCCTTCAGCTTCGGGATCGAGTCCTCGAGGTCTGCCTCGAGCAGGGTCGCGTTCCACGCGAGATCGCCGGACAGGGTGTTAGACCCGACGTACTTCGGCATCGCGTTGACCATGTCCGCCCATTTGCCCGACTGGCTCGGCCAATATCCCGCCAGCCCCTCGTAGGTCTTGCGGCCCAGCACCAGCCCGCTGGATCTCGCCTGACGCTCGAACGAGTAGTCGCCGTGGTCTGCGTCCGCCTGCACCCACTCGCCGACGGGATCTATGACGCCGTCGACGGTGGCCTGCGTTGTCGCGATCAGCTTTCCCATCTCGATTCTCCTTCGGTCACGGAAGCTCCTCTGAGCCCCCTCTACCAATGAGTCGAACGGGGACGCGCGAATTCGACGTTTCGGATTTCCATGTGACTCGCTACTCGCATCGTCTTCCGCCGCGGCTGCTCGCGCTCCTTTCGCCTACCTGCATTACTCGGCCAGGCGCTCCCGGAGTGCTGCTTGCGATTAGCGACACCCGAGCCCGCTTAGCACGCGCTAGCGGTTCTGCCTCAAAGCAGCCGCGACCCCCTTCATGCTGGCCGTCTTGGCAGCGTTTCGTGGCCGCCGTTAGGGACCGGTCGTTAGGCGCGCCGGCCGCGGTGCAAGTCAGCTAGGGCGCCGGAGCCAACCGCATTGCCGCCGGGCCGCGGTGCGACGCGCCCGATGGAACGCGCTCCTCCCTGCCCGTTCCATGCGACTCGGTGCTCGGACGGCGAGCACGATCGTCGTCCGGCGCGCTGCCGCTTTCGCTGCAAGCAGCAATCGTTTGCGTTGCATCGATCGAGACCGGCTGCGCGGGTCTCTGCGCGCTCGAACTGAAGGGCGCGGCTGAAGGAGTCGCCCCGGCGGCGCAAGCGGGCGCCGAAGGCGCAGCGATCGTTGAGATAGGTCCCGCCCCGCGGCGTTCCGGGGTCGACCGGGTCAACTCTGTGGCGGGACCGGTCTCCGATCGCGACTCCCAGGTTGCGGCGGTGCCGCGGCCGTCGAGTCATGCCAATGGCACGGCCCCCATCGAGAACACGCCACGACAACCGCGGCTGCAAGTGGCGGGCCGCGGCGTGGCCTCCCGGGGCGCTAGACCGCGAGCTTGCGAGCGGTGCCCCGGGAGGGCATGACGACGGACCGGCTCTCAGCCACCCCCGCGGACGTTCCCGCGGAGACGCCTGGGCAGGTTGAGCGTGAGCGGGGCCGGAGCGTCAGCCCGGCTCGAGCGGAGCCATCGTGAGGCCCGCCTGCTGGAGCTGCTCCCAGTAGAGCTCGGCGGTCTCCTTCATCCCCGACCACACGATCGCGCGGCCGCTGTTGTGGATCTTGTCCGCGAACTGGTAGCCGGCCGAGACGCTGACTCCCGGAATGATGCGGGCGAGCGTGTTGGCGACGTGGTCGAACGTGTTGTGGTCGTCGTTGAGCACGATCACGCGCCAGTGGCCGCCCAGCGCGCTGCCGGGGTCGCCCGTGCGCGGAAGCTCGACGGTCTCCATGGCCATACGCGGTGTCTACCCGGTCTGCTGCTTGCTTCGCCAGCGGTCGAGGCCGAGGAACAGGTGGTCGAGCGGGGCGGCCTGCTCGGCGGCGTCGACCTCGCCGGGCGCGCTCGCGACGATCCGCTCGTGCAGTGCGGCCATGAAGCCCTCGAGGTCGTGCTCGGCGGCGAGCGCGGCCTGCCAGCGCAACGCCTCGCGCACGGCGGCGAGCTGCCCCGGCGGGTCGTCGGCCGTGCCGAAGTGGGTCAGCGCCAGCGTGTCCGGCTCCCAGGCGGCGATCGTGTCGAGCGAGCGCTCCCAGGCGTCGACGTCGATGTCGGGCGGCGGCGTGGGCGCGAGCGTGAGGTCGTACGGCGGGATCCGCACCCCCGCCATGTCGCCGACGAAGGCGGTCCCCGACCCCTCGTGCAGGTAGACCACGTGGTGGGAGGCGTGGCCGGGCGTGTACTCGACGGCGAAGCCCCGCACGCGCTCGCCGCCTGTCAGCACCTTCAGGTTGTCCTCGGGAACCGGGACCACCTCGCCCCACGTCTCGCGCAGGCCGTCCTCCCCGCCGTACAGCCGCGCGGCACTCGCTACGAGCCGTGCGGGGTCCGCGAGATGCCTGGCGCCCCGCTCGTGGACGTAGACCTCGAGCTCCGGCCAGCGGACTACCAGCGCCCCGGCCGCGCCCGCGTGGTCGAAGTGGATGTGGGTCAGGAGCAGCGCCTCGGGCTGCTCGCCGCCGAGCGCCTCGAGCAGGGTGTCCTCGCACGATTGGGGACCGGGATCGACGAGCACGCCGTCGAGCGCGAAACACGCGATGACCTTCTCTCGGCCCCGGTGACGAAGGTCGATCTGCCGCATCGCCCGCTCAGGCTACGACACAATTCACTTGCAATGAGCCACCGGCTTCCCGAGCCCGACCGGCCGTGGATGATGCGCACCTACGCGGGCCACTCGACGGCGCGGCGGTCCAACGAGCTGTACCGGCGCAACCTCGCCAAGGGCCAGACGGGCCTCTCCGTCGCCTTCGACCTGCCCACGCAGACGGGCTACGACGCCGACCACGAGCTGTCGCGCGGCGAGGTCGGCAAGGTCGGCGTGCCGGTGGCCCACAAGGGCGACATGCACGCGCTCATGGACGGTATCCCGCTCGACCGAATGAACACGTCGATGACGATCAACGCCACCGCGGCATGGCTGCTGGCGCTCTACCTGGTCGTCGCCGAGGAGAACGGGATCGAGCCGTCGGCGCTCTCCGGCACGACCCAGAACGACATCATCAAGGAGTACCTCTCGCGCGGGACCTACGCGTTCCCGCCCGTCCCGTCGATGCGGCTGATCGCGGACAGCGTGGCCTACACCGTCGAGCACGTCCCGCGCTGGAACCCGGTCAACATCTGCTCGTACCACCTGCAGGAGGCGGGAGCGACCCCGGTGCAGGAGATCGCCTACGCCATGTCGACGGCGATCGCCGTCCTTGATGCTGTTCGCGAGCGGGTGGGTGGACGGGACATCGGCGCCGTGTTCGGGCGGCTCTCGTTCTTCGTCAACGCCGGCGTGCGGTTCGTCGAGGAGCACGCCAAGCTGCGCGCGATGGCGCTGCTGTGGGACGAGCTCGGGTCCGAGCGCTACGGCGTGACCGACGAGCGCCAGCGCCGCTTCCGCTACGGCGTGCAGGTCAACTCGCTTGGGCTGACCGAGGCGCAGCCCGAGAACAACGTGCAGCGGATCGTGCTCGAGGCGCTGGCGGTGACGCTGGGTCGCAACGCCCGCGCGCGAGCGATCCAGCTTCCGGCGTGGAACGAGGCGCTCGGGCTGCCACGGCCGTGGGACCAGCAGTGGTCGCTGCGGATCCAGCAGGTGCTCGCGTACGAGACCGACCTGCTCGAGTATCCCGACCTGTTCGAGGGCTCGCACGTGATGGACGGGCTGGTGGCGGAGCTGCTCGAGGGCGCGCGGTCCGAGATGGCGCGGGTGGCCGAGCAGGGCGGCGCGGTCGAGGCCGTGCCGTACATGAAGGCCGCGCTCGTGGAGTCGCACCGCGAGCGGATCGCCCGCATCGAGTCGGGCGAGCAGGTCATGGTCGGCGTCAACCGCTTCGAGGAGACTGAGCCGTCGCCGCTGACCGAGGACGGCGGCATCCTCGTGGTCGACCAGGCGGTCGAGCAGGAGGCGCTCTCCGCCCTCGAGCAGTGGCGCGCGGCGCGCGACGGCGCTGCCGTAGAGGCGGCGTTGACGGAGCTCCGGCGGGTGGCCGCGAGCGACGAGAACGTGATGCCGGCGACGATCGCGGCCGCCCGGGCGGGCGTGACCACCGGCGAGTGGGCCGCCGCCCTGCGCGAGACATTCGGCTCCTACCGGGCGCCGACGGGCGTCGGCGAGGCGGCGGCGACAATCCCCGGCGAGGAGCTGGCGGAGCTGCGCGACGAGGTCGCCCGCGTGAGCGAGGCGCTCGGCCGTACGCTGAAGATCCTGGTCGGCAAGCCGGGGCTCGACGGCCACTCCAACGGCGCCGAGCAGATCGCCGTCCGCGCGCGCGACGCGGGCATGGACGTCGTCTACGAGGGCATCCGGCTCACCCCCGCCCAGATCGCGCGCTCGGCGATCGACGAGGGCGTGCACGTGATCGGCCTCTCGATCCTCTCGGGCTCGCACCGGGAGCTGATCCCGGACGTGATCGCCGCCCTCGGCGACGCCGACATCCCGGTCGTGGTCGGCGGGATCATCCCCGAGGCCGACGTCGCAGCCCTGAAGGCGGCCGGCGTCGCCGCGGTCTACACGCCCAAGGACTTCGAGATCACCCGCATCCTGCTCGCGGTCGTCGCCATCGTGGCGGACAGATCGGAATCCCGCCCGCCCCGCGCGGCGGCGTGACGGGCTCTGAGCTCGGCGCGCGGCTTCGGGAGCGCGACCTGACGGCCGCGCCCGCGGCGCTCAACATGCTCGAGAACCGCGGTGCGCGGGAGGAGGCGGCCGCGCTGCTCGCCGAGGTCGCGCCCGACCGGCTCGGAGGCGAGGCGCCCGCGCACGTCGTCGGCGTGACCGGGCCTCCTGGGGCCGGCAAGTCAACGCTGCTCTCGGCGCTGGCCAAGGCCTGGCGGGCGGACGGGCGGACGGTGGCGGTGCTGGCGGTCGACCCGACCTCGAAACGCTCGGGGGGCGCGCTGCTGGGCGACCGGGTGCGGATCGAGACCGATCCCGCCGACCGCGGGCTGTTCGTCCGCTCGACGGCGGCCGGTGAGCGGCTCGGCGGGCTCGCTCCCGCCACCCGCGCCGCCGCCCAGGCGCTGGCCGCGGCCTTCGACGTCGTGGTGATCGAGACCGTCGGCGTCGGGCAGTCCGAGACCGAGGTGGCCGAAGCCGCCGACACGGTCGCGGTCGTCGTGCAGCCAGCTTCGGGGGACGTGCTGCAGTTCCTGAAGTCGGGGATCATGGAGGTGCCCGACGTGCTCGTGGTCACGAAGGCGGACTTCGGGCCGATCGCCCACCGCGCGCAGCGCGACCTGCACGCGGCGCTCGGCTCCCTCGGCGCAGGCGACGTCCCGGTCGTCGCCGTGTCCGCCATCCCGCCTCCCGCGGGCATCGAAGAGCTCGTGACCGCGCTCGACGCCCATCGCGACCGGCTCGACCTCACCGCCACCCGCACCCGCACCCGTCGCCTCGGCGCGCTCGCCGACTTCGTGGCCGAGCACGGGGAGCGCGGCCTGCGCGAGCTCGGCGGCCGCCGCCCCGCCCAGCGGTGGCTCGAGGACCAGGACGCGGCGCTCGGCGAGCCCGCCCTACTGGCGGCGCTCGAGGCGCGCGCAGGCCACGGTTAGACGCTCCGGACCGCGGGCGCGACCTCGGCGGCGAAACGACCGATCTGCTCGGGCATCGGAGCGTCGCTCGAGAACACGAAGCCGTCGAAGCCGTGCGCGGCCCGGAGCGCGCCGAGCTCCTCGATCCAGTGCTCGGGCGGCCCGTGCAGCCAGCCCTGGACCGGCCCGTCCGCGATCACGCCGCCGACGTTGGCGATCCGCCGGATCGCCCGCGGGTCGCGGCCGGCGCGCTCGGCGGCCTGCTCGAGCAGCCGCACCCTGGCCGGCACGTCCTCGAGCGGCAGCCGCGGAAGGCTCGGGAACCAGCCGTCGGCAAGGCGCCCCGTCAGGCGCATCATCCGCGGCCCGTAGGCGCCGAGCCAGATGCCGATCGGGTGCGGCGGCGGCGGCCCGAACCGCACGCTGCCGATCCGCTCGCCCGCGAAGCACGCGCGCAGGACCGGGATCGCCGCCTCGAGGTCGTCGACGGATCCCGGACCGTCGCGGCGCTCGCCCCCGAACGACTCGATCGCGTCCCAGAACGCGCCGGCGCCAAGGCCGAGCTCGAACCGCCCACCGCTCAGCACGTCGATCGAGACCGCCGCCTTGGCGAGCATCGCCGGGCGGCGCAGAGGGAGGTTGGCGACGGCGGGGAACATCCGCACGCGCTCGGTGCGCGCCGCCAGGAACGCGATCAGCGAGAACGTGTCGAGGAACCGGCGTTGATACGGGTGGTCTTGGATGCCGACCAGATCGAGCCCGCCGCGCTCGGCGGCCAGCACCTGCTCGAGGACGACCTCGGGGTCGGCGACCGGGGTGACGAAGGCCCCGAGCTCGACGCTCACTGGAGGTAGTGCTCGACCGTGTCGTCGTCGCGCGGGCTGGCGCCCTCGGGATCCTCGCCGGCCGCCCGGCGCGCGCGCCGCTGGCGCAGCAGGTCCCAGTAGCGGTCGAGCTCGACGCGGATGTGCTCGAGTCGCTCGTGGTCGGCGGGATCGAGCCCGCCCTCGCTGCCGCCGCGGTCCAGCAGCTCGTGCTCCTCCTTGACGAGGGCCTCGATGCGATCGCTGATCTGCTCGTCTGCCACGTGCGGCCTCCTGCTCAGGCTCCCAGTGAGGAGATCTTCCACGTCCCGTCGACGTTGACCAACCGCAGTGTGTCAGCCGAAGGCTCCTGGCCGGCTGCCGAGGTTCGCGTCTCGACGGTGGCCTCATCGCCGTCCACGGTCACCTCGCCGATGCTGAGCCGCGGGTCCTCGACGTCCCCGAGACCGCGCTCGAGCGCGTCCTCGCACGGCAGGCCGATCGACTCGACCTCCTCGACGAGGTCGGGCGAGAGCAGGCGGTCGCACAGGGTGCGGTAGTCCTTGGCGGCCGTCGCGCGGGCGAACGCGGCGACGGTCGAGCGCACCTGCTCCTCCGGGGGAGGCCCCGAATCGCCGCAGCCCGCGAGCAGGAGCAGGGCCAGCGGCGCAGCCAGGTACCGCACGGGGCGCAGCATAGAATGGCCTCCTATGGATGGTTCTCCCCAGGCAACGCCGATCGGCGCGTGGCTGCGCTGTTACCGCTGCTGGTCGCAGGAGCTCGAGGTGCAGGTGCACTATGAGGGCATCCATCGCATCGACCCGGTGACCGGGGAGCGGGCCGAGGTGGTCGACGAGCTGCAGGAGGCCGTCGTCCAGTGCCTGGACTGCATGCACGACCAGCCGCACCTGGGCTTCCACAACGGTCGCATCGAGCCGATCGAGGATCGCTGGGAGCGGATGGTGGCCGGCACGCCGTGGGTCGCCTCCTGCACGGTGACGGTCGACGCCGAGGCCGTGGAGACGTGCTCCGGCCCCGAGGCCGCCGACTCGCTCGCCTACGCCGCGTTCGGCGACAACGGGACGCGGGAGTTCTTCACCCACGTGCGCTTTCACAAGCACGACGAGGACCAGATCGTCGTCCACCTGCTCGTCGAGCTCTATGCGCGGTCGAACGACGAGGCCACTGGCGTGCTCGACGACGCCGCGCGCGGGCTGCTGACGATCACCTCGCTGGCCGAGGAGTCGCGGCCGCCGGCCGCCACCGGCGAGCATCCGCACTGACCGAGCCCGGATCCGGGCTGAGGACAACCGTACCCCCACGTGGGAGATACCTCGGTTTCGGCGCGCAACCAGGGCGCGTACCGTGCAGAGCGTTATGACCAAGATCCTTCGCCGCGCCAAGCGTTACCGCCGCCCGCTCCGCGTTTCGCCCGCCTCGCTCGGGCTCACGGCCGTCCCGACCTGAGCTCCCTGTTGAGCGTGATCCAGGGCGCCCGCGTGAGCGCGGAGCGCATCGCCGCCTCGTCGTCGTAGCGGCCGGCGAGGTGGCGAGCCTCCGCCTTCACCCTCACCCGCTCGGCCGTAAACGGCCACGGGTCCAGCGTGACGACGTCCGCGTCGCCCCGCACCTCGATGTCGACCGTTGCGTCCGCGGTCGGCACCTCGCGCAGCTCGTACGGCCACCAATCCAGCAGCAGGCCGAGCGAGAGCGAGTCCCAGGTCCACACCAGGCGCCGATTTCGCGCAACCTCCACGTCCGTGGCGTCGTCGGGCTGCAGGCGTGCCTGCAGCTCTCGCTGGCCGGCGAGGAACGCCCGCACGCGCTCGGCGTCCGGCGGAGCGAGCCGGTCGAGATCGCGGCGCTCGTACAGCGCCGTCCCGTGCAGCGACACCAGCAGCGCGGCGTACCGGCTCTGCGGCAGCACCCGCTCGGGGGCGGCCGACCACAGCGCGACGTGGGTCTCGAGGTCCATCTCCATGAAGGAGTGCGGCAGCCCGGTCGCGGCGTTCAGCGTCGGCGCGAGCTCCCAGTCGGTCATCCCGACGTCGTGCTGCTCGGCCGCGAGGCACACCTCTTCCCATGGCTCCACCCACCCGAACCGCTCGTTCCCCCACGCCCGCGCGAGCTGCCCCGACACCCACGCGTGAGCGGGCTGGGTGATCACGATCACGGCATCACCGTCGGGTCGAAGGAGCATGATCAGGCTGGAGGTCTGCGCGCCGCAGCATTTCATTTGAGGCGGAAGGTGGTCTGGGCGTGCGGGTCCTTGGCGAAGGCGAGCACCTTCGCGGGCTCGATCCTGAAGACCGCAGCGGCGTCCTCGCCCTCGCCGAAGACGCCGTCGCCGACGTCGAAGTGCCAGACGCTGCCGTACTTGGCCTCGTAGGCGTCGGCGAGCTGCTGGAGCTCGTCGCGGTCGCTCACGCGGAGCGCGCAGCCCTCCAGCACGACGTCGAGGCCCTGCGCCCAGGTGTTCGTGCCGGTGGTGACCGCAACCTCGGCGTTCTGCTCGAGGTTGCGGGCCTTCTGCTCGCGCAGGCCGGTGCAGAAGTGCATCGCGCCGCCATGGACCACCCCGATCAGTGGCGTCACGTGCGGGCGCCCGTCGGCGCGCACGGTGGTGAGCCAATACAGCTCCGCGCGCTCGAGCACGGCGGCGGCGTCAGGCCAGGCGGTCGGGCCGGCCGCGGGGTCGCTGAAGCGGCTGTCGAACCGGGCGATCGGGTCGGATCTCATGGCAGTCAGACCTCCCGACGAACGCGGATTCATCGCCGACTGTCCATCGCACCGGTTCCCGTTCGTCGGATCGGCGATCATCCCGCAATGGAGGCAGCCAGGCTCCGGCCGGCGACCGACGCCGACACGCCGCCCCTGACCGCCCTCGTCGAGGCCGCCTACGGCCACTACGTCGAGCGCATGGGTCGGCCGCCGGGGCCGCTGACCGAGGATTACGGCACGCTCGTCCGCGCCGGCGTGGTCACCGTCGCCGAGCGCAGCGGCGAGATCGCCGGGCTCCTTGTCCTGGACGTGGGAGAGGAGGGCTTCACCGTCGAGAACGTGGCCGTCGACCCGGCGCTTCAGGGAACCGGCGTCGGCCGCGCGCTGCTCGAGCACGCCGAGGCCGAGGCGCGCCGCCGCGGCTTCGACGCGATCGCGCTCTACACCCACGAAACGATGACCGAGAACCTCGCGCTCTACACGCGGATCGGCTACGTCGAGTACGACCGCCGCGCGATCGACGTCGGCCACGTCGTCTACCTGCGCAAGCCGCTGGATGCCGTCAGGAGTCCGCCGGCAGGATCGTGAAGGCGTCGCCGTTCAGCGGCGCCACCGCACGGAAGTGGCGCTCGTCGAAGCTCAGGATCCTGTCGGTCCGATAGCGATCCGCGAGCACGACCAGCGCACAGTCGGACAGCCCGAGATCGAGGTCGCTGTACCGCGTCTCGAGCCAGACGACAGTCGCATAGTCGTCGCGCTCGAGGCTCGCGACGGTGCACCGCCCCACGGCGAGGTCGCGAAGGAACGCGCGTCGTGCAGTAGCGCCGAACCGCGTCCCGAGCATGTAGTCGACTTCGGCTGTCGTCGGTGCAGGGACGACGAGCGACTCCGGTTCGCCGGTCAGGGAATCGAGGACGCTCTGGCGTCTGGGGTCGTTCTGATCGGCGAGGGCAACAAGCGGCGCAGCGTCGAGCAACAGCGTCACTGGCCGAATCCCTCGAGCAGCTCGCGCTCGGGAATCTGCGAGATCGGACGGGGGTCGTCGTCGATCCGGGGAAAGCCCGCCGCCAGAGCGAAATTGCGGTCCGCGCTCGATGCGGGCTCGTACGCGGCGATCGCCGCGCGGAGGACGTCGGCCTGCGATCGGCCCTCCTGGCGCGCAAGGCGCGCGAGGCGCGCTGCGAGCTCATTGTCGAGGTAGACGCTCGTCTTCCGCATCAGCATCAGTGTAGGGCATCGTGTAGGGCACGGTCACCGACCAGGGCCGGATGCGCGGCCACCACGCCGGCACCGCGCGCCGGTACTCGGCGTACTGCTCGCCGTAGCGGGCGCTCAGCGTCGGCTCCTCGTAGCCGCGGACGAACGCCGCCACGACCGCCCAGAATGCCGCGGCATAGGCGACTAGCCACGGGCGGCCGAGGAGCAGCGCCTGGCCGACGATCGTCGCGCCGACGGCGACGTACATCGGGTTGCGCACGTGGCGATACAGCCCACCGACCACGAGCCGTTCGGTCGGGGCGACCGGCGCCGGCGTCCCACGGCCCTCGATCACGAAGCGCGCGAACGCATGCAGCAGCACACCCACGCCGCTCGCCAGGAGCGCGCCGCCGAGCACGGCGACCGGCACCGGCGGGCCGGCCGAGCTCCACCCGGTCAGCAGCCACGGGACGAGCCCGGCGACGACGCCGGGCTCGACAACGAGGAACAGCGCGCTGCCCAGCGCCGCCGACGCTCTGCCCATCGCTCAGCCTGCCGCGACAGGCCGCTCGAAGACCGCGAGCATCCCCTCCGTCCCGCCCGGGCCGATCCTGCCCTTGACCTGCGCGGCGGTCAAGCTCTTGAGCTGCCACCCGTCGCGGGCCTGCTCGTTGAGCGCGTCCTCGACCCCGCCACTGTCGATCTTGTCGCCGACGAGCGACGACCGGATCGTCTCGACCTTGTACTCGTATCGCTGCTGCGCCACAGGCGCTCCTCTCCTATGAGCCGTTGCGCAGGAGGTTGCCGCGCCCGGTCGGCCAGGGCAAGCGGTTCGCGCGGGAGCGGGGGACGCGGTAGACGTCGATGCCGTGGTCGAACGTGGTGACGACGATCTCGAGCCGGCGGTTGCCGTCGAGGTCGGCGATCGAGGGTGCGGCGGGGATGCCGATGCCATTGCCGTTGCTGCCCTGGTTGCGGAGGCGGATGTCGTGCAGCTTCCTGCCGGCCGCGGAGAGGACGACCAGGCGGCCGGAGCGGGGCGCTGCGCCGTAGGTGCCGAACACGAGCTCGGGCCGGCCGTCGCGGTTGAGGTCGGCGGCCACGACCTCGGACGCGAACGTCTTGCGCGCGCCGCGAGCGTAGTCGTAGCGCCACAGCCGCTTGCCGCCGGGCCCGATCGCGTAGACGCGCCCGTCGGGGATCGACGCCACGATCTCGGGGCGGCGATCGCCGCGGAGGTTCACGATCGTCGGCGCGGGAATGCCGCTCGGCGGGTACCAGTCGCCGTCGCCGCGGACCGCGGGCTTGGACGTCAGCGGCAGGCGCCGGAAGCCCTTGTGCCGGCGCGCGGAGCGCGACCCGCTCCCGTACGCGCCGTCGAGCACCATGAACGCGTACGCCTGCGTCTCGTACGGCTCCTTGCGCTCGACGTTCGGCACGCCGATCACCTCGTTGCGCCCGTCGCGGTCAAGGTCGGCGATCGACGGCGGCGAGGCCGTCCACTGCAGCCACGCCGTCCGGCGCACATCCGGCCATTCACCGACCTGGCGGTGGTAGTGGTCGTCCTCGACGCGCGGGCTCAGCCAGCGGATGAACTGCCCCCACCCGAGGCGCCGCCCGGCGTGAGCGCTCTGGCGGTTGCGGTACCACGGCGACGCAAGCACCGACGACCCGTCGTGGTTGAACAGGTTGATCTGGTGGTTGTCGAAGGTGACCACGACCTCGAGCTGCGGATCGCTGTCGAGGTTCCCGATTCCCACGTTCTCGCCGTACGCGCCGTACCCGTGGTTGCCGGCGCCGTTGAAGGTGGCGTCGGACTGCTGGTCGTAGCGCGGCCAGCCCCGCACGAGCGCCCCGGAGGCGTCGAAGGCGAACACCTGCGAGCCGGTCGAGGACGTGTTGGTGGTCGTCGCCACCACCTCCACGCGGCCGTCGCGGTCGAGGTCGGCCGCCGCCATCCCGCGCGTCTCCGGGCACTGGCCGCCGCTGCACGTCGAGGCGGGCCAGCCCGGCTTGACTCGCAGCGCGCCGCCGACCAGGTTGTACGCCGCCACCGTCCCCTCGTTGCCGCCCACGACGACCTCGCGCACGCCGTCGCGGTCGAGGTCGGCGACGACGCCAGGCGCGTACACCCGTCCGCGCGTGACCGAGCCCTTGCCGAGCAACCGCCCGTTCGCGCTGTAGACGAACGTGCTGTAGAACGGCGCGACGATCTCCAGCCGGCGGTCGCCCGTGAGGTCGACCAGCCCAGGCGACGCGAACCAGCCCGTCTCACCGGTCGCGATGTTGCGCACGAACCGGGGCTTCGCGACCTTCCCGCTCGCCGGCTCGACCACCACCGGCGCGGTCAGCGCCACGAGCAGCGCGAGGACAGCTGCCCGCCACATGCCGCCAACCTACTCGATGACGACGACAGGAGGCCGTGATGGATGCAGACCAGAGAGAGCGACTCGACCGCCTGGAGCCGCTCGTCGGCGAGTGGCGAATCGAAGCCCCCGGCCAGCCGCTCCCATCGGAGCTCGCCGGCGACGCGCGCATGACCTTCGAGTGGATCCTTGGCGGCGCGTTTCTGCTGCAGCGCTCCTCGGTGCCCGTCCCGGAGGCGCCCGACGGATACTCGGTGATCGGCACCGACAGCGGCGATCGCTACACGCAGCACTACTTCGACTCCCGCGGCATCGCCCGCGTCTACGCCATGGCCTTCGACGGCCGCGACTGGACGCTCGAGCGCCACACCCCAGACTTCACGCCGCTGCCCTTCCACCAGCGCTGGCTTGGAAGCTTCAGCGGCGATGACACCATCTACGGCCGCTGGGAGTCGTCACCGGACGGGCGGGAGTGGGAGCTCGACTTCAAGCTCGAGTACCACCGATGACATAGCCGCTTGCGAGGGGCCGCGACGTGGGCGACCGCTTGCATCGGACGATAAAACGGTGACTTGACAGCCACCGGTCAGTCGCGTTAGACCTGACATGTGAGCGGCCCCCGCCATTGGCGTGCGGTGGGATTCCTCCGCCGACGCCCCGGCCTCCCGGCGATTCATGTCATCGTCGCGCTCGTCGGGTGCATGGGTGCCTTCCCCACCGCGTCTAGGGCGACCACGGTCGAGCTGCACGACGGGCGGCTGACGATCGGCGACCCCGACGGTGTCGCCAACGTGCTCGACGTCAGACAGCTGAGCCTCGTCGAGTTCGAGGTCTACGACGACGTCGGCCCGCTCGTGAGCGGCACGGGCTGCGGATCGCTCTCCCCGAACCTCGCACGGTGCGCCGGCAACGCGCTCGGCGTTCAGGTGGACGCTGGGGCAGGTGACGACCTCATCGGTCTGTGGAGCCTTCAGATCCCGGTGGAGCTGCGAGGCGGCGAGGGAGACGACGCGCTCGCCGGCGGTCGCGGCCCCGACCAGGTGTGGGGCGGACGCGGCGTTGACTCCATCCGCGGGCACGCGGGCGAGGACCGCCTTTCCGGCGAGGAGGGAGACGACTTCGCCGACGGCGACGCGGGCGCCGACACCGTGCTCGGAGGCGAAGGCGACGACATCCTCGACGGGCGTGCCGGTGACGGCGACGTGCTGAGCGGGGGCGGCGGTCGGGACCTGATCTACGGCGGCAGCGGTCGCGACGAGCTTGAGGGCGGCGCCGGCGACGACACGCTCATCGGCGGTCGCGGGCGGGACTCGATCGGCACCGGGCTGGGAAGCGACGACGTCTTCGGCGGCGGCGGCAGGATCAACCGGATCGACTGCCGCGAAGGCGACCGGGCACGAGGCCAGGCCGGCCGGCTTCCGGCGGGCTGCGAGCCGCTCCCGGCGTCCGAGCCCAAGCCGGATGTCTGGCCGCCTCGGGCGGGCGCGGCGGCCGTCCGGTCACAGGTCGTGTTCGACGTGGTGGGCAAGCCGGTCCGGCGCGGCACCGCGTACCGGTACTGGATATGGGCGGGCGCGCCGGTCGACGTGAACCGCAAGGTTCGCGTCAGAGCGCGGCTGCGACGCGGGACTGCCGTTCTGCATCGCGCGTGCCTCAGCAACATCTGGACCAACAAGTGGGTGTCGCGCAAGGTCCCCCGCAAGGCCCGCTCGGCGACCCGCGTCACCGGGCAAGTGAAGCGTGGCCGGCGCTGCCGGTGACCGGAGGCGCGGATGGTGGGACGTGGCCACGGTGGTCGCCGTCCTCGGCCTTCTCGTGACCCTCGTCTTCAACACCGTCGGCGTCTGGGGACAGCTGGAGCAGGCGGAGGAGGACGCCAAGCAGGCGAAGCTCGAAGCCGAGCGAGCGGAGGAGTCGCGGCTCTACACCCAGATCGGCGTCCTCACCCAGCTCGCGAGGGACGCGCGGGCATCGCAGCTCGTCCTCGACCGCAGCCGGCTCACGGAGCTGCTCTGCGAGCCCGGCTACCACGGGAGCGACATCCCGGTCGCCGAGGAGGCGGCCCTGCGCGAGGCTCTTGGGGTGTACGACCACATGGCGTGGCTCTTCAACGCCGGATACATGCCCGCCGACGAGGCGCGCTCGATCTGGGCGCCGCGCGTCATCGGCGCGGCGCAGATGGCGGAGAAGCTGACGAGCCCGAGCGAGGTCCAGGTCGACTTCCCACAACTCGCCGAGTTCTACCGCGGCGCCGACCGGGAGGACCAGCCGCCCGCTCCCTGCCCCCAGCCGCCACCAGGCCGGCGCTAGGCCGGCCGGCGTCCGGGCAGGTGTGGATCTCAATGCCCGGGCTCGCCGGTCGTTGCAACGACCAGTGCCGGCATACGTCCGGAAATAGAAGCATCGCCGTCAGCGTCTAGCTACCTGACGCCCACGACCAGACGCAGATGGAGACGACGATGAAGACAGCACGTGACAAGGCCCCACGACGCATTCGCGGGCTGCTCGCCAGTGCGCTGCTCGCGGTCGGTGTGCTCGCCGTCACGAGCGTGCCGGCCAGCGCGGCGGTCAGCTCGAGCTTCGCCAACGGCGTCTTGACCGTGAACGGCGACAACCTCAACAACACGATCACGATCAGCCGCAACGCGGCCGGCACGATCCTGGTCAACGGCGGCGCGGTCGCCGTCGTCGGCGGCACGCCGACGGTCGCCAACACGTCGCTGATCAAGGTCTTCGGCGTCGACGGCCAGGACACGATCACCCTCAACCAGGCCAACGGCGCCCTGCCGGCCGCTCAGCTGTTCGGCGGCTCCAACAACGACACGCTCGTCGGCGGCGCCGGCGGCGACCAGCTGTTCGGCCAGGGCGGCAACGACACCCTGCTCGGTGCCGGTGGCTTCGACTTCCTGTTCGGCGGCAACGAGAACGACACGCTGACCGGCGGCGACGCCGACGATCAGGTCTTCGGGCAGGCCGGCAACGACCGCATGATCTGGAACCCCGGCGACGACACCGACCTCAACGAGGGCGGCGTGGCCGAGGACACCGTCGAGGTCAACGGCGGCGGCGGCGCGGAGCAGTTCACCACGACGGCCAACGGCACCCGCGTGCGGTTCGACCGCCTCAACCCGGCGCCGTTCGCGATTGACATCGGCACCTCCGAGAAGCTCGTCCTGAACGCCAACGGCGGCGACGACAGCTTCTCCGCGACCGGCAACCTGGCCGCGCTGATCGCCATCACCGTCGACGGCGGCGCGAACAACGACACGCTGCTCGGCAGCAACGGCGTCGACATCATGCTCGGCGGCGACGGCACCGACTTCGTCGACGGCCAGCAGGGCAACGACGTCGCGTTCCTGGGGGCCGGAGACGACACCTTCCAGTGGGATCCGGGAGACGGCAGCGATGTCGTCGAGGGCCAGGACAACGCCGACAGGATGCTGTTCAACGGCAGCGCCGCCAACGAGATCATGGAGGCCTCCGCCAACGGCCAGCGGGTGCGGTTCACGCGCAACATCGCCAACATCGTCATGGACCTCAACGACGTCGAGTCGATCGTCGCCAGGACGCTCGGCGGCGCCGACGACCTGACGGTCAATGACCTGTCCGGCACCGACGTCATCGACGTGCGGCCCGACCTCGCCGGCCCCACCGGCGGCGACGACCTCGCGGCCGACAACGTCATCGTCAACGCCACGAACGGCGACGACGTCGTGACGGTCACCGGCGCCGGACCGGCGACGCAGGTCGCGGGTCTCCCCGCCCTCGTCTCCCTGTCGGGCGCCATCGCGGGCAGTGACCGGCTGACGGTCAACGCTCTGAACGGCGACGACGTGGTCGACGCCTCCGGGCTCGCCGCTACCTCGGCGCTGCTCACGATCGACGGCGGCGACAACGACGACGTGCTCATCGGCGGCGACGGCAACGACACGCTCCTCGGCGGCGCGGGCGACGACGTGCTCGTCGGCGGGCCGGGCAACGACATCGCCGACGGTGGGCCCGGCGACAACGTCGTCCTCGACGCCTTCGGCGCCAACGCCGTGACGTCGGCGACCGCTGCCGGCCAGGACTGGCTGAAGGCCCACGCCCGCGAGCTTTCGCGCGCCGGGCTCGCCCGCACAGTCGCCGCTTCCTGAACCACCTGGGAACCGCCAGCGCCAGAACCGGTCGTCCGGTTCTGGCGCTCAGGCGACAGCGCAGCGGACGATCAGACCGGCTGCGGGTCGCTCAACCCGCAGCTCGGGTCGCGCGAGGCGAAGAACCCGCCGCGCCGGATGACCCCGACGCGCTTCGTGGTGTACAGGGCGACGCGCCCGTAGAAGACGGTGTCACCGAGGTCGGAACACCGGCTCGGGCGCGAGAGCTTGACCTTGAAGCGGCTGCCGTGGCCCGGACACGTCCTGGCAGTGCAATCGAAGCCCGGCGGCTCGTCGGCGCGCAGGCGGCCGAAGCCGATCGACCGGCGGCCGCCGAAGCTGCGCCAGCGGATCCGCACAACGTCCGCCACGAACGGGATCGTCACTTTGCGTGGGCGGGACCGTGGCCGCTTCGACATGCCGGCGCCGGGCCAGTAGCGGCCGCTCACCCGCTCGCGGAAGAGGATGCGGTAGTCGTAGGCGCCGGACCACTGCCGCTCGGCGGGCGGGACGTGGATCCTCTGTCGGCTCGCAGACGACGGCGCCCTCGCCCACCGCGGTGAAGCGCACGCTCGCGCCGTCGACCCCCGCCTCGGTCAGGCGCGACTCGTCCGTCGTCGCGCCCACGCGCGGGCGCCGCACGTCCACGTCCCTGGCCGACGCCGGCAGCGGGACGACGGTCGACGCCGCGACGCCACAGCCGACGCCATCGATGAAGACCCGATCGGCCCGCTCGGAGCCGACCACCATCGAGCCCGCCGTGGCGACCGCGGGGAAGGCGGCGGCGAACACCACGCCGAGCCCGAGCGTCGCGATCGTGCGCCTGGACACCGGCCGACGATACCCGCGCCGAGGGCGCTGCCTAGGCCGGCTGGGCGACCAGTGCGCGGAGCTGGCGTACCGCGAGCGTCAGGCCGGCGAGGTCCGGCTCGCCTTCGCGGGAGAGCGCTCGCATGACGCTCTCGAGCCGGCGGGCCGCGGGTGCGTGCTCGTGCAGGAACTGCTCGACGGCGAGCACCGGCTCCGCTCCCGGCGACGCGATCAGCGCGCCGACGGCCAGCGCGCGGCGGGCCTCGAAGGCGTCGTCGCGCTGGGCCTGGAGCGCCCAGCGCTGCATCCGCGTGGCCGACCGCACGCGCGCAAGCTCGCGCTCCATCCAGTCGAGCCGCAGCTCGGAGCCGAGCACGAAGAACAGCCGCGCGACGTCCTCGATCGAGCGCCCGGTCGCGGCCGCGACGGCGACCATGTCCGGCGCGTGGGCCAGCTCGGGCCGCAGCGCGTGTGCCGCGGCGACCGCGGCCGGCACTCCCTCGCCGGTCAGCCGCGCCGCCGTCTCCTCGCGGGCGCGGCGTCGCTCGTCGGTGCCGAGCGACGGGAGCACGGCCTCGAGCCGCTGGAACCCCTCCCGGCCGGTGGCGATCGGGTCCTCGAGCCCGGCCCCGGGGGCCCAGACCAGGTACCAGCGGGCGACCGCGTCGACGAGCGCGTCGATGCCGCCGAGCAGCTCGATCATCGGGGCCCGCTCGAGGCCGTCCATCGCCTCGACCGCCTCCCACAGCGAGTCCGCGCCGGTGACCTCGACGGCGATCCGGAAGGCGCGCACGATGGCGGCCACGTCGGCGTCGCGCTCGGCCACGATCTGAGAGACGAACGTCGGCCCGAGCGCGTTGACCACGAGGTTGGCGTTGATCATGCAGATCAGCTGCACGCGCAGCGGGTGCTCGAGCAGCAGGTGCCCGCAGCGCTCCACCACCGGCCCCGGGAAGTAGCCGCGCAGGTCGCGCTCGAACCACGGGTCGTCGGCGAACCCGGTCCGCTCGAGCTCGCGCGCCACCCAGCTCTTCGAATAGGCGAGCAGAATCGCCAGCTCGGGCCGCTCGAGACCGTGGCCGCTGCGGCGGCGCTCGGCGAGCTCGTCGCTGCCCGGCAGCGACTCGCTCGCCCGGTCGAGCAGCCCCGCCTCCTCCAGCAGCGCCGTCAGGTCCTCGTAGGCGAACATTCGCGCCGGCGCGCGCTCGACCTCCTGGGAGATGATCTGCGCCTGTAGGAAGGAGTCGTAGAGCACGTGCTGCACGACGTCCTCCGTCACCGTGTCGAGCAGCTCGTCGCGCTCCGGCCGCGTCATCTCCCCACGCCGCTCGGCCAGCCCGAGCAGGATCTTGAGGTTCACCTCGTGGTCCGAGCAGTCGACCCCCGCCGAGTTGTCGATGAAGTCGGCGTTGATGAGCCCACCGCCCGCCGCGTACTCCACGCGCGCGCGCCGCGTGAGGCCGAGGTTGCCGCCCTCGGCGACCACGCGGGCCCGCAGGTCGCGGGCGTCGACGCGGATCGCGTCGCTCGCGCGGTCCGCGGCGTCGGCGTCGGTCTCGGTCGACGCCTTGACCACCGTGCCGATCCCGCCGTTCCACAGCAGGTCGACCTCGGCCCGCAGGATCGCGCGGATCACGTCGGTGGGAGGGACGCGCGCCTCCTCGAGCCCCAGCAGCTCCCGCGCACGCGGTGGCAGCTCGATCCACTTCGCGTCGCGCCGGAACACGCCGCCGCCTTCGGAGAGCAGCTCGCGGTCGTAGTCGTCCCATGAGGAGCCGGCCAGCTCGAACAGCCGCCGGCGCTCGGCGAACGACGCCGCTGCGTCGGGGTCCGGATCGATGAACACGTGCCGGTGGTCGTACGCCGCCAGCAGCCGGATCTTGTCCGAGAGCAGCATCCCGTTGCCGAACACGTCGCCCGACATGTCGCCGATCCCGACGGCGGTGAACTCGTCCACCGCCGGGTCCATCCCGAGCTCGCGGAAGTGCCGCTTGGCCGACTCCCACGCCCCGCGCGCGGTGATCCCGAGCTTCTTGTGGTCGTAGCCGACCGAGCCGCCGGAGGCGAACGCGTCGTCGAGCCAGAACCCGTACTCGGCGGCGACGGCGTTGGCCGTGTCCGAGAACGTCGCGGTGCCCTTGTCGGCCGCGACCACCAGGTACGTGTCGTCCTCGTCGCGCACGCGGACCCGCTGCGGCGGCACGACCACGCCGTCGACGAGGTTGTCGGTGACGTCGAGCAGCGAGCGGATGTACGTCTTGTAGGACTCCTCGATCACCGCCTTGTCGACGTCCGGCCGCTGACGATGAAGCCACCCTTGGCGCCCGCCGGGACGATGATCGCGTTCTTGGTCAGCTGCGCCCGCATCAAGCCGTAGACCTCGGTGCGGTAGTCCATGCGGTCCGAGAAGCGGATCCCGCCGCGGGCGATCGCGCCGCCGCGCAGGTGGATGCCCTCGACGTCGGGCGCGTAGACGTAGATCTCGAACGCGGGAGCGGGCAGCGGGATCGCCGGCACGTCGGCCGAGCGCAGCTTGAACGCCGTCGCGCCCCGTCCTTCCTTGTAGGCGTTGGTCCGCAGGGTGGCGTCGATCGCTCCGAGCTGGTTGCGCAGGATGCGGTCGTGGTCGATCGACGTGACGTCCTCGAGGTCGGCCAGGATCTCCTCGCGCAGCGCGGTCTCGGCCGCCTCGTCGGGCTCGATCCCCGGGTCGAAGCGCAGCTCGAAGTAGCGCACGAGCTTGGCCGTGATCGGCGAGTTGGCCGCCAGCACGTCGTTCTGGTAGCCCTCGGTGAAGCGCGAGCCGAGCCGCTGGCGGTACTTGCGGTACGCGCGCAGGATCGCCACCTGCCCGCGGTCGAGCCCGGCCGTGATCACGAGCCGGTTGAGGGGGTCGGACTCGTCCTCACCCCGATAGACGGCGGAGATCGCGTCGCCCACGCGATCGCCGACGGCGTCGAGGTCGAGCGGGAGCTCGCCGGCGCCGAGCACCCGGAACTCCTGCACCCACGTCTCCTCGTCGCCGAGCAGCCGGGTGGCGATCTCCTCGATCACGCGCAGCCCGAGGTCCTCGAGCATCGGCATCACGCGCGAGAGCTCGACCTTGGCGCCGCGCTTGTAGAGCGCGACGCGGGTCGCAGCGCTCAGTGCGTGCAGGCCGACGGCGAACGACTCGCCGGCGGCCAGGCGCGCGAGGTTGGCGACGTCGATCGCCCCCACTTCGGGCGTCGTGTAGCCCTTGCAATGCTCCGGGAAGCGCTGCGCCCAGCCGGTGTCCGGCGTCCGCTTCGCGGCGAGCGCGGCGGCGAGGTCGTCGTCCCAGGTCCGGGCGAGCGCGAGCACCTCCTGCTCGAGCTCGGAGATCGGCACCTCGGCCAGGCCGTCGGCCGAGTACATGGAGAAGTGCACGCGCACGCGCTGGCCCTCGTCGAGCACGTGGTGGGCGTCGACGCCCGAGGTCTCGAAGCGGCGCCGCAGGAGCGCGGTCAGCCGCGACACGAACGCCGGGCTGTAGCGCGACCGCGGCAGCGCGACGATCGCCGACGCGCTGCGCCCGTCGGCCGCGCGCCGCGCGAGCACGCGCACGCGATCGGAGCCCTCGAGCCCGGTGAGCGCCACGACGACCTCGCGCGAGCTCCTCCACCGGCGTCGCGAACAGCTCCTCCTTCGGGAACGAGTCGAACAGCGTGACGGCCGCCTTGTAGTCGTGCGAGCCCTCGATCAGGTCCTCGGCGTCGAGCACCTGCCGCAGCTTGCGGTGCAGCATCGGCGTCTGGGACGCGCGCTCGGCATAGGCCTTGGAGGTGAACAGCCCCAGCAGCCGCGCCTCACCGACGATCTCGCCCGAGCGCGACACGCTGCGCACGCCGACGTAGTCCATGCGCTCGTGCCGGTGCACGGGCGAGAGCGCGTTGGTCTTGTCCACGAGCAGCAGGTCGCCGCTCATCGCCCGGTCGAGCACGGCCGGCGGCAGCTCGCGCAGCGGCACGGGCTTCGCGAACGCCGACTTGTCCTCGTCGCGCAGGATTCCCAGCCCTGACCCGGGCACGACGCGGATCGCGCCGTCGGAGAAGTCGTACTCGCGGGCGCCGAGCAGCACGAAGTTGCCTTGCAGCAGCCACTCGAGGAAGTCGGCGACCTCGTGGGCCTCGTCGCGCGGGTAGCGGGTCGTGCCCGCGCGGGCGACGGTGACCATGTCGTCGACGCGCTCGGTCATCGCCGGGAAGTCGGCGACCACGCCGCGGACCGCCAGGAGGACCGCGCGGACGCAGCGCTCGACGTCGGCGAGCTCCTCGTCGTCGAGGCGGCGGCCGAGGTCGAAGTGCATGATCGACTCGCGGTGCGGCGCCTCGCGGGCGCGGCCGACGGCGGTGATGCGGCCGTCTGCGTCGCGCTCGACGCCGATCACCGGGTGCAGGAGCCGGGCGATCTCCAGCCCGCGGTGCTCGAGCTCGCCCGTGACCGAGTCGACGAGGAACGGCCAGTCGTCGGTGTTGGACTCGACCACCGAGCCGAGCGGCTCGTAGCCGTGCTCATCGCGTGTCGGGTTGAAGGCCCGCACCGCGACCGGCTCGTCGCCGCGCGCGGAGGCGAACTCGAAGGCACCGCGGACCTCGGCCAGCAGGTCGTCGGCCGAGATCGCCGCCGTGGCGCTCGCCGGAGACGCGGCGCAGGTACGCCTGGGCGAACGTGCGCAGGGGCCGGAAGTCGTCGCCCGGCAGCGTCTCGTCGATCAGCTCGAGCAGCCTGGCGACCGGCGATGGGCCGGCCTCGGTCTCCTCCGCGAGGCTCATCGCATTCCCATGATGCCGTTTCGCCGCGGTCTATGCCAGCCGGCGCTCGAGCGCCTCGAGCTGGGCGCCGAGCTCGGGCGGCAGCCGGTCCCCGAACCGTGCGAGGTGCGCGCGGACCTGCTCGAGCTCCTCGCGCACGCCGTCCTCGTCGACGCGCAGCAGCTGCTCGAGCTGCTCGCCCGAGAGGTCGAGCCCGTCGGTCTCGAGATCGTCGGGTCGCGGGACGTTGCCGACGACGGTCTCCTGCGCGCCGACCACGCCGTCGAGACGGCGGAAGATCCAGGCGAGCACGCGTGAGTTGTCACCGAAGCCGGGCCACAGGAACTTGCCATCCTCGCCCTTGCGGAACCAGTTGACGTAGAAGATCCCCGGTAGCCGAGCGCCTTCGCGGCGGCCCATCTCGAGCCAGTGGGCGAAGTAGTCGGCCATGTTGTAGCCGCAGAACGGGAGGCATCGCCATCGGGTCGAAGCGCAGGGCGCCGACCTCGCCGGCGGCCGCAGCGGTCGTCTCGGCGCTCATCGTCGCGCCGAGGTAGACGCCGTGCTCCCAGTCGAAGGCCTCGCGAACGAGCGGCACGACGCTCGCGCGGCGGCCGCCGAACAGGAACGCGTCGATCGGGACGCCGGCGGGGTCCTCCCACTCGGGCGCGATCGACGGGCACTGGGCAGCCGGTGTGGTGAAGCGGGCGTTCGGATGGGCGGCCGGGCCGCGCGAGCCCGGCGTCCAGTCCTCGCCCTTCCAGTCGATCACGTGGCGCGGCGGTTCGGGCGTGCCGCCCTCCCACCAGATGTCGCCGTCGTCGGTCTTCGCGCAGTTCGTGAAGATCGTGTTCTGCTTGATCGTCTTGATCGCGTTCGGGTTGGTTGCGTAGCTCGTGTTGGGCGCGACGCCGAAGAAGCCGGCCTCGGGATTGACCGCGTAGAGCCGGCCGTCCTCGCCGAGCTTCATCCAGGCGATGTCGTCGCCGATCGTCTCCACCTGCCAGCCCGGCAGGCTGGGGACGAGCATCGCGAGGTTCGTCTTGCCGGAGGCGCTCGGGAACGCGCCCGTCATGTACCTGACGTCGCCCTCGGGCGAGGTGACGCTGATGATCAGCATGTGCTCGGCGAGCCAGCCCTCGTCGCGCGCCATCACCGAGGCGATCCGCAGCGCGAGGCACTTCTTGCCGAGCAGCGCATTGCCGCCGTAGCCGGAGCCGTAGGCACCAGATCTCGCGCGTCCGGGGAAGTGGACGATGTACTTGTCCGTGTTGCAGGGCCACGACGAGGTGCTGTTGGGCGCGCCGACCGAGTGCAGGCAGGGGACGAAGTCGCCGTCGGCTGAAAGCACGTCGAGGGCGGCCTTGCCCATGCGGGTCATGATCCGCATCGACGTGGCGCACGTAGGCCGAGTCCGTGAGCTGGACGCCGATCTCGGCAATCGGCGAGCCCAGCGGGCCCATGCTGAAGGGGACGACGTACATCGTGTGGCCGCGCATGGCGCCGCGGAACTTCTCGGTCAGGAGCGCCCGCATCTCCTCCGGGTCGCGCCAGTTGTTGGTCGGGCCGGCGTCCTCCTTCGCGGGCCGAGCAGATGAACGTGCGGTCCTCGACGCGCGCGACGTCGTTGGGGTCCGAGAGCGCCAGGTACAGAGCGTCGGCCGTTGGCCTCGTTCAGCCGCTCGTACGTGCCCGCGTCGACCAGGCTCTGGGCGATCCGGTCGTACTCCTCCGCCGATCCGTCGCACCAGTGCACCGAGTCCGGCTGCGCGAGCGCCGCCACCTCCTCCACCCAGCTCAGCAGCTTCTTGTTGGAGGTCAGGGCGGTGGTTTCGATCGTCACGTGGTGCTCAACCTCACAGGGCTCGGGGACGCCTGGACTCTGACATACGTGCAGAAGTTCGACTCCGATTGCGCCAGCGGTGGCAAACTGCAGGTTCGTCTAGGTGGGTTCGAACGAGTTCGGCGCAAGATGTAAGCCTGAGATACATGCTGCTTCAGCGGAGCGTCATGATGACCACGGCGGTGCTGGCCATCGGAGGCCTGGGGTCGCCGTACGCCCTCGCGGCCGAGCGGCCGGCGAACTGGGAGACGCGCGTCGTCGCGGCCACGGAGTCCGGCGGCGGCGGCGGGATCTCCACCGGCCTGCTCGTCAGCGGGATCGCGGTCGCGTTCACGGTCGGCCTCGTCGCGGGAGAGAGCGCCCGCCGGCGGCGGCGCCGCGAGGCTCCGGCGCGAGCCGCAACCCCCGCCCGCCAAGCGGCCTCGGCGACGGCCGCCGCACCGAGCCGCGAACGCCCGGCGAACCGCCGCTCCGAGAGCCCGAAGCGGGAGAAGCCGCCGAGACGCACCCGAGCGGCCAAGCCCGCGAAGCCGAGCGCCGCCGAGGCACCAAAGGCGTTCCAGCCGCCCACGGCCGCCCAGCCGCCCAAGCCACCCCAGCTCGCGACCGCACCAAAGCCTGACGTACCGTCGGAGCCGGCCAAGCCCGCGGAGCCGCCGAAGTCCACCGAGCCGCCCAAGTCCGCGGCACCCACGCCCGCCGAGCCGCCGAAGTCCACCGAGCCGCCCAAGTCCGCGGAGCCGGCCAAGTCCGCGGAGCCGCCGAAGTCCACCGAGCCGCCCAAGCGCGCGAGCGCAGCAAGCCTGACGTACCGTCGGAGCCGACCAAGCCCGCCGAGCCGCCGAAGTCCACCGCGCCGCCCAAGTCCGCGGCACCCACGCCCGCCGAGCCGCCCAAGTCCGCGGAGCCGCCAAGCCCCGGCGGAGCCACCGAAGTCCGCCGAGCCGCCCCAGCTCGCGACCGCAGCAGAGCCTGACGTACCGTCGGAGGCGGCCAAGCCCGCGGAGCCGCCGAAGTCCACCGCGCCGCCCAAGTCCGCGGCACCCACGCCCGCGGACCCGCCCAAGCCCTCGGAGGCCGCCAAGACTGCGGAGCCACCGAAGTCCGCCGAGCCGCCCGAACCCGCCGAGCCGCTCGAACCCGCCGAGCCGCTCGAGTCGGCGCAGCCGGCAACCGAACCCGAGTCGGCGGCGCCCGCCGAGGCGCCCAAGTCGGCGGAGTCGGAGGCGTCCGCCGAGCAGTCGGCGCCCGCCCGGGCGCCCGCGCCGCCGCCTCCCGAACCGAAGACCCCGCCGCCGCCACGGCCCGTGGTCGTCAGCCCGCCGCCGGCGCGTCCGGCTCCGCCGCCGCCACCGCGCAAGGCTGCCAAGGCCAAGACGCAGCAGCCGAAGAAGCGGCCGCCGAGGGCGAAGCCCGCGCCCAAGAAGCAGCCGGCGACGGAGGCCACCTCTGCCGAGACGACCGCGCGGACTCCTGCGAAGCGGTCGACCAGGCCCTCCCGCGCGAAGACGACCCGCGCGCCGTCGAAGCGCGCGCCGAGGCGGACCGTGGCGAAGGCCGCGTCCGAGAAGCACGCCCGCGAACCCCGAGCCCGCGACGCCGGTCACGAAGGTCCCGGAGCGTGAGCCGGAGGCCCCGCGCCTGGCGCCGGCCGCGGAACGCAAGGACCGTGAGCCCAAGGCTCCCGCTCCGGCCGTGGACCGGAAGGACCGCGAGCGCGAGGCTCCGGTCGCGAAGCCGGAACGGAGGGTCGACGAGCGCCCTGTGACGCCGGTCGCCGAGGTCACCGAGCCGACGGTGCAGGTTGGATTCGCGGCGCCGGTCGCGCGCCCGCCGGGCGCTCCGCCGACGCGGCCGACTCCCTTCGGCGAGCATCCCGAGCGGCTGGGTCGTGCGTCCCGGCCCACCACGCCGCCGCCGCGACTTCGGGCCTGGCCCGAGGAAGCGTCGAAGGTGTGGACGTGCGAGATCGAGTGGAAGCCCGGCTACCGCAAGTCGTCCTTCCGGGCCATGGCGACGCCGCCGGGCGGCCGCCGGTCGCGCTCGCTCGGCGAGTCCGCCGGCATGAAGTGGGGGCTGATGAGCGACCCCGAGCCGCCCACCCGCGAGCTCGTGGAGGCGGTGCGCTCGCTCCTCACCGCGCTCGAGGCCGCCGGCTGGCAGCGCATCGAGCCCGCGGGGCCGTGGTACTCGCAGCGCTTCCTGTGGCGCGGGCAGGACGAGCCCGGGCCGGTCGAGCCGGCGCCGCGGGACGCGCTCAGCGCGTAGCTCTACGCCAAGCTTGCGCCAAGGATTCGCCAATCCCGTGACGGGAGGGTGGCGGCATGCGCTACCTGCTCTCCGCCCTCGCTTTCACGCTCGCCCTCGCCGCTCCCGCCGCTGCGTCGACCGCAGCCGCCGCCGGCCCCAGCCCGACGCCACTGATCCTCGAGCTCGTGCTCGCCGCGGTCGTGATCACCGGGCTGTCGCTGCGCCGCCGGGTCGGGCTCCTGCTCGCCACGCGGCGTCGCGTCAGGCTCAGCCGGCTGCGCGCTTCGGTACGAGTACGAGGCGCTTGAACTCGGCGACCAGGACGCCGTCCTGGTTCAGCACCCGCGTGTGCACCTTGACGGTCCCGCGGTCGGGCTTGGAGCGCGACTCGCGGACCTCGAGCACCTCGGTCTCGGCGAACAGCGTGTCGCCGTGGAAGACCGGGGCGGGGTGGCTGAGCGACTCAGTCGCGAGGTTGGCGATCGCCTTCCCCGAGATGTCCGACACGCTCATCCCGAGCGCCAGCGAGTACACGTAGGGCCCGACCACGACGTTGCGACCCTGTTGCGATTCCGCGGCATAGACGTCGTTGATGTGCAGCGGATGGTGGTTCATGGTGATGAGGCAGAACAGGTGGTCGTCCGCCTCGGTCACCGTCTTCGCCGGCCAGTGCTTGTAGACGGCGCCGACCTCGAACTCCTCGAAGTAGCGGCCGTAGGGATGCGCGCCTGAGGCCTCTCGGGAGCGCTGATCGGTGTCGACTGAGGTGCTCATAGGCCCGGTGACTCTACGATCCGCCGCCCATGCGCAACCCTCGCTCCTTCCTCGAGCCGCTCGCCATCGGCGCCCCGGACCCCCTGCGGGAGATCCCCGTCTCGCCCTCCCGGATGATCCATTTCCTCGACTTCTCGAACGAGAAGATGGTCGCCAAGGCGGCCGACGTCGCGGCGAAGACCGACATCCTGCTGGGCAACCTCGAGGACGCGATCCCGGTCGACCGCAAGGAGGCCGCGCGCGAAGGGCTGATTCGGGTCGGCCGCGAGATGGACCTCCGCCCGACCGCGCTGTGGGCGCGCGTGAACAGCCTCGAGTCCCCCTGGGTGCTCGACGACTTCACGCGCCTCGTCGGCGAGATCGGCGAGCGCCTCGACGTCGTGATGGTGCCGAAGGTGGAGGGGCCGTGGGACATCCACTACGTGGACCGGCTGCTCGCCCAGCTCGAGGCGCGCGCCGGGCTCGACCGTCCGATCCTCGTGCACGCGATCCTGGAGACGGCGCAGGGCGTGGCCAACGTGGAGGCGATCGCCACCGCCTCGCCGCGGATGCAGGGCATGAGCCTCGGCCCGGCCGACCTCGCGGCCTCCCGGCGGATGAAGACCACGCGCGTGGGCGGCGGGCACCCGGGCTACCGCGTGCTCAGCGACCCGGGCGAGGCCGGCGAGCCGCGCGCCGCCGCCCAGCAGGACCTGTGGCACTACACGCTCGGCCGCATGGTCGACGCCTGCGCCGGCGCCGGGATCCTCCCGTTCTACGGCCCGTTCGGGGACATCCGCGACGTCGAGGGCTGCGAGGCGCAGTTCCGCGCGGCCTACCTCATGGGCTGCGTGGGCGCGTGGTCGCTTCACCCGACACAGATCGACATCGCGCGCAAGGTCTTCTCCCCCGATCCCGACGAGGTCGCCTTCGCCCGCAAGGTGATCGAGGCGATCCCGGACGGGCGCGGCGTGCACATGATCGACGGCAAGATGCAGGACGACGCGACGTGGAAGCAGTGCCGCGTGATGGTCGACCTCGCCGAGCTGCTGGCGGCCAAGGATCCCGAGCTCGCCGCGCTCTACGGGTTCACTCGAACCTGAATCGCTTCGGGCACGGCGCCTTCGGGTCGCCCATCCCGCTGTCCGGCGAGTACGGCAGGCAGCCGGCGTAGCGGAACCGCCCCTTCCAGTCCGCGGGCAGCTCGACCACGGCGGTGGCGCGGTAGCGGCCGGGTCGCCGCCGCTCGGCCTCGGCGCGCGCCACGACCGGCCCGCGCGCACGGCCGCGCTCGGCGACGTAGAACAACGTGCGGCGTGTGAGCTGCACGTCGCGCGGCACGCGATAGCGCGCGATGACGAGGATCTCCTCCGTGCTGCGGGCGCGGAAGTCGAGCGTGAAGGCGGGATAGACGAACGCGCGCACGCGACGCGACTGCGTGTCCCCCGTCCGCACCCGAAGGTCGGCGTTGCGGTACAGCCGCGGCGCGAAGCGGTAGCCGCCGCCGGCGTCGGTCGCGTTCGTGGCGATCACGCGGTACTCGGCCTCGAAGGGATGCACGCGCGCGAGCAGCTCCACGGTCTGGCCGGGCGCGGGCACGCCGTCGAGCCGCACCGTCCCGGTCACCACCGTGCGCTTGCCGAACGCCTGATCCTGCGGGTCGACGGCGATCCCGACGGTCGTCACGGCCTGCGCCTGCGCCCCGGGCGCCGCCGCGAGCAGCAGGAGGATGGCGAGGAGCAACGGGCGCACGCGACGGCTGAGGGTAGCTAGGGTCCTGCCCGCCATGCCCCGCCCGCGCCGCTCCTGCCACGCCGTGCCCGGCTCGAGCGAGCGGTTCCTCGCCAAGGCCGCGTCGCTGGACGCCGACGAGGTCTTCCTCGACCTCGAGGACGCCGTTGCGGAGAGCGAGAAGGCGCGAGCGCGCGAGCTGGTGATCGGCGCGCTACGCGAGCAGGACTTCGGCCGCGCGACGGTGGTCGTACGCGTCAACGGCACCGACACGCCGCACTACTACCGCGACCTGATCGACGTGGTCGAGCAGGCCGGCGACCAGCTGCACGCGATCATGCTCCCGAAGGTCCGCACGCCCGGCGACGTGGAGATGACCGCCAAGCTGCTGACCGGCATCGAGCGGGCACGCGGACTGCCGGCGGGCGCGATCGGGATCGAGGCCCAGATCGAGGACGCCACCGGCCTGCTCGCCTGCGAGGCGATCGCCGCCGCCTCGCCGCGCATGGAGACGCTGATCTTCGGCCCGGGCGACTACAGCGCGGCGGTCGGGATCCCGATCACGACGATCGGCGGCACCCCCGACCACTACCCGGGCGACCACCTCAACTACGTCTACTCGCGGCTGGTGGTCGCCGCCCGGGCGGCGGGGATCCAGGCGATCGACGGCCCGTACGCCGCCGTCGACGACGAGGACGGGCTGCGCGAGCGTGCCCGCTTGGCGCGCGCGCTCGGCATGGACGGCAAGTGGACGATCCACCCGCGCCAGATCCCGGTGGTCAACGAGGTCTTCACGCCCACGCGCGGGGAGTGGGAGCGTGCCGAGGCGCTGCTCGCGGCGTACCGCGACGCCGCCGATCAAGGTCGCGGCGCAGCGATGTTCGACGGCGAGATGATCGACGAGGCCAATCGAAAGATGGCCGAGCGGCTGGCCGAGGCCGGGCGCGCCGCGGGGTATTGAGCCCGGCGGCTGCGATCAATCTGGCTGAACGTCAACGTCAATTGCGCTGAACGTCAAAGTCAACTGCGGCTGGGTAGGGAGGGTGAGGGAGCCAGCCGGGTTGGCGATCGCGCGAACCTCGTGAACTAGGCGTCGGTTTCCGGGGGTAACTTCACGGATTTCGCGATCCGCCCGCTCACCGCACGCATCTTCCCCGCGCGGCGGCCGACACCCCAGCCTCCCTACCCAGCCGCAGTTGACGTTCCCGCGGCGCCTTCCGCCGACGACCGCGCAAAAGCCCGGAAGCCACGGATCGATAGCAGATCCTTGTGCCATCCTGAGCAACGATGCAGGGCACGCTCGAGACCGAAGGCACGCGCTCCGGCACGGGTGCGGGGGCGCTGCTGCACCTGATCCGCGACGGCCGGGCGAGCACGCGGGCGGAGCTCGTGGCGCTGACCGGGCTCGCCCGCTCGACGGTGGCCCAGCGCGTGGATGCGCTGATCGCCCAGCGGCTCGTCGTCCCCGCCGGCGCGAGCGCCTCGACCGGCGGCCGCCCGCCGGCCACCTTCGCCTTCAACCGCTCCGCGGGCATCGTGCTCGCCGCCGACCTCGGCGCGACCCACTCGCGCGTCGCGATCACGGACATGGCGGGCGAGGTGCTCGACGAGGCGCGCGAGGACGTCGCCATCGCCGACGGGCCGCGACCCGTGCTCGGCTGGCTCGAGCGCGCCTTCGACGCGCTGCTCGAGCAGTCGGGCTCGGACCGTGGGGCCGTGCGCGGCGTCGGTGTCGGCGTCCCGGGGCCGGTCGAGTTCGTCACCGGCACGCCGGTCGCCCCGCCGATCATGCCCGGTTGGGACGGCTACCGCGTCGGCGCTCACCTGCGCGCGGTCTATGACGCCCCCGTCCTGGTCGACAACGACGTCAACATCATGGCGCTCGGCGAGCACTGGTCGAGCTGGCGCGAGACGCCGCACCTGCTGTTCGTCAAGATCGGCACCGGCATCGGCTGCGGCGTCGTCGCCGACGGGCGCATCCACCGCGGCGCCCAGGGCGCGGCGGGGGACATCGGGCACATCCACGTGCCCGACCACGACGACGTGCTCTGCCGCTGCGGCAACCTCGGCTGCCTCGAGGCGATCGCCGGCGGCGGCGCCATGGCGGCGCAGCTGCGGGCGGTCGGGATCCCGGCGGAGAACAGTCGCGACGTGGTGCGCTACGTGCGCGAGGGCCGGCCGGAGGCGATGCGCCTCGTCCGCCAGGCCGGCCGCGAGCTCGGCGGAGTGCTGGCCAGCGCGGTGAACTTCTTCAACCCGGGCGTGATCGTCGTCGGCGGCGACATCGCCGACGCCGAGGAGCACCTGCTCGCCGGGGTCCGGGAGGTCGTGTACCGGCGTTCGACCGCCCTCGCCACGCGGTCGATCCGGATCGCGCGCTCGACGCTCGACGACCGCGCCGGCGTGATCGGCGCCGCGGTCATGGTGATCGAGTCCGTGCTCGCGCCGGACGCCGTCGACCTGACGATCGCCGGTGCCGGAGCTCCCTGAGGCCGAGCGCGCGCGCCAGCAGCTCGAGCTGGTGGTGGGGCGCGAAATCACCGCGGTCGACGATCGGGACACGTACGTCTGCCGGCCCCACGCGCCGGGAGAGATCGCGGCGGCGCTAGTCGGTCGCCGGCTGACCGCGACCCACCGCCGCGGGAAGTTCCTGTGGGCCGAGACCGACGACGGGCCGGAGCTCGGCCTGCATCTCGGGATGGCGGGGCGGATCGCGGTCGACGAGCCGCCCGCGCCCAACGGCTGGGATCGGTTCGTGCTCGAGTTCGCCGGCGGCGGCCGGCTGGCGCTGCGGGACAAGCGGCGGCTCGGGCGCGCGGTGCTCGAGCCCGACTTCGCGCACGTCGGTCCCGACGCCGCGGACATCGGCCGCGAGGCGTTCCGGACGTCGTTCGGGCGCGGGACGATGGCCATCAAGGCGCGCCTGCTCAACCAGCACGTGCTCTCCGGTGTCGGCAACCTGCTGGCCGACGAGATCCTGTGGCGCGCGCGGCTGAACCCCCGGCGCCCGGCGGGCGAGCTCACGACCGAGGAGCTCGACGTCCTGCGCCGCCAGGTGCGAGCCGCTCTACGCGACGCGATCCGCAACGGCGGCGCCCACACCGGCCGACTCATCCCCCACCGCGTGCCCGGCGGCGCGTGCCCGCGCTGCGGCACGACGCTCGAGCGGGCGACGATCGGCGGCCGGACCACCTTCTGGTGCCCGGTCTGCCAGCCGGGCTAGGGCTCCGCAACCCGCACGGCCTCGGCCGCGCGGTCGGTATCGAGCCCCGTGCCGGTCAGCAGGTCGGTGGCGGTGGAGCGGATCTGGCCGACGATCACGCTGACCGAGAGGTTGGCGGTGTCCTCGAGCACCTCGGTCGCGATGGCCGCCGCGCGCAGCGCCGGCTCGCGCACGCGCTCCACGCGCTCGGGATGGTCGATCGCGTCGCCGAACGCCCGCACCGCCTGGGCCAGCAGGCGCAGCGCGTCGGCGACCTCGGGCGGGACGTTCTCCTGCAGGCGGACGGCGCGGATCGTGCCGCGCGCGAGCACGCGCACGTTGCGCACTGCCAGGTCGATCTGCGCCGCGGCCGCCGCATAGTCCTCGACCTTGCGGCGGTAGCGCCGCCGCGGCGGGGCGTACGTGGTCGTCTCCCGGCTCACGCCCACCGCGTCGAAGAAGCGGGCGCTGAGCTCGTCGATCGCGCGGGCGCGGCGCAGCGCCCGTTCGGCGAGGTCGCGGTCGCGATCGAGCATCGCGACGGCGATGTCGTCGAGCGCGCCCGCCAGCTCGTCGAGCACCGGCCGCGCCGCCTTGCGCAGCATCGCCACCGGGTCGGCGGGCAGCACGACGGCATTCACGAGCAGGGCGATCGTGCCGCCGGCCAGCGCGTCGAGGAAGCGCGCGAAGGTCACACCGTCGGTCGGCGGCTGGAGCGTGGCCACGAGCGCTGCCGACACGGCCGCTTGGGTGGCGAGCATCTGGCCGCTGCCGAGGAAGATCGCCAGCGAGGTGGCGAGCATGACCACGAGCGCGAGCTGGGCGGCCCCGACCCCGATCCCGAGCACCAGCAGGTCGCCGACCGCGATCCCGAGCGCCACGCCGAGAGCGACATCGACCGCCCGCCGGCCGCGCTCGGAGACTGTCAGGCCGAGCGTGATGATCGCCGACACGGGCGCGAAGAACGGTTGCTCGTGGCCGAGCAGCTCGGTCGCCACGATCCACGCGACGCCGGCGGCCACGCCCGCCTGCAGGATCGAGCGCCAGGCAGAACGCAGCCGCCCCACGCGGGTGCGCATCGACACCCGCGAGCGCTCGGCGGCATCTTCGATCAGCGGCGCCGCACGATCAGCCAGCTGGTGCGCGTTGTTCTGACGTAGACGGGGCATCCGCCCGTCTGATGCTGGCACGTCGCGCGATCGCGCATCGTCTGCGCGAGGACGGGTACTTGCCGGGGTGTCGCGGGCGGGAAATAGCGTTATCTCAGGCTCAACTTGAGAGTAAGACCGCCGAAGCTGGGGTCATCAACCCAGCCTCCAAACTCAAGGCGCCGCGCTGCGCTGTCGATTCTCTGTGCGTCGAGCTCCTCGCCACCTAAGTGTTGACGGCCATCTTCCTCCCCATCCCGCGCGAGCGCGCGCCCCGATCGTGATGCACCGCGTCTTCGCCATCGCGCTTGCCGTCGCCGCCATGTACGCGGCGGTCCTGGGCACGGCCACGCCGGCCCAGGCGCCCGAGCCGGAGGCCACCGTCGTCGAGACGGCATCCGCGCCGATCACCACGCCCGCGCCCGCCGCGCCCGCGCCGGATCCGACGGCCGCTGCCACGCCGGTCGACACGGCCACCCCCACGCCCGTCGCGTCGCCCGTCGAGACCACCGTTGCACCGCCCGCCCCCGCCGACACGCCCGCGGCGGCGCCGACGGCCGACGCCACGCCCGCCCCGACGGCGACCGGCGGCACGAGCTCGGAGCGCAAGCGGCGCCTCAACACGAAGTCGGCCGAGGGCAAGATCAAGGACTGTGACTCGACCTCAACTTCAGATCGAGAGTGTGCCAAGAAGAAGAATGAGGATAGTGACGATACGCACGAACGTCGCCTGACCCCGGCACCGACCCTCACCAACCCGAACGGCACCCCCGCCCCGTCGAATCCGGGCTACTCGCTCGCGATGCCGGGGCCGGCCCGGATCGGCGTGCCGAACTTCTTCATCGACAAGTTCCGCATCCCGCCCTTCCTGCTCCCGCTCTACCAGGCGGCCGGCATGCAGTACGGCGTGCGCTGGGAGATCCTGGCGGCGATCAACGAGATCGAGACCGACTACGGGCGCAACCTGAACATCTCCTCGGCGGGCGCGCTCGGCTGGATGCAGTTCATGCCCGCCACGTGGGCCGCCTACGGCGTCGACGCCAACCGCGACGGCCACAAGGACCCCTTCAACCCCGTGGACGCGATCTTCGCCGCCGCCCGCTACCTGGCGGCCGCCGGCGCGCAGACCGACATCCGGCGCGCGGTGTTCGCCTACAACCACGCCAACTGGTACGTCGACTCCGTGCTCATGCGCGCCCAGGTCATCGGCGGGCTGCCGGGCGACCTCATCGGCTCGCTGACCGGGCTCACCCAGGGCCGCTTCCCGATCCACGCCAAGGCGACGTACGCCGAGCAGCTCACCAAGCGCGGCAACAAGGTCGAGCAGGGCAACGCCGCGATGGTCGTGGAGTCCGACGGCGCGCGGCGCGGCATCCAGATCTTCTCCCGCTCGCGGGCCGCGGTGATCGCGGTCAACGACGGCCGCGTGGTCAAGATCGGCCGCACGAAGCGCCTGGGGCACTTCGTGAAGCTCCAGGACGTCTACGGCAACACCTACACCTACGGGCACCTCGGCGAGGTCGCCCGTACGTATCCCGCGCCGAAGGATCGCTCGCTCGGGCGCCGCCATGCTCGCAAGCCGGACGCCGACGAGGCGCCCGCGCGGGCCGCGTCACGCACCGCGGCGCCTGCTCGGCGGCGCGTAGCCGCAAAGGCGCAAGCCCGTCGACACGCCGCCGCCGAAGCGGTTGAGCCGGCGGTTCCGGCAGTTGCCGCTCCCGCTAAGGAGCGCCTGTTCGCCAACCCGACGCGCCCGATGGCGCGCGCCGCCGGCGGCGACGTCCAGCTCGCCACGGCCGGTGAGGAGGCCACGCAGGCCGCGCCGCTGGGCTTCGACCCGCGCGACTTCCGGCCGAAGGCCTTGCGCAAGGGCGCCCGCGTGATCGGCGGCACGGTCCTCGGCCGGCTCGCGAAGCGCGAGGGCGACCGCGTCCCCCACCTCCAGTTCGAGATCCGCCCGGCCGGGCACGGCGCGCCGCGCATCGACCCCAAGCCGATCCTCGACGGCTGGAAGCTGCTCGAGTCGACCGCGATCTACCGCGCCAAGGGCAAGAACCCGTTCTTCGGCGCCGACGCCGCCAACCCGTCGATCGGCCAGCTGATGCTCCTCAGCAAGGAGCAGCTCGTCCGCCGCGTGCTCGCCGACCGCCGGATCGAGGTCTACGGCTGCGGCGCGGGCGACATCCGGTCGGGGCAGATCGACCGCCGCGTGCTGGCCACGCTCGTCTACCTCGCGGCCTCCGGGCTCAAGCCGACCGTCACCTCGCTCAAGTGCGGCCACAGCTACCTGACGGCGTCCGGCAACGTGTCCGAGCACTCGACGGGCACGGCGATGGACATCGGCGCCATCAACGGCGTGATCATCCGGCCCGGCACCCAGGGGCCCGGCTCGATCACCGACCTCACGATCCAGCGGCTGCTGAAGCTGCAGGGGACGATGAAGCCGCACCAGATCATCTCCCTGATGACGTTCTCCGGCGCCGACAACACGATCGCGATGGGCAACCACGACGACCACATCCACGTCGGCTGGCGCCCGCTGTACGGCGAGAACCGCGCAGCGGCCAAGCAGATCGACGCCGTGCTCAAGCCCGAGCAGTGGATCAAGCTCATCGACCGCCTCGGCGACATCGACAACCCGACCGTGCGCGCCCAGCCGTCGCGGTTCGCGGTCAAGGTGCGCCGGCGCGCCTCGCGCGCGCACCACGGCGAGTAGCGACGACACGCGAAGGCGGCGGGCGCGCCTGGGCGGCGTCGTAGGCTGACGGCCCGTGCGACTCGCCGACGCCTCCCCCGTTCCCTTCTGGCTCGACCGTCCCGCGCCGGCGGACGCGCCGCCGCTCGAGGGCGCGGTCGAGGCCGACCTGGCGATCGTCGGCGCGGGCTTCACGGGGCTGTGGGCGGCGGTCCAGGCCAAGGTCGAGCGCCCGGAGCGCGAGGTCGTGCTGCTCGAGGCCGAGACCGCGGGCGCGGGCGCGAGCGGCCGCAACGGCGGCTTCACGGACGCCTCGCTCACCCACGGGCTGCTGAACGGCGCCTCGCGCTTCCCCGCCGAGCTCGAGGCTTTGGAGGCTCTAGGCCGCGACAACCTCCAGGGCCTGCGCACCGATCTCGTGCACCACGGGATCGTGGCCGCGTGGCAGGAGCCCGGCATGCTGTCGGTGGCCACGCAGCCGCACGAGGTCACCGAGCTGGCCGAGGAGGCCGCCCTGCTGCGCCGCTACGGCTGGGAGGCGGACGTGCTCGACCGCGACGCCGTCCGCGCGCTCGTCAACTCTCCCACGTACCTCGGCGCGGTCCTGCAGCGCACGGGGATGGCGCTCGTCGACCCGGGTGCGCTGGCGCTCGGCCTGCGGCAGGTTGCGCTCGAGCTGGGCGTGCGGCTGTACGAGCGCACGCGGGTGGTCAACGCTACTCGCGGCGAGCTGTCTGTCCGCGGTGGCCGCGTACGGGCGCCGCGGATCCTGCTCGCGTCCGGCGCGTATCCCCCGCTCGTGCGTCCGATCCGCCGGCTGGTGGCGCCGGTCTACGACTACGTGATCGTGACCGAGCCGCTGAGCGCCGCCCGGCGCCGCGAGCTCGGGTGGGACGGTGGTCAGGGCATCGCCGACCGCGGCAACCAGTTCCACTACTACCGCCTGACGCCGGACGGCCGCGTGCTGTTCGGGGGCTACGACGCCATCTACCACTTCCGCAACCGCGTCGACGACGCAACGTTGAATCGCCGGCCGGCCACGTTCGAGCTGCTTGCGGACCATCTCCTGCAGACGTTCCCCGCGTTGGAGGGCGTCGCGATCACGCACGCCTGGGGAGGCCCGATCGACACCTGCAGCCGCTTCTGCGTGACGTTCGGGCGGGCGCTGGGCGGCAGCGCGGTCTACGCGGTCGGCTACACCGGCCTCGGCGTGGCCGCGAGCCGCTTCGGAGCCCGCACTGCGCTCGACCTGCTCGACGGGGCCGACACCGAGCGCACCCGCCTGAAGCTCGTCCGCACCCGCCCGCTTCCGTTCCCACCCGAACCGGCCCGCTGGGCGGTCATCCAGGCCACCCGCGCCGCCCTCGCCCGAGCCGACGCCCGCGGCGGCCGCCGCGGCCCGTGGCTCCGAGTGCTCGACCGTCTGGGTTTGGGCTTCGACAGCTGAGCGCGCCGGCGTGGCTGGGGCGGCCCAGCATCAGCGTCCGTGCAGCGCGGCACACACGCAACCGCCGCGCACCGGAGACCGGTCCCGCCACTGCGTTGACCCGGTCGACCCCGGAACGCCGCGGCGGCGCGCGAAGCCTATCTCGGATGCATCGCAGCGCGTCGCCGTCCCTGTGGCGGGAATGGTCAGCGGGCGGCGCCGACTGGTTGTGTGAGCTCGGCAAGCAGTCGCTGCACGCGGTCGCTGATGTCGTCGCGGATGCGTCGCACGCCGTCGAGGTCGGCCTCGGCGGGGTCATCGACCTCCCAGTCCTCGTAGCGCTTGCCGGGGTAGATCGGGCAGGCGTCTCCGCAGCCCATCGTGATCACGGCGTCGGCGGCCTGGACGACCTCGTCGGTCATCGGCTTGGGGAACTCCTTGCTGACGTCAAGCCCGAGCTCGGACATCGCGGCCACCACATCGGGGTTGATCTGGTCGGCCGGCGCGCTGCCCGCCGAGCGCACATGGACGCGGCCCTCGGCGTAGTGGTCGAGCAGGGCGGCGGCCATCTGGCTGCGGCCGGCGTTCTGCACGCAGACGAACAGCACCTCGGGGACCGTCTTGGCGATCGTGCCCTGCACCTGGCCGAGCGCGCGCAGGCGCTCGCGCGCGAAGCGGTGCACGAACAGCGGCACGAAGTTCTTCAGCCGTGCGCCGCCGAGCGCCTCAAGGGACTCGGCCATGAAGCGCTCGACCGTCTCGGCCGAGAACGTGCCGGCGAACTCGTCGCGCAGGCGTTGGAGCCCCTTTTCGAGATGCCCGCGGGTGATCAGGTCGACGTCGAGCTCCCGCAGTGTGGTGGCCATCGCTCAGCTCCTCTCCCTTGCCGGTCTGCGGTCGGGTCGGATGCTACCTATTGACACTTGTCGCTTCAATCGATAGAAGTAGATTGATGGCGATCGATCTGGAACTGGCGCCCAAGACCAAGCGCCCCGCCGGCGAGCCGTGCTGCGAGCCGGTCGTCTACCCCGACGTCGAGCGCGAGCACGCGGCCCGGATGGCGGTCGTCGCCAAGAGCGCTCGGCGACCCGATCCGCCTGCAACTCGTCGACGTGCTGCGCAAGCACGCCGGCAAGGTCTGCGTCTGCGAGCTGGTGCCGCTGTTCGACATCTCCCAGCCCACGCTCTCCCACCATCTCAAGAAGCTGCGCGAGGCCGGCATCGTCGATTCCGAACGCCGCGGCCTATGGGCCTACTACTACGTGATCCCTGACGCCCTTGAGGAGCTGACCGCATGGCTGAGCTGACCGCTCCCGACACCACGGACGCGGACACGGCCGCCTCCGACTGTTGCGCGCCCGCCGCCCAGGCCACCTGCTGCGAGCCCAGCGAGAAGGCCGCGTGCTGCGAGACCGGCGCCGCCGGCGGCACCTGCGGCTGCGCCGCCGGCCAGAGAGCGATCGCGGCCGACGCCGACGCGCTGCGCGAGACGGTACGCGAGCGCTACGCCGCCGCCGCGCTCGCCACGACCGACCCGTCCGCGGCCGCGGGCTGCTGCGACCCGGGCACCGCGGTGATCACCGACGAGCAGGCCGAGCTGTTCGGCGGCGCCCTGTACGCCGACGGCGAGCGCGACGAGCTGCCCGACACCGCCGTGCTGGCCTCGCTCGGCTGCGGCAACCCGACCGCGATGGCCGACCTGCACGAGGGCGAGATCGTGCTCGACCTCGGTTCCGGCGGCGGGATCGACGTGCTGCTCTCCGCCCGCCGCGTCGGGCCCACCGGCACCGCGTACGGGCTCGACATGACCGACGAGATGCTCGACCTCGCGCGCGCCAACCAGGCCAAAGCCGGCATCGAGAACGTCCACTGGCTCAAGGGCCACATCGAGGCGATCCCGCTGCCCTCGAACACCGTCGACGTCGTCCTCTCCAACTGCGTCATCAACCTCTCCACCGACAAGCCCCAGGTCCTGCGCGAGACCGCGCGCGTGCTCAAGCCCGGCGGGCGCTTCGCCGTCTCGGACGTCATCGCCGATCCCGGCATGGACGACGCCACCCGCTCCGACCTCGCCCAGTACGTCGGCTGCGTCGCCGGCGCGCTCACCGCCGACGAGTACACGCGCCACCTCACCGACGCCGGCCTGACCGACATCGAGATCACCGAGACCCACCGCGTCCACCAATACGCCGGCTCCGCGATCGTCCGCGCCCGCAAGCCCGCCTAGATTTCAGCCGGCCCCACTCGCAGCCGCCGCGACGCGAGACCCTCAGCCTCGACTGCTGCCGGTGACTGACGATCACGCCACGCCCGCTAGCGCTTTGGAACGAGAAGCGAAAGTCGACGATCGGCCGGGTGGGCTATCGCATGCAGGCGAATGCAGCAGCGCGATAGCTCGCGCGGGCGCGCGGAACCGCAGTGTCCTGGGAAAGCGGGAGCGGGAGGGGGGCCGGTGAGCTGCCGCACGAGCTTGGGGCGATGCCGGGTCTGCTTGACGGGTGTTGCGTGGGGGGCGTAGGTTCGCGAGCGCGGGTGCCTTGTGGCGCTCGCTGGCAGTCCGGGTCGTGTTCCGGCGGCGAACCGGTGCGCAGCGCCTTGGCACTCGTTCGTGTCCCCCTCACGCCGGTCGGGCCCCAACATGAGGGAGCGCGAGTATGCGGATGTTGATGAAGGTGCAGATGCCGACCGGGTCGGGCAACGACGCGATCAAGGACGGGAGCCTGCCGCAGCTCATGGCCTCGTCGCTGGAAGCGCTGAAGGCTGAGGCGGCCTACTTCACAGCCGAGGACGGGATGCGAACCGCGCTCATCTTCTTCGAGATGAACGACTCAAGCGAGATCCCACCGGCGGCAGAGCCGTTCTTCATGGGCCTGGGCGCGAATATCACGTTGTCGCCGGTGATGAACGCGCAGGAGATGCAGTCCGGCGTGACCAAGGCGAGGGAAGCGATGTAGTGCTGTACGTGGACTCGACGGACCCGGTTGCCCTCGTTCGTGGCCTAGCGGGAGCAGGACCAGCCCCCGACCCGTCGAATCCCGAAGTGTCCTGGCCCTGCTGGACGTCTGGACCGGACCGGACCGTCCCTACCCCAGTGCCTCGGACGCCGCTGGCGGCGTCGACGCGCGGCGGTGGCGGATCGTGAGCAGCAACCCCGCCATGAGCGCCGCTAGCACGCCGCCGCCCAGCGCGACGATCCAAACGTTCGAGCCGTCGCTCGCCGACGCCGGGGTGGCCGCGCTCGGGAACTCGACGACCTCATCGACGCGGGCGACCGGCAGCGCGTCCTCGCCCACGCCCGGAAGCGTCCTCGCCGGGCGGGGCGTAAGGCCGGCTGTGAGCTTCGCGTAGGCCCCTTTGCTCTGGCTGGGCAGGGTCACCCAGACCACGACCCCGTCCGCGTCCCCCACGCGCATCAGCCCGGCGGAGGGCACCACGGTGACGGAGACGCGGACCACCTCGCCGCGCTCCTCGGCGGGGATCGTGAGCGTGCTCGTGTACCAGGGCAGCCCGCGCACGGGGCGGTCCGCGTCCGTACCCCGGGGGCGGGGGCGGGGGCCGACCGCGAGCGCCGTCGCCGCCTCCGGATCGGAGACCTCCCTGCACTCGCTCGCCCCACAGACCTTCGCGGAGCTGATCTCCGTGGACTCCAAAGCCAGCCTGTCCTCCAAAGACAGCAACTCCCAGGCCACCGCACTCGGCGGCACGAGCAGGGGGAGCACGGCGACCGCCGCGAGGAGCCCAACCGCAACGAGCATCAGTCGCCTTGACCGCCTGGTCGCGATGGCATCCCTCATGGTGGCGGGTCTCCTTTGAATAGTGCGCGCAGCATCAGCGCACTCAGGCCAGTCGGTCCACACTGAACCGAGGACGTCCTTGCTGTTGTTCCGATCCGCGTGCGATCTCGGTTACGCCATCGCGATAACGGCGACACTACCGTGATTGGCAGTCGAGCGCCAGCGCGCACGGCGGACGCGCAGGGACCAGCGTCTCGCAGTACGTGCGCAAGGCCGTCCTGATTCGGTGCCTTGCTCGACGATCTCGACACCGCGAAGACGTGAATCACAACCGGCCACGACCTGCTGGACTATCGCTCGCGCCCGTCCACTGCTCCTCTGAGGCACAAGCGGCAGTGCCGCTCCCAGGCGAAGGGAGCACTGGCTCGCGACGAGCGGCCGTGTCGCGCATGGGGATTATGTTCTGCACGTCAGCCGCTCCTCGACCGACCGCCCCGCGCGCTCCCGGTTCGGTCGGCTGGGCATCACGTTTTGCGATTCGGTCACAAACGCGGCAGGTCCCGGCAATGATCTGTTGATGATGGTCTCCGACGAGGAGCTGTTGGTCGCCTCGGTGGGTGACGAGGAGGCCTTCGCCGCCTTCTACCGGCGGAATGCGCGGCCGTTGGCCGGGTTTTTCATGCGGCGCACCGGCGACGCCGAGCTGGCGGCCGACCTGACCGCGGAGACGTTCGCCGCCGCGCTCGCGGCGCGCCGGCGCTTTGACCCCGCCAAGGGAGCGGCGATCGGCTGGCTGTACGGGATCGCGCGGCACAAGCTCGCGCGGACGCTGGCGCACGGGCGGGTCGAGGACCGCGCCCGCCGGGCGCTCGGGATGGCGCCGCTCGTGCTCGACGATGAGGCGATCGAGCTCGTGGTGACCGCGGAGGGCGACGTCGTGCAGCTTCTGCAACGGCTGCCGGCCGACCAGCGCGCCGCGATCGAGGCGCGCGTGGTCGATGAGCAGGAGTACGAGCAGATCGCCGCCGCCACGCACACGTCCGAGGCCGTGATCCGTAAGCGCGTCTCGCGCGGGCTTGCGAGCCTGCGGCGCAAGCTGGAAGGGCGGACCCCATGACCGACTTCTTCGACGACCTCGAACGTGAGCTGCGCCGGGCGCACCGTCGCGACACCGAGAGCCATTCGCGCTCGCGTGTCTTCGACCTGCGGCGGCTGTTGCCGGGCCTCCCCGCGACCGGTCTGCCAGCGCTGGTGGCGCTCGCCGTGGTCGTCGCCCTCGTCGCGGTCGTGGTGACCGTCGCGGGCGAGTCTGACGTCGAACGGTCGGCGGCGCCGCCGGGCAAGAAGGTCGTCGCTACCGACGTCGAGCGCGGCGTGCGCTTCAGCCTCGACGGACGGGTACTGACGGTGCAGCTGCTTCCACCTGTGCGCAACCAGACCTTCGAAACGGTCAGCGGCGCTGAGATCAGCGCGACCTGCGGCGCGAACGTCGCCGCGCCGCCGGGTGATCCGCGGAGCGAGATCACGCTCTTCCGGCTCTGGCCGGCCGGCCAGACGAGCCTGAGCTACCGCTTCCCGCGCGACGTCTCGCGCTGGTGCCGGCTCGACCGCCAGTCCGTCGGCATCGTCGCGTTGGTGAGCTTCCCCGGCGCGTCGCCGGGGGCGAGGGGGCCGATCGCCGAGACCGCCAACAAGTGGGCGCGGCACTTCGCCTCCAGCCCTCAGACCTGCACCGACTACATGAGCCGGACCGCCTGCAAGCAGCTCAAGGGGGCCACGCCGGAGTGGCGAGCGTACTTCCTCGGCGCGACGGTCCAGAGAATCGCCATTCGCGGCGACCGAGCGGCCGCCACGCTCTCGAACGACGAGATCGTCCAGCTGCGACGTATCGCGACGGGCGAGTGGCAGATCGACACGATGGGCCCGATCGGGGCCGTGGGTTCAGATGCCGCCGCTCAGCGTCGACAGCGCGGGGGTCCTTAACTAGCGCTTGGGACGACACGGCGCAGCGCGCCGAGTAGTTCCGTTGCCGCTCGCCGCCGCGCTGCTCCTAAGCAGCACAAGCGAGAGCGCCGGATCGGGTCGGGCTGCGCGGCGTCCGACGGGCGACGCGCTTCTGGTTCCCGTCCCTAACGACGACGTTGGCATAGGTGAGGCGGGGTCGGATTCGCTTTGAGCACCCGTTCCCTCCACTCAGAGTGTGGTCTGTAACGCTGGGCTGCATCGCATATGGTTGGCACCGGCCCAATCCGGAGGTGAGATATGGAGTCTCAGGCAGTAGACGCGGTTGAGTTCCGCGACGGGCAACGGCAGCAGTGGAACAAGGGCGCCGAGGGCTGGCGCAAGCGGTCGGAGTTCATCAATGCCGCGACCGCTCACGTCAGCAAGCGCATGGTGGAGCTGGCGGGCGTCGGGCCCGGGAGCCGGGTGCTTGACGTAGCCGCGGGCTACGGCGAGCCGTCGCTCACGGCGGCGGCTGTGGCCGGAGCCGAGGGCAAGGTCGTGGCCACCGACATCTCTCCCGAGATGCTGGCCTACGGCCGCGAGCGCGCGGCGGCGGCCGGCCTCGAGAACGTCGAGTTCGTCGAGTCCGAGGCGGCCAGCCTGGACTTCCCGCCCGAGAGCTTCGATGCGGCGCTATCGCGCTTTGGGCTCATCTTCGAGCCCGAGGCGGAAGCCGCGGCCGCCCGGGTGCGGAGCTTCCTGGTACCGGGGTCGAGGATGGTGATCAGCTCGTGGGGACCGCCGGAGCGGGTGCCCTTCATCGCGATTCCGATGGGGACGGCGATGCGCACGCTCGGCGTCGATCCGCCCCCGCCGGGGACGCCAGGCCCGCTCTCGCGCCCGACACCGGAGGCGCTGGGGGGGCTGCTCGAGGGCGGCGGGTTCTCCGACGTCGAGGTCGAGGAGACCGAGGTCAGCTTCGAGTGGGAGTCCGCCGAAGAGTTCGTCGCGATGGTCAAGGACACAGTCCCACCGCTGGTCGCACTGATCGCGAAGCACGCGCCAGATGACCCAGACAGGGCCTGGGACGCGATCCTCGGGGCGGTCAAGGAGACGGCCTCGGACGACGGCACGGCCACGTTCTCGAACCTGGTGCTGCTGGCGGTCGGGCGGGCATAGACCATCCTTGGCGCGCAGCTCAGCCCACCGGGTGTCGACGGCATGTAGGTCGGGCTGAACGACGCCTCGACGACCGGTTGCTCCGACTTCGAGAACCGCGCTCTGTTCGACGACGTACACGGTAGCCCCCCGCACTGGCTCTCACACCTAGAACCTGTGGTTAAGGCCTGGGGCCGCATCCGGGGCGGCCGGACTCCAAGAGTCCAACGGCGATGAATTTCGCTGTTGGCTCCAGGTCTGTCTCCACGCAACCGATCAACGGCAACATCCAAGAGCTCGTCTACCGACCCACCCTGCATGACTGAGCTAGGTGCGGCTAACCCCCGGATTTCTCGGCAAGGGATGAATCACCAGGGGTAGTCGCGTCTATGTAGCAATGACCGACCGGCTCCATCACCTCGACGCCTGGCGCAACACGCGGTACGACGCCGTGATCGTGGGCGGCGGGCCCGCGGGCCTGAGCGCGGCTCTCGTGCTGGGCCGGGCGAGGAAGCGTGTGCTCGTGGTGGATAACGACCGGCCGGCGAACGCCGCGTCCCAGGGTGTCGGCGGGCTGCTCGGCCATGATCGCGTGAAGCCGGCGGACCTGCGCGCCAGCGGGCGGCGTCAGCTCGAGCAGCATGCGAACGTCGAGCTGCGTCATGGCGCCGTCGAGGACGCCGAGCGGATCCGGGATGGGTTCGTGGTGAGGCCGACCGACGGGCCTCCAGTGCGCACCCATGCGATCGTGCTGGCCCACGGGCTGCGCTACGACCCGCCGCCGCTGCCTGGGATCGAGGCGCTGTGGGCTCGGTCGGTGTTCCACTGCGCGTTCTGCGACGGCTGGGAAGTGCGCGACCGGCCGTTGGCGTTCCACGGCAGCGGCGCGGGCGCCGTGCGCTCGGCGCTCGTGCTTGCAGCTTGGAGCAACGACGTCGTGCTGTGCACGGACGGCGCGCCGGACCCCGGCGGCGCGCTGCTGGCAGAAGCGGGCGTGCGAGTCCGGACGGAGCCGATCGCCCGGCTTGCCGGTAACGATGGCGGCCTCACGCAGATCGAGTTCTCGCACGGCCCGGCCGAGCGGCGTGAAGCACTGTTCGTGAACACGCGACGGGACCAGCCGAACGGGCTCGCCGCTGCGCTCGGTTGCGAGTTGACCGCAGACGGGACGATCATCGCCGACGCCGACGGCCGAACGAACGTCGCGGGCGTGTTCGCCGCCGGCGACGCGGCGACCGCGCATTCGCGGTCGGTAGCCAGCGCGATCGGCACCGGGTCGCGCGTCGGGTACGCGGTAGCGCTCGAGCGCCTCGCGCCGGTCGTCGCCGCAGCCGCCTGACCGCGCAGGCTCAGGTAAGGACTGCGAGGTCGCGCCGTAGCACTGGTCGCCTGCGTGGCCACCGGCGCTGACGGCACGCCGAGATGTGCTGGAGTCTCCGCATGGAGCATCGCGAGCTGGGTCGCACGGGCGTGTCGGTCAGCAAGTTCTGCCTCGGCGCGATGATGTTCGGCTCGTGGGGCAACCCGGATCACGACGAGTCGATCCGGATCATCCACGCCGCGCTGGACGCCGGCATCAACTTCATCGACACCGCCGACGTCTACGCGCAGGGCGAGTCCGAGGAGATCGTCGGCAAGGCGCTCGCCGGCGGCCGGCGCGACGACGTGATCCTCGCCACCAAGTTCCACAACGCGATGGGCGAGGATCCCAACCAGCAGGGCAACTCGCGCCGCTGGATCATCCGCGCGGTCGAGGACTCGCTGCGGCGGCTGGGCACCGACTGGATCGACCTCTACCAGGTCCACCGCTCGGATCCGCGGACCGACATCGAAGAAACGCTGTCGGCGCTCAGCGACCTCGTGCACCAGGGCAAGGTGCGCTACATCGGCTCGTCGACGTTCCCGGGCAGCCAGATCGTCGAGGCGCAGTGGGTCGCGCGCGATCGGCACCTACAGCGGTTCGTGACCGAGCAGCCGCCGTACTCGATCCTCGTGCGTGCCGTCGAGGCCGACGTGCTGCCGACCTGCCAGCGGCACGGCATGGCCGTCATGTCCTACAGCCCGCTGGCCGGCGGCTGGCTCTCCGGCCGCTGGCGCAAGGATGCGGGCCAGCAGTCCTCCTCCCGCGCCAGCCGGCTGCCCGAGCGCTTCGACCTCTCCGAGCCGACAAACCAGCGCAAGCTCGACGCCGCCGAGGAGCTCGCCCAGCTCGCCGACGCCGCTGGGATCACGCTCATCCAGCTCGCGATCGCGTTCGTGCTCAATCACCCCGCGATCACCGCGGCACTCATCGGGCCGCGCACCATGGAGCAGCTCGAGAGCCAGCTCGCCGCGGCCGACGTCACGCTCGACGAGGCAACGCTGGACCGCATCGACGAGATCGTCACGCCCGGCACGACCATCAACCCGGCCGACAACTCCTTCAGCAACCCGGCATTCGAGCCCACGGCACGGCGGCGCTAGCTCGTCGCCCCAGATCACGACCAAGGAGCATCCGATGTCCTCTCGTCTGAACCCCTACATCAGCTTTCCGGGCACCGCGCGGGAGGCCATGCAGTTCTACGAGCGCGTCTTCGGCGGCACGTTGACGCTGAACACGTTCGGGGAGCTCGGCGGACCGGATGCCCCGAGCCCCGACAAGATCATGCATGGCCAGCTCGAGTCAGACCGTGGGCTCACGCTGATGGGTGCCGACACGCCGCCCGGGATGGAGCACCAGCCCGGCAACAACATCGCCGTGAGCCTGAGCGGAGACGACGGCGACGACCTGCGCGGCTACTGGGAGCAGCTGTCCGGCGGCGGCACCGTCACGATCCCGTTGGAGAAGCAGATGTGGGGCGACGAGTTCGGCATGTGCATCGACCAGTTCGGCATCGCGTGGATGGTGAACATCAGCCAGTCCCAGGCCTAGCGCGCCGCCGCCACATCGCCCGCCGCTCTACGGCTGCGAGTACATCAGCGAGCCGGGCGTGGTGAGCGTCTCGCCGGTCTCCAGCAGCGTCTTCAGGCCCGAGAGGATCTGCGGCCAGCCGCCGTAGAGCTCAGGGTTGGCGTCCCGCGGGAGCTGGTCGTGGATCACGGTCAGCTGGCACGAGTCGCCGACCGGGACGATCTCCCAGGTGACCCTCGAGGTCCCCGCGGCCCGGACGTCATCGCTCCAGAGGGCGTTGAAGGTCTGCACGAGCCGCCGCGGTGGGTCGACCTCCAGGTTCTCGCCGGACGCGATGTCGACGACACCGGGAACGCCGGCCTCGTAGCTCGAGCCGGCGCTCCACTGTGAGTGGGTCTCCACGCCGAAGCTGTACTTCGCCCGCAGCTTCGGATCGGTGATCGCCTCCCACAGGCGCTCGGGCGTCGTCTTGATGTAGATCTCGAACACCGCCATGGCTCCCTTGCCCTCGGGATCGGGGCTGAGCGGGATGCGGTGCTGGACGTCGGCGGCCTCCATGGTTTGCTCCTCGAGCTCGCGTTTGATGCCCGTGAGCGCGGCGGCCCAGGGCTCGGCGTACTTGCTCACCCAGCGGTCGTGGACGAGCCGGATCGGGACAGGGTTCAGGAAGTGGAACTTCTCGCGCCCGCGCTTGCGCGTAGTCACGAGACCCGCCTCCTCGAGCACCCGCAGGTGCTTCATCACGCCGAAGCGCGTCATCGGCAACCGCGCCTCGAGCGCGCTCAGCGTCTGCCCGTCCTGCTCGAACAGCTCGTCGAGCAGTCCGCGTCGGGTGGGGTCGGCGAGCGCTCTGAACACCAGGTCCATGTCCGCCATGATAGGTGACTGAAATGGTCACATGTCAAGCGAGGCGTGCTCAAGCGCCGGCCGGGTACACCACAGTTGACCCTCCACGATCAGAGGAGCGGGCCCTGATGCCCGACCATGAGGAGCGACCCCCGAACGCGTTGGCCCACGGGCCGGTGAAGAGCGGCGACATCGAACGCGTGCGACGCACGCTCGACGAGTCCGGCGCGCAGTTCGCGCACGATCAGAAGAAATCCGCCGCGCGCAGGGAACGAGAGCTCCGTCGCGAGGCGGCGCGCAGACAAGACACGAAGCCGTAGCCGAGGCATCGTCCTGCTCGAGGACTGACTTTCGGCGCTGCGGTCGCGGAGTTACTCGGCGAGGTAGACAGCGTCAGCGGGCGCGGCCATGACCCGCTCGGCCATCTCGGCCTTGAGCGTGGTGAGACGGGCCTCCTGCTCGGGCGTGCGCTGCTCGGCGCGCGCGAGGTCGACGAACTCGTCGGTGACGAATCCGTCGCGCACTCCGAGCGTCACCTCGCGCTCGCGGTAGCCGAGCACGAAGACGAAGCGCTCCGCTGCTCGTCCGCGGGCGGGACGGGCGAGCGCGGGGTCGACCGTGTACCGCTCCCCGGTGACACCGCGCAGCACGAGCTCGAACGCGTCGCGCGCGCCGGGCCCAGCGAACGCGGTTCGGACCACGACCTCGCGCCGCTCGGGCACCCCGTCTGGCGCCAGCATCCGCAACCCCCGCTCGAGCACCTTGTAGGCGTGCGCCACGCCACCCGGCGAGCCCGGCCCGTGGTAGCGCATCAGGTCCGCGAAGGAGAACTCCAGGTGCATCCCCTGGTCGACCACCGCCAGGGGAGTCATCGAGTCCGTGAGCGCTTGCCGGCCGCCGGCTTGAGCCGCACCCAGAGCTGGCTCAGCCCGGTCGGGCCGGGCACGTCTTTGACGTCGACGTACGGCTCCGCGCGCACCAGCTCACCGAGCTTCGCGTGGCCGTAGTCCCGCGCATCGAACGCGGCGTGACTCTTGACCAGGTACGACCCGACCTCGCTGAGGTTGGACCAGCCGTCGTCCTTGGACGTGCCGCGAATCGCCGTCGACAGGATCTGCTTGAGGTTCGGCAGCGGCGGTGCCGGCTCGTCGTCGTCTGTTGCTTGCGACGCCGGCTCTGGCGGCTCCTCTCTCAGAAGGTCGAGATAGATGAACCGGTCGCAGGCTGCGACGAACGGCGCGGGCGTGCTGCGGCGACCGAGCCCGTACACGGTCATCCCCGATTCGCGCAGCCGTGTCGCCAGCCGCGTGAAGTCGCTGTCGCTCGAGACGATCACGAAGCCCTCGAGGTTTCCCGCGTAGAGCAGGTCCATCGCATCGATGATCAGCGCGGAGTCGGTGGAGTTCTTGCCGCGCGTGTAGGCGAACTGCTGCACCGGCTGGATCGCGTGTCGCAGCAGCTCCTCCTTCCACGTGACGAGGTGCTGGGTGGTCCAGTCGCCGTACGCCCGCTTGACGGTCGGCGTCCCGTACTTGGCGATCTCCTCGAGCAGCTCCGTGGTGAGGGTCGCGGTCGTGTTGTCCGAGTCGATGAGAACGGCGAGTCGCGTCGCGTCGGTGGTGGTCACCTCGCGGATGATGACGGTCAGCGGTCGGAGAGCTCGCGGTCCTGCTCGAGCCAGGCGACGCCGTCAGGCGTGAGAGCCCACGCCCCGTCGGAAAGCTGCACCACGCGGTTCTCGTCGGCGAGCGACTGCAGGTTGAGCGGCGTGCGCATGTCGCCGCGGCCGCGACCGATGGCCTGCTCGATGTCGGCCACCGGCACTCCGACGCCGGCCGCGCCGCCCGACAGGCGCCACAGCGCGTTGAGGATGTGGACCAGGTCGCGTCGACTCACCCGACGACCCCGGTTAGGCCTCGAGCCGAGCAAGGGCAAGCTTGATCACATCCGCTCGGCTGCGCGCACCGTGGTCCGCGGCGATGAAGTGGGTGCCGATCCACAGTGAATAGAAGAGCAGGCTGCGCGCCTCGACCTCGTCCTGATCGGGGCAGAAGGCAGCGAAGAGCGAGCGCAGGTAGTCCATCCGCCGCCCCTGCGTGCGCTCCGCTGCGGGTGGTCGGCGCTCGGCCTACGGCTCGGCTCGACCCACGACGAGCGGCTCGTGCTCGGCTGGCACGTACGACGAAGCACGCCGGAGGTCGCGCTCCTCGGTGCCGACTCGCCGCTCGGACTGCGTGGCGAGGTGCTGTTCATGTCCCGGCAACACGAGCTGCTGTTCGCCACCTTCGTCCAGCTACGGAATCCCGTGGCTCGCGCGGCGTGGGGCCCGGTCGCGCCCGGGCATCGACGCGTCGTCCGGAGCTTGCTCCACCAACTCAGCACGCGCCGCACGTAGGCCGGATAGCGTTTCGTCGGTGGGCGAATGGGTCCTCCGTGAGCGCTATGCGACCGAGGCGGGCGACATCGCCTGGGATCGGCTCGGGGACGGGCTGCCGGTGGTGATGGTGCACGGCACGCCGTGGTCGTCGTGGACGTGGCGGCGCGTCGCTGAGCGCCTGGCCGAGCGCTTCAGCGTGTACGTGTTCGACCTGCTCGGTTTCGGCGCGTCTGACCAGCGCCCCGGGCAGGACGTCTCGCTGGCCGGCCACGGAGCTCGCCTTGCCGCGTTGCTGGGGTTCTGGGGGCTCGACCGGCCAGCGGTGATCGCCCACGACATCGGCGGTGCGACGGCATTGCGCGCGCACCTCTTGCATCACCGCGCGGTCGCGGCACTCGCGCTCATCGACGTGGTCGCGCTCGCCCCGTGGGGCTCGCCGTTCTACCGGCTGGTCCGCGACCACGACGCGGTGTTCGAGCAGCTCCCCGCCGCCATCCACGAGGGGGTGCTGCGTGCCTATGTCGCGACCGCGCAGCCGCGGCCGCTGGATCGCGACCTCGAGGACGCCCTGATCGCGCCGTGGCTCGGTCCCGCCGGGCAGTCGGCGTTCTACCGGCAGATCGCTCAGGGCGACCAGCGCCACACCGACGACATCGAGCCGCTGCTTGACCAGATCACCGCGCCGACGCTGGTCATCTGGGGCGAAGCCGACCCATGGATCCCCGCGGCGCGCGGCGCCGAGCTGGCCCGGCGGATCCCTGCTGCCCGGCTCACGCTGCTGCCCACCGCCGGTCACCTCGTTCAAGAGGACCAGCCAGACGAGCTCACCCGCCTGCTCGGCGAACACCTCGACGCCGCATTCACCCAATGAGGAGGTCTCGATGGCTGATCAACTCCCCGCTCCGTCCCCTACGCGAGTGGTGGCCTACGCGCGTGGGGAGAACGTCGACACGTCGCGGGCCTTCTACACCGACGTGCTCGGCTTCGAAGTGGTGATGGAAGACCCGGTTCTCGGGCTCACTTCGCCGGCGAACCGCAGCGCCCAGGTCGTGATCCCGCCAGCCGGATTCGAAGACCCCGAGCCACGATTCGGGATCGACCTCGGCGAGCCCTGGGGCGTGCGGCGCTTCTTCGTCGAGGATCCGGGCGGGACGATCATCAACGTCCTCGCCCACACGGCGGCATGACATCGAGCGCGGCCACTTTGTCGCCCGCTCGTGAGCACGCGGCAAGACGAGAAGGCCGCCACCTCACGCATGGGCCGTTCTCGGCAACGCTGCAAGTGAGGCGTCGAGGATCTCGGCCGCGAGGTCGATCTCGTCGTCGGAGATCGTCAGCGGAGGCGCCATGCGCATGCAGTTGGCGGCGCCTCCGGTGCCGCCGCGGACAAGGTTGACCGACAGCCCTCGCCGCTCGCACTCCTCGGTCAGCGCCAGTCCCATCGCTTCGGCCGGCCGGCGGCTGTCGCGGTCCTCGACCAGCTCCAGGCCGCACAGCAGCCCCATCCCGCGCACGTCACCGACGCTTTCATGGCGGGCGGCCAGCTCGTCGAGGTGGCCGCGCAGTCGCTCGCCGGCGCGCGCAGCACGCGCGGGCAGGCCGTCCTCGCGGACGACCTCGATGACGGCCAGCGCGGCAGCCGCCGGCATGGGGTCGGAAACGTGTGAGGTGACGTGCACGAAGCCGCGCTCGTGGCAGGTGGCCTCGATCGCGGCGCTCGTGACCACGGCACCGATTGGGACGCCGCCACCGAGCGTCTTCGACAGGACCAGGAAGTCCGGCACCACGCCGAAGGCCTCGAAGCCGTACATCGTCCCGAGCCGCCCCAGGCCGGTCTGGCACTCGTCGAAGACGACCAGCATCCCGCGCTCCTGGCACAGCTCGACCAGGCGGCTGAAGTACCCGGGGGGCGGCACGATCACGCCGCCCGCCGATAGCACCGGCTCCGCCACGAGCGCAGCCGGCGAGCCGACCGACGCCTGGTCAAACAGGTCAAAGCCGGCCTCCAAGCACGTGCAGTCGCATTTGCCGTCGCACGCGCGGACAGGGCAGCGGTAGGCATACGGCGCCGGCAGCGCGAACGAACCCGGGAGCGTCGGCCCATACCCGCGCCGCCCAGCGGCGAGCGTCAGCGCCGCAGCGCCGCCGGTCAGCCCGTGCCAGCTGCGCGTGAGCGAGGCGACCTCGAACCGGCCCGTGCTCAGCTTCGCCATGCGGACCGCGACCTCGATCGACTCACCGCCGGTCGACAGGAACATCGCGCGCTCCAGCGGAGCCGGCAGCGTCTCCAGCAGCGCGTCGGCGAGCTCCAACACGGGCGGCGAGAGCATCCACGAATTGAGGTGGATCACCTCATCCAGCGACCGCCGGATCGCGGCCATCACCCGCGGGTGGTTATGCCCAACGGTGGCGCAAATCTGGCCGGCCGTGAAATCCAGCACGCGCTTGCCGCCTGCCGTCTCCAGCCACGAGCCGCTCGCACGGACCACGACGTCTTCAGCAAAACCGCCGCCGTAGCGGATCAGCCGCTCGCTCCCAGAACCCCCCATCGGCCGCGAGTCTGCCAGGCACCGAGGGCGCCTGGCAAGCACCGCGACCCGAAGGGACTACAGCCGCGCCGCGGTCGCCCCGCGCGCCGGGCGCGCGGGGCGACCGTGAACCGGGGTCGCCGCTACTGCTCGGCGATCTCGTAGGCCTTTGCCTCGTCCGTCTCCACGACGCCGCCCTCGGTCTTCAGTCCGCCCGGCACATCGGCGGGCCGCGTGATGTAGACGGCACGCGTCGACGGCTCGCCGACCTTCGTGTAGTCGAGCGGGCCGGCCGTGAGGCCGTCGAGGTCCAGGCTCGAGACCTCGCGCGAGGCCTTGACAATGCCCTCCCGTGTGAGGTCGTTGTTCTCGCACGCCTTGTTGAGGATCTCGTTCATGACCTGGCCCTGGGCGTACCCGAACTGCACCGCGGCCTTCGGCGTCTCCTTGGGATACGCCTCCTTGAAGGCGCTGGCAACCTTGCTGGGCCCGGGCTCATCGGAGTTGAACGTGTTCAGCGAGGCGACGATGTACGTGTTGGCCTTGACGGCCTCGGCGGCCGGGCTCTCGAGCAGCGCCGGGTCGTAGGTCGGGTTGTTGCCCACGATCGGCACGTTGAGGCCCTGGCCGGCGCCGACGCCGGCCACGGACGCCAGCTGCGTCGGGGCCGTCGTCATGGCGATCGCCTTGACCCCCGCGCGCTTGAGGGCGCTCACCTGACCGGACATGTCCTCGTCGGTCGCCTTGATCTTCTGCTGGACGACCTCCAACCCGTTCTCCTCCGCGAACGCCTCGGAGCCCAACAAGCCGTTCTCGCCGTACTCGCCCTCGAAGAAGACGTGGCCGATCTTGTCGCCTTCCTTGAGCTTGCCCTGCTCCATCAGGTAGCCGAGGCCGTTGATCATCTCCACGTCGTAGGTCGTGCCGATCTCGATGATGAACTCGTTGCCCAGCAGCGACGACGGCCAGGCCGCCAGCAGCGAGATCATGGAGTCGCTCTTGAGCGTGGGCAGCAGCGCCGCGGTGATCGGCGAGCCGAGTAGCTGCTGTAGCCCGGCGACATCGGAGAGCTCGCGGTACAGCACGACGGCCTTCTGCGGATCGTAGCCATGGTCCTTGACGACGAGCTTGACGGTGCGGTCGCAGACGCCGCCGGCGGCGTTCTGCTCCTTCCAGTACAGCTGGGTGCCCTGCACGATCGGCTTGGCAAGTGGAGCGAACACGCCGGAGAGATCCGTCAGCAGGCCGAGGCTGATCTCCTTGTCGCTGACGCCCGGGCCTGTCTTGACCGAGCCGGACTCGCCACCACCGCCCGACGATTCGTCCGAGTCCTCGCCCTTGCCGCCGCAGCCCGCGACGGCGCCACCCAGCAGGACGGCGGCGACGAGCCAGCTCGCGACGAACCTCGTTGTAGGCCTCATGCGGTGCTCTCCTTCGGTTGAATGGGAACGGAGGCCGAGCCGCGCCCGTGCTTGGCGCGGCGGGCCACGCCGGCAAGGCCCTGCGGCGCGTAGATCAGGACGGCGATGACCGCAGCGCCGTAGAGAAAGCGCGCGGCCTGCGACGCCAGTAACCCGTCGCTGCCCGCCTCGGCGACCAACGGCAGCGAGTCGCTGTAGTGGTTGAGGACCTGCGGCAGCGCGGTGATCAGCACCGCGCCCGCGATGGCGCCGCCGATCGAGCCGAGCCCGCCGATGACGATCATCACCAGGAAGTCGATCGAGACGAGGAAGCCGAAGGACTCGGGCACGATGCGCCCGAAAGCCAGCGCAAGGAAGACGCCGCCGAGCCCGGCGTACATCGAGCTCACGGTGAATGCGGCGGCCTTGTAGACGGGAACGTTGACGCCCATGACCCCAGCGGCGATCTCGCTGTCGCGGACCTGCTGCATTGCGCGGCCGGGGCGGCTGGCGACCAGGTTGCGCGCGTACCACCAGGACAGCGCGACGAGCAGCAGCCCGAGGTACCACAGCCGCTCCAGTGCGCCGTAGGGCACGCCGAGCACCGAGAAGTCGTCCGGGTCGGTGTCCGAGAACGAGAAGCCGAACAGCGAGAACGGCGGCGCGTCGCGGCCGTTGAAGCCGCCGGTGACGCCGGCGGCGTTGAAGAGGATGTGCTGGCCGATGAACACGAGGCCAACGGAGGCCAGCCCGAGGTAGATGCCGCGCAGACGGCCCGAGATCGGGCTGAACAGCGCGCCGGCGAGCCCCGCGAGCGCCACTGCGCCCAGCATGGCAAGTGATGTCGGCAGGCCGAGGCCGCTGGGCTGGCTGGTCAGCGCCGGGTCTGGCTTCTCGCCCGCCAGGTAGCAGTAGCCGTACGCACCGACTGCGACGAAGAACGCGTGTGCGAGCGAGAGCTGCCCGGTGATTCCGACCAGCAGCGTCAGGCCGATGGCCGCGATCGCAGCCGCCATGGCGAACAGCCCGGTTTGCAGCCAGAACCCCTCGAAGAAGTACGGGATGACCAGCAGGAAGACGATCGCGCCGATCAGCGCAGCGCGCCGGACCATCGGATTGGCCAGTCGCTCAGACACGGCTGATCTCCTGCGTCCCGAAGAGTCCGGACGGTCGCCAGAGCAGGACGAGCAGCAGCACGATGTACGGGATGACCTCGCTCAGGCCGCGGCCCAGGAACGACAGCTCGTCCTGGTAGCCGGCGGTGAACGTGATCGCCACGCCGATCACGAGTCCGCCGACAACTGCGCCGATGATCGAGTCCAGGCCACCGAGCACGGCGGCGGGGATCGCCGTAAGCGCGAGCAGGTACGTCGTCGTGCTGACGCCGGAAGCGGGGAAGCTCGCGAAGAACGTGCCGGCGATAGCGGCGAGGACGCCGCTGACCGCCCAGGCGCCCGCGGCCACGCGCGACAGCCGGATGCCCATCAGCGCCGCCGTCTCCGGGTCGGCTGCCGTCGAACGCATGGCAACGCCCCAGTCGGTGTACTTGAAGGCCGCGTAAAACGCGATCATCAGCACGATCGCGATGATGGCCGCGGCGATCCGGGTCTGCGGGACGGCGATCCCGAGGAACCGCGCGACGTCCGATCCCCACGGCGCGCCCGTGGGGAGGATGTCCGTGCCGACCTGACGCGTCAGCTCGGTCGCGAGGACGATGTTGATCCCGATCGTGAGGATGGCCAGCGCGTCGATGCCGCCGCGGCGGCGGCGCAGCGGACGGACGAGGACGATGTCGATCAGCGCCGCGACGATCCCGCACGCAACGGCGGCGGCAACCAGGGCGCCGAAGAAGCCGAGGTCCTTGTTCCATCTGGCGACCAAGTAGGCGCCGAGCATCAGTACGGACGCATGCGCGAAGTTCACGACGTTCGTCGCCTTGAAGACGATCACGAAGCCCATGGCGATAAGGGCGTAGATGCAGCCGAGCGACAGCCCGGTAACGAGCAGCTCGAAGACCTGGCTCACGCCTGCTCCTCCCCCTCCGAATGTGTGCCCAGATAGGCCTTGACGACCTCGGGATGCGCCTGCACGTGCTCGGGCGTGCCGGCGGCGATGCAGCTGCCGAAGTCCAGCACGCTGACGTGCTCGGCCAGACCCATGACGAAGCGCATGTCGTGCTCGACCAGCAGGATCGAGATCCCGAGCGCCTCGCGCAGGCGCACGATCACGTCCGCCATCTGCTGCGTCTCGTCGGTGTTCATGCCAGCGACCGGCTCGTCGAGCAGCAGCAGCGACGGCTCCGTGCACAACGCGCGGCCCAGCTCGACGCGCTTGCGATCCCCGTAGGACAGCATGGCGACGGGCCGCTCGAGCATGTCCTCGAGGTGGAGCAGACCGGCGACCTTTTCGAGCGTGTCCGCCTGCGCGCGCTCCTCCTTGCGCGCGCCGGGCACGCGCAGGCCGGCGGCCACGAAGCCGGTCTTCGTCAGCCGGTGGCGGCCCAGCAGGAGGTTGTCGCGCACCGTCATGTGCGGCGAGAGGGCGATGTTCTGGAATGTGCGGCTGACGCCGAGCGCTGCGATCCGCGGCGGGCGCTGACCGGTGAGGGCATCGTCGCCGTAGCGGACGGTCCCGGCGCTGGCGCGGTACACACCCGTCAGTACGTTGAGCAGCGTCGACTTGCCGGCGCCGTTGGGGCCGATGACAGCGTGCGTGGAACCGGCCGCCACCGTGAGCGACACGTCTCTGAGGGCGTCGAGACCGCCGAAGCGGACGCTCACGTTCTCGGCTATCAGGTCCTTCGGCTGTCGCCTGGCCGGCGCCTCGCCGTGGTGGCGCGTGTCAGGCGGGACGTCGGCGCCCTCGGCGACCACACCGAGGTAGCGGGCGCGCACCTCGTCGCTGGCGGCGAGCTCGGCCGCCGGGCCGTGCAGCGTCACCTCGCCGACCTCGAGTACGTAAGCGTGGTCGGCGACGTCGAGCGCCATCGCCGCGTTCTGCTCGACGACGACGACGGCGGTCCCCTGCTCGCTGATGCGCCGGATGATCTGGGCGATCCGCTCGACGAACTGCGGCGCAAGCCCGAGCGACGGCTCGTCGAGCAGCAGCGCCCGCGGGTCGCTCATCAGCGCGCGGCCGATGGCGAGCATCTGCTGCTCGCCACCCGAGAGCAGGCCGGCGCGCTGGGTGCGGCGCTCCTCAAGCCGCGGGAACAGCTCGAACGCCCGCTCGCGAGCCGCGTCCTTGTTCGCACGACCCTTGGAGCCCAGTCCGCCGGCGCGCAGGTTCTCCTCGACCGTCAGGTCCGCGAACACGCGCCGCCCCTCGGGCACCTGCACGATGCCCGCGCGGACGATGTCGGCCGGGTCCACCTGCGACAGGGCCTTTCCATCGAGGCGCACGGCGCCCTGATCGACCACGCCGCCCTGCAGGGAGAGGACGCCCGATATCGTCCGAAGCAGCGTGCTCTTGCCGGCGCCGTTGTTGCCGAGCACGGCGACGATGCCGCGCTCGGGCACCGTCAGCGAGACGCCACGCAGCGCTCTCACCCCGCCGTAGGAAACATGCAGGTCCTCGACCTCGAGCAGCGCCGACTGTTGCGCCCCCCGAGCGCTGGTGTGGCCTTCGGATCCCCGAAGCCCAGGTGTTCCCTCCGTCGCCCTACCCCCCTCTCTGGCGCGCCACCATAGCCCGAGGTCCGGCTGGCGACAAGACCGTGCAGGCGTCCAACCACGCAGCCGCCAACAGGTGGCGTCCCTCAAGCGGCCGAGGCGAGGTGCGCGCCGACCAGATCCTGTGCGCCGGCGACGACGAGCCAGGCAGCACTTCGTCGCCGGCAGCGAACTGGTGCCGGCGCCATCACCTGACTTGCGTCGACTCGAACCCGGCCTCGCCCGCGCGCGGGGTTTAGGCTGTGCTCGCGGGAACGATCCGAAGGGGAGCGGAATGGACTGGAAAGACATCGACCGCCTCCGTGACCCAGGCTTCACGGTCACTCGGCGCGGCTACGACCATCGTGAGGTCGACAGGCTCCTGGGCTCGTTGGTGGACTGGCTTGAAACGGACGCGGCGAGGGAGCTCGAGGACTTGGCGGTCAAGCGCAAGTTCGAGCACGTCGGCAAGGCGACCGCGCGCATCCTCCTGACGACTGAGGAGGAGACGGCGAAGATGGTCCGGCTCGCCGAAGAGGAGTGCGCGGAGCTTCGTTCCCAGGCCGAGGCGGCGTCGCTCAACATGCGGGACGCCGCAAATGAGTATGCGAGACAGGTGCGCGCGAAGGCAGACGAGGACGCGCGGCGGGCGGGCGAGGCGGCCCACGGCAAGGCGAGGGAGATCGTCGAGGAGGGCGAACGCCGGCGGACGCAGATCGAGACCGTCGTCACTGAGCTCGAGGCTCACCGCGACCGCGCGATCCAAGAGCTGGAGCGTCTCCGGGGCGAGCTTGACTCGGTGATGGGAACGCACAAGTCTGGTGCCCGCTCGCACAAGCGCAAGACCGAGAAGCCAGGCGCGGACGCTCAAGCGGCGAACGAGGCCGGCGTTGTCGCGAACGCGTGATCCTCACCTCAAACCGCTGGATCGGCGTCAGTGTCTCAGTCTCGCCGTGTCTGGCTCGTCTTGTCCGGATGAAGGTCGTGCGGTGGTCGGGTGAGCCGTCCGCCTCGCGCAGACCGGGCGTGACCACGCCGCGGTAGTAGCCGAGGTAGTTCTCGATCCGTGATGAGCTGCCGGCCTGGCCCCCGATGGCGACGTCCTCCACGACGACTACGTCCAGTCCCTCCGAGGCCCCGTTGACGGCGGCGGCTAGCCCCGCTGGTCCGGCGCCCACGATCAGCAGGTCACATCGGGAATCGTCAGAGATGCCCCACAGATCGATCCCGAGTGCGGTCGCGAGCTCGCGTGTCGTCGGCGCCTGCATCACCCGGCGCTGTCCGGTCACCACGGCCGCGGAGCGCAGCACCGTCCGGTATGGGAGCTGGTTTCGCTCGGCGAAGTCCTGGAGCCGGTGCAGATCGCCGTCATCGTCTCCCGCGAGCACCAGACCGCCCCGGTCCTTCACCCCGGGGCGTGCTCATGCCGGTCAGCAGATCGCGCGAAGGGCGTCGAGGTCGGCTAGGTCGGCCTGCTCGACGGCCACGCGCCCCTCGAGGAAGGACGACGCGCGGCCTTGCGGTGACGGGTGACGACGACGTGCTCGCCGAGGTCGACGAGCGCGAGCGCCGTGTGGGCGCCGATCGAGTCGAACCCGTCGGTGACGAGGATCCTCGCACTACCTCGTCACCCTGGACGCCGCCGAGCGCGCTCGGCATCCGGGTCTGGAAGTCCATGAGGGCGACCCAGCTCGGGCGGATGGCAATACGGGCCATGCGCGTTCCCGGCTGGTCGATCTGCGCGAGGTAACCCGTGGCCTGCTCCGAGCCGAGGAAGCGATGGGCGGCCTCGGCGTACTCGGTTGCGACACCGTCAATCTCGGTGATTTCGGCCTTGCCGCGGATGCTGAGTACCTCGGGCGGAAACGACTCGGTGTCGATCGAGACTGCAACGTCCGGGTTCGCCCGCAGCGCGCGCACCCGATAGGTGGCGTGGCTGACGTGCGGCGCCGAGATGAACGTCGGCAGCACGAGCTCCTCGCCCGTCCACACGAACCAGCTGGCCACGATGCGCGGCGTGCCGTTGAGCGCCATGTACGCGTAGCGCGCCGGGATCGTCGACGTCAGAAGCCGTTGTGCCAGGTCGGTTTCCAGGAGCCTGAGATCTCCTTGCTCGAGCGTCATGCGCGCACCTCACAGTAAGTTCCTTGGACTGACGCTAGTCTCCCATGCAGCGAACGGACTTCTCCGAGATGACGTGCTCGATCGCGCGCAGCCTCGCGGTCGCCGGCGAGCCCTGGTCGCCGCTGGTGCTGCGCGACGTATGGGTCGGCATCAACCGATCGACGACCTGCAGCGCGACCTCGCCATCTCCCGCAAGGTTCTCGCCGAGCGACTCAAGCACCTCGTTGAGAAGGGGATGCTCGAGCGCCGCCTCTACTCAGCACGCCCGGCGCGGTACGAGTACGTCCTGACCCGCAAGGGCTTCGAGTCGTGGACGTGCTGATGGTCATGGCCCAATGGGGCGATCGCTGGACCGCCGGCGACGCCGGCCCGCCCGTCCTCCGGCGCCACCGCGCGTGTGGCAAGGTCACGCAGATCGAGCTGCGCTGCGGGAAGTGCGGCGAGCCGTCACGTCATCCGACATCGACGTCGAGCCGGGCCCCGGGATGACCGCCTAGACGAGGACGCCCGGATCACGCGGCGGTAGCTAAGCAGTCAAACGACCGACCACCCTAGGGCCGATCATCCGGGTCGACGCGCTGGCGGGCCGACGGCGGCGGATCGTCGAACTCGTCGTGGCGGCGGAACCAGAACGACCCCGGCGCCCGCGGCCAGCCCTCGGGCAAGTCCTCGTCGTTGGACTGCCCGCCATAGGGCGTCAAGGACCACAAGCTCCAGAGGCTGCCGATCCATTGGACCATCGCTCCGTGCTGCAGGAAGTAGGTGCGGTAGACGTCGTTTCCGTCGCGCAGGAAGACGTTGAAGCCGAACCACTCGTTGACCCCGAAGTCAGCCGAGAAGCGCTCGCTGCGGATCGTGTACCAGGGCACGTCAGTCCAACCCATGCGCTCGGCGTAGCGGCGGAGGTTCGCCTGAGGTGCCAGCGATGCCATCGCGAAGGTGATGTCGCGAGCATGCAGGAGGCCGAGCTCGGGGATGCCGTCGGCGACGGACGAACAGCCAACGCAGCCGGCGTCGGGCCAACCGTCGACACCCTCCTCGAAGAAGAACCGGTAAAGGATCAGCTGGCTGCGCCCGTCGAACAGCTCGGGCAGTGACTGCCGCCCGTCAGGACCCTCGAACGCGTAGTCGTGCTCCACCCGCACCATCGGCATGCGTTTCCGTGCGGCGGCGAGCTCGTGCATCGCGGCGCCGACGGTCTGCTCGCGCTCGAGCAGGGCCGCCAGCGCCGCGTCCCACTCGTTCTGACTGACGACAGGCGGACGAGCGACGGTCGGCTCGGTTTTCCCATCCTTCGGCATCGTGGTCTCCTGGTCTCGTGGGCCGCGCCTGTCGAGGCCCTTCACCTCGTTGGGCGGAGCCGGCCGGGCCTTCTCGACATCGAACACACATTCAACGCCCAGATCATCGACGGGTGCGGCCAGCCCCGGTGCGGTGGGCTAGCGGTCATGTCCCCGCAGCCAGTCGACGTAGTCCGGTACGGCGCGCTCGACGTCGTACTCCGGCCGGAAGCCGGTGTCCGCCCGCAGCCGCGTGGTGTCGAGGTAGTTGTCCGGGGGCCGGTCCGGATTGCGACCCTCCGGGAGCGTGATGTTCGCACTCGGAACAACGGCGTTGATCGCGGCGACGACCTCGCTGTATTGCACCAGCCGTCCGGTCGAGACGTTGTAGGTGCGGTGGTTGAGCTGCTCCGCGAGCATGAGCAGCGCGATGGCCCGGCCGCAGTCCTTCACGTAGCAGAGATCGCCGGCGTCCTCGGCGTAGGCGGGCGGGCGGGGCGGGGTGAGATCGGGGTCCTCGCCCCAGGCCGCCGCGCTGAGTAGCCGGGGTAGTGCGAAGAACGGCGAGTCGGACAGGCCGAGCGGCCCCCAGATGGTGCCGATCCGCAGGCTAACGGCGTCGAACCCGGCACTGTCGCCGCTCAGCGTGGCGAACAACTCCGCAGTCTTTTGAACACCGGGATCTGGTGCCCGGCCACCACCGGCAGCGGGGCGTCCTGCCCACGCGACCGCGTTCGCCCCCGCGTCCCAGGCCCATCACGCTAAGACTCAGCAGGTGGCCAAGAAGAAGGTCCGCGCGCACACCGCCGGCATGCGCTGCACTGGTCGACGCTCCGACCGCTGAACTTGCCGGCGAACCCGCTCGCGCTCGATCCTGCGGCTGCCGCGGCGGTCGGGCATCGCACGGTCGAGATCCTCGCCGAGCTGATCGCCGAGGACCGGCCGTGCGTGCGTCGTGCGACTCCCGCCGAGATGGCGTCGCGCGTCCCCGCGGACGCCCCCGAGCACCCTCAGGACCTCGGGGCGCTGCTGCGGACGTTGCGCGAGGACGTCCTGCCCTACACGGCGTCCGCGAACCATCCGGGCTACATGGCGTTCGTGCCGGGCTCGAGCACGTTCGTCTCGGCGCTCGGCGACCTGATCGCCTCGGCGCTGAACGTGTACGCGGGCTCGTGGATGGAGGGCGCGGGCCCCGCTCACCTCGAGCTCGTGGTGCTCGACTGGTTCAAGGACTGGATCGGCTACCCGCGGGAGGCCGCCGCGTCGCTCGTGAGCGGCGGGTCCGCCGCCAACCTGACCGCGCTCGTGTGCGCGCGCGAAGCGCTCCACGGGGCGTTCGACACGGGCGCGGTGATCTACGTCGGCGACCAGGGGCACGCGTCGCTTCTGCGCGCCGCCCGCGTGATCGGTCTGCGAGCCGACCAGGTGCGAATCCTTCCGAGCGACGACGGCCATCGCCTCGCGCCCGACGTGGTCGCCGCGGCGATCGCCGCGGACCGGGCGGCGGGACGAGCGCCGCTGCTGGTCGCGGCAGCCGCCGGCGCGACGAACACCGGAGCGATCGACCCGCTCGCCGAGCTGGCGGACGTCTGCCGCGCGAGCGGCGTCTGGCTGCACGTCGACGCCGCCTACGGCGGGTTCGCAGCGCTGACCGACCGCGGGCGGACGGCGCTCGCGGGCCTCGAGCTCGCGGACTCCGTGACGCTCGACCCGCACAAGTGGCTCCACCAGCCCTACGAGTGCGGGTGCGTGCTCGTCCGCGACGGCGCGCTGCTGGAGCGAGCGTTCGCGGTCGCCCCGGCCTACCTGTCGGACGTCGTGGGGCACGACGGCGAGGTCGACTTCGGCAACCGCGGCCTCCAGATAACGCGTCGCTGGCGGGCGTTGCCGGTCTGGCTCTCGGTCGGCTTCCACGGTGTCGCCGCGTTCCGCGCCGCGATCGACCATGCGCTCGACCTGGCCGAGCGAGCGCGGGCGCGCATCGCCGCCGATCCGCGCCTGGAGTCGATCGCGCGCGGAGAGCTGGCGACGACGTGCTTCCGTCGCCGCACGCCGGGCGGGCGAGGACGAGGCGGCCAGCGCCAACGCGGCGCTCGTCGCGCCTACGAGGCGACCGGCCGAGGGCTCGTGTCATCGACGCGGATCGACGGCCGCTACGCCGTGCGCCTGTGTCCGATCAGCCACTCGACGACCGCCACCGACGTCGACTACGTGCTCGAGCACTTCGCGGCCCACGCCTCCATGCCCAGCGCCGTGGAACTCGGCGGCGGCGCGCGCGGCCAGGGCGGCGTCGCCGTCGAGCACGGCGCGATCGTAGAGCGACAGCGCGAACCACGGGCGCGCGCCGATGCGCTCGTTGAGGCGCGCCGCGGCGTCGAGGTGCTCGGCCGCGGCGTCGGGCCGGCCGCACGCCTTCGCGAGCAGGCCGAGGTAGCGCGCAGCCGCGCCCACGCAGATCTCGGGGGTGCTGAGGCGCCACGCGATCGGCGAACGGCTCCAGCTGCGCGTACAGGGTCGCCGCGTGGCCCGCGTGCCCGAGGATCGCGACCGCCTCGGCGAGCAGCGCGATCGTCGCCATCCACGTCTCGTCTCGGTGCAGGGCCTCGAAGCCGCCCGGGGAGAGCGCCTCGAGCGCGTCCTGCGCCTCGCCGACGCGACCGAGCCCGGCCAGCACGAGCAGGTGGGCGCAGCGGCACAGGCAATACGACGGGCCGTACTCCTCAGCGAGCGCCCGCGCCTGCGGCTCGATCTCGGCGAGCCGACCCTGCAGGTGGCGCAACACCACTAGATGCATCCCGTGGGTGACGCGGGTGTTGAACGGGAGCTGGGCTGCGCGGGCGGCAGCGGCGCCGTCGTCCATCAGCCGCTCGGCCTCGGCGAGGCGGCCTTCGAGCAGCGCGCGGTTGGCGCGCAGGTAGGCGAGGATCCAGCTGTGGGACGGCTGGCGCAGGACCGCGGTCGCCTGCGCGATCGCCTCGACGTCGGCGTCCGCCGCGGCGACGTCCGCCACCTGCATCGCCAGGTAGGCGCGGTGCTCGTGGCCCTCGACCAGGCGTTCGAGATCGCCGGCGCGCTCGGCCGCGGCGACCAGCTCGGTCGCGTCGGCGATCTGCTGGTGCGTGTTGTGGGGTGCGTGGTGGGCGGCGATGTAGCCCACGAGCGCGTACGCGAGCGTCGCCGGGTCGTCCATCCGGCGCGCGATCGCGACCGCCTCGGAGGTGATCGCCTCGCGCCGGCCGCGATCTCGCTGGCTGCGCAGCGGACCGCCGCCCAGTCGGGTCAGCAGCCGTACGCGGAGGGCGTCATCGGCGTCGCCGAGCGCGTCGAGCGCGCGCTCGAGGATCGGCACCAGGTCGGGATCGTCGCGCGAGACCTCCCAGACGATCCGGCCCCCGTAGCCGATCGCCGCGCGCGCGAGCTCGCGTGGCAGGTGGAGCGCGTCGGCGAGCGCGGCCGCCTCACGGTACGCGCTCCGGGAGCCCTCGATGTCACCGGCCCGCGCGAGCGCATCGCCCAGCGCGATCAGCAGCTCGCAGCGCTGCGCATCGTCGGCGTCGTCGAGCGCGCCGAGCGCGTTGCGGTAGTGGCCGGCGGCGTCCTCGAAGGCGAGCTGCTCCAGCCCCCGTTCGGCGCTCGCCAGCGAGTGCCGCACTCCCTCGCGGCGATCGCCGGCGGCGAGGGAGTGATGCGCGAGCTCGGCCGGATCGGCGTCGGGCCCCAGCGCCTCGGCGATCCGACGGTGCAACCGCCTGCGACGCCCGCCGGCGGTGCCGTCGTAGATCGCGTCGCGCACGACGGCGTGCACGAACGCCCAGCGCCCGTCGCCGTGCTCCTCCACCAGGCCGGCGGCGAGGCCCGCGTCGAGCGCGTCGAGCACGTCGCCGTCGTCGACCGCCGTCAGCAGCGCGTCGCTGAACGTGCGCCCGATCACCGCCGCGGTGCTCAGCACCTCGGCGGTGCGATCGCCGAGCGCGGAGAGCCGCGCCGCGACGAGCTCCTTGGCCGTGTCCGGGACGCCGAGCTGCCCCTCGCCGCTCGCCAGCACGAGGCCGCCGTCACGCTCGACCAGCGCGCCGCTCTCGTCGAGGTGGCGGACCAGCTGCGTCACGAACAGGGGATTGCCGGCGGTGTCTCGGCGCAGTGTGGCGCCGAGCGGCTGCGAGGGAGGCACGCCCTCGAGCGCGCCGATCATCGCGACAACCTCCTCGCTGCCGAGGCCGGTGAGGCCGACGCGCTCGACCATCAGCTCGCGTTCGAGGTCGCCCATGGCGCGGCCCACCAGCTCGGTGCCGTGCGCCTCGGTGGTCCGGTACGTGAGCAGGATCAGCATCGGCGTGCGGTCGACGGCGCGCGCGACGTGACGCAGTAGGAGCAGCGTCGGCGGCTCGGCCCAGTGCAGGTCGTCGAGGACGACCACGACCGGTGCCGCGGCCGCCGCCGCGGCGAGCGTGCGCGCGACGGTGTCGAAGAGCACGTGGCGCGCCGAGGCGTCGTCCTCGGCGGTGGGGGCCGAATCCCGGCGGCCCAGCTCGGGCATCACGCGCGCAAGGACGTCGGCGTGCTCCTGCAGCGCCGTTGGAGCCAGCTGCCGCAGGAGCTCGACGAACGGCTCGTACGGGACCAGCGCCTCCGGGTGGCAGCGGCCCAGCATTACGAGCGCGCCCTGCTCGTCGGCCTCGCGCGCGACGTGCGCGATCAGCGTGGTCTTGCCGATGCCGGGCTCGCCCGAGACGGCGACCACGCGCCCGGCGCCCGCACGTGCCGCCTCCCACGCGCGGCGCAGCCGGTCGAGCTCGGCGGCGCGGGCGACGAAGGGGCGCTCGGCGGCGCGGGCCAGGACCGCGGGCAGGCGGGCGGGGGGCTCCTGGACGGTCGGTGACGGCGCGGGGGCGGGGGCGACGAGGTCGAGCGACCGGTCCTGGCGCAGGATCGCCGCCTCGCGCTCTTGCAGCTCGCGACCGGGCTCGAGGCCGAGCGTCTCGACGAGCGCGGTGCGCGCGTCCCGGTAGACGGCGAGCGCGTCTGCCTGCCGTCCGGCACGGTAGAGCGCGAGCATCAGCTGCCCGCGCAGGCGCTCGCGCAGCGGCTGCTCGGCGATCAGCGCCTCGAGCTCTGCGACCAGCTCGCGGGACCGGCCGCGGGCGAGCTCGGCGTCGAGGCGATCCTCGACGGTGACGGCGCGCAGCTCCTCGAGACGGGCAATCTCGGGCTGGGCGAACGGCTCGTAGGCGACGTCGTCGAGCGGGGCGCCGTGCCATAGCTCGAGCGCATCGCGCAACGCGGCGGCTGCATCGTCGGCGCGGCCGTCGGCCAGCGCCTGGCGGCCGAGCTCCCGCTGGCGCTCGAAACGCACCCGATCGATCTGCTCCTCGGGGACACGCAGCTCGTAGCCGCTGCCGCGCGTCACCAGGACGCGGAAGTCCCCGCCCGGCTCGCGATCGGGTTCGAGCACGCGTCGCAGGGCCGACACGTGACCCTGGAGCGCTTTGGCCGCGGTGGGCGTCGGGCGCTCTCCCCACAGGTCGTTGATCAGCCGGTCGCGCGAGACCCTCTCGTTCGCGTGCAGCAGCAGCAGCGCGAGCAGCGCCCGCTGGCGTCCTGCCCCGATCGCCAGCGGCTCGCCGTCGCGTCGCACCTCGATAGGACCGAGGATCCGGAACTCCACGGCGGGGATCGTCCCATCGCAGCGGCGTGCAGACCAGCACGATCCGCACGCCGCCGGCGGGCTTCATGTCAGAGTCCGCATCCGCGGCGCCAGTCGCGCGTGTTGTCCGCCAGCGCGGAGCAGGCTCGACGTAGCGGCCGGATCAGCGCGGTCCACCAGTGTGTGGTCTCTTCGGTCATTACGAGTTCCTTTCGTGTCGGTGGGATCGCGTCGCGTCAGTCGACGAGCGTGATCGTGTCCGCGCTGCCGGTAGCCGTGTCCTTGGCGACGACCACGCCGCGCGCGTTTGCGTAGGCGCCGGTGCCGCCGGTGATCGCGCCGGTTTGGGTGTTCGATCGAGGCGTGAGGCGGAACTGGAGCGTCAGCGTGCCGTCACGCAGCGTCATCACGCCGCTGCAGGTCATGACCGACTTGCGGAAGTCCCGGTTGCCCTCGGTCGTGACGCAGCTCCAGCCCAGCTTGCCGACCCGTGCTCCGGACGCGTCGACGAGCGGGCTCTTGAACGCGAGGACGTCGCCCTGCGAGTTGGCCGTCCGCGACCGCGTCTTCGTGTTGCGGATGTGCGTGAAGCGGGTGCCCTCGTCGCGCTCGAAGAACTTCAACGTCCTCCCAGCCGGATCCTGGGCCGCGGCGCTCGGGCGCAGCGCGACGAACGACGTTGCCGCGAGAAGCGTGACGAGCGTGACAAGCGCGAGGCGGCTGGTGGTGCCGGACATCGGGACCTCCTTGGGGGCTGGCTGCGGCGGGTGTGCCGCGACGGTTGGCGAGCACAATCGGCGACGCCGGTAACGGCCCGCCCCCGAGCGCGGTAACGCGCGGTCATGGCGCACGATCTCGCCGGCGTGCGACGCTTGCCGTGACCCGGTTATCGTTGCGCCAGAATGCGGAGAACGCTGTGCGCCGCGGCCTGCGTCGCAGTCACCGGCTTGAGCGCGCCGGCCACCGCCTCAGGCGACGTGCTGGACGTGTACTCGGAGCTCGCCCTGCGCAAGCTGAGCCCTGCCCCGCTCGTGCCGACCGACGTCCCGCGCAGCCTGACTCCGCTCGACCGGACCGTCACGACGTTCGGGAGCCGGCGCCGGAGCGGCTATGGGCTGCGCCTGTTCCGCGAAGGCGCCCGGACGGACGCGGTCATTGTCCTCGAGGGTGGCTCGTTCAAGAGCGTGAAGGCCGCCCTTCGTGACGCGAAGCGGCTGGGATTCACGAAGCGCCGCACGCGCGTGCGGGGGCGGCGGGGCCACCTGTTGACCCGCCGCCTCGGTCCGACGCAGTGGCTGCTCCTGTGGACCGAGGGAGGCCGCGTGTACACGCTCGGCACCGGCACGCCGCGGAAGGTGTCGCTCGCGCAGCTCCGCGACACCGCCGCAGGGCTCCAGTCCCTCGGACGCGACTACCTGGGCACGCACGCCGATCCCGACAACAGCTCGGAGGGATTCGCAGTGACCACGAAGCGCACGGTCACGACGCGAGTGAGCTGGGAGGCCCAGTGCGTCGCGCCCGGCGGGGCGTACACCGAGATCCGCGTGGGGAACGCGAGGGCGACGCTGGTCCCGCGCCAGGGCAACGCCTTCTCCTACGACGTCGCGCAGTACCAGTACGACTCGAGCGCCTGGAGCGGCACGGTCTCGGGGACGATCTCGTCGACCGCGATCGCGCTCACGATCCGCGCGACCGCCACCATCAACGGCCTGGCGTGCGACAGCGGCGTGCTGTCGATCGCGCTCGACCGCCGCAGCGACGGAAGCCGCTAGGAGACCCGCACGGGCGCCGGCAGCGCGGCGGGCTCGGCGAGGCCGAGCTCCCAGCCCGGTGCGTCGCGCTCGGCGACCGCGATCAGCGCGTCGACGACCTCGGGCGCGAACTGGGTTCCCGCGTTGGCGCGCAGCTCGCCGATGGCCACCGAGAGCGGGAGCGCCTTGCGATAGGAGCGGTCGGTGGTCATGGCGTTGAAGGCGTCGCACGCGGAGACGATGCGCGCGGCGACCGGGATCTGCTCCCCGGCGAGCCCGTCCGGGTAGCCGCCGCCGTCCCAGCGCTCGTGCGAGGCGCGCACGACCACGCCGACGCTCGAGAGCAGGCCGCCGACCTGCTGGAGCATGCGCTCACCCTCGACCGTGTGGGTCTTCATGATCGCCCACTCGGAGTCGTCCAGCGGACCAGGCTTGTTGATGATCTCGTCGGGCACGGCGATCTTGCCGATGTCGTGCAGGAGCGCCCCCATCTCGGTCTCGCGCAGCACGTCCTCGTCGACGCGCAGGTGCTCGGCGACCTTCACCGACAGCACGACCACGTCCTCCGTGTGGTGCCCGGTGTACTCGTCGTCCTCCTCGAGCAGGTCGCGCAGCAGCAGCGCGGTGCCGCGGTAGGCGCGGCCGAGCTCCAGGCTGCGCTCGATCCGCCCCTCGCGCTCGTGCTCGAAGCCGACCAGGAGCGGGAAGAGCGTGACCACGAGCAGTGCGCCGGCGGGCTCGTCGACCGCGGCGAGCGCCGCCAGCAGCCCGAGCGGCGTCAGCAGGAGATCGACCCGCTCGGCGAGCCCGAGGTCGGCCGCGGCCTCGCGCGGCGGCACGCGCAGCGCGATCCCGACGCGCGCGACGTAGACGAGGTCGTCGACCAGGAGCTGGGCGCCGAAGGCGACCGCGTAGACCGGCAGGTGCTGCCAGCCCGGGTCGTCGGCGCCGAAGGCGACGATGACCGCGGCGGGGGCGATCGAGAACCAGGCGTCGGCGACACCGTTGAGCGCACGCCCCGGCGCGGCGCCCTGGCGCAGCACGCCCCACGCGGAGCGGATCCCGAACGCCGCCGCCACCAGCAGCGGCACATAGGGCGCGGGCAGGAGCAGCAGCATCGGCACGAAGACGAGCTGGGTCGGGACTGCGGTGGCGGCCCCGACGCTGAACTCGATGCCCGCGGCCAGCGCCAGCGCGGCGACGAACGCGAGCGCGAGGCCGGGCGGGAGCGCACCCGCCGGATCGGCGACCAGGGCGAGCGCGAGCGCCGCAGACACGAAGGTGCCGCTGAACGCCACCATCGCGAGCGTCTCGCGGCGCCCCTGCTTGCGGCCCCGCCGCTCGCGCATCTGCTCGATGCGCCGCTCGGTGGCGGCGTCGATATCGCGAGTAGGTGCGGACATGCGTGAAACGCGTCGAGTCGACGCCTGTTGGATGTAGTCGGCGGCGCGCGCGGCCGACTTGAGAGGTAGGCAAGCCAATGGAGGGCACCTCACACATGAACGGACTCATCCGCCGCACGCTGGTTGCGGCCACCGCCGCGGCAATCGCCGCGATGGCGTTCGCGTCGACCGCGAGCGCTGGAGTCCTCACCGCGTCCGAGCGCGACTGCGGTGACGAGACGCTGTCCAAGCCGTTCGCCCCGTGGGGCGACCGCGCGAACTACAAGCTCGTCGCCGGCGGCGACTTCGAGGCCCCGCACAGCGGCTGGACGCTGCGCCGCGGCGCCGCCCGCGTGGCCGGCAACGAGCCGTGGAAGGTCCGCGGCGCGCGCCACAACACCTCGCTCCGGCTCCCCGCCGGCAGCACGGCGATCTCGCCGGTGGCGTGTGTCGGCCTCGCGGAGCCGACCCTGCGCTTCTTCGCACGCAAGCAGCGCGGGCTGCTCTCGACGCTCGCGGTGTCGGTGTACGTCGAGACGTCGCTCGGCATCGTCGTCCCCCTGCCGGTGGGCGTCGTGCTCGGCAACGGCACGTGGAAGCCCACGGCGCCGATGCTGATGGTCGCCAACCTGCTGCCGCTGCTGCCGGGCGACCGGACCCCGGTGGCCCTCGGGTTCACACCGCTGCTCGGCGACTGGCAGATCGACGACGTGTTCGTCGATCCCCGCAGATTTAGCTAGGCACTCAGCGGGCCCGCAGCTTCCGGCTGCGGGTCCGCTCCTCCTGCTTCTCGACCACGCTGCCGATCAGCCGCAGGATCTCGGTCGGGCCGGTCGCGCGCACGGTGCCGGACTCGAACGCCTCGCGCCAGTGGCGGATGTTCCCCTCGCGGGCGAGCTCGTTGAAGTGCGAGCGCGGAACCGAGAGACGCACCTTGGCGTCCGAAGCGATGTCCTTGGTGATCCGCGGGCCGGGGACCTCGACGCGGAAGAGCTGGATGTCCCCGCGGCCGCGGAGCTCGAGCTCCATCACGAGCTTCAGCTTCTGAAGGGCGGGGACCTCGCGCTGGAATCTGGCGATGCCCTCCTCGATGAGGGCCTTGGTCTCCGCTGTGGACATGTGACATTACGTTACTAAGTCCTTGCTGTACCGTCAGCATCGCGATGCAGGCCCCTCCCTCTCCGGCGGTGGCGGCGGTCTTCGAGCCCGTCCAGACGGCGACGACGTTCGAGGAGACGGTCGAGCGCCTGGGCACGGCGATCCGGCTTGGGCTGCTCGCGCCGGGCGCGCGCCTGCCTCCCGAGCGCGAGCTCGCCGACCAGCTCGGCATCGCCCGCTCCACGCTGCGACAGGCGCTCACCGCGCTGACCGAGAGCGGCCACCTGCTCGCCCACCGCGGGCGCGGCGGCGGCACGTTCGTCGCGGCCGCGCCGCCGCTGGTGGGCACGACCGAGGTGGAGCTCGGCGGCGGCCACTGGCGCGAGGTGCTCGACTACCGCGTCGCCGTCGAGGTCGGCGCCGTGGTGCTGGCAGCCGAGCGCGGCGTAGGCCCAGCCGCGCTGGGGGCGCTGCGCGAGCACGTGGAGGCGATGCGCGAGACGGGCGACTTCGCGGTCTACCGCCGTGCCGACGTCTTCTTCCACCTCGGCATCGCCGAGGCGTCGGGGTCCGCGCGGCTGGTGGCGGCGATGACGGAGACCCAGGGGCAGATGGGCGAGCTGATCGCCCACATCGCCCACCCCGTCCCGGTGCTCGAGCAGTCCAACGCTCAGCACGCCCAGCTCGTCGACCTGCTGGAGCACCAGGAAGCGTGGGCGGCGGCGCAGCTGGTTCGCGAGCACCTGGAGGGCACTGAACGGGTGCTCGCCGGTTTACTACGCTAGGTAACTACGGCGCTCGCGCGAGCTTGCGAGTGCGAGTAAGCCGCATTCCTATGTCAGCTCCTCAGCGCATGCGAGCGTGGGGCGCCGGCGTCGCCGCCGGTCACATCGCCCTCGGCGTGGTCGCCACGATGATCCTCCACGTGCCCGGCGCGCCGCTGTTCTTCGGCCTCTGCGCGTTCGTCAGCCTCGTGCTCTCGCAGCTCGTGGCGCCGCTGCTGGCGCCGCGACGCAGGGACGACGGCGGCGGTGGATCGGGCCGTGACGAGCCGGAGCCACCCCCGCCGTGGTGGCCGGAGTTCGAGCGCGACTTTCAGGCTTACGCCCAGCGCTTGACATCCGGCCGCCGCTAGCCCTAGCCTGCGCCCAAAGGCTGGTTCGTCATACCTTTGGAGAGGGGTCCGGATGGCTGAGCAACCGCAGCCGCAGCATCGCGGTGGCGTCGACTACGAGCAGGTCGGCTCCGACTACCTGGAGAAGCGCCAGCTGAAGCGCGGGGCGGCGGGGTGGGTCCTGCTCGCCGGCCTCGGGGTGGCGTACGTCATCTCCGGCGACTTCGCGGGCTGGAACTTCGGCCTCGCGGAGGGCGGCTGGGGCGGCCTGATGATCGCCACGGTCCTGATGGCGACCATGTACACCTGCATGGTCTTCGCGCTGGCGGAGCTGTCGGCGACGATCTCCACGGCCGGCGGCGGGTACGGGTTCGGCCGCCGCGCGCTGGGACCCTGGGGCGGCTTCCTGACCGGCACGGCGATCCTGATCGAGTACGCGCTCGCGCCGGCGGCGATCGTCACGTTCATCGGCGCCTACGTCGAGGCCCTCGACATCGGGATCGACGCCGGCTGGCCGGTCTACCTCGTCTTCTACGCGGTGTTCGTCGGCATCCACCTCTACGGCGTCGGCGAGGCGCTGAAGGTGACGTTCGTCATCACCGCGATCGCCGTCGTCGCGCTGCTGGTCTTCATCGTGGCGATCATCCCCGAGTTCTCCGCGTCGAACCTGACCGACATCCCGCCTGACGGCTCGTCCGGCTCGAGCGACTTCCTGCCGTTCGGCTGGGCCGGCATCTGGGCCGCCTTCCCGTACGCGATCTGGTTCTTCCTCGCCATCGAAGGCGTCCCGCTCGCGGCCGAGGAGACGAGCGACCCCAAGCGCGACATGCCGCGCGGCCTGATCGCGGGCATGGGCGTGCTGCTCGTGTTCGCGGCGCTGATGCTGACCTTCGCGCCCGGCGGCAGCGGTTCGGACGCGATCCAGGCCTCGGGCAACCCGCCGGTCGACGCGCTGATCGCGGTCGACGCCGGCAGCGGGGTGACCGACTTCGTGAACTGGGTCGGCCTGTTCGGCCTGATCGCGAGCTTCTTCTCGATCATCTTCGCCTACTCGCGCCAGCTGTTCGCGCTCTCGCGCGCGGGCTACTTCCCGCGCGCGCTGTCGGTGACCAGCGGCCGCAAGGTGCCGTGGATCGCGCTGATCCTGCCGGCGCTGGTCGGCTTCCTCCTGGCCGCCTTCTGGGAGGACCAGGGCGCGCGGATCCTCAACATCGCCGTCTTCGGCGCCGCGGTCTCGTACGTGCTGATGATGCTCTCGCACATCGTCCTGCGCTCGCGCGAGCCCGACCTCGAGCGCGGCTACCGCACTCCGGGCGGCACCAAGACGTCGGGCGTGGCGCTCGTGCTCGCGGTGCTCGCGGTGATCGCCACCTTCCTGGTCGACGAGACGGCGGCGCTGATCACGCTCGGCGTTTACGCCGCCGCCGCCGCGTACTTCGGCCTCTACTCCCGCCACCACCTCGTCGGCTCGGCGCCGGAGGAGGAGTTCGCGGCGGTCGAGAGCGCCGAGGCGGAGCTCTCGCGCTGATGGACCTCGACGACCTCAAGAAGGCGATCGCCGACGGCACGGTCGACACCGTGCTGCTCGGCTTCGCCGACATGCAGGGCCGCCTGCAGGGCAAGCGGCTCGTGGGCTCGCACTTCGCCCACGACGTGATCGAGCACGGCGCCGAGGCCTGCAACTACCTGCTGGCGGTCGACGTGGAGATGAACACCGTCGCCGGCTACGAGATGTCCTCGTGGGACACCGGCTACGGCGACTTCGAGATGAAGCCGGACTTCAACACGCTTCGGCCGGTCAGCTGGTTCCCGGGCACCGCGCTGTGCCTGGCGGACCTGCAGTGGGCCGACGGGTCGCCGGTCGTGGCCTCGCCGCGGCAGATCCTCCGCGCCCAGCTCGACCGGCTCGCCGAGCGCGGCTGGAACGCGCTCGCGGCCACGGAGCTCGAGTTCATCGTGTTCCGCGACACCTACGAGCAGGCCCACCACAAGGGCTACCGCGACCTCGACCCCGGCAACCTCTACAACGTCGACTACTCGATGCTCGGGACGAGCCGGCTCGAGCCCCTGCTCGGCCGCATCCGGCGCGAGATGGCCGCCTCCGACCTGCCGGTGGAGAACTCCAAGGGCGAGTGCAACTTCGGCCAGCACGAGGTCAACTTCACGTACGCCGACGCGCTCACCGCCGCCGACGTGCACCTCGTCTACAAGAACGCCGCGAAGGAGATCGCCGCCCAGGAGGGCATGTCGATCTCCTTCATGGCCAAGTACGACGAGCGGGAGGGCAACTCGTGCCACATCCACCTCTCGCTGCGTGACGACGACGACAAGCCGGTGTTCGCCGACCAGCCGGAGGTGTTCGACAGCTTCCTGGCCGGTCAGCTCGCGTGCCTGCAGGAGCTGACGCTGTTCATGGCGCCCAACGTCAACTCCTACAAGCGCTACGTGGAGGGCTCGTTCGCCCCCACCGCGGTGGCGTGGGGCCGCGACAACCGCACCTGCTCGCTGCGCGTGATCGGGCACGGGCCGTCGCTGCGGCTGGAGAACCGCGCCCCGGGCGGCGACGTCAACCCGTACCTGGCCCTGGCGTCGATGATCGCCTCCGGGCTGCACGGGGTCGACCAGGGGCTGGAGCTCGAGCCCGCGCTCGAGGGCAACGCGTACACGGCCCAGAAGCCCCACGTCCCCTCCACGCTGCGCGCGGCGCGCGACCTGTTCGCCGGCTCCACGATCGCCCGCGAGGCGTTCGGCGAGCCGGTCGTCAGCCCACTACCTCAACAACGCCGACGTCGAGTTGCGCGCGTTCGAGGCGGCGGTGACCGACTGGGAGCGCTTCCGGGGGTTCGAGCGGCTGTGATGCCGGTGATCGGCCTGTGCACCGCGCTCGAGCGGGCGCAGTGGAGCGTGTGGGACCAGGAAGCGGTGCTCCTCCCCCGCTCCTACGCCGACGCCGTGCAGCGCGCCGGCGGTGTGGCCGTGCTCCTGCCGCCCGACCCGCGCGCGGGCGAGGACCCGTCGCCGTGGCTCGACATCATCGACGGGCTGATCCTGGCGGGCGGCGCCGACGTCGATCCGAGCTTCTACGACGCCGAGCCCGACCCCGAGACGCTCGGCACGGTCCCCGAGCGGGACGCGTTCGAGATCGCGCTCGCGCGCGGGGCGATGGAGCGCGACGTCCCGCTGCTCGGCATCTGCCGCGGGATGCAGGTGATGAACGTCGCCCGCGGCGGGACGCTGATCCAGCACCTGCCCGACGACGTCGGCCACCACGACCACCGGCGCTCGCTCGGCTCGTTCGACGACGCCGACCACGACGTGCGGCTCGCCGACGGCTCGCTGGCGCTGCGCGCCGCGGGCGAGGAGGTGCACGCCACCAAGTCACACCACCACCAGGGCGTGGCGCGGATCGGCTCGGGCTTCGAGATCACGGGCTGGGCGACGGTCGACGACCTTGCCGGAGACGATCGAGGACCCGTCGTGCCGCTTCGCACTCGGCGTGCAGTGGCACCCCGAGGCCGACCCGGCGTCGCGGCTGATCGGGGCGCTCGTCGCCGAGGCACGGACGGTGCGCGCGCGGTGACGCTCAGCGTCCTGGAGCCGGCCACCGAGCAGGTGCTCGCGGAGATTCCGCGCTCCGGGGTCGAGGAGGCCGACGCGGCGGTGGCGCGCGCCGTCGCGGCGTACCCGGCGTGGCGCGCGGTCGCGCCCGCCGACCGTGCGCGGCTGCTGCACCGGCTCGCCGACGCGCTCGCCGCGCAGCTCGAGGACCTGGCGCTGCTCGAGGCCCGCAACGCCGGCAAGCCGATCGGCGATGCCCGCGGCGAGATGGGCATGGTCGTGGACACCTTCCGCTACTACGCCGCGGCGCCCGAGCGCAACCTCGGCGACACGATCCCGGTCGCCGGCGGCGTGGCGATGACGCTGCGCGAGCCGCTCGGCGTCGTGGCGCTGATCACGCCGTGGAACTTCCCGCTCACGATCGCCTCGTGGAAGCTCGCGCCGGCGCTGGCCGCCGGCAACACCGTGGTGCTCAAGCCCGCCGAGCTGACGCCGCTGACGGCCTTGCAGTTCGAGCGGATCGCGCTCGAGACGGGCATCCCCGAGGGCGTCGTCAACGTCGTCGCCGGGCCGGGCTCGACCGCGGGCGCGCGGTTGGTCGAGCACCCGGACGTGGCCAAGGTGGCGTTCACCGGCTCGACCGCCGTCGGCGCGCGGATCGCGGCCGCCGCGGCGGCGACGATCAAGCGCGTGACGCTCGAGCTGGGCGGCAAGTCGGCGAACGTCGTGTTCGCCGACGCCGACCTGCAGGCCGCCGCAGCCGCAGCGCCCGCGGCCGTGTTCGGCAACGCCGGCCAGGACTGCTGCGCGCGGTCGCGGATCCTCGTCGAGCGCTCAGCGCTCGACGCGTTCATGGACGCGCTCGAGGAGGCGGTCGAGGCGGTGCGGGTCGGAGACCCGCTCGACGAGGCGACGGAGATGGGGCCGCTGATCTCCGCCGACCAGCGCGAGACGGTGGCCGGCTTCGTGCCGGCCGACGCGCCGGTCGCGATCCAGGGCTCGGCGCCGGACGGCCCCGGCTTCTGGTTCCCGCCAACCGTGCTGTGCCCGGTCGGCCGCGACGACCGCGCGGTGCGCGAGGAGATCTTCGGCCCGGTCGCGGTCGTGATCCCGTTCCGCGACGAGGCGGAGGCGGTGGAGCTGGCCAACGACACGGTCTACGGGCTGTCGGGCTCGATCTGGACGCGCGACGGGGCGAAGGCGCTGCGCGTCGCGCGGGCGGTCGAGACCGGCGTGCTGTCGATCAACGCCAACACGTCGGTGCGGGTGTCGACGCCGTTCGGCGGCTTCAAGCAGTCGGGCTACGGACGCGAGCTGGGCCCCCACGCGCTCGATCACTACACGGAGGTCAAGTCGGTGTTCTACGCGACATGAGGCGGCTCGAGGGCAAGGTGTGCGTGATCACGGGCGCCGCGAGCGGCATCGGCGCCGTGGCCGCCGCGCGCTTCCGCGAGGAGGGCGCGACCGTCGTCGGCGTAGACCTGCACGGCGACATCGGAGGCGTCGACCTGGCGCTGGCCGCCGACGTCGCCGACGAGGACGCCGTCAGCGCGATGTACGCGCGCGCGCGCGAGCAGTGCGGCAAGCTCGACGTGCTCTTCAACAACGCCGGCATCTCGCCCACCGACGACGCCTCGGTGCTCGACACGTCGCTCGACGCCTGGCAGCGCGTGCAGGACGTCAACACGAAGTCGGTCTTCCTGTGCTGCAAGCACGGCATCCCGCACCTGCTCGCCGGCGGCGGCGGCTCGGTGATCAACACCGCGTCGTTCGTGGCGGTCATGGGCGCCGCCACGTCGCAGATCTCGTACACGGCGTCCAAGGGCGCGGTGCTCGCGATGTCGCGCGAGCTGGGCGTGGAGTTCGCGCGCCAGGGCGTGCGCGTCAACGCGCTCTGCCCCGGTCCGGTCAACACCCCGCTGCTGCAGGAGCTGTTCGCCAAGGATCCCGAGAAGGCGGCGCGGCGGCTCGTGCACCTGCCGATGGGGCGCTTCGCCGAGGCACGCGAGATCGCCGACGCGGCGCTCTTCCTCGCCTCGGACGAGTCGAGCTACGTCAACGCGTCCACCTTCCTCGTCGACGGCGGGCTCTCAGGCGCCTACGTCACGCCGGAGTAGCGGCACGACCTGGAGGTCGTCCGGGACGGCGATCGCGTTCGGCACCGTGTCGAGGTAGCCGCGCGCGACGACGGCGGTGCCGCTGCGGCGGGCGTCGGCGAGCCGACGGCGTCCGTCGGCGCTGCCGAAGTACGCCCAGATGCGGTCGCCGACGTCCCCCTCGATCAGGTGCGTGACCTCGCGGCGGTCGTAGTTGCGCTCGCGGCGGTCGAGTGCCGCGAGCTCCTCGTCCGTCACCGCGAACGCGACGCCCTCGACGCACTCGCCGGCGGCCGGGACGATGCTCAGGTAGGCGACGTGGAGCGGCGGTTGCTCGCCGGTCTCCGGGTCCAGGTACACCTTGTAGCCCGGGATCGTCTCGCGGTTGTCCATCGCGACATCCCAGTCGCGGCGGTGATCGCGCAGGCGGCACGAGATGCCGCGCCGGTCGTTCAGCAGCGATCCGTAGCCGAAGACGAACGTCAACGGCGGCTGGGTAGGGAAGTGGGGAGCCGGGCGGCGGCGAGGGTGCATTTCGTTCCTCTCGCGCGGAGTTGCTCGTTGGGTGGAACGTTGGGTGCCGCATACGGTGCGTTTCGTTCCCTCGCGACCGAGAACCCCCGCGAGTGGAACGTTAAGCACCCCCTTCCGTCCCTTCCCTCAATGCCGCCGTTGACGTGCGCCGGCGGAGAGCGTCAGATCTTGTGCCGCCGCAGCAGCGTGCGCCCGATCACCATCCGCTGGATCTCGGACGTCCCCTCGCCGATCAGCAGCAGCGGCGCGTCGCGGTACAGGCGCTCGACCTCGTACTCCTTCGAGTATCCGTAGCCGCCGTGGATCCGGAAGGCGTCCTCGACGACCTCCTTGCCGGTCTCGGACGCGAACAGCTTCGCCATCCCCGCCTCGAGGTCGGAGCGCTCGCCGGCGTCCTTCATGCGCGCCGCCTTCAGGGTCAGCAGCCGCGCAGCCTCGACCTTCGTGGCCATGTCGGCGAGCTTGAACTGGATCGCCTGGTGCTGAGCGATCGGCTTGCCGAACGCGCGGCGCTCCTGCGAGTAGCGCAGCGCGAGCTCGAGCGCGCGCTGGGCGATCCCGACGCCGCGGGCGGCGACGTTCACACGGCCGACTTCGAGCGCGTCCATCATCTGCGGAAAGCCGCGGCCGAGGCCGGCCTCCTCGCCGCCGAGCACCGCGTCGGCGGGCACGCGGCAGCCGTCGAAGATCAGCTCGGTCGACTCGACGCCCTTGTAGCCGAGCTTCTTGATCTGCGGCGGCACGGTCAAGCCGGGGTTCTCCGCCGCCCCCGGCTCCTTCTCGACGACGAAGCAGGTCATTCCCTTCTGCGGGGTCTCGGACTCGCGGTCGGTGCGCACGAGCACGAAGACGACGCCGGAGCGCAGGCCGTTGGTGACCCACATCTTCTGGCCGTTGATCTCCCAGTCGCCGTCGGCCGTCCGCACCCCGGTGGTCTTGATCGCCGCCACATCGGAGCCCAGCTCGGGCTCGGAGAGCGAGAACGCTGCCCGGATCTCGCCGGTCGCCATGCGCGGGAGCAGCCGCTGCCGCTGCTCGTCGGTGCCGAACTTCATCAGCAGGTAGGAGCCGATGAAGTGGGTGTTGACCACGCCGGAGATCGAGATCCAGCCGCGCGAGAGCTCCTCGACGATCATCGTGTAGGTCGTCAGGTCGAGCCCCATCCCGCCGTACTCCTCGGGGATCGTGACCCCGAACAGGCCGAGCTCCTTCATCTGCTCGACGATCGGCTCGGGGAACTCGTCCTCGTGGTCGTAGTGCCCGGCGTTGGGCAGGATCTGCTCGTCGACGAACTGGCGGACCATCTCGAGGATCGCGCGCTGCTCCTCGGTCTTCTCGTAGAACGGCGAGGCGACGGCCATGCCCGCGGAAGAATAGAGATGCGGCTTACTCGCACTCGCAAGCTCGCGCGAGCGCCTTAGCATGCATGCGCCTATGAACTACGCCAGTGACGTCGTCGATGCCGCACCGCCGCGCAGCCGCGCCCTGCTCGAGCTCGCGCGCGACGGCACGCGACGGGAGTGGAGCTTCGGTGAGGTCGCGGCCGAGGCCGGCGCGCTCGCGGCTCACCTCGACGCGCAGGGCCTGCGACGGGGCGACGTGGTGATGACACTGATCGGCAATCGCCCGGAGTGGGTCCTCGCCATGGTCGCGGCGTTCCGGCTCGGCCTCGTCGCCCTGCCGTGCACCGAGCAGCTGCGCCCCGCCGATCTCGAGCTGCGCCTGCGGGTCGCCGACCCGCGGCTCGTGATCGCCGACGAGCGCAACCTCGACACGCTGACCGCCGCCGGCTGGAGCGGACCGACGCTCGTCGCGCCGTGGGGAGCGCTGCCGGACGCCCCGGTCCCGCCCGCCGCAGAGCTCGACGCCGACGATCCGTGCCTGATCACGTTCACCTCGGGCACCGCCGGGGAGCCGAAGGCCGTGCTGCACGGCCAGCGCTACCTCGCCGGCCAGATGCTGCAGGCCCGCCACTGGCTCGACGTGCGCGCCGGCGACCTCGTGTGGTGCACCGGCGCCTCCGGCTGGTCGAAGTCGGCCCGCAACGCGTTCGTCGCACCGTGGCTGCGAGGCGCTGCTGCGCTCCTGCACGACGGACGCTTCGATCCCCACGAGCGGCTCGAGATCCTCGCGCGCGAGCGGGTCGATCTCCTGTGCATGACGCCGACGGAGTACCGAACGATCGCCAAGAGCGCCGCGCTCCCGGGGCTGCTCGACCTGCGCGCTGCGGTGGCGGCCGGCGAGCCGCTCGACGCGGAGACGCTCGGCACCTGGCGCGAGACGACCAACCTCTGGATCCGCGACGGCTACGGCCAGACCGAGACCGGACAGCTCACCGGCATGCCGCTCGGGATCGCCGCCCGCCCGGGCTCGATGGGCGTCCCGCTGCCGGGCGTGCGGCTCGACGTCGACGACGGGGAACTGGTCGCCGACCCGTCGTCGATCCCGACCTTCTTCCTCGGCTATCTGGGAGAGGAGCCGCCGCCCGCCGGCCCGAGCGCGGTCTGGCGGACCGGCGACCGCGTGGAGCGCGACGAGCAGGGCTTCTACTACTTCGTCTCGCGCGCCGACGACCTGATCATCTCCGCCGGCTACCGCATCGGCCCGTCCGAGGTCGAGTCGGTCCTCTCCTCGCACGAGGCGGTCGCGGAGGCGGCCGTGGTCGGAGCGCCGGACGACGAGCGCGGCACGGTGGTGCGGGCGGTGGTCGTCCTGCGCGACGGGTTCGCGCCCTCAGGCGACCTGGCGCGCGAGCTGCAGGACTACGTCAAGGCGAAGACCGCGCCCTACAAGTACCCGCGGATCGTCGACTTCGTCGCCGCGCTCCCGCGCACCGCCAGCGGCAAGCTCGTCCGCGCGACCCTGCGACGGTGGACCCGGCCTCGGAGATGACAAAGGGCCCGCCGGGGGAGCGGGCCCTCTGTCAGGGGGTGGCGGATGGCGGTGGGTCAAGCCGCGTCCGCCGCGAGCCGGGATCGCGGGGGGATATGAGGCGATCCTCGGAGGGGGTGATGCTCCGCAACGTCCGTGTTGCTTGATGAGGACTATGCGCTACGCCCGTTGGCGAAACCTTGGCGGCAACTTGGCGCGGAATTGCGGCCTTCCGGCGCGGTGCGATCCGCCCTCATCTAGGCCACGGGCTCGGGCCTGGGGAAAAGCTCGAGGAAGCGGTTGACGGCGGCGTGGTCGCCGTCAACCGCGATGTCGCCGGCGCGCAGCGCGTCGGCGGGGTCCAGGCCGTCCCAGATCAGCGCGCTGAAGGTCGCGTGATCGGTCTCGATGATCGCGTCCGGAGCGTCGGCGGCGCCGCGCTCGACCTCGATCGTCTGGTCGGCGATGCCGACCTGGAACGTGTGCTCGTCCAGGCGCAGCTCGTAGCGGGCGCTGAGGTCGCCCGCGGCGCCGGCGTCGAAGAACGTGCTGAGGGCGAGGATGATCGAGTCGCTGCCGACGGGCGCGTCGCGGGGGAAGGACGGCGAATGAAGCGCCCAGGAACCGAGTGAGATCACGATCGGCTTGAGCTGGTGGCCCCAGTCGGTCAGCTCGTAGACCCAGGAGCCGGCGGGCGGCGGCAGCTTGCGGCGCCGGACGATCACGGCGTCCTCGAGCTCGCGCAGGCGCTGGGAGAGCACGTTGGGGCTCGAGTTGGGCAGCCCGTCGCGCAGGTCGGTGAAGCGCTTGGGGCCGAGCAGCAGCTCGCGCACGACCAGCAGTGCCCAGCGCTCGCCGACGAGGTCGAGCGCGTGCGCGATCCCGCAGCCGTCGCCGTACGTGCGCATGGTCGCCATGAAGAACAGTCTAGTCCTGGTGTAGGTAGCCACACTTGTTTTCTAGGACTAGCTGGTACTGTCGCGCAATGACAACCGCTCTCGGCTCCCCCACGCTCGATCCTCGGCGCTGGAAGGCGCTCGCGCTGCTGTGCACGGCGTTCTTCATGGTGATCCTCGACTCCGCGATCGTGGTCGTGGCGCTGCCCTCGATCGACGCGGAGCTCGGCTTCTCGACCGGCGACCTCCAGTGGGTGCTGAGCGCGTACCTGCTCAGCTTCGGCGGACTCCTGCTGCTCGGCGGGCGCGCGGCCGACCTGCTGGGGCGGCGGCGCTTGTTCATGGCCGGGACCGTGCTGTTCGCGCTCGCCTCGCTGGCGTGCGGACTGGCCGGATCGGTCGCGATGTTGATCGCGGCCCGCGTCGTCCAGGGCGTCGCGGCGGCCATCATGACCCCGACGGCGCTGTCGATCGTGACCACGACGTTCGAGGAGGGCGCCGAGCGCAACAAGGCGCTCGGCATCTGGGCCGCGATCGGCGGCATCGGCGCGACGGCCGCGTGGCTGGTCGGCGGCCCGATCACCGACGGGCTGGGCTGGGAGTGGATCTTCTTCATCAACGTGCCGGTCGCGGCCGCCGTGGTCGCGCTAAGCCCGCGGCTGCTGCGGGAGAGCCGCGACATCGAACACGGACGCCGCTTCGACCTCGCGGGCGCGGCCACGATCACGGCCGCGCTGGTGGCGCTCGTCTACGCCGTCGTCGAGGCCCCGCAGCAGGGCTGGACCGACGGCCGGACGCTCGGCCTGTTCGCCGTCTCGGCCGTGCTGATCGCGGCGTTCGTCGCCATCGAGGCGCGCTCGGCGGCGCCGCTGGCGCCGTTGCGCGTGTTCCGCTCGCGCGCGCTCGTCGGCGGCAACCTGGTGCTATTCGCGCTCGGCATGATCGCGTTCGGGATGCCGTTCATCCTCACGCAGTACGCGCAGGGCGTCCTGCACTACTCGCCGCTCGAGTTCGGAGTCGCCTCGGTCGTCATGCCGGTGACGGCAGCGCTCGGGTCGATCGCCGGACAGGCGATCGCGACCAAGGGCGGCCTGCGCCCGGTGGCCACGATCGGCATGGCCCTGACGGCCCTCGGCTGCCTGCTGCTGACCCAGGTGTCCGTCGACGGCAGCTATCTCGGGGACATCTTCTTCGGGCTGCTGCTCTTCGGCCCCGGGCTGGGAGCGGCCTACGTCGCGGGCTCGATCGGCTCCCTCGCCGGCGTCGCCGACGCGGACGCCGGGCTCGCATCCGGACTCAACAACTCGTCGTTCCAGATCGGCGGCGCCGTCGGCGTCGCGATCCTCTCGACCGTCGCCGTCTCCCAGGCCGAGGGCAGCGACCCGGTCGCCGCGCTCACCAACGGGTTCCAGTCCGCCTTCGCAACCGCGATCGTCTTCGCCGCCGTCGGGCTGCTGGCCGCCGTCGCGCTGCTCGGGAAGCTTCGGATCCCGGTCCCGACCCCCACCCCCGAGCCCGCGGCCGCGAGCACCCGCTGAGCGGACGGCCGCGGTACCTCGCCGGATGGCGGGTTATCCGCCCCTGCGGCTGCCGCGGCCGCCGATACGCTGCTCGCCATGACGACCCTTGAGCCGGCCGCCGCCCGCATCGATCGCGACCGCGTGGCGGCGCTCACGGAGCGCCAGCGCGCGATCCATCGCGAGCGCACGGTCGCCTCGGGGCGCATGTACGAGCGGGCCGCCGCCGTCATGCCCGGCGGCGTGCCGTCGGCCTTCCAGGCCGGCGATCCGTGGCCCGTCTACCTCGACCGCGGCGAGGGCGCCCGCGTGTGGGACGTCGACGGCAACGAGTACGTCGACTTCCACAACGGCTTCGGCGTCATGTGCGTCGGCCACGCGAACCCGGTGATCGCCGCCGCCGTGAAGGCCCAGATGGACCGCGGCACCCACTTCGCCGCCCCGACCGAGGGCTCGATCGTCGTCGCCGCGGAGCTGCGCCGCCGCTGGGGCATACCCCACTGGCGCTTCACGAACTCCGGCACCGAGGCCACGCTCGACGCGCTCCACCTCGCCCGCGCGGCGAGCGGCTGCGACGTGATCGTCAAGATCGAGGGCAGCTACCACGGTCACCACGACTCGGTGATGGTGTCGGTCAAGCCGCCGGCCGAGCTGATGGGCGAGCGCGACCGTCCCGCCTCGGTGCCCTACGGCCTCGGCTATCCCGAGGCGCTGACCGACCTCACGCGCGTGGTGCCGTTCAACGACGCCGACGCGCTCGAGCGGCTGCTCGACGAGCTCGAGGGCCAGGTCGCCGGCGTGATCATGGAGCCGGCGATGATGAACGTGAACATCGTCCCGCCCGTGGCCGGCTACCTCGAGCGCGTGCGCGACCTCACCGCCCTGCGCGGCGTCGCGTTGATCTTCGACGAGGTCAAGACCGGCGCGGCGGTGGCCGCCGGCGGGGCCACCGAGCTGTACGGCGTCACGCCCGACGTCGTGTGTCTGGCGAAGGCGATCTGCGGCGGCCTGCCGGGCGGCGCGATCGGCATGTCGGACGCTCTGGCCGAGCTCGTGGCCGACGGCCGCGTGCGCCAGCAGGGCACGTTCAACGGCAACCCGCTGGTGATGGCGGCCGCCGAGGCGACGCTCACCGAGGTGCTCACCGACGACGCCTACGCGCGCCTGCACGCCGCCAACCAGACGCTGATGGAGGGCTGCGAGCGCGTGATCGCCGAGCACGGCCTGCCCGCGCACACCGTCGGCATGGGCTCCAAGGGCTGCGTCGTCTTCTCCGCCGAGCCGGTGCGCGAGTACCGCGACTACCAGACCAAGATCCACCACGACCTGTCCGACCTCGCGTGGCTCTACCACATGAACCACGGCATCTTCATGACCCCGGGCCGCGACGAGGAGTGGACGCTGTCGGTGCTGCACAGCGACGCGGACCTGGCGCGCTACGTCGACGTGTTCGAGATCTTCGCGCGCGACGTCACGGCGGCGTCGTAGCCGGCTGCGGGCGGCACGTGGCTGAGCGCGTGCTCGGCCATGGCCGTGATCGTCAGGCTGGGATTGACGCCGACGTTCGCCGGCACCGCCGCGCCGTCGCAGACCAGCAGGTTCTCGTAGCCGAACACGTGCTGGCGGGCGTCGACCACCCCTGAGGCCGGGTCGGCGCCGATCGCCGCTCCGCCGAGGATGTGCGCGGTGGAAGGCACGTTGGCCAGCGCCTCCATGAACGAGCTCTGGGCAACGCCGCCGGTGCGCCGCGCCAGCCACTGTGCGAAGTGGTTGGCGACGGGGATGTAGGTCGGAATCGGCCGCTCGGCGTCCCGCTCGGTCTGCAGCCGCACGCCGGCGCCGAGCGTGCGGCGCGCGCGCAGCGCGATCGCGTTGTCGAGCGTCTGCATCACGAGCACGATGATCGTGCGCCGCGACCAGCCGCGCGGATCGAGCAGCCGCAGGAACGTGACCGGATGCCGCGCCGCCGCACGCAGGAGCTTGAGCGGGCGCGTCACCCGCGTGCCGTCCCCGACGAGCACGGTGTAGAGCGCGCTCATCGAGTCCCCGGCCTCGCCGTAGACCACCGTCTCGACGTGCGTGTCGGCGTCGGGGTAGATCGAGCCGGTGATCGCCACCCGACGCGTGATGTCCGGCGCGCCGGGCGGCAGCGTGACCGCGACGATCGCCTCGGAGTTCGTGCGCACCAGCTCGCCGAGGCGCCTGGAGAGCCGCGGCAGCGACGCACCGGCGAGCAGGCGGTTGGTGCCGAGCGCGCCCGCGGCGAGCACCACGCCGCGGGCCGTGAACGTCTGCCGGCGCCTGCGCAGCCACGCTCCCGGCCGCTCGGTGAGGACCTCGTAGCCCTCCGAGCCATCGGGCGCGCCGAGCGGGCGCACGTCGACGACCATTCGCTCCGGTACGACCTCGGCGCCCGCGCGCTCGGCCAGCCACAGGTAGTTCTTGACCAGCGTGTTCTTCGCCCCGTGCGGGCAGCCGACCATGCAGCGGCCGCAGCGCAGGCAGCCGGTGCGGTCGGGCCCCTCGCCGCCGAAGTACGGGTCGGGCACGGTGCGCCCGCGGTCGCCCAGGAACACGCCGACGCGGGTCTTCGCGTAGGTGTCCTCGACCCCTATCTCGCGCGCGTACTCGCGGAGGAGGTCGTCGGCGAAGTCGTCCTCGTCGTAGGCGACGACCCCGAGCATCCGCTCAGCCTCGTCGTAATGCGGAGCCAGCACCGACTCCCAGTCGGCGAGCCCCGCCCACTGCGGGTCCTCGTAGAAGCGCCGCCGAGCGCGGTAGAGCGTGTTCGCGTACCCCAGCGACCCGCCGCCGACGCCCGCGCCGCTGGCGATCGTGACGTGCTTGAAGATCGTCAGGCGGAAGATCCCGCGCATGCCCAGCCGCGGTGCCCAGAAGTAGCGCCGCACGTCCCACGTCGAGCGCGGCAGCTCGTCGTCGGCGAACCGCCGCCCGCACTCCAACACCCCGACCGAGTAGCCCTTCTCGCGCAGGCGCAGCGCAGACACGCTGCCACCGAAGCCCGAGCCGATGACCAGCCAGTCGTAGTCGTGGGCCACGCCGGCCACTCTACCGGCGAAAGTGACGGAGGCGTCACGTTTCAGCCCTTCCAGCGGGCCATGGCCTCCTGGAACTCGGGGATCCTCAGCGCCTTCACGGGAAGCGGCTCGAGGTCGTCGCGTGGCCGCAGCCCGTCGAGCACGATCGCGAGGTAGCGCCTGTAGAGCTCCGGCTCGACCCCGCGGCCGAAGTCGACCACCGTGTTGAGCATGAAGTTGATCAGCGGCACGTCGCTCGTCGAGAGGTCGCTACGCACGACGCCGGCCGCGACCGCTCGGCCGACGAGCTTCGTGACCACGGGCGCGAGTGCCCGCCGGGCGTGGCCCACCCGCTCGCGCCCGCGGCCGGACGAGAAGAGCACCTCCTTGAGCCCGCGGTCGGCGGCCTGGAGCGTGAGCGCGCGCTCGAAGTAGCCGGCGATCCCGCGCCAGGGATCCGGATCGTCGAGGCACTCCTGCGCGATCGCGCCGAGCTCGTTGATGCGGTCGGCCATCAACGCCTCGATCAGCGCGTCCTTGTTGGGGAAGCGACGGTACGCGGTGCCCGTGCCCACGCCGGCGTGCCGCGCGATCTCGTCGAGCGTCACGTCCAGCCCCCGCGCGGCGAACAGCTCCTTCGCCGCGGCGAGCAGGCGCTGGCGGTTGCGTTCCGCGTCGGCGCGGAGCGGAACGATGGCCGGGTCGATCATTCGAGGGCTCATCCTAGAGACTGGAGATGATGTCTCCGCTTTGGTACCGTAACCGGAGGCCTGCTCTCCAGATACTGAGGTCCTCCCCATGCCCCCATCCGCAGACCCCCATCACGACCGGCGCTGGCTGATCCTCGGCGTCATCGGCATCGCCCAGCTGCTCGTCGTGCTCGACGTGACGATCGTCAACATCGCGCTGCCGTCGGCGCAGCAGGATCTCGGCTTCTCCGACGACGACCGCCAGTGGGTGATCACGGCCTACGCGCTGGCTTTCGGCAGCCTGCTGCTGCTCGGCGGCCGGATCGCCGATCTCTTCGGCCGCAAGTGGACGTTCATCGCGGGCCTGATCGGGTTCGCCGGCGCCTCTGCACTGGGCGGCGCCGCCCAGAGCTTCGGCCTGCTCGTGGGGGCCCGTGCCCTACAGGGCGCGTTCGCAGCCCTGCTCGCCCCCGCCGCGCTCTCGCTGCTCGCCACCACGTTCACGGACCCCAGCGAGCGCGGCAAGGCGTTCGGCGTCTACGGCGCGATCGCCGGGGCGGGCGGCGCGTTCGGCCTGCTGCTCGGCGGCGCGCTCACCGAGGTGCTCGACTGGCGCTGGTGCCTGTATGTCTCGATCCTGTTCGCGGTGCCGGCTGCGATCGCCGCCGTGCGCCTGCTGCACCACGTTCCGGCTCTCGACCGCCCACGCCTCGATGTGCCCGGCACGCTGATCGCGTCGTCCGGCCTGTTCGCGCTCGTCTTCGGGTTCGCTCGCGCCGAGTCGGAGGGCTGGGGCGATCCGGTGACGCTCGCCTTCCTCAGCGCCAGCGCGGTGCTGCTCGTCACCTTCGTCGCGTTGCAGCGCCGCGTAGCGCATCCGCTGCTCCCGCTGCGCGTGGTCGCCGACCGCAATCGCGGCGGTGCCTTCCTGGCCCTCGGGATCGCGGGCGCCGGCATCTTCGGCGTCTTCCTGTTCCTGACGTTCTACCTCCAGAGCACGAAGGGCCTATCGCCGCTCGAGACGGGCCTCGCGTTCCTGCCGATGAACTTCGCGATCGTGCTGACGGCCACGATCGTGAACACGCGCGTCCTGGCCCGCACGGGTCCGCGTCCGCTCGTGCCCGCCGGCATGGTCCTCGCGGCGCTCGGGATGGTGCTGCTCACGCGGATCGGGGTCGATACCGCATACGCCTCGCACGTGCTCCCGTCGCTGCTCCTGATCGGGTTCGGCTTCGGGCTGATCGTGGCGCCGTCGTTCGCGACGGCCACGCTCGGCGTGCCGCGACGGGACAGCGGCGTCGCCTCGGCGATGGTCAACACCTCCCAGCAGGTCGGCGGCTCGATCGGGACGGCGCTGCTGAGCACGTTCGCGGTGTCCACCACGACCGACTACATCGTGACCAACGGGCCCGGCCCGATGGCCGCGGTTGAGGGCTACGTCACCGCGTTCTGGTTGGCGGCGGCCATCTTCGCCGCCGGCGCCGTGCTGTGTGCCGCCCTGCTGCGCTCGGGCGCGATGCCGGTCCCCCACGGTGCCGCCGAGCCAGTGGCCGCCTGACGCCCCCTCAGCAGCAGCGCGCGCGGGGATTGGCCTCGCGCGCGTCCTGACGGGAACGTTCGTACTCGCGGCGCGCCATCACGGGCTGGCCCGGATGGTCGCGCCGCATGTGCGTCACGTAGCGGTCGTAGCCCGACTCGCCGGAGACCTCGCGCAGGTACCAGCGGACGCCCGAGACCGCGCGCCGGAACGTCATCGTCGCGTCACCTCGTGGTCCTCGAGGGCGGAGCGCCCGTCACCGCCGACCAGCACCGCGCGCTCCTCGGCAGTCGGGAACAGGCCGGCCGGTGCACGGAGCTTGGAGCGAACGTACTCCGTCTCCGTGGTCGGCAGCGGCTCGCGCGAGCGGATCACCTTGAACCAGATCCGCGAGGCGTCGAGGATCACGATGATGATCAGCACCGCGAACAGCGCCGCGAGGATGCCGTCGACGGTCGAGTTCGTGACCACCGCCTGCATGTCATCGATGTTAGTCGCGGGCGCGAGCACCTCGCCCTGGTCGAGCGCGTCCTTGTATCGGTCCCGCTGGGAGAAGAAGCCCAGCCTCGGGTCGTCCGAGAACACCTTCTGGTAGCTCGCGGTGAGCGTGACCGCCGCGTCCCAAGCCAGCGGGATGCCCGTCACCCACGCCCACTTGAGCTTGCCGGCCTTGATCAGCAGCGTCGTGCAGACGGTCAGCGCGACGGCCGCCAGCAGCTGGTTGGCGATGCCGAACAGCGGGAACAGCTGGTTGATCCCGCCCAGCGGGTTGGTGACGCCGGTGTAGAGGAAGTAGCCCCACGCGCCGACCACGATCGCGCTCGTGAGGTACAGGCCGGGCTTCCAGCTCACGCGCCCGATCGGCTTCCAGACGTTGCCCAGCGTGTCCTGCAGCATGAAGCGCCCGACCCGCGTGCCCGCGTCCACCGTGGTGAGGATGAACAGGGCCTCGAACATGATCGCGAAGTGGTACCAGAAGGCCTTCAGCCCGGCCCCCGTTGCGCCCGCGAAGATCTCCGACATGCCGACCGCGAGCGTCGGCGCGCCGCCGGTGCGGGCCACGAGCGTCTCCTCGTCGACGTCGGCGGCGGCCTGCGAGAGCTCGCCGGGGCTGATGGCGAAGCCGAGCTCGTTGACCGCTGTAGAGGCCGACTGCACGGAGTCGCCCACCACCGCGGCAGGCGCGTTCATCGCGTAGTACAGGCCGGGGTCGATGATCGACGCGGCGATGATCGCCATCACCGCCACGAACGACTCCATCAGCATCGCGCCGTACCCGATGAAGCGCACCTGCGACTCCTTCTCGATCATCTTCGGCGTCGTGCCCGAGGCGATCAGCGAGTGGAAGCCCGAGAGCGCGCCGCAGGCGATCGTGATGAAGACGAACGGGAACAGCGAGCCGGCAAACACCGGGCCGGCACCGCTGGAGGCGAACTCGGTCACGGCCTCGTTCTGCATCACCGGCAGCGTCACGACGATGCCGATCGCCAGCAGCGCGATCGTGCCGATCTTCATGAACGTCGACAGGTAGTCGCGCGGCGTCAGCAGCATCCACACCGGGAGCACCGACGCGAAGAAGCCGTAGCCGATCAGGCAGAAGGTGAGCGCCTCGGGCGAGAGCGTGAACGTGTCGGCGAGCGAGGAGTCCTCGACGAAGCCGCCGGCGATGATGGCCAGCAGCAGCAGCGTCACGCCGATCGCGGTCGTCTCCATCACCCGCCCCGGCCGCATCACGCGCAGGTAGAAGCCCATGAAGAGCGCGATCGGGATCGTCATCGCCAGCGAGAACGTGCCCCACGGCGACTCCGCGAGCGCGTTGACGACGACCAGCGCCAGGACCGCGAGCAGGATGATCATGATCGAGAAGACCGCGATCAGGGCGGCCGCGCCGCCGACCGGGCCGATCTCGTCGCGCGCCATCTGGCCGAGGCTCTTGCCGTCGCGGCGCATGGAGAAGAACAGCGTCACCATGTCCTGCACGGCGCCGGCGAAGATGACGCCAACGATGATCCAGATCGTCCCCGGCAGGAAGCCCATCTGGGCGGCCAGCACCGGTCCGACGAGCGGCCCCGCGCCCGCGATCGCCGCGAAGTGGTGGCCGAACAGAACCCGCCGGTCGGTCGGCTGGTAGTCCATGTCGTTGTCGAGCCGCTCCGCGGGCGTCGCCCGCGTGTCGTCGACGCCCAGCACCTTGCGCACGATGAAGCGCGCGTAGAAGCGGTAGGCGATGAAGTACGAGCCGAGCGCCGCCGCGATCAGCCACGCCGCCGAGATCTGCTCGCCGCGTGCAAGCGCGATCACGCCCCACGCCACGGCACCGACGAGCGCGACCAACGTCCAGATGGCGATCGAGCGCTTGCGCGACCTGGTCCCCATGAAGTCTCCCCCTCTGTCAGGCTCCACCGTCCGCATCCCCCACCGCCCGGAGCGTGAAACGTCTCAGCGGATCTGGAAGCGGTTGCGAGGGTTCCCCATTGGTGAAAAGGTTCGCGGCGTGCCCCGCTTGACTGCCGGGCTCTCGGTCATCGCGCTCTTCCTGACCGGAGCCCCCACGGTCGCCGCCGCTCCGCCCGCCGTGCCAGGTCCCTGGGGATGGGCCGCCACGGCGCCGCACGTGCTGCCCTCGGGACAGGTCAACAGCGCGCGCGGGCTACCGCCCACGTGGCTGATCGGCGCCAAGCCCGGCTCTCGCACGGATCGCATCGCCGCTCGCCACGGCGCCGAGAAGGTGTCGGACCGGGGAACATTCGTCGTGGCCCGCGGTGGCGCCCGCCGCCTGGCGAGCGCGCTGAGGACCGCAGGCCTGTACCGGTTCGCCGAGCCCGACCGCCGCCTGACCCGCGCGCAGGCACCTCCCGGAGGCGACGACGTGGCGGCGACGGAGTGGCGCCCGGTCATCAATCCGCCCGCAGCCGTGCCCTCGCTCGCGAACGCGCCCCTGACGGCGGTCATCGACGACGCGGTCGACGCCGGACACCCCGACCTCGCGGGCGTCTCGGTCACCCGGCACGCGACCGTTGCCGACTGGCACGGCACGGCGGTCGCCTCGTTGGTCGGAGGCCGCGCCAACGGCGTCGGCATGGTCGGCGTCCTGCCGGGCGCCCCACTGCTGTCGATCGGCACGACGTTCACCTCGGCCGACGTGGTCGGCGCGATTGCCCAGGCGGTCGACGCCGGGGCGCGGATCGTCAGCATGAGCTTCGGCTCGCCGATCCCCAGCTTCGCCGAGTACCGCGAGATCGCGTACGCGGTCTCCCAGGGCGTGCTTCCCGTCGCGGCCGCGGGCAACGACCGGCAGTCCCGGCTGCCGGACGGAACCAGCAATCCCGTGCAGTTTCCCGCCGCCCTCCCGCACGTCCTGTCGGTCGCCAGCATGGGCCCTTCGGGCGCCAGCAGCAGCTTCTCGACGTCGAACGGCGCGGTCGACGTCTCCGCGCCCGGAGAGGCCGTGCTTGCTGCGGTCCCGGCCAGTCTGGATCCCGACGGGAACGCCGACGGGTATGCGCGCGTGGACGGGACCAGCTTCGCGGCACCGATCGTCTCCGGAGCCGCCGCCTGGTTGCTCGCGGCACGTCCGCGGCTGCAGGCGGTGCAGGCCGCCGACCTGCTGCGCGACACGGCACGCAACATCGGTGACCGCGGCTGGGATCCGGACTCCGGGTACGGCCGCATCGACCTCGGGGCCGCGCTCGCCCGCACCGCCCCAGCGGTGGACCCCGGCGAGGTGAACGACGACATCGAGTGGGTCAACGGCCGCCGCTTCGCCCGGCCCGACCGATTGCTGTTCCGGAAGCGGCACCGCCGTCGGCGCGTCGACGCGTCCGTCGACCTGTGGAAGGACCCCGCGGACGTCTACCGCGTCCAGGTGCGAGCGCGAACGCGGATCCGTCTCACCCTGACGCTGCCCCGCCGCGACGACGCGGACATCGCGGCGTTCGCCACGCGCGCTCGGACGATCCAGCGTGCGCGCGGACTTCTCGGCGCGTCGCTGCGCGGCGCCGGCAAGACGGACCGGGTGACGATCAGCGCCGCGCGGCGGTCGCGCGTCGTCTACGTCGCGGTGATTCACGCGGGGCCGACGGCCGACTTCCTGAACGCGAGCTACGGACTCACCGTCACCCGGCTGCGTGGCTGACGGTCAGTGCAGCACGCGGGTCTCGTAGCCCGCGTCGCGCATCCTCTGGACCACGAGCTCTGCGTGCTCGTGCCCGCGCGTCTCGATCACGAGCTCGACCGCCGTCTCGCGCACGTGCAGGTCGAGCCCTTCGCGCACGTGCGCGACGTCGACGATGTTCGCGCCGGTGTCGGCCACCTGCACGAGCAGCTGCGCGAGGTTGCCGGGCCGGTCGGCGAGCCGGGTGAGGAGCACGAGCCGGCGCCCGGCTTCGGTCTCGTGGCGGCGCGCGACCGAGGCCAGCAGTCCCGGGTCGACGTTGCCGCCCGACAGCACGGCGACGGTGGTGCCGGCGCCGCGCGCGGTCGCCTGCCCCCCGAGCAGCGCGGCGACGCCCACCGCTCCCGCCCCCTCGACCACGAGCTTGCAGCGCTCCATCAGCACGACCATCGCCTCGGCGACCGCATCCTCGTCGACGACCACGATCCCGTCCGCGTGGCGGGAGAGCAGGTCGAGCGTGAGGTTGCCCGGGCGCTTGACGGCGATCCCGTCGGCGATCGTCAGCACCGATGTGGCGGGCACCGGTTCGCCGCGCCGCAGCGACTCCGGGTACGGCGCGCAGGCCGCGACCTGCACGCCGATCACCTCGACGTCCGGCCGCGCGGCCTTGACGGCGACCGCGATCCCCGAGCACAGCCCGCCGCCGCCGACGGGCACCACCACGCGCACGAGGTCGGGCACCTCCTCGAGCAGCTCGAGCCCGAGCGACCCCTGGCCGGCGACGACGTCCGGGTCGTCGAACGGGTGCACGAACGCCAGCCCGCCGTCGCGCGAGCGCTCGTGCGCGAGCGCCAGGCAGTCGTCGACCGACCCGCCGCCGATGTTGACCGTCGCGCCCTGGTCGCGCGCGGCCTCGATCTTGGCCATCGACGCGTCGTCTGGCACGAACACCTCGCACGGCACGCCGCGGGCGCGGGCGGCGGCCGCCAGGCTCTGCGCGTGGTTGCCGGCCGAGGCCGTCACCACCCCGGCGGCGCAGCCGCGGTCGCCGAGCGCGGCGAGCTTGGCGGCCGCGCCGCGCAGCTTGAACGAGCCGGTGCGCTGGAGGTTCTCGGCCTTCAGCGCGACCACGCCGCCGGCCCGCTCGGAGATCGTGCGCGACGAGAGCACCGGCGTCCGGCGTGCGATCGCGTCCACAGCGGGGCGCGCCGCCGCGACGTCGGCGGCGCTCACCCCGCTGCGCGCATCCGTGGCCATCAGGCCACGGATGCTACGCGGCGTGTGGAGGGCGTGTGGAGGACACCCACATCCGCAGACAGCACGCTAGCACTGAATCCTCACCGGTCAAGCCAGGTTTAGCGATGTGGTCGCCTTGGCATTACCCAGGGTTACGGGCGAACACGGTCGGAAATCGGGGCCACCGCGCGAGCCACCTGCGCGCGGCGCTGGGGGCGCTTGACCTTGAGCTCCTTGGCGAGGAAGAACGAGCCGATCACGAACGCCGCCGACCCCAGCTGGGCGCCGAGCGTCTCCCACGTGGGGTAGACGCCGAACCACAGGCCGAGCCAGTACGGCAGCTCGGTGTCGAGGCTCGAGATCGAGAGCCAGCCCGTGCCCTGCATTGTGCGGGCGGTCTGGCCGACCATGACGACGAGCACGAAGCCGATCATGACGCCGGTGTAGACGAGCATCCGCTTGTAGGGCAGCTTGCGCTGCAGCGCGAAGGTCGCCACGGCCACGGCCAGCGTCATCGCCAGCCCGAGCCCGGCGCCCTCGAGCACCGCCACCGTGCCCGCCGAGAGCTGAAGCGACTGCAGGAAGAGGACGGTCTCGAACCCCTCGCGGTAGACGCTGGTGAGGCCGAGGATCGCGAGCCCGACGGCTTGGGCGCTGAGGAACCCGAGCAGGCCGCCGCGGTCGATGCTCTCCAGCGCCTTGCGGCGGCGATGGAACTTGGCGATCCACTCGCTCCAGTACACGCGGTGGAAGAACCAGTTGGTGATCAGCAGCAGCACGCCGACCGCGATCAGGCCGACGACCGCCTCGAGCTTCTCCCCGTACTGGTCGAGCGAGCGCAGCAGCGTCTGCGCGAGCGCCCACGTGATCGCCGACGCCACCAGGCCGAGGCCGGCGCCGACCAGCACCGGCCGGCGCAGCCGCCGCCGCGCGCCGACGAACGAGGCCGTGATGGCGGCGAGGATGAGCACCGCCTCGAGGCCCTCGCGGAAGACGATGATCGCCGCGTTGGTCACCACGGTGGCCCGGTTCGCGCTGTCGCCGAGCGTGGCCGCCGAGTCGGCCAGCTTCGCATCGAGCGCGAGGCGGTTCTCGCGCACCACGCGGCGCGGCGCCCGCTCGGCGATCAGCCGCGCGAGCCCTGGCTGGCCGGAGCTGCCGAACCAGATCAGGCCCTCGACGTCGAGCGCCAACCCGGAGTCGAACGCCTGCAGCCGGCGCTCCGGCCCGAACTCGAAGAACGCGTAGGCCTCCAGGCGCGCCTGCTCGGCCTGGCTGTACTCGCCGGCGCCGACGGCGGCCTCCATGCGGTCGAGCGTGAGCGCGATCAGGTCGTAGTCGGACTCGTCGCTGGGCTCGGTCCAGGCCTTGGGCATCGGCGCCGTGAGGTTCGCCTCGATCCGACTCGCGAGCGCCTCGACCTCCTCGGCGGCGGCGACGTCGTCGGGCGTGCGGGTGGCCTGGTCGACGACCGTGCCGAGCCGCTCGAGGTCGGCCACGCCGGCCGCCGTGCGCGCGGCGTCGCGCTTGGCGAGCTGGTCCTGGAGGTCGGCGAGCGCGGCGCGAGCCCCGCCCTGGAACGCGACCGCCTCCTGAATCTCGAAGTCCTTGGTCACGCGGCCGTCGCTGACCCCGCGCTCGTACTCGACCGGCACGAGCGCGACGAAGCGCAGCAGCTGCTGGGCGCGGCGGGCGGCCTCGTCGCCGGTCAGCGGAGCGGCGGTGAAGCCCTTGAGGGTGTCCGCGGCGCGCGCGCGGGCGGGCGTGACGTTGCGACCGCTGACGGCGGCCGCGCGGAGAGCGGCGAACGCCGTTCGCGCCTGTGCGGCGGCAGCGGCGCCGCGGTCCTCGGCGTAGCGAGCGGCGAGGATGGCGAAGTAGCCCTCGGCCTGCGCGGCGGCCTCGGCGCGACGCACGGGCAGGTCGCGCTCTTGGCCGGCGGCGACGTCGTCGAGCAGCTCGCGCAGCCGCGCCTGGTAGGCGTCGAGCAGGTCCTTGGCGACCGCCTGGCGCGCCTGCGCGGCCGGCAGGCTGCCGCCTGCTAGTCGGGTGAGCGCCTGCGTGGCGTCGGCGCCCGGGCGGGTGAAGCGCGTGGCCGTGCGGAACTCACGCACGAGCAGCCACGCGCGGGCCTGCTTGACGTCACCGGCGGCGGTCGCGTCGAGCGCGGCCGTGAAGGCACCGCGGAAGACCGCCGCGCGTGCGGCGCCGCGGGCCGCCGCCAGCGCGACCTCGTCACCGGCCGCGGCGGCGCGCTCGGCGTCGCGGAGCGCGGCGGACACGCCGGGCGCCCCGCGCCCGTACGTGCGCCGCGCGCGCCGCACTTCGTCGGCGGCGCGCTCCGGCGAGCCGAGGATGAGCTGCGCCTGCGCACCGAACAGCTGACGCCGCAGCGTCTCCGCCTCCTTCCACGGTGGCGCCGCGGCTGCCGAGGGCACCGAGACCAGTATCGCCACGAGGGTGACGAGCAGGGCTGGTGCCCGTCTGATCACGTCGCGAGCTCGATGTCCAGTTGACCCGCCGCCTGGGAGATCTGGCCGGCGATCGCCTCGGCGCGCGCCTGCGCCTCGCTGCCCAGCGTGTCGGCGTCCTGAGCGTCGAAGCGCTTGCCGTCGCGCTCCTGGTCGCGCAGGCGGGCCGCGAAGTCGCGCAGCTCCTGGAGGTCGTTCGCCGTCTGGCGCGCCTGCGCCGGATCGGCCTCGGCGATGCTCGGCTGCACGTTGTCGTAGACGAGCACCAGCCCGCTGAGGATGTCCGTGATGTCCTGCAGCCGCGACGCGACGACGAACGCCTTCTCGGTCGCCTGATCGCCGGCCACGAAGCGCGAGCTCTTCCACGCCTCGAAGTACTCCGACATCGTGGGCGTCATGACCACGAGCGCGGTGAGCGCGTCCTGCAGCGTCGGCTTCCAGGCCTCCGCGGCCGTGGCGAGCTCACCGGCCGTCTTGTCGAACTCGCGCGCGGCCGCGACGTAGAAGCCGGCGTCGGGCACCGCCTCGCCGAACCGCACGCGGCCGTCGCCGTCGAGGTCGGGCTTGACGTCGGGCGCCGCGAACTTCGGCTCGGTGCCGAACAGCGAGGTCTCGATCAGGTAGTTGAGGTTGCCGGGCTGCTTGAAGTCGCGCCCGTCCGGCGTCTTGAGGCTGAACGGCACGGCGTTCTCGGGATCGGAGGCGTCGCCCCCGGCGTCGATGATCACGTCGTAGTCGGCGAGCGAGGGCACGCCGGCCACCACGCCCTCCATCTGCTCGTAGGCCGGGTTGGCGCGCCCGAACGCCTCCTGGCTGCGCTCGACGAAGCTCTCGACCTCGGCCCGCTGCGAGCGCAGCAGCTGCTGGTAGTCGAAGTTGGCGCCCTCGGCCAGCGCGTAGTACGCCTCGGCGTCCTCGCGGATGCCCGTGGCCTGCTCCTGCAGCTGGGCGGTGTGGTCGAGCAGGAAGGTCTTGACGGCGGCCAGGTCGGCGCTCTTCGCCGCGGGCCGCTCGGTCGAGGCGGGCTCGTCGTCGCCGCCGCAGCCGGCGAACGCCGCCGCCGCGAGCAGTGTCGTCGCCGTCCATCGCCTGAAGCTCATGCGCCCTCCGCAAGAAGTCGACGCGCCTCCGACCCTCTGCCGGTCAGCGCGTTAGGGAAACCTAACACCTACCGACGGAGTCTGATTTCACATTCGGCTCGGGCTGCCGATGGAAAGGAGGTGAGCCTCGAATCGGCCTTGCTGCGCGTCGCCACCCTGCAGACCTGGGCGGCGCCCCCCACTCCGCCTGTGAGCCAGCCGGTGGCGACCGGCTCGACCTTCCAGGCGGCGCTTGCGCAGGCCGTCGGCCCGACGTCGCAGCCGGCGGGCGCGTATGCGCACCTCTCGGGCGACCTCGACGCCCATCCCGAGCTGCTGGCGCGGCTCGAGCGGCTCGCGGCCTCCCGCGGCGAGACCTTCGAGGTCACGAGCGGGCTGCGCACGACCGCCGAGCAGCAGGCGCTGTGGGATCGGCGTGCGACGAATCCGTTCCCCGTCGCCCGCCCGGGCACCTCGCTGCACGAGCACGGCAACGCCGCCGACGTGACCGTCGGCGGTCGGCCGATCCAGGACGTGATCTCGCGCGACGAGCTCGTCCGCGCGGGCATCGCGCCGCTGGCCGGCGACGCGGTGCACGTGGAGCTCCGTCAATCCGGCAGGGCCAAGACCATGTCGATCTCGACGTCGGCGCCGAGCGGGAGCGCGGCGACGCCGATCGTGCTGCGCGCCGGCGGGTCGCTGGTGAAGTACGCCCCGTAGGCCTCGTTGACGTCCTTGAACGTCGAGATGTCGGTCACGTAGATCCCGACGCGGACGGCATCGGCGAGCTCGCAGCCCGCGGCCTTGGCGACCATCGCCAGGTTGTCGAGGCAGCGGCGGGTGCGGTCGGCGATCGAGCCCTCGATCAGCGCGCCGGTCTCGGGGTCGACCGGAGTCTGGCCGGAGAGGAACACGAGGCCGTTGGACACGACGGCGTGTGAGTAGGGGCCGGCGGCGGGCGGGCCAGGGTCGGCCGTGACGGTTTCGCGATGATGGGACATAGGAGGGCACTCTATGAATCGGCTCGCGCATGAGACATCTCCCTATCTGCTCCAGCACAAGGACAACCCCGTGGACTGGTATCCGTGGGGCGAGGAAGCGCTGACGCGGGCGCGCGAGGAGGACCGCCCGCTGCTCGTCTCGATCGGCTACTCGGCGTGCCACTGGTGCCACGTGATGGAGCGCGAGTCGTTCGTGGACCCGGTGGTGGCCGCGCTCATGAACGAGCACTTCGTGTGCATCAAGGTCGACCGCGAGGAGCGGCCCGACGTCGACGCCATCTACATGGACGCCGTGCAGGCGATGACCGGCCACGGCGGCTGGCCGCTGAACGCGTTCCTCACGCCCGAGGGCGTGCCGTTCTACGCCGGCACGTACTACCCCCCGGCGCCGCGCCAGAACATGCCGAGCTGGCCGATGGTGCTGGAGGGCGTCGCCCGCGCGTGGCGCGAGCAGCGGGAGGAGATCACCGGCTCGTCGGAGCGCATCGTCGAGCACCTGCGTGCCTCGGCCGCCATCCAGGCGCCCGACGCCGAGCTCGACCCGGCGTCGCTCGACGCCGCGCAGGCCGCGCTGCGGCGCGCCTACGACGCAGACTGGGGCGGCTGGGGCGGCCCGCCGAAGTTCCCCGCCGCGTCGACGATCGAGTTCCTGCTCCGTCGCGGCGAGCGCCAGATGGCGCTGCACACGCTGCGCCGGATGGCCACCGGCGGCATGTACGACCAGATCGGCGGCGGCTTCGCCCGCTACTCGGTCGACAACCGCTGGATCGTCCCGCACTTCGAGAAGATGCTGTACGACAACGCGCTGCTCGCGCGCGCCTACCTGCACGGCTTCCAGGTGTCGGACGAGCCGTTCTTCGAGCGCGTGGCGCGCGAGACGCTCGACTGGGCGCTGCGCGAGCTGCGCCAGGGCGAGGGCGGCTTCGCGAGCGCGCTCGACGCCGACTCCGAGGGTGTCGAGGGCCGCTTCTACGTGTGGCGGCTCGACGAGGTGCGGGCGACGCTCGAGCCGGAGCTCGCCGAGGCGGCGATCGAGCACTTCGGGATGACCGAGGCGGGCAACTTCGAGGGCGCGAACATCCCCGTGCGCGCCACGCCCGACCCGATCCGCCTGGCCGACATCAAGGCCGGCCTGCTGGCCGCACGCGAGCAGCGCGTGCGCCCCGGGCTCGACGACAAGCGGCTGACTGCCTGGAACGCGCTCATGATCTCGGCGCTGGCGGACGCCGGCGCGGTCCTCGGCGAGCCGCGCTACCTCGACGCGGCGCGCGACGCCGCCGACTTCATCGCGCGCGAGCTGCGCGGGCCCGACGGCCGGCTGCTGCGCACCTACAACCACGGCACCGCGCACCTGGGCGCCTACCTCGAGGACCACGCATTCCTGCTCGAGGCGCTGCTGACGCTGTACGAGGCGACGTTCGAGCCGCGCTGGTTCGCGGACGCGGTGCACGTCGCCGAGGAGATCCTCGAGCGCTTCGCCGACCCCGAGCGCGGCGGCTTCTTCTCCACCGCCGCCGACCACGAGCCGCTGATCGCGCGCCGCAAGGAGCTCGAGGACGCCCCGATCCCGTCGGGCTCCTCGGCCGCCGCGTTCGGGCTCCTGCGGCTGGCCCGGCTCACCGGCGAGGCCCGGTACGAGGAGGCCGCGCTCGGCGTGATCCGGCTCCTGCACACGCTCGCGCCCCAGCACCCGACCGCGTTCGGCCACGTCCTGCAGGCGATCGACTTCCAGCTCGCCGACGTGCGCGAGGTGGCGCTCGTGGGGCCGGACCGGGAGCCGCTCGAGGCCGTGGTGCGCGAGGCGTTCCGCCCGCACCTCGTGCTCGCGGGAGGAGAGCCCGGCGTGCCGCTGCTCGAGGGCCGCTCCCCGGTGGACGGCCGCGCCGCGGCGTACGTCTGCGAGCACTTCACCTGTCGGCGTCCGGTGACCGAGCCGGACGAGCTGCGGGCGCTGTTGGCACGCGACTGATCGAAAAGGTGCGGGCAGCCGTACCAGTGCGGAGCCGCAGTTCCGGTTAAGTCCGCTTTGAGCGCCATGACCAAGCTCCTCACGCTCCCCACCGGCCGCCGCGCGAAGTGGGTCGTGGCCGTCGTCTGGCTGCTCGCGATCGTCGGGGCGTCCGCCGCCAACCTCCCCGCCAAGTACGCCGACGCGGAGAACAACGAGTCCACCTCGTTCCTGCCGGGCGATGCCGAGTCGACCAAGGCGCTCGCGGTCACGGAGGAGCTACAGGGCGGCGAGCAGGCCGCGCCGGTCGTCATCTACCGCCGCGAGGGAGGGCTGACCGAGGCCGACCGGCAGAAGGTCGCGTCCGACCGCGAGGCGCTCAACCAGGCGATGGAGAAGTACCCGCAGGTCGACCCGTTCGGCGAGCCGCAGTTCTCCGAGGAGGGCGACGCGGCGCTGCTGATCGGCAACATCACCGGCGACGGGGAGTCGGAGACGATCCTCGACCCGGTCGACGAGATGCGCGAGCTGGTCAGCGATCCGGGTGGGGGACTCGAGGTCAAGGTCACCGGCCCGGCGGGCTTCGCCGCCGACGCGATCAAGGTCTTCGAGTCGATCAACGGGACGCTGCTGCTGGCTGCGGCCGGCATCGTCTTCTTCCTCCTCATCCTCATCTATCGCAGCCCGCTGTTCTTCTGGATCCCGCTGATCGCGGTCGCGTTCGCCGAGCTGGGTACGCGCGCGGTCGGCTACGGCCTTACCGAGCTGGGCGTGACCGTCAACGGGCAGTCGTCCTCGATCCTCTCCGTACTCGTGCTCGGCGCGGGCACCGACTACGCGCTGCTGCTCGTGTCGCGCTACCGCGAGGAGCTGCGCAAGCACGAGGACAAGCACGAGGCGATCGCGCTGGCGATGCGCACCGCCGGCCCGGCGATCGTCGCCTCCGGCTCGACCGTGATCGCCGCCCTGCTGTGCCTGTCGCTGGCCGAGGTCGAGGGCACCGCCGGGCTCGGGCCGATCGGCGCGCTCGGCATCGCCATCGCGATGATCTCGATGCTCACGATCCTGCCCGCCATGCTCGCCATCACCGGCCGCCGGGCGTTCTGGCGCCCGTCGATGTTCGGCGCCGGCAACGGCATCCCCCACTTCGGCGACGAGGGCGCGGACGAGATGCACGGCACGTGGCGGCGGGTCGGCAACCGCGTCGCCAAGAACCCGCGGCGGGTGTGGATTGGCACCGTGGCGATGCTCGTGGTGCTGAGCGCCGGCGTCCTCACCATGGACACCGGGCTCACGCAGAGCGACGCCTACCGCGAGGAGGTCGAGTCGATCCAGGGCCAGGAGCTGCTCGCGCAGTCGTTCCCCGCAGGCGCCAGCGCCGCGACCGAGATCCTCGTGCCGCAGGACGCCGACGTGGCGGCGGTCACGAGCGCCGCCGAGGGCGTCGACGGCGTGGCCGAGGTGCGGCCCGCCGGCGAGGGCGCGGGCTACGTGCAGCTCAACGCCGTGCTCGAGCCCGACCCGTACTCGACCGAGGCCTACGACATCATCGAACCGCTGCGCGTTGCCGTGAAGGACGCCGGCGGCGAGGAGGTGCTCGTGGGCGGCCCGTCCGCGATCGAGCACGACGTGCGCGCGGCCGCGGCGCGCGACAGCATCCTGATCCCCCCGATCGCGCTCACCGTCGTGTTCCTGATCCTCATCCTGCTGCTGCGCGCCGTCGTCGCCCCGCTGCTGCTGATCGCCACGGTAGTCCTCTCCTTCGGCGCTTCGCTCGGCTTCAGCCTCGTGGTCTTCGACGTCGTCTTCGGCTTCGCCGGGATCGACCCGTCGCTGCCGCTGTACGCGTTCGTGTTCCTCGTCGGGCTGGGCATCGACTACAACATCTTCCTGATGACGCGGGTGCGGGAGGAGACCACGCACTACGGGACGCGCAACGGGATGCTGCGCGGCCTCGCGGTGACCGGCGCGGTCATCACGTCTGCCGGGATCGTGCTCGCCGGCACGTTCTCCGTGCTCGCCATCCTGCCGCTCGTCTTCTTGACCGAGATCGGGTTCGTGATCGCCTTCGGCGTCCTGCTCGACGCGCTGATCGTGCGCTCGGTGCTCGTCCCCGCGCTCGTACTCGACGCCGGCCCGAGGATCTGGGCGCCGTCACGGCTCGCCAAGACCGACGGCGAGCACTGGGTCGAGCGCGACGAGCGGGAGACCGTCGCCTAGAGGATCGACAGGTAGCGGTCGAGCTCCCACGGCGTGACCTGCACGCGGTAGTCCTCCCACTCCTGACGCTTGATCTCGACGTAGCGGTTGAAGATGTGCTCGCCGAGCGTGCGCAGCACGAGCTCTGACTCGGCGGTGATCTCGACCGCCTCGCCGAGCGTCTCAGGGAGCTGCTCGATCCCGAGCCGGCGGCGCTCGTCCGGGCTCAGGTGGTAGAGGTTCTTCTCCATCGGCTCGGGCAGCTCGTAGCCGCGGTCGATGCCCTCGAGGCCCGCCATCAGCAGCGCCGCGAACGTCAGGTACGGGTTGCACGCGGGGTCGGGGCAGCGCAGCTCCATGCGCGTGGCCTGCTCCTTGCCGGGGTGGTAGAGCGGAACGCGCACGAGTGCCGAGCGGTTGCGGCGGCTCCAGGCGACGTAGACCGGCGCCTCGTAGCCGGGCACGAGCCGCTTGTAGGAGTTCACCCACTGGGCGAAGATCGAGCAGATCTCGCGCGCGTGGCGGAGCTGGCCGGCGATGAACGCCTTGCCGGTCTCGCTCAGGAAGTACTTGTCGTCGGCGTCGTAGAAGGCGTTGCGGCCGGCCTTGAAGAGCGACTGGTGGGTGTGCATGCCGGAGCCGTTCTCGCCGAACAGGGGCTTGGGCATGAACGTCGCGTGCCAGCCGTACTTGAGCGCGATCTCCTTGACCGTGATGCGATAGGTCATGCAGTCGTCGGCCATCTTCAGCGCGCCGGCGTAGCGCATGTCGATCTCGTGCTGGCTCGGCCCGACCTCGTGGTGGGAGTACTCGACGTCGATGCCGAGCTTCTCGAGCGCGAGCACCGTGTCGCGGCGGACGTCGGAGCCGGCGTCGAGCGTCGTGAGGTCGAAGTAGCCGCCCTCGTCGAGCACCTCGGTCCCGCGCGAGTCCCTGAACAGGAAGTACTCGAGCTCGGGGCCGACGTTGAACTCGTCGAAGCCCATGTCGGTGGCCCGCTGGAGGGCCCGGCGCAGGACATGCCTCGGATCGCCCTCGTAGGGCTCGCGCTCCGGGGTGAGGATGTCGGCGAACATGCGGGCGACGCCGGCGCCGTCCTCCTCCGGCCGCCACGGGAGGACGTGGAAGGTCGTCGGGTCGGGCATCGCGATCATGTCCGACTCCTCGATCGCGTTGAAACCGGTGATCGACGAGCCGTCGAAGCCCATGCCGCCCTCGAACGCGTCGTCGAGCTCGGCGGCGTTGATCGAAAACGACTTCAGCTGGCCCAGGATGTCCGTGAACCAGAGGCGGATGAAGCGGATGCCGCGGTCGCTGACGAGCGCCTTGACGTCGTCCGGTGTCTGCGGCGTGTCGAGCTCTGCTGGCACCGCCGGGAGACTAGCCAACCGGTGCTGGACCGGCGGTCCAGACTCAGTCCAACCAGCGGTCGGCCCAGCGCTTGAGCTCGCCCAGCGGCGCGCTCAGCTCCCGGCCGCGTTCGGTGAGGACATAGTCGACTCGCACGGGACCGGCGCCGGTGACGCGCCGGTCGACGATGTCGTGCTGCTCGAGCTCCTTCATCCGCTCCGACAGCAGGCGGTCGGAGAGGTCGGGCACCGCGTGTGCGACCTCGCTGAAGCGCAGCGGGCGGTCGGCGTTGAGGAGGACGTAGAGGATGGCTCCCGTCCAGCGCTTGCCGACCAGCTCGACGGCCGCGTGGAAGTTGGGACAGCAGTGGCACTCGCCGGGGCGGTCGAGCGTCGCGACCTTGGTGCGGGTGCCGTATGGCGACATGGGTATCAGGCGGCGCGGAGCACGCGGGTCTCCTCGACGGAGCCGTCGACGGGAACCTCGCCTGCGACGTTCACCATCGCCGTGAAGCATTCCACGCCGAGCACCGCGATGGCCTCGAGGAGCTGCTCGTCGCTCCAGCCGGCCTCCCGGGCCTCCTCGTGGAGGTGCTGCGGACAGCCGCCCCGCTGGGTCAGGAGCGGCTTGAGGTAGCGCAGGAGCGAGGCCTCGCGCGGATCGCGCGACTCCCACTCCTTCGCGAGCGCCACCTCGTCGATCCCGAGGCCGGCCTGGCGCGCGGTACGCGTGTGGATGGCGAGGCCGGGCTCTGAGCGGTGATGCTCGGCGGCGGCGAGCGCGATCCGCTCGAGCGTCGCCAGCGGCAGCGTGCCGTGGCGGAGCTCGCCGCGGAAGCGCGTGTAGCCGCGCAGGGCAGCGGGCGATCCGGCGAGGACGCCGAGGAAGTTCGGCAGCTGGCCGGCGGAGGCGAGCGCGGCCTTCAGGACGGGGAGCGATCCTTCGGGCGCGGTGAGCTCGTCGTGGATCTGGAAGCGGCTCATCTGGGTCTTCTTGGTGGGCATGGCGGGCACCAGGGATTCCGGGGAGGCGGAAGGCGCCTGCGGGGTGACGGCGCTCTTCCTTACGGTATGTAAGTGTAGGCCGCCGAGGCGGCGCCTACAACCGGAATACGCAGCAACGGGTGTGGCGGTCTACCCCGCCGTCTTTCCGCTGACCGCGGTGCCGTCGCGGCGGACGTCAACGTCAAAGTCAACTGCGGCTGGGTAAGGAGGCTGGGGAGCCAACCGCTGCGCGGGGAATATTGCGCGCGGTGAGCGGGCGGATCGCGAACTATCCCCGATTAGCCGTCGGAAACCGACGGCCGATCCGGGATAGTTCGCCGAACCTCGTCCATTTACCCCCGGAAACCGGGGGTAATCCGACAAGGTTCGCACCATCGCCAACCGCGCCGGCTCCCTCACCCTCCCTACCCAGCCGCCGTTGACGTTCGCCCGAGCCCGCGCGACGCCGAGCCGGCCACACCGCACGAGGCGGCCCGGCTACTGCGTGAGGATCGCGATCAGGATCAGCAGCATGCCGAGCGCGCAGGCCCAGGCGGCGATCCGGTCCGGCCGCGGCCCGAGGCGCTCGTGGACGGTGCGCGACGGCCGCCGCCGCTCGGACGGCGAGTACAGCTCGCCGGGCCGGCCGCCGATCTTGACCGTGCGCCGCCCGGCCACGCCGCCGCGAGACTGCTCGACGGGCTCGACCGACTCGACGGCCTCGACCTCGATCGCGGCCGCGCGGGGTTCGTCCCGACCCGTGGCCGCGAACGGCTCGTCGCCGCCCCACAGCGCGTCGTGCGCCCGGCGCGCGCGGATCGCCTCGTCGCGCGAGCCGAACGTCTCGTCGGCCGGGGTCGGCTCGTCGGGCGGCTGCGCGGGCTCGTCGTCCTCGATGATGATCGTGCGCCGGCCGTCCTCGACGCCGCCGCGCGGGATCTCGTGCTCCTCGCCGCGGCGCGCGAAGCGGCTGCTCGGCATGTGGTCGAAGATCTCCTCGCCCACGCCCCAGTCCGCGGCCTGGCGCCGCCGGCGCCGGGGGCGCTCGTCGTCGTCGGTGTGGTCGTATACGGCCCGGGAGCGGGCCTGGTGATCAGACATTTCGGCTCGTCCTTTGCGGCTTACGGGGTTAGCTGCCGGGCTCGCGCCGACGAACGGCGCTACGCCGCCCGGATCAACCGGACGACGACTCGCCCCACCTGCATGGGTCCCCCGCTTCCCGGCGGTCCCGGGAACTCAGCGGTTCTTCCGGGACTTTAACAGTCGCTCCGGCGGCAACCGCAACGCCGCCCGCAGCCGTTTCCCGCAGGCTGCGGGACGTTCGTCGGCGCGCACCCGACGTACCGTCGTGCGCGATGATCGGCGCTCCGGGTCAGCGGTTCGCGGCGTCGGCCTGCCCGACGGCCTTGGCCACGAAGCTCGCGACGTCCTCGGCGTCCTCGCCCGTGTAGAGCTCGGCCGCCATCTGGCCGTTGCCGCGCGCACGGCCGTTCTCGATCGCGTTGAGCACGAGCTCCTTGTTGGGCCGCAGCTGGTCAAGGTTCGGGCCGACGGCGGCGATCGCGTTCGCGGCCTTCAGCGTGTGGCAGTTCGCGCAGCGGCGCCCGAACAGCTCGCGGCCGTGCTCCTCGGCCGGCGTGAGCGAGCTGACGTTGGCCTCCGGGATGTCGTCGCTGTTCGACACCGCCGACACGACGGCGACCGGCACCGCCGCGCCGAGCAGCACGACCGAGAGCGCGAACAGCACGGTGGCGACCCGGCGACCGCGCCGGCTGGTCGACATCACGTGCCGCCCCGCGCCACCAGGCCCGCCGCTCAGCGCGACGAGCACGAGCCCGAGGCCGAGCACCACCCACACGAGCACGAAGATCAGGGTCGTCATGCGAGGGCGGAATCTAACGGTTCACGCGGCGAGGGGCGTCGCGTCGTCGCCGGGGCGAGCCGCGGGATCGTGCGGTGGGGCGGGACGTGGTCATCGGCGGCGCCCGGAGGCGAAGCTCTGGACGGCGGGGGCGACGCCGCGGAAGTCGGCGGCGACCGCGGCCGCGCTCGGGGTCGCCACTCGGTCGGGGCCCTCGGCGCCTGCAGCGGCCGCAGCCGCTGCCGCGCGGCGCTCGGCGAGCTCGATGACCCCGGCCGCGTCCTCGTCCGGGGACACCAGGGGCCGGAGGTCGCGCACGTAGACGTTGATCGCGCCGCCCGCGATCGGCAGCCTTTCCAGGCGCCCCTCAGCCAGGATCAGCGGTTCGGAGCGCACCGTCAGGCGATGGCGCTCGTACACCGGTGGCGGAACGATCAGGTTGATCGTTCCGAACTCGTCCTCGAGCAGGATGAACACGATCCCCTTCGCCGTCCCGGGGCGCTGGCGCGCCACGACGAGACCGCCGATCCGTACCCGCGCCTCGTGCGGGAGGTCCTCGAGGTCGCGGCACGACACGGTGCCGGTGAGGCTGGGCCGCAGGAGCGCGAGCGGGTGCGGGCCGAGCGTCAACCCCGTGGTCGCATAGTCCGCCACCATGCCCTCCCACGGGTTGAGCGCCCGCAGCTCGGGCGCCGCCGGCACCTCCAGCGGCAGCGCCAGCTGCGTCCCGTCCGCCACCCGCTCGCCGGGCGCGGCGACGCCGAGCTGCCAGAGGGCGGCGCGACGAGCCCCGGAGAGGCGGGCCGACGAGCCGGCGTCGGCGGACGACCCCACGGAGGCGGTGTGAGCGGCAGTGCGGACGGACGACTCCGCAGGGACGGCGAGCGCGTCGCAGGCTCCTGCCCAGGCGAGCTTCTCGAGCGCCGGGCGGCCCGCGCCGGCGCGGGAAGCGAGGTCGGCGAGCGAGCGGAACGGGCCGCCGGCCTGGCGGGCGGCGACCAGGGCCTCGACCTCGTCGCGCCGCACCCCGAGCACGTAGCCGAGCCCGATCCGCACGCGCGCGGGTGGGTCGATCGTCTCCACCGTGCACTCGGCGTCGCTGGCGTTGACGTCGGGCGGCGCGAGCTCGATCCCCTTGCGCTGCGCCTCGTGGGACAGCGTGTCCGGCGCGTAGAAGCCCATCGGCTGCTCGTTCAGCAGCGCGCACAGGAACTCGGGCGCGTGGTGCACGCGCAACCAGGTCGACTGGTAGGCGAGCAGCCCGAAGGCGGCCCCGTGGGCCTTCGGGAAGCCGAAGCCGGAGAAGCCGACGATCATCGTGTAGACGCGCTCGGCCGTCTCGGAGTCGACCCCGTGGGTGGCCATCGCCCCGTCGAGGAACCGCTGGTGGTAGGCCTCGATCGCCGCCGCCGAGCGCTTGCGGCTCATCGCCCGCCGCAGCCCCTCGGCCTCCCCGGGCGAGAAGCCGGCGAACGCCATCGCCACCTCGATCACCTGGTCCTGGAAGATGATCGTGCCCAGCGTGTCGCGCAGCACGGGCTCGAGCGACGGGTGGTCGTAGGGCACCACGAAGTCCGGGTCCTCGCGCATCTGCTGGCGGCGTGCGATGTAGGGGTTGACGGCGCCGCCGAGGATCGGCCCCGGGCGCACGATCGCCACCTGGATCGTGAGGTCGTCCAGCGTCTCCGGCCGCGTCCGGTACAGCGACTGCATCTGCGCGCGCGACTCGATCTGGAAGACCCCCATCGTGTCGGCCGTCTGGATGGCCGCGTACGTCTCGGCGTCGTCGAACGGGATCCGCGAGAGGTCGATCCGCTCGCCCCGCTTGCGCTCGATCAGCTCCACGCAGCGCTCGACCGCCGACAGCATCCCCAGCCCCAGCAGGTCGATCTTCAGAAAGCCCGCGTCGGCGCACGAGTCCTTGTCCCACTGGCAGAGCTGGCGGCCCTCCATCGCCGCGGGGAGCACGGGGCAGCAGTCGATCAGCGGGCGGGTGGAGACGATCATCCCGCCCGAGTGCTGGGAGAGGTGCCGCGGGAGCCCGTAGGCCTCGTCGCACAGCCGCGCGAGCCAGCCCCAGCGGCCCGGCAGGGCCGCGTAGCGCGCCTCGGTGGTTCGGGGGTTCACGACGTCGTCGGGATGAGCGGGCGGATTTCGACCGTTGACCATCGCCAGCCACTCCTCGGTCGACATCGCGAACGGTGCCCGGTTGTCGGGGTCGTTGAGCAGCGGCGGCGGCCCGCCGGACTCCAGCCCCAGCCCGGTCTCCACGTCCCCCGCCACGCCGCGCACGGCGAACGGCTCCGCCCCGCGCGCCACCCGCTCGAGCTCCCCGGGAGGCAGGCCGAGCACCTTGCCCAGCTCCCGGATCGCCCCGCGTGAGCGGAACGTCGGGAACGCGGCCACGAGCGCCGACTTCTCGCGCCCGTAGCGCTCGTGCACGCGCGGGATCAGCACCTCGCGGATGTCGCGCGGGAAGTCGAGATCGATGTCCGGCAGCGCGGTGAGGTCCTCGTTCAGGAAGCGCCCGAGGAAGAGCTCGTTCGTGATCGGGTCGATGTGCGAGAGGCCGGTGAGGTAGCAGACGATCGAGGAGACAGAGGACCCTCTCCCCCGCCCCGGAGGGAGCAGCGCGCGCACCGACGACGGGCCGCGCACCTCGACCGCCACGTCGCGCGCCAGCTCGAGCAGATCGCGGTGCAGGATGAAGAAGCCGGCCAGGCCGAGCGAGTCGATCACCCGCAGCTCCTGCTCGAGCCGGGCGTGGGCCGCAGCCGTGTGCGCGCCGCCCGCCGGATAGCGCTCCCCCAGCTTGACCCAGCACAGCTCGGCCAGCTTGCTCAGCGCCTCGGCGTCCTCCGCTCCCGGGTAGCGGTACCCGAGGTCGGCCCGCAGGTCGAACCGCAGCCGCTCGGCGAGCCGCCCGCTCTCCGCCACCGCCTCCGGATGCTCGGGAAAGCGGGCGGCCATCGCCTGCGGGGAGGCCAGCACGTGCGAGAAGTTGCCGCGGCGCACGGGCTCCGAGGCGTCGAGCGTCGTGTGGTGGCGCAGAGCGGTGAAGGCGTCCTGCAAGGGAGCGCGCTCACGCGCGTGCGCGTGAGCGTTGCCCGTGGCCACGGTCGGCAGGCCGAGGCGGGCGGCGAGCTCGGCCAGCGCGCGGTTGCGCGCCCGGTCATCCCGTTGGAAGGGGCGTTGGACCTCGACCCACAGGCGGTCGCGGCCGAAGATGGCCATGAGTCGGCGCAGCCCTTCCTCGTCGTGCACGCCGTGCCCCGCGCAGCCGCTCAGGCACACGAGCCCGGCGGCGTGCTCGGAGAGCGTGGCCAGCGAGGTCTCGGGCGGGACGTCGACCCGGCGCATGCGCGTCCCCACCAGCGACTGGTGGCGCCCGCGGCGCTCCTGGCGGGCCGCGCGGTCCTCCTCCGTCTCGTCGACCGCTCCGCGTGTGTGCGCATGCGCGCGCGTGAGGATGTGGCAGAGGTTGCGCCATCCGCGCTCGTTCTCCACCAGGACGGTGACATGGTGCCCGTCGGCGAGATCGAGCTCGGCGCCGTGGATGGCGCGCACGCCGAGCGGCGCGGCCGCCTGGGCGAACTCCATCGAGCCCGACACGCCGTTGTGGTCGGTGAGCGCCATGGCCTCGTAGCCGAGCTCCGCGGCGGCGGCCGCCAGCTCGTCGGGCAGCGACGCCCCGTCGAGGAACGAGAAGGCCGAGTGGGCGTGGAGCTCGACGTACATCGAACACATGTTCGCATGACCAGGCGACGGAATACGTCGGCACCTCACGGCATCCTTCGAGCATGGACCCGGTTCAGACGGACGACCGGCTGACGGAGCTCCGCACCTCGGCACGGGGCTGGCACGGCGTCCAGCTCGCCGTACTCGGCTTCATCGGCCTCTGCGGCGTGCTGTCGGGCGGCTCGGCCGCCCCGGCGTGGCTCGAGTGGCTGTCGATGTGGCTCGCGCTGGCGGCGCTCGCGTGCGCGTGCGTGGCGACGTTCCTCGTCGGCGCGGCCGCGTGGCCGCTGTACCGCGCGCGGGCGCCCGCTGCGCACGACGACGCCGAGATCGAGAGGACGAGCCGGCGGGTGACGACCGGGCTGGCGCTGACGTTCGTCGCGGTGATCCTGCTCGCACTCGCGACCGCGTCGTCATGGTGGCCGTCGGATGAGGACGACGATCGCGTCCAAGTGCAGACGGCGTCCGGCGAGACGGCCTGCGGAGAGCTGGCGGCGTCGCAGACCGGCACCGTCGCCCTTACCGGCGGCGGGCGGTCGGTCGTGGTGCCGCTCCAGCAGGTCGCCGCGCTGAGCCCGGCGGATTGCTGAGCCTGGGTCCGCCGATCATCGTGGATGAATCGACGTCGTAGGCCCGGTCAGGCGTCGATCGGCCGAGCATCGACGTGGCGGGTCACTTGGGTGCTCGGCCGATCGGCGGATGGCCGTGCATACGACGTTGATTCGCCGCGAGAATCGGTGGAGCCGGGCTTGAACCGGCGACCGCGGCGGGAGGCTCGTGCTGCCCTCCCGCCGCGCAGGGCCGGTCCTATGGCGGTCCGCGGGCGAACGGAAGCGTTGGACGACCGGCTGCGGCGACGTCTGCGGGGGGTTGCGGCACCGCAGGCCGGCCGTCCGGAATGGTCGCCTCACCGTGGCTGTCCAGCGCGGCGAAAGGCAGGGACTTCGCCGGCTGGACGGCGGCTGCACGCAGGATTCCGTCCGCGTGCTCGGCGACCAGGGAAGCGGGCTGGGAAGCAGCCCATGGGTTGGACAGGTCGACCGGCCTGCGCTGCTGCGCTGCCGCGCTCGGTGCCGCCGTCGCGAGCGCGATGGCCGCGGCGGGGATCACCAGTGGACGCAGGCGGGTCATGGGTGCAGTGTCGGGGACTTCTCTGAAGAAGCCCTGTGAGGAAGCCAATAGCTTCCTAAAGGGTCCGCAGCTCCCCGCCCGGCCCGATCTCGAGCACGGCGATGCTGGTCGCACCCGCCTGCGGCGGCACCAGCACGCCGAAGCGGCCCCGCCGCGCGACGCCGGTCGTCGCCGCTACTCGGCCGTTCACCGCCACCGCCAGCTCGGCACCCTCGGGCACGCCGGTCACGCGGCCCGAGACCCACGGGCCTCCCCCGGCCACCAGCCGCACGTGCCCGGCGCTCGCGCCCCGCGCCACCGCCCGCGTGCCGACCAGCTCCGGCCGCGGCCCGATGGCGTACGGGTCGTAGCCCGCCGCAGCCAGCAGCGCGCGCTCGCGGCGGCGGCGCTCGGCGCGCTGGCGCGCGACCGTGGCGAACGACTGCGTCGTACCGCCCTCCCAGCTGTCGGGCATGTCGATCGTGGCCGACGGATCGGCGCCGCGCTCGCCGGCCGGCACGCCGTCGACGTCCCCCAGCCGGATGCCGAGCTCGCGGGCGATCGTCGGCAGGACGTCGATCGTCCGCACGGCCCCGCGCCGCACACTCCCCGCCTCCTGGCCGGGCGTCTTGATCAGGAGCGGGATGCTCGCGACGTCGTGGAGGTTGGTGGGCGTCGGCGTGCGCCGGCGGTCGCCGGCCCGGAAGCTCACGCCGTGGTCGGCGACGAGCACCACGAGCGCCCGGTCGTAGATGCCGGTCGTGCGCAGGCGCTCGAGCAGCCCGCCGAGCAGCCGATCGGCGTACTGCGCCTGCAGGAGGTGGCGGGCGTACGCCTGGTCGACCTGCCACTGCGGCCCGGTCCACGCTCCCTCGACGAGGCCGGGGATCGACGGGGCGGGCACGGCGTACTGGCGGCCGTCCGGCAGGAAGCGCCACGGGACGTGCGGCAGGCTGGTGTGCAGGAACAGGAACGGGGGGCGCGAGCCGCGGCGACCGGCCGCGCGCGTGATGCGGGCGAAGCGCTCGCGCGGGTCGTCCTCCCCCAGCCGCCGGAACACCTCGTCGATGAAGGCCCGGCGCTGCTCGAACGTCGCGCCGGGCGCGACCGTGCCCTCGCCGGCGAAGCCCTCGTAGTCGCGGTCGATCGGCGGCAGGCCGCCGCGCAGATCCTCCGGCAGGAGCAGGTGCGAGGAGACCACCCGCAGGTCCGCGAACAGCGTCCGCAGGCGGCGACCGATCCCCGGCCGCTCCTCGCTGCACAGGTCGGGCGGGCAGACGTCGGTGATCGGCTCCTCCACCGCCAGCCGGTGGCTGCGGGCGAGCAGGGTGAACAGGCTCGTCGGGTGGTCGGCGGCGATCGGCAGGTCGCCCTCGCGCGGGCGGCGGCCGGTCAGGAGCGCCGGCACCGCCTCGGTCGTGCGCCCGGCGACGGTGGTGGCGTCGCGGTACCAGGTGGCGTCACGAGCCAGCGACGCAATGGCGGGATAGCGGCGCGCGTCGATCCGGTCGCGAGCGTCCAGCAGCGACGTGGTCGGCAGCTCGTCGAGCACCACCATCACCACCGGGATCTCCGACTCCACGGCGCCGGCGGCGCCCCGCGCCTGTGCTCCCGGCAGCACGAGCTCGGACGCCGGCGACACCGCCAGGAAGAGCACGAGGAACAGCAGCGGCGCGGGCGAGAGCACCGTGAGGAACGTCTGCACCGCGGCGGCGCGGGCGTAGAGCAGCGCCGCTCCCGCTCCCACGAGCAGCGCGACGGCGACGCTCGCCGCCGAGCCGCCGAGCAGGTCGCCGGCGGGCGGGAGCAGGATCGCCGCAACGAGCGCAGCGACCAGGACGAGCATGAGGGCCTCGCCGAGCGCCGGGCGGACCCGGCCCGCCAGCCACACGGCCAGCGCCATCAGCGCCGGAGGGACGACCGTGAAGGCCAACGCGTAGAGGACGATGTCGGCGCCCGTGTTCCCGCGCGCGACGAAGAACTGGGGCTCGCGGCCGAGCAGGTCGAGCAGCGGCTGCACGAACGCGAACGCCCACAGCGCCGCGAGGTGGAGCGGCTTCACGCCCGCGGGCGGACCTCGTACAGCGTCCGGGTGCCGGAGGCCAGGCGCTCGGAGCGCTCGACCTCGAACCGCTCCCCCAATTCGCGCTCGAACGTCGCGCGGTCGTAGTCGGGGTTCGCCGACTCGGCCTTGCCGGAGAGCAGGCGCTGGACCATCGGGTCCTCGCGCTCGGGGAACTCGATCACCGCGGCGCAGTCGAGCGAGCGCAGCCAGTTCAGGAACTCGGCGACGGGCACGTTGCCGGTGATCACGACGTGGTGGATGACCGCGAGGCAGAGCGCCAGGTCCGGCGTGCCGCGCCGCTCGAGCGAGTCCCGCTCGCGCCCGCGCCAGCCCAGGTCGGGCGACGGGTCGGTGACGCTCATGACGAGCGGCAGGATGTCGGTCCGGCCCTCCTCGCGCAGGGCGCGGTAGAGCGCGTCGACGGTCGCGTGGTCGGCATCGAAGGCGACGACGTGCGCCGCGTGCTCGGCCGCCACGCGCGAGTACGTGCCGTCGTTGCAGCCGACGTCCCACACCAGTGCGCCGGGCCGGTGCGCGGCAGCCTGCCGGACGAACTCGGCCTTGCGACCGGCGTCCTCGTCGGTGTACGTGTTCGTCGAGCCGTACTCGGTCCACGCCGTGCGGCCGGCGCGAAACTCGAGCCGCTCCACGAGCTTCTCGAGGCGGCGCTGGTTGGCGTCGAGCAGCTCCTTGCCGAAGCCGGCGCGCTTGAGCTCGCGCTTGACCTCGCGGCCGCCGGCGTCGGCGTAGCGGGCCTCGAGCCGGGCGTGCAGGAGCACGTGGGTGAGCACGCCGCGGCGCAGCCGGTCGCGCACCGACATCACCGCGCGCGCGTCGCGTGGCGCGATCCCGTCGAGCGAGCCGCGCAGGAGCGCGTGGTACGGCAGGCCCTTGTAGGCCTGCAGCATCAGCGGATAGAGGAAGAGCATGCAGAACTGGCGGTAGCCGGCCCACGGCTCTCCCTCTCGTAGCCGCTCGAACGAGCCGACGTCGATGAAGACCGGCTGTGCGCCGCGCCACTGGACGTTGTAGGCGGAGGCGTCCTTGAGCGTGAGGTCGTACTCGAGCGCGCCCCGGCCTACCGCCAGCTGCAGCAGCGCGGCGTCCTTGAGCATCGAGAACGGCCACTCGTACGGATAGGAGACGAACGGCACGCGCTCGTGCCGCAGCGCTCCCGCCGCGGGCTCGCCGGCGAGCTCCGGGAGGTCGTCGACGTCAGCCGGCTCGGTGGCGATCAGGCGGTCGTCGGCGACCAGCGGCGTGGCCGCGAGCGCCTCCCAGTCGGCCCAGCCGGAGCGGCTGAGCGCGCGGTAGACGGCGCCGTCACGCAGGAAGACGCGGCTGTCGGGATCGCGAAAGGAGCCCGCCTCGACGGCCGCAGCGACGCGACCGGCGGACGACATCAGCCTTCGCGATCGGCCGCGGCCGGCTGGTCCTTGCGAATGCGGAGGAACCGGAGGACGCGCCGCCAGTAGAACTTGGCCGCGACGCCGATGGCCGCGACGCCGCCGACCAGCAGCTGCAGGAGCATGCTCCCGGTGCCTGGATCAAGGTAAGCGAGTAACACCGCGGCAACATCTTAGGAGGTGAGCTGCAGGACCGCCTCGCTGAAGGTCTCCGTGTGGCGATCGACGTCCGCATCCGTGGTCACGGGGCTCATCAAGGCCATGTTGTGGAACGGGGTGATGAGCACGCCGCGATTCGCGAGGTAGGCGTGCAGGTAGTCCTCGAGCTCGCGGTCTCCGGCGGCGGCCGACTCGCTGCCCGTGCGCGGCGGCGGGGATGCGAAGCGGTACTCGACGCGGGCGCCGAGCTGGGCGACCGACCACGGCAGACCGTGTATGGCTTCGGTGACTCCGGCGGCGAAGCGGGTGGCGCGGGCGATCATGCCGTCGAACGCGTCGTCTGTGAGGACGTGCTCGAGCGTGGCGCGCGTGGCGGCCAGCGAGAGTGCGTTGCCGGCCAGCGTGCCGCCGATGCCGCCGGTGTCGACGAGGTCGGCGTCCTTCTCGGCGGCGATCCGCTCGGCGAGCTCGGCGGAGACGCCGAACGCGCCGGACGGCACGCCGCCGGCGATCGCCTTGCCGATCGTGACGATGTCGGGCTCGAGGTTCCAAGCCTGGGTCGCTCCTCCCGGTCCGGCGGAGAACGTGTGCGTCTCGTCGTCGATCAGGAGCGTGCCGTGGTCGCGGGTGAGCTTGCGGACGGCCTCGAGATAGCCCGGCTCGGGCAGCACGATGCCGATGTTCGTGAGCGCCGGCTCCATCAGCACGACGGCGACGTCCCCGTGGGCGAGCTCGGCTTCGAGGGCATCGACGTCGTTGAACTCGGCGACGCGGGTGGTGAGCGCGACGTCGACGGGCGCGCCGACGTTCCCTTCGCGGGCTGTCACGCCGCGGGGGCCTGTGACCGCGAACGACTCGTCGACGCTGCCGTGGTAGCACCACGCGTTGACGAGGATCTTCGGGCGGCGGGTGACCTGGCGGGCGAGCCGGATGGCCCAGCGGTTGGCGTCGGTCGCGGTGAGCGTGAACGACCACTGCGGGAGGCCGAAGCGCCGATGCAGCTCCGCTCCCACCCAGGCGGCGTCCTCGGTCGGCATCATCGCCGTGATCCCGCCCTGCTCCTGGGTGCGGCGGACGATCGCCTCGGTCGTGGCGGGCGGCGAGTGGCCGGCCATCGCGCCGGTGTCGCCGAGCGCGAAGTCGACGTACTCGTGGCCGTCGAGGTCGGTCACGCGGGCGCCGCGGGCGTGGTCGAGGTAGAGCGGGAAGCCGCCGGCCGCGAGGTTCATCCAGGTCATCGGCACGCCGCCGAGCAGGTGCGGGCGGGCGGCGGCGTGGGCGGCGGCCGAGCGCGGGTGGGCGTCGGCGAAGGCGGCGCGCTCGCGGTCGAGCAGCGTGCGCAGGCGGGGGCGGTCGATCACGTGCGGCAGCCTACGGGTCAGCGCTGTGTGTACCACCTCCCTCGCATGAGGTCGCGGAAGGCGACGAGGTTGCGGCCGTCGGCGGTCACGACCTCCCAGTAGCGGCGCCGCAGCGGCACGTCGGTCCACCAGCGGTCCTCGATCAGCCAGGACTCGCGGACGGCCTCCACGGGGCGGCCGTCGATCGCCTCGGGGCGGCCGTCGGTCGCCGCCCGGACGGTCGCGGGGCGCGGCTCGGCGAGCCGGCGGGGACGCGGGCTCACCCCGAATCCCAGGGCGTCAGTGCAAGCCGGCGCTCGGGCACGCGGGAGTCCGGGTCGATCGCCAGGATGCGCAGCGCGGCCTCCGGCCCCGCGGCGACGCGGGCCTGGCGGACCGCCTCGCGCAGGCGGGCGGCGCGGACGGTCGCGGCCTCGGACAGCAGGGCGCGCTGGTCGCCGGACGGGAGGCCGAAGCCTTCGGCGCTCAGGCGCAGGACGTCGGCGGGGGCGGGCAACTCGGTGAGGCGGGGTGTGAGGACGAGGCGCATGCGCTGCGGGTCGGCCAGCGCCTCGCGGAAGGTCACGCGCGCACGCCAGCTCCCGCCCCCCACGAGCCGCGCCCCGAGCACGGCGGCGCGCAGCGGGCGGCCGCGACGCTCGCGGCGGGCGAGCAGGCGGTCGATCAGCAGCCCGAGGGCGCGCTCGAGCTGCTGGCCGGAGGCCGACTCGGGCAGGTCGAGCCGCTCCTCGAGCCGCTCGGCGGCGCGGCGGGGGCGCAACGGGGTGTCGCGCCCGCGCGCGAGGTCGCGCGCGAGCGGACCCGCGGCCCCGAAGCGATCGGCGAGCGCGGCGCGCGGGAGCTTGGCCAGCTCGCCGAGGGTGCGGATGCCGAAGCGCTCGAGCGTCTCGGGCAGCGCGGCGGTCTCGGGGCGCGCGCCGAGCAGGCCGACGGGCAGCGGCGCCAGGTAGGCGGCCAGCCGCGCGGGGGTCGAGGGCGCGATCTCGGCGCGGCGGACGCGGGCGGCGGAGGCCGCCGCGAGGGCTGCGAAGCGCGACGGGGCGGCGCCGAGGCGGGCGGGGGCGCCGAGCGCACGGCGGGCGGCGGCGATCACGCCCTCGACGGAGCCGCCGTGCAGGTTGCGCAGCCCGCGGGCGTCGAACCATGCGAGGCCGGGGCGGCCGGGCTCGACCGCCGCGCCGATCCCCTCGAGCGCCGCCAGCAGGCGATCCCACTCGTCCGCCACCCCCGCCGGGTCGGGCGCCACGAGCCGCAGCGTCGGGCAGCGGGCGAGCGCCTCCCCAAGCCGCACTCCGGCGCGCACGCCGAACGCCTCGGCGGCCGCCGACGCCTCGCCGATGAACTGCTCGCGCCCCGCTTCGGGGGCGAGCGCGACGGGGCCCGCGGCCAGCGCCTCACGGCTCCCGGCGGCGACGGCGAGCTCGAAGCGCGGGATGAGGACGCAGACGATCAAGACGAACACATGTTCGCATCGATCGAGAAGCGGGACAAGAGGCATCCACGCGCCGGTCTCGCGCGTACACGTGGTTGCAGAGCGAACCACTAGGAAAGGGCCCCCGTCGCCGGAGGCCCCTTCCCGTAGCAGACCTATAAGCCGGATTCTGTCGTGAGCAGCCATCCATCTATGCGGCCGACCTGGACCTTGGCGGGCAACCTGCAAACGGTCCTGCTTGGCCTTGCACCCGGTGGGGTTTGCCTGGCCGCCGCGTCACCGCGGCGCCGGTGCGCTCTTACCGCACCATTTCAACCTTGCCGGCCCGCGGCCGATGACCACGGACGTAGGCGGTGTGTTTCTGTGGCACTTTCCCGCGGGTTTCCCCGGGTCGGCGTTACCGACCACCGATGCCCTGTGGTGTCCGGACTTTCCTCGAAGGCGATGAGACCTCCGCGAACTGCTCGGTCTGCAGGAACAAAGGTACCGCTGCTACACGTAGTTGCATGCGGTACGTCCGCTCCCAACTCCACACTGAATCCATGTACGACGTGATCTACATCGACGACCACGGCTCGGAGACGCCGGTGGCGCACCACGTCGACGACCGGAAGGAGGCCTGTGACGTCGCTCGGCAGGAAGCCGTCGAGCGCGGCGCGGGTCGGATGCTCCTCCCGGGATCGACGAGGCCGCGCAACTGCGTGTGCGTCGTGCCCGTGCACGCCGAAGCTGCCTAGGCTCCGATAGCTTCCCCGCCCATGCGCGTGGGAGTCATCGGTGGCGGCCTGATGGGATCGGGGATCGCCGAGGTCTGCGCCCGCTCGGGCGTGGACGTGACGGTTGTCGAGGTCGACCCCGCGCGTGCCGAGAAGTCGCGCGCGGCGATCGAGAAGTCGCTCGACCGCGGGGTGCGCTCGGAGAAGGTCACGCCGGACGACCGGGCGGCGGCGCTCGAGCGGCTGGCCTACACGACGTCGCTGGATGACGTCGAGGGCGTCGACGCCGCGATCGAGGCGATCGTCGAGGACGAGGGGGCCAAGCGCGAGCTGTTCGTGCGGCTCGACCAGCTCCTACCCGACGCCCAGTTCCTCGCCTCGAACACGTCGTCGGTGCCGATCATGAAGCTCGGCGCGGGGACGTCGCAGCCCCAGAAGGTGATCGGGCTGCACTTCTTCAACCCGGTGCCGGTGCTGCCGCTGGTCGAGATCGTGCACTCGATCATGACCGCGGACGAGACCGCCGACCGCGCGCGCGCGTTCGCCGAGCAGACGCTCGGCAAGCAGTGCATCGACTCGCAGGACCGCGCCGGCTTCGTCGTCAACGCGCTGCTGATCCCGTACCTGCTGTCGGCGATGCGCATGTACGAGTCGGGCTTCGCCTCGCGCGAGGACATCGACCGCGGGATGGTGCTCGGCTGCGCGCACCCGATGGGCCCGCTCCGGCTCGCCGACCTGATCGGGCTCGACACGCTGCTCGCGGTATCGGAGTCGCTGTACGAGGAGTTCCGGGATCCGAGCTCGGTGGCTCCCGCCCTGCTGAACCGGATGGTCGAGGCGGGGCTGCTGGGCCGCAAGAGCGGTCGCGGGTTCTACGAGTACTCGGGCAACTGAGCACCGCGACCCGAACGTCAACGTCAACGTCAACTACGGCTGGGTAGGGAGGGTGAGGAGCCGGGGCGGCGGCGAGGGAGCATTTCGTCCACCTCGCCGCGATCTCGCTCGTGAAGTGGACGTTATGCCCCTATAGCGAGCATTTCGTCCACCTCACGAACGAGAACCGCGTGAAGTGGACGAAATGCTGCCTCCCGTCCCTCCCCTCAATGCCGCCGTTGACGTTCGCCGGCGTAATACCGACTCGGCTGGGGTGCTGCTCAGCTCAGGATCGACGAGTGGCGCGCGACGACGCGCCAGCGGCCGTCCTGGCGGTTCCACACGTCGGTGAGCCGGAACGCGTTCGAGAGGTTCGTGTAGTTCAGGCTCGCGACCTGGCTGTAGCGCGAGTGCACGACCGCGGTCCCGTCGAACACGTCGATGTCCATCGACTCGTAGGCGAAGGAGACGATCGTGTAGCCCTCGCGCGCGGCGTCCATCCACTGATCGCGGGTCATGGGCTCGGGGTTGAGGTGGATCGCCGTGAAGCGGAAGCCGGGCGACACGATCTCCTCGAGCCGCTCCATGTCGCGATCCTCGACGGCCTGCATCCAGTCCTTCTGGAGCTGGGCGAGCTGCTCGCGGTCGTCGTCGACGGTCATGTGCCGCGGCAGGCTACCTACGCCAGCGTGGTGCCGCACGACGTGCAGCGCCCGCCGGCGTGGGCGGCGGTCGCCGCGGGGCGCGGCGCCAGCTCCCCGCCGCACGCGGGGCACGTGGCGGGCAGGCCCGCCCGCAGCACCTCCCACTCGCGGGTCACGACGTCGTCGAGCGTGGGCCCGTCGGCGCGCCGGCAATCCGCCTCGCGGATGCGGCGCGCGCCCGACCCTCGTGTCAGCAGCGTGCTCATGCCACCTTCCTCAGCACCCCGACCACGCGCCCGAGAACCTGCACCTCGCGCGAGCGGATCGGCTCCATGGTGTCGTTCTCCGGCTGCAGCCGGACGTGGTCGGCCTCCTTGAAGTAGCGCTTGACCGTCGCGTCCTCGCCCAGGAGCGCCACGACGATCTCGCCGTCGGCCGCCGTGTCCTGCGGCCGGACGACCACCAGGTCACCCGCCAGGATCCCGGCGTTGACCATCGAGTCGCCGCGGACGGTCAGGACGTACTCGCCCTCGTCCCCGCCCACGCGCGCGTCGACCTGGACGGTGTCCTCGACGTTCTCCTCGGCGAGGATCGGCTGGCCGGCGGCGACGTGGCCGACGAGCGGCAGGCCACCCGACCCGCCGACGACCGACTTCACCGCGTCGGCCGCCTTGTCCAGCAGCTCGATCGCGCGCGGCTTCGACGGGTCGCGCCGCAGCAGGCCGACCTTCTCCAGGTTGGCCAGATGGGCGTGGACGGTCGACGACGAGGCGAGGCCGACCGCCTTGCCGATGTCCCGCACCGTCGGCGGGTAGCCGTGGCCGGCCGAGTACTTCTTGATGAAGTCGAAGATCTCCTGCTGACGCTTGGTCAGGTCCTTCCCGATGTCCATGACGGGCTCCGATTCCTCGATTCGTGGCTGGGAAGCGAACATCTGTTCGAGAACGGTAGCGCGGCCCCAGGACGGACGTCAAACGCCAGCTACCCCAGGGCTATACTCCGCCGGCCCTCGCGCCGATGGCGGAATTGGTAGACGCGCCAGGTTGAGGGCCTGGTCCGGGATAACCGGGTGGAGGTTCGAGTCCTCTTCGGCGCATTGAGCGAAGCCCGCCTGCGGGGCTTTGTCGTTCTTGGCGACACCACGCTGCGGCATCGAGAACATTCGTGGCAACGCAGCCGACAAAGGATGTTCTCCACCTCGAACCCAGCGGGCCCGCGACTCGGCGATCGCCCGTAGGAGCCCGCAACCTGCCCGCGCAGAGTGCGGTTGGCGTGTGAAGGCGCGGCGTCCGAGGCGCGGTCCTCTACACTGAAACGCATCATTAGCAGGGGTTCAGCAGTCATGAGCGTCGCGATCGCGGCGCTCTTCCTTTTGGCGCCCGGCGTGGCGTATGGCATGACAGACATCGGCGCCGTTGTGGAGCCGGTTCCCGTTCGCGTGTTCCCGATCGCCGGTCCGCACGACCTCGGACGCAGCCCTACGAACGGCTTCGGCGGCGGGCGCGGGCACAGCGGGCAGGACATGTTCGCGGCGTGCGGGACGCCAGTCGTCGCCTCACAGGGCGGGAAGGTCCGCAAGGCCGGCTACGACCCCGTCGGCGGCAACTTCGTCGTCCTCACCGAGACAGAAACGGGCCTCGACGCGGTGTACATGCACCTCGCGAATCGACCGCGACTACGCGCGCGCGAGACGGTGGACACCGACGAGCGGATCGGCTCCGTGGGCGACACCGGCAACGCTTCGGGTTGCCACCTGCATTTCGAGCTGTGGTCTGCACCCGGCTGGTACGCCGGCGGCGAGCCGTTCGATCCGCTGCCGCGACTTCAGAGGTGGGACGCGCGGTCCTAGGCCACGGAGGCAGGGGTTCGGTGCCTCCAGGGCATCGCCTGTTCAAGCTGAGCGGCGACCTGAAATAGGAGATCCTCCCGGCCGTATTGGGCGATGAGCTGCACGCCGATCGGCAGGCCGCACGCGTTGTGTGCCAGCGGGAGGCTGATCGCCGGTTGACCGGAGATATTGAAGACCGCGGAGGACGCCAGCCGCCCGGAGACCAGATGCGCCGGCGGACGGTTTCCTAGCGACCTGTCGGGCGGTGCGCGGCTCCGCGGGTGTGAGCCCGCCGGCCACGCGCTGAACCGCCACCTGGGGCACTGTGTCCTGGGGCCGCTGCGCGATGGATCAGGCTTCGCAATTCGTCGTCAGCCGGCCCGGGCTCGTCTCGGGGCGTCAGCGTCTTGGGGTGGGCAGTTCGGAACACCGGACCGCTCCCGTCCTGCTCCACGGCGACTTCGACCTTCATGAGGCTGACGACGCGGGCGACCACGCCATCCAGAGCGTCGCCCTCGGCGGCGACGCTCACGAGCTGTCCCTCTCGGAAGGTCTTCAGCATCCGACTCGAGCGTACTCGCAATGCGCTCGTGCCGAGGGCCCCTAGACGCGGCACGTGACCGCAATGGACGACGAGTTGGCGCGCCGGCCGTGGCTCACCCGTCTCGTGACCCTGCCGCCGCGAGGCCGTGGCAACATCCGCGGCAACATCCAGATCGTCCGTGGCGTCCGTATCGTCTGCCAGATGGCAGTCGAGTTACCAGGTTGAGGGCCTGGTCCGGGACAACCGGGTGGAGGTTCGAGTCCTCTTCGGCGCATTGAGCGAAGGCCCCGGACGTCGGGGCCCTCACCGAGATGAGCTCTGGAAGCTCTGGGATTCCCCGAACGCCGCCGCGGAGGCTTGGGAGGCATGCGCAGCCTCGAATGCGGCGACGACTACCGGCGAGAACTGGGTGCGGGCGCTTGCTCGTAGCTCGGCCAGCGCCTCAGCCTCGGACATCGCCCGCCTGTAGCTGCGCTCGCTGACCATCGCATTGAACGCGTCGCAGACGAACACGATCTGCGCTCCGAGCGGGATCTCGTCGCCTGCAAGTCGATCCGGGTATCCCCTGCCGTCCCAGCGCTCATGGCTGGAGCGGATCAGGCGCGCGACGCCGGTCAGTGCTGGCGCGCCGTGCGCGATTCGCTCGCCGATCACCGTACGAGCACCGCGCGCAACAGGCAGAGGGCCGCCGATCCAAGCAGGATGCCGTTGTAGATCACGTCACGACCCGGCTCGAACCCGTGCAGCCAAGGCGTGCTGTAGCGGACTGTCTCGAGGGCGACGAGAGCGATCAGTGCCGCCACGAGCACTCGTACGCCGCGGGGCATCTGCGCCCACGGAACGATCAGTGACATCGGCGCCGCCGGACCACGACGGGATCCATCTCCTGCCATGGCTCAGTCATCGGCCTTACCGCGTCCAGTTTGAGCAAGGTCTGGGCCCTGACCGGCGGTCGTCAATCGCGTCGGCGGCTACGGCTGGCGCAGCTCTCCGCACAGGTGCACGCGGACGCCGAGCTCGGCGAACACCGCCGCCTTGGCGTGGAGGGCGCGGTCGGCGGTCTCGTCGTCCGGCCCGTAGGCGACCTGGAGGTGGTTCGCCTTGTGGCGGGCCATGAACTGGTCGCGCGTGATCCCGTGCAGGACGGCGTGCATGATGGGCCACTGCGGGGTCGTGGCCTCCAGCCGGCGCCGGGTCTCGTCCTCCGGCAGGGCGAGGGCGGTGGCGCGGCCGACGTCGACGTGGAGGGCGCCGTCCATGACAAAGACGCGCGACCAGACGACGGCGCCGGGCTTCGACACGCCGCTCAGCGTGCCGCCGCCGAGCGGGAAGTACATCGGCGGCTGGCGCATGCTGTACGACTTCGCGTAGCCGCCGTTGTGCGAGGCCGGGACGGAGCCCGAGATCTCGAAGACCCATACGAACTGGCCGTCGTGATCGGCGCCCCAGCGGACGTCGTGCAGCGTGGTTGCCGGGTCGAGGCCCATCGCAGTCCAGACGCGGTTGGTGACCAATGCATCTACCGCGGCGCCCTCGTCGACCTCGTTGAAGTGCGGCAGCGGAACCCCGGGGTAGAGCTCGCGCGAACCGTCGCGCGAGCGCACGGGCGGCCGCTCGCCGTCGTTGAGGAGGCCTTCGACGAGGTCGCTGGCCGGCACGACGTCCTTCAGGCCCTGCTGGTACTGGATCCCGATGGCGTCGAGCCCGAAGTCGTCGGCCATGCGCAGGGCGGCGACGTACATCCGGCACTGGCTCAGCAGCTGGGCGTCGGTGAGCTCGGCAGCCTCGTCGGTCCCGGTGTGGAAGGTCATCCCGGCGTCGTCAAGCCACGAGCGCACCGCCTGCGCCTCATCGTCGCCGACCCGCCCCATCTCGGCGACCAGTGCGCTCTGGGACAGCCGCTCCTTGTAGATACCGAGCGGGTTCAGCAGCTCGTCGTCGATGATCGCGTTGTACATCCCCATGCAGCCCTCGTCGAAGACGCCGATGATCGCCTTCTCGCGCTGCAACTCAACCGCGAGCGCCCGCCCGAGCTCGGCGTCCGGGCCGCGGCCCTCCCACTCCCGCACGTGGCTCGTGTCGTGCGACAGGCTGCCGGTCTCGAGCCAGGTCCGCAGGCCGTCGCGCGCCCACTCGTCCGTGAAGGCCTCGCTCCACAGCACGGAATGCGGCACGCCGGCCTTGGTCAGGCTCGCGGTCAGGTTGAGCATGCCCACGAGCCCGGGGAACTCCCCGCTCCAGTTGGCTACCAACAGGATCGGCCCCTGGTGGGTGCGTAGGCCGGGCAGGACGTGGTGGCTGTACTGCCAGACGCCCTCGACGACGACCAGCGGCGCCTCCGGTGGCAGCCGCTTGAAGACCTCGATGCCGGCGCGCTGGCTGTCGATGAACCCGTGCTCTCCGACCGGATGTCCTCGCTGAACGGACCAGCCGAGCGCCTCCACGGCGGCGGCGAAGTCCTCCTCGAGCCTCGCCTGCGTCGGCCAGCACGTCAGGTTCGCTTCGTGCCGCAGGTCGCCGCTCGCCACCGTGAAAACGACACGGGTCATCGCTCCTGCCTTCCTGCCAGCGCGTGGACGGTCTCGGCGGTACTCGGATAGAGGTCGCGGTAGAGGCCGTAGAGCTCGTTGTACGGTTCGACCGCCTCGGGGCGCGGCGTCACCGTCTCGCGCACCGGGTTCCAGGTGTCGATCGAGGCCGGACCGACGAGCTGGGCGGCGAGGAACGCCGCGCCGTAGCTGGCGCCGATCGACTGCGCCCGGATCTCCTGCGGGCGGCCCGTGATGTCGGAGACGATCCGCGTCCACAGGCCGCCCTGCGTCCCGCCCCCGACGGCGACGATGCGCCGGATGTCGCCGCCCGCGGCTTCGATCGCCTCGATGTTGTGGCGGACGCCGAAGCCGGTCGCCTCGAGCGCGGCGCGGTAGAGGTCGCCGCGCGTGTGCGAGAGCGTGAGCCCCGCGATCACGCCGCGCGCCTCGGGATCCATGATCGGCGTGCGCTCGCCGGCGAAGTACGGCAGCATCACCAGCCCGTTCGCCCCCACGCCGGACTCCCCGGCGAGCGCCAGCAGCTCGCCATAGTCGGGCGCGCCGAAGAGCCCGCGCAGCCAGCTCGTGATCGCTCCGGAGGTGGCCATCCCAGCCGCCAGGTTGCGCGTGCCGGGCAGCGCGCCGACCGTGCCCCACAGCGCCGGGCTGGTCAGCGGCTCCGGCACCGTGTGGATGAGGAACATCGTCGTGCCGTACATCAACATCAGATCGCCAACGCCCTGGGCGCCGACGCTCAGCGCCTCCGACCACGCGTCGATCGTGCCTGTGATCACCGGGATGCCCTCGGGCAGCCCGGTCGCCGCGGCGGCCTCGGCGGTCATCGTGCCCGCCGCCTCCCCCGGCCACTGCAGCGGCGGCAGCTCGATGCCGCCCGCGATCTCGCGAGCCCACGGCTCGTACCAGCTCTGGTCCAGCCAGTCGTAGAGCGGCGTGCACTGACTGGCCGAGTGATGGTCGAGCACGTATTCGCCGGTCAGCCGGCGCGCGAGGTAGGAGCTCGGCATGTACAGCCGGCGCGCCCGCGCGAACCGCTCCGGCTCGCAGTCCGCCACCCACGCGACCTTGGCGCCCGCCGCCTGCGAGGACAGCGCCGAGCCGCAGCGGCGGACGATCTCGTCGGCGCCGTAGCGACCGTTCAGGCGCTCGATCTGGCGCCCGGACCGGGTGTCGACGCCGTAGAGGATGGCCGGCCGCAGCGGCTCGTCCGCGTCGTCGGTGAGCAGCACGCACGGGCCCATGCCACTGACGCCGACGGCCTGCACATCGACCTTGCCGACCAGATGCCGCGCGATGGCGACGAGCTCGTCCCACCACAGCGACCCGTCCATCTCGAACATGCCCGGACCCGGCCGCTGCACGGCATGTTCGACCACGTGGGAGGCCAGCACCTGCCCGTCGAGATCGACGAGGACGCCCTTGCTGCTCGACGTGCCGATATCGACGCCGATCACCATTAAGCTCGCGCCTCTTGATCGCCGACTTCGAGACCGCCGACATCCGGTTCGCGACGTCGCTGTCGCTGGACGGGTCGGACGCCATGAACCCGGACCCGGACTACTCCGCGGCCTACGTGTGGATGACGACGGACGCCGGGGATTCCGGGCACGGCTTCGTCTTCACCATCGGGCGCGGCAACGACGTCCAGGTGGCCGCCATCGAGGCGCTCCGCGAGCGCTTCCTCGGCCGCGATGTCGACGACCTGCTGGCCGACATGGGCGCCACGTGGCGCGAGCTCGTCCACGACTCCCAGTTGCGCTGGCTCGGCCCCGAGAAGGGCGTGATGCACATGGCCGTGGGCGCGGTGGTCAACGCGCTGTGGGACCTGAAAGCGAAGCGCGCCGGCCTGCCGCTGTGGGAGCTGCTGGCGACCATGAGCCCCGAGGAGCTGGTCGGCCTCGTCGACTTCCGCTACCTGACCGACGCGCTGACACGCGACGAGGCGCTCGAGATTCTGCGCGCCGCCGAGCCCGGGCGCGCCGTCCGGCGCGGGGAGCTGCTCGCCTCCGGCTATCCCGGCTACGCCACCTCGCCGGGCTGGCTCGGCTACGACGACGAGAAGCTCGCGCGCCTCTGTCGCGAGGCCGTCGACGACGGCTTCGAGCTGATCAAGCTCAAGGTCGGCGGCAACGTCGACGACGACGTCCGCCGACTCGGGATCGCGCGCGAGGTCGTCGGCCCGAACGTCCGCATCGCCGTCGACGCCAACCAGCGGTGGGACGTCGATGAGGCGATCGAGTGGATGCGCGCGCTGGAGCACTACGACCTCGCCTGGATCGAGGAGCCCACGAACCCCGACGACGTGCTCGGCCACGCCGTGATCGCGCGCGGCGTCTCGATGCCGGTCGCGACCGGCGAGCACATGGCCAATCGCGTCATGTTCAAGCAGTTCCTGCAGGCCGAGGCGCTGCAGGTCCTCCAGATCGACGCGACCCGCGTCGCCGGCGTGAACGAGAACGTGGCGATCCTTCTGCTCGCCGCGAAGTTCGGCGTTCCCGTGTGCCCGCACGCGGGCGGCGTCGGCCTGTGCGAGGCGGTCCAGCACCTCGCGATGTTCGATTTCGTGGCTGTCTCCGGGCTCCTGGACGGCCGCGTCATCGAGTTCGTCGACCACCTTCATGAGCACTTCGTCACCCCCGTCGTGGTGCGCGGCGGCCGCTACCTCGCACCCACGGCACCCGGCGCGGGTACCGAGATGCTCGCCGAGTCCCGTGGCTGAGCCATCCGGCCTCGGCTACGGCGCGGCGAACGTCGGCAACCTCTACCGGGCGATGAGCGACGAGGACGCCCGGGCGGTGCTCGAGGCGGCCTGGGAGAGCGGGATCCGCTACTTCGACACCGCGCCGCACTACGGGCTGGGGCTCTCCGAGCGCCGGCTTGGCGCCTTCCTCGCCACCAAGTCCCGCGCGGACTACGTCGTGTCGACCAAGGTCGGCCGGCTCCTGCGGCCCAGCCCCACGACGGCGGACCGGCTCGACGATGCGAACCAGTTCGCGGTGCCCGCCTCGCTGCGGCGGGTGTGGGACTTCAGCGCCGACGGCATCCGGACGAGCCTCGAGGAGTCGCTCGAGCGCCTCGGCCTCACAGCGGTCGACGTCCTCTATCTGCATGATCCCGACGAGCACGAGCTGACCGAGGACCTGGCGACCGGCGTCCCCGCGCTGGCCGCGCTCCGCGACGAGGGGCTCGTCACCGCTGTCGGCATCGGCTCGAAGTCGACGGACGCACTGCTCGCCGCGGTGCGGACGGATGCGCTGGACCTCGCGATGGTGGCCGGCCGCTACACGCTGCTCGAGCAGGCCGACGAGGTGGTCGCGGCCTGCCGCGAGACCGGGGTCGGGATCGTCGCGGCGGCGATCTTCAACTCCGGGCTGCTGGCGAAGCCCCGCCCAGGCGGCCGGTACGAGTACGGCGCCGTGCCCGCCGAGCTGCTTGCGCGGGCGGAGCGCATCGCGGAGGTCTGCGAGCGTCACGGCGTCACGCTGCCCGAGGCGGCGCTGCAGTTCCCGCTCCGCGAGCCGGCCGTCCGCTCCGTCGTGGTCGGCGCCGCGACCCCGGAGCAGGTTCGCGTGAACGGTCGGCGGATGGACGTCGAGATACCGGAGGCGCTGTGGGACGAGCTCGACGTGCGGTAGTCGACGCCCACCTGCACATCTGGGACCTCGAGCGCAGCGAGTACGCGTGGCTCACCCCTGACCATCCGCTCCACGAGACCTTCACGCCGGAGCAGGCGCACGCCGAGCTCCAGGCGGCCGGGGATCGCCTCGGCGGTGCTCGTCCAGGCCGAGGACTCCGAGCGCGACACCGAGCTGATGCTCGAGGCGGCGGAGCGGCATTCGTGGATCGCCGGCGTCGTCGGCTGGGTGCAGCTCGACGACCCCGCCGTGGCCGAGCGGCAGCTCGAGCAGGCCCACCCGCGCCTGTGCGGCGTGCGCCACCTCGTGCACGACGACCCGCGCGACGACTTCCTCCTCCTCCCCACCGTCCGGCGGTCGCTGGAGCGGCTCGCCGACCGCGGCCTCCCGTTCGACGTCCCCGACGCGTGGCCGCGGCACCTGGCGGCCACGGCGGACCTGGCCGGAGCGCTGCCCGACCTGCGGATCGTCGTCGACCACCTCGGCAAGCCGCCCTTCGGCGGCGCCGATGGGAGCGCTGGCGCGCAACGCTGCGCGAGGTCGCGGCGCACGACAACACCGTGGCGAAGGTCTCCGGCCTCCAGGTGCCGTGCCGGCCGTTCACCGTCGACGCGGTGCGTCCCGCCTGGGAGGTCGCGCTGGAGCTGTTCGGACCTCAGCGGCTCATGTGGGGCGGCGACTGGCCGCTCACCGTGCTCGTCGGGGGCTACGGCCACGCCTGGGGCGTGATGTCCTCGCTCGTCGCGGAGCTGAGCCCGGACGAGCAGGAGCGCGTCCTCTCCGGCACGGCGACGTCGGTCTACGGGCTCTGACGACATCACGGCGCGCCCGTCGACTCGCGCGCTCGAAGCTCGAAGGGATGCACGATGCGACGTGGGTGCTCGCGCTCCCCGCTGACGCGCTGCAGCAGGAGCTCCATGGCGTCGACCGCCATCGCCCGCACCGGCTGCGCCAGCGTGGTCAGCGGCGGATCGACCAGCGCCGACCAGGGCGGGTCGTCGACGCCGACCAGCGCGATGTCCGCGGGCACCCGCAGGCCGGCGTCGCGCACCGCGCGGAGGGCGCCGAGCGTCATCAGGTTGTTGGCGACGATCAGCGCCGTGGGACGAGGCTCGCGCCGCAGCAGGCCGGCGACCGCCGCCTCGGCGCGCTCGAGCCGGAAGTCGCCGTCGACCACCAGCGGCTCGAGCTCCGCGGCCCGCATCGCCATCTCGTAGCCGGCCAGCCGCTCCGCGCCGGTCTCGACGTCGACGCGCCCGCCGATGAAGGCGATCCGCCGGTGGCCCTCGGCCACGAGCAGGTGGCTGCCGATCCGCACCGCCTTGACGTTGTCGGCGAGCACCGCGTCGGCCCGCGCGTCCGTCACCTCGCGGTCGCAGGCGACGACGGGGATCCCGAGGTCCAGCAATCGTGAGATCTGCTCGCCGCCGGGATCCGACGGCGAGATGATCACCCCGAGGACGCGCTCGTCGATCAGCGCCTCGAGGTAGGCGCGCTGCTTCTCGGCGGTCTCGTCGGTGTTACAGACGAGCACGCGGTAGCCGGCCTCGAACGCCTGGTCCTCGACCGAGCGGACAAGCTCGCCGAAGTGAGGGTTCTCGAAGTCCGGCACGACGACGCCGATCGTGGCGGTGCGCTGGCGGCGCAGGTTCCTGGCGAGGACGTTCGGACGGTAGTCGAGCTCCTCGACCGCGCGCACCACGCGCAACCGATACGCCTCCCCGACGCGAGGATCGCCGTTGAGCGCGCGCGAGACCGTGGCGGGCGACACCGAGGCGTGACGAGCCACGTCGGAGATCGTCAGGCCGGGACGTTGAGAAACCCATTTCGCAACATGCCCGCGAGGCAGACTAAGGCGCGAAACCGGGCTGTCAAATCCGCTTGACAGCGACGTCGCCGGGCTACCGTGCGCGCTGATCTTGGGAAAGCGAGTTCTCAAGAACCGATTTATTCGGGGAGACCGAGGCGAGGTGCTGACGGACATCCATCCGATCCTCACGGGCGACCTCCTCGCGCACCTGGACGCGATGGGCCATTCGGATGCGGTGGTGCTCGCCGATGCGCACTTCCCGGCGCGCCCGTCTCGCTCGCCGGCTGCTCACCTTCCCAGGGCTCTCGACGCCGGACGTGCTCGCCGCCGTCCGGACCGTGATCCCGCTCGACGACGCCGCCGGCGCTCGACCTCATGACCTCGGCGGACGGGACGCGGCTACCGGTGCAGGAGCGAGCTGCTCGCGGCGCGCCGGCGGCCGAGCAGGACGTGCGATTCCTCGACCGGCACGACTTCTATGACGTCGCCGCCGAGGCGTACCTCATCGTGCGCACGGGCGAGACGCGGACCTACGGCAACGTGATCCTTCGCAAGGGCGTGGTCACCGCCGGAGAGCACGGATGACCGAGCGCTCACCTGCTGCTGGACGTCCAGGGAGTCAGCAAGAGCTTCCCCGGCGTCAAGGCGCTCGAGGACATGCACCTCGACCTGCGCGCGGGCGAAGTGCTCGCGCTGGTCGGCGAGAACGGAGCCGGCAAGTCGACCCTGATGAAGGTGCTCTCCGGCGTGTACGAGGTCGACGAGGGCGAGTTCTTCCTCGACGGCGAGCCCTACGAGCCGATCTCGCCCAAGCACGCCCAGGAGCTCGGCATCAGCATCATCCACCAGGAGTTCAACCTGATGCCCGACCTCACGGTCGCGCAGAACATCTTCATCGGCCGCGAACCGCGCGGCCGGCGGCTTCTTCCTCAACGAGCGCGGGCTCAACGCGCAGGCGCGCGAGCTGATCGAGCGGCTGCACCTGCCGCTCACGCCGCAAGCAGATCGTCGGCGACCTCACCGTCGCCAAGCAGCAGATGGTCGAGATCGCCAAGGCGCTGTCGTACGACGCCGAAGCGTGCTGATCATGGACGAGCCGACCGCGGCGCTCAACGACGCCGAGGTCGAGGTCCTGCACGACCTGCATCCGCCGCTTCGTAAAGCCCGACACCGGCGTCATCTACATCTCGCACCGGATGGACGAGCTCAAGCGCGATCGCCGACCGGGTCACGGTCATGCGCGACGGCCGGTACGTCGGCACGCTCGACACGCGCGAGCACCACCATGAAGGAGGTCATCACCCTGATGGTCGGCCGCGAGATCTCGGGCGACGCCAAGCCGGACGGCGTCGAGGCGAGCGGGAGGTCGTGCTCGAGGTTCGCGGGCTGAGCACCGAAGCCCTGCTCAAGGACGTGAGCTTCGACCTGCGGAAGGGCGAGATCCTCGGGTTCGCCGGTCTGATGGGCGCGGGACGCACCGAGGTCGGCCGCGCCGTGGTCGGCGCGGACAAGTCCATCTCCGGTACGATCATCCGCGGCCAGCAGATCCACATCCGCACGCCGGCCGACGCCGCCAAGCACCGGATCGGCTACCTGTCCGAGGACCGCAAGCAGCTCGGCCTGCTGCTCGAGCAGGAGGTCAACGCGAACATCGGGCTGAGCGCGCTGGCGCGAGCGTTTCCAGAACGCTCGGGCTTCGTCAAGGACAAGGCGATGCGCGCCGCGTCGCGTGAGTACGTCCGGGACCTGCGCATCAAGACCCCGTCGACACGCAGACCGCGAAGAACCTGTCGGGCGGCAACCAGCAGAAGGTCGTCATCGCCAAATGGCTCGTCAAGAACTGCGACGTCCTCATCTTCGACGAGCCGACCCGCGGCATCGACGTCGGTGCCAAGGAGGAGATCTACCGCCTCCTCAACGAGCTCGCGCAACAGGGCAAGTCGATCATCATGATCTCGTCCGAGCTCCCCGAGATGCTGCGGATGGCGCATCGGGTCGTCGTCATGAGCGAAGGCCGCGTCACCGGTGCGCTCCCCGCCGCGGACGCCACCCAGGAGAGCGTCATGCACCACGCGACGCTGCGTCCCGGACGAGAACCCCGAAGACTCCGCGAGCTCCGACGGGTGGAGCAAACGTGACGACCTCGGCCGTCCCCACGAAGAGCAGCGCAGCGGCGTCGAGGCCGTGGGCACCGGCCTCAGGGACCGGCTTCAGCAGTTCCTCGCCTTCGCGAGCCTGATCGCGATCTTCGTCTTCTTCTCGATCGCCAGCTCGAGCTTCCTGAACTACTCGAACGTCACGGCGATCCTCTTCTCGACCGTGGTGATCGGCCTGCTGGCGCTCGGGACGACCTTCGTGATCATCACCGGCGGCATCGACCTGTCGATCGGCACGGGGATGACGCTGTGTGCGGTCATCTCCGGCGTGCTGATCACCAACAGCGGGCTGCCGGTGCTCGTCGGCGTCATCGGCGCGGTGCTCTTCGGCGGCCTGATCGGCCTTGTCAACGGCTTCAACGTCTCGATCCTCGGAATTCCTCCGTTCATCGCGACGCTGGCGATGATGCTCGCCGCGCAGGGCCTGGCACTCGTCATATCCGACAGCACGCCGATCTACTTCACCGACTCGCCGAGCTACATCAGCATCTCGACGGGCCACCTGTTCGGGGTCAACTTCCCGAACGCCGTGCTCGTCCTGGCGGTGGCCGCGGTGATCGCGGCCGTGCTGGCCAACAAGACGGTCCTCGGCCGGTACACCTACTCGATCGGCAGCAACGAGGAGGCGACCGCGCTGTCGGGCATCAACGTGCGCCGGTGGAAGATCATCATCTACACGCTCGCCGGCCTCTTCACCGGCCTGGCCGGCGTGATGATCTCGGCGCGCCTGGCGTCGGCCCAGCCCGGGACCGGACTCGGCTACGAACTGCAGGCGATCGCCGCCGTCGTCATCGGCGGGACCTCGCTGGCCGGCGGCAAGGGCTCGATCGTCGGCACCATCATCGGTGCCCTGATCATCTCGGTCCTCAACAACGGCCTGCAGATCATGTCGATCCCGCAGGAGTGGCAGAACGTCATCCTCGGCGTGGTGATCCTCATGCGCGGTCTACGCCGACATGGCGCGGAAGCGAGCCGTCGTCTGAAGGACTCGAGGGGAGGAGTGAGCATGCACAGGAACGTTCGGAGCTCTGCTGGCGGTCGCGGCTTCGGCGCTCGCGCTCGGCGTCATGGCGTGCGGCGACGACGAGGGCGGCGGCGGGCGCCACAGCGGTGGTGGTGGCGGCGACCAGCCGTACATCGCCATCATCTCCAAGGGCTTCCAACACCAGTTCTGGCAGGCGGTCAAGCAGGGCGCCGAGGAGGAGGCGAAGAAGCAGGGCGCCCGCATCACCTTCGAGGGTCCGGCGACCGAACAGGACATCGAGGCGCAGATGACGATGCTCACCAACGCGCTGACCAAGAACCCCGACGCCATCGGCTTCGCCGCGCTCGACTCCAAGGCCAGCGCGCCGCTGATGGACCAGGCGCAGTCGCAGGACATCCCGGTCGTCGCCTTCGACTCCGGCGTCGACAGCGACGTCCCCGTCACGACGGCCGCGACCGACAACAAGGCCGCCGCGGCCGAGGCGGCGAAGCACCTGGCCGAGCTGGTCGACAACGAGGGCAAGGTCGCGGTGGTCGTGCACGACCAGACCAGCCGGTCCGGCATCGACCGCCGCGACGGCTTCCTCGAGTGGATGAAGGCGAACGCCCCGAACATCGAGGTGCTGCCCGTGCAGTACGGCGGCGGCGACCAGGCGAAGTCGGCCGACATCGCGAAGTCGATCATCCCGCGAACCGCGGACCTCAAGGGCTTCTACGGCGCCAACGAGGGCTCGGCGATCGGCGATCATCAAGGGCGTCCAGGAGAGCGGCAAGCAGGGCATCACCATCGTGGGGTTCGACTCCGGGAAGGCCCAGATCGACGCCATCAACAGCGGCGTGATGGCCGGCGCCATCACGCAGAACCCGGTCGGCATGGGCGAGGAGCTCGTGTCGTCGGCGATGAAGGCGATCAACGGCGAGGAGCTCCCGAAGGTCATCGACACCGGCTTCTACTGGTACGACAAGAGCAACATCGACGACCCGAAGATCAAGGCGGTTCTCTACGAGTGACCCTGGCGCCGTGACGGTCCGCTTACTCTGCGGCGCGAGCCGTGAACACCGCCTTGGCGTGACGGAGGTCGTCCAACGGCTGCTCGATGGCACCAAGTCGGTCTGGCTGCCGCGGACGGCCACGCACTCGAGGCCGGCTTCCGCGAGCATCGCGATGACTTCGCTGGGCGGGTGGTGGCGGTGGTAGTGGACGCTGCGCGTGCGATGCCACCAGCCGGAGAACTCGGTCGCTCGATGCGGTCGATCGTGACCCGTGCTCGCCCACCACTGGGTAGATGTGGGCTGCCGTGGCCCTCCAGGAGTACGACACGATCGGACGCCGGGAAGGCGAGGATCGCGCTGTAGAGGGCCTGGCGAAATGTCACCAGGGTGTTGACGTCGAACACCAGGACACCCCCAGGCGCCAGGCTCCTCCGGAGGCCACCGAATGCTGCGCCGAGCTCGTCGCGGTCCTGAAGGTAGTTCAGGGCATCCCCCGAGGCACCAGACGAGATCGAACGTCCCGAGCTCAGGCAGCGCTCGAAGATCGCCGACCGCGAGCTCCGCCCTGCACGCCGTCTTTCGGCGCGCCTCGTCGAGCATCACTGTCGAGACGTCGACGCCTGTCACGTCGGTATCCGCGATCGAGCATCGGGAGCAGCGTGTTGCCTGTGCCGCAGGCGACGTCGAGCAGGCGATTGCCAGTCAGACCGGCCTCGAGGGCGCAACGCTCCATGGCGCGCGTCCAGGCGTCGTGATCATGTCCGCCGGTCAGCGTGTCGTACGCCGGCGCCAGCGCGTCGTACGCAAACTGGGCATGGTCGGGAGGTGGGTCGGTCATGCCCAGCCGTCTCCTCGCCTGAGCTCCCCGCGGACCACCGAGTCGATATGGATCACTCGCTGTCCGCGAGCGCAGCCCCAAGCTCTGACCGCGAGAGTCTCGTCGTGTCGAGACACTCGATACGTGATGTACCGTTACCGCGGTGGCCGACGACCCGGTGCGAGACCGCAGACGAGGAGCAGCTGCACGGAGCGCGCGTGCGCGCCTTGCTCTATCGCCGCGACGCCGCGCTCGCGCGACATCGCGCGGCGCTCGCGCGGAGCCTCGGGCTCACCGACGGCGAGATGATCGCCCTCGTGCACATCGGCCATCGCGAGAACCTCAACACGGCGATGCTGGCCTCGCTGCTGGATCTGTCCTCGGGCGGCGCGACCGCGATGGTCCAGCGCCTGGAGCGGGCCGCGCTCGTGACAAGACGTCCGCACCCCACCGACCGCCGGAGCTTCCTGCTCGAGCTCACGGAGAGCGCGGCCCGAAGGATCGCGGCCAGCGAGTCGGCGTTGCACGAGGGTGTCGAGCGCGCGACCTCGAGCATGCCCGCGCAGGAGCGAGCGGTGATCGCACGCTTCTTGGTCCAGCTGGCGGAGCTGAGCGAGGGTCTGACGCAGGCTGACCTCGGCGACGGCTCGTCCGCCCGGCTGGTGCCGAGACCCTTGGTGCCGAGCCTATGGGGCTGAACGGCAGACGGCGCAGTCCGGGTCTCGCGACACCGGCTCGGTACGAGCCTCGAGCGTCCTCATATCGATCAGCACGGCTCGATCGCACGTGACAGGCCGCTGACCGCTGATCAGATGCATCAGCTCCATCGCGATCAGACCGCCGATCACGGCGGATGCGGGACCCAGCGTGGTTGCGAGCGGAGCTGTCTCTCCCAGCGACGTCACGTAATCGTCGTACGCCGCGGACTCACGCCGCAGCGCAGTCTCGTGACAGGCGAAGCACGGGCCACGACCGGGCGCGTATGTCGGACCGATCTTCAGCACCGGCGGTGCCTGTCCCGCAACGATGAACGGCGTCTCCTCGGCAACGCACGCCTCGTTGACCCAACGTGCGAGCTCGAACGGCGGCTGGTCGGCCGCCAGCACAACCGCCTCCGCGGCGGCGACGAGCTCGCGCGCCTCGGTGACACCAGTGACGCGGCTTCTCGAGACCGTGACGTGGACCGTCGGGTCGTATTCACGTACCCACGCGGCCGCCAGCTGCACCTTCGGCTGCCCCACGTCCCGGCGGCGGTAGAGCACCTGGCGGTTCAGGTTCGTGAGGTCGACGGTGTCGTCATCGACCAGCACGAGGGACCCGACGCCCATGGATGTGAGCGCAGCGACGGCCCAGGTGCCGATGCCGCCGCACCCGATGACGACGACGCGGGCAGCGCGCAGCCGCAGCTGTAGATCGACCTCGTCGCCCATCTCGGCGAGATAGGGGGAGCTGCCTGCTGAAGCGCTCGTCGTCCTCGCCGTCGAGGCGGGCACGGGACGCTGCCTCGCCGCGCTCGAGCAGCAGCCCTGCCTCCCGCAGGCTGTCCAGCTTCGACTCCAGAGCGGCGGGCTCTTCGATACCGACAACCTCGGCGAGCGATGCGAGCGAATGCTGCTCGGACTTGAGACAGTCGAGAAGCCTGATGTCGACGTCGTCGGGCCGGCGCACCACGAGGTCCGGTGCTCCCGGCCGAACGAGGTACAGCGCGCCGTCGGAGCCGACGAAGTGCTCGACTGAAGGGCGCAGCCGAACGGGCTTCACACGCCAGCGTCCAGAAGCTCGGCCTCGACGTCGGCCGCAGCCGCCGCGACGAGCTCCCGGCGACTGATGACGTCGCCTCCGATGAGCGTGATCGCAGCGGGAACGTCGCCCCGCCGATCCCGGATCGGCGCTGCGATGCTCGCGACGTCATCCTGAAACTCACCCTCCTCGATCGCATAGCCTCGAGAGCGGACGGCCGCACACTCGTCGCGAAGCGTGTCGGGATCCGTGATGGTGCGGTCAGTCAGCCGCTCGAGCGGGAGCTCGAGGACACTTTCGCGCCACGGGTGTCGATACGCGAGCAGGACCTTGCCGCCCGCGTTGGCGTGCGCAGGGATCAGGTCATCCAGATGGTTGTCAAGCGGATCGCCGGTCGAGTCCACCAGGCAGAGAACCGAGCGGTAGCTTGGGATCATGAGACGTGCCGTCGCGCCCGTGGTCCGATGCAACTCGTGGACGACCGGTGACGCGGCACGGACGAGTGGGAGTACCGCTCCGCGAAGTGGGAGGCGAGCGCCACGACTCGGAGGGAGAGCGAGTACGTTGTCGCGCGGCCTTCCGTCCTGGTCAGCCACCCGTCGTCGGCCAGCCGCGTGAGGAGGCGACGCGCGGTCCGGGCGTCGACCTGCAGCGCGCGGGCGATCTGCGGCGCGGTCGAAGACTGGAATGCCAGCACCTCGATCGCCTGCATGGTGCGTGTGACGAAGAACGACTCAACTGAGGCCACGACGGCGACCTCCCGCAGTCATCCTGTGATGTCCGCGCGCTGTCCGGACATATGATCATTGGATCACCTGAAGGGCTTTCCGTCCAGACGCCAGCTCTGACGGAGAATTGCCTGCCTCATGCGAGGCATCGCCGGTCGAGGCTAGAAACAGCCTCGTGAGCCAAGGGAGGTCCTGGACTCTGTGGAATTTCCACGTACGTCGCGCAGTATTCGTTGACGACCGCCGCATCCAGTGATTCGATCTCTCGCCTGATGGCCGACGCGCCTCGCCGGATCATGCTCGATCTCCTTGAAGCGATCGTCGGCGATGGCATCGAGGGTGACGGCTCGCTTCCAGAGGCGGGCGAGCTGGCGGCGCGCTACAGCGCGGACCGCGAAAGCGCGGTTCGCGCGATCGACGGATTGACGTCTCGCGGGCTCGCCGAGACCAGCGCAGAGACAACACGCGTCCTGCCGCCCGACCGCTGGCGGCTCCTTGACCGTGACGTCGCCGCAGCGGTGCTCGTCGAGCACCCCGCGCCCTCGTACACGCTCGAGGCAGTCGAGGCGTACCGGCTCCTCGCGCGCGAGGCCGGCAGACTCGCGGCGCAGCAGGCCCGGCGCGGCGACGTGAGGAGTCTCGCCGGGTACCTCGACCACATGAAGGCATCCGATCTGAACGGCGGGGGCATGGTTGCGCCCGAGCGCTTCGTCGACGCCGAGACATGGTTCCATCGGACACTCATGCTCATTTCGGGGAACCGCTTCCTCGCCGCGATGGTCGAGCCGCTGCACCCCGCGCTGGCTGAAGCCCGGCGCCGACGAGCCCCTGAACACGATGCCGAGACGGTTCGAGCGCACGAGCGCATCCTCAACGCCGTTCGCGAAGCAGACGGCGAGGCCGCCTTCGTCGCCATCGACCGCTACGGACTGCAGCTCGCCCACTGGCTCGCCCGCTGACGGCGCTCGCTTCGCGGATCGCTCTCGGCGAAAGGGACACGAAATGCGCTTGCTGCGCACCGAGAGTGGATGATCTACTCACGCCATGACGATCCGCGTCGGCGTCGTCGGCGCCGGACTTGTCGCCCAGGCGGTTCATCTGCCGCTGCTCCAGCGTCTCAGCGACTCGTTCCGCGTCGTGGCCCTGGCCGAACCAGACCGCCGCACGCGAGAACGGGTGGCCGCCCGTCACGCGATCCCAGCCACGTTCGGAGATCATCAAGCCCTGCTCGCGGCGGGTGTCGTCGACGGTCTGCTCGTCTGCTCGCCGGACCGGACGCACGCGGCGGTCGTGCTCGACGCGATCGCCGCAGGCTGCCACGTGCTCGTCGAGAAGCCGCTCTGTGCCAGCGTGGCGGACGCTCGGCGGATCGTGGCGGCACACGACGCCGCCGCCGTGGTGGTGCAGGTCGGCTACATGAAGCGCTTCGATCCCGCGTTCGAGTGGCTACTCGCCGATCTTGAAGGCTCGGAACCGCCGCTGCACATCGCGACAGCGACGTTCGACCCAGGGCTGCGCGATGCGTTCGGACCCCCCGGGCTCAGTGCCGGCGAGGCATCGGTGAACGCGTTCAACGGCGCGCTCGTCCACGATGTCAACCTCGTGCGCGCGGCCCTTCGAGCGTGCGGCTCGGAAATCGAGCGCGTGCTCGACGGCTTCGGGGACGACTCCACACGCGCGGGCGGCACCATCGCCTTGCGCGGCGGCGCCCGTTGGACCGCGCTGTGGCTGGGATTGCCGGCGGCAGGCACGTTCCGCGAGCACGTCGCGTTCTACATGCGCGACGGGATCAGAGAGCTGGAATTCCCGGCGCCCTACATCCTCCAGGCCCCGACGACGTACACGTACACGCGCGCCGGCTCACGCACGGCGAAGACCGGCTGGCGGGAGGCGTACGAGCATCAGCTGCTGCACTTCCACGCCTGCGTGGCGGGCGGCGAGCGATGCCGCACGCCCCCCGAGGATGCGTTCGAGGACCTGCAGCTGCTCGCCTCGCTGATGGAGCTGTCGAGGTGACCAGCGCGCTCGTCACGGGATCGGACTCGGGGATCGGCCGTGCGACCGCTGTCGCGCTCGCGCGCATGGGTCATGACGTCGGTATCACCTGGCACACCGATCAGGCGGGGGCGCGAGAGACAGCCCGGCTGGTTCGTGACCAGGGACAGCGTGCCGTCGTCGAGCGGCTCGACCTCGCAGCGGGCGAGGAAGTCGCGCACGCGATCGACGCGCTGGTCGACGAGCTCGGGGGAATCGACATCCTCGTGAACAATGCGGGCGCCAATCACCGCGCGGCGGTGGTCGACGACACGCTCGGCGGCTGGCGACGAGCCCTGGACGTCAACCTGACCGGGCCGTTCCTGTGCGCAAGGACCGCCGCACGGCGGATGATCGCGACGGGAACTCCTGGTCGCATCGTCAACGTCACATCGATTCACGAGCACACCCCGCTTCCGTCCGCTGCGGCGTACTGTGCCGCCAAAGCCGGACTCGGCATGCTCACGAAGGTCCTCGCGCTCGAGCTCGCCGAGCACGGCATTACCGTCAACGCCGTGGCGCCGGGCCATATCGCGACGCCGATGACGGGCAAGGCGAACCGCGATCCGAGAGACTTCGCGCTCCCGCAGATCCCGCTCGGACGACCCGGCTCGCCGGAGCAGGTGGCAGAGGTGATCGCCCTGCTTGCGGCGACCGGCGGATACGCCACCGGCGCCTCGGTGCTGGTCGACGGTGGTCTCGCCCTGACCGCCGTCCTCGCGCTCCAGCGCGCCGTCGAGCCCTGACGCGCCTCAGCGAGCGGCGATCAGCGCTTCCTCCGCAGCTTGCAGCGAGCGGTCGATGTCGTCGGCCGTATGGGACGCGCTGATGTGGCTGCGGCCGAGGCTCTCGGGCATCTCGAACTGGCCGCGGGCGATGAGCTCGCGGCGGTAGCGCATGAAGAGCGCAGTGTCGTTGCGCAGCGCGTCCTCGTAGCGGTTGAGCGGACCCTCCATGAAGCACAGCACGAAGAGCGACCCGTACCCGCCGACAACGGCGGGCACGCGGGCCCGCTCGGCGACCTCGCGCAGCCCTGCGCGCATTCGCTCGCCAAGGGCGAAGACTCGCTCGTGAACGGCGCCGCCCTCGAGCTGCTCGATGGTCGCCAGGCCGGCTTCGACCGCGGCCGAGTTGCCGTTGTAGGTGCCGCCGAAGTGCACGTCGCCGTCGGGATTCGTGTTGAAGCGCTCCATCAGTGCGCGACGGCCGGCGACGGCGGCGAGCGGAAAGCCGTTCGCGATCGCCTTGCCGAGCGTGGTGAGGTCCGGGGTCACGCCGCAGATCTCCTGGTAGCCGCCGAGACCGTGGCGGAAGCCGGTGATGACCTCGTCGAAGATGAGCACGATGCCCTCGCGGTCGCACAGGGTGCGGAGCGCCGGGAGGAAGTCGGGCGCCGGGACGAGGCCCGGCGAGTTGTGAGCGACCGGCTCGATGATGATGGCCGCGATCTGGTCCGGATGCGCGGCGACCGTGGCCTGTACGTCGTCGATGTCGTTGAACGCACAGACCAGCGTCGCGTCGATGGCGGCCTCGAGCATGCCCTTGGATTGCGGATCGCGACGCCCGACGAGCTCCGGCGGCGACAGCACGTTGCGCAGCACGTAGTCGTGGAAGCCGTTGTAACAGCCCTGGAACTTGACGATCTTCTCGCGCCCGGTCGTCCCCCGGGCGAGGCGGATCGCGTGATACGTCGCCTCCGACCCGCTGTTGCAGACCACGACCTGCTCGGCGCTCGGCACGTGTTGCGACGATCTTGCGCGCGAGCTCGACCTCCGCCTCGGTGACGCCGACGCCGAACAGCACCGTGTCTGCTCGATGGTCGCGCGCGACGCGATCCGTGACCACCGGATGACTGTGCCCGAGGAAGACTGCTCCGTACGCCGCGTGGTAGTCCGTGTACCTGCCGTCCGTCGAGATCCCACAGGTACGCGCCCGCTGCCACGACGGAAGCAGAGGCGCGGCTCGCTTCGCCGCCGGCACGTGTTCACGCCCCCGGGGATCACCTCGGCGGCCTCGTCGAGTAGGCTGCTCGGAGACGTTCGCTCGCCCGCTGATCGCCGTGTCGTTCGCTCGAACTTGTCATCATGTCATTAGATCACTGCGCTCACCGCGTGACGCAAGCCGTCGTGACGCCGCAGCCATACCGCACGCGGCGAGCGCCTCGCGCACCTCGTCCTCGCTCACGTCGTCGGCGATCACCGTCTCGCCCCATGCGACGGGCAGCACGTAGCCGCAGGCTCCCGGCGCGGATCTGCCTCACCTTCTCCATCGCGACGATCACAGCGTCCCCGTCTACCGACGCCGGCAGCTCGCGCGCCACGCGTCGGCAGGCCGCACCGACGCAGCAGCTCCACGAGCGCAGTCAGATCGAGCTCGGCGAAGCAGGCCTCGCCCGCACGCGATCCGCGCCTCGACCACCATCCCGAACGCCACCGCTTCGCCGTGCAGCAGCGGGCCGTAGCCGGTGACCGTCTCGAGCGGGTGACCGATCGTATGCCCGAAGTTCAACGGGGCGCCGCAGGTCGCGTCTCGTACGGGATCGCGCTCGACCGCGCGGACTTGATCGCCGCCGCCGACCGCACGAGCCGCACGAGCGCTTCCGGACGGCGCGCGAGGATCGCCTCCGCGTGATCGTCGATGAACCGCCAGAACGACGGCGACGCGATCACCGCCTTCTTGATCGCCTCCGCCAGGCCGGCCCGCAAGTGCCGCGCGCTCGTGCTGGCGAGGAAGCCCACGTTGGCCACGACGCCGGGGAGGCCGGTGGAAGGCGCCCAGGAGATTCTTTGCGAGCGGGTGGTTGGCGGCGACCTTGCCGCCGAGCGCTCCGTCGACCTGGGCGAGCAGCGTCGTCGGCACGTTGACGTACGGAATGCCACGCATGTAGCCGCTGGCGACCCAGCCGCCGAGGTCGGTCACCACACCGCCCCCGAATGCGATCAGGACGTCACGGCGGGCGAACTCCGTGTCGGCGAGCCAGTGCCACGCGCCGACCGCCTGATCCAAGCTCTTGCTCGCTTCGCCGGCCGGGTAGCGCGCGAACAGCGGGTCCTTTCCGGCCGCTCGCAGTGCGCGCACCAGGAGGCCTCCGAGCAGCTCCTCCACGGTCTCGTCCGTGAGCACCGCGACGGCGGCATCGCCGACGAAGCGACAGAGGTGCCGCATGGCGTCCTCGGCCGTGGCCGTCACGGCGATCGGATAGGTATCGACGCGCGACGCGCGACCGATCAGTGGATCGCCAGGTCCAGGCAGGGGGATGGCGTCGACGACACGATGCATGTGCGGCTCCTCTCGAAGGAGTCCCAGGTTGCTGCAGCGGCCGGGTCGCCGGTATCCGTGTGTCGACCTCGCCGGGACACGATCGCCCTCGTCATTCGGCTCGTCCGCTCGGCCGATGCCGTCGAGTCCTTGCGCAAGGGCGCGAATCTGCCGTGACGCACGAGGGCATGCTTGGCCGTTGTGCCGGTTCCGCCGCCACTGATTCGATCACCGCATGTCGCGGCTGCACGAGAACGTGATGCGCGTGCTCATGGGGGACATCGTCGCCGGGCGTGTCGCGGCCGGTTCGTGGCTCCCGCGCGAGGCGGACATCGCCGCCCAGTTCGGGGTCAGCCGCGGCGTGGCTCGCGAGTGCATCCGCAGCCTCGAGGAACGAGGCATGGTGTCCGTCAAGCATGGGCGCGGCGCAACCGCGTTGCCGCTCGAGCGCTGGGACGTGCTCGATCCCGACGTCCTGGGGGCCCTGCTCGACTCGAGCCATGGAGCCCGGATCCTCGCGGAGTATCTCGAGGCCCGGCGGGTGCTGGAGATCGCCGCCGCCGGGCTGGCGGCCGAGCGCGCAACGCCCGCCGACCTCGCCGCGCTGTCGGACGCGTTCGACCGCATGGCATCGGCCGCCGAGCGAGCAGCCCATTCGCGGGCGGCCGAGGACCTCTATCAGGAGGCCGACATCGCGTTCCACCGCGCGCTGATCGACGCGACGGGCAACCGCGCATTCGGAAGCATCGTCGAGCCGATCCACCGAGCGCTCACCGCTGCCAGGCGACCGCTCGCTCGCCCCGAGCTTCGGCTCGAGCGCGGGCTCCCGAACACCGGCGCATCCTCACCGCCGTCGCTCGAGGGGACGTCGACGAGGCACGCGAGGCGATGCGCGCACACCTCGCCACCGTCGAGGGGTACCTCCGCGAGTACGCCGAGGGCATCGGCCGTAGCGCCGAAGTGTGACGGTGGCGGAGCCGATCAAGACAGCGGCCGCCGTCGGCCAGGGCGTGCACGAGCGCGTCCGGCGGGACGTGTCAGGAGATGCTGCTGCGTATCGAGCGACGTGGCGAGCAGGCGATCCGCGAGTACTCGCGCGTGCTCGACGACTGGGATCTCGCCGCAGTTCCTGCTCGAGAACGACGACCTGCGCCCCGACGCTGTGCCCGACGCGCTACGCCAGCACATCGAGTTCGCCCAGAGCCAGGTCCGGGCCTTCGCGCTGGCACAGCTGGCGACGCTGACCGACCTGCGCACGGAGCCGCTGCCGGGCGTCGTGCTGGGCCACCGGCACCTGCCCGTGGGCGCCGTGGGAGCGTACGTCCCGGGCGGCCGGTATCCGATGTTCGCGTCGTCGTTCATGACGGTGCTTGTGGCCAAGGCGGCCGGCGTGCCACGGGTCGTCGCGTGCACACCGCCGCAGCAGGGGCACGGTCCGCCGCCCATCATGCGGCACGCGATCGCCACGTCCGGGGCAGACGCGGTGTTGTGCCTCGGCGGCGTTCAAGCGCTGGCAGCGATGGCCTTCGGGCACTGCGGCGTAGCAGCCCGTCGACATGCTCGTCGGGGCGGGCAACGCCTACGTCGCCGAAGCGAAGCGCCAGCTGTTCGGCGTCGTCGGCATCGACCTTCTCGCCGGGCCGACCGAGGTCCTCGTCATCGCCGACGACAGCGCGGATCCGGATCTCGTGGCCGCGGACCTGCTCGGCCAAGCCGAGCACGGCCCCACCTCACCGGCCGTGCTGGTGACCACGTCGCGCGAGCTGGCCGAGGCGGTGCTCGCGCGTGTGCCGGTGCTCACCGGCGCGTGGCCAACAGGCGACATCGCGGGTGCCGCCTGGCGTGACTACGGCGAGATCCTGCTGGCGGCCGATGTCCGAGGAGGCGGCCAGCCTCGCCGATCAGCAGGCGCCCGAGCATCTCGAAGTGCACGCGCGCGATCTCGACTGGTGGCTCTCGCGGCTGCGCAGCTACGGATCGCTGTTCCTCGGCGAGGACGCGACGGTCGCGTACGGAGACAAGGGCGTCGGCACGAATCACGTCCTTCCCACCGGGCGTGCGGCACGCTATACGGGCGGCCTCTGGGTAGGGAAGTTCCTGCGCACGGTGACGTACCAGCGCTTGACGCCTGACGGCACGCGACACGTAGCGCCGGCCATTGCGGCCATCTGCCGGGCGGAGGGCTTCGCGGGCCACGCCGCGACCGCCGACCTCCGACTCGAGCGCCTCCGCGAGCTACCTGCGTGAGCGGCCCGCTCGCGGGCGCCGTGGCAGTGGTGACCGGCGCCTCGGGCGGCCTCGGCAGCGCGTGCGCGATCGCGTTGGCCGCCTCGGGCGCCGAGGTCGCGCTGCTGGGCCGCCGGCGGACGGCGCTCGACGACGTCGCCGCTCGGATACGCGCGCGGGGCGGCGTCGCGCGAGCGCTGCCGTGTGACGTTACGCGGCGGACCGAGCTCGAGCACTCGGTCGCGGCGATCGCCGTGCCGGACGTTCTCGTGACCTGCGCAGGCGGCAACCGGCCGGAGCCATTCGTCGACGTCGACGACGACGCGCTCGACTGGTCATGGCGCCTGAACGTGCACGGCGCATTCGTCGCCGCGCAGTTGTGCGCGCGGCGCATGATCGAGGCGCAGCGGCCTGGAGCGATCGTCCACGTGACATCTCAGATCGGGCACGTCGGCGCGGCGAACCGCACCGCGTACTGTGCGGCCAAGCACGCCGTCGAGGGTCTCACGAAGGCGATGGCGATCGAGCTGGCTCCGCATGGGATTCGCGTCAACGCCGTTGCGCCTACCTTCGTAGAGACGTCGATGACGCGGCCGTTCCTGGCGGAGCCGGGCGCGCGGCGAGCGATCGAGGCACGGATCCCGCTCGGCCGTCTCGGTCGCGCCGAGGAAGTCGCCGATGCCGTCCTGTTCGCAGCGTCGTCACCCCTCATGACCGGCGCGAGCCTCCGTGTCGACGGCGGCTGGACCGCGCAGTGACACGACGGTGGAGGCGCCGGCCGATCGACCTCAGCTCAACCCTCGTCCGATCGACCGATGTTGGTGGCGTCGCGCGGCCATCACGCTGGCTGGATCACCCCCGCTCCCACGATCGGACCGCCGACACGCCGGCAGCTCGTCGATGCGTCGCACCTGCTTGCCGCCGGCCTAGGCTTCGCGCCTGGGGACGCCGTCCCTGCGTGGCTCATGCGCACCAGCGACGACTGCGGAGGCATCACGCTGGTAGCGACCGCCGACCGCGCGGTCGTCGGTGCGGTCCACGCGATCCCCGGCCTCGAGGATCGCGAGCCGTTCCTGTTCGTCTGCGGTCTGGTCGTCGCCGACTCGCACCGCCGATGCCGGCTCGGCGTCGCGCTGATGGAGGATCTGCATCGGCTCGCGGCGCTCGGCAGCTTTCGGACGATCCGGTGGACAGCCGATCCGACGAACGGCCGTGCGCTGCGGCTCTACCTCCGCGGACTGCGCGCCCGAGCGATCGCGTACAGGCCCGGTCTGCACGACGGCCTGCGGGACTCACCTGGTCATCCGCTCGACGACCTCGAGCTCATCTGGAAGCTGCACGGCGACGGCGGTGCGACGGACGGCGCTCATGTCGACGTCGAGGTTCCCTGGTCCGATCCGACTCCCGCCGATCGTGCACGAGTGCGTGAGGCGATGACCCGGCTGCTCTGTACCGGGTACGTCGGAACCGACGTGGTGATCGACCAGCGGGCGCAACGGTGCTGGGTCGCCTTCGAGAGACCATGCCGGCACACGACGTCCTGAGGACTCGAGCGCCAGTCACGCGCAGTCGATTGCGGGCAGACCTCGCAGCGCTCGGACTGCGTCGCGGGGCCATCGTGATGGCGCATACCTCGATGCGGTCAATCGGGTGGGTGGTCGGCGGGAGCGAGACGGTTGTCGGGGCGCTGCTCGACAGCGTCGGGCCGGCAGGAACCGTGTGCGCGCAGGCGAGCTGGGAAGACATCCCGTTCGGTCACGCCGACTGGCCGGAGCACTGGCGACGCGCGTACGAGGACGAGTTGCCGGCCTTCGACGCCGTGCTGTCGGCCGCGGCGCCGTACGAGGGGCGGATTCCCGAGCGCATCCGCACGTGGCCCGGCGCGCGTCGCAGCGGCAATCCGGCCACCGGGATCGTCGCAATGGGACGCGATGCGAGTGCTCTGACCCAGGCGCATCGGCTCGACGACGGTTTCGGCGCCGGGACGCCGTACGAGCGGATCGTGGCGGCGGACGGGCAGATCCTGCTGCTCGGCGCGCCCTTGCACAGCATCAGCCTGCTGCACCATGCCGAGGCGCTCGCGCGCGGTCCGAAGCGGTGGACCACATACCGCTTGCCGCTGGCCGGCCGCGGATGGACCGAGATCCGCGAGATCGATGTGTGGCGCGGCGTGTACCCCTATGCCATCGAGCAGCCGCTCGGGCAGATCGCGCGCGAGGCGCTCGCAGCGGGCGCGGGGCGCCAGGGAGCCGTCGGGGCCGCTTCGGCCTACCTCTTCGCCGCGCCGGCTCTCACGCGGTTTGCGGTGCGGTGGCTCGAGCAGCGCTGGCCACCAGCGCCTCGACGATGAGACGCTGCCCGGCGGGACTCGGATGAAGCCCGTCGCCCGTCAAGTGGTCCGAGCCGAAGATCGGCCACAAGTCGATCGCGTCGCCGAACTCGTCGCGTATGACCGCGGCCTTCGCGGCGACGTCCACGAGGCGCCACGAGACACCGGCTGCAACCAGGAGCGAATCGAGCGCGAGCCGCCTCTCGTCAATGGGCGGCGGCGTGATCCACGTGACATGGCCGCAGAACCCGCGCAGCGCCCGCTCGATCGCCCTGACGTTGCGGCGTGTCTCGCTGTGCGACACCAGCATCGCGGCCCCGGAACCTCCGTGGCGGCGAGCGTCGTTGGTGCCGACGAGAACGATCGCCTCGTCGGCGCGCGGCAGCCGGTCGACGCGTGCGCGCACATGGATCGTCGTGTCGCCCGAGACGCCGGCGTTGAGCACCGGGCCGTCGTGGAGCGCCGCGAGTATGTGCGCCCACGAGCCGAGGTCGTCGGTGTGCGAGTCACCCACCGCCAGGATGCGCGCGCCCGGCGTGAACGGAAGCGGCTGGCCGCGCAGACGGGCTCCGGCTGCGACCGCCTCGCCGCGGGCGGCGGCGGCAAGGCGCCAACAGGTCTCGGGCGCTGCGCCGTAGAGCTTCGGAAGGTCAGCTGGCTGCAGTCCCAGACCGTCGAGGAGCTTGTCCGGATGGCAATAACGGACGAGGCGTTCAAGCTGCGTGCTCAGCGCGTGCTCGCCTCCCGCAGCCTGTTCGCCGCCTCCGTCAGCCTGCCGATCCATGGCCGTGCGCGCTCGAAGGCGGCCGCAGCGGCGATCACCGCATGGTCGTCGCGCCAGCGCCCAACGATCTGCAGGCCGACCGGCAGACCTCCCGCGAGGCCAGCCGGCACCGTCACCGCAGGCTGGCCCGTCAGGTTGAAGGGATACGTGAACGGCAGCCAGCCGTAAGTGCTCGTCGGCTCGCCGGCGATGTCGGAGGGGTCGTCGCCTGCTCCGAACGCGGTGACCGGGAGCGTCGGCGTCACCAGCAGATCGATGGTCTCCATGAAGCTCGCGGACCTCGTCGCAGTAGCGGCAGCCGCCGGAGGTGCGCCGCCGTCAGCTCCGCCGCCGTGCGGGCGCTCGCCAGACTCGATCAGCTCTCGCAGCCCCGGGTCGAGCAGCTCCCGCGCGCGCTCGGCGTCGCCCTGATACGTCGGCCCGTACCCGTCGAGATGCATTCCCGCGTATGCGGTGGCGAACAGCAGCTCGAGATCGTCCGTGGGGATCCCCGAAGCTGGGCGTCGACCTCGCTCAGATCGGCGCCGAGCTCTGAGCAAGGTCTGCACCGCCTCCCGCCGCGACCTGCGCAACCGCCGGGTCGACGCGGGCGTGCCCGAGGTCCGCGCTCCAGCGCGATCCGCATGCCCCGCACTCCCAGCTCGACGGCATCGGCGAACGGCGCCCCGGACGGTCCAGCGAGAGCCGGTCGCGGGGGTCAGGCCCCGCGAGCACGTCGAGCATCAGCGCCGAGTCGGCGACGGTTCGCGCGATCGGGCCTTCGGATACGAGCAGCTCGAGCGCTCCGGCCGGCGCGTACGGCACACGTCCGTGCGACGGCTTCAGACCCGACGACGCCGCAGAGCGCGGCCGGGATCCGGATCGAGCCGGCCCCGTCGCCGCCCTGGGCCAGCGGCCCCATCCCGCATCGCCACCGCCGCGGCGGCGCCGCCGCTCGACCCGCCGGCCGTGCGGGCGGGATCGAACGGGTTGCGCGCCGGACCGTTGACCGTAGTTGCCGGAGTCGCCCTTCCAGCCGAACTCCGGCACCGTCGGTCTTGCCGAGCAGCACGGCGCCCGCCGTCGCGCAGCCGCTCGACCAGCGGCGCGTCGACATCCGGGACCCAGTCCGCGAACAGCCGCGAGCCCATGGTCGTCCGGACGCCTGCCGTCGGCACGACGTCCTTGACCGACACCGGGACGCCGCACAGCGCCGGCGCGCCCCTGCGCGCGCATACGCGCGCTCGGCGGCCCGCGCGGCGGCCAGCGCCTCGCTCCGCGGTGACCGTGACGAACGCGTTGAGCGCCGGCATCGAGATCCTCGATCCGATCGAGCACGGCCTCCGTCACCTCGACCGGCGACAGCGTCGCGCCGCGGTAGCCGGCGATCAGCTCGGTGGCGCCGAGCCAGACGAGGTCGCTCACGACAGCGCCGTGCCGGACTCGTCGAACAGGTGCAGCTCGTCGCGATCGAGCACGAGGCCGACGTTCGCGCCCTCCGTCGGGCGGTCCGCCGCTCCGAACCAGCACCCGCACGAGCTGGCCGCCGACCCGGACCACGACCACGGTGTCGCCGCCGAGGCTCTCGAGCAGCTGCACCTCGCCACGGCGCGTCGGCGCCGTCCGGCGTCCGTCAGGCCGCACCGCGATGAGGACGCACGCCGAGGACGAGCGGGCCTGCGACGGCGCGGCCGTTGAGCGCTACCCGCACGTCGTCGGCGTCGAACGCGCCCGTCCTCGCCCCGGCCCTCGAGGAAGCTCATCGGCGGGCTGCCCGACGAAGCCCGCGACGAAGCGGTTCGCCGGCCGGTCGTAGATCTGCTCGGGCGCCCGACCTGCTCGAGCCGGCCGTCCGACATCACGCCGATCCGGTCGGCCATCGTCGTCGCCTCGACCTGGTCGTGCGTGACGTACACCACCGTCGTGCTGCGACTCGCGGTGCACGCGCATGAGCTCCTCGCGCATCTCCACGCGCAGCAGCGCGTCGAGGTTCGACAGCGGCTCGTCCATCAGCAGCACCCGCGGGCGGCGCACCAGCGCGCGCGCGACCGCCACGCGCTGGCGCTGGCCGCCGGAGAGCTGGCTGACCGACCGGTCGAGCAGCGGCTCGAGCCCGAGCGAGGCGGCGACCTCGCGCGCGGCACGCTCGCGCGTTCCGCCCGCCGCACGCGCCGCATCCGCAGCGGGAACGCGATGTTGTCGAGCACGGTCATCTGCGGGTAGAGCGCGTAGTTCTGGAAGACCATCGCGACGTTGCGACGGCTCGGGCTGACGTAGTTCACGAGCTCGTCGTCGAGGAGGATCCGGCCCGCCGACGGCTCCTCGAGCCCGCGATCACCTTCAGCAGCGTGCTCTTGCCGCAGCCCGAGGGGCCGAGCAGCACGAAGAACTCCTGATCGGCGATCTCGAGCGACAGCCGCTCGATCGCGGCTCGTCGGCGCCGGCGTACCGCATCGTCACGTCGCTGCAGGCCGTACGCTGCGCCATCCCGGGCTCACCCCTTCAGCGCGCCCGGCCAGCGACGCGGTGACGAACTGGCGCTGCAGGACGCAGGAAGACGACCGTGATCGGCACCATCGCGGCGATCGAGCCGGCGCTGATCAGGCCCCAGTCGGGCGCCGTGAAGTTCGGCTTGAGCCGCGCGAGCCCGGTGGTCAGCACGTACAGGTCCTCCGAGCTCGTCGCGACCAGCGGCCAGACGAAGTTCGTGTACTGGATGAGGAACGCGTAGACGCCGACGACGACGAGGCCCGGCTTCACGAGCGGCAGCACCACGTGCCAGTACGTGCGCAACGGCCCGGCGCCGTCGATGCGCGCCGCGTGCTCGAGGTCCTCGGGGCAGCCCGTCGATGAAGCCGCGCATCATGAAGATGCCGATCGGGTTGGCGAGCGGCGGCAGGATCAGCGCCCAGTAGGTGTCCAGCAGCCCCGCGTCCCGCACGAGGAAGAACAGCGGGATGATCAGCACCGCCGGCGGGATCATCACCGTGGCGAGCATGAGCCCGAAGAGCGCGCGCGCGGCCGGTGAACTCGAGCTTGGAGAACGCGTAGCCGGCCATCGAGTCGAAGACGACCTTCAGCGCGGCGACCGCCCCGGCGACGAAGCAGCGTGTTCAGCGTCCAGCGCAGGAACGGCAGGTCGGTGAACAGCCGCCGGTAGTTGCCGAGCGTCGGCTCGGCCGGGATCCACTCCGGCGGGAACTGGAACAGCGACTGGTCGCCTTGAACGACGCCGAGACGACGTAGGCGAACGGCAGCCACCGCGATCGCGCAGAACGCCGCGATGCCCAGCCCAGCGGCCGCCCGCGCTCATGCCGTCCGCCCGCGCCGGTGACGCGGACGATCACGACCGTGAGCAGCACGATGAGCGCCATCAGGATCAGGCTCAGGACCGCGCCGTAGCCGGGGTCGCCGGACTCGAAGACGCTGCGGTAGATGTAGAGGACGGCGGTGTCCGTCGCGCCCGCCGGCCCGCCGTTCGTGAGCACGAACACCGAGTCGAACACCTGCATGCTCACGAGCGTCGTGAGCACCACGGCGACGAGCAGCGTCGGGCGCGATCCCGGCAGCGTGACGAAGCGGAAGCGGCTCCACGGCGACGCGCCGTCGATCGCCGCGGCGTCGTAGAGCTCGCGCGAGACCGCGAGCAGCGCCGCCAGCAGGAACAGCGCCCAGAAGCCGGTCCCGCGCCAGACCTCGAGCAGCGCGATGCTCGGCAGCGCGAGCCCGGTCGCCGAGCCAGTTGACCGGGTCCCCGCCGCGGCGCGGACCGCGCGCGTTGAGCAGCCCGACGTCGGGGTTGACGACGAAGCTCCAGAGCAGCCCGGCGAGCACGACCGGCGCGAGCGACGGGCAGGTACACGACGGCCGCGCACGGCGCCGCCGCCGCGGCCGGATGCCGCGCAGGAGCAGCGCCAGCGACCAGCGCGACGCCGAGCACGGCCGGCACCGTCATCGGCGTGAAGAGCACCGTGTGCCCGAGGCTGCGCCGGAGCGCGGCGTCGTCGAGCGCGTCGCCCCCAGTTGTCGAGCCCGACCCACGACGGCGGGGCCGAGCACGCCGCCTTCCATGAACGACTGCCGCACGACCCAGCCCACCGGCACGAGCAGGAACGCGACGAAGAAGACGAGGTTCGGCGCGAGGAACGCCAGTGCCGCGGCGTTCCCGCGCCGCCGGTGCGCGCGCCGCGCGCCCGGCGCAGGTCGCGTCGCCTCCGCCGCCGCTCATGCCGCCAGGTCGCCGATCCTCGCGTTCGCCGCGGCGACCATCTCCGCGCCGGTCGGCTGACCGCGGATGCAGCGCTCGAACTCGGTCTGGACGGCCTTGATCATCTCGACCATGCGCGGGTGCGCCTGCACCGACTTGCTCTCGGGGATGAACTCCTGCACCAGGCGGCGCGACCAGTCGAACGCCTTGCCGGCCGGGTAGACGCTGCTCCGCGAGGTCGGCGCGCGCGGGCTGCAGGTCGCCGCCCTGGGCGCGGATGAACGCCGTCTCGCTCTCCGCCGACGAGAGGTGCTTGACGTACTCCCACGCGGCGTCCGGGCTCTTCGACTTCGCCGCGACGTGGAGGTTGCCGCGCACGGTGAACGCGAACTGGCCGGCCGGGCCGGGCGGCAGCTTGTGGATCTCGTAGGCGAACTTGACCGGCTTGCCCTCCGCCTTGCCGCTGATGATCTTGTCGTTCGCGTCGCTGTGGTAGATGCCGACGCGGCCCGCCTGGAAGAGGCCCTTGAGCGCCTCGCGGTTGTACGCGCCGGGCGGCGGGCGGACTTGTCCTCGACGTGCATCGCCCGCAGCAGCTCGAACGCCGCCGCGTTGTCGGGCGTGTCGAAGCCCGGCGAGCGTGCCGTCCTCGCCGAGGATCGCCGCGCCGGAGTTGACCACGTAGTTCATCCACTCCTGGTAGGAGAAGTCGTTGTGCGTGGTGGCCAGCGCGTAGCCGAAGACGTCGCCGCGCCGGGTGGCGCGGGCCGCCTCGCGCATCGCCTCGTACGAGGACACCGCGTCGGTCACGCCGGCCCGCTCCATCAGGTCCGTGTTGACGTAGACGACCGAGATGACGCCCTGGATCAGCGGGACGCCGTAGATCTTGTCCTGGTAGGTGACGGCCCGCCAGGCCTCCTCCGGGTACTTGGCCTTCTCCTCGGCGAACGAGGAGTCGTTCACGTAGTCGGTGAGGTCGAGCAGCGCGTTCGCGTCGGCGAACTTCGGCCACAGCGTGTCGGCCATGTAGATGATGTCCGGCGGCGCGTTGCCGGCGAACGCCGTCGTCAGCTGGGTCTCGACGCTGGCCCAGTCGTACAGGGCCGGCTCGACCCGGATCTTCGGGTGCTCGGCCGTGAACGCGGCGGCCGTCTCGCGCTGCCACTTCAGGTCGTCCGCGAAGTTCGGCCCCTTCAGGAACCTGATGCTGCCCGCTGCTTCGCCGCTCGCGGCCGGACGCGGGTCATCGCCGCCGCACGCGGCGAGCAGGCCGCCCGACGTCGAGCAGCAACCCTCCGGTCGCACCGGCCCGCAGGAAATCGCGACGGGACGTACCTGTCTCCACGACACCCTCCTTCCTCAGGGAACGAGGGTGATTGGATCAATGGATCATCGGCGAGGCAAGACGCCAAGATCGTCCCTCGGCCGTCGACGGACGGCCCGAGGCTCAGCCGGCGGCGCGGCGCGCCTCGGCGCGGGCGCGCTCGGCATCGCCGTCGGCGACGGCGGCCGCGACCGCCGCGGCGTCGCTCTCCGGCGGCCGTATCGCCCACAGCGCCTGCAGCGTGGTGGCCAGCAGCCGGTTCCCGGACGCCGTGGCGACGAGCTGCCGGAGCTCGGTCGGGCCGGAGGCGTCGCGCAGCGCGGCCCGCTGCTTGCGCGCTCGCGCGCTCGGCGGCCAGCCCGGCCGCCTCGAGCTCGAGCAGGCCCCGCAGCTCGTCCAGCTCGCGCACGAACGCCTTCCGGCGCCGGCCGCGGATGAGCGCCTCGGCCACCGCCGGGTCGAGCACGTTCCACGTCTCGGGCGGCTGGACGATCGCGCCGTGCCCGTGGCGCACCTTGGCGACGCGCCGCTCCTCGAGCGCGCGCAGTGCCTCGCGGACGGTGCCGCGCGCCACGTCGAACTTGTCCGCGATCAGCTGCTCCTTGGGCAGCAGGGAGCCCGGCGGATAGCGGCCGCCGACGATCTCGTCGAGCAGCGCGTCGAGGATGTCCCGGTGAAGTCTGGCCATCCGGTGATCGAATCATCCCTTGATTGGCGTGTCAATCTCCTGTCCCTCGGCCGCCCGAGGTTCTTTCCTGCCATTGACGGGTCCCGCGGCCGGTGATCCAATCACTGCATGTCCCGGCTGCACGAAACCTCATGCGGGTGCTGCTCGCCGACATGCGGCGGGCGGCCGGCTCGCGGCGGCACGCCGCCTCCCCCGCGAGGCCGACCTCGCCGACGCAGTTCGGCGTGAGCCGCGGCGTGGCGCGCGAGTCGGTGCGCGGCCTCGAGGAGCGCGGGCTCGTGACCGTCAAGCACGGCCGCGGCGCGACCGTGAACCCGGACGCGCTGGGACGTGTTCGACCCGCTGCTGCTGGGGCCGCTGCTCGACGGCGCCGGCGGCGCCGCGATCCTCGCGCGAGTACCTCGAGTGCCGGCGGATCCTCGAGATCGAGGCGGCCGGCCTGGCGGCCGAGCGCGCGACGCCGGGCGCTGGCCGCGCTCGCCGACGCGCTCGGCGGATCGGACGCGTTCGCCGGACGACGCCGCGGCGGCGCGCGCGTCGGAACCCGGCGGCGGAGGACCTCTACCACGAGGCCGACATCGCGTTCCACCGGGCGCTGATCGCCGCCACGGGCAACCGCGCGCTCGGGCAGCATGACCGAGCCGATCCACCGCGCGCTCGTCGCGCCCGCCGCGCCGCTCGCGCGCCCCGACCTGCGCCGCGAGCGCGGGCTGCCCGAGCACCAGCGCATCCTCGCCGCGATCGCCCAGCGGCGACGCCGGAGGCCGCGCGCGCCGCGATGGGCGAGCACCTGGACACCGTCGAGGGCTACCTGCGCGAGTACGCCGGCCGGGCGAGCGCGCCGATGGCCGGTGACGCCGCCGCCGGCCCGCGGGTGCTGGTGACCTGGCTCGGCTTCGACCCCGACGGCCCGCGCACCGGCGCGCGGCTGCGGGCGGCCGGCCTGGGCGTCGACCTCGGCCCGAAGACCGGCGCGCGCAGCCCCGCCGAGATGGCCCGGCTGCTCGCGCGGCGCGGTCGCCGCGATCGTGAGCACCGACCCGTTCGACCGCGCCGTCTTCGGCGCCGCGCCGCGGCTGCGCGTCATCGCCCGCGTCGGCGTCGGCACCGACTCGATCGACCTGACCGCCGCGACCGAGGCGGGCGTCGTCGTGACCACGACGCCGGGCGCCAACCGCGAGACCACCGCCGACCACGCGCTCGCGATGATCCTCGCCGCGCTGCGGCGCGTCGTCGAGCACGACGCGTCGGTGCGCCGCGGCGAGTGGCGGCGCGGCGGCGACCTGACGCCGTGGGACCTGCACCGGCGACGGTCGGGCTCGTCGGCTACGGGTCGATCGGCCGCGCGGTGGCGCGGCGGCTGCGCGGCTTCGACGTCGAGCTGCTGGTCTGCGACCCGGCCGCGCGCGACGGCGCGGGCGCGTCGTCGCGCTCCCCGAGCTGCTGCGGCGCGCCGACGTCGTCTCGCTGCACGCGCCGCTGACCGAGGACACGCGCGGCTGATCGGCGCGCGCGAGCTCGCGCTGATGCGGCCCGAGCAGCGTCCTCGTCAACACGTCGCGCGGCGGGCTGGTCGACGAGGCGGCGCTGGTCGCGCGCTCCGGTCCGGGCGCCTGCGCGCCGCCGCGCTCGACGTGTTCGAGCACGAGCCGCGGCGTCCCGCGAGCTCTCGCGGCGCTGCCCAACGTGGTGCTCACGCCGCACGTCGGCGGCCTCAGCGAGCGCTCGGTCGCGCGCATGACCGAGCAGGCGACGACCCACGTGCTCGACGCGCTGCGCGGGCGGCCGGACGCCGCGGCCGTGGCGAATCCGGCGGTGCTCGAGCACGCTGGCCGGAGCCGTCGCGCTGACGCGCGATGCTCGACGTGCGCTCGCCCTACTCCGGCGAGGTCGTCGGGCAGGTCCCGCTCGCCAGCCCGGCGGACGCCGACCGCGCCGTCGCGGCGGCCGCGGCGCCGCCCCCGCGATGGCCGCGCTGCCGGCGCACGAGCGCGCGGCCCTGCTCGAGCGGGCCGCCGCCGCGATCGAGCGCGACGTCGCCGAGCTCGCCGCGACGATCACCGCCGAGCAGGGCAAGCACGTCGCCGAGGCGGAGGCCGAGGCGTCGCGGATCGCCGGCATCGTGCGGCTGTGCGCCGAGGAGGCGGTCGGCTGGAGGGCCGAGGTGCTGCCGATGGACGTGGCCCCGGTCGGCGTCGGGCGGCTCGGCTACACGCGGCCGCAGCCGACCGGGTCGTGCCGCGATCACGCCGTTCAACTACCCGGCGATCCTCGTCATCCACAAGATCGGGCCCGCGCTCGCGGCCGGCAACGCCGTGCATCCTCAAGCCGGCGGGAGCGACGCCGCTGACCGCCCGGTTCCTCGTCGAGCGGCTCGCGCCGGCGGGCCTGCCCGACGGCGCGCTCCAGCTCGTCGCCGGCCCCGGGCGCCACGCTGGGCGCCGCGCTCTGCGCCGACCCGCGCGTGCGGAAGATCTCCTTCACCGGCAGCGAGCCGCGGGGCACGCGATCGCGCGCGCCGCCGGCGCCAAGCGGCTCACGTGCGAGCTCGGCTCGAACGCCGCGATGGTCGTGCTCGACGACGCCGACCTCGACGCGCGCGGCGGCGGCGATCGCGTTCAGCGGCTACACGAACGCCGGCCAGAACTGCGTCTCGACCCAGCGGGTGCTCGTCGATCCCGCGCGTCGCGACGAGCTGCTCGAGCGGCTGCTGCGCGCACGTCGACGCGCTCGTCCCGGCGATCCCGCCGACCCGCGACCACGCTCGCGCCGGTCATCGACGAGCGCGAGGCCGAGCGGGTCGTGCGCTGGATCGCCGAGGCGGGCGGCGAGGCCGCTGCGCGGCGGCGAGCGCGAGGGCGCGGTCGTCGCGCCGGCGGTCGTCCTCGAGCCCGCGCACGGCGCCCGGATCTGGCGCGACGAGCTGTTCGGGCCCGCCGTGGCGGTGCGCGCGATCGACGGCGACGCGCTCGCCGCCGCCAACGACACGCGCTACGGCCTCGCGATGAGCGTGCACACGCGCGACCTCGACCGCGCGATGCGCTTCGCCGGACGGCCTGCGCGCCGGGCATCGTCAACGTCAACCCGCCGCGCGGCGCCACGTGGCGCGTCGACCCATGCCCTGGGGCGGCTTCGGCGACAGCGGCTTCGGCAAGGAGGGCGTGCGCTACGCCGTGCGCGACATGATCGAGGACAAGCTCGTCGTCATCCACCCGCGGAGCGGCGTGACGCAGGTCGGCACCGTCCTCTCGCTCCCCGGGGGCCGCGCTCGCCGAGCTGGCGGGCTCGCCTTCGACCTCGCCTGGATCGACCTCGAGCACGGCGCGCTGTCCGTGGCCGACGCCCAGGCGCTGGCGATCGGGCTCGCGGCCGCCGGCTGCGAGGCCCACGTGCGCCTGCCCGGCGCGGCGCCGAGCGCCTCGCCGCGGTGATCGACGCCGGCGTCGACGGCGTCGTCCTGCCGCGCGTCGAGCACCCCGACGCAGGTCGCGGCGCTCGTCGCCGGCTGCGTTACCCGCCGCGGCGGCCGGCGCGGGTTCGGGCCGCGGCGCGCCGGCGGCGTACGGCCGCGCGCGCGTTCTGGGACTCGCCCGACAGCCACGTGCAGCTGACCGTCCAGATCGAGTCGCCCGCGGGCGTCGACGCGCCGCGGAGCCATCGCGGCGTCGACGGGGTCGACGCGCGTCGTCGTCGGCTGCGCCGACCTCTCGCTCGAGCTCGACGTGCCGCAGGACCTCGCGGTCGCGCCCGCTGCGCGCCGCGGTGGCCGCGGTGGCCGCCGCGGCGGCGCGGCCGGCGTCCGCTTCGGCGTCGCGGCCTCCGGCGATCTCAGTGCCGTCAGGGCGCTCGCGGAACGCGCCGACCTGGTCGTGTACTCGGCCGACACGCGGCTCTACAGCGCCGCCGTCGACGCCGCGGTGCGGGCGCTGGAGGGCGTCGATGCGTCTGACGGCCTGCGGCTCGAGCTCGCGACCGGCCCGGTGTCCTGGGGCGTCGACTTCGCCGGCGCGCCGTCCAACCCGCCGTGGAGCGGTCCTCGACGGGATCGTGGCCGCGGGCTACCGATGGACCGAGCTCGGCCCGCTCGGCTACCTGCCCGCCGCGACGCGGGCAGCTCGCCGCGCCGCGGCCTCGGCGTCTGCGCCGGCTTCGTGTTCGAGCCGCTGCCCGACCCGTGCACGCCGCGACGCGACGCTGCGACCGCCGCGGCCGTCGCGGAGCGCGTCGCCGCGCTCGGCGGGCGCTTCCTGGTCATCATCGACGCGGTCTCCCCCGCCCGCGCCCGGACGGCCGGCCGGACCGACGCCGCGCCCGGCTCGATCGCGACGACCGGGCCGAGCTGCGGACCAGGTCGCGCAGGTCGCCGCCATCGCCCGCGCGGCGGGGCTGCGGCCCGTGCTGCACCCGCACGCCGGCACCCACGTCGAGTTCGAGGACGAGGTCGAGCCGCTGCTCGACGACGCCGAGCTGTGCCTGGACACCGGCCACTGGCTCTACGCCGGGCAGGACCCGGTCGAGGCCTACGAGCGGTGGGCCGAGCGGATCCCGTACGTGCACCTCAAGGACGTCGATCCCCGCCTGCGCTCGGCGACTTCTGGGCCGCCGTCCGCCGCGGCGTCTTCCGGCCGCTCGGCGACGGCTGCCTCGAGCTCGCCCGCTTCCTCGACGCGCTCCGCCGACGCGGCTTCGACGGGTGGGCGGTGGTCGAGCAGGACGGCCGCCGGCGGCGAGCCCGTGCGCGACCTGGTCCGCAGCCGCGAGCGGATCGAGGCGCTCACGTGACCGAGCGGCTCACCGCCGCCCAGGCGCTCGTGCGCTTCCTCGTCGTGCAGTACAGCGAGCGCGACGGGGAGCGCCGGCGCGCGATCCCGGCGGTCTGCGGCATCTTCGGGCACGGCAACGTCTGCGCGCTCGGCGCGGCGCTCGCGGAGTCGCGGCGAGCTCCGCTTCATCCCGCCCAAGCACGAGCAGGCGATGGTCCACACCGCGCTCGGCTACGCGAAGGCCACGCGGCGGCTCGCGACGCTCGCGTGCACCGCCTCGATCGGCCCCGGGGCGACCAACCTCGTGACGGGGCGGCGACGGCCACCGTCAACCGCTGCCGGTCCTGCTGCTCGCCGCGGACACGTTCGCGACGCGGCGGCAGGGCCCGTCCTCCAGCAGCTCCAGCACCCGGCGTCGCGCGACTGGACGGTCAACGAGTGCCTGCGACCGGTGAGCCGCTTCTTCGACCGGATATCCGCCCCGAGCAGCTGCTCGACGCGCTGCCGGAGGCGATGCGGACGCTGCTCGACCCCGCGGAGTGCGGCGCCGTGACGCTGGCGCTGCAGCCAGGACGTCCAGGGCGAGGCATTCGACTTCCCGGAGGTTCTTCGAGCCGCGGACCTGGCGTGTGCCGCGGCGGCCGCCGGACGCGCAGAGGTCGCGGCGGCCGCCGAGGCGATCGCGGCCGCCCAGCGCCCGCTCGTGATCGCCGGCGGCGGCGTGCGGCACTCGGCCGCCGAGGCGGCGCTGGCGGCGCTGGGCACCGCGCGCGTCCGGTCGCGGAAACCTCGGCGGGCAAGGGTCGTCGGCCTGGGCGCTGCTCGCCGGGGCATCGGCGTCAACGGCAACGGCCGCGCAACGAGCTCGCGGCCGAGGCGGACCTGGTGCTCTGCGTCGGGACCCGGCTGACGGACTTCACGACCGCGTCGCGCTCGGCCTTCGCCGATCCGGACGTGCGCTTCGTGAGCGTCAACGTCTGCGCCGCCGACGCGCACGTCCTCGGCGGCATCCCGGTCGTCGCCGACGCCCGGGGCGCGCTCGAGACGCTGGCCGCCGCGCTCGGTGGCTGGCGCGCGCCGGTGGCGCACGGCGAGCGGGTGGCGCGGCGCTCGACCGCTGGACAGGCCGCAGCTCGAGCCGACCTTGCGCCGCGAGTGGGCGAGCGTATGAGCCAGGCGCAGGCGCTGCGATGCCTCAACGACGCCGCGCGTCGGGGCGACTGGGTCGTCGCAGCGGCCGGCAGCCCGCCCGGCGACCTGCTCAAGCTCTGGGAGGTCCCCGAGGCGGCGCGGCTCACATCGAGTTCGGCTTCTCGTGCATGGGCCACGAGCTGCCGGCCGCGATCGGCATCCGGCTCGCGGATGACGAGGCCGGCGAGGTCCTCGCCGTGATCGGCGACGGGACGTTCCTCATGTCGCCGACCGAGCTCGTCACTGCCGTTCAGGAGCGCGCGAAGGTCACCGTCCTCGTGTTCGTGAACTCCGGATGGCAGTCGATCCACGCGCTTCAGCGCGCCACCGTGGGCGACAGCTTCGGCACCGAGTTCCGCGTCCGCGACCGTGACACCGGCGCGCCACGAGGAGAGCTCGTCGAGGTCGATCACGCCGCGCTCGCGCGGGCGCTGGGCGCGGCCGCGTGGCGGGTCCGACGACGATCGCCGAGCTCGAGCGCGCGCTGGTCGAGGCGCGCGAGGAGCGTCGGCCCGCGCTGATCGAGTGCCACGTCGAGCCGCGCCGCATGGCGCTGGGTTCGGGCGCCTGGTGGGAACTTGGCGTCGCCGCTCAGGCGGAGAGCGCCACGACGCGAGACCTCGCCGCCCGTCACGTCGCTGGGAACGCTGCGCAACGCTTTTTTGGTTGAACGACTACAACGGGCAGCGACTCGCTGACTATTGACGACTTGCTGTCCATAATGTACCTTGCGCATCGAGGTGTCTCCTGCACGCATCCGCATCCTCGCCGGGGATGACGAGCCGCTCTTCAGAGACGCCGTTGCCCGCGTCGTACGGCAGCGCTCGCAGTTCGAGCTCGTCGGCGGAGGTGGATGACGGTCGGGACGCGCTGGAAGCCATCGATCGGCTGCGGCCCGATGTCGCGATCCTGAGTCAGGCGCTGACCGGCATCGACGGCGAACGCGTGCTGAACGCGGTGGTGCGCGACGAGCTGCCGACGCGCATCGTGCTCCTCGCCGATCGTGACGCCCGCGACGTCGCGTACCGGGCACTCGAGTCCGGAGCCGCCTGCTGCCTGACGAAGGCGGCGACCGCGGACCAGCTCTGCCAGGCCATCACCACCGCCGCGCGTGGGGGCGTGTTCGTCGGCGACGAGCTGCATCGAGGCTTGGCCGGCGCGATCCGGCTGCGATCACGCGACGAGCGCCCCGTGCTCTCGCCCCGTGAGCGCGATGTCGTGAAGGCGATGGCCGACGGCGCACGAATGGCGAGATCGCCGCACGGCTGCGCATCGCTCCCACGACCGTCAAGACGCACGTGGCACATCTCTTCGACAAGCTCGGCGTCAGCGATCGAACTGCAGCGGTCGCCGAGGCGATGCGCCGGGCGCTGCTCGAGTGAGCGAGAGGGCAGTGGGCGTTGATACCTCGACGCGAACATTCATCATTTTGACTTTCTGGTCCTCGACCGCAACGTCGAATTGGCTGAGCATGCCGGCTGGTGCTTGCCAAGGAGCGCTTCGCGGCGAATCTCCGGCGCCTCCGGGGCGAAGCGGGGCTGACGCAGATGGAGCTCGGCAACCTGTGCGACCTCAGCCATAGCGTCATCTCCCGCTACGAGCGAGCACAGCGCGATCCGCAGCTCGAAGCGATCGCGGCGCTTGCGCGAGGCCTCGGCGTGCCTGCGGCAGCGCTCGTCGAAGGCATCCCGAACGCGACGCCTTGATCACGCCCAGAGCGCCGGCACCGGCGTCTCAGCCGCCGCGCGCGTGGCAGCGTCCGCCTGGCGCATCAGCTCGTCCGCGTGAAGCTCGGCTGCGTCGGCGATCAGGGCAAGAACCTCCGCCAGACGGCGCCGCTCCGCGGACGACAGGTCGGCGGTGAGCCGGTCGATCCGGTGCACGAGCGGCGCAAGTGCCTCGCCGGCGCGGCGTTCGACCTCAGGCGTGAGCCGCAGCAACGTGCTGCGACGGTCGTGAGGGTGCGGCTCGCGCGCGATGCATCCTTCACGCTCGAGGCGCTGCACCAGCGCGGTCGCACCGCCGGAGGTCATGCAGAGTTGCCCGCCGAGCTGGCTCGCGGTGAGTGGGCCCGCCAGCGCGAGGTGTTGGACCGCCAAGACGTCGCGATCCGCCAGCCCGAGCAGCCGTGCGAGTTCCGTGCGCTGGCGCGCCGACGCGAGATCCTTGCGGTTCAGAGCCGCCCGGATCGACTGAGCGCTGCGATCGTGTCCCGACACGTCACTCACCAATTTGACGTTCCGGTCTAATCATAGGCCGACTGGCCGACTCACGCACGCGATGCGGCGTCGTCAGATGCGCCGTCGACCTCGAAGTGCACGACGGCGAGCCGGTACCGGCGACCCTGATTGCCGGCGAGCCGCTGGGCGCTTTCGTCTTGGATCCGCAAGACGGTCCGGACGAGGGTTCTGAGCGCCGTCGCGACGTCGCGCTGCCCATCGTCATCCAGCGTGAGCTCCGTGCGGCTCAGGTGGATCTTGGGCGACTCGAACGCGCCGGTGTCGGCGGCGTACAACGCTTCGACCCAGAGATCGAGCAGCAGGCCTTCGGCCAGCTCACGGCGATGGCTCGGCGACATGGCGTCCCAGTCGTCGTCTTCCAGTTCCGGCCTCGCTCGCGCCCGGTAGAAGTGCTCGATGGCACCGCGCCGCTGCTCGGTCCGCTCGAGCTCGATCAGCCCGCTCCTCGCGAGCGAGCGGACATGGTGGCTGAGGCGGCCCAGCGGTACCCCGGTCGCTTCCGCGAGCTCACGCGGGCTGGCAACGCGGTCGCCGAGGATGAACAAGATTTGGCGCCGGGTTGGATGGGAGAGCGCACGTGCGAGTGGCGGGCTGGGGCGTCGCGGGCTCATGCGCGGGATCGTCGCAGGCTCAACGGCGCGAGAGTCGAGGCGAACGAGCGCGCGGGATGGGTGGCGATCGCGCGTGGCGCCTGCCTCGTACCACGAGCGATCGCCGAGCCCGTCCCGGCCGTTCGACTAGTTGCCCTTCCAGTAGCCCGACTCCGCCAGCACCGGCCGCTCGGTCGCCTCGATCTTCATCAGCTCGTTCACCCCCTCTCGCATTGAACTGACGATCTACGCCGCGCGTCGACGCCAGTCGCGCGGTGATCGTGTGATTGGAGCACTCCGGCGCACATCAGTCGAGGTGGAGATCTGTCCCTTGCTGACTGCCTCGACCGGTCGCGTCAGCAGAGCAGCTCGCGGAGCTGAGGACCGAGCGCGGAGAGCGCGGCTTCGAGCTCCGCCTCGGCGGCGGCGGAGAGCCGGAAGCGGACGCCGAAGGCGTCACGCGAATCGGGCTCGAGCATGGTCAGCGCCTCTCGCTCGAGCTGGGCGGCGAGCGCGCGGGCGCCGCCCAGCGAGAGATCGAACTCGGCCTGTAGGTCGGCGAGTGTCATGCGGCGGCCGCCGGCAAGGCCGAGCACAACAGCGGCTTCGCTCTCGCTGACCATCAGCAGACGTGCCACGCGCGCCCGTGCGGCGGCCGCCAGACCGTCCGCGAGCACCTCGGGGTGGGCGCTGAGCGCGAGCGGCCGAGCGCGGCCGGCCGGGGACTCCCAGCCCACCTGCACAAGCGCGTCGTGGAGGTCGACCAGCTCGACGAGCCCGCCCTCCACGTCGTCGAGCCGCTCCCGCGAGGCCAAGTACGCGTCCAGCGCGCGCCGCACCGCCGCCCCGCTGTCTGCGTGGGCTCGAAGGAGCGCGCGCCGCAGGTCGTCGACCAGATTGCCGGGAACGCTGACCGTCAGATCCGCCATCGCGCTCTCCTTCGCTCACGTGCCGAAGCGGCGCGGAACATCTGTACGAAAGCCGCGCGGGCGTATCGTGCAAGGCGTGCCGAAGCCGTACTTCGGTACCGGCCCCGGGGCGATTGCAGTCGCCGCCGGGGCGCTTCTTGATTGCTCGACGGCACGCTACCGCGGGTGGCGGATGGCATGGGCCCGCGCGGGCGCCGGTACGGTGAGCGACGATGCTGCGGCGCCGGTCGGCATGCTCCCGTTGAGGCTCATTCGGGCGCTTGTTCACCACCGACGGAGGTAGGTCCCCGGGGGCGTCGAGCCAAGGAATCGTCATGGACATCGCACCGCCCTGCACCGCGTCCGGGCAAGCGGCATCGGCTGATCCGTTTACCGCCCCCGGGGTCCGGGCACGCAGCCACAATGCGGGCGCGTCACGCGGCGACCGGAGTCCTGCTGGCGGCGATGCTCGTGCCCGCGGGAGCCGGCTGCGGCAACGACGTCGACGACGCCGGCGCCGAGTGGCCGCGGCGCGACCTCAAGATCATGGCCCCGGCCGATCCCGGCGGTGGCTGGGACACCACGGCGCGCGAGATGGCCCGCGTGATCGAGGCCTCGGACGTGATCTCCAAGAACGTCGAGGTCTACAACGTGACGGGCGCGGGCGGCACGATCGGCCTGGCACAGCTCGCCGCCAAGCGCAAGGGCGAAGCGAACCAGATGATGGTCATGGGCCTCGTGATGCTGGGCGCGATCGAGACCAACCAGGCGCCGCTCGACATCGACGACACCACGCCGATCGCGGCGCTCACGTCGGAGCCGGAAGCGATCGTCGTGCGCGCGGAGTCCGACATCCGCGACCTGAAGGACCTCGTGGAACGGATGAAGGCGGATCCGTCGAAGGTTTCGTTCGCGGGCGGCTCCGCGGGCGGCACCGACCAGATCCTGCTCGGGCTGCTCGCCAAGGCCGGTGGCATCGACCCCAGCGAGACCAAGTACATCGCCTACTCGGGCGGCGGCGAGGCGAACCAGGCGATCCTGTCCGGGTCGGTCAGCGCCGGCATCTCCGGTGCGTCGGAGTTCGAGGACCAGATCGCCGGGGGCAAGATGCGGGTGCTCGCGGTCTCGACCGAGGAACCGGTCGACGTCGGCGGGAAGCAGGCCCCGACGATACGCGACAGCGGCTTTGAGGTCGTGGTCGAGAATTGGCGCGGCGTCGTGGCGCCGCCGGACATCCTCCCGGCCGAGCGCGACGCGATGGTGGCGGCGCTCGAGCGACTGCACGCGACACCGGGGTGGCGGGATGCGCTCGAGCGCAACGGCTGGACGGACTTCTTCCGCCCGGGGGACGAGTTCACGCGGTTCCTCGAATCCGAGAACACCCGCGTCGACGGGATCATCGCGGACCTCGGGCTGGGCGAGTGACGCTCCCCGGCCCACGCGCCTGGGGCGTGATCCTGCTAGCGATCGCGATCGCGGTTCTGGTAGCGACCACGGCGATCCGCAGCCAGGAGGGCTACGCGGCCACCGGTCCGCGGTTCGTGCCCCTCCTCGTCGGCGCCGCCCTGCTCGTGCTGAGCATCTTGTACCTCGCCCGGCCGGGCAGCGAGGTCAGCGACGCGACGACCGATTGGGGCCGTCCCGCCGTCGTCGTCGTGGCGCTGATCGGCTACGTGCTGCTCCTGGAACCGCTCGGCTACGTCGTGGCCACAGCGCTCTTCTTCCCCGCCGTCGCGCGCGTGCTCGGCAGCCGCTCCACGCTGCGCGACGTGCTCGCCGGCGTCGCGCTCGGGCTCGTGCTGTACGTCGGCTTCACGGAGTTCCTCGGCGTCGACCTCCCACCCGGCCTCACCCCGATCACGTAAGTGGACGCGCTGTCGGAGCTGATCGACGGGTTCGGCACGGTCCTCGAGCCGACGAACCTGCTGTACGCCCTGCTGGGCGTGCTCCTCGGCACCTTCGTCGGGGTGCTGCCGGGGATCGGGCCCGCACTCACGATCGCGCTGCTCCTGCCGCTCACGTTCAACTTCAGCGAGCCGATCGGCGCGTTCATCCTCTTCGCCGGCATCTACTTCGGTGCCATGTACGGCGGCTCGACGACTTCGATCCTGCTCAACACGCCGGGGGAGTCGGGCTCGGTGGCGACGGCGATCGAGGGCTTCGAGATGGCCAAGCGCGGGCGCGCGAAACCGGCGCTCGCCACGGCGGCGATCGGCTCGTTCGTCGCGGGCACGATCGGCCTCCTGCTGCTCACCTTTCTCGCGCAGCCGATCGCCGATCTCGCGGTCCAGCTCCAGCCCGCCGACTACTTCGCGCTCGTCGTGCTCGCGTTCGTCGCGGTCACGTCGTTGCTCGGACGCTCGTTCGTCCGCGGGCTGCTGTCGCTGGGCCTCGGCCTCGCGATCGGGCTGATCGGCATCGACCAGCTGACTGGGCAGGCGCGCCTGACGTTCGGCGTCGACCAGCTGTTCGCGGGCGTCGACATCGTCATCGTCGCCGTGGGGCTGTTCGCGATCGGCGAGGCGTTGTACATGGCCTCGCGGCTCCGCGAGGGCGACGACGAAGAGCGCGCCGCCGTCACCGGCGCGGCCTGGTTCGGACGCGAGGACCTGCGCCGCTCGTGGAGGCCGTGGCTCCGCGGCACGGCGTTTGGGTTTCCGTTCGGCGCGATGCCGACGGGCGGTGCCGAGATCCCGACGTTCCTCTCGTACGCCACCGAGCGCCGGCTCGCGCGCGGGAAGGCGAAGGAGGAGTTCGGCGAAGGCGCGATCGAGGGCGTCGCCGGCCCCGAGGCGGCCAACAACGCCGCCTTCACGGGCGTGCTCGTGCCGCTGCTGACGATCGGGATCCCGACCTCGGCAACCGCGGCGATCCTGCTCGCCGCTTTCCAGATCTTCGACCTGCAGCCCGGGCCCCAGCTGTTCGAGAACGAGCCCGACCTCGTCTGGGCGCTGATCGCGTCGCTCTACGTCGGCAACGTCATGCTGCTCGTCCTGAACCTGCCCCTCATCCGGCTGTGGGTGAAGGTCCTGGAGATCCCGCGCCCGGCGCTCTACACGGCGATCCTCGTCTTCGCGACGCTCGGCGTCTACTCGATCTCCGGCTCGGTCGTCGAGGTGCTGATCGCCTACGCGATCGGCGTCCTCGGCTTCGGCATGCGGCAATACGACTTCCCGATCGCCCCCGTGATCCTGGGCGTGATCCTCGGGCCGCTGATGGAGCTGCAGCTCCGGCGCACGCTGCTCGTCTCGGACGGAGACTGGACCGCCCTCGTGGAGCGTCCGTTCGCGGCGGTCGTGCTGGTGCTGGCGCTGCTGGCCTTCGCCGGTCCGCTGGTCGGCAAGAAGCTCTCCTTCCGCGACGAGGACTAGTCAGAAGGATCGGACGCCGTCTCGACCGTCGCCGCGTGCTCCGCGAGCCCGGTGGCCAGCCCGGCGACGAAGCCGTCGAGCGCGCGGCGCATGAGGCGCCCGGTGCCCGGGATCTTCGGCTCGAACGTCGAGACCCAGCGGATCGCGGTTCCGGTGGAGGTGGGCTCGAGGTCGATCTCGCCGAGGTAGTCGCGGACCGGGAGGTTGGACGTGTGGCGGTAGGCGAAGCGGCGATCGGGGACGAGCTCGACGATCTCGTCGCGACCGGTGACGCGGCCGCCGCGGAAGACGCGGACGGCGCCGATCCCCTCGCGCTCGTCGGCGCCGGGGCGCTCGAGCTCGAAGGTGTCGATCGACGACCACGTGGGCCAGGTGGCGCCGTCGCGCAGGAGCGCGTACACGGTGGACGGATCGGCGGTGGTGGTGGCGCGCTTCTCGATTCGCTGTCGTGGCATAGACCGCATGCTGATCTACCAAGGCGGGCCCTCGCCGAAGACCGTCTGCGTCGCCGGGCCGTGCAGCGGGCAGCCACGGCACTCGCCGGCCGCCTCGCGCAGGGCCTTCAGACTGCGGGTGTCGGGGACGAACGGGGAAGCGTCCATACGCCCATCACTACCCGGCGGTGGTAGATGAGCAGCGCGATCGCGCCGTTCACCAGGCAGTAGTAGACGGGGTACAGGAGCAGCGACAGGTCGACCGCTCCGACTGCGCCGGCGGCGAGCGCGCCGCCGAGGCTGGCGAACGCGAACGTGACGAGCGTCTCGGACTCCGGGTCGCGATAGGTCTTCGGGACCATCATGGCCGCGCCGATGAGGTCGGCGACCACGACGCAGGCCGTCGCTACGAGCGGCTCGTCGGCGACGATCCAGCCGACGACGCCGGCGCCCGCAACGGCGATCATGACGCGCTCCGTCGCGCTCAGACCGCCCTCGCCGCGACGGATCGAGAGCACGAAGATGAGGCTCGTGAGCACCGCCTGGACCGCGGCCATGATCAGGCTCCAGGATGCGCCGTCCGCGTACTGCGACAGGCACACGACGATCGCGAGCACGCCCCAGATCAGCCACGTGCCGCGGTGCGGCCGGGTGGCTCCCCGCAGCGTGTCGCGGACGTAGGGGATCGTGTCGGCGATCCCGATCGCGCCGGCCGAGACGCCGAGCACCGCGACGGGCTCGATCATCGCTCGAGCACGGTGACCGTGGGCGTGCCGCCGAAGTGCATCACCGCCACCGCCGCGGCCACGTCAGGGTCGAAGCTCCGGCAAGAGAAGACGTCCACGAAGCAGCGGTCGAAGGCCTCGTCGGCGTGCACCGTGATCGAGCTCGTCTCGATGAACTGCAGCGCCGACCAGCCGGCCAGCTCGCCGTCGCCGAAGCGGTCGAGCATGAGCGGGCCGTGAGCCTGCATGCCGATGGCGTCGATCAGCGCCGGCACGAAGCGGCGGATCGTGTCGGGATCCGCGAGCCGCTCGTGGTCGGCGTCGTGGAGGTCGACTGCCGCGAGCATGCCCCACGGCGCGGAGGCCCGTGCGGCGGACCGCGGCCTCGTCGTGGTCGTCGTTCGCATGCCCCGACGATCGCCGGGGGCGGTTTCGGCACGCTTTCAGCCGGCTTGCGGGAGCGCCATCGCGCGCTCGGGCTGCTGCAGCGCGGCCGCGATCGCGACGTAGGCCTTGCGGTTCCAGGTCAGCCCGACGTGCGAGCCGGTGATCTCCACGTTGTCGGCGTACGGCACGACGCACGACGCCCAGCGGACCATGCCGTCGCCCTTGGAGTAGATGCTCGTCAGCCGGACGTCCTCCGGGAACGGCGCGCGGTAGCCGTCGGTGAACGCGCAGCCGCAGTCGTCGGTCATGCACCCGCGCCGGCCGCTGCGGGACTCGACGCGGCGGGCGAGCGCCAGGGCGGCGAGCGCGGGCGCGGCCGCGTCGAACTGGGCCGAGAGGCCGGAGCCCATCGCGACCACGTGGGAGACGTGCTCCGGCCGGCGGGCGGCGGCCGCGCGGGCGAGGTGCCCGCCGCGCGAGTGGCCGACTACCGCCACGCGCCGGCCCTCGGCCTCGGCGAGCGCGGCGATCCGCCGCTCCACCCGCTCCAGCGCGCGCTCGGCGCAGCCCGCGTTGAAGAGCATCGTGCAGGTCACCGGGCGATAGCCGGTGCGGCGCAGCCAGAACGCGAGGTGCGAGAGCGTCCAGTCGCCGCCGGCGAAGCCCGGCACGAGCACCACCGGCCGGCCGTCACCGCGCGGCGTCCCGCCGCGCCGGTAGATCGGGTCGGCCAGCAGACGCAGGAACTCGGCCTGCCAGCGCATCTCGGCCACCGGTCGGCCCCACCAGACACTCATGGAGGGATCGTATGCGGGCGGGCAGATACTCTGGCGCAGTGAGCGTGCACGAGGAGGCGATCGAGGCGCTGAGCGCGCTGCTGGGCGACCGCCTGTCGACGTCGGAGTCGGTGCGCGACCTGCACGGGCGCGACGAGTCGTCGTTCGCGCCCGCGCCGCCCGACGCGGTCGCGTTCCCGCGCTCGACCGAGGAGGTCGCCGCGATCGTGCGCACGTGCGCGCAGCACGGCGTGCCGGTCGTCGCCTTCGGCACCGGCTCCTCGCTCGAGGGCCACGTGCTCGCGGTCCAGGGCGGCGTCGCGGTCGACACGAGCCTGATGGACGCGATCCTGCGCGTGAGCATCGAGGACCTCGACGTCACCGTCCAGCCCGGCGTGACCCGCACGGCGCTCGAGAAGCGCGTCGGCGGCGAGGGCGCGTTCTTCTCGGTCGACCCGGGAGCGGACGCGTCGCTGGGCGGGATGGCGGCCACCGGGGCCTCGGGGACGAACACCGTCCGCTACGGGACGATGCGCGACAACGTGCTCGCGCTCGAAGTCGTGCTGGCCGACGGGCGCGTGATCCGCACCGGCACGCGGGCGCGCAAGTCGAGCGCCGGCTACGACCTCACGCGCCTGTTCATCGGCTCGGAGGGGACGCTCGGCATCATCACCGAGCTCACGCTGCGGCTGCGGCCGATCCCGGAGGCGATCTCGGCCGCGGTCTGCTCCTTCCCCACCACCGCCGACGCAGTCGCCACCGCCATCGGCATCGTCCAGTCGGGCGTGCCGATCGCCCGCTGCGAGCTGCTCGACGCGACGATGATGGCGGCCGTCAACGCCCACGCGGAGCTCGAGCACGCCGAGGCGCCGACGCTGTTCCTCGAGTTCCACGGCTCGCCCAGCGGCGTCGAGGAGGACGCGCGCTACGTCGAGGAGCTCGCGCGCGAGCAGGGCGGCGGCGACTTCGCGTGGGCGACGCGCAGCGAGGACCGCTCGCGGCTGTGGCGCGCTCGCCACAACGCCTACTTCGCGGGCATCGGGCTGCGGCCGGGCTGCCGCGCCGTGACGACCGACGTCTGCGTGCCCGTCTCCGAGCTCGCGGCCACGATCGACGCGACGATCGCCGACCTCGCCGACCTCCCCTTCCCCGCTCCGCTGCTCGGCCACGTCGCCGACGGCAACTTCCACGTGATGCTGCTGGTCGATCCCGACGACGCGGGCGACCGCCGGGCGGCCGAGGCCGTCTACGAGCGGATGGTCGAGCGGGCGATCGCCGTCGGCGGGACGTGCACCGGCGAGCACGGCGTGGGTCTCGGCAAGCGCCGTGCGCTCGCGGAGCAGAGCGGCGAGGCCGTCGAGGTCATGCGCGCGCTCAAGGCGGCGCTCGACCCGGGCGGCCTGCTCAACCCCGGCAAGGTCCTGCCGTAGGGCTCAGTCCCGCTACCGGCCGAAGATCCGCATCGCGCCCCACAGGTTCACGTAGTCGTCCGTCCACGTGCGGGCCTGCGGGTCGGTGGCGCAAGCCGACCAGCGGGCGAATGTGCCGAGGTCCTCGCGCGTGCGGGCGAGGACGACCCACTCGGAGTACGACTTGCCGCGCACCTGCCGGCCGCGGCGGTCGTACGGCGAGTCGAGGATGTACGAGCACTGCAGCCCGTTCGCCCGGGCGACGTCGCCGAGCGGCTGCTCGAGGTCGACGAACCGGTTGGAGATGTGCAGCGCGAGCAGGCCGCCTGGCCGCAGGCGCGTCGCGTAGAGCGCCACCGCCTCGCGCGTCAGGAGGTGGACGGGGATCGCGTCGGAGCTGAACGCGTCGATGACGATCAGGTCGTAGGCGGCCGGGCGGGCGCGGCCGAGCACGACGCGGCCGTCGCCGATCGTGACCCGATGGCTCCCGGGGCAGTCGCGCAGGAACGTGAAGTGGCGCGGGTCGCGGGCGATGCGCTCGACGCCGGGATCGACGTCGATGAAGTCCCAGCGCTCGCCGGCACGTGCGTGGCAGGCCATCGAGCCCACCCCCAGGCCGACGACCGCCGCCGCCCGCAGCCCACCCGCCGCGCGCACCGTTCGCGGCAGTCTCCCTGCCGGCCCGGAGGAGTGGTAGTACGTGATCGGCTCGGGTGGCTCCCGGCCAACCGCCAGCTGCGAGCCGTGCCGCGTGGTCCCGTGTCGCAGCTCGCGGCCGGAGCCATCCGGGAGCGCACGGACCTCGAGCACGCCGAAGAAGCTGCGATGCCGCTCGAGCACGTCCGGCTCGGCGCCCGCCGCCCCCGCAACCACGAACACCCCCACCGCCGCGAGCGTGGCGACCGCGGCGCGTAGGCGCCGGCTGCCCCACCACGGCAGGCACGCGAAGGCGAGCGCGAGCGAGAGCGGCAGCTCCGTGAGCTGGTCGAACACCACCGGAGCGACCGCCGCGTTGAGCAGCCCGGCCGCCGCTCCCCCGGCCGCGAGCCAGATGTAGAAGGTGGTCAGGTGCTCGGGCCCGGGGCGTCCGCGGGCGAGCCGCCCATGACAGACGATCCCGGCCAGCAGCAGCACGGCGAGGTGCAGGAGCACGAGCTCGCGCACGGGCTCGCTGCGGTCGGTGGCGAGCACCCACGCGAGGAGCAGGCCTGCCGGCGGGAAGAGCCAGGTCGCGGCCCGGTAGGCCAGCGCCCCGCCGCGACCCGGCGTGAACGCGACGATGAAGCTCACCAGATACAGCGCGAGCGGGACGACCCAGAGCAGCGGCACGGGCGCGAGGTCGGTGGTGAGCTTCGCCGTGACGGCGACGAGGAGGCTCGCCGGGACGGCCGCGAGGGCGAACCAGCCGAGGCGCGCAGACCACGCCGGGGCGGGCTGCTGCAGAGACCGCGCGGCAGCGTGGCCGGGCTCCGCCGCCCGCCACGCGGCCATCGCGCACACGCCGATCAGCAGCGCGAGCGCGCCGTAGACCGCTGACCACGCCAGCGCCTGCCCGTCCAGCCCGAGCCGCGGCTCGACGAGGACGGGGTAGCTCAAGAGCCCCGCGAGGCTTCCGGCGTTGCTCGCCCGATAGAGGAAGTAGGGGTCGCGCGCCCGCGGATGATCCAGACGCGCGAACCAGCCCTGGAGCAGCGGCGCGGTCGCCGCCAGCAGGACGAACGGCAGGCCGACGCCGACGGCCAGCGCCGCCGCGACCCACGCGGCCGTCGAGCCGCCCGTGGGCGGCGACCAGGCCGGGACGCCGATCGGCAGGAGCACGCAGGTCGCCAGCAGCAGGGCGGCGTGAACGAGCGGCTGGCGGCGCGGTCCGAGCAGCCGAAGGCTGAGATGCGCGTACACGTAGCCGAGCAGAAGCGCGACCTGGAAGAACGCGAGCGCGACCGTCCACAGCGCCGGGGTCCCGCCCACGACCGGCAGCAGCATGCGCGCGAGCATCGGCTGCACCGCGAACACCAGCGCGGCGCCCACGAGCAGCGCCGCGGTGTACAGCCAGGCGACGGTGCGGTCCCCCGCGCGCCGGGGCGCGAGCGTGGCGGTCATCTCCCGGAGCGTACGGGGCGGCGCCGCTGTCGAGGACCCCTGACTGGCGGCGGTGGAGCTCTATTCGTTGACGTACGTGCCGGGGGCGGGGCCGACGACCGCGTGGCGCCGGTTGCCGAGCCGCTTGGGCGCGCGCTTGACCGGGCCGGAGCGCTCGCCGAGCCACGCCGCCCAGTCCGTCCACCACGTGCCGGCTCGCTCGCTCGCGCCTTCCAGCCAGTCCTCCGCGGCCGGCGGGTTGACGCCGTCGTCGGCGACGCGGTAGCGCGCCTTCGGGTTGCCGGGAGGGTTGACGAGCGCGGCCACGTGGCCGCTGCGGGAGAGCACGAAGCGCGTGTCGCCGCCCAGCAGCTGGGTGGTCGCGTAGCAGTTCTCCCACGGCGTGATGTGGTCGGACACGCCGGCCACCACGTACGCGTCGGTCTTCACCGCGCCGAGGTCGATCGGCGTGCCGAGCAGCTCGATCACGTCCTGCTCGGCGAGCCCGTTCGAGACCGCGAGGTTCGCCAGGTCGCGCAGCAGGCCGGCGGCCATCCGCGTCGTGTGGGCGTTCCAGAACAGGATGTCGAACGCCGGCGGCGTGCGGCCGAGCAGGTAGTTGTTCTGGACGTAGTTCCAGATCAGGTCGTTCGGCCGCAGCCAGGCGAAGAACGACTGCAGCGCCTCGCCGTCGAGGTAGCCGCGGCCGTCCACGGCCCTGACCGCGAGCCCGGCGATCTCGGGGCCCATGAACGCGCTCGCGGTGCCCGCGCGCTCGGAGTCGATCACGGTGACGCCGAGCATGATCGAGCCGAGCCGGTCCTGCTCGCCGCGCACGGCCATGCGCGCCGCGAGCGCGCTGACGAGCGCGCCGCCGGAGCAGTTGCCGGCGAGGTGGAAGCGCTCGCTGCCCGTGATCGCCGTGATCGCGTCGACGGCCTCCAGGACCCCCGCCGCGTACGTGTCGAGCGTCCAGTCGCGCTGCTCCTCGGTGGGGTTGCGCCACGAGAGCGCGAACACCTGCTGGCCTGCGCGCACCAGCGACTCGACGAGGCTGCGCTCGGGCGCGAGGTCGACGAGGTAGTACTTGTTGACCATCGGCGGCACGAACAGCACGGGCTCGGCGCGCACCATGTCGGTCTGCGGGGCGTACTGGATCAGCTCGAACAGCTCGGTGCGCAGCACGACGGCGCCGGGCGTGGCGGCCACGTCGACCCCGACCTCGAACGCGTCCGCGTCGACGCTGGCGGGCAGCCGCGGCGCCGACGCCATGTCGCTCGCGAAGTTGCGCGCGCCGCGCACGAGGTTGGCGCCGCGCTCCTCCACGGTGGCGCGCAGGGCGACCGGGTTGGTGAGCAGGTAGTTGCTCGGCGCCGCGGCGTCGTGCAGGTTCTCGAGCGCGAACCGCACGCGGCGCTCGTCCTGGATGTCGAGCTTCGCGTCCTGCAGCAGGCCGTCGAGCGTGCGCCCGGCGGCCAGGTAGCCCTGGACGAGCCGGGAGAACACCGGGTTGCCGGTCCACGCGGGGTCGGCGAAGCGGCGGTCGCCGCGCGCTGCGCCGTCGCCGCTGCCGGCGGCCGCGCGGGCCAGCCCGCCGGCGAGGCCGGCGGCCCGGCGGGCGACGCGGTCGGGGCGGCGGGCGAGGCCGGCGGCGAAGGAGACGCCGGCGCGGCCGGGGATGAAGCGATCCATCAGACCGCCACCGGCTCGCGCGTGCCGATCAGCCGCAGCGCGGCCTCGGCGGTGAAGCAGCGCAGGTCCTCGAGCGCGACGTCCGACACCCACGCCACGTGCGGCGTGAGCAGCACGTTCGGCGCGTCGAGCAGCGGGCTGGCGAGCGGCAGCGGCTCGACCTCGGTGACGTCGAGCGCGGCGCCGGCCAGGTGGCCGGAGCGCAGCGCGGCGGCGAGTGCGTCCTCGTCCACGAGCCCGCCGCGGCCGATGTTGATCAGCAGCGCGCCCGGCTTCATCCGCGAGACGTCGATCATGTGCCGCGTCTCGGGCGTGAGCGGGACGTGCAGGGAGACGACGTCGGCGCGGCGCAGCAGCGTGTCGAGCCCGACGAGCTCCACGGACTCGATCCCGCCCGCCCCGGCGTACGGGTCGTACGCGATGACCTCGATGCCGAGCGCCTGCGCCTTGCGCGCCACGTGGCGCCCGATGCGGCCGAAGCCGACGAGCCCGAGCGTGGCGTGCGAGAGCCGCGACACCGACTGCGGGGCGGGCACGTCGACGCCGCCGAGCCGGACCGAGCGGTCGAACGCGACCAGCTTGCGCGAGAGCGCCAGCAGCAGCGCGATCGCGTGGTTGGAGATCTCCTCGTGGCCGTACTCGGGCACGTTGCCGACGGCGATGCCGAGCTCGTCGGCGGCCGCGAGGTCGACGTTGTCGAGGCCGACGCCGTAGCGCACGACCGCGCGGCAGTCCGGTCCAGGCGCTCGAGGTGGTCGCGGTCGAGCGGGATGATCGGGCCGGCGAGGATGGCCTCGCTGTCGCGCTCGACGGCGAGGTCGAAGCCCTCCTCGACGGTGAGCCCGAGCTCCTGGGTGTCGATCACCTCGTAGCCGAGCGGCTCGAGGACGCGGCGCTCCACGGTGCGGTCGCCGTGGACGCCGTGGTCGATGACGGCGATCGTGCTCATGGTCAGCTCTCCCTTCACGCGACGGCGAGGCCGGCGTGGGTCGTGCGCAGCTCGCGCTTGAGGATCTTGCCGCTGGGGTTCTTGGGCAGGGCGTCGGCGACGACGACGTAGCGGGGCGTCTTGAAGCCCGCGAGGCGCTCGCGGCAGAAGGCGGTGATCGCCTCCGGCGCCAGCGCCGCCCCGGCGCGCGGGACGACGACCGCGGCGACGGCCTCGATCCAGCGCGGGTGCGGGATGCCGAAGACGGCGGCCTCGGCCACGGCCGGGTGCGCGTGGATGACCTCCTCGACCTCGCGCGAGGCGACGTTCTCGCCGCCCGACTTGATCATGTCCTTCATGCGGTCGACGACGTAGAGATAGCCCTCGTCGTCGAGGTAGCCGAGGTCGCCGGTGTGCAGCCAGCCGCCGCGGAACGTCTCGGCGGTCTTGGCCGGATCGTTCCAGTAGCCGACCATCGCCTGCGGCGAGCGGTGGACGATCTCCCCCACCTCGCCGGACGGCATCGCATGCCCGTCGAGGTCGACGATCGCCGTCTCGACGCTGAGCGCCGGGCGGCCCGCCGAGCCCGCCTTGCGGACCTGGTCCTCGGGCCGCAGCACGGTCGCGACCGGGGACATCTCGGTCTGCCCGTAGAAGTTGAACAGCCGCACGCCCGGGAGCCGCTCGCCGAGCTCGGCGAGCACCTCGACCGGCATGATCGAGGCGCCGTAGTAGCCCTTGCGCAGCGACGACAGGTCGCGGCGGTCGAAGTCCGGGTGGTTCATCAGCGCGATCCACACGGTCGGCGGGCAGAACAGCTTCGTCGCCCGCTCGGCCTCGACCGCGGCCAGCATCGCGGCCGGGTCGGCCTTCGGCAGCAGCACGTTGACCGCGCCGAGGTGGATGCTGGGCGTGAAGAAGCAGTGCAGCTGCGCGGAGTGGAAGAGCGGCAGCGCGTGCACCTCGACGTCGTCGGGCGTCATCTCGCCGTCGACGAAGCAGCTCGTGTGCTGGGCGATCAGCGAGCGGCTGGTGAGCATCGTGCCCTTGGGGCGCGACTCCGTGCCGCTCGTGTAGAGCAGCTCGACGGTGTCGTCGTCGGCCAGCTCGACCGCCGGCTCGGCGGCGTCGCGGTGCGTCGTCCAGCCGGACACCGGCTCCCAGCCCGGCGCGCTCCTCGCCGATCACGCCGCGGACGGCGATCGGGGCCCCGGCGGCGGCGATGCCGGCCTCGGCGAGCTCGGTCAGCACGTCCTCGGCCACGATCGCGGTCGCGCCCGAGTGCTCGAGGATGTAGGCGACCTCACCTGCGCTCAGCATGTAGTTGACCGGCACGCAGATCACGCCGAGACGCGCGCACGCGAAGTACGTGACGACGAAGCCGTACGAGTTGTGGCCGAGCAGCGCGAGCCGGTCGCCCTTGGCGAGGCCACGCTCGGCGAGCGCGTTGGCGGCGCGGTTGACGGCGTCGTCGAGCTCGCGGTAGGTCCGGCGCAGCTCGCCGTCCACGATCGCGGTGCGGTCGGGATGGCGCGCGGCGGAGCGGCGCAGCAGGTCGCCGATCGTCTGGCGGCGCGCGGCCTCCACGATCTCGTCGGGCCGCCGGGTGGATTCGATGGTGTGCATGAGGCTCCTGTCAGGCGGTCGCGTGGGCGGGGGCGAGACGGCGCTCGGCGATCGCGTGGGCGGCGGCGAGCGGCGTGACGCCGAGGCCGGCGGCCTCGGTCAGGATCCGGCGCATCAGGTCCTCGATCGCGGCGGTGCGCGCCCGCGCGCCCTCGCCGTCGGCGCCCTCGAGCTCGGCGGCGACGCGCATCAGGCCGCCGGCGTTGGCCACGAAGTCGGGCGCGTAGTCGATGCCGCGGCGCGTCAGGTCCTCGGCGAGCGCGTCGTGGGCGAGCTGGTTGTTGGCGGCGCCGCAGACGATGCCGGCCTCGACCTGCGGGACCGTCGTCTCGTCGAGCACGCCGCCGAGCGCGCACGGGGCGAGCACGTCGACGCGGGCGCGCAGTGCGTCGTCAGGGCTCATCCAGCTCGCGCCCTCGAGCTCGTCGGCGAGCGCGCGCTTGCGCTCGTCGACGTCGGACACGATCACGCGCGCACCGTCGGCGGTGAGCATGCGGGCGAGCGCCTCGCCCACGTGACCGGCGCCGATGACGGCGACGCTGCGCCCGGCGAGGTCCGGCGTGCCGAAGCGGTGCTCGGCGCAGCCGCGCATCGCCGCGTGGACGCCGAGCGCGGTGAACGGGCTGGGGTCCCCGAGGCCCCCCAGGTCCTCCGGGAGCCCGACGAGGTTCTCGGTCCGCGTGGCGATCAGGCGCATGTCGGCCGGGCTCGTCCCCACGTCCTCGGCCGTGATGTAGCGGCCGCCGAGCGACTCGACCGCGTCCCCGAAGTCGAGCAGCATCGCCTGGCGCGCGTCGGTCGTGAGCGGCGTGCCCGGCTCAACGCACACGACGCCCTTGCCGCCGCCCAGCTCCACGCCGGCCACGGCCGCCTTCAGCGTCATGCCCTCGGCCAGGCGCAGCGCGTCCGCCACGGCCTCACCGGGATGCGCGTAGGTGGTCAGCCGGCAGCCGCCGAGGGCCGGGCCCAGCGCGGTCGAGTGGACGGCGATGATCGTGTAGGCGCCGCTGCGGGCACCGCGGCGCACCAGCAGCAGCTCGTGGTCGAGAAGGTCGCTAAGCATTGATCCAGCATGGGCGCGCAGCCGCTCGGGTTCTTCCGACATCTGTCGGAAATGCGGGCGGTCGAGGCGACGACGAGGCGAACGTCAACAGCGGCATTGAGGAGAGAGGACGGGAGCGTGCATAAGTCGCCATTCACGCGGTTCTCGCTGGTGAGTGAGGCGAATGGTGCGCTCTGCGCGACAAACTGCCCCACTTCGCGCCGCGACTCGCCGCGAGTGGGGCGAAATGCGCCCTCGCCGCCGGCCCGGCTCCTCACTCTCCCTACCCAGCCGCAGTTGACGTTCGCCGGCGCTACCGCGACAAACGCGCGAGCCGCAGCCCGAGGTGCAGGGCGAGGCGATCCTCGCCGACCTTCAACCGCGCACCGGTGATCTCCTCGATCCGCTGCAGCCGGTAGTAGAGGGTGGCGCGATGGAGTGAGAGCGCCTCGGCGGTGGCCTTGGCGTCCCCGGCGCGGTCGAGGTACGCCTCGAGCGTCTCGACCAGCTGCTCGTGCGCGCCGTCGCGCAGGAGCTCGACCAGGCCGGGGTGCAGGGCGTCGTCGTCGAGGTCGTCCGGGAAGCGCGCGAGCGTCCGGTAGACCCCGAGCTCGTCCCACGCCGCCACCCGACCGAAGCCGGCGACCCGCTGCGCGACGGCGACCGCGTCGCGCGCCTGCCGGTACGACCGCGGCGCGGCGACCAGGGGCTGTGCTCCCCCGATGCCGACCCGCGCCTCGGCGCCGTCCTCGCCGGCGAGCTCGAGCAGGCGCTCGGCGAGCTCGCGCGGCGACGTCGCGTCGTCCAGCACGACCACGAACGCGCCGTGGCCCGAACGGCGCAGCTCGAGCCCGCAGCGGGGCGGGACGAGCCGGCGCAGGCGGTCGAGCGCCGCCCCGACGGCGACCTCGGAGCGGGCCGGGTCCTCGTCGGCGCGGATGACGAGCACCGCAACCCGCCCCGGCTCGAGGAAGCCTTCGTCGATCAGCGCCCGCGCGGCCTCGTCGGCGTCCTCGTCGCCCAGGAGATGGGTGAGCAGCCACCGCTCCCGCTCGCGCTCGAGCTCGCGCAGGCGCCGCTCGCGGTAGAGCACCTGCGCGGCCTCGGCGGCCGCCGCCTCGGCCTGGGCGAGCGGCGCGCCGTCGAGCGTCCCGTCGGCGTCGACGATGAACATGAAGCCGAGCAGGACGCCGCGCGTGCGCAGCGGGATGCAGACGCGCGCCTCGGCGCCGATGTCGGGATTCGCCGGCAGCCGCACCGGCCCTTCGGCGTCCTCGATACCGAACGAGAACGCCCACCGCAGCGCCTCCTCGGGGATCCCCCGCGTCAGGATCGAGCGCATCCGCGCCGCGTCGGGCGGCTCGGTATGCGGGCTGTGCACGAGCCAGCGGATCTGCCGGTCGTCGACCGCCACGTCGCGCCCGATGTCCACGGCAAGGGAGTCGACGATCATCTGCAGCGGCGCGTGCGTGCTCACGCCGTCACATCATGCCCGACCCGGGACCTCGATCACCGTCGGCCCCGGCCGCACGAGCGCGTCGCGCAGCGCGGCCCGGAGCTCGGCTTCGCTCTGCACGCGAACGCCCGCGCCTCCGAACGCCTCCCCCAGCCGCGGGAGGTCCGGCACCAGCAGGTCGACGCCCACCGGCTCGATGCCCTCCTCCGCCATCTGATCGCGGATCTCGCCGTAGCCGCCGTTGTTCGGGACGACGACGGGCAGCGGGATCCCGAGCTCGGCGGCCGTGACGAGCTCGGCCACCGTGAACAGCAGCCCGCCGTCGCCGGCCAGCGCGATGACGGGCCGGTCGGGCGCCGCCAGCTTCGCGCCGATCGCCGCCGGCAGCGCGTAGCCAAGCGTCGCGTAGCCGGCGGGATAGATGAAGCGGCGCGCCGCGTCCATCGGCAGGAAGTGGACGGCCCCGTAGTAGGCCGCCATGGTGCTGGGTAGGTGCCGGCCCCGGCGAACGGCAACGGCGCTGGGTAGGGGAGGTGAGGGTGCCAAAGTGGACAATCGTCCCCCGATCGCGCGGCGGTTGGCCACTTAGGCGCGATAGCGGTGCACAAGTGGACACGCCGCCCGCGCGGCGGGCCCGGTTGGCCACTTGTGCACATCAACCGGCCACTCTCGACCGCGAGATTCGCGCCTGTCCGTTTCCTGGCCACCCGCGGTGTACAACCGGCCAACCGCCCGCCCGCACAACCGGATTGGCCGGTTTCTGCACACCGGCCGGCACCCCAACCTCCCTACCCAGCCGCAGTTGACGTTCCCAGGCCGGCGGCGCGGGGGCGCAACGAGCCAGGCACCGCCGACGTCCTCGCGAAGACGCTTCGCGCCCGAGCCGCTGCGATAGCTTCACGCGGGTGCCCGACCGGACCGCGCTCGTGCGACGCCCCAGCTCGCGGATGGGCGACGGTCTCGTCACCCACATCGAGCGCACGCCGGTCGACCCTGAGCGCGCCGCCGAGCAGCACGCCGCGTACGTCGCGGCGCTCGCCGGCGCCGGCTGGGCCGTCCGCGAGGTCGCGCCGGCAGACGAGCTGCCGGACTCGGCGTTCGTCGAGGACACGGTCGTCGTCTGCGGCGACCTCGCGGTGCTCACGCGCCCCGGCGCTCCGGAACGCGAAGCCGAGGTCGCCGGCACCGAGGCGGCGCTCGACGGGCTCGGGCTGGAGCTCGCGCGGATCGAGGCGCCGGGGACGCTCGACGGCGGCGACGTGCTGCAGGTCGACGGGACGCTCTACGTCGGCCGCGGCGGGCGCACCAACGGCGAGGGCATCCGCCAGCTGCGCCATCACGCCGCCACGCGCGGCCACCGCGTCGTCCCCGTACCACTGCGCAGCGTGCTGCACCTCAAGTCGGCGGTCACCGCGCTGCCCGACGGGACGATGGTGGCCGCCGACGCGTCGCTGCTCGACACCGCGCCCTTGCCGACCCTGCGCCTGGTGCCCGAGGAGGGCGGCGCGCACGTCGTGCCGCTCGGGCGGCGGCGCGCTGCTGATGGCGGCGTCGGCGCCCCGCTCGGCGGAGCTGCTGCACGACCTGGGCTTCGACGTCGTCGCCGTCGACATCGACGAGTTCGAGAAGATGGAGGGGTGCGTGACGTGCCTGTCGGTGCTGGTGCCGAATCCGGGATGAGCGGCGCCGCTTTGGAGCCCGCACAGTTGCCGCCTGCACGCGGATCGCGGAGCATCGCCCGGTGACCGCGCATCCGCTCGACCCGCTCTCGGCCGAGGAGATCCGCGCCGCGGCGACGATCCTCCGGCGCGATCGGGAGGTCACCGACCGCTGGCGCTTCGCGTCGATCGAGCTGCGCGAGCCGCCGAAGGCGACGGCCCGCGACCACCGGCCCGGCGAGCCGCTGGCGCGCGAGGCCGAGGTGATCTGCTGGCACCGCGACGACGGCGCGGTCTACAAGGCGCGCATCGACCTCGACGGCGACCGTGTCACGGCATGGGACCACGTCCCGGACGGGCAGCCCAACATGACCGTCGACGAGTTCGCCGAGTGCGACCAGGTCCTGCGACAGGACCCGCGCGTGATCGAGGCGCTGGCCAAGCGCGGGATCACCGACATGGACCGGGTGCTGATCGACACCTGGGCGTACGGCGCCCACCTCGTGCCCGAGCAGCACCGCGGCGGCCGCATCGGCTGGGTCGACGTCTGGTACCGCTCGCAGCCGGGCTCGAGCCCGTACGCCAACCCGGTCACCGGCCTGCACTTCGTGGTCGACCTCAACCGCATGGAGCTGCTCGAGGTCGAGGACGAGTACCGCGTCGACGAGCCGCGGACGATGGGCGAGTACGTCCCCCACCTCGTCCCCGGGCTGAAGCTGCGCGACGACGCCAAGCCGCTCGACGTCGTCCAGCCCGAGGGGCCGTCGTTCACGCTCGACGGCAACCACGTGAGCTGGCAGAAGTGGACGCTGCGCGTCGGCTTCAACCACCGCGAGGGCATGGTCCTGCACACGCTGGCCTACGACGGCCGGCCGGTCGCCCACCGGATGTCGTTCGCCGAGATGGTCGTCCCCTACCGCGACCCGACGACCGACCACTACCGGCGCACGGCGTTCGACGTCGGCGAGTGGGGCCTCGGCTTCATGACCGTGTCGCTCGAGCTCGGCTGCGACTGCCTGGGCGAGATCCGCTACCTCGACGCCGTCATGCACGACACCAAGGGCGAGCCGTACACGATCCGCAACGCGATCTGCATCCACGAGGAGGACGACGCCGTGCTGTGGAAGCACGTCGACGCCCAGGCGGGCGCCGAGGTGCGCCGCTCGCGGCGCCTCGTGCTCTCGTTCCACGTCACGGTCGCCAACTACGAGTACCTCGTCTACTGGCGCCTGTACCAGGACGGCAACGTCGAGTGCGAGGTGCGCGCGACCGGGATCATGGTCACCACGCACTTCGAGGAGGGCAAGCAGCCGCCCTACGGGACGCTCGTCGACGAGCGGACCTACGCGCCGTTCCACCAGCACTTCCTCGTCGCCCGGCTCGACCTCGACATCGACGGCGAGGCCAACACCGTGTACGCCACCGAGTCCGAGGCCCTGCCCGTCGGCCCGAGCAACGAGCACGGGCTCGCGCTCGTGCAGCGCAACACGCCGCTGCGCACCGAGGCCGAGGGCCGGCAGGACTACGACTGGAGCACGCAGCGGGCGTGGAAGGTCGTCAACGAGGGCTCGAACAACGGCCTCGGAACACCGGTCGGCTACAAGCTCGTGCCCGGCGGTGCCTTTCCGCCGATGATGGATCCCGGCTCGCCGGTGCTGCGCCGCGCGCAGGCGATCGCGCACACGCTGTGGGTCACGCCGTTCCACGAGGACGAGCGCTGGCCGTGCGGCGAGTTCGTCGTCCAGAGCGAGGCCGACCGCGGGCTGCCGGCCTGGACCGCCGCGAACCGCTCGATCGAGGACACGGACATCGTGCTCTGGTACGTGTTCGGGATCCATCACATCACCCGCCCCGAGGAATGGCCCGTGATGGCCGTCGACACCGTGTCCTTCTGGCTGAAGCCCACGGGCTTCTTCGACCGCAACCCGGCGCTCGACGTGCCGCCGCCCGCCAATCACTGCCATCCGGAGGAGAGCCGATGACCGCCGAGATCACCAATTTCATCCACGGCGAGCGGGTGGCCGCCGCCGACGGCCAGACCAGCGAGCTGGTCGATCCGAGCACGGGCGACGTGTTCGCCACCGCCCCGCTGTCGCGCGAGGCAGACATCGACGCCGCCTTCCAGGATGCCGCGCGGGCGTTCGGGGAGTGGCGCGACGCGACGCCGAGCGAGCGCCAGCGGGCGCTGCTGCGAATCGCCGACGCGATCGAGGCGCGCGCGGACGAGCTGGTCGACGTCGAGTCCCAGAACACGGGCAAGCCGAAGCAGCTGACGACGGACGAGGAAGTGCCGCCGATGTGCGACCAGATCCGCTTCTTCGCGGGCGCGGCGCGGCTGCTCGAGGGCAAGGCGGCCGGCGAGTACATGACCGACTTCACGTCCTACGTGCGGCGCGAGCCGGTCGGCGTGTGCGCCGCCGTGACGCCCTGGAACTACCCCGCGATGATGGCCGTCTGGAAGTGGGCGCCGGCGCTCGCGGCCGGCAACACGATGGTGCTCAAGCCGTCCGACACCACGCCCGCGAGCACGGTCTGGATGGCCGAGCTGATGGCCGAGTTCCTGCCCCCCGGCGTCTTCAACGTCGTCTGCGGCGACCGCGACACCGGCGCCGCGCTCGTGGCCCACCCGACACCGGCGATGGTCTCGATCACCGGCAGCGTCGGGGCGGGCATCGCCGTGGCCAAGGCGGCGGCCGACGACGTCAAGCGCGTGCACCTCGAGCTCGGCGGCAAGGCGCCGGTCGTGGTCTTCGACGACGCCGACCTCGAGCTCGCGGCCGAGAACATCGCGATCGCCGGCTACTTCAACGGCGGCCAGGACTGCACCGCGGCCACGCGCGTGCTGGCCGGCCCGCGCATCCACGACGACTTCGTCGCCGCGCTCGGCGAGCAGGCGAAGAACACCCGGACCGGCCCGCCGGACGACGGCGAGGTGCTCTACGGCCCGCTCAACAACGCCAACCAGCTCGCGCACGTCAGCGGCCTCGTCGACCGCGCGCCCGACCACGCGAGCGTGGTCGCCGGCGGCCGGCAGCAGGGCGACCGCGGCTACTTCTACGAGCCGACGATCGTCGACGGCCTGCAAGCAGGACGACGAGATGATCCAGAACGAGATCTTCGGCCCGGTCATCACGGTGCAGCAGTTCGACGACGAGGACAAGGCCGTCGAGTGGGCCAACGGCGTGCCGTTCGCGCTCGCCTCGAGCGTGTGGACCCAGGACCACGGCCGGGCGATGCGGATGTCGCGGCGGCTCGACTTCGGCTGCGTGTGGATCAACTGCCACATCCCGCTCGTCGCCGAGATGCCGCACGGCGGCTACAAGAAGTCGGGCTACGGCAAGGACCTGTCGCTGTACGGTCTCGAGGACTACACCCGGATCAAGCACGTGATGAGCTATCTCGGTGGGTGAGCCCGACCTCAAGGACCTCCCCGACTGGGTGAAGGCGCTCGGGCTGCCGCCCGAGGCCGTCGCGGCGATCGATCGCTACTGGAAGCCGGTGTGGGAGAAGCTCAGCCTTCTCCCCCGGCACCATGCGCCCGGCGAGGAGCTCGAGCTCGAGGCGATCGAGGAGGAGCGACCCGGGCCCCTGTGGCAGGCGCGCTACGAGGCGATGTGGCCCGCCTACCGCGCCTGGTACCTGCAGGAGGGAGACGCGGCGCGCCCGCGCTACCGCGAGTGCCGCGACGCGCTCGCGCGCCACATGCCCGAGCTCGTGCCGACGTACGAGCGGCTGGTCGAGCTGGCCGGCGGCGGCGACCTCGCCGCCCGGCTGCTCTCCCTGTGGCGGCCCCCGGGCTTCATCGTCGGCTGCTCGCAGGGCGTCTGGACGCGCGGCGACCCGATGCTCGTGCGCAACTACGACTACCCGGCGTCGCGGCTCGAGGGGATCGTCTACCTGACCCGCTGGGGCGAGCGCCGCGTGATCGGGATGAGCGACTGCCTGTGGGGTCTGCTGGACGGCGTCAACGACGCCGGGCTGGCCGTGTCGCTGACCTTCGGCGGGCGCCCGGACGTCGGCGAGGGCTTCGCGATCTCGCTCGTCGTGCGCTACCTGCTCGAGACGTGCGACACCGTCGACCAGGCGCGGGCCGCGCTCGAGCGGGTCCCGGTGCACGCGCCGCAGAACCTCACGCTGCTCGATCGCTCGGGTGCGCACGTGACCGCGTACGTCGGCCCCGACCGGCCCGTGCGCTTCGTCGACACGCCGGCGACCACGAACCACCAGGGCGCGCGTCGAGTGGCCGGAGTACGCGCGCGCGATCCGCACCGAGGAGCGCGAGCGCTGCGTGCTCGACCTGCTCGACGACGAGCAGCTGACGCCCGACCGCTTCGTCGACGCGTTCCTCGAGCCGCCGCTCCACAACACGCAGTACAGGGAGGGCTTCGGGACGATCTACACGGCCGCCTACCACCCCGCGAGCGGCCGCGTGGTCTATCGCTGGCCCGACGAGGAGCCGTGGGAGCTGTCGTTCGACGCCTTCTCGCCCGGCAGCCGGACGGTGGCGCTGCCTAGCTCTTGAACGCCATCGCGCCCGCGGCCACCGGCTCCTCCGCGACGACCGCGGTGGACTCGAACTGGCCGTGGACGGCGGCGATCCACTCGCGCGCCCGATCGGTCAGCTCGTTGTCGTCGGTCTGCATCCGCGAGCGGGCGACGAGCACGCCGAGGTCGGCGCCCGGGTAGCGGTAGTCGCCGGCGCCGAGCACGCGCAGGAAGAACGCCTCGGACTCGTCCTGCAGGCTGTGCCAGTCGTGGCCCCAGCGGGCGAAGCGCATCGCGTCGCCGTCCAGCCGCCAGATCCCGGTCTGCGGCGCCTTCGTCAGCTGCTCGACCTCGTCGCCGGTGTCCTTGAGGATCAGCTGGCTCCAGACGTCGTCGCCCGACGCCTCGGCCCAGCGGCGGTTGATGTCCTCGACGTCGATCTCGTACTCGACGTCGAGGTACTCGAGCAGGTGGAAGAGGAACAGCGGCACGTCGGCGTACGCGCCGGCCGAGACGTTGGTCATCGAGGTCACGCCGCTGATGCGCGGGTTGATCTCCCCCAGGTAGAGCTCGCCGGTGTCGACGTCGGCCAGGTAGTCGATCTCCAGGAAGCCGCGGTAGCCCTCGAGCGCCAGCCGGTCGCCGAGCTTGCGGGTGAGCGTGCGCGCACGCTCGCGGTGCTCGGGTGAGAGCGCGTCGGGGAACACGTCGTTGCCGCACCAGCCGCCCTTGTGCGGCGTCAGCTCCGGGTGTCCGGTGAGGTCGGTCATCAGCGGGCCGACGACCGTGCCGTGGCGGGTGAGCACCGCCTCGACCGCGGCGGCGCGGCAGTTGATCCGCTTCATGACCTTGAGCTCCTGGTCGGCCATGTCCTCGGCGTACTTGTCCCAGTCGCGCTCGCCGCGGATGAAGAACGTCGTCTTGCCGGAGTCGCCGTACGGCGTCTGGACCACGAGGTCGTCGCCGAGGCCGGCCGAGCCGGCGAGCGCCATCAGCTCCTCGTAGGTGGTCGCGCGGCCGAGCGTGTTGGGCGCGCTCGGCACCCCCGCCTCGTTGCCGAGCTGCGTGGTGACGATCTTCGAGTCGAGCCGGTGGCGCAGCTCGGCCGACGGGTGCGCGATCTCGAGCCCGCACTCCGCGGCCGCCTTCTCGGTCTCGTCGTCGAACATGACGAACACGGCCTTGCCGCCCGGCTCCGGCGCGCTCGACGCGGTCGAGCACCTCCTTGTGCCCGAGCAGGTAGTTGCACATGTCCTCCATCGACTCGAACTCGCGGTACGGCCGCTCGTTGGGCACGAACACGCGCGGGTGGTTGCCCTCGAACGAGTCGAAGTAGTTGACGTAGAAGAAGTTCCGCAGCCAGCGGTCGACGCCGAGCAGGTTGAAGGCCGTGGGAGAGACGAAGTAGACCGGCGTGCGGTTGGTGCGGAAGAACGCCCGGATCTCCGAGATCCCGTGCAGCATCGACCGGCATCATCTCCGACCTCGTCCCCCGCGGGCAACCGTGTTCGCGACGAAGCGGCTCGCTGCATTTTGGAATGCAGACGGCGCCGGCCCCGCGCGCGTCCCGGTAGCGTCGGCGCGTGGACGCTCTGCTGTCGCTGTTCCCGCCTGGGAGCACGCCGGACGAGGACGGGATGCTGCTGGTCGGCGGCTGCCGCGCCTCAGACCTCGCCGAGGAGTTCGGCACGCCCGTCATGGTCGTGGCCGAGGCCGCGCTGCGGGCGCGGGCGCGCGAGTACGCCGCCGGGCTGGCGGCACGCTGGCCGCGCTCGCGCGTGGTGTTCGCCTCCAAGGCGTTCCCGGCCACCGCCGTGCAGCGCGTGATGGTCGAGGAGGGCCTCGGGCTCGACGTGGCGGGCGCGGGCGAGATCCTCACCGCGCTCAAGGCGGGCGCCGATCCGGGGACGATCGTCCTGCACGGCAACGCCAAGACCGACGACGAGATCGCGCTCGCCGCCGCGCACGGGATCGGCCTCGTGGTGGTCGACAACGCCGACGACGTCGACCGGCTCGAGGCGACCGGCCACGAGCACGACGTGCTCGTGCGCGTGATCCCTGGGGTCGTGGCCGACACGCACGCCCACATCCTCACCGGCCACGAGGGCTCGAAGTTCGGGCTCGCGCCGGCGGCGGCCGCCGAGCTGATCCGCCGGATCGAGGCGTCCCCGCGGCTGCGCATGCGCGGCCTGCACGTGCACGTCGGCTCGCAGATCCTCGACGTCGAGCCGTTCGCGGCGTCGGTCGCCCCGATCGCGGCGCTCGGCGAGTTCGACGTCTACGACCTCGGCGGCGGCCTCGGCGCCCGCTACACGTACGACGACGAGCCGCCGACCGTGGACGCGTACCTCGACGCGCTGGTCGGCGCCGCGCGCGAGCACCTGCCGGCGGCCGCCGAGCTGATCCTCGAGCCGGGCCGCAGCCTGGTGGCGACGGCCGCCACCACGCTCTACCGCGTCGTGACGGTCAAGCGCGGGGCGGTGACGTTCGTGGCCGTCGACGGCGGCATGGGCGACAACCTCGAGGTCGCGCTCTTCGACCAGCGCTTCGAAGCGGCGATCGCCGACCGGCTGGACGGCGCCGACGGCGAGCTGGTGACCGTGGTCGGCCGCCACTGCGAGAGCGGCGACGTGCTGGTCGACGGCGTGCGGCTTCCCGACCCGCGCGTCGGCGACCTGCTCGCGCTCCCCGCGACCGGCGCGTACTGCCACACGATGGCCAACAACTACAACGGCGCCCGCCGGATCCCGGTGGTCTTCGTTTCGGAAGGTCAGGCTCGGCTGGTGGTGCGCCGCGAGACGTGGGCGGACCTGCTCGGCCGCGATGTCGACTGAGGAGGAGGGACGCATGGCTTCACTGGGGGAGCAGTTCCTGCGGCGCAAGCCGGTAGGGGAGATGGCCGCGGAGACGGGCGCCGACACCGAGGGCGGCGAGCTCAAGCGCACGATCACCCTGTTCCAGCTGTCGCTGTTCGGCATCGGCGCCACGATCGGCACCGGCATCTTCATCGTCTTCTCGTCGGCGGTGCCGGAGGCCGGCCCGGCGGTGATCTTCTCGTTCGTGTTCGCGGGCGTCGTGGCCGGCCTGACCGCCATCTGCTACGCCGAGCTGGCCAGCGCGGTGCCGGTCTCGGGCTCCTCGTACTCGTACGCCTACGCGACGATGGGCGAGGGGATCGCGATGATCGTCGCCGCCTGCCTGCTGCTCGAGTACGGCGTCTCGGCGGCCGCCGTGGCGGTCGGCTGGTCGCAGTACCTCAACGAGCTGCTCGACAACCTGTTCGGCTTCACGATCCCCGAAAACATCTCGAACGCCCCCGAGGCCGACGGCATCATCAACCTGCCGGCGGTCATCCTCGTCGTCCTCTGCGCGTCGCTGCTGATCCGCGGCGCGAGCGAGTCGGCGAAGGTCAACGCCGCGATGGTGGTCATCAAGATCGGCGTGCTGCTGCTCTTCATCGCCGTCGGCATCACCGGCTGGGACTCGGACAACCTGTCGGACTTCGCCCCCTTCGGCGCCGGCGGCGTCACCGCCGCGGCGGGCATCATCTTCTTCTCCTACATCGGCCTCGACGCCGTCTCGACCGCCGGTGAGGAGGTCCACAACCCACGCCGGAACCTGCCGCTCGCGATCCTGATCGCGCTGGCCGTCGTGACCACGATCTACGTGCTGGTGGCGATCGTCGCGGTCGCGGCCCAGCCGTTCGAGGACTTCGAGGGTCAGGACGCCGGGCTGTCGGCGATCCTCGAGGCGGTCACCGGCAACACGTGGCCCGCGACGGTGATCGCCGCCGGGGCCGTGATCTCGATCTTCAGCGTCACGCTGGTGGTCATCTACGGCCAGACGCGGATCCTGTTCGCGATGGCGCGCGACGGCATGATCCCGCCGTTCTTCCACCGGCTGAACCCGCGCACGCTGACGCCGGTGCCGACCACGATCGTCGTCGCCACGCTGATCGCGATCCTGGGCGGGCTGCTGCCGATCGAGTTCCTCGCCGAGATGACGAGCATCGGCACGCTGGTGGCGTTCCTGATCGTCTCGATCGGCGTGATGGTGCTGCGACGGACCGCGCCGGACCTGCCGCGCGGGTTCAGGGTCCCGCTGTACCCGATCGTCCCGCTGGCCTCGATCGCCGGCTGCATCTGGATCATCCAGGACCTGCGGGCGGTGACGATCTACGTGTTCTTCGGCTGGTCCGCGGTCGCGCTCGTCTGGTACTTCTTCTACGGCCGGCACCACGCGGTGCTCGGGAGGTCGTCATGACCCTCGTCGTCGGCTTCGCGCCCGACGGGCGCGGGCGCGGCGTCCTGCACCTCGCCGCGATGCTCGCCCGCTCGTCGGGCGACGAGCTCGTCGTGTGCGCGATCATCCCCTCCCCCTGGCCGCCGAGCCCCGCGCGGGTGGACGCCGAGTGGCGGGCGGAGGTCGAGCACATCGCCAACGAGGCGCTCGACCGCGCGCGCGAACGGCTGCCCGAGGACGTGCCGGCCCGCTTCATCGTCCAGCACGCGCGGTCGACCCCGGCCGGCCTGCTCGAGGTGGCCGAGCAGCACGACGCGCGCATGATCGTCACCGGCGCGATGGGCAGCACCAACGGCCGCCTGCTGCACAGCTCGCCCGTGCCGGTCGCGATCGCCCCGCGCGGCTTCCGCACCCGGCCCGACGCGCGCGTGACGCGTGTGACGGCGGCGTTCTCTGGCGCCGACGACGACCTGGTGGTCGCCGCCGCGACCGTCGCCGCCCGCGTCGGGGCGTCGCTCCGGATCGCCTCGTTCGCCGTCCGCTCCCGCCCCCCGTTCACCGCCGGCGTCGGGCGCGTGGCCGACGACACGATGCTCACGGACTGGGTGCGCGAGATCGAGGCCGCCGCCCGGGCGACGCTCGACCAGGTCGGCCACCTGCCCGCCGTGCCGCGCGCGCTGGAGGCCGTGGTCGGCTACGGGGAGACCTGGGAGGACGCGCTCGAGGACGTCGAGTGGGAGGAGGGCGACGTGCTGGTCGTCGGCTCGAGCTCGGCCGGCCCGCTCGCGCGCGTCTTCCTCGGCTCGCGCGCGACGAAGATCGTCCGCCACTCCCCCGTCCCATCCGTCGTCGTCCCCCGCGGCGTGGTCTCCGAGCTCGCCGAGGAGGCGTCAGCCTGAGCGGCGCCGCATCGCGATCCCGGTCAGCGCCTCGCGGATGACCCGGTCGGCGACGAGCGCCGAGTAGTCGTCGGTGCCGATGCCCGTCGGGATCACCTCGACGACGTCGACGCCGATCAGCTCGAGCTCGGCCGCCACGGTGCGCACGGCAAGCAGGAGGTCGCCCGCGGTCATGCCGCCGGGCTCGGGCGTGCCGGTGCCGGGGACGAACGCGGGGTCGAGCACGTCGACGTCGACCGTGAGATAGGTCGGCCCCGCGCCGACGACCTCGACCGCGCGCCGCACGACCTCGCGGATGCCGAGGTCGCGCACGTCGTGCATGAACAGGCTGGTGATCCCCTTCTCGGCCTGCCAGGCGAACTCCGCCTCGCCCGGCCAGTAGCCGCGCAGGCCGATCTGGGCGTAGCGCCGCGGGTCGAGGTGCCCCTGGTCGATCAGGCGGCGGATGAAGGTGCCGTGCGAGAACTCGACGCCGAAGACCTCGACGCCGGTGTCCGTGTGGGTGTCGAAGTGGACCATGCCGACCGGCCCGTGGACGCCCGCGCAGGCACGCACCGACGGCTCGGTGATCGAGTGGTCGCCGCCGAGCACGGCCGGGAGCACGCCCGCCGCCAGGACCTGGCCGACGGTCGCCTCGATCGCGGCGTGCGAGCGGTCCGGGGCGGCGGGGACGATCGGCGCGTCGCCGAAGTCGACCACCCGCAGCTCGTCCAGCGCGTCGACCTTGACCTCGAGGTGCGGGCCGGGCGGCGAGCTGGCAGCGCGGATGGCGCGCGGCGCGAGCCGTGCGCCCGGGCGGTCGGAGACGAGCTCGTCCATCGGCGCGCCGACGATCGCCACGTCGAAGCCCTCGAGCTCCGCCGGGTCCTCCGTGATCGGCACGCCCGAGAAGCTGAGCACGCCCGCGTAGTCGGGCTTCTCCCCGTACTGCGCCCAGCGCGCGCCCGGTTCCAACATCAGTCCTCCCTCAGCACGTTGATCGTCTCGAACGCCGGGTCGCTGGCGCCGTGCAGGCGCGCGCCGCTGCCCGCCAGCTCGCGCAGGTAGGTGACGGTCTCGGCGGAGATGCGCTCGCCCGGCAGCAGCGCGGGGACGCCTGGCGGGTAGCTGGCGATCGACTCGCAGGAGATGCGGCCGACCGCGTCGTCGACCGCGACCTGCTCGGCGTCGCCCAGGAACGCCTCGCGCGGGGGGAGCGCGACCTCGTTCTCCAGCGACGCCGCGGGCGGGACGATCGGCGCCGTCGCTCCCGGCTCCGACACCCGCTTGACGACCTCGTCGACGTCCCCGGCGAGCCGACGCAGCGCAGCGGCCGACTCGCCGAGGCCGACCACGAACACGACGGTCGCCTGCATCGGCAGCTCGACGTGGACGTCGTAGGAGCGGCGCAGCTCGTCGGCGATCTCGTAGCCCGTGCGGCCGGTCCCGCGCACGTCGAGCACGATCCGCAGCGGGTCGTAGCCGGCCACGCCCATGCGCCCCACGAGCGCGTCGTCGACGAGCGCGATCCCGTCGATCGTCTCGAGCTTGGCCCGGGCCACGCCGATCGCCTCGAGCGTCTCGTAGAGCAGCTGCTCACCGTGCAGCGCGAGCTGGCGGCGCGCGCCGTCGAGCGAGGCGATCAGCAGCGACGACGGGCTGGTCGAGCGCAGCAGCCGCAGCGCCCGCGCCACCGCGCCGGCGTCTACGCGCCCGCGGCCGATGTGGAGCATCGCGCTCTGCGTCAGCGAGCCGGCGATCTTGTGCGTGCTCGTGAGCATCGCGTCGGCGCCCTGCGAGAGCGCGGTCGGCGGCAGCGCCTCGTGGAAGCCGAAGTGCGGGCCCCACGCCTGGTCGACGACGAGCGGCACGCCCGCACGGTGCGCGACCTCCGCGCAGGCCGCGACGTCGGCGGCCATCCCGTAGTAGGTCGGCGACACGATGAAGGCCGCCCGCGCGTCAGGCGCGTCGGCCAGCGCGCGCTCGAGCGCCTCGGGCGTCACGCAGTGGGTGATCCCCAGCTCCTGGTCGTACTCCGGGGCGACGAAGCTCGGCAGCCCGCCGCTGAGCACGAGCCCGTCGACGATCGAGGCGTGCGAGTTGCGCTGGGCGACGATCCGGGCCCCGAGCGGGGCGAGCGTCAGGCACAGCGCGTGGTTGCCCTGCGTGGCCCCGTTGGTGAGGAAGAACGTGCGCTCGGCGCCGAAGGCCTCGGCGGCGAGGCGCTCGGCGCGCTCGTACGGCGTCGGCGACGGTCCGAGGTCGATCCCGTGGATGTCCTGCGGCACGTCGGCGGCCAGGGCGTCCTCGCCGATCGCCTTGCGGAAGCCGGGATCGGCCCCCGGTCCCCCCTTGTGGCCCGGCACGTGGTAGCGCGCAGGGCCGCGGAACGCGTAGGCCACGACGGCGTCGAGGTAGGGCGCCGTGGGCTGCTCGCTGGGCTCCATCGAGCGGCGATCCTATGGCGCGCCGGCGCCTGCGGGCAACCGTGCGCCGTCCAAACCGTCGCGCTGGCTTTGGGCAGCGGCATCGGCGACGAGCGCGAGGTACACGGCAGCGATCGTCGCCGGCTGCTTGAGCGAGCGCCCGAGCACCTGCTCGGCCCGCGCCAGCCGGTAGCGCAGCGAGTTGCGGTGCATGTGCAGCGACGCGGCGGTGGCGGCGATGTCCAGGTCGTGGGCGAAGTAGGCCTGCAGCGCCTCGTGCAGCGGCGGGTTCGCGCGCAGCGCGGCGAGGATCTCCTCGACCTTCGGGGCGAGCCGCGCGGGCGGGATCTCGCTGACCAGGAACGTCCCGAGGTCGAAGTCGTCGAAGTGCGTCAGCCCGCGGCCGTGGCCGGCGGCGAGCTCGGCGTCGCGCAGGGAGTGGCGGGCGTCGGCCATCGACGTCACCTCGCGGCCGACGCCGATCACCGCGTCGATCGCCAGCGCAGCGCGCAGCTCGGGGTCGCCGGATTGGACGAGCACCACGAGCGAGCCGTCGCGCTCGTGGGCGAGGTGCGGCAGGTGGCCGTGCTCGAGGCGGCGCACAACCTCGCGGCGGACCTCGCGCGGCGCGCGCACGACGACGATCCGCGCCGGACCCGAGAAGTCGAGCCCGAAGGCCGCCGCCCGCGCCGCCACGGGCAGCGGGTCGCCGGGCTCGTCGGGCTCGAGCGCCTCCTGCAGCAGCGCGCCCTTGACGGCCTGCTCCTGGTCGCGGACGACGTCGCTGAGCCGCGCCATCGCCGCCAGCAGCGGCGCAGTGGCCTCGGCGGCGGGCCGGGCGAGCTTGTCGACGAAGCCGCGCCGCGGGCTGGCCAGCACGAGCCGCCGCGGCGCGTGATCGGCGCGCGTGGCGACCGACGTGGCGACCGCGTGCCAGCCCGCAACGTCGAGCTCGACCAGCCCCGCGGGCTCGGCGCGCACCGCCTCGAGCAGCTCGGCCACCGGCGGCCGGCCGGCCACGACCTCCGGCTCGCCGTCGGCCCCCAGCAGCACCACCCCGGCGTCGAGGAAGCGCGCCAGCCGGTCGACCATCGCGTGCTCGGGCTGCGGCGTGCGGAGCGCGTCGACGAGGTAGCGCTGGAGGGCGGTGAGACGGCGGAAGACCTGCTCCTCACCGCTCGTCAGCGCGCTGTCGACGAAGTGGATGATCTCCCGGAACGGCGTCTCGTACGGCACCGCGAAGAGCGGGAAGTCGCGCTCGCGGGCGGTGGCGAGCAGCGCCGGCGGCACGCGCTTGAAGCCGAGGCCGACGCCGAAGCCGAGCGCGCTGGCCCCGCCCGCCTCGAGCTGCGGGACCAGCTCCCGCTGGGCCTCGACGTTCCCGCGGAGACGCACGCCGGTCGTGAGCATCACCCAGTCGCGGCCGAGCCAGCGAGCCGGCGCCTCGACCTCGACGGCGTGCGCGCCGCGCACCTCGCGCTCGTCCGCCGCGTCACTGCCGCTCAGCAGCTCGAGACCGAACGACTCCTCGGCGAGCAGGTCCGCGAGACGCAGCATGCGCGCAGCCTACGCCTTGGTCGCCGGTCCAAAGCTCGAGCGCGGGTTTGGTCACGGCGACGGTTGTCTGCTCGCACCGTGCGACCGATGCTGATCAACCCAGCACGACCCGAGGAGAGGACGCCCATGTCCACCACCACGAGCAGGTCAACGAAGGCGCGCAGCGCCCGCGCGCAGAACAAGGCCGCGCTGCGCGGCGCCGTCGCGGCGCTCAACGACGGCAACGCCGAGGCCTACCTCGCGCTGTTCCGCCCCGACGCCGTGCTGCACGGCTTCCCGGCCGGAATCGAGGACGTCGACGACCTCTGCCGCTTCCACGCCGCGACCGACGACACGTTCCCGCACGCCACGGTCACGCTCGACGACGCCGTCGCCGAGGGCGATCGCGTGGCCACGCGCTTCACGTGGCGCGCCGCACAGGGCCCGGGCTGGTCGCTCGAGGCAGCCGGCGGCGCGATCGTGCGCTTCGAGGACGGGCAGATCGCCGAGTGCTGGAACCTGCCGGCCGAGCTGCACGCCATCGCGGCGTAGCCTGCGGGCGGTGGACGACGACATCCTGGCGGCGGTGGCGGCCGAAGAGGCCGCCATGGTCGACCTCCTGAGCGAGCTCGTCGAGGCGCCGACGGTGCTGGGCGCCGAGGCGTCCGGCCAGGCGATCATGCGCCGCGCGTTCGCCGGGCTCGGGCTGGAGCCGTTCGACGTGCCGCTCGATGTGGCCGCGCTGCGGTCGCATCCGGGCGGCGCGCCGTTCAACTGGGATGTCTCGGAGAAGGTCAACGTGCTGGCCGACTGGCTGCCCGACGGCGAGGGCGGCGGGCGCTCGCTGGTGCTCAACGGGCACATCGACGTCGTCAGCCCGGAGCCGAGCGAGCTGTGGACCGGCGCGCCGTTCGCCGCCCGCCGCGACGGCGAGTGGGTGTACGGCCGCGGTGCCGGGGACATGAAGTCCGGCCTGGTGGCGATGGTCGGCGCCGTGGCCGGCCTGCAGCGGCTGGGCGTCAGGCCGCGCGGCCGTGTCCAGCTGCAGTCGGTCGTCGAGGAGGAGTGCACGGGCCACGGCGCGCTCGCCTGCGTGCTGGCCGGCCACACGGCCGACGCCGCGGTGCTCACCGAGCCGACGCAGGGCGCGATCTGGCCGGCCCAGGTCGGGGTCCTGTGGTTCAAGGTGCGCGTGCTCGGCGCGCCGGCGCACGCGGGCGAGGCCGCCGAGGGCGCCAACGCGATCGACGCGTCGTACCGGGTGATCGAGGCGCTGCGCGCGCTCGAGACCGACCTCAACGAGGTCCGCCCTTCCCTGTTCGCCGCCTACGCGCACCCGATCAACCTCAACGTGGGGATGATCCGCGGCGGCGACTGGCCGTCGACCGTGGCCGGCGAGTGCGTCACGCACTTCCGGCTCGCCACCTACCCCGGCGAGCCGATCGCCGAGCTCAAGCGGCGCGTGGAGGAGGTCGTGGCCGGCGTCCAGAGCGGCCGCCACCGGATCGAGGTGCTCTACGAGGGCTTCCAGTGCGAGGGCTACGAGCTCGCCGAGGACTCTGCCTTGGTGCAGACGCTGTCGGCCGCGAGCGCGCGCGTCACCGGGGCCGGCGCCGGGAGTCTTCGCCTCCACCGCCACGACCGACGCGCGAGCGTTCGCCTTGTACGGCGACACGCCGGCCGTCAGCTTCGGGCCGCTGGCCGAGAACGAGCACGGCGTCGACGAGCGGGTGCACATCCCCTCGATCACCCGCACCGCCCAAGCACTTGCCCTGTTCATCTCCGATTGGAGCGGACTGTCACCATGACGAACCCAGTGGATGTGACCCGGCCCGTCGACGTGCGCGACGCCCGCGAGCGGTTCGTGTCCCGCGGCGTGAGCACCCCGCCGATCGTCGTCGCGAGCGCCGAGGGCGCCCGCATCGAGGACGCCGACGGGCGCTCGTACATCGACTTCGCGGGCGGGATCGCCTGCCAGAACCTCGGCCACGGCCCGTCCGACGTCGTGCGCGCGATCCACGAGCAGGTCGACCGCTACCTGCACCAGTGCTTCATGGTCGGCATGTACGAGCCGTACGTCGAGGTCTGCCGGCGGCTCTCCGACCTGTATCCCGGTGCGGGCGCCGAGTACAAGAGCGTCCTGCTCAACTCGGGTGCCGAGGCCGTGGAGAACGCCGTCAAGATCGCGCGCGCCGCAACCGGCCGCCCGGCGGTGATCGCGTTCGACCGCGCCTTCCACGGGCGGACGCTGCTCACGATGACGCTCACGAGCAAGGTGGTGCCGTACAAGCGCGGCTTCGGTCCCTTTGCGCCGGAGGTCTACCGCGCGCCCGCCCCGTACGAGTACCGGGGCGTGAGCACCGACGACGCGATCGCGGGGTTGATGGCGCTCTTCAAGGCCGACGTGGACCCCGAGAGCGTCGCCTGCGTGGTGCTCGAGCCGGTCCAGGGCGAGGGCGGCTTCGTGCCGATGCCGCGCGACTTCCCGGCGCGGCTGAAGGAGGTCTGCGACGCGCACGGGATCCTCTACGTCGACGACGAGGTGCAGGCGGGCGTGGGCCGCACCGGGCCGGTGTGGGCGATCGAGCACTACGGGGTGGAGCCCGACCTGCTGGTGTCCGGCAAGTCGCTCGGCGGCGGGCTGCCGCTGGCCGCCGTGACCGGCCGTCCGGAGATCATGGACGCGGTGGGCGTCGGCGGCCTCGGCGGGACGTTCGGCGGCAACCCGGTGGCCTGCGCGGCGGCGGCGGTCGTGCTCGACACGGTGGCCGCACCCGGCTTCCGCGAGCGGGCCGAGGAGCTGGGGCGCACGATCCGCGAGCGGCTCGAGGGCATGCGCGTCGTGGGCGACGTGCGCGGGCTCGGACCGATGCTCGCGCTCGAGCTGGTGGCCGACTCTACGTCGCGCGAGCCGGCGCCCGAGCGGACGGCCGCCGTGGTCGCCGCAGCCCGCGAGCGCGGCCTGCTCCTGCTCTCCTGCGGGCTCTACGGCAACGTGATCCGGCTGCTGCCGCCGCTCACCATCGACGCCGCCGAGCTCGACGCGGGGCTCGAGATCCTCGAGGCCTCGCTGCAGGCCGCGGCGTAGCGCACGTCAACGTCAACTGCGGCTGGGTAGGGAGAGTGAGGGAGCCAGCCGGGTCGGCGATCGCGCGAACCTTGTCGGATTACCCCCGGTTTCCGGGGGCAAATGGACAACGTTGGGCGAACTATCCCGGATAGGCCGCGGTTTCCGCGGCTAATCGGAGATAGTTCGCGAAATCCGTGAACTAGGCGTCGGTTTCCGGGGGTAACTTCACGAGGTTCGCGATCCGCCCGCTCACCGCGCGCAACTTCCTCACGCAGCGGTTGGCTCCCCAGCCTCCCTACCCAGCCGCAGTTGACGTTGACGTTAGACGTCAACCCCGACACGCGCGCGGAAGCTCGACGACCCGCCGCGGGTCGGGCACGATCTGCTCTCCCGGCACCGGGTTCGTCTTGCACCACGCGACGCGGTAGGTCGCAAAGTCGACGACGGCGCGGAACGGGTAGGTGAGCGCGCCGCCCTGGTTCGTCTCGGTCGACGGGATCTCGCGCACCGTGGTCTCGCAGTCGAACGCGCCGCGCCGGACCGCGAGGTCCGTCTCGGCCGCCGGGGAGCCGGGCGCGGGCTCGCAGCTGGTCGGCCCGCTCGGGCGGCGGAACTCACCTTCGGCGGCGCGCGCCTGGGCGTCGGCCGTGATCCGCTGCTCGACCTCGGCCACGACCGCGCTGCGCGCGGCGAGCCGCTCGCCGGTGCTGCTGCCGGCCGGCGGGCGCAGGGCGGCGAGCGAGACCGACGTCCGCCGCTGAGACTGCGCCGCCCGGCGCGCGGCGGCGTCGCGGCGCGCATCCTCGGCGGCTCGCTCGCGAGCGTCGGCCCGCTGCTTGGAGTCGTCGATGGCTGGGGCGACGAGCGCGGCCACGGCGATCGCAACCGCCACGAGCGCCGCGCCGCCGATCAGGAGCGCACGCTTGGGGAGGGGTCGCACCTCGACGCCGCGCGGAGGTGTCCAGATCCGCAGCCACGCTCCCAGTGACTCGAGCGCTGTCGCCCGCTGGCGCTCCTTCTCACCGGAGACCGGCATGTGGTGGTGAGAATAGGGCGGCCCCCGGTTGCTGTCCAGTCCTCCGGCTAGCGTCTGCGGCGACCGACAAGAATCGCCCCGGCGGCGACGGCAATCGCCCCGGGGCCGGCACGGAAGGAGCCTTCCATGCACGATCACCGTACCGCCGCCACCGGCACCCCGGTGCCGTCGACCGTTTCGGGACTCGGCGTGTGCGACGCCCTGCGGGTGCGCCTCGAGCCGGTACAGGTCGCGTGGCTGATCGACGAGCTCGAGGAGCTGCGAACGCCGCTCGAGGAGCAGCTGCAGTCCACGCCGGACGGCGACGAGCGCGACGCCGTGGAGCGCGAGCTCGCCGCGCTGCGGCGGATGCGCGCACAGCTCCCGGCCGCAGGCGCCGGCGTCGGCGCGGTCCTCTGCGGCCCGGCGGACACCGTCGCGGGCCTCGTGCGCGCGTCGCTGCGCACGTGCGCGGCCGCGCTCGCCGAGCTCACGCACGGCCCACTGCACGGCGACGCCGCCACGCGCGACGCGCTGCGACGCACCGCGGCCGCAGCCGCGGCGTGGGCCACCACGCACCTCGACCGCCAGGCCGTGGAGGCGTACGCGTTCGACGCCGACTAGCCCGCCGCGCCACGCTCACGCGGCAATGCGCCGCGCCGCGACCTCGCGGCGGCCCGTCACGAGCATCAGGTGGCAGTGGCGGTTGTTGAGGACCTCGGCGGGGAACGTCCGGCCGCCGAGCATGATCGTCGTCGGCACCGGGTCCGAGGTGCGGCGGGCGGCTTCGAGCGCCTCGGCAAGCGGGCCGCTCGTGCCGACGTGCGGGAACCGGCCGGCGAGCCGGCCGAACGTGGCCGCGAAGGCGGGCGACTCGACGCTGCGCCACACCGGCAGGCCGCCCGCGCGCGTCCGGCCAGCGGCCGGCGACGAGCAGCGCGAGCGGCTCGGCGTGGCGCTCGACGTAGTGGTGCGCAGCGGCGTGGCCGGAGGCGCCGTAGGCGTCGGCGAGACCGAGCGGCGTGCGCAGCGAGCGCTCGAGATCGGCGGCCTCGGCGGTGAAGCGCGCGCCCTGGAAGATCAGCTCCCCGGCGGCGAGGTTCGCCTCGGCCTCGATGCCGACGCCGCGCGAGCCGAACAGCTCGCCCGCGGTGTCGAGCCGCACGACGGCGCGATGCCACGGGCACAGCAGGTGGCCGAGCTCGTGCGCCTCGGTGAACCGCCGTCGCGCCCGCGACTGCGTGCGCTCGACGAACAGCGTGCGCTCCTCGAACCACAGGGCGCCCAGCACGCGCGCCTCGCGGCGGCAGCGCGACGCGCTCGCGCACGCCGAGCGCCTCGGCGAGTGCGTCGAGCGGCGTCGGCACGATGCCCGCGAGCCCGGCGTCGCGCAGCGCGTCCGCGCACAGGCGCTCGATCCGCGCACGCGTGAAGAGCGGGACCGTCATCGTTCGCGCCGCCGCCGCAGCTCGGCGATGTAGCGCAGCGCCTCGGCCTGCTCGTCGGGCGTGAGCTCGCGCAGCGCCCGCAGCGCGACGGTCATGCGCCCGCGCTCCCCCGCCGAGCCCTCCCCCGCCGCGTCGTAGCCGGCGAGCGCGAGCAGGCGTGCGAAGTCGAGCCCGTAGGCGACCGAGAGCTCCCACAGCAGCGCCATCTCCGGCCGGGCGATCGTGCCGGTCTCGATCTGCGAGAGATGGGCGTTGCGGATACCAGTGCGGCGCTCCACCTCGCGCAGCGAGAGCCCCAGGCCGTGCCGTGCGTCGGTCAGCACCTGGGCGAGTGACGGAGGGTCGGCGGACGCGGGCACGCGAGCGATGCTGCCAGCCCGGGCGGACACCTCGTGTGCTGTCCGACGGCGCCGCTAAGTTGCTGAGCACGATGATCGCAGGACGGGCAGGCTTCCACCTCGACGAGCCGGATTTCTGGCGGCGATTCGGCCGCGTCGAGCACGAGCGGCTGGAGTTCAAGGCCTCGGCGTGCAACCTGCGCGAGGTCATCCCCGCGATGGCGATGACCGCCGGCGGCCACGTGGTGCTCGGGGTGAGCGACGGGCGGCGGCTCGTCGGCTGCGCGCTCGACCAGGCGGTGCTGGACGCAGTGATGCGGCGGGCGCAGGACGCGGGCGTCGACGTGCGCGTCGAGCCGCTCGTGGTCGGCCGCGTCGGCCTCACGCTCGTGACCGTGCCGCGCGTGAGCGACCGCATCGTCACGACCTCCGACGGGCGGGTCCTGCGCCGCGTGGGGAGCGACAACCTGCCGCTCACAGGCGAGCAGCTCGTGCGCTTCGTCCGCCGGCATCGCCGCCCCGCTCGGCGGCTGATCGGGCTACTGGCGGTGGTCGTGCATGCCACCCGTCCGGTTCGCGCCCGCCAGCAGCGCGGTCCCGACCTCGAACACAAGGCCGGCGGCGGCGACGATCATCACGTAGGCGAGCAACGGCGGGACCGTGCGTGACAGCAGCAGCAGCGCGAACGCACCAGCGATCGGCAGCCAGTACCGCAGCGAGCGCATCGTACGACTGTACTCCGTGTTGCACCCGGTGGAGCGAACTCCGAGGAAAGGGTGCGAGATGCGAGCGAGTCGAGTTGTGCCTGCAGGCGCCATCCTGGCCTGCGCGCTGCTCACCCCGGCCGTCGCGACGGCCGCCCAGAAGCCCACCGTGACGACGGGCGGCGTCGCCAACATCGCGCCGAGCAGCGCGGTGCTGAACGCGACGGTGAACCCGCGCGATGCGGCGACCACCTACTTCTTCCAGTACGGGACGACGCGCACCTATGGCGCCCAGACGCCCACCACATCGGCAGGCGCGGGCACGACGGGCCGGCGCGTGGCCGCGGCCATCGGCAGCCTGGCGCCGGCGACCACGTACCACTACCGGATCGTCGCGCGCAACCGGCTGGGCGTCACGCGCGGGGCCGACCGCACGTTCAAGACCAGGCGCCAGCCGCTCGGCGTCACGCTCGCCGCGGCACCCAACCCGTTCTACCCGGGCTCCTCCACGACGCTCGGCGGCGTGCTCAGCGGTACGGGCAACACCAACCGCCAGATCGTCCTCCAGAGCAACCCGTATCCGTACACGCAGGGCTTCGTCAACGCGGCCGATCCGCACGTGACGGACGCCAACGGCGCGTTCTCGTTCCCGGTCCTGTCGGTGCCGGTGAACACGCAGTACCGCGTGCTGATGCCGGCCAACCCCGGGGTCGTGAGCCCGATCGTGGTCGCGCAGGCGGTCGTGCGCGTCGGCCTGCACACGCGTACGAGCCGCGGGTCGCGCAGCGGCGTCATCCGCTTCGCGGGCTTCGTCAAGCCGGCGGTCGACGGCAGCGGCATCCTCGTCCAGAAGCTGCGCGGCGGCATTTGGGTGACGATCGCCCGCACGTACTCGCGCGCCAGCCGCGGCAACCGCTCGCGCTACGTCAAGCGCGTGCGCCAGCGCCGCGGCGGCCGCTACCGGATCATCGCCGACGTCACGGGCGCGTACTCCGCCGGCGGCTCGCGCACGGTCCACCGCCGCGTGCGCGACTGAGGGGGTGCCCAACGGGACATCGCTCCACACGGAATGTCCCGTTGGGCGGGGCCCCCAGACTTACTCGTCGAGAAGGGCGGCGACGGCGTCGGGAATCGGCACGTCGCCGCCCACCAGCTCGAACGTGAGCCCGATCGTGCGCGGCTCGTGGAGGACGGCGACGAACGTGGCGGCGACGTCCTCGCGCGGGATGTCGCCGTCCGCGCCGATCCGCACGCGGCCGGCACCCGGCTCGTCGGTCAGCCCGCCGGGGCGAACGATCGTGTAGTCGAGCCCGCTGGCGGCGAGCTCGGCGTCGGCCCGGCCCTTGGCCCGCAGGTAGACCGCGAACGTGTCGTCGCCCGGCGCGTCCGGGTCGGCGCCGCGGCTCGAGACGATCGCGTAGCGCGAGACCCCGGCCTGCTTGGCGGCGGCGATCAGCTTGACGGCGCCGCCGTAGTCCATCGTCTCCTTGCGCGCGGTCCCGCTGCCGGGACCGGCGCCCGCGGCGAAGACGACGGCGTCGGCGCCCTCGATCGCGGCGGCCACCGCGTCGACGTCGGCCGTCTCGAGGTCGCACACGACCGGTTCGCCGCCCGCCTCCCGCACGTCGTCGGCGTGCTCGGGCCGGCGGATCATCGAGCGGACGTCGTCACCTTCGGCACGCAGCTTGCGCGCGAGTTGCAGCGCCACCTTGCCGTGCCCTCCCGCAATTGCGACGAGCATGGCCAGAGGGTATCGCCGGGGGCGCCGCGACGAGCGCGGCGCCCCGAGCGATCACAGCTCAGCCGCGGACGGCCTGGCTGACGTAGCTGCCGGCGCGGAAGCGGTAGTACGTGCCGCTCGACACGCGCCGGGTGAGCGACCAGTAGCCGCGCGAGTCGGTGCGCCGCGTCGTGATCTGCCGCCACTGGCCGCCGCGCTTCTGCTCGACGCGCACGGTCCAGCGGCTGCCGGGCCGCACCTGGCCCCACAGCTTGTTGCGTGCGCTATCGACCGCAAACGGGGTGTCGAAGTACCGCTCGCTGATCTTCGTGCGGCCGCGCCTGTCACGCAGGCCGGACTGCCAGTTCACGCGGTTGACCTCGTCCTCCCAGAGGTACTGCGTGAACAGCTTCACCCGCCGGGTGCGCCACGCGTGATACGCCGCCCGCTGCAGGTACGTGTTCTGCTCCGCGGTCGTGATCCCCGAGAACGGGTCCTGCGGCCGGGTCTGGTAGCCGTACTCGTCGACGAACACGCCGATCTTGCGCGTCGTGCTGCGCACGGCCCGGGCGCGCTTCAGGCGATCGAGCGTGCGGATCAGGTTCGGGAGCTGGGCGATCGACAGGCTGTCGGAACCGGGGTTCGGCAGCTCGGGCGCCCGGAAGCTGTACGGGTGCACGCCGAAGCCGTCGATCGTCGCCGCCCGGAAGTTCTTGCACGAACCGGACCGGATGCGCTTGAACGAGTCGCTGCGGCAGCCGAACTGGCGCAGGAACAGCATCGGATGCATCGTCGACTTCCACGTCCGCTGCAACTTGCCGCGCGGCCCGAGCGCGCCGACCACGATCTCGGCCTTCGAGTCGTTGGCCTTGATCGCCGAGTAGCCCGCACGCACGAGGTTGCGATACAGGTGCGGCGACACCGGGGTGCACCTGCCGCGCTTGCAGCTCGACTGCGGCGCGAGCCACTTGTTGAGGTTCGGCTCGTTCCAGAGGATGTAGCGATCGACGCCGCCGCCGTACCGGAGCGCCACGGCCTCGGCGAACGCCGCGTACGACGCCGCCTTGGGCTTGTACGCGCCCTTGCGCCGGCTGGGCACGGAGCTCGACCAGTACGGGCCGGGACCGGTGACGTTGAGCGTCACGCTCAGGCCCGCGGCGCGGATGCGGTTGACCGCCTGGTCGACGATGTACCAGCTGTACCGCGGGTCGTTGGGGTTGTCGGCGTCGAAGCCCGCGGGCGCCTTACGCGACTTGTCTCCGGGGGCGATCTGGTTCCAGTAGACGAGCAGCCGCACGTCTTCGATGCCGAGCTTCTTCCACTCGGCGATCGCCTTATCAGCGGCGGGCCCACCCGCCTGCATGATCCGGTCGTCGGCGATGCCGACCTGCGGACCGGCCGCGGAGGCTGGAGCCGCAACGACCAGCAGGAGCAGGAAGAGAAGTCCGGGGAGGATTCGAGTCATACGGTTCCCAACGTGTTCGGATTCGTGGAGTTGCGCTCCGCGGACAGCAGGCAATCGACGACCCGGGAAGCCGCGTGCCCGTCGTCGAGCTCGCAGAAGGTCTGTCGAAACGCGGCGTAGCGCGCCTCGTGCGCGGTACGCACCCCCTCGAGATCGCGCAATGCCTCCGCGACCTCGTCCGTCGTCCGCAAGAGCGGCCCAGGCACTGTACCGACGAAGTCGAGGTAGAAGCCCCGGATCTCGTCCGCGTACGCGTCGAGGTCGTACGTGAAGAACAGCATCGGGCGCCCGGTATTGGCGTAATCGACCATCATCGACGAGTAGTCCGTCAGCAGCACGTCGGCGGCCAGCATCAGCTCCGTACCGTCGGGATAGCTGGAGACGTCGCGCACGAAGCCGTCGGCGGTGGCGGGCACCGTGTCGACGACGTAGTGATGCTTTCTGAAGAGGATCACCGTGTCCTCCCCCAGCACGGCGCGTAGCCGCTCGAGGTCGAGCTGCAGGTCGAGCCGGTAGCGCCCGCGGCGGTCGACCACGTGGTCGCGGTACGTCGGCGCGTAGAGCACCGTGCGCACGCCCTCGGGGATGCCGAGGCGGCGGCGCAGCGCCGCCCCCCGGGCGTCGCGATCCTCGCCCGCCAGCACGTCGACGCGCGGGTAGCCGGTCTCCAGCATCTCGCCCTCGATCGCGTACGCGCGGCGCAGGATCGGGGTCGAGAAGCGGTTCGGCGAGAGCACGTACTGCCAGTTGTCGAGCTGGCGCTCCCAGCCGCGCTGGAACTTGCGCACCGTCTTGCGCATGTCGGAGACGTCGAAGCCCAGGCGCTTGAGCGGCGTGCCGTGCCAGGTCTGGAGGCAGATCTGCTCGGGCCGCCGGCGCAGCCAGTCGGGGAAGTGGTCGTTGGCGACCACGAAGCGAGATGTGGCGAGCGCCTCGTGGTACTCGCGGCTGCCCTCGCGCAGCACCGTCGCGCTCTCCGGCACCCTGCACTGGCCGTCGCGCACGACCCACAGGTGCTCGAGCGGGAGCTCGCGCCGCACGAGCTCCTCGTGGATGGCGCGCGGGCTGTCGGAGTACTGGCGGCCGAGGAAGCTGGCGTAGACAACGGCGTCGCGCAGCGGCGCGCTGCGGGCCCCGCGGTAGGCGGTGGCCTGCAGGCGGCCCTGGTTGTAGCGGCCGCGCTCGTCCTCGGCGAGATCGCGCTGGACCGACAGCAGGGCGTCGCCCTCAGCGGACAGCCCGAGGGCGAACGGCTTGCGGTCGACCACCGTCGTGAGTGGGAGACGGTCGTCGAGCGCGTCCGCGAACACGACCGGCACGCCGCCCGCGCGCACCCGCCAGCGGCCCTCAGAGATCGGCAGTGCGCCGGCCAGCGACTCGATCGCGGCCACCGGCAGCAGCGCCGAGAAGCGCCCGCCGCCGGTGCGCTCGAGCGGGAAGGCGTGCGCCTCGCCGCGATCCTCGGCGAGCTCGATCTCCTCCCACGTGGCATCCGGCGGCAGCTCGCCCTCGAGCTCGAGCGTGCCCTCGGCGGTCCAGCGGGCGTGTTCGACGACCGCGGAGGCCGCGCGCTCGATCAGCGCCGCGCCGCGGCCGGCACGCGTGAGCGCGATCTGCCGCCCGTTCAGCGTCCAGGTCGCCTCCGGCACGTCGTCGGGCAGCGCCACCGGCACGCGGCGATCCTCGTCGGCCGCCCACAGCTCCCAGACGCTGCGGCCGTCGCCGCGCAGCTTGGCCAGGGGCGCGCGCGCCGCGCCACCCTTCAGCGGCAACCGGACGCGGCGCCCGTCGGCCGTGCGACGCAGCTCGAGCACAGGCTTCGCCGCGGCGGGCTCGAGGTCCGCGGCCAGCTCCAGCGCACCGTCGGCCAGCCGCGGCTCGCGCAGCTTCGCCGCGCCGCGACGCACCTCGACGGCCAGCTCGGTGTCGGGCGTCACCCCGGTGGTCACGACGGCGCCGTCGAGCGTGAGCTCGACCGGCCGCAGCGGGCGCCCACCGTCGAACGTGAAACGCGAGCGGCGGCGCTTGAGGCCGCCGGCGTTCAGCGTCACGTACAGCTCCCACGTGCCTTCGCGCCAGCGACGGCGGCGACGCAGCGCACGCGGGTCGAGCGTCGCCTCGAAGCCCGTCCACGACAGGTCGGCGACCGCCTGCCGCAAGTTGCCGGTGAGCTCGGGCCGCTCGACGCCGCGCGACCGCAGCCGGATCGCCGACGTCAGCAGCCGCAACCGCACGAGTGGCCCGCGCCGCAGCAGCGCCACATGCACGCGCTGGGCGTCCGGCGCGGCGGCGCCGACCCCGTGGATGTAGGCGTAGCCGCGCACGCGCACCTCGTCGCCGACGCGCTCGAGCTCCTCGATCGACGCCCGCATGTAGAACTCGGGCTCGACCCGGTAGATCGAGCTCGGGATGCGCAGGCTCGCGTCGGTCCGGAACGGGTAGTCGCCGTACCACTTCCCGCCCTCGCGGACCGGCGGCGTGCTCGAGAGGTCCTCCTTCTGGAAGCGCACCACCTCGAGCAGCTCGTCGACGAGCCTGCGGCGCACGAGGTGCCACTTGAGGCGCTCGATCGCCGGCAGCGGGTCGAAGATCTTCGGGCTCGCCTTGTCCAGGAACGCGTTCACGCGGTCGAGGAACAGCGCCTTGTACTCGTCGTCGGCCGCCTCGAGCCCGTTGACGTAGTAGCGCAGGTCGTCCGCGACCACGCTCTCGTCGTACCAGCGCTTGGCGCCGCGCGGGCCCTTGCGCGCGAGGTGGTCGGAGACCTCCTCGATCGCCAGCAGGCGGTCGGTCAGGCCGCGCGGCTCGAGCTTGCGCTGGGTGATCGAGCCGGCGCCCTCGCGGATCCGCCACAGGTAGACGGGCTCGGAGATGACGTCGACCGACTTGGCCAGGAAGTGCGCGGGGATCGTGACCGGCGTGTCCTCGTATGTGCGCCCCTCGGGGAAGCGGAAGCTGTGCGCGTCCCAGAACGAGCGGCGCCAGAGCTTGTTCCAGGCCGGCCGGTCGGCGAGCAGCGGGCGGAACTTCGTGACGTGCGTCTTCAGCTGCGTCTCCGGGAACGTCTTGGCCAGGAACGGCGACTGGAAGGTGGCGAAGCGCGTGAGGCGGTGCACGTTGCCGGTGGCAAAGTCCGACCCCGTCTTGTCGAGCGCGCCGACGAGCAGCTCGTAGGCACCGGGCGGGAGCGCGTCGTCGCTGTCGAGGAACACGAGGAACTCGCCCTGCGCGGCGTCGGCCCCGGTGTTGCGCGCCTTGCTGAGGCCGCCGTTCTCCTGCGTGACGACCTTGAAGCGACTGTCGCGTTGCGCGTAGCGCTGCGCGATCTCGGCGCTGCGATCGGTCGACCCGTCGTCGACGAGGATCGCCTCGAAGTCGGTGAAGGTCTGCGCGACCAGCGAGTCCAGGCACTCCTCGAGGAACTCCTCGACGTTGTAGACCGGCACGACCACGCTGATCCTCGGCACGGCGAAGATCCTAGGAGCGCAGCTTGCGGACCCGGCGGGCGAGCCGGGTGCGCAGCGACGGCGGCGGGGCGGTCCGCTTCTTTCGCGGGCGGGCGGCCATCACCGAGCACTGGGCGATCGCCTCCGCCTCCGCGTACAGGGAGCGGTAGGCGGCGCGGTCGGCGTCGAGCTCCTCCGGCGCCGGCCGGTCGAGATGCGCCCACACGGTCTCGGCGAGATCCCGCACCCGGTCGGGCACGTCGAGATCGGCCCAGCTCGTGCGGCTGCGGTGCAGGCCGGGGTCCACGAACGCGTCGACCTCGGGGCGCCGGTCGATCTCCGCCAGCGCCGGGTCGTCGAGCTGCGCGCCGAGCCGCTGGATCTCGGGTTGCCAGTCGGCGAGCAGGTCCTCGTAGCGCACGAACGCCCGCGGGGCGTCGCGGGTGACGTGCTCGGTCTGCAGGATCACGTTGATCCAGGCAGCCGCGCGGCTCGCCTCGGTGAGCCCGGTCCCGTAGGAGCGGCGGGCGCTGGTGACGATCTCGGCGGGATGGCGGAGCATCGTCACGAACGACGTGCGCGCCCCCAGCTCGTCGGCGCAGCGCCTCCACAGCGGCAGGAACCAGACCGTCCGCGGGTCCTTGACGAGCACGGCGCCAGGGTCGCGCAGCTCGTCCGCCAGCCATGTGCGCAGCTCCTCGCGGACGGCGGGCACCTCGCCGGCCGCGGTGGTCGCGTCCCAGGCGGCCGGCCGGGCGTCGTTGACGGTCACGCGGCGCTCACGCAGGAGGCGAGTGTGGAAGTCGACCACCCAACGCGGCTCGCCGAAGCCGCGCGGGTTGGTGTCGTCGGCCTGCACCTCGGGCTGCGGGATCCGGAAGCCGAGCTGGCCGAGCATGCCCGACAGCAGGCTGGTGCCGCTGCGCCCGACGCCGACGACGAGCAGGAGCTGGCGCTCGCTCATCGCGTGCCGGACGGCACCGGCGGCGGTGCGGGCTCGCGCTCGCCGAGCCACACGCGCCGAACGACCCGCTCGGCGGCGCGACCATCGTCGAGCGCCGCGAAGCGGGCACGGAACGCGGCCCGTGCGTGTGTCGCGTCGGCGTCGTACACCGCGCCCGAGGCGAACGCGTCGAGCAGCTCGCCCTCGGTCCGTGCCACCGCGCCGGGCGGCTCGGCCAAGAGGTCGAAGTACGTGCCGCGCAGCTCCCGGTACACGTCCCAGTCGGGGGCGTGGATGACGATCGGGCGGTCGAGCACGGCGTAGTCGAACATGATCGACGAGTAGTCGGTGAGCAGCACGTCGGACGCGATGCACAGCTCCTCGACCGACGCGTGGGAGGCGACGTCGATCAGCCTCCCGGCGCGATCGAGGTCGCGCACGAGCGGGTCGGCATCATAGAAGTAGTGCTGGCGGGCGAGCACGACGTGATCGTCGCCGAGCCCGGCGGCCAGGCGGCCGAGGTCGAGCGCCGGCTCGTAGCCGGAGCGGTACTCGCGATGGGTGGGCGCGTACAGCACGGCCGTCTGCCCGGGAGCGATGCCGAGCTCCGCGCGCAGGCGCTGCGCGTCCTCGTCGGTGGCGTTGGCGAGCGCGTCGTTGCGCGGGTAGCCGACCTCGAGCGTCTCGAACGGCACCGGGTAGACGCGCTCCCAGATCAGCGTCGAGTGGCGGTTGGACGAGACGCTGAAGTCCCACCGCCGGGTGCGCTCGAGCAGTGCGGCGAAGTCGTGGCGGCGGCTCGCGTGGTGCGCGTAGCGCAGGTCGAGCCCCATGCGCTTGAGCGGCGTGCCGTGGTGGGTCATCACGTGCACGCTGCCCTCGCGCTTGACCAGGTGATTCGGGAAGTTCACGTTGTTGACGAGGTAGCCGGCGCGTGCGATCAGGTCGAAGTACTCGGGCGATCCGGCGACGACGTGCTCGACGCCCGGCGGCACGGTCGCCCCCTTGCGGACCACCCACACGCCGTGCACCTGCGGCACGAGCTCGCTTGCGCGCTCGTAGATCGCGCGCGGGTTGCAGGAGTAGCCGCGGAACCAGTACGCGCCGTAGACCGCGAGCTCGGGGTCGAGCGGCTGGCGCAGGCGCGAACGGTAGTGCCGCTCGAGGCTCGCCGTGCGCAGCCGCGCGCGAGCCTTCCGCGGCGCTCTCAGCGCGGGCACGCGGCGCCGGGCTTCGAGGCCCTGCTCGAGCAGCCGGTACGCGGCGTACGCGTCCCGCTCGAGCAGCTTGACGCGCGTGCCGGCCGGCTCGTCGCCGGTGCGGTGCCGCGAGTACAGCTCCGACGCCCGATGGAAGAAGTCCCTCCGCTGGTTCTCAGGGACACGGTCCAGGAGTGAGAGGAAGTGCCGGGCCATGGCCGGCACGACCAGCCGCCGCGTCCGCTCGTCCGCCCCGTCCAACACCGATGCATAGGGCCCGAACGGGTCGCCCGCGACGCGCGTGGCGTTCTCGAGCTCGCGCCGGGTGTAGCTCGTGCCCGGCACGGCGGCGATCCGCCGGGCGCGCAGGAGTGCGGGCCAGGTGACGGTCAGCTCGCCGTGGCGGCCGGGCGCGAACCGGCCGAGACCGTCCCGCCGCATGACTTTGTCCCACGCGCGCGGCGCGGCGGCGGCCAGGCGCGGCTCCTCGTCGAGCGTGACGACGCCCTGCAGCCGCTTGGCGAGCGCCGCGTGCGGCCCGGGGCGCGAGCGGCCGAGCGCGTCCTCGACCCGGTCGCCGAGCAGCAGCACGTCGGGCGAGGTCTCCTCGAGCCGCTCGAGCACGCCGCGCGGCGCGACCACGTCGCTGGCGTTGACGAACCACACGTACTCGCCGCGGGCCAGCTCGACGCCGAGGTTGCGCCCCTCCCCCAGCCCGACGCGCTCGGCGAGGTGGTGCACGCGCACGCGCTCGTCGCGGACGGCGAGCGCGTCGAGCAGCTCGGGCCCGTGGTCCGGCGACGCGTCGTCGACCACGACCAGCTCGACGTCCCCGTACAGCGCGGAGGACGCGATCTGCTCGAGATGGGCCTGCTCGCCGTGGACGACGAGCACGACGCTGAGCCTGGGTCCACCGATGACCCGTGGATGCCTCGTCGTCGTGGGCCGAGGCAGAGTCAATTGGCCGCGCATCCTCGTGGCGGGTCACTTGGTTCGCGGCCAATTGGCTCTGGCGAACGGCCACGGCGGCGAGGGGCCGCGGGGATCGGTGGACGCAGGCTTAGGCGCGGCATGGCTGCCAAGCTACTCGACGGCTCCTTGAGCGTCTTCGGCGACAACCCGGTCCTGTGCGGCCATCGCGGCAGCGGCCGCGGTCACGAGGAGAACACGCTGCCGTCGTTCCGGGCGGCGGTGGACGCGGGCCTGCGGTGGGTCGAGGTCGACGCCCGCGCGACGGCGGACGGCGTGCTCGTCGCCCGCCACGACCCCGAGCTCGAGGACGGGCGCGCCGTCGCCGCCCTGCGTGCCGTGGAGGCGGGCGAGGCCGGGCTGATGCGCGTCGCCGACCTGTTCGAGGCGCTCCCGGACGAGGTCTCGATCGACGTCGAGGTCAAGACCGCGCTCGAGGACGCGCTGCGGCCGCGCGAGCGGACGACCGCGGCGCTGGTGGCGGAGCTCGTCGCGGCGCACGACCGCGCCGTGCTCGTCACGAGCTTCGACCCGGCGGCGCTGCTGATCGTGCGCGAGCGGCTCCCCCGTGTGCCGCTCGGCCTGCTCACGTGGACGCGCTTCCCGCTGCGCAAGGCGATCCCCGCGGCGCGCCACCTCGGGCTCGAGGTGGTGGTCGCAAACGTCGAGTCGTTCCCGCCGGACGCCGCGCCGGCGGTGCGCGTCGCGCACGAGGCCGGCCTGGAGGTCGCGGCGTGGTGCCCCGTGCTCGAGGAGCGCGAGGCGCTGCTCGCGGCAGGCGTCGACTGCCTCGTGATCGACGACGTCACCGCAGGCTCAGCCGGTGCCGAGCCCGCCCGGCCACGATCCGCGTGAGCTGCGCGACCGCCGGCCTCGCGCCAGCGCGGTCGTCGGGCGTCTTGGCGGCGGCGAGCTCCTCGAACAGCTCCTCCCAGCGGCGCGCGATCTTGGCGATGTCGTACCGCTTGGCGCCCTCGATGCCGGCCGCCCCGTAGGCCTTGCGGCGCACCGGATCGCTCATCAGGCCGCTCATGGCGGCGGCCAGCGCCGCCGTGTCACCGTCGGGCACGACGTGGCCGTCGACGCCCTCGCGGATAATGTCACGCGGGCCGGTGGGGCAGTCGTAGCTCACGACCGGCAGCCCGACCGCCATCGCCTCGAGCAGCACCATCGGGAACCCCTCCTTGCGCGAGCTCATGACGTACAGCGACGCGTTCGCCATCTCCTCGTGCAGGCTCGACGTGAAGCCCATCATGTGCGCGCTGTCGCCGATCTCGAGCTCCCGGATCTGGCGCTTCAGGCGCTTCGTCGCGGAGCCGCTGCCGAAGATCTTGAGCTGCCAGTCCGGGTGGTCGCGCACGACGAGCGTCCAGGCGTCGAGCAGCCGGTCGAAGCCCTTCTGGTCGCCGACGCGGCCGGCCGCGATCACGACCTTGTCGTCGAGCGCCGCGCGGTGCCCGCCCGTGTCCGGCACGCCGTTCGGCATGCACTCGACGCGCGTGCGGCCCTGCAGATGGCGGCGGTAGTCGTCGGCGTCGCCCTGCGTCAGCGTCGACACCAGGTCCAGGCGCGGGTAGAACGCGCCGATCTGCGCCTTCAGCGCGTCGTTGTAGGTCGAGAGGTTCATGTGGTCCTGCCCGACGCGCACCACCGAGGGAGCCGCCAGCAGCGCAACCGCGAGGTTGATCGCCGGGCGCGTGCCGATCAGCACCCCGTCGCGCGCGGAGAAGATGTAACGCGCCATCCGCGTGTCGGTCAGCAGGTTGAAGAGCGGGTAGCGGAAGTCGTTGGTCGACATCAACCGCGTGGGCTGCTCGGCCAGCCAGCGTTGCTGCGGCGGGAGAGCGGCCACCTCGTCCTTGCGCAGGTCGGCCAGGAACCGCAGCCGCACTCCCTCCGGGACCGGCAGCGCGACCTCCGCTCGGCGGCGGAAGACGCTCATGATCTCTACGTCATGCCCGAGCTTCGCGAGCTCGGCGGAGGTCGTGAACGTCGTCCGGATCGTCCCGCCGACGGCGAACGCGTTCATGAGCAGGAAGCGGATCTTCACGGCGGGGCACCCTAGCGTCGCGCCTGGCGAGGACGCCAGGCATCATCACCGTCACCGGTGGGCGCCTTCGCCCGAGCTACGCCCGACCACCGCATGGTGCGTCATGCGACAGAAGCAGGACGACCTGATCGGGATGTCGGCGCGCGCGAGGGCGACGTCGAGCTGCTGCTTGACGATCCGCGCCGGCTCGGCCTTTCCGAGCCGGACGAGGCACTCGTGGTATCCGTGCAGGCTCCACACGTTCCCGGGATGCCAGGACGACCGCGGGATCGAGTGTTCGTACCCCAGGTCCTCGGCGTAGACGGCCTCTGCCTCCTCGACCCGGCCCTGCTCGAGCAGCAGGGCGCCGTAGGCGTGGCGCGTGGGCTGCATCCAGCCCCACGGCTCGTCGTACGGCAGCGCGTCGTCGAGCGCGATCGCCCGGCGCAGGTGCTCGAACGCCGCGTCGAACCGGCCCCGCCGGTAGTCGAGCTCGCCGTCGAGCATCGCCCCGGCGACGGCGAGGATGTCCTGGCACGTGTTGTTGAACAGGTAGCGCGAGTCGGGTACGCGCGGGACGGCGGCGAGGAACGCGTCGCGCGCGGCCGCGGCTTCCTCCATCCGCCCGGTCGCGGCGTACGCGACACCCCGCGCGTAATGCGTCATCGCCGTCGTGGTGCAGTAGAGCCCAGGGTCGGCGGGCAGCGGCAGCGCAAGGATGTCCTCCCACATCCCGAACCGAATCAGCACGTGCAGGCGCATGGGGACGAACGCCTCCAGGTAGTCGGCCATCGGCGGCTGCTCGATCCGCAGCAGCTCCTCGGGCAGCGAGGCCTCGAGGTCGGCGGCGACGCCCAGCGCGACCTGCGACCGGCCGAGGAACATCGCCCCGTAGATCGCGAAGTGGCGGTCGTGCGCGTGGTAGAGGGCGTAGAACCCGACCCGTCCCTCGCGCGCGACGTACTTCTCGTTCACGTCGATCGCGCGCAGGTTCGACTCGAGCGTGCTCTTGTAGTCGCCGCACAGCACGTCGATGTGCGTCGGCATGTGCACCAGGTGGCCGGCGTCGGGGACGAGCGAGCGCAGCTCGTCGGCCACCGGCAGCGCGCGCTCGGGGAACGGTGACATCTCCATAAGGTGCACATACAGGTGCGTGAGCGCGGGGTGCGTGCGGCCGCCGGGCCTGTCGAGCGCGCGCTCGAGCACCTCCTTGGCCTCGAGCGTCGGCGCATCCTCGGGCGGCAGGCCCGTGTAGCGATCCCACAGCGCCCACGGCGTGAGGTTCATCAGCGCGTCGGCGAACAGCGCCGCGACGTCGAGATCGTTGGGATGCGCGCGATAGACGTCGCGCATCGCCTCGGCGTAGTCGGCGTTCCACGCGACGAGGTCGGCCGACGGGTCGTTGGCCTGGTAGCGGCTCCCGAGCGCCTTGACGAGCGCCTGCTCGACCGGCGCGGCGCGGTCCGCGCAGGCGCGCGCCGTCGCGACCTCGCCGGTCGCCTTCTCGAGCGATGCCGCGAGGTCCACGGGATCGAACGCCTCCCATTGCTTGTTGTAGTTGGGCCCGATCGCGTAGGCGATCCCCCAGTGCGCGAGCGCGAAGCCGGAGTCGTGCTCGACCGCGCGCTCGAAGCAGCGGATCGCCTCCTCGTGGTGGAAGGCGTAGGACCACACGAGCCCGCGGTCGAACCACGTCTGAGCGCTCGTCGAGGCCGTCGACGTCCCGCGCGTGTAGGTGCCGAGATCGAAGTAGGGCTCCATCGCTGCCGCTCTCCTTGTAACTCTCCTACGTTTCCGCCTCGGCTTCTAGACTCGCCCGCGCTCATGGGCGGCCCCATCTTCATCGTCGGCACGATGGGCTCCGGCTCGACGCTGCTGCGGCTGATGCTCGACAGCCACGAGGGGATCTCGATCCCTCAGGAGACCGGGTTCATGCGGGCCTACAACGCCCAGCAGTTCGTGCCCCTCAAGTGGTCGGGGCGCAACTGGGCGCGGCGGATGGGCTGGAGCCGCGAGGAGCTCGACGCCGAGCTCGCCGCGTTCTACCGGCGCATCTTCACCCGCCACATGGAGCAGCAGGGCAAGCATCGCTGGGGGGACAAGACGCCGCTGCACACGTGGCACGTCGACGGGCTCGCGCGCTTGTTCCCGGACGCGGTGTTCGTCGGCATCGCCCGCCACCCCGGCGGCGCGGTGGGCTCGAACATGGGGCGCTTCGGGCACTCGTACCGGCGGGCGTCGGTGCACGTCGACCGCTACGCGCGCGAGATCGCGCGCCAGGCGGCGAACCACAAGGAGCGCTTCGTGCTGGTGCGCTACGAGGAGCTCGTGCTCAGCCCCGAGGCGGTGCTGCGCGAGCTGCTCGACTGGCTCGGCGAGCCGTGGTCGGACCGCGTGCTCGACCACCACACCGTGCAGACCGGCCGCGGCGGACGCGTCGTCGTGGAGGGCGGCAACCGGATCGACGAGGCGATCGACGTCTCACGCGTCGACAAGTGGCAGCGCCGGATGACCGACCAGCACAAGGCGCTGCTGGGCGAGCGCTTCACCCGGCTGGCCGAGTTCTACGGCTACGCGATCGACGACCCCGCGGTGCTTGCACCGCTCAACGCGAACGGCTCGCTCCTGGTCACGGGCACGGAGATCGACGCGCGGATCGAGCGGTTTCAAGACCTCGACCTGCGCACCCAACCCGAGATCCCGCTTGCCGAGCGCTTCTACCACCCTGGGCGCATGCAGCTCCACGAGGTGCCGGAGACACCGCCGCCGAAGCCCCCGCCGCCGCCCGAGCCGCCGCTCCCCGTGCGCGTCTGGCACGTCGTCCCCCGCCGCACGCGGCGCCGGCTCGCCCCGCTCGTGCGCCGCGCACGGCGCTGAGCCGATGCCGCGGGTGTCGCTCCGGCGCCGACTGCTCGGCGCGCCAGCGGTAGCGGTGCACCGCGTCGCGCTGCGCGCGCTGTCCGCGCTCCCCCGCGGCCGAAAGGCGGGCCCCGCCCCCGGGCCCGTGCGCTTCGTGCTCGCCCATGCGTGGGGCATGGGCGGCACGATCCGCACGACGCTGACGATGGCCGAGCACCTCGCCGCCGGCCGCGAAGTCGAGGTCGATGAGCGTTATCCGCCGCCGCGAGCAGCCGTTCTTCGCGTTCCCGCCACGAGTGCGCGTGACCGCGCTCGAGGACCGGCGCGCGCACCGGCTCCTCTCCCGGCTGCCGAGCCTGCTCGTGCACCCCGAGGACTACGCGTACCCGATGTGCAGCCTGCAGACCGACGTCGCGCTCGTGCGCTGGCTGCGCTCGCTCGACGGCGGCACGGTCGTCACCACCCGGCCGGCGTTCAACCTGCTCGCGGCCCGACTCGCCCCCGGGAGCGTCGTGACGGTCGGCCAGGAGCATCAGCACCTCGCGATCCACCGGCCGCGCCTGGCCGCCGACATCCGCCGGCACTACGGGCGCCTGGACGCGCTGTCGACGCTCACGACGCAGGACGAGCGCGACTACGGCCGGCTGCTTGCGGGCGCCCGCACGCGCGTTCAGCAAATCCCCAACCCCGTGCCGCTCGCGGACCCGCCGGCGGCCGATCCCGACGTCAAGATCGTCGTCGCCGCCGGGCGCCTCAACCTGCAGAAGGGCTTCGACCTGCTCGTCCCCGCGTTCGCGGCCGTCGCGCGCCGCCACCCCGAGTGGCGGCTGCGCATCTACGGCAGCGGGCCGGAGCGCGCCCGGCTACAGGCGCAGATCGACGCGCTCGGGGCCGGCGACCAGATCGCGCTGCGCGGGCGGTCCGAGCGGCTCGTCGAGGCGATGGCGGAAGCGTCGATCTTCGCGCTCAGCTCGCGCTGGGAGGGCTTCCCGATGGTGCTGCTCGAGGCGATCGCGATCGGCCTTCCCGTCGTGAGCTTCGACTGTCCGACGGGCCCGCGGGACATCGTCGGCGACGGCCACGGGGGCGTCCTCGTCCCGCCCGAGGACGTGGACGCGCTCGCCGCCGCGCTCGACGCGCTGATCGCAGACCCCCCGCGCCGCCGCGTGCTCTCCGACGCGGCACGGCGCCGCGCGCGCGACTTCGACGTCGCCGCCGTCGCGCCCCGCCTGGAGGCCCTGCTGGTGCAGGCAGGCGCCCGGGAGCGGCCAGGAGGCCCGCTAGTCTCCGACGGCCTTGACGAGCGGGTTGAGCGATAGAGGGGCGCCTCCGGTGAGCGCGCCCGCCAGGCCCGCCGCGAGGAGCGCGGCTCCCGTGGACCTCGCCGTGGTCGCCGCCACCGCGCCGGCCGGCGGCGCGTGCGCGGCGCTGGCGCCGTTCGAGGGCGGCACCGTGCTGACGCGGCTCGTCGGCCAGCTCACGCGGCTCGGCGTGCGCCACACGGTGGTCTTCACGCGCGCGGAGTGGGAGCACGACGTGCGCGCCGCGATCGGCGGCGCCGCCGAGGTCCGCTCGACCGGCTCTCCGGCCGAGGAGCTGCGCGCGGTCGCGGAGCTCGCGCGCACGGCGGCCGGCCCGATGCTGCTGGCGTACGGCGACGTCGTCACGCACGAGGCGGCGCTCGAGGGCCTGATCACGGACCCGCGCGCGAGCACCGGCATCCTCGCCGGCGGCCGTCGGCGGCAGTCGGCGTTCCGCGTGCAGGCTCGCCGCGGCCGGCTGATCGCGGCCGCCACGCCGTACCACACCGTGCGCCGCCCGAACGCCACATTCCTGGGCGTGCTGCGCGTCGCTGAGCCGGAGATCGCCGCGCTGGTCGCGGCCGCCGACCGCCTCGCCGAGCTGGCCGGCGACGTGCCGCCCGCGTGGGACGAGGAGCTGATGCGCAAGGCCGCGCGCTGGCGCTGGGTCATGTCGCGCTCGGACAGCGCGGGCGAGAGCGACTCCGCCGGCGACGACTTCGCCGCGCCGGACGACGTCCGAGGAGCCCGATGAGAACGACGACGACACTGCGCCCGCGGCGCTCTCCGGCCGAGGACGAGGAGCTGCTCGCCAACCGGCTGGCCGCCGCGCCGGTCGACACCGTCTCGCTGCTGCTGCTGGGTCTGGTGCGCGGCGGGGCGCCCGTGGGCACCGTCTACCTGCGGTACCTGTTCTGGTCGCGCCCGCTCTCGGCCGCGGCGGTCGCCCGCACGGAGGAGCGGATCGCGGCGCTCGACGAGGACCGCCTGCTGCTCGACTCCGCGGTCAAGGGCGCGGACGGCTTCTTCACCACGTTCTTCGTCAGCCCGTACTCGCGCTACCTCGCGCGCTGGGCGGCGCGCCGCGGGCTCACGCCCAACCAGGTCACGATCGCGTCGCTGGTCGTCGGCATCCTGGCGGCGGCGGCCTTCGCGGTCGGCGAGCGCTGGGGGCTCGTGGCGGGCGCGGTGCTGCTGCAGGTCGCGTTCACGACCGACTGCGTGGACGGCCAGCTCGCCCGCTACACGCGCCAGTTCTCGAAGTTCGGCGCGTGGCTGGACTCGATGTTCGACCGCACGAAGGAGTACCTCGTGTTCGCCGGGCTCGCGATCGGCGCGAGCCGCGCCGGCGACCCCGTGTGGTTGCTGGCCTGCAGCGCGCTCGTGCTGCAGAGCGTGCGCCACACCTCGGACTTCTCGCACGCGTTCGTGCAGCGCGAGGGCACGGGCACGGTGCGCCAGCCGCCGCTCGAGCAGCCGCTCGATCACCTCGGAGCCGCTGCCGCGACGCGCAGGACGGCCAGCCAGCAGCCGCGCAAGCGCTCGTTCGCCGCGCGCGTCCTGTCGCTGTGGGCGCGGCTCGACGACGTGCGGGTGGCGCGCTGGCTGAAGCGCATGGCGGCGTTCCCGATCGGCGAGCGCTTCGCGGTGATCTCGATCACCGCCGCTTTCTTCGACCCGCGCGTCACGTTCATCGCGCTGCTCGCGTGGGGCGGCTTCGCCGTCCTCTACACCCAGAGCGGCCGGGTCCTGCGGGCGCTGCGATGAGCGCCGTCGCCGCTCCCGATCTCCCGCGCGCGTTCCGCGAGGACGGCCCCTCGGCCCGCGCGCTGGCGCGCGCCCTGGGCCCGCGGCTGCCGCTCCCGGGGCCGGCGCTCGGGCTCGCCGGGCTGCTGCCACTGGTCGCTGTGGCCGCGTTCGGCGGCGGCGACGTGTCGCTCCCGGCGGCGGCCGCCGTGCTGGCGTGGGCGGTGCTCCTGGGCAGCGCGTCCCGCGGGCGGCCGGCGCGCAGCGGCGCCTGGGCCGAGCCGCCGCTCGTGCGGCTGATCGAGTACGTCGCCTTCATCTGGCTGGCCGCGCTCGAGGGGGCGCACGCGCTGCCCGGGGCGTTCGCGCTGATCGCCGCGCTCGCCTTCCACAACTACGACCTCGCGTACCGGCTGCGCCACCAGGGCGCGATGCCCCCGGCGTGGCTGGGGCTGCCGGGCTGGGAGGGCCGCGTCGCGATCGCGTTCGTGCTGCTCGCCGCCGGCGCGCTGCCGGCCGGCTTCTACGTGGCCGCGGGCGTGCTCGGCGTGGTGTTCGTCGTCGAGGCGGGCGCGAGCTGGCTCGCCGCCGGCCGCACGCGAGGAGGCCTGGACGCCTTCGACGACGACGAGGAGGACGAGCCGTGATCGGGATGGTGCTAGCCGCAGGCGCCGGCAAGCGCCTCGGGCACGAGACGGCGGAGCTGCCCAAGACACTGCTCGGAGTCGACGGCGACCGGACGATCCTCGACGTCGCGCTCGGCAACTTCGCCGCGGTCGGGCTCGAGCGGGCGGTGATCGTCACCGGCTACGCACACGACCGCCTCGCCGAGCGCGTGTCCGCGCTCGAGCGCGACCACGGGCTCGCGCTCGAGCTCGTCTACAACCCCAAGGCGCTCGAATGGAACAACGCGTACTCGCTGTGGTGCGCGCGCGAGGCGTTCGCCGAGGGCGTGCTGCTCGCCAACGGGGACACCGTTCATCCCGCCTCGGTCGAGGAGTCGCTGCTCGCCGCGCGCGGGCCCGAGGTCCTGATCGCGGTCGACGACGTCAAGCCGCTGGGCGAGGAGGAGATGAAGGTCCACATCTCGCCCGACGGCTACCTGGATCGCATCAACAAGGCGCTCGACCCCGCCACCGCCCAGGGCGAGTACATCGGCGTGGCGCTGATCGAGCCGGCCGGCGCGGCCGCACTGGCCGACGCGCTCGAAACCACGTGGCAGCGCGACCCCCAGCTCTACTACGAGGACGGCTTCCAGGAGCTGGCCGACCGCGGCGGTCGCGTGGGCACGGCGCCGATCGGCGCGGTCGAATGGGTCGAGGTCGACGACGCCCGCGACCTCGAGCGGGCGCGGGAGGTCGCGTGCCGCTGCTGACCCGCATGGTCGGCACGCCGCTCGCGATCGACATCGGGGCGGGGGCGGTCGCGGGCCTCGCGCCGCTGCTCGCCGACCGGCGGATCTCGAGCGGCGGCCACCTCGCGGTGGTCGTCGGCCCGGGGCTGGGAGAGGAGATCGCGGCGACGCTGCGCCCGCAGCTCGCCAACGGGGAGATCTGGGACGTCGAAGGCGGCTCGGTCCAGGCCGGCGCCGAGCTCGCCGCGCGCCTGCGGCGCGGCTTCTACGACGCGGTGGTCGGCATCGGGGGCGGCCGCACGATCGACGTCGCCAAGTACGCGGCCAGCCTGTCCGGCCTGCCCGTCGTCGCGGTCGCCACCAGCCTCGCGCACGACGGGATCGCCTCGCCGGTGGCCTCGCTCGAGGACGACGAGGCCGGCCGCAAGGCCTCGTACGGGGTACAGATGCCGATCGCGGTCGTGGTCGACCTCGACTACGTGCGCCGCAGCGAGCCGGCCATGCGGCGCTCCGGCATCGGCGACGCGATCAGCAACCTGTCCGCGATCGCCGACTGGCGGCTGGCCGAGCGCGAGCGCGGCGAGGCCGTCGACGGCGTGGCCGTCACGTTCGCGCGCATGGCCGCGACGTCGATCGTGCATCGCAACGACGGGATCGAGGACGACGCCGTTCCTGATCGCGCTCGCCGAGTCGCTCGTGCTGTCCGGCCTGGCGATGGCGACGGCCGGGTCGAGCCGCCCGTGCAGCGGCGGCGACCACGAGATCCTGCACGCCATCGACGTGCTCTACCCCGGGACCGCCAACCACGGCGAGCTGGCCGGCGCCGCCAGCCTCTTCACCTCGTTCCTGCGGGGCGACGAAGGGCTCGCGCGCGGGATCGACGCCTGCCTGCGGCACCACGGGCTGCCGCGCACGCCGGCCGATCTCGGGCTGACCGAGGAGCAGTTCGCCGAGGCGGTCGCGCGCGCGCCCGAGACGCGGCCGGACCGCTTCACGATCCTCGAGCACCTGGGGATGGACGACGCCGGCGCCCGGGGCGCCGTCGCGGAGTTCCTCGATGCCTACGGTCGCTGAGCTGCGCGAGGCCACGCAGCCGGCCTCGATCTTCGAGCGCAACAGCGGCGAGCACTGGGCTGGGCGGCTGTACATGCGACGGCTGTCGCCGTACGTCACCAGGCAGCTACTGCGCACGCCGATCAGCGCCAACGGCGTAACGTGGCTGATGATCGCCGCCGGCATCGCGGCGGCATGCGTGCTCGCGCTGCCGGGTCTGCTGCCGGCGATCGGCGCGGTGCTGCTGATCCAGCTGCAGCTACTGCTCGACTGCTGCGACGGCGAGGTGGCGCGCTGGCGTGACCAGCGGTCCCCGACCGGCGTCTACCTCGACCGGATCGGCCACTGGCTCACCGAGGCGGCGCTGCCGATCGCGCTCGGCGTGCGCGCGGACGGCGACGACTACCTCGTGCTCGGGCTCGTGGTCGCGGTGCTCGGCCTGCTCGTGCACGGCGAGTCGGCGCTCGTCACGGTCGCGCGCGCTGAGTCTGGGCGACCACTGGCGGAAGACACGGTGGCGGTCGCCGCGCCGCGTGCGGGCGGGCTGCGGCAGGTCCGCCGCGCGCTCCGGCGGCTGCCGTTCTACCGCGCTTTCGTGGCCGTGGAGTTCACGCTCCTGGCGCTGGTCGCGGCGGTCGTCGACACGGTGGCCGACGACCTCGTGGGCTCGCGCACGCTGGTCGTCGCGCTCGTCGTCGTCGGCGCGGTCACCGCCGTCGGTCACCTGCTCGCCGTGCTGACCTCCGATCGGCTCCGATGAGCGCCGTCGCCACCGCTAGCCTCTTCGTGCTTTGAGCAGCGCACAAGCCAGCCACCGCACCAGCGAGTTCGACGCGGTCACCCACGTCTACGAGCCGCACCACGTCGGCCTGCCGCCGATCCGGCCGTACATCCGCGAGCTGTGGCGGCGGCGCGAGTTCGCGTTCGAGCTCTCGCGCACGACCTTGCGCGCCCAGCACTTCGACACGGTGGTCGGCCAGGTCTGGCTGCTGCTCAACCCGCTGCTGCTCTCGTGCGTGTACTTCGTGCTCGTCGACATCATCCGCCAGAACACCGGGGGGATCGTGTTCTTCGCGCATCTGATGGCGGCGCTGTTCGCGTACCACTTCGTGACGGACTCGCTGCGCCAGGCGGTGAGGTCGGTGACCGGTGGCGGGCGGCTGATCCTCAACACCGCCTTTCCCCGCATCCTGCTTCCCGGCGCGTCGCTGCTCGTCGCGATCAGGAAGTTCGTGCCGACCGTGATCGTCTTCATCCCGGTCGCCTTCCTGGCGTCGATCCCCTTCGGCTTCCACCTGCTGTGGGTCTTGCCGATCATCGTCCTGCTGCTCGTGCTCGCAGCCGGGCTGTCGATGATCGTCGCGGCGGCCCAGGTGTACTTCCGCGACCTCAAGACGTTCCTCACCTATGGGCTGCGGGTGTGGCTGTACGCGTCGCCGATCCTCTACTACGCGTCCGAGGTGCCGGACCGCTACTCGATCCTGCTCGTGATCAACCCGCTCGCCCCGCTGCTGACCGCGTGGAGCGACGTGATCGACCGTGGGCTGGCGCCCGACCCGGCCGACCTGGCGATGGGGGCGGCGTGGGCGTTCACGCTGTTCGTCGGCGGCGCCCTCTTCTTCATCTCCCGGGAGCGTGAGTTCGCTGTCCGCCTCTAGGAAGCCGCGGATCCAGGTCGAGAACGTCTCGGTGACCTACCGGACGTCGCTCGAGCGCGCGCCGACGCTCAAGAGCACGCTGCTGCGGCTCGGGCGCCGCCAGCGCGTGATCCGCGAGATCGAGGCGCTCAAGGGCGTGTCGTTCAGCGTCCCGCACGGCAAGGTGCTCGGGGTGGTGGGCGCCAACGGCGCCGGCAAGTCGACGCTCATGCGCACGGTGGCCGGCATCCTCCCCCCCAGCTCCGGACGCGTGGAGGTCAACGGCCGGGTGAGCACGCTGCTGTCGCTCGGCGTCGGCTTCAACCGCCGGCTCACCGGCCGCGAGAACGTCGTCCTCGGCGGGCTCGCCGCGGGGCTGACGCGCGCCGAGCTGCGCGAGAAGTACGACGAGATCGTCGACTTCGCCGAGCTCGACGAGTTCATGGACATGCCGATGCGGACCTACTCGTCCGGCATGTACGGCAGGCTCGCGTTCGCCGTCGCCGTGACCATGCACCCGGACATCCTGATCATCGACGAGGCGCTCTCGGTGGGCGACGCGCGCTTCCGCCGCAAGTCGTTCGACCGCATGCGCGAGCTGTGCGGCGAGGACCGCACGATCCTGCTCGTCAGCCACGCGCTGGCCAGCATCCAGAAACTCTGCGACGACGCCATCTGGCTGCACAAGGGCCGCATGAAGATGTGGGACGAGCCGGCCGCCGTGATCGAGGCCTACACGGAGTTCCTCGGCATCGCCGACGAGGACCACGAGCCCGATCCGGTGACGATGGAGGACGTCTGAGAACGCTCGCCGCCGCCGGCCCCCTCGAGGGTGCCGCGGTGCTGGCCGCGGCCCTGGCGGCGGGTCTGGCCCTCGTCGTAGGAGAGCGGCGCCGCCGCGCGGCGGCGATGCTGGCGGCGCCGGTCTTCGCCGCGCTGGCGCTGACGACGCTCTCGGCCGACCTGCCCGCGGCGAGCGTGCGAGTCGCGGCCGGCGCGGGAGCCGGGATCGTGGCGGTGCTCGTACTGGCATGGGTCGTGTACCGGCGCCCGACGGCGCTGGCACTCCTGGCGGTCGGCGCGCTGCCGTTCCGCGTGCCGGTCTCGATCGGCGACTCCGCGGCCAACCTGCTGCTCCCGCTGTACGCGGTGATCGCCGCGGGAGTGCTCGCGTACGCGTGGCGGACGCTGCGCGCGACCGACGACGAGGTCGAGGAGGTCGGGCGCGACCGCCCGCTGACGTGGCTGTGCCGGGCGTTCGCTCTCGTGCTCGTCCTCTACGGCGCCCAGGCGCTGTACTCGACCGACGCCGAGCAGGCGATCAAGAACCTGTGCCTCTTCTACGTGCCGTTCGCGCTGCTGTTCCTGCTCGTGCTCGAGCTGCGCTGGTCGCGGCGGCTGCTGCGCCTCTCGCTGTGGGTGACGGTCGGGCTCGCGCTGGCGTTCGCGGCGATCGGCTGCGTGGAGTTCGCCACCGGCCACCTGGTGATCGCCAACGAGAAGGTCGTCGAGGCCAACGACCTGCTGCCGTACTTCCGGGTCAACTCGCTGTTCTTCGACCCGAACATCTACGGCCGCTACCTGGCGCTGACGATGATCCTGCTCGCCACCGTGCTGTTGTGGACGCGGCGGCGCAAGGAGGCGCTGCTGATCGCCGGTGCGCTGATCGTGCTGTGGGTGGGGCTCGTGTTCTCGCTCTCGCAGTCGAGCTTCGCGGCGCTCCTGCTCGGTCTCGCGGTGCTGGCGGCGCTGCGCTGGAAGCCGTGGCCGGTGCTGACCGCGGTCGGCGTGGCGGGCGCGCTGGCGCTCGCGCTCGTCCTGCTCGCCCCGGGGATGCTGAACCTCGAGACGCGCAGCCTGGACCGCGCCACGAGCGGACGCGCCGACCTCGTCGGCGGCGGGCTGTCGATGGCGCGCGATCGCCCGCTGGGAGGCTTCGGCTCAGGCTCGTTCGCGGAGCGCTTCCGCGAGCGCGAGGAGGTCAGCTCGGAGAAGGTCGCCGCCGCGTCGCACACGATCGCGCTGACGGTGGCGGCGGAGCAGGGAATCGTGGGCCTCGCCGCGTACCTCGCGCTCGTGGCGGCGTCCCTTGCGCTGCTCTTCGACCGGCTGCTGACCACGCTGCGGGCGGCCGCGTGGCCGGGCTCGGCAGCGGTCGCGCGCGCCGGGCTGGCGGCGGCGTTCTGCGCGCTGCTGTTGCACACGCTCGTCTACGCCGCCTACCTCGAGGACCCGCTCTCCTGGGTGCTGCTCGCGATCGTCGCGGGACTGCGGCTGGAACCCGCGTCGGCCGGCGCCGTGACCATCGGTGCCGGCCGGGGTGATTCGCGAGCGCCCGCAGGCCTGTCAAGCGTCCGTGCCCCCCTCCCTGGGGTCCTTGACAGGCCGGCGGAGTAATGGCTCCCTACCCATAGCGCTCCAGACGATGCGCCAGTGGACAAGAAAATTGTGCGCCGAGGCGCGTCCAGTCTGAATCCGACCTCAAATGCGGCGGGCGGAGTAGTGTCGCCGCGTGTCGGGCGAAGCGTCGCAAGGCGGCGGGCAGGTCCGAAGCGCGGAGCTGGTCGCGGCCCTCTGCCTGGCCACGGACCTGGGCATGGGGTTCCCGTTCGAGCATGGCCTGCACCGCACCCTGATCGCGATCCGGCTCGCCGAACGCCTCGGCCTCGACCGCGAGACGGTCTCCCAGACCTACTACGCCAGCCTTCTCGTTCATTCGGGCTGCACCACGGATGCGCACATCACTCCGGAGGTCTTCGGCGATTCGCTCACCGCTCGTTTGCACCCGGTCATGTATGGGTCGGGACGCGAGGTGCTGTCCGGGCTCTTGCGCGCCCTTCCCGACCCGGACAGCACGGGGCTCGCGCGTACAGTCCAGGTGGCCGGGCGGCTTCCGAAGATGGTGCGCGAGCAGCGTCCGCATCTCGCCGCCGCATGCGAGGTGGCGGCGATGCTGGCCGACGGGCTCGGGCTGTCCCAATCGGTCCGCGGCCTCCTCGCCCACCTGGTCGAGCGCTGGGACGGACATGGCCCGCTGAGGCGCGCGAAGGGCGCGCAGATCCCCCTGCCGATGCGGATCGTGCATGTCGCCGCGGATGGCGCCTTTCAGCGTCTGCTCGGCGGCGAGGAACGCGTCGTGAGCACCCTGCGCGAGCGCGCCGGCCATGCGTTCGACCCAGATGTGGCGGCCTGCCTCATCGACGACGCCGGGCGGATCCTCGCGCTCGACGACCGGGCATCGGTATGGGAGGAGACGCTCGCCTGCGAGCCGCACCCACGCCTGCGGCTCGAAGGGGAGGCGCTCGATCGCGGGCTCGCCGCGATGGGCAACTTCGCCGACCTGATCTCGCCGTATCTCGCGGGTCACTCCGCGGGCGTCGCGGAGCTGGCCGCGGCGGCGGCGCGGCGCTGCCGGATCGACGACGCCGGCGCCGTCGCGTTGCGCCGCGCAGCGCTCGTCCACGACGTCGGGCGGGTCGCGGTCAACGCGCGGATCTGGCAGAAGCCCGGGCCGCTGACCGCGGATGAGCTCGAGCACGTCCGGCTTCATCCCTACCACTGCGAGCGGATCCTGGCGCGCTCGGAGTTCCTGGCGGGCCTGGCCGCAGTCGCCGGAGCCCACCACGAGCGCCTCGACGGGTCGGGCTATCACCGGGCGGCCACCGGCGCCGAGCTGAGCCTCTCCGCGCGCCTGCTCGCGGCCGCCGACGCCTACCACGCCATGACCGAGGCACGGCCGTACCGGGAGCCGATTCCGCCCGCGCGAGCCGCAGAGATCCTGGGCGAGCAGGCCAGCGCCGGACGGCTTGACGCCGATGCCGTGACGGCCGTCATCGAGTCCGCGGGCGAGCGCCCACCGCGGATCCAGCGACCGGCGGGCCTCACTGAGCGGGAGGCGGAGGTCGTGGCCATGCTCGCCCGCGGCCTGCAGACCAAGCAGGTCGCCCGCGCGCTCGGGATCTCCGCCAAGACCGCCGATCGCCACATCCAGAACGCGTACCGGAAGATCGGTGTCTCCACGCGCGCGGCCGCGACGCTCTATGCGATGGAGCACGGGCTCATCGCCTGGGGAGAACTCCCGATGGCCCGGCCGGGCCCTCGCCCGTAGCGTCGCCTTCGGCCCGAAAGCTCGAAGGAGGACACGATGACCCCAGTGACAACGCTCGACCGGCAGCGGCGCGAGATCTACGAGATCGCCGAGGCGATCGCACCGACCTGGGAACGTCGCCGCGCGGAGGTCGAAGCTGTGTGCACCCCGATCCGCGACTGGATGGTGCGCGAGCTCTCCGTGCGCGCCGGCGACACGGTGCTCGAGCTCGCTGCAGGCGTCGGCGACACCGGCTTCGACGCCGCGGCGATCGCCGGCGAGCGGGGCCACCTGATCTCGACCGACTTCTCGCCGGCGATGGTCGACGCCGCTCGCCGCCGCGGCGCCGAGCGAGGCGCCCGCAACGTCGAGTACCGCGTCATGGACGCCGAGCAGATCGTCCTCGACACCGATTCGGTGGACGCGGTCGTATGCCGGCTCGGCTACATGCTGATGGGCGACCCCGCGCAAGCACTCGCCGAGACGCGTCGCGTGTTGCGCCAGGGCGGCCGCCTCACGCTCGCGGTCTGGGGTGCGATGGAGGCGAACCCGTTCTTCACCATCGTCGCGATCAGCCTGACCCAGCGTGGTCACCTGCCGCCGCTGCCGCCTCCGGGTCCGCCGGTCTTCAGCATGGCGAGCGCGAGGCGCACCACGGCGCTGCTCGCGGGCGCGGGGTTCTCGCACGTGCGGGCGGAGGAGGTGGCGGTCAGCTTCGAGGTGTCCGACCTCGAGGAGTACCTGAGCTTCGTCAGCGACACCGCCGGGCCGCTCGGACTTGCGCTGCGCGCGCTCTCCGAGACAGACCGTACCGCGGTCGAGGCCGACGTCGAGGATTCGCTCGCGCGCTTCGCGACCGAGCGCGGCTACGAGATCCCCGGCGTCGCGCTCTGCGCGGTCGCGGAGTGACCGGGCGGGCGCTGATCGTCGGCGGCGGCATCGCCGGGCTGGCGCTCGCGCCCGCGCTCGCGCGGATCGGTTTCGCGGTCGAGGTGATCGAGCGCGAACCGGGGTGGCGGCCCGCCGGTACCGGCATCTATCTGCCCGGCAACGCCGCCCGTGCGCTCCGCGGCCTCGGTTTGGAGGCGCAGGTCGTCTCCCGAGCCGTCGAGATCTCCCACCAGCGCTTCTGCGACCACCGCGGGAGGCTGCTTTGCAACATCAACGTCGCGGAGCTCTGGGCGGCCGTCGGGCCGTGCCTGGCGTTACATCGGGCCGCTCTGCACGCTGCACTCCGGGAGGCGGCGGGAGACGTGCCGATCCGGATGGGGCTGCGCATCGAGCGCATCGCGCAGCGCGATGGCATCGTCTCCGTGGAGTTCAGCGACCAAACGAGCGGCGAGTACGAGCTCGTCGTCGGCGCGGACGGGATCAACAGCGCCGTGCGCCGGCTGATTTTTCAGCGCGCGCCGGTCCCGCGACCCGTCGGCCAGGTCAGCTGGCGCTTCCTGGCGACCCGACCTCCCGAGCTCACGGCAGTGGTCCGCGATGCTGGGGCGCGGCACGGTGTTCCTCACGATCCCGATCGACGACGACACCGTGTACTGCTATTGCGACGCCGCATCAGGCTGGGACCACGATGCGGAACTCACCGAGCTGCTGTCGGGATTCGCCGAGCCGGCACCGACGTTGCTCGACCCGACCGGGGACGTCCACGTCTCGACGATCGAGGAGGTCGCTCTCGACTGCTGGGCGCAGGAGCGCGTCGTGCTGGTCGGCGACGCAGCGCACGCCACGTCGCCCAACATGGCCCAGGGCGCGGCGATGGCGCTCGAGGATGCACTCGTGCTCACCGACTGCCTGCACAGTGTCCCCGGGGTCCCCGACGCCCTCACGGCGTTCCAGTCCCGGCGGCGACCGAGAACCGACTGGGTCCGCGCTCAGACCCACCGGCGCGACCGCACCCGATCCCTACCACCCGCGATCAGGGACAACGTCGTACGACTCCTGGGCCGGCGGATCTTCCATGCCAACTACCGCCTGCTGCTGGACGCGCCGTGAACCGCGCACCTCAGTCGAGGAACGCGACCGCGCGGCAGAACGCCGCCTCGCCGCCCTGGAAGCGCCACGGGAAGCAGCCGAACGTGATCCGGCGGTCGAGCACCTCGTCGATCGCGCCGCCGAGGTTCTCGATGTGGATCACGTCGTGCGGGAACAGCAGCGTGTGCATGATCTGGTAGTCGGCCTTGGGGAACACGTCGTCGAGCGACCGGCCGAGCTTCGCCTCGGCGTCCTCGGCCTCGTCGGGCCGCATGCGGCGGATGACGGTGTTCATCGGGTGGTCGGCGCTGCCGGCGTCGACCGCCAGCCAGCGCACCTTGCGCTCGAGCAGCCACTCGGCGAACGCGCGTGTGGGGCCGGGATGGCGGATGAAGTACTTCGTCTCGTCGACCGCGCTCAGGTCGGCCCAGTTCTCCGGGTAGTGCCGGTGGTAGCCGGTGTGGATGATCAGGATGTCCCCCGGCTCGATCGCGATGCCGGTCTCCTGCTCCCAGCGCTCGAAGTGCTCGGGCCCGTAGAGGTCGAAGTCGCCCAGACCCATCCGCTCGAGGTCGACCACGCATGCGGGGCCCACCAGCCACTCGAGCGGCAGGTCGCCGATGAACTTCCCACCCGAGTAGAAGTGCGCGGGCGCGTCCAGGTGCGTGCCGACGTGCAGCGTCGACGTGATCTCCTGCCCACCCGCCCTGTCGAACGCCAGCCGCTTGACCCACTTGACCGACGGCCCGTCGTAGCTGGCGAAGGCGGGCGTGTGGACGGAGAAGTCCTGCGAGAGATCGAGCACGTTCATGGCGGCGCAGCCTATTCGGCTTCTTCGCCGCGCGATCGCGGCCGTCTCCGCGGTCCCAGACCGCCGCGAACGTCAACGGCAGCTGGGTGCGGGTCGATCGGATCGGCCGATCCGGGCGGATCCGCGCCACCGCGACGTCGATTCCGGGGGTCTTCAACGGACCGCGCGCGCACCGCGCGTGATCCCCGCGCGGCTGGCCCCCAGCCTCCCTACCCAGCGCCGTTGACGTTCCCGACGAGTCACCCGGCGGCGACGAGCGCCAGGGCGGCGCCGAGCGCAATGGCCGAGCCGGTGGAATGCCCGAGCCGCAGCAGGCGGTCGAGCGCGCCCGGGTCCCCGCCAGCAGCGCCTGCAGCGGCTCGGGCCCCATCCCGCGGGCCGCGAGCTCGAGCAGCGTCGCCGACAGCGACGTCGTGCGCGCGCGCAGGTCGGTGCCGACCAGAACGGCGACGAGATCGGTGGCGCCCGCGGCAACGAGAACGCCGCGACGCTCGCGATGAGGTCGTCGCCCTCGGGCGTGAGGCCCGGCCCGCGACCGATCAGCGCGCGCCCGCGGCCGCGGCGAGCTCTAGGTCGCGGCGCTCGACCGCGCGCGTGAGCGCCGCGACCGCCGCCGCCCGCGACATCGTCGCTCGCGCGCCCGCCCCGCGCAGCGCACTCGTCGTAGCCGAGCGCCACGAGGATCTCGTCGCCGAGCGACGCCGGGTCGCCGGGGAGGCGCAGCGTCGGATCCCAGGGTTCGCCGTCGACGGTCACCGCGTCGCCGACTGCCGGCAGCCGCTCGACCTGCACGCCGTTCGGGAGCTGCGGCCGCGCGGTCGTCAGCACCGCGACGAAGCCGTCGTCGTCCACGTACGCGGCCTCGCGGTTCGCTCCCGCGACGGTGACGCGGCGGCCGGCGAGCCGGTCGAGCGCCGGCTGGGCGGCGATCACTGGCCCGCGAGCGCGCGGACGGCCGCCGCGAACGCTTCCATCGGCGGCTTGACGAGCCCGGCGCCGATCTGGCCGACGCCCGGCTCGCGGTGGGCGATGCCGGTGTTGACGAACGGCAGCACGCGCGGTGGCCACGACCTCGCGGGCGTCGATGCCGAGCGGCGTGCCGCGGAAGCCGAGCGCCGGGATCTGGTAGCTGCGGCTCTCGCTCCACGCGATGTCGTACATCGCACGCGTCGCGTCGAGCGCGTCCTCGGGGCCGCCGCCCACGACGCGCACGATCGCCGGCGCCGCAGCCATCGCGAAGCCGCCGAGCCCGATCGTCTCGGTGATCGTGCTGTCGCCGATGTCGGGGTTGGCGTCCTCGGGCCCGAAGCCCGTGAGGTAGAGGCCGTCGATCATGCCGCTCGGCCCGGTGAACCAGCGGTCGCCGGTGCCGCTCAGCCGGACCCCGAACTCGGTGCCGTTGCGGGCCATCGCCACGACGATCGACGAGCGCTCGATGCCCGCGGCGGCGTCCGCCGTGGCCTTGGCGGCCGGCATCGTGAGGTTGAGGAAGAAATGGTCGTTGCCGGCGATGAAGCGCGCCGCCGCCGCCACGTCCGCCGACGGCTCCTCGAGCTCGACGAGCGCGGGCAGCAGCTCACGCAGCAGCAGCGACGTGCCGGCGCGGTTGCGATTGTGCCCCTCGTCGCCCATCTGCAGCGCCTGGGCCGTCATCGCGCGCAGGTCGATCGGCTCGCCGAGGCGCGCGAGCGCAGCCGCGAACACGCGCGCCAGCACGTCGCGGATCCAGGCCAGGCGCTCGAGCACCGTGTCGTCGTTGGCGCCGTAGCGCAGGACCTTCCCGAGGCCCTCGTTGAACGTGCAGCACGCCCGGTTGCCGTGGGCCGCGTTCTCGACGACCACCATCGGCATCGAGGCGCTGACCACGCCGGCCATCGGCCCGACCGCGCCGCGCTCGTGGCACGGACCGAACTCGAAGGCCCCGTCCGCGGCCATGCGCTCGGCCTCGTCGCGACTGCCGGCCAGCCCTTCGTAGACGGCGGCGCCGATCACCGCGCCCCGCAGCGGACCGGACATGTCGGCCCAGTCGATCGGCGGGCCGGCGTGCAGGATCGTCCGCTCGCCCATCTCCGGGAGCAGGTCGCGTGCGACGCCCACACCGGAGAGCAGAGGCTGGGCCGCGTCGAGCCGCTCGACCGCCTCGTCGTTCGCCCGCGCGATCGCCGCCGCCTCGAGCGCCAGCCGCGCCAGCGCGTCCTCCGTTCCCGGCTCGGGCGGCCGCCACTCGACGCGCTCGACCGGCACGCCCTGCCGCTCCAGCTCGTCGGCGAACAGGTCGACGCCGGCGTTCGCCACCGCGAGCGAGCGCCCGAGGATGTCAGCCACCGGCGGCCTCCTTCGCGAGCCGCGCCGCGTGGGCGTTGCTGCGCGTGACGACCGCGCCGGCCGCCTCGAGGCGCTCGCGCTGGGCGTCGAGGCCCTGGGGATCGCCGGCCGCCCCGCACAGGGCGACGATGACGTGCCGATCAAGCTCGGCGATCGCCGGAGCGAGCTCGCCGGCCGGATCGGGATGCGCGCCGTAGCCGAGGACGACGTCGAGCAGCAGCGCCGAGACGCCAGGGTCTCGCGCGGCGGCGACGAGGCGATCGAGACGCAATGACGGGTCGATCATCGGGTGCGCGCGGCCCTGCGTGTACTCGTCGTCTCCGAAGTCGACGAACTCGCCGCCGCCGACGATCGCGGCCGCCTCCGCACACAGCGTCCCGCCGCTGTAGAGGCCGACGACGCGCCCGCGCGAGGGCGGCCGCCGCAGCTGCGCCTCGAACGCCGGTAGCGCGCCGCCGACGAGCTCGGCCGCTCGCGCGGCCGCGGCCTCGAGCGACCCGACGCGCTCGCCGGCCGACGACTCCTGACCGAGGAACGCGAGCACGACCGGCTTGCCGGCGGCGGCGGCGACCTCCTCGATGCCGGCGGCGACCGCGGGGTCCGGCGGCTTGGAGATCGCGACGATCACGCGCGTGTCCTCGTCGTCCGCCAGCAGCTCGAGCCCGCGTCGCATCATCAGCCCGCCGACGTCGGCGTGCAGGTCACGGCCGCCGACGCCGATCGCGTGCGAGACGCCCACCCCGGCGGCGTCGAGCAGGCAGCTCACCTCCTGGATCCCGGTGCCCGAGGCACCGACGATCCCGACCGGTCCGCGCTCGACCGCGTTGGCGAAGCCGAGCGCGACGCCGTCGAGGATCGCCGTCCCGCAGTCGGGACCCATGAACAGCAGCCCGCGCTCGACGGCTCGCCGCTTGAGCGCGGCCTCGACCTCGACGCTCACGCCGTCGGAGAAGCAGAACACGTGCAGCCCGGCCTCGAGCGCCACGGCGCCCTCGTGGGCGACGTGCTCCCCGGGGATCGAGAGGAACGCGAGACTGGCACCCCGCGCGGCGGACCGCAGCGAGCGCACCGCCGGACGCCCTGCCGCGGCTGCCGGCGCGTCGCCCTTGGCCGCCAGCTCGCGGTCGACCGCCGCCACCGCGGCCTCGACCGCCGCCTCGTCGCGCGCCCGCACGGCGATCACGAGATCGTTCGGCCCGGCGTCCTCGACCGTGAAGCCTTGGTCGGCGAGCAGCTCGAGGTTGAGCGGCGTCGCCATCCCCACGGCCACGGCCTCGGCGCCGTCCTCGCGGCCCGCGGCACGGGAGACGAGCATCAGCGTCACGGAGTCGTGGTACGCGCCGCGGCGCACGAGCACGCGCTCGGTCAAGCCGGCACCCGCGTCCCGACCGCGCCCTCGACGCCCTCGCGCAGCCGCTCGAGCGACGTGATGACCGAGCGCCCACCGGCGTCCGCGAACGCGATCGCGGCCTCGACCTTCGGCCCCATGCTGCCGCCGGCGAACTCGCCGCGCGCGAGCAGTTCCCGCAGGCGCTCGGCGTCGACCGCGCCGAGCCACTCCTGCCGCTCGGTCCCGAAGCCGACGGCCGCCGCGTCGACGTCGGTCGCGATCACCAGGCACGCGGCCCCGACCGTGCGCGCCAGCAGCGCCCCCGTGAGGTCCTTGTCGAGCACCGCCTCCACACCCGACAACTTGCCGTCCGCGCGCACCATCGGAATCCCGCCGCCGCCGCACGCGACGACGATCGCGCCATCGCCGATCAGCGCCTCGATCGTGCCCTGGTCGAGGATCTCCAGCGGGGCCGGCGAGGGCACCACGCGCCGCCAGCCGCGCTCGCCGCGCTCCTGCCACGCCTCGCCGGCCGCGATCCGCTCACCCGCCTCCGCGGCGCTCACGTAGCGCCCGATCGGCTTGCTCGGCGCGGCGAACGCCGGGTCGTCGGCCGCCACCAGCACCCGCGTGACGACCGTGCTCACCAGCCGCTCCAGCCCGCGCCGCCGCAGCGCCGCCTCGAGCGCGGTGACGATCAGGAACCCGAGCGTGGCCTGCGTCTGGGCGACGCACCAGTCGAGCGGGACGGGCGGCACGATCTCGCGGGCGAGGTCGTTCTTGAGCAGCAGGTTGCCGACCTGCGGCCCGTTCCCGTGCGTGATGACCACCTCGTGGCCGTGCGCGACGAGCTCGGCGATCTGCTCGCACGCGCCTTCGACGGCGAGGCGTTGCGACTCGGGATCGGCGCCGCGCTCGCCGGCGATCGCGTTGCCGCCGAGCGCGACGACGACGCGCTCGGCACCGGAGGCCGTCAGCTCGGGCGCCACACCCGGATCAGGTCGCGCATCGAGATGATGCCGATGACGTCGCCTTCATGAGTGACGACAAGATGACGGAAGCCGCCGCGGTCCATCGCGTCCGCGGCCTCCTGCAAGTCCCAGTCGGCGTCCGCGAACGTCGCCCGCGACGTCAGGTGATCCCCGACCGTGGCGCTGTCGGGGTCCTCCCCGCTCCCGAGCGAGCGCACGATGTCGCGCTCGGTGATGATGCCGGGGCCCGGCTGCTCGGGATCCATGATCACGGCCGCGCCGACGGTGTGCTCGGTCATGAACCGCGCCGCGTCCCGGAGCGTTCGCCCGGGCGTGATCGTCAGCACGTGCTCCGTCATGGCTTCTCTGACCTTCACGGCGGCCTCCTTGTGCGTTTTGCCGCGAAGATACTCACTCGTGCGGCAACTCGTCCTGCTCCTCGAGCGCGTGCAGGGCGTCGCCGTCGGCCGTGGCCTCCAGGACCTTGAGCACGCCCCAGCCCTCGAAGTGCGCCGCCGACGCGGCGAACCGCTCCGCGAGCGGGACTCCGGCGCCCCGCAGCGCGTCGCCCAGCAGCCGCACGGCCTCGACGATCGCCTCCGACGGCGTCCATTCGCCGGTCTCCACCACCTCCTCGGTCGACTCGGCGTAGACGGCGGCGAGCGCCTCCCCGGCCTCCTGCACACCCGGGTCCTCCGACACCCGCTCGGTGCGCTCCAGCTCATCGTCGACGCTCGGCCACTCGAGCGGGTACCACGCGTCGTCGGCCGGCACCTCCTGTGCCTCGTCCTCGCCGAGCGCGTGGACCGTGAAGTAGAGCGGGTCCGCGGCCTCCGCCCAGCGCAGCACGATCCGCACGAGGTCGCCGCCCGGCGGGTGGGCGCGCACGTCCTCGGCGATCGTCCGCGCGAGCTCGGCGGCGAAGCGCTCCTCCTCTTCGATCACGGCGCCGTCCAGCCGGAGAGGGTCTCGACCGCCTGCTCGAAGCGCGGGCGCACGTCGGCGTCCGCGGCCAGCAGCAGCATCAGCAGCAGCCGCGCCTTGGCGGCGGACAGCGATCCGGCGGCGAGCACGCCGAGGTCATGCAGCGTCACGCCTCCGCCGGGTCCGCCGTAGACCGCTCCGGTGCCGCCGGTGGGCACGCGCGTGGCCGCCACGACCGGCAGCCCGCGGGCGAGCGCGGCCCGGATCCCGGGCTCGGCGCTGCCGGGCACGTTGCCGAGCCCGGTGCCCTCGAGCACGAGGCCCTGCGCGCCGGTGGCCTCGAGCACCGCGTCGATCAGCCCTTCCTCGATCCCGGTGTAGGTCTGGATCACGGCCACCGGCGGCAGCGCGTCCGGGAGCGGGAGCAGGAGCCGCTTCGGCGTCGGCATGGTGATCCGCACCGAGCCCGGCACCGCGAACCCGACCGGCCCGTGACCGGGCGACGTGAACGCCGACACCCGCGAGGAGTCCTGCTTGCGCGCCCAGCGCGCGGCGTGGATCTCGTCGTTGAGCACCAGCACCGTGCCGAGGCCGTGCGCGGTCTCGGCGACCTGGGAGGCGCACAGCAGGTTGCGCGGGCCGTCCGCTGATACCTCGGAGCCGTTGCGCATCGCCCCCGCGAACACCACGTCCCCCTCGACGGTGACGTCGCAGAAGAACGCCGTCTCCTCGATCGTGTCGGTCCCGTGGGTGACGACCACGCTGCCGCCCGCCGCCGCGCGCCGCGCGACGTCCAGCATCGTCGACGGCGTCACGTTCCAGCCGTTGACGTGCGCGACCTGCTCGACCTCGACGTCGCCGAGGCCGGGCACCGTGCGCACGAGGTCCTCGGCGCTCACCGCCGGGCGCACGGCGCCGGTCTCGGGATCGGCGAGCGAGGCGATCGTGCCGCCGGTGGCGATCAGGCGCACGCTCATTCCGGCCTCGAGCGCGGGTCCGGCGTGGCGGCGAGCGGCTCCACCAGCGAGTCGCCGACGGCCGTGTCGGGCTCAGCGACCTCCGGCTGGAACGCACGCAGCACCTGGTAGATGACGATCGCCGCCAGGGTCCCGAGCGCGATGCCGGCGAACGAGTAGTCGCCCCAGTTGAGCGTGTAGTCGGCGGTACCGACGATCAGCGCGACGGCGGCCGTGACGAGGTTGACGGGGTCACGGAAGTTCACCCGCGCCTCGATCCAGATGCGCGCGCCGAGCACGGCGATCATCCCGAACAGCACCGTCACGGCGCCGCCCAGGACGCCGATCGGGATCGCGCTGATGATCGCGCCGAACTTCGGCAGCAGCCCGAGGCCGATCGCCACCACTCCCGCGATCAGGTACGCGAGCGTGGAGTACACCCGCGTGTAGCCCATGACGCCGATGTTCTCGGCGTAGGTCGTCGTGCCCGAGCCGCCGAACAGCCCGGACAGCGTCGTGGCCACGCCGTCGCCCATGAACGAGCGGCCGAGCAGCGGGTCGAGGTTCTGCTCGGTCATCGTCGCCACCGCCTTCACGTGACCGGCGTTCTCGGCGAGCAGGACGAGGATCACCGCCGGGACGATCAGCACGATCGCCTTGCCGTCGAACGTCGGCGTCATGAAATCCGGGAACCCGACCCAGGCGGCGTCGTGCACCGCGGTCCAGTCGACGTCGCCGAGCAGCGCGGCGAACACGTAGCCGACGACCACCCCGAGGAACACCGACAGGCGCGACAGGAAGTTCTTCACCGCCACCCCGATGATCAGGATCGAGGTCAGCGTGACGAGCGCGATCCCCGCCTGCTGGGTGAACTGATCCTCGGCGACGGGCGCGAGATTGAGGCCGATCAGGGCGACGATCGATCCGGTCACGACCGGCGGCAGCAGCACCTCGATCAGCCGGTAGCCGAGACGGTCGACGAGCAGGCCGACGAGGAAGAGCGCGACGCCGGCGCACACGATGCCGCCGAGCGCCGCCTCCACGCCGCCCTCGGCCTTGGCGGCGAGCACGGGCGCGATGAACGCGAAGCTCGACCCGTGTACGAGGGCACCCGGTTGCGGGTGAGGAGGTTGAAGAGGATCGTCCCGATGCCCGAGAAGAAGATCGTCGTGGTGACCGGGAACCCCGTCAGCACCGGGACGAGCGCGGTGGCGCCGAACATCGCGAGGATGTGCTGGCCGCCGAGCCCGAGCATGTACGGCATGCGCAGCCGCTCGTTCGTGCGCACGACATCGCCGGGCGCGACCGTCCGCCCGTCGCCGTGGATCGTCCAGCCCTGACCGATGCCCATCGCTCCTCCTCTCACCTTCGCGCCGACCAGCGCCCGACGGCCACGCCGAGCAGCGCCACGGCCGCGCCTGCGAGCGCGCTCACCCCGATCACGCGCACCTCGACCGGACCGAGCGCCCGCGCCGGCGATGCCGCGACCACGCCCGCCGGCTCCTCCTCGCGGGCCGGCGGTGGTGCCGCGATGCGCTCGTCGAGCGCGCGCAGGAACTGCTCGGTCGTGCGGCGCGCGGCGGCGCCCATCAGCCGCTGTCCCACGCCGGCGAGCGGTCCGGTGACGCCGGCGTCGGCCTCGTAGGTCATGACCGCACCGCCGTCGGCCTCGGTCAGCCGCATCTGTGCCACGGTCGTCACCGTTCCGGGCCGGCCGCTGGCCGTCGCCCGCACCGTGCACGCCTCCAGCGGCACCTTGTCGGTGAGTGCGAACGAGCCCTCGTAGGTGCCGCGCACCGAGCCGACGCCGACGTCGACGGTGATCTCGTACTCGTCCGGCCCGCAGCTCTCCAGGCGCCGCGCGCCGGGCAGCGTGGCGGCGAGCGTCTCGGGGTCGAGCAGCGCGTCCCACACCTGCTGGCGCGACGCCGTGAAGCGATGCTCGCCGGAGACCTTCAAGCGCCAAGCCTCGCCTTCTGCACCTTGCCCATCGCGTTGCGCGGCAGCTCGTCGACGAAGTGCACGACGCGCGGGCGCTTGTGCGGGGTGAGCAGCGACGCCACGTGGTCGGCGAGGTCGTCGCCCGAGGGCGACTCGCCGTCGGCCGCCACGACCCACGCGACGATGCGCTCGCCGAGGTCGTCGTCGGGCTCGCCCGTGACCGCCGCCTCGCTGACTCCGCGGTGCTCGAGCAGCGCGCCCTCGATCTCCCCGGCACCGATCTTGAAGCCGCCGCTCTTGATCAGGTCGGTCGCACGGCGCCCGACGATCCGCAGCGAGCCGTCCGGCGCCCGGGTGGCGAGGTCGCCCGTGCGGAACCAGCCGTCGCGCAGCGCCTCCTCGGTGGCGTCGGGACGGTTGAGATACTCGAGGAAGAGGTTGGGGCCGCGCACGTGCACCTCGCCGATCGTCTCGTCGTCGGCGACCTCGAGTGTCTCCCCGTCGTCGCCGACGAGCCGGATGTCGACGCCGTCGAGCGGCGGGCCGACCGACCCGGGGCGGCGCTCGCCGCCCGCGCGCACCGCGGTGTTCATCAGCGTCTCGGTCATGCCGTAGCGCTCGGCGATCCGCTGGCCCGTCAGGCGCTCGATGCGCTCGTGCTCGACCGCCGGGAGCGCGGCCGAGCCGGAGACGAGCAGCCGCGCACCGCCCAGCGCGCGGGCGACCTCCGGCCGCTCGGCGGCCTCGGCCGCGAGCCGGTGGTACATCGTCGGCACCGCGAACAGCATCGTCGCCCCGCTCTCGAGCGCGGCCGCCGCGGCGGCTCCCGAGAAGCGGCCGAGGTGGTGCGTGGCGCCGCCCCGCCGCAGCGGCCCCAGCGTGCCGAGCACGAGCCCGTGGACGTGGAAGAGCGGCAGGCCGTGGGCCACCACGTCGTCGCCGGTCCACTCCCAGGCGGTGGCGAGCGCGTCGAGGTTCGACGCCAGCGAGCGCCGGGGCAGCACGGCGCCCTTCGGCGGCCCGGTCGTGCCGGAGGTGTAGACGACGAGCGCGGGCGCCTCGTCGGGCGGCTCGGCCGGCAGCGTCCCGCCACGCGCGGCCAGGTCCACGTCGACGCGCTCGCGGCCGGCGGCCTCGGCGGGCAGCTCGGCGCCGGGCGCCGCCAGCAGGAGCTCCGGGTCGGCATCGCCGAGGATGTGCGCGAGCTCGCGCGAGCCCGCCTTGGGGTTGACGAGCGCGATCGGCACTCCCGCGAGCAGCGCCCCGACCACCGCGACCGCCACCTCCGGCTCGTTGGTCGCCCACACCGCCACCCGCCGCGACTCCGCGACCCGCTCGGCCACGGCCGCCGCGGCGTCGCGCAGCTCGCGGTAGCTCAGGACGCGCTCGCCGAACCGCAGTGCGACGTCACTGCCGGGATCCGTCAGCGCCGGGAAGAGCAGCAGCGCACTATCCCCCAATCCTCACGCGGGCCTGGACGAGACAGTCGAGCGTGCCGTCCTTGGCCGACATCGACACCGCCTCCAGCGTGCCCGCCTGGCGGGCGACCTGCGGGTAGCGGAAGCTCGTGCTCCAGCGGCGGTCGAAGGCGGTGATGCCACGCAGCTTGTGGACACGGCCGTCGCGGCGGCGCAGGACGACCGCGAGCGAGTGCTCGAACAGGTCGCGCTCGCGCCCCGACGCGGCCACGCGGCGGCTCTGGACCGTATGGTCGCCGAGCGTCAGGCAGCCGCCGCGGCCGCGCGTGATCTCCGCGGCGTCGCTCGGCGGGCGCGACTTGTAGAGGTCGAGCACGAGCCGCTCGGGCGAGCGCAGTGCGAAGTACCCGACGTACTTGAACCGGCGATCGGCGCCGGTGAGGCGGATCGTGATGCTGCCGCTGCCCTGCGCGATGCGCGCGAGCACGCCGTGCTCCTGCACCGGCGCTGCCGTCGTCTTGACGCCCGGACGGGTGAGCGGGAGCCGGACCGAGCCGTCGCGGAACGGGTTCGGGTCGGCCGCCACGACCTCGCCCTCTCGCACCCGCCCGCCGGTGAACTCGACGACGACGCGGATGAAGCCCGGATGGCTGCCGACGCGGATCTCGGTTGCCGTCAGCGGCGCCGGACCGGCCTGGGCGGCGGGCACGAACGCCAGTGCCACGACGAAAACAGCTGCTACGAGCGGACGCATCGGCCCGAGAATACGGATGCGTCGCGACTGGGTATAGCGTGGGTAGGAGAAGGGCGACGCGCGCCCGGACGGACGACGACGGAGGACAGGGCCGGGATGGCCACGACACGAACCGATATACCGGGCGCCGCTTCCGAGGCGGGGCGCCCCGCACCCGACACCGGAGGTCGGGCGCTCAAGTACGTCCTCGACCGCTTGATCGCCGCGGTGGCGCTCGTCTTCACGGCGCCGATCATGCTCGTGCTGGCGTTCGCGTTGCTCGTGACCCGCACGCGACCGCTGCTGCATCGCGAGCGCCTCGTGGGCGAGCGAGGCCGCACGGTCGTGCTGCGCTCGTTCGCGATCGGCGCCGAGCGGCTGCAGACGCGGCGCTGGCGGCTGGTGGTGGCGAGCGGCGCCGCCACCCTTCCGCAGCTCTGGAGCGTCGTCCGCGGCGAGCTCAGCATCGTCGGCCCGCGACCGCGCGAGCTGGGCCTCGAGCCGCCGCCCGTCCGCCCCGGCCTCACGGGGCTCGCGCAGCTCCACCAGCTCGACGGCTGGCTGGGCCTCGCCGATCAGCTGCAGCTCGACGACGAGTACGCGCGCTCGTGGTCGCTCCGGCTCGACGCCCGCATCGCCTGGGGCACGATCGTGCGAACGATGCGTTAGGGGCCAGTCCCCTAGCAGTCGCGGCGGCCGACGACCATCGTGACCGTCACGCCGGAGGCGTGGCCGGCCGGCGTGCCGGCACGCGTCCCGACGCCGGCGTCGTCGTACGCGCGCGAGAGGATGATCTCCCGGTGGCCGGGGCTGTCGAGCCACGCGCGGACGGTGCGCGCGGCGGTGCTGCGGCGGCCGGCGCCCCAGAAGAGCACCTCGCCGACGCTCCACGAGCACCCGGCCGCCACATAGCCGGTGCGGCGGGCGCGATCGCTCGGACTGTCACCGCTGAGGCTGGCGTGGGCGAAGTAGTCGCGGCGGACCATGTCGGCGGAATGGCGTCTCGCCGCAAGCTGGAGGCGGCCGTCGTCGCGCAGCCAGCGCAGGCCCTTGCTCACGCGGACGCGGTCGATCTCGCACGCGATCGCCGCCCGTACCGCCGCCGGCGCCTGCTGGTAGGGGACGCCGCGGTCGGGGCACTCGATCTGGCCGGCCTGTGCGCGGGCCGGGGCCGCCGTGGCCGTGGTGGCGACGACCGCCAGCCCGACCGTGGCGCAACGGCAGAGCCCGAGGACCGCGACCACGATCAGCAGCCACAGCACCACGCCCCCTGCCACGAGCAGCATCATCATGACACCGTGTTGATACCCCGATGTTCATCCCATCGAACAACTGAATCTCACTCGATCAGAACGGCGGCGCCCGTGACGTCGATCTCCGGGCGGTCGTCGTGGATGTCGACGAGCAGCCGGCCCGGGCGGCCGAGGTCCTCGCCCTGCAGGATCGTGACGGTTGCCGGCGGCTCGACCAGCCCGAGCTCGCGCACATAGGCACCGAACGCGGCCGCCGCGGCGCCCGTCGCGGGATCCTCGACGACGCCGCCCGGCGGGAATGGGTTGCGCGAGTGGAAGCGGCCCGGATCCTCGCGCCAGACGAGCTGCACGGTCGTCCAGTCGCGGGCGGCCATCAGCGCCGCCAGCCGGTCGAAGTCGTAGTCGAGGTCGGCGAGCCGCTCGCGCGTGGCGGCTCCGATCACGAGGTGGTGCGCGCCCGCAAAGCCCACGCGTGGCGGCAGCTCGGGATCGAGGTCCTCGCGCGCCCAGTCGAGCGCCGCCAGCGCCTCGTCGAGGTCGTCGTCGGCGACCTCCTCGACGCGCGGCGGGACGCTCGTGAGCGTCGCCGTGATCCGGTCCTGGTCGTCGCGGCGGCTGGTCACCGGCACCGGCCCGCTGCGCGTGCGGAACACGACCTCGCCCGGACCGTCGCGGTGGGCGAGCGCGACCGCCGTGGCGACCGTCGCATGCCCGCAGAACGGCACCTCGGCCAGCGGGCTGAAGTAGCGGATCTCGCGCTCGGCACCGGCGCCGCCGGTCAGGAACGCGGTCTCGCTGTAGCCGAGCTCGGCCGCGATCGCGAGCATCTCGTCGTCGGTCATCCCGGCCGCGTCGAGCACCACGCCCGCGGGGTTGCCGCCCGCCGGGCGGTCGGTGAAGGCGGCATAGCGCAGGACGTCGTCGCTCATGGCGCGACATCATCGCGGACCGTGACCGCATACATCTGCCTGACCTGCGCGACCCAGTACGCGCCTTCGGAGGCGCCGCCCGAGCGCTGTGCGATCTGCGAGGACGAGCGCCAGTACGTGCCCGAGGCCGGACAGCGGTGGACGACCGCCGAGGAGCTCCGCGGCACCCACCACAACGACATCCGCGACGACGCCGGCTTCGACGGCGTCGGCGTCGACCCGCCGTTGGCGATCGGCCAGCGAGCGCTGCTCGTCCCCTTCGACGGCGGCACGCTGATGTGGGACTGCGTCCCGTTCCTCGACGATCACGCGGCGGCCGAGATCGAGCACCGCGGCGGGCTCGCCGGGATCGCCATCTCGCACCCGCACTACTACTCGGGGATGGTCGAGTGGGCCGAGCGCTTCGGCTGCCCGGTGCACCTGCATGCCGACGACGCCGACTGGATCATGCGCCCTTCCCCCGCGGTGTCGCTGTGGTCGGGCGAGACGCTCTCGCTCGGCGGCGGGCTGACGCTGATCCGCTGCGGCGGCCACTACGCGGGCGGCACCGTGCTGCACGTCGCCGAGCGCCGCGCCCTGCTCTCGGGCGACATCGTCCAGGTCATCCCGGACCGCCGCTTCGTGAGCTTCATGTACAGCTACCCGAACCTGATCCCGCTCCCGGAGGACTCGATCCGGGCGATCGTCGACGCCCTCGAGCCGTACGAGTTCGACACGATCCACGGGGCGTGGTGGGGGACGCCTCGTGCCGCGCGACGGCAAGGCCGTGGTGGCGCGGTCCGCGGAGCGATACATCAGGGCGCTGGGCGGTGAATTCCCGCCCGGTTCACGAACGTCAACTGCGGCTGGGTAAGGAGGGTGAGGAGATCGTCCGCGGCGAGGGTGACATTTCGTTCCTCGGGCGACTGCTGAACGGTTTCGAGGAACGAAGAGCACCCCTACGGTGCATTTCGTTCCACTCACAGCCGAGAACTACGCGAGTGGAACGTTAGGCACCCCCCTCCGTGCACCCCTCAATGCCGCCGTTGACGTTCGCCCGTCAGAACGCACTCGTCAGAGCCAAGGGAAACACGGGCCCTGAGCCGCGCCGGCGCAGCTGCCCCGCGACCATCGCCAGCGTCCAGCCGCTGAAGCGGATGTCGTCGACGAGCAGGCACGGGCCGGCGGGCACGTCGGCCGCGACCGCGAACCGGCCGCGCACGTTGGCGACCTGCTGCGCGGCGTTCGCCATCTCGCGCTGCGGCGGCGCCTCGCGGGCCACCGACAGCACGTCCTCGAACGGCAGGCGCAGAGCCGCAGCCAGGCGGCGAGCGAAGTCGGGCACCAGCTCGCCGGAGCGCCCAGACGGCACCCCCGCGACCCACGCCGCCGGCGCGCCCCATGCCCGCACGACCTCGGCGGCCGCGCCTACGAGCTCGTCGTCGAAGCGCCCGGCGTGCCGGCCCGCCTGCACGGCCGGGTCCCAGCCGCCGTCGCCCAGCCGCCCGAGGGCCCGCCCCTCCTCGGCGCGCGCCTCGTCGGGGATCTTGCGCATCGCGCCGTCCTCGCCGGGCGCCATCTTCTTGACGTCGAGCACGATCGGCCGCGAGCGCAGCAGCAGCGCCGCCTCGCGCACGACGGCGGGGTCGAGCGGGGCGTCCCAGCGCGGGCCGGCGCAGACCGCGCAGCGCCCGCAGTCCGCCGGCGCCGGGTCGTCGAGCTCCTCCTGCAGCGCTCGCATCAGGCAGCGCCCGTCGGCCCCGAAGGCCGCCATCGCCTCCTGCTCGCGGCGGCGCAGCGCGGTCACGGTGGCGTAGCGCTCGGCGTCGTACTCCCAGCCGCTGCCGGGCACGAGCGTCCAGCGCGTGCCGTCCCGCCGCACCGCGCCCTCGACGTCGAGCACCTTGAGCAGCGCATCGACCCGGGTCTTGCCGAGGTTCACGTGCGCCATCACCTCACGCGCGGTCGCGCCGTCCTGCAGCACCTCGATCACGCGCGCGACCAGCTCTCGCGGCGGAAACGCCTGCTGGATGAAGAAGTCCTGGATCCGGCGATCCTCGGCGCCGCGCAGGAGCACGACCTCGGCGCGGTCGACGGCGCGCCCCGCGCGGCCGACCTGCTGGTAGTAGGAGATCACCGAGCCCGGCGCCTGGTAGTGCACGACGAAGCCGAGGTCCGGCTTGTCGTAGCCCATCCCGAGCGCGCTCGTCGCCACCACGGCCTTGAGCTCGTTGGCCAGCAGCCGCTCCTCGACCTCCACCCGCCTCGCGCTCTCGACCTCGCCGCTGTAGGCCTCGGCCGGGATACCGCGGCCCGACAGCCAGTCAGCCACCAGCTCGGCGTCGCGCTTGGTGAGCGTGTAGACGATCCCCGACCCCGGGAGCTGCGGCAGGAACGTCGCCAGCCACGCGAGCCGCTCGGCGCGGCCCGGCAGGTCGACGACCTCGAGCCGCAGGCTCGACCGCCCCAACGGGCCGCGGTAGGTCTTCAGGCCGGACGCCCCGGGCCGCAGCTGCTCCTCGATGTCGGCGACCACGCGGTCGTTGGCGGTCGCCGTCGTGGCGAGCACCGCGACGCCGGCGGGCAGCCGGCCGAGCATCTCCTCCAGCCGGCGGTAGTCGGGCCGGAAGTCGTGCCCCCAATCGCTGATGCAGTGCGCCTCGTCGATCACCAGCAGCCCCACGCGCTCGGCGAACAGCGGCAGCATCTGCTCGCGGAACTGCGGGTTGTCGAGCCGCTCGGGACTGATCAGCAGCAGGTCGACCGCGTCGCCCTCGAGCAGCGCGCGGACCTCGTCCCAGGCCTCGCGGTTGGTCGAGTTGACGGTGTAGGCGCGGATCCCGAGCCGCTCGGCGGCCGCGATCTGGTTGCGCATCAGCGCCAGCAGCGGGGAGACGATCAGCGCCGGCCCCGCGCGCTGCTGGCGGAGCAGCGCGGCGGCGAGGAAGTAGACGGCCGACTTTCCCCAGCCGGTGCGCTGCACGCACAGCACGCGCGCGCGGTCGTCCACGAGGTCGCGCACGGCTTCGAGCTGGTGCTCGCGGAACGCTGCTCCGGGCCCGGCGAGGGCCCGGAGCAGCTCATGTGCGCGTTCGGTCACCACCTCGACGGTAGGGCACGGCCCGGAGGCCTCGCCCCCCGCCGAGGCTTACGCGGCGGTGTTGACCGTGATCTTGGCGACGCCGATCTTCAGGCCCTCCTCGAGGGCGGTGACGCCGAACGTCTTGTTCAGGAGGTCAGCGGCCTCGGCCTTGAGCTTGACCGTCGTGCCCTCGAGCACGGCGGTGCCGTTGCTCTCGTTGACCGCGAGCGGGTTGAGCGTGCGGCCGTCGAGGAAGAACAGCGGCGCGTCCTGCGCCGCGACCTCGCCGTCGACGGACACCGTGCCCGTGAGCACCGAGGCGCCCGGGTCGATCACGAAGTCGGTCAGCTCGACGGTCTTGCCGCCGCCCGTGAGGCTGAGGCCGCCCGTATGGTCGATCGAGCCCTGCACGTACGGGCTGACGGAGCCCGGCTCGTAGTAGGTCACGTTGCCGCCCGAGATCGGGAACGAGGCGACGCCGGCCTTCGAGATCTTGGCGTCGCCCACCGGAGCGGGCGTGAGCTTGAGCGAGGTCAGCGCCTCGACGAAGCCGCCGTCGAGCGTGACGGCCGTGGTGCGGCCGGTCAGCTGGTCGATCTGGGCCACAGGATCGGGCTGGGCCTGGCTCTGGCTCTGCGACGCGCTGCCGCTCGAGCTGTCGTCGTCGTCGCCGCATGCAGCGGCGCCGAAGGCGAGCATGACGACGGCAGCGATAGTCGCTGGAGTGCGAAGTCTCATGACGGGTCCCTTCCTTTCGGGGATGTGCCGTCTATTGCGCAGCGCCGCGTTGCGCCGGATGCTTGCCAAGCCGGTCTTGGCCTGCTGCCGCTCACCTTTCGCAGCGCGTCGAGCGCCGCCAGCGTGCCCATCGAGAGCACGTCCCGGGCGGGCCGTCCGGCGCGCAGCTCCCAGGTCGCGGCGCCCTCCAGCGGCCGCACCGCCAGCCCTGCCGGGAGCTCCCCGACGGCCGGGATCAGCGCGTATCCCTCGCCCGCCGCGGCCATGGCGAGCAGCGCCGGGAGGCTGGTCACGCGGCTATGGGGACCGCCGAGCCGCGGGGTCGCCGCGAGCGCCTCCTCGTCGAGGCTGTCATAGCGCGCCAGCGGGTGGTCGGCCGCGAGCGCGACCGCCAGCGGCTCGCTCACCAGCGTCGTCTCGACGATCGCCGGATCCTCGTCACCGCCACCGATCGCAACCCAGACGCCGACGTCGACGCGGCCCTCCAGCACGGCACCCCGCACGTCCGCCAGCTCCTCGACCAGCAGCTCGGCGCCCGGGAGCCGGCGCCGCAGGATCCGCAGCGCGCGTGGGAGCACGGCTGCGACCGCCACCGGACAGGCACCCAGCCGCAGCCGCTTGACCTGCTGCGCCTCGAGCGCCGCCAGCCCGGCGCGCGCGCGGCTCACCGCCGCCAGGATCTCGACGGCATGCTCGTGCAGCAGCCGGCCGGCCTCGGTCGGCCGCTGGCCACCCTCGTTCTGGGCCAGCAGCGGCGTCCCCACCTCGGCCTCGAGCTTGGCCATCTGCTGCGACACCGCCGAGGGCGTGAACGCCAGCGTCTCCGCGGCGCGGGCGAACGTGCCGCACCGGACGACCTCCACGAACGTCTCCAGGCGCGTGAGGTTCACGGCGGGAACATCGGCGGCGATCGTGAGAAGGGCCTAAGAAACCGCGCGGAATGCCGATAATCATGAGGTGCACAGGCTGCTCGTCGTCGACGACGACCCGGCGCTCGCGCGCACGCTCCGGCGGGCACTCGGCGTCGAGGGTTACGAGGTCGAGACCGCGCAGGACGGTGTCGAGGCGCTGCAGCGCCTCGCCGCGGATCCCTACGACGCGCTCGTGCTCGACGTCAGCATGCCGCGGCTCGACGGCCTCGCCCTCTGCCGGCTGCTGCGCGAGCGTCGCGACCACACCCCGGTCTTGATGCTGACCGCGCGCGAGGCGATCGCCGACCGCGTGGCCGGGCTCGACGCCGGCGCCGACGACTACCTGGTCAAGCCGTTCGCCCTCGACGAGCTCAACGCGCGCGTGCGCGCGCTGCTGCGCCGGACCACCAACGGCGACGTGGCCGAGAAGCTGGCGTACGGCGACCTGCGGCTCGACCTCGCGAGCCTCCGCGCGCATCGTGGCGACCGCCTGCTCGAGCTGACCCGCACGGAGCAGCGTCTGCTCGAGCTCTTCCTTCGCAACTCCGAGCAGGTCCTCCCGCGCGACGTCATCTACGAGCGGGTCTGGGGCCACGACATCAGCGAGACGTCGAACTCGCTCGACGTGTATGTCGGCTACCTGCGCCGCAAGACCGAAGAGGCCGGCGAGCCGCGCCTCATCCACACCGTCCGCGGCGTCGGCTTCATGCTGGCGGCCTGACCGTGTCGTACCGGCGCCGCCTGATGCTGCTGGCCGCCGTGGCCGTGAGCCTCGCCGTCGCCCTCGCCTCGGTCGCGACCTTCCTGTCCGTGCGCGCCCAGCTGCGCGACTCGGTCGACGACGACCTGCGCTCGCTCAACCGGCGCGTGGCGACCCAGCCCGCGCCGAGCGCCGCCCCGACGCGGCGACAGATCGACCCGGAGCAGGAGCGGCGCCGCTTCCTGCTGTTGCTGCCCTCCTCCCCGCTCGGCGAGCAGGCGGGCTACGCGCAGGTCGTGTCGAGCGCCGGGCGCATCCAGCCGCCGCCCGGGCAGTCCGCGCTGCTCGCCGCCGGCCCGCGCGTGAAGGCCGTGGCCCAGGGCCGCGCGCAGCCGTTCTTCTACGACTCGACGCTCTCGGGTACCGAGGTGCGCGTCTACGTCGGCCCGTTCGGCGACGGGCAGGCGCTGCAGGCCGCGCGCTCGCTCGAAGACGTCAACGCCACGATGCGCCGCGTGACGCTCGTGCTCGTGCTCGTGAGCCTCGGCGGCGTGGTGCTGGCCGCCATGCTCGGCGGCATCGTCGGCGGCAGCGCCATGCAGCCGGTGCGGCGCCTGATGCGCGGCACCCGCTACGTCGCCGCCACTCAAGACCTCTCGCGCCGGGTGGAAGCCGTGGGCGACGACGAGCTCGCGGGCCTGGCCCGCTCGTTCAACGCCATGCTCGAAGCGCTCGCCGAGTCACGCCGTGCGCAGCGCCAGCTGGTCGCCGACGCGTCGCACGAGCTGCGCACGCCGCTGACCACGGTGCAGGCCAACGTCGAGCTGCTCTCACGCGCCCACGAGCTCTCGCCCGTCGAGCGCGTGCAACTGCGCGAGGACCTGCTGTCGCAGCTGCGCGAGCTCACGCTGCTCGTCGGCGACCTCGTCGAGCTGGCACGCGAGCGGCCGCCGGAGAGCGACCTCGAGGAGCTCGACCTCGCCGCGCTCGTCGAGAGCTGCGTCGAGCGCGTGCGCGGCCACGGGCCGTCGGTGCGCTTCGTGGCCGACCTCGAACCGAGCCTGGTGCGCGCCGACCGCGTGCGGCTCGAGCGGGCGGTCACCAACCTGCTCGACAACGCCCGCAAGTGGAGCCCTGACGGCGGCACGGTCGAGGTCGAGGTGACCGACGGCGAGCTGGTCGTGCGCGACGAGGGGCCGGGGATCGACGCCGCCGACCGGCCGCACGTGTTCGACCGCTTCTACCGCTCGGCGGAGTCGCGCCGCCTGCCGGGCTCCGGCCTCGGCCTGGCGATCGTGCGTCAGGTGGCCGAGATGCACGGCGGCGCGACCTGGGCGACCGCGCCGCGGCTGGGCCGCGGCGCCGAGCTGCACATGCGCCTACCGGTGCTCAGCGCCGCAGCGACGTCCACGCCAAGTCCCACTGGGCGTTGAACTCGCTCACGGCGCCGTCGACGTCCGCGGAGCGCAGCAGCGGCTGCTTGTCCCAGATCCACGGCACGACGGGCGCCTGCTCGGCGACCATGCGGTCGATCTCGGCCCACGCGTCGGCGCGCTCGCGCGGCTCGGTGAGCAGCGCAGCCTGCTCCATCGCCTCGTTGATCTCGGGCACGTCGAGCTCTGACCAGTTGGAGTTGGTCTGGGGCAGGATGTTGTTGCCGTTGAACAGCGGGTCGAGGACCGTCTGCGCGTCGCCGAAGTCCTTGCCCCAGGCGAGGTTCGGGCAGATCGCGATGTCGGCGTCGGGGAAGCTGCAGCGGCCGAGCATCGCGTCCTGGGTGACGAGCCGCAGGCGCACCTTGAAGCCCAGCCGCTCGAAGTTCGCGGCCGCGACCTCGGCGGCCTTCTCGGCCACGCCCTCGGAGACGCCGATCATCAGCAGCTCGCGGTCGCCCTCGTAGCGGCCGGTCGCGTAGCCGGCCTTGCGGAAGTACTCCGCCGCGAGCTCGAGGTCGCCCTTCGGCTCGGCCAGGAAGTCGAGCCCCGGCCCCTCGAGGCCGCCGGCCTCCTCGAAGCCGGGAAGGCCGGGCGGGAGCATGTGGGTCGGGATGTCGCCCACGGCCGCCCCGCCGCGCGCCAGGCGCATCGCCTCGCGGTCGAACCCCGCGACCACCGCGCGGCGCACATTGACGTCGTCGAACGGCGCGATCGACGTGTTCATCGTGATGTGGCGGAAGCTGCCCGCCGGCACGAGCGCCAGCTGGTCGCGCTGGCGCTTGATCGCCTGGGCGAGCACCGCCGGCGGCGGCGAGAAGTCGCCGGTCAGCATGCCCTCGGCGGAGAGCACGCGGCGCGACGCCAGCGTCGTGTCGTCGTTGCCCTGCGGCATCTCGATCTCGTCGACGTAGGCGGGCTTGTAGTCCGTGGACGCGTCCCAGTTCGGGTTGCGCACGAGGTGGATGCGACGGCCGGCCTGGTAGCCGACGGCCTTGCCGGACGCGTCGTTGGCGATCATGTACGGGCCGGTCGCGACCTGGTGCTGGCCGTACAGCGACGGGCTCTCGCGGTCGAACTTCTCCGCGTACTCCTCGGGCACAGGGGCGCTCAGCGGCAGCGCCAGCGCCCCGGCGAGCACGCCGCCGCTGCCGCGCCGCAGGCGGAAGATGAGCGTGCGGTCGTCGGGCGTCTCGATGCCGGCGATCTCGCGCCCGGGGGCGGCGCCCGGCTTGGCGCCCACGAGGTCGCCGAAGTACGCGCCCGCGTAGCCGTTGTTGACGGTGTTGAAGAAGCCGCGTTCGATCGCGTACTTGACGTCCTGCGCGGTCACCTCGCGGTCGACGGGCGGGGAGAAGCGCACGCCGTCGCGGATCGTGACCGTGACGGTCTTGCCGTCCTCGGACACCTGCGGGTCGGACTCGGCGAGATCCGGCACCGCGCGCTCGCCGTCATCCGGCCGGTAGGAGTACAGCGGCCGCTGCGTGGCGTAGCCGACCATGTAGCCCATCTGGTAGTAGGTGATGCCGGGATCGATGTTGTCGACGTCATCGGTCCACAGCATCGTCAGCTTGCCGCCGCGCTTGCCCTCGGCCGGCGAGCCGGCCTCCGGGTTCGAGTCCTCGGCGCCGCAGCCCGCGATGAGCAGGCCGCCGACCACCGCCGCCGTCAGAAGTCGATGCATGCGTCCAATGTCGGACGCGCGCGGGGCACGCGCGGCGACGGTTGCTGTCGCCGCGCGTGAGCGTTGCTTACGACGTCGGTGCGGCGGGGACCTGCTCGTTGTTGCGCACGACCCGCCAGGCCGCGGAGATCGGGTCGAGGAAGTACGGCGGGCTGCGGTAGCGCAGCCGGTCGTCGTAGTTGTAGTCCTTGGTGTAGCCGGTCACCTTGCTCGAGCCGGAGAACGTGCCGACCGCGCCACGATGGCTCTGCGCGATGGCGCCCTTGACGGTGAGCGTCCCGAGCTTCGCGCCGCAGCGCCAGTTGTCGACCACGAACGAGTCCTTGAGCGCGAGGATCGCCGCCTGGATCGTGATGTCGGTCAGCGGGTTGACGTTGACGTCGTCCTTGTTGCAGTTGGTCACGCTCTGGATCTCGTGCTTGACCCGCACGAACCGCTCGGCGATGAGCCCGAGCACGACGTCCGCCGTATCGGGCCGCGTGAGGCTGCCCTCGATGAGGACGTCGTCGCGTGCACCGAACGTCATCGACTTGGTGTACGTGCCGGAGATGCTCAGCACGGCACAGCCGTCGTCCGTGTCGTAGCCGATCTCCCGCGGGGCGTCGAGCGCGCACGTGCCGTACTTCTCGACATAGACGACGCCGTTCGTGGGTGTCGGGTAGTCGGTATAGGTGACGTTGTTGCCGGCGGCATCGTGCGTCCACACGTTCATCCGGCCGTTCGTCTTGAGCGTGACCCTCGTCTCGCCGTAGAAGAGGTACCCCGCGAGGGCGGCATCCTTCAGGCGCGTGTTGGACGTGGGGACGTTGAGCGACTTCGTCGGGTTACGCACGGGTCCCTTGAACTGTGGGTCGCCGCTGCAACCGGCGCGGTCGACCCAGCCGGCCCCGTTGTCCGTCTGCTGCACGATCCCGATGCGGTCGTTCTTTCCGGGGCGGCCGAACTCCGGCGTGCCGCACACCAGCAGGCTGTCGTTGGTGTGCAGCGGCCCCTTGATCGCGTCCCAGTCCGGGAAGGTGATGCTGGCGTTGTCGGTGCACCAGTCGTTCAGCTCGCGGTCGGCGCGGTACTTGACGCAGTTGTCGCGGGCGTACACCTGGTCGTCGTAGTCCTCGAAGGACAGGGGATCGGCGGACTCGTAGTCGGTGAAGTACAGGTAGTCGAGGAAGCTGTCCCGTCGCATCGTCGTCACGATCGAGCGTGTCTCGCCGCGCGACTGGCCGGTCGAGCGGATGCGGAAGGTCCCGGTGGCCTGATCGATCAGGGTCGCCTCGGGCTTCGTCGTATCGCACGTCAAGGCGCCGTTCGCACGTAGCAGCTCGATCGAGAAGCGCGCGCCCGCGGCGCCCGCGACGCCGCGCCAGCGGCGCGCGGCGCCAGGCTGCTCCTGGTTGACCGGGTTCGGCGCCCCGTTGGGGCCCGGCGCGGACGCGCAGGTCTTCCAGTAGTCGTTGTCGCGAGTCAGCTGGTAGAGGTAGTACTCGATCCCTGCCTCGGCCGCGGCATAGGACTGCTTGCGGTCCTGCGCCGCGCGCGTGAACGGAATGTCACCGCCAACCGCGGCGAAGGTGGCGCCGGCCATGATGCTCGTCGCGAGGAGGACCAGCATCACCGCCGCCAGGGTGAAGCCGTCCTGGGCGCCGAGGCGCAGTCGTCGAGTCATAGGCAATACGGGTCGGGGGCGGGCACGTAGGTATTGGTGAACTTGTCGTAGATGAAGGCGTTGGGATCCGAGTGCCGAGCCATCACCTGGTCGGACAGGTTCACGCCCTTCTTACGGTCGCTCGAACGCGTCGGCAGTGAGAGGAACGCGACGTCCACGCGCGCGACGCGGTCCGCCTCGGTCTGGTCGAGCGGAAGCACAAGCTCCTCCTCGGCGCGCGGACGGCCGTTGACGAGCTTGTACGCGTAGTACCGCAGGAACGGCACGTCAACGCCCGACTTCTGCTGCAACCGCACATTCTCGAGCACGAGGTTGGTGCTCGTCGGCGTGCCCGGGTAGTCCGTCGGCAGCGGCGGGTTGACCGTGGTCGCGTACGTGTTGACCGTGATCGCCTGCTTCGCGGGGTCGTAGGCGAGCGTGCGCTTGACCGGGTTCGCTCCGGTCGACGTGAAGTCCGAGTAGAAGGTCACGGAGCTCGCGGTGCTCGCCGTCGTGACGGCCGAGATCGCCACGGAGTCGTCGAACGTCGTCCCGTCCAGGCAGACCTGCGACCGCAGCTGCTGGGTGATCGAGTCCATCGCGACCCGCCCACGCTGCATCGCGTCGGTCTTGGACACGACGCCGGAGTGCAGGCGCAGCGAGCTGTCGAGCAGCCCCATGATGGCGCCGACCAGCACGAGACCGACGGTCGCGGCGACCATGACCTCGATCACCGTGAAGCCGGCCTCAGAGCGTAGGCGGGTCATGTCGTGCGCACGCGCCGGTGTTCGACGAGCTCGTGAAGTTGGCGGCGAGCGCCGTGCCGTTCACGTTCTTGTTCTCGAGGCGCCACGGTCCAGGTCGCCCGATACGTGGTGCCGCTGCGCACGAAGTTGACGCAGAGGTCGTAGAAGCCGAACGGCAGGCCCGGGTTCGGGATCTTCCCCGTGCCGTCGTTGGTCGTCGACCCGAGCGTGATCCTCGACGTGCTGCAGCCGGCCGTCTTCGGATACGCGTAGACGGTCCCGTAGATCGACGTGTTCGTCGCGCCCGGCCAGTCCACCGTCCCGGTGCTGCGGGTGTACTTCATGGTCACGTCCAGGGCCGGCTCGAGCACGTCGGCGCTCACGGCAGGGGCGCCCGGCGTGAGCTGCACGCGCGAGCTCGGGCGGCCGGCGAAGTAGTTCGCGATGTACTTGGACGGATCGTTGCCGACGCACGTGCCGCTGTAGACCTGGTACGGCGTCTGGAACGGGAACATCGGGTCGTACAGGAAGCTGGCAGCCCCCGGGGCCGCCGCGGTGATGAGCTTGGCCCCCGTCGTGAGCCCGGTGTGAGCTGCGGTCACGCCGGTCGAGACGTCCGCGACCTCGCTGCCCGCAGCGGGCCGCTTCGTCTTCACCGCAACGTTGAAGCTCGACTTCCGGTCGTACGCGAACTCGACCGTCGTCAGGTTGCCGGCCGAGACGGTGGCGCCCTTCTCGGGCGCCGTGTTGCCGTCCGGATCCACCCAGCCGGCCTTGTTGAGCTTGAGCTTGTAGCTGCCGGCCTCGGATTCATCGAAGATCGCGCAGCCGGCGCTGTTGGTGAGCTTGGTCGCGGGCGTGGGACCGATCGCCTGGACACCGAGGTCCGTCACGGGCTGCGCGGCGGCGTTCTTGACCATGCCCGTCAACGTGCCCTTGCCGGGCCGCGGCGCGACGATGCTGGTGAGGACGACAGGCTTCACGGACTTGCCGGTGACCGGCGACGTCACGGTGGAGGTGATGCGCATGTACGAGCCCTCGTTGGGAGCGACCGCGCAGCTGATCTCCTCGCCCGTGCTGTCGGTGACCCACTTGGCCTCGGACTTGATCGTGTAGGGGACGGTCTCGACCTGGACCTCGCGCGTGAGCGCCTCGATCTGGTCCAGCTTGTCGAGCTCGCTGGTCGGCAGGCTGCGCAGCCGCTCGATGTCGAGCTCGGCGAGCGTGGCGGCGACCGTACGCGCCTTGTTGGCACCGGCCGTCTTGGTCACCGAGTCCGTCGCCGCGAGTACACCGAGCACGACGATCAGGAGCACGGCAGCAGAGACGATGACCTCCATGAGGGCAAAGCCGTCGTCAGATCGTAGGGTCCCGCGGGCGCGCACGTCCATGTAGGACCGGTTGTCGGCCCCTCCAGTGGCGGGCTTGAGCCGACCGGACGATTAGACGACTAGTGCGAGCCGCGGCCGGCGCGACTCGTAGCGCACCGCGACGTCGCGCAGGATCTCGAGCATCGCCTGGGTGGCGGGAGCGCGGTACCCGTCGGCCAGGGTGGCGGCGTAGATCTGCCGCACGGGTGTGTCGCGCCCGAGGTCGCGCACGACGATGTCCTCGCGCACGCTGGTGAGGCCGAGCTCGGCGATCAGGGAGACGCCCACTCCCGCGGCCACGAACCCCTGCATGGCCGTGTAGTCGTCGGTCTCGAAGGCGATCCGCGGCTGGAAGCCGGCGAGCGCACACGCGCGCTCGATCAGGCGGTTGCACTCGCAGTCGGGCTCGCCCGCGATCCACGCCTCGCCCGCGAGGTCGGCGAGCCGCAGCCGGCGGCGGTTGGCAAGCGGGTGGTCGCGCGGCAGCGTGAGGTACATCGGGTCCTCGAGCAGGTGCACGCGCTCGATCCCGTCGCCCGGCTTGGCGACCGCCGACTCGAAGACGATCGCGAGATCGAGCTCGCCGCTGCGGAGCTGGGGCACGCAGTCCTCGGGCTCGGACATGCTGAGCGACAGCTCGACCGCCGGGTGGCGCTCGCGGAACGCGGCGATCGCGAGCGGCATCAGCGTCGAGCCCGCAGACTCGAACGCGGCCATCCGCAACCGGCCGCCGCGCAGGCCGGCGATCGCCTCGAGCTCGGCCTCGGCCTCGGCGAGGCGGGCCATGATCGCGTCGGTGTGGCGGACGAGCGCCTCGCCCGCCTCGGTCAGGCGCACGCCGCGCGCGCTGCGCTGGACGAGGACGGCCCCGGCCTCGCGCTCGAGCGCCGCGATCTGCTGCGAGATCGCCGACTGCGTGAACGACAGCGATTCGGCCGCGGCGGAGAACGAGCCGCGCACGGCGACCTCGCGCAGGACTCGGAGACGGCGCACGTCGAGCATCAGGACAACTTATACCACCTGGTGCGAACGTTCATTTGATCTGATAGCTCGGTCGCGGGAGAATTTTCCTCACATCGTTGACGTCTGGCTCGTTGAAAGGACATGACCGTGACCGCTTTCTCCGCCGCTCCAACCGTCCTCATCCGGGCCGCCCGCGGCTCCGACGGCGAGGCCCTCGGGCGCCTCGCCGAGCTCGACTCCGCGCGCGTCCCGGCCGGCGACCTGATCGTCGCCGAGACCGAGGGCACGCTGATCGCCGCGCACTCCCCCGCGGCGCGGGCGTCGATCGCCGACCCGTTCCGGCCGACCGCCGACGTGGTCGGACTGCTCGAGCTGCGGGGCGCCATGCTGCGCGCCGCGTGAGCGTCGCCACCACCAGTTCCTCCCCAGTGCATCAGGCGGGGGCGGCTTCCCCGGCCGCCCCCGCCTGGAAGGTCTGGACCGCGCTCTGGATCGTCTACCTGGTCTGGGGCTCGACCTACCTCGCCATCCGCGTGATGGTCGAGACCGTGCCGCCCCTGCTCGGGGCCGGCACCCGCTTCGCGGTGGCCGGAGCGGTGATGGTCGGCGTCCTCTCGCTGCGGCGCTCGGTCCGCCCGACGCGCGCCCAGCTGCTCAGCGCGCTGCTCGTCGGCATCCTGCTGCCGGGCGCCAACGCGGTCGTGACCGTGGCCGAGCAGGAGGTGCCCTCGAGCGTGGCCGCCCTGCTGATCGCCTCCGTACCGCTGTGGGTGATCCTGATGCGCCGCGGCTCGGGCGAGCGCGTCTCGCGCGCCGGGATCGGGGCGGTACTGGTTGGCTTCGCGGGCGTCGCGCTCCTGCTGCGGCCCGGCGAGCAGTCCGGCGACGCCACGGTGCTCGGCCTCGCCGCCGTCGTGTTCGCGGCGGTGATGTGGGCGAGCGGCTCGTTCGCCTCCCCGCGCCTGAAGCTCCCCAGCGACCCGCTGGTCTCGACCGGGTGGCAGATGCTGCTCGGCGGGCTGGTGATCGTGGCCGTCGGGCTGGCGGTCGGCGAGGCCCCCGAGGTCGACCCCGCAGGCGTTCTCCACGCGCTCGGTGCTGGCACTCGCCTACCTGATCGTGTTCGGCTCGTGGCTGGCGTTCACGGCCTACGCCTGGCTGCTGCAGAACGCCCCGATCTCGAAGGTCTCGACCTACGCCTACGTGAACCCGGTGGTCGCGATCGTGCTCGGCTTCCTGATCCTCGACGAGGTGGTCACGCCAGTGACCGTGGTGGGCGCGGCGATCATCGTCGTCGCAGTCGCGCTCGTGGTGCGGATCGAGAACGCCCGCCGGCCCTAGGGGTGCCCAAACGGGACATCGCTCCACACGGAATGGCCCGTTTGGGCGGGCCCCCGTGCGATTTCCGCCTACTCTCGCGCCATGAAGATCGTGGTGCTGGGCGCCGGGCATGTCGGTGCGACCGTCGTCGAGGCGCTGCACGAGGAGCACGACATCACGGTGGTGGACACCGACGCGCGGCAGCTGGCGCCGCTGGCGGACCGCTACGACGTCCGCACCGTCGAGGGCAACGGCGCCACCAAGGCCGTCCTGCGCCAGGCGGGCGTGGAGGAGATCGACCTCCTGATCGCCTGCAGCCCGAACGAGAACGCCAACCTCGTGTCGGCGATGCTCGTCAAGAAGCTCTCGCGCGCGAAGGTGATCGTTCGCACGACGAGCATCGAGTACCTCGAGGCCTGGCGCGAGCGGGAGATCGACGTCGACTTCATGGTCTCCTCGGAGCTCGAGACCGCCAACGCGATCCTCGGGCTCGTCGGGGTGCCCGCCGCCCGGCAGACCGACGTCTTCGCCGACGGCATGGTCCAGGTCGTCGAGTTCGACGTGCCGGAGAGCGCTGCGGAGAGCCCGGTGGTCGGCACGCCGCTTCGCGACGCCGGGCTGCCGTCGGACTCGCGCGTGGTGGCCATCATCCGCGGCGAGCGTATGGTCCCGGCGCGCGGCGATGAGCAGATCGAGCCCGGCGACCGCGTGATCGTGATCGCCTCGCCGGCGGCCGCCCAGGCCTGGAGCGCCGCCGTCGCCGGTGACACCAAGGTGGTGGACGACATCGTGATCTTCGGCTGCGGGCAGATGGGCCGAACGATCGCCCGCGTGCTGCTCGACCGCGAGATCCGCGTGCGGCTGGTCGACGCGAACCAGGCGCGCGCCCAGGAGGCCGCCGAGGAGCTGCACGAGGCGCGGGTCTTCCACGCCAGCGCGTTCGACGCCGACTTCCTCGTGCGCGAGCGCATCGCACACGAGACGGCGGCGGTGTTCGCCATGAACGACGACGCCAAGAACCTCTACGCCGGCGTGCTCGCCGAGCTGCAGGGGGTACACCTCACGATCGCGCTCGCCCACGACGCGGAGTCCGTCGACGTGTACGAGCGCGCCGGGATCGACCTCGCGCTCGACCCGCGCCAGGTGATCGCCGAGGAGCTCGTCCGCTTCGCCCACGACCCGCGGATCCGGCAGATCGCGATGCTCGAGCACGACCGCTTCGAGATCCTCGACCTCACCGTGCGCGCGGAGTCCGAGCTGGCCGGCCGGCGGCTCGACGAGCTGCCGCACACCGGCTCGGTGATCGGCGCGATCATCCGCGACGGGTCGGTGATCTTCCCGCACGGGTCCGACGAGCTGCAACCGGGGGACCGGGTGATCATCTTCGTCGAGTCAGAGCGCGCCTCGCTGGTGGAGCGAGTCCTATAGCCGCTCGCGGCGTCGACGTCGGCAGCGCGTTCGACCTCGTCGGCGGCGTGCTCAAGTGGGTCGGCGCGACGTTCCTCGCGCCCGCCGCGGTGGCCGCCGGCTACGGCGAGGCCGCGTGGCCGTTCCTGGCGGCGGCGGCGATCACCGTCGGCTGCGGGCTGGGGCTCGACCAGATCACGGGCTCCAAGCGCGGCACGGCCGTCGGACCGCGGGAGAGCTTCCTCGTGGTCGCCCTGATCTGGCTGCTGGTGCCGATCTTCGGCGCGATCCCGTTCGTGCTCGGCGACGTGCCGCAGCTCTCGCGGCTGGTCGACGCGTACTTCGAGTCGGTCTCCGGCTTCACCGCCACGGGGGCGACGGTGCTGACCGACATCGAGGCGCTCGACCACGCGATGCTCTTCTGGCGCCAGCTCAGCCACTGGCTCGGCGGCATGGGGATCATCGTGCTCGCCGTGGCCGTGCTCCCCCGGCTGCGGGTCGGCGGGCGCCAGCTGCTGCAGTCCGAGCTGGCGGGGCCGACGGAGATCGAGCGCTTCTCGACGACGATCCGCGAGACCGCGCGCCGGCTGTGGTCGCTGTACGTCGGGCTGACGGTGGTCGCGATCCTCGTGCTCGCGGTGGTGGGCTGGACGGGCCTCGACGACGCGATGACACCGTTCCAGGCCGTCTCGCACGCCTTCTCGGTGATCGCCCTCGGGGGCTTCTCGACCAAGAACGAGTCGGCCGCCGCGTTCGTCCCGCTCACCCAGTACCTGCTGCTGCTGTTCATGATCCTGGCCGGCGTGAACTTCCTGCGCCTCTACCGCCTGCTCGTGCAGCGGCAGGTGGCGGTCGTGCGCACGGACGAGGAGCTGCGGCTCTACGGCGCGTTCCTCGTGCTCGGGTCGGCGCTCATCATCACCGAGCTGCTGGCCGGCGACTTCGCCCGCGGCGAGGAGGCGATCCGCACCGGGATGTTCCAGGCCGTGGCGATCATGTCCACCACCGGGTTCGGGACCGCGGACTACACGCAATGGGGCCCGCTGGCGGTCATGACGCTCCTGCTGCTGATGTTCGTCGGCGCCTCCGCGGGCTCGACCGGCGGCTCGATCAAGGTCGTCCGCCACCTGCTCCTCTTCAAGCTCGTCAAGCGCGAGCTCGACTCGACGATCCATCGCGAGATCGTGCGCCCGATCACGGCCAACGGCATGGCGATCGAGGAGCGCTCGCTGCGCTCGATGGTCGTCTTCGTGCTGCTCTACCTGCTCACGTTCGCCATCGGCGCGATCGCGCTGCTGCTCGACGCGCGCTTCGGCGGCGGCGAGACGATGACGGCCTTCGAGGCGATCGGCGCGTCGGCGGCGTGCATCGGCAACGTCGGCCCGGCGTTCGGCTTCGCCGGCCCGTTCGGGTCCTACGAGCCGATGAGCGACCTCTCGACCGGCATCCTCACCGCGCTCATGTGGCTCGGCCGGATGGAGATCATCCCCGTCGCGGTGCTGCTCAGCCGCAACTACTGGCGCGGCTGATCCCTGTCGACGAACGGGCGCTCGAACAGCGTCGACAGCACGATCTGGGTCTGCGTGCGGGTGACGCCGGGGTGGTCGCGGAGGCGCTCGAGGGCCTCCTCGAGATGCGTCGTGTCGCGTGCACGGAGGTGCAGGACCGCGCTCGCCTCGCCCGCGACCGTGTAGGCGGCCTCGACCTCGGGGTGGCGCTCGACCGCGTCGCGCACCTCCTGGCCGGCCATGCGGCCTTCGGTGTAGAGCGCGACGAAGGCGTGGGTCCCCCAGCCGTAGCGGCCGGGGTCGACCTGAGCGGTGTAGCCGCGGATCACGCCGTCGGCCTCCAGCCGGTCGACCCGCCGCTTGACCGCCGGGGCCGACAGCGAGACGCGCATCCCGATGCTCTGGAACGAGCGGCGGGCGTTCTGGCGCAGGAGCGCAACGATCTGCCGGTCGATGTCGTCCATTGTGTGGTGATTGTGCCATGCCGCGCAACGGATACGGCTTGAGAGGCGCGCTCGACAGCGCAACCATTAAGAGCACGAACCTTGATCGAGATGGAGGCCTGTCCGTGAGCACCCAGCCTGTCGTCGCCCCGGGAGATCATCCCGCCGGCACGCGTGACGACTTCATGCCGTTGCACGGCATCGACCACGTCGAGCTGTACGTCGGCAACGCGCTCCAGTCGGCCTACTTCTACGTCCACGCGCTCGGCTTCCGCGAGGTCGCCTACGCGGGGCTCGAGACCGGCATCCGAGACCGCACCTCGCACGTGCTCGCGCAGGGCCGGATCCGGATCGTGCTCACCGGCGCGCTCACTCCCGACCACGAGATCGGCCGCCACGCCGCGGCCCACGGCGACGGCGTCAAGGTCATCGCGCTGTCGGTCCCGGACGTCGACCACGCGTACCGCGAGGCCACCACGCGCGGCGCCCGTGGCGTGCGCGAGCCGTGGCAGGAGAGCGACGAGCACGGCACGATCCACTTCGCCACGATCGCGACCTACGGCGACACGCTGCACACGTTCGTCGACCGCTCGGCGTACCGCGGCCCGTTCGTGCCGGGCTACACCGCCCGCGATCGGTCGGCCGGCGACACCGGCCTGCTCGCCATCGACCACATCGTCGGCAACGTCGAGCTCGGCGAGATGGAGACGTGGGTCAAGTACTACGAGGACGTCTTCGGGATGACGGAGATGCTGCACTTCACCGACGAGGCGATCTCCACCGAGTACTCGGCGCTGATGTCGAAGGTCGTCACCAGCGGCAACGGGCGCGTCAAGTTCCCGATCAACGAGCCGGCCGAGGGCAAGCGCAAGTCGCAGATCGACGAGTACCTCGAGTTCTACGGCGGCGCCGGAGCGCAGCACATCGCGGTCGCCACGCGTGACATCGTTCGCACCGTGACCGAGCTGCGCGAGCGCGGAATCGAGTTCCTCACCGTGCCGGACACCTACTACGACGACGTGCCGGAGCGGATCGGCGAGATCAAGGAGTCGCTGGAGGACCTGCGGCGGCTCGGGATCCTCGTCGACCGCGACGACGAGGGCTACATGCTGCAGATCTTCACGAAGCCGATCGGCGACCGGCCGACGATGTTCCTCGAGGTGATCGAGCGCCACGGCGCGCGCGGCTTCGGCGAGGGCAACTTCAAGGCGCTCTTCGAGGCGATCGAGCGCGAGCAGGAGCTGAGGGGGAACCTCTGATGCGCTACCACTCGTTGGGCGCTGTGCCGCAGAAGCGCCACGTGCAGTTCCGCGACCCGGACGCGTCCGGGAATGGGACCGCTCCCCTGCTGGTGGAGGAGGTGCTCGGCTTCGAGGGCTTCTCCGGCAACGAGTCGATCCTCTACCACCTGTGGTCGCCGTGCCGGATCTCGGACGTCGGCGAGTTCACGCCGATCGAGCTCGAGGAATGGGTGCCGGACACGCATGTCCATCGCCTGACGAACACGATGGGCCTGTCGGCCGAGGGCGACCCGGTGCTCGGCCGGCGCGTGCTGCAGTACAACAACGACGTCGAGATCGGGATCTGCATCCCCGAGGTCGAGGCGGACTACTTCTACCGCGACGGCGAGGGCGACGAGGTCATCTTCGTCCACGAGGGCTCGGGCGTCGTCGAGACGATCTTCGGCACGCTGCCGTACTCCAAGCACGACTACGTGGTGATCCCGCGCGGCACCACATACCGCTTGCGGTTCGACGAGCCGCAGCGCTGGCTGACCTTCTACACGCCGGGCGAGATCGAGACCCCGAACCGCTACCGCAACCGCTACGGCCAGCTGCTCGAGCACGCGCCGTTCTCCCAGCGTGACTTCAAGCCGCCGTCGTCGCTGGAGACCCACCGCGACCGCGGCGAGCACCTGGTCAAGGTGCGGGTGCGCGGCGGCTACCAGGACTACGTGCTCGACTACCACCCGCTCGACGTCGTCGGCTGGGACGGCTACGTGTACCCGTACACGTTCAACATCGCCGACTTCGAGCCCAAGGCCGGGCGCCTGCACCAGCCGCCGCCGGCGCACCAGAACTTCCAGGGCCCGAACTTCGTCATCTGCTCGTTCTGCCCGCGGATGCTCGACTGGGACCCGATGGCCATCCCCCTCCCCTACCACCACTCGAACGTGCAGTCGGAGGAGATGATCTATTACGTCGACGGCCAGTTCGGGTCGCGCAAGGGCGTCGACATCGGGGCGATCACGCTGCACCCGTCAGGGCTGCCGCACGGGCCGCAGCCGGGACTGGTCGAGAAGTCGTTGGGCGCGGACCGGACCGAGGAGCTGGCGGTGATGTGCGACACCTTCCGCCCGCTCAAGCTCACGCCGCTGTCGCGCGACCTCGACGACCCGTCCTACGCGTTCTCGTGGTACGAGGAGGGAGCCCAGCTCTCCACCACCGGCTGAGCCGCGCGGGCTCGATCGCGTCAGTCCGAGAGCTCGCGCGGATCGGGGGGCACGTCGACCGCGTGCTCCTCGAGCGCCGAGAGCGGCACTGTGTCCAGCGCACGCGCGCTCGTCGAAGCCAGGACCACGAACGACGCCGCGCCGTCCTCGTACGCGCGGAACCAGTTGGCGACCGTGACGCACCAACGGTCTCCCGGCGCCAACCCGACGAAGCCGTACTGCGGCCGCGGGGTGCTCAGGTCGTTGCCGATCCGCTGCTGGTGCGCGAGGAACTCTTCGGTGACCACGGCGCAGACGAGGTGCGTTCCCACTCCGTCGGGGTCCGGCCGGCAGCACCCGTCCCGGAAGAACCCGGTCAGCGGCTCCGTGCCGCACGGCTCCAGTGGCCCGCCGAGCAGGTTGCGCTCGCTCACGGCATCAGTATCCCGGGGATCACCGCTCGTCGGCTCACGAAAGGCTCAGGAACGGCTCATGAACGGCGGCGCGGGCGGCCATACGCTCCCGTCGACCGTTCCTCCCCATTCCTAGGAGCACCCAATGAGCACCATCCAGACGCGAGGAAAGCTCGCGCTCGTCGCCGTGCTGGCTGCGTCGGCCATCGGCTCGGCCGCCCCAGCCCAAGCAGACGTCCAGACCGCCCGCCTGGACTGCGACGCCCGCCTCGAGCGACTCGAGGCCAGGTTCCGCGAGGTCGAAGAGCGTCGCGGCTACGAGGCCGCCACGAAGTGGTGGGACCGCCACTGGAAGGCGTACTACGAGCGCTGCCTCGCTCCCTGGACGATCGCGCGCGGCGGCCAACCGGTCGCCGCGCACGGCACGCCGCCGATGAGTTCGCGAGTCGACCTCGGTCCTATCGAACATGCCAGCACGAATCGTTGTGACGGAGTTCGTATCGCTCGACGGCGTCATGGAGGCACCGGGAGGCGAACCGGACTTCAAGTACCCGGGATGGACCTTCGAGTTCGATCGCGGCGATGACGGAAACCAGTTCAAGCTGGACGAGACGCTGAGTGCCGACGCGCTGCTGATCGGACGCCGCACGTATGAGAGCTTCGCCGGGGCCTGGCCGAAGCGCGAGGGCGAGTTCGCGGACAAGTTCAACGCGATGCCGAAGTTCGTCGTCTCGACGTCGCTGAAGGACCCGGAGTGGAACAACACGACGGTCCTTGACAGCGGCGACGCAACGGCCGAGGTGCGCAAGCTCAAGGAGGAGTTCGACGGCGAGCTGCAGGTGCCGGGCAGCCACCGGCTCGTGCAGGAGCTGATCGCGAGCGACCTCGTCGACCAGCTCAACCTGATGATCTTCCCGGTCATCCTCGGGACGGGCAAGAAGGCGTTCGAGGAGTCGCCCGAGCGACGCCAGCTCGGGCTCAAGGAGTCGAACGTCGTCGGCGACGGCATCGTCGTGCTGGTCTACGAGCGCGCGTCCTGAATCGGCGCGGACATTCTCTGACTAAAATCAGAGAATGTCCGGGCCGATGGTCGAGCAGATCCGCCGCTTCAACCGCACGGTCACCGAGCGCGTGGGGGCGCTCCACGATCGCTTCCTTGGCCTCGACCGCCCCCTCGGCGAGGCGCGGCTGCTGTGGGAGATCGGACTCGACGGCTGCGAGGTTCGCCGGCTGCGGTCCCGTCTGGCCCTCGACTCCGGCTATCTGAGCCGCCTGCTGCGCTCGCTCGAAGCGGCCGGCCTGGTCACGGTGGCGGCAAGCACGGATGACCGGCGGATCCGCGTCGCGCGCCTGACGGCCGCCGGTCGCGCCGAGCGCGCCGTGCTCGACGCGCGCTCGGACGACCTCGCGCGCTCGATCCTCGCCCCGCTGAGCGCCGACCAGCAGGAGCGTCTCGTGGCCGCCATGCACGACGTCGAGCGGCTGCTGACCGCGGCGAGTGTGGAGATCAGGCGCGTCGACCCGGAGCACCCAGACGCGCGGCACTGCCTCGCGGAGTACGTCGCGGAGCTCAACCGCCGCTCGGAGCGGGGTTTCGACCCGTCCGCCGGCGCGACCGCGCTGCCGCACGAGGTCCGCCCGCCGGCGGGCGAGTTCTTCGTGGCGTACCTGCACGGGGAGCCGATTGGTTGCGGCGCCGTCAAGTACCACGCGGGAGCGCCGACCGAGGTCAAGCGGATGTGGCTCGTTCCGGACGCCCGCGGCCTGGGGCTCGGGCGGCGCCTCCTGGAGCACCTCGAGGGGCGCGCGCGGGCGAGCGGGGCCCGCGTCGCGCACATCGAGACGAGCGCGGTGCTCACCGAGGCGCTCGCGCTCTACCGCTCAGCCGGCTGGGTCGAAGTGCCTCCGTTCAACGACGAGCCGTTCGCGGACCACTGGCTCGAGAAGACGTTGGCTTGATCCGGCAGTCAGGCGGGCCTGTGGCAGACCGCCTCGACGTTGTTGCCGTCGGGATCGAGCACATAGGCCCCGTAGTAGTTGGGGTGATAGATCGCGCGCACTCCTGGCGCCCCGTTGTCGGTTCCGCCCGCGGCGAGCGCGGCGGCGTGGAAGGCGTCGACGGTCTCGCGGTCCTCGGCCGCGAACGCGAGGTGCACGGCGCCCGGCGAGGCCGGCCCCCGGGTCTCGACCCAGAAGAACGGCTTGCCGTCCCGGCCGAATCCGGCCGCCTGCGCCACGGGCTCCATCAGCAGCGTGATGCCGAGCGGCACGAGCGCCTGCTCGTAGAACGCCTTGCTGCGCGCGTAGTCGCTGACGCCGAAGCCGACGTGGTCGATCATCTCTCTCCCTTACTTGAGCTGCAGGATCGCGAGCGCGTTGCGGTGCGGGTCGACGATCCACGCCATCAGCGCGAAGCCGAGGTCCACGACGCCGTCGACCGTCTTCAGCCCCGGCATGTCGTAGTCCTGGATCTCTACGCCCCGCGCTCGCAACTCGGCGAGCTCGGCCGCGAGGTCGGTCACGCGCCAGCCCGCCTGCGTCTGCTCGTCCGCCGTGCCCGTGGTGCTCTTGGTGACCGCGAGCTGGCTGTCACCTCCGCACTTGTAGGTGACCTCCTCCTCGCTCTCGTGGAGGATCTCGAGGCCGAGCTTGCCGGCGTAGAACTCCTTCGACTCCTCGAGGTCCGTCGCCAGCAACACCACGTCGATCGGGTGATCACCCAGCATGCGCTCCTCCCTGTCCGCGTGAGGGACGAGCTTGTCGCGGCGCAGGCTGCCCGTCAACCGTCAGTGCCGGTGGTTGCCGGCCCAGATCATCGTGGCGAAGACCGCGACGGTCAGCAGCATCAGGGCGGCGGCGAAGATGTCTCCGAGCTCGATCACACAGCCATCGTCGCGCGCCGGCCATTCGGAAATCTCATGGCGGGCCAAAACCTTGATAAAGCATCGAGGAGCCGGCCTACGTCGCTACGGCGTAGCACCGCCGGGGGTATGAGCCTCACCCCTATGGGGTCTGGCGGCGGAACGCTGCGCGTCGGATAACGGTCGTGACGGCGCCCGACCCCCGGGGCGCCCCGATCGAACAGGGAGGCCGCCATGGGCGCCATGTCGCTCTGCGCGGTCGCGTGCGCTGCTGCGCTCGCCACCATGCCGCCACCGGCCGACGCGGCCGCCAAGGACACGACGTACGGCACCAGGCTGGGAAGCCATTCGATGCTCTATCTCAACCACACGGCAGTCCAGCAGGAAGCGCTGTTCAGGGCCTCGTCGGAGGCGGGGTTGCGCTACCTGCGGATGGACTTCGCGGTCGGGATCGTGTTCGCGTCGGGCGGCACCGATTTCTCCGCGGTCGAGCGCGTCAACGCGCTCGCCGCCCGGTACCGCATCCGGGTGACGGGGACGATCACCGACACGCCGTGGTACATCGCCGAGTGCCCCGCCGGGCGATCCGAGTTCCCCGGCAGGTGCGCGCCCGCCCCACAGCACGAACGCACGTGGCGCGACATGGTGACCCAGATCGTTCGCCATGCTCCCAACGTCCGCCGCTGGGAGCTCGGCAACGAGCCCGACAACGGGTTCGGCTTCGTCGGAACGCCGAGCGACTACGCGCGCTGGGCGACGCTGGCCGCCCTGGGCGTGAGGGCGGCGCAGCCGGACGCCACGATCGCCGTCGGCGGCTTCTCGCGCCTGAACACCGCCTACATCGACGCTGTCCTGCACGATGCGGCCAACCCGCTCATCGAGCACGTCGACGTCGCCAACGTGCACCTGCGAGGCCGCCTGCACGGCTTGCGGCGCGCCGTACGCAGAGCGAAGGCGTTCTACAGGCGCACCGGCCTCCTGGGGCCGTTGTGGGTCACCGAAACCGGCTACCCGTCGCTCGCCGCCCACCAGTACCAGCCGCGGATGAAGGGCGGCCCGTCGGACCAGGCGAGATGGATCGCCTGCGGCGCGAGATTCATGATCGACGCCGGCGCCGACGCCGTCTTCGTCGCCTTCCGCGACAACCCCGAGTTCCCGCCCGACAGCGCGTTCGCGTCCGAGGGCGTGGTCCGGTGGCCGCGGCTGGCCGCTGACGGCCGCCCCTATCCGAAGCCCGCGTTCCAGGCGCTCAGGGCGCTCGCCGCCAGGCGACTCGGCGACCGCCCGACTCGCCTAGGATCACGCCATGCCTGTCGTGCGCCTGCGCGGCCCGCTCAAGCGCCTTGCCGGCAACTGCTCCGAGCACGCCCTCGAGGGCGCCTCGGTCGGTGAGCTGCTGGCGGCGATCGAGTCCGCGCACCCGGCCGCACGCGGCTGGATCCTCGACGAGCGGGGCGTGCTGCGGCGGCACATCAACGTGTTCGTGAACGGGGAGCTCGGCGCGCAGGACACGCGCGTCGACGCCGGCGACCGGATCGACGTCCTGCCGGCGCTTTCGGGAGGATGCCGCCGATGACCGAGCTGCTGGTGGGGACGAAGAAGGGGCTGGTCGTGCTCGAGGGCGAGCCGGGCTCGACGTTCGAGGTGACGGCGCGGCTGTTCGCCGGCGAGCCGGTCGAGTACGCGCTCCGGGACCCTCGGACCGGGCGGGCGTACGCCTCGGTCACCTCGCCGTTCTACGGGCCGAAGCTCTGGTACGCCGACGACGTCGCCGGCGAGTGGGAGCAGGCCCGCGGCATCGCGCTGCCCGAGGGCGGCGACGCGGCGCTCGAGCGGATCTGGGTGATCGTCCCCGGCGAGCGCGAGGGCACGGTGTACGCCGGCGGCGACCCCGGGGCGCTGTTCGAGAGTCGCGACGGGGGCGCCAGCTTCGAGCTCAACGACGCGCTGTGGAAGCATCCCTCCCGCTCGCGCTGGCAGCCCGGAGCCGGCGGGCTGTGCCTGCACTCGATCGAGACCTGGCCCGGCGAGCCGGACCGGTTGGCCATCGGCATCTCCGCTGCCGGCGTGTGGCTGACGGAGGACGGCGGCGCCACCTGGCGCGCCGGGAACGAGGGCCTCGTCGCGCGCTACCTGCCCGAGGACGCGCCACCGGAGGAGGAGGTGGCGCTGTGCGTGCACCGCCTCCAGCGCGCCCCGACCCGCCCCGAGCGGATCTTCATGCAGTTCCACGGCGGCGTGTACCGCTCCGACGACGCGGGGCAGACGTGGACGGACATTGCGAACGGCCTGCCGTCGGACTTCGGCTTCCCGCTCGCACTCGACCCGGCCGACCCCGACAGCGCGTTCGTGATCCCGCTCAACGCGGACATCGACCGCGTCACGCCCGATGGCCACGTGCGCGTCTTCGAGACGCGCGACGCGGGCGCGAGCTGGACGCCACGCGGCGACGGCCTGCCCACCGAGGAGGCGTACCTCACGATCCTGCGCGAGGCGTTCGCCGGCGTGGGCGAGGGCGAGGCGCTCGAGCTCTACTTCGGCGCGACATCGGGCGCGGTGTACGGCTCGGCCGACGCGGGCGCGAGCTGGTTCGAGGCGGCGGCGAACCTCCCGCCGGTCTACTCGGTCGCCGTCACGCGCTGATCACAGCGGCAGCTCGACGGTGACCGTCGTGCCGCAGCCGGGCGGCGAGTCGACCTCGAGGCTCCCGTCGAGCGCCTCGACGCGATCGCTCAGCCCGCGCAGGCCGGTCCCGGTCGTCGGGTCGGCGCCGCCGCAGCCGTCGTCGCGGATCTGGAGCCGCAGCCGCCCGTCGTCGAGCTGCAGCTCGACGAAGGCCTCGCTGGCGTGCGCGTACTTGGCGACGTTGGTGAGCGCCTCGGCGGTGACGAAGTAGGCCGCCGCCTCCACGGGCGGGCGGAGCGGGTCTGCGGGCACGCCGCTGACCTGCACGGGCACGGGAGCGCGAGCCGCGAGCGCGTCGAGCGCGGCGCCGAGCCCGCGGTCGCTGAGCAGCGCCGGGTGGATGCCGCGCGCGAGCTCGCGCAGCTCCTTGACCGCAAGCTGCGCCTCGTCGCGGGCCTGGGCGATGAGCTCGGTCGCATGCGGCAGGTCGCTCTCCAGCTGCGACTGCGCGAGGCCGAGCGTCACCGCGACGGAGACCATGCGCTGCTGGGCGCCGTCGTGGAGGTCGCGCTCGATCCGGCGGCGCTCGGCGTCGGCCGCGTCGATGATCCGCTGGCGGGCATCGCGCAGGTCGTCGACGCGCTCGCGCAGCGCCCGCGCCCTGCGATGCTCGGGAGACTCCCCGGGGAAGCGGACCTGGCGCATGCCACTGGAGCCTAGGGGGTCCGCTTCCCGCCCGATCGGGTAGGGTTCCCCGCAATAGCGGGCGGGTGAGGTGGGTCGCGCGCCTGCACACCACATTTCCCTCGGGAGGGGAGCATGAGACGAAGGTGGAAAGTCCTCACGGCTGCGTGTGCGGTCGCGATGGCCCTGTCCAGCGGCACCGCGCTGGCGCACCCGCCGGTCGACTACGGGACGCCGCTGAGCAGCCCGTTCGGCTGGAACTTCTCGTTCATCGCCAACTTCCAGACGGCGCAGAACCCGTTCAACGCGGCCAACACGCACGTCACGAGCTCCGACATCGCGTTCTGGGGCGATCTCGCGTACGTCGGCGACTACGGCGGCTTCCGGATCTTCGACGTCTCGAAGCCGGAGCCGACGCTGGTCAAGGACGTCCGCTGCTACGGCCCGCAGGGCGACCCGTCGGTGTTCGACACCGACAAGGACGGCGACGCCGACACGCTCGTGCTGTCGGTCGACAGCGTCCTGGCGGGCCCGGAGTGCGGCGCCGGGCCGGTCAGCAAGAGCGCGACGACCGGCCGCTATCCCGACGGCGCGTGGGAGGGCCTGCGCGTCTTCGACATCTCGGACCCGACCGCGCCGTCGCAGGTCGCGGCCGTCTACCAGGACTGCGGCTCGCACACCAACACGCTGCTCCCCGCACCGGGCGGCAAGTCGATGTACGTGCTGAACTCGAGCTACCCGCTCGGCGAGGGCCCGACCTGTGGCCCGCTCGGCGAGGCCGCTGGTCGCGAGGTCAACCACGGCGTCGTCCAGGTCATCGAGGTGCCGTTCGACAACCCGGCCGGTGCGTTCGAGAAGACCGAGCTGCCGATCGTCTACCCCGGTGACGCCGACGGCGTCTACAAGCCGGTCAGCGAGCACGGCATCGTCGCGCCGCTGGACAACTTCCTCGGCTGCCACGACCTGAGCTCGTTCCCCGATCGGGGCATCGTCGGCGCCGCGTGCGGCGAGCAGGCCCAGGTGTGGAAGATCGACCGCCGGACCGGGCTGCCCGACACCGAGGACCCGAAGTGGTCCTACGACCAGCCGAACGTCGACTTCTGGCACTCGGCGACGTTCAGCTGGGACGGCAAGGTCGCCAACTTCATCGACGAGTCGTTCGGCGACGGCTGCCCGCCGGTGACGACGAAGACCGGCGGCATCTCAGCCACGCCGCGCGTGTTCGAGACCGGCAACATGTTCTTCTTCGAGACCAAGAGCGGAGACCTGCTGTCGGAGTTCCGCAACCCGCGGCCGTCCAATGACGACGCGGACCCGACCACGGAGGCCGGCCAGTATTGCTCCTCGCACCTCGGCATCCCGGTGCCGGCGCGGGATCGCTACCTGCTGGTGAACGCCTACTACCGCGGCGGCTCCTCGGTGATCGACTTCACCAACCCGAGGCGGCCGCGGGAGATCGCGTTCGCGGACCTCGAGCGCACGAATACGTGGTCGGCGTACACGTATCCGCGCAAGTCGGGCAAGAAGCGCAGCATCCCGGTGTACTCGAACGACGGCCTGAGCCGCAACTACGGCACCGCGGCCGCGCCGCGGTACCCCGAAGCCGCCTACGGCTTCATGCGGTTCCAGGCGGACGTCAAGCGGGCCGACCTCGTCGGCTTCGACCGCCTCAACCCGCAGCTCCAGGAGCGCGTCATCAAGATGAAGCGCTCGCGGGCACGACTGGCGCCGCGGCAAGTCGCGCTACGTGAGGGGCAAGCCCGCGCCGAAGGGTGCGCGCAACGCCTCCGCGCGGCCGTACACGAAGTAGACGAGCTCTCGGAGGGCCCGCGCGAGCGGGCCCTCCGTCGCTCAGGTCATGCGGCGGAAGAGGCCGACGGTCTCGGCGAACGCCTGGTCGGTGACCTCCGGGTCGTAGCGGTCGCCGACGTCGCGGCCGAAGGCGTGCTGGGCGTCGTAGAGCTGCCACGTGAAGCGAGCGCCGCTCTGCTCGAGCCCGCGGCGGATCGTCTCGCGGCCGTCCTCGGGCGTGTGCGGGTCGCTGGTGCCGAAGATCATCAGCAGCTCGCCCTGGATCTCGCCCGCGCGCGCGAGCGAGCCGGCGTCTGGGTCGGCGCCGAGCTTGCCGTCGTGCAGGCCGGTGGCGTACCAGCAGGCGGTGGCGCGGACGGCCGGCTCGAAGGCCGCGCGGAACGCCAGGTGGCCGCCCGTGCAGTGGCCGGCGGCGCCGAGCGGCGCGCCCGCGACCGCCGGATGGCCGCCGAGGTAGGCGAGCGCCGCGCCGATGTCGGCGTCGAAGTCGGCCACCGGCGTCTGCTCGGCGTCGTGCTGCCCGCGCGCCTTGCCGTCGTCGTCGAACTCGAGCACGGTGCCGGCCGGCTCGCGGCGGTGGTAGATCTCCGGCGCCGCGACGACGAACCCGTACCCCGCGAGCCGCACGCACCAGCGCAGCGTCGGCTCGGTGAGCTGGAAGATGTCCGAGTAGAACACGATGCCCGGGTGCGGCCCGGGCGCCCGTGGGACGGCGAGGAACGTCCGCATGCTGCGGCCGTCGACCGGCACGTCGACGTATTCGCGCGAGACGACCACGCCGCTACCTCCGCAGCAGCAGCCTGCTCACCACGCCGCCGTGGTCGGACGGCCACAGGCCCGCCGGCGTCCGCTGGCCGCGATCGTCGCCCGTGACGAACGCGCTCCGCTTCCTGAGGCCGGGCTTGGTGAGGACGTGGTCGACCGTGTGGTCGAACACGGCGTTGCGGTCGAACATGTCGTCGTAGCAGCAGCTCTGGACCGCGCCCTTGTCCTTCATCCCGAAGCCGGCGAGCGCGCGGAACGCGAGGTCGTCGCCGGGCTGCTCGGGCTCGTTGTGGCGCCCCACGCCCGAGTTGAGGTCGCCCACCAGGATCACCTGCCGGCTCGTGTCGAGCGGCCCGGCGACCAGCTCCTTGGCCTGCGCCTCGCGGATCGACGGGTCGCCGAACGCCTCCAGGTGCGTGTTCACGAAGCGGAACCTGCGCACCTTGTTGCCGTGCCGGTAGCGCGCCTCGACGGAGGTCCAGCCGCGGTCGACCGGGATCGGGAGCCCGCCGACGTTGGCCTCGTACCTGGTGTCGAAGTTGCCCTTCCGGGTCCTGCCGAGCTGAACCTTGCTCGCACGCCTGACCAGGATCACGTCGCGCATCGTGAGCCGCGCGTCGAAGTCCGCGCCGAAGAGCCCGCCCGTGGCGTCGTTGGCGTCCTGGTCGACCGGGAGCTCGGCCTCGAACTCCTTCTGGACCACGACCACCCGGTAGCCCTTGAGCTTCTTCCGCAGGATCGCGAGGAAGTCGAACTCGACCTGCGTAGCGGGCGTGCCGTTCGGGTTGATCGGCGGCGCCCCGAGGTCCGACGGCGTCTGCTTGCGCCAGAGCGCGACCTCCTGCAGCCCGACGAGGTCCGCGCCCGAGCGCCTGATCTCGCGCGCGAGCGGCACGGCGCGCTGCCGGAACCTCGTGCGCTGCAGCTCGTTCCAGATCGTGCCGGCGCCGTCGATCGCCTGCGGAAGTGTGCGTCGCCTGGATCGCCGGGGCGAGATCCGCCCCGAGGTAGACGTTGCGTGTCATGACCGTGACCTTCCGGCCCTCGTTCTTCGCCGCCGCCACCGCGGGCAGCGCGAGCAGTGCGACGAGAGCGAGCGAGACGATCCTCAGGTGCGTCACCGGAGCTTCCTTTCCGCCGGTCAGGTTCTGGACCCCGGGCAATCTACCGGCCGCGCCCGCGGCTCGTTCACACCGGCCGACCAGTGGGTACGTGTCCACTCGACAAGGGGAGGAGAAGGCATGACGGCAGGGGTTGACAGGCGCACGTTCCTCACACGCGCGGCGGCAGCCGGCGGTGGGCTGATCAGCATCGGGGCGGTCGAGCGGCTCGTGGCGCGAGACGCGCTCGCGCAGGCGCGCCACGGTGGCGCGCAGCCGTACGGGCGGTTGCGGCGCGTCGCGGACCAGCGCGGCGTCGAGGTCCTCGCGCTTCCCGCGGGGTTCAGCTACGTCACGTTCAGCCACAGCGGCTCGACGATGTCCGACGGCAACCCGACGCCGCTGGCGCTCGACGGCATGGGCGCGTTCGCGGGCCGCCGGCGCCACGGCCACGACCACCTCGTGCGGCTCGTGCGCAACAGCGAGGATCGCAATCCGGCCGGCACGCCCGGCGGCCTGCTCGGCGACCGCTCGGCGGCGTACGACCCGACCGCCTTCGGCGGCACCACCACGCTCGTCTTCGACGAGCACCGCCGCCGGCTCGTGCAGGACTTCGTCAGCCTCAACGGCACGACCGTGAACTGCGCCGGCGGCATCGCGTACCGGCGCCGTTACTGGCTCACCGGCGAGGAGACCGTCGGCGGACCGGACGCGACGGACCCCGCCGCGCGGTTCGCGAAGCGCCACGGCTACCTGTTCCAGACGCCGGTCGACCGCGGCCCGAACGAGCTCGAGGTCGGCGAGCCGATCGTCGCCGCCGGCCGGTTCTCGCACGAGGCGGCGGCCGTCGACCAGCGGACGGGCACCGTCTACGAGACCGAGGACCCCGGGTCAGGCCTGGGCGCCGGCTTCTACCGCTACACGCCCGACGACCGCGACGACCTGGTCGCCGGCGGGCGGCTGGAGATGCTCGCCGTCGCGGGGCAGCCGCGGGTCGACCTCCGCCAAGGGCGCACGCGCGGCGAAGCGCTGCCGGTGCGGTGGGTGAAGATCGACGAGCCCGACCCCTCGCTGACGGCCGTGGGCGACCCTCGCAGCACGTTCAACCAGGGCTGGGCGAAGGGGGGCGCGAAGTTCAACCGGCTCGAGGGGTGCTGGGAGGAGGACAGCACGATCTTCTTCGTCTCCACGAGCGGCGGCGACGCCAAGAACGGGGACGTCAACTCCGACGCGCTACGCCGAGGGCTTCGGCCAGGTGTGGGCCTACCGGCCGGGCAGGCACGGCGGCGGGACGCTCACGCTCGTGTACGAGTCGCCGTCCGGGAGCGCCATGGATGCTCCCGACAACCTCACCGTGACGCCGCGCGGGGGCCTGATCGTGTGCGAGGACGACGCCTCGACGGCGTACGTCGACACGCACCCGCTCGCGCCGGGGATCGAGAACGTCAACCGGCTGATCGGGCTGACCCGCTCCGGGTCACGCATTCGAGTTCGCGGTCAACGTGCTCAACGGCTCGGAGCTGGCCGGGGCCTGCTTCAGCGCGAGCGGTCGCACGCTGTTCGTCAACCTCTTCGGCCGCGCCCGCTTCGACGAGGCCGCGGTCGAAGGGATGACGTGCGCGGTCACTGGGCCGTGGCGCCGCGGGCCGTTGTGAGCGGCTGAGCGGCGCTGGGAGGCGGGGCGGGCGCGGGCGATCGCCTTCGCCGCGCGCCTGGCCTCCTTCGCCATGTAGCCGACGTGCGCCGGCCGCGGGACGTAGCCCACGAAGTGCAGGCCGGGCAGCGGCTCGCTCGCCGCGCGGCAGCCCGCGCTCGTCGAGAACGTCCAGATGGCCGACCGTCGGCGCGAGCCCGCTGCGGTACCCGGTCGCCGCGATCACGGCGTCGGGCTCGAGGCGTGAGCCGTCGCTGAGCGTGACGCCGGTCTCGTCGAGCGACTCGACGCCGGTCACGATCTCGATCCGGCGCTCCTTGATCGACTCGATGACCTCGTGGTCGACGATCGTCGGGGCGACGCCGAGGCGCTTGAGGCGGCTGAACAGCCCTTCCTCGGGCACGGGCAGGCCGTACTCGGTGAGGTCGCCGATCTCGCGCCGGCTGACGGCCCGCAGGATCGCGTCGGCGCGCAGAGTCGGCAGCCGCATGATGAGCCGCGCCAGCAGCGGCCCGATCGGGTTGCGGATGATGATGTTCGGCGGCGTGCGCACCGCGAGCCGCACGCGTCGCGGCGCCGCCGGTGGCGAGCTCGTGCGCGATCTCGGCGCCCGAGCACCCGGGGCCCACGACGAGCACGTCGTGGTCGAGGTACGCGTCGGCGTTGCGGTACTCGGCGGCGTGGATCAGCGGGCCACGGAAGCGATCGCGGCCCGGCCAGTCGGGGATGAACGGCGTGTGGGCGTAGCCGCTGGCGACGACCACGCGATCGGCGGAGACGTCGCCGCCGGAGGTCCGCAGCAGCCACCCGCCGCCGGCGTGGTCGATGCGCTCGACGAGCGTCTCGAAGCGGATGTCGAGCCGGTTGCGCGCCGCATGGTCCTCGAGGTAGCCGACCATCTGGTCGCGCGTCGGGAAGATGCCGACGCCGCGCGCGTAGCGCGAGCCGGGAAGCTTGGAGAACGGCCGGCTGGAGTTGAGGCGCAGGCGGTCGTAGCGCCCGCGCCACGAGGCGCCGACGGCCGCGGTCCGCTCGAGCACGGTCACCGGGAAGCCGCGGCGGCGCAGCTCGCTCGCCGAGGCCAGGCCGGCCGGCCCCGCGCCGACCACGACGACGCGGTCATGCACTTTTCTGCTCATGGCTACGACGACGCTTCGCGGCGCGGGATATTCCCCGCAGCGCGGACGGCTTGCGCCTGGCCCGCGTCCATCCACATCTCCCAGCGCCCGGAGCGCGAGCGGCGGTCGTCGAGGAAGCGGTACGGGCGGCGCCCGGCGAACTCCGTGTGCCGCATGCGGGCGGCGCCGCCGAGCACGGACGCGATCCGGCGGTGCGGCCACCCGATCGCGTCCTCGATCTCCGGGAACGGCCGCGGGCGGTCGGGCGCGGCGGCCAGCCCGTCGAGCAGCTCGCGCATGAGGTCGCTGCAGCGATCGTGGAAGCGCGCGACCTCGTCCGGGTCGACCATCGCGTTCTGCGGAGCGTGCTCTCCGATCATTGGCGATGAATTCTCGACGCCGGGGCGGTCTGCATGGCATGGGAATATCGAGCCCCCGCTTCGCGTCTACGTTCCCGATGACCTCCACCGGCCCCGAGTTCGACGCGCTCGTCACGGCCACGCGCGCCGCGGTGGACAGCGATGCCGACTGGTCGCGCACGGCCGAGCTCGTCGCCGACCAGCTGCGACGGCACCTGCCGTCGCCCTCGGTGCTCAGCCCCGAGCTGCGCGTCGGCGACCCCGAGACCTACCGCAGCCACCTGCTCCACGCCGAGCCCGACGGGAGCTTCTCGATCGTCGCCCTGACCTGGCGCCCGGGCCAGGTCACGCCGATCCACGACCACGTGACGTGGTGCGTGTTCGGCGTCATCCAGGGCGTCGAGCACGAGGAGCTGTTCACGCTCGACGAGGACGGCGGCCGTCTGGTCCCGGCGGGCACGTCGGCGAACCCCGCGGGCGAGGTGAGCGGGTTCGCGCCGCCCGGGGACATCCACCGCGTCCGCAACGTCGGCGACGACACCGCGATCTCGATCCACATCTACGGGACCGACGTCTCCCGCATCGGCTCCAGCGTCCGGCGGTCGTACGACCTGCCGGTGCTCGCCGCCTGACGAAGCGGGTCGCCGCTCAGTGGTCGTGGGCCATGCCCAGGATCTGCTCCCGCGTCATCTGACCGACCATCTCCGGATGGTGCTCCTGGACGTGCGCCTCGACCTTGGCGACGAGCTCGTCGTCGCTCTCGGCCTCGACATCGGTGCCGCACTCGCAGTGGACGACCTTCATGGGATCCTTCCGTCGGGAGTGGCCAGCCTATGTGACCATCATGCCTCGGATCGCCGTGGCGTATGCCTCCGGCGCCTCGAGCGGCGAGAAGTGACCGGCGCCCGGCAGCGGCGTGACCGCGACATCGGAGAACCACTCGTCGAGCCGGTCACCCCACGCGGGCGGGAACAGCGGGTCGTGCTCGGGCCAGAGCACGCGCGTGGGCTGCGCGAGGCGCTGCTCCGGCGCGGGCGCAAGCTCCGCGAGGCTGGTGGCAACCATGCCGGAGCCGGCCCGGTACCAGGCGATCGACGCGCGGAACGCTCCCGGCTCGGCGTACTGCGCGACGAGACGGTCGAGATCGGCCTCCGAGAGCTCGAACGCCGGCCCGGACCAGTGGCTCCAGATGTGACGGAGATAGGCGCGGACGGCATCCGGCCTGCCGTCGATCAGCTCGTCTGCGAGCGCCAGGCGGTGAAAGGGCTGGTACCAGAACTCGCGCTGCGCGTCGGGGGATAGCACCCGGTCGCCGACCCCGGGCAGCGGCGGGGCGAGCACGAGCGCTCGCACGCGGTCCGGCGAGGCGCGGGCCACGGCCTGCGCGATGCGGCTGCCGATGTCGTAGCCGGCGAGCACCACCGGGGCGAGCTCGAGCTCGTCCATGAGCCCGATCACGCCGCGCGCCTGCGCGGTCACCGAGTAGCCGTCGGCCGGGGCGACCGCGTGCTTGTCGGACTCGCCGAAGCCGCGGAGGTCCGGCACGACCACCTGCGCGCCGTCGGTCAGCAACGGCACGAGCGCACGGAAGTCCGCGCGCGTCCCGGGCCAGCCGTGAAGCAGGACGACCGGCGGGCCGGATCCCGCGCGGTCGTACGCCAGCGAGAAGCCGTCGATCGGCGCGGAACGCGGCACTGCTTCGGACGCTAGCGGACGGCGCTACGCTGCGGCGGATGCTGAGGAGGCCGCTGCTGATCGCGCTGCTGGGGACCGTCGCAATCCTCGCGCTGCCGCAGGCGGCATCCGCCGCCACGGCGTGCGACCCGGTTCGCAACCCGTATCCCGGCACGCGCTTCGAGGGCGTCGACCTGACGCGGATCAAGGCGACCGCGGTGTCGTGCTCGACCGCGCGGCGGGTGGCGCGGCGGGCGCATCGCAAGGCGCTCGGGATCACGCCCTCGGCGGACGGCCTCCGCCAGTTCATGTGGCGCCGCTGGCGGGTCGGCGGCGACCTGCGGCCGGCGAGCGACCGCTACGTCGCCCGCAAGGGCGACCGTGTCGTCCGCTGGCGCTTCTGAACGCGCACACTAGGGACGGGCGCTAGGTCGTCCCTGATTCGAGCGGTCCCGTCGCACCGGACGATGGGACCTATGAACATCGACATCCAACACATGCTCGACGAGCTCGAGCCGGCCCAGGCGCCCGCGGCGGTCGCGGTCAGCGGCCTGCACGTCTCGCGCGGCGACCGGCGCGTGCTCGACGGGCTCGACTTCTCCGTCGCCCGCGGGCGCATCACCGGCCTGCTCGGGCCGAGCGGCTGCGGCAAGACCACGCTGCTGCGCGCCGTCATCGGCGTGCAGCTCGTCGAGGCGGGCGACGTGCGCGTGCTCGGCGAGCCGGCCGGTCGTCCGCCGCTGCGCTCGCGGGTCGCCTACGTGACCCAGGCGCCCGCCGTCTACGTCGACCTCACCGTCCGCGAGAACCTGCGCTACTTCGCCCGCGTGCTCGGCGCGCCGCGCGCGCGTCGCCGAGACGCTGCGATCGTCGAGCTCGCCGGATGCCGCCGACCGTCGGTGCGGCCTCTCCGGCGGGCAGCGCGCACGCGTCTCGCTCGGCACCGCGTTGCTCGGCCACCCCGACGTGCTCGTGCTCGACGAGCCGACCGTCGGGCTCGACCCGGTCCTGCGCCGGACCTCGTGGCGCTCGTTCCACCGCCTCGCCGACCGCGGCGTCGACGCTGCTGGTCTCCAGCCACGTGATGGACGAGGCCGCTCGCTGCGCCGACCTGCTGCTGATGCGCGACGGGCGCCTGCTCGCCGACCCGCACCCCCGCCGAGCTGCGCGAGCGCACCGGCGCGCCGGACGTCGAGGCGCGCCTTCCTCGCCGCTCGACGACGAGGCCGGCGAGCGGCACGAGCGCGAAGCGCGAGGCAGGAAGCGCATGAGCGCCGCCGCCACCGGAGCCACCGCCCGCGCGTGCTCGCCCAGCTGCGCCGCGACCCGCGCACGGTCGCGCTGCTGCTGTTCGTCCCCGCCGCTGCTGATCACGCTGCTGTCGCTTCGTGTTCGACGGCCGGCCAGGAGACGTTCGACCGCCTGGGCGGCGCCGATGATCGGGCTGTTCCCGTTCATCACGATGTTCCTCGTCACCTCGATCACGATGCTGCGCGAGCGCACCGGCGGCACGCTCGAGCGCCTGATGTCGATGCCGCTCGGCAAGCTCGACCTGCTCACCGGCTACGGCATCGCGTTCGCCGTCGTCGGCCGCCCTCCAGGCCACGATCACCGCCGCCGTGGCGTTCCTGGCGCTCGGGCTCGACGTCGGCGGCTCGCCGACCGCGGTCGTGGCGCTGGCGATCGGCAACGCGGTGCTCGGCATGTCGCTCGGGCTGTTCCTGAGCGCGTTCGCCGGCTCGCGAGTTCCAGGCCGTGCAGTTCATGCCCGCGTTCATGCTCCCCCAGCTGCTGCTCTGCGGCCTGTTCGTGCCTCGCGAGCAGATGGCTGGCGGCGCTCGAGCCTGATCTCCGACGCGCTCCCCCTGACCTACGCCTTCGACGCGCTCGACCGCGTGGCCGCAGGCGGCGAGTTCGGCGGCCGCGGCTGGCTCGACGTGACGGTGATCCTCGGCGTGACGCTGCTCGCGCTCGCGCTCGGAGCGCTCACGCTGCGCCGCCGGACCGCCTAGCGGAGGCGTTCTATGGTGGCGTCCGCATGTCCCGCGACGAGATCCTCGCGCTCGCCGAGCGCGCCCTGCGCCTCGTAGAGGGCGAGGCGCAGGTCACCGCCTGGTGGGAGCGCCAGCTGAGCGCCGGCGCCGGTGGGGCGGTGACGTCCGAGGCGGTGTCGGTCGAGGTCGCCGTGGTGCGTGCGGTGCGCGTCGGCACCGCGGTGACGACCGACGTCGACGATCCCGGCCTCGCACGCGCGGCGGCGGGCGCCGCGCGGCTCGCGGCGAGCGGGCCGGAGGCGGCGGCGTTGCCGGAGCCGGGGCCGCCGGGGCGCTCGCACGACGGCTACGAGCCGCTGTCGATCGACCCCGCCGACGTGGGCGAGGAGCTGGGCGAGTGGAGCTCGTGGCGCGCGGGCGCGGCGAAGACGGCGATCGTCTCCACGCGCGGCGTGCGCGCGTACGAGGAGCGGTCGTTCGGCGACCTCCGGGTGCGCCGCCACGTGCCCGGCCGCTCGCTCGAGCTGAGCGCCGCGGCCGTGAGTGCCGGCGACCTCGATCCCGTCGCCCTCGACGCCGAGGCCGAGGCGCTGCTGGGCGCGGACGAGGCGATCGCGGACGTCGGCCCCGGCGAGTATCCGGTCGTGCTCGGGCCGTGGGCGGTGGCCGAGGTCGTGCGCCGCGCGGCGCTTGCCTTCGGCGGTCCGCAGTCGCCGCTGGCCGACCGGCTCGGCACGCAGGTGGCGGCGCCGGCCGTCAACCTCTCCGAGTCGCCGCGCTTCGCCGCGACGCTGCCCCGCTCCTACGACGCGCAGGGCTCGCCGCGGCAGCCGCTGCCGCTGATCCAGGACGGCGTCGCGCACCGGCTGACCGGTCCGGACACCGGTCACGCGCAGGCTGCCGGCGGCGTCGGCGGCTTCGTGCCGGAGCACCTCGTGCTCGTCGGCGGCGGCGCCGCCGGCATCTCCGAGCTCGCCGCGCCGGTGGAGCCAGGGCCTCTTCATCCCGTCGCTCTCGCTGCACGGCGCGTGGGTGCTCGGGCGCCCCGGCTCGGCGCTCGCCGAGGGCGTGCGCGTGATCCGCGGCGGCGAGCCGGCCGAGCCCGCGCCCAACCTGAGCGTGCTGTTCGAGCCGTTCGAGCTGCTGTCGCGCGTGCAGGCGCTGACCGGCCGCCAGCGGACGGTCCCGCCGCCGGTCGTCCGCTCGGCCCGCACCGCGTCCGCCACCGTCGCTCCGGCGCTGCGCGCGGGGGGCGGCATGCACGTCGCGGGCGCGGCGTAGATCATCCAGCCCATGACACGCGAGATCCAGTCGTGGCTGATGGACATGGACGGGGTGCTCGTCCGCGAGCAGCAGGCGATCCCCGGCGCGAGCGAGTTCCTGATGCGCCTGCAGGCGCGCGGGACGCCGTTCCTCGTCTTGACCAACAACTCGATCTACACGCGGAGGGATCTCGCCGCCCGGCTGCTGGCCAGCGGCCTCGAGGTGCCCGAGGAGTCGATCTGGACGTCGGCGCTGGCGACCGCGAAGTTCCTCGAGGACCAGCGACCGCGCGGCTCGGCGTTCGTGATCGGCGAGGCGGGCTTGACCACCGCGCTGCACGAGGCCGGCTACACGATGACCGAGCGCGAGCCCGACTACGTGGTCCTCGGCGAGACCCGCACCTACAGCTTCGAGCGGATCACGCAGGCGATCCGGCTGGTGGATCGCGGCGCGCGCTTCATCGCCACCAACCCGGACGTGACCGGGCCCTCGGCCGACGGCCCGCTGCCGGCCACCGGGTCGGTGGCGGCGCTGATCAGCCGCGCCACCGGCGTCGACCCCTACTTCGTCGGGCAAGCCGAACCCGCTGATGATGCGCTCGGCGCTGAACGCCCTCGACGCCCACTCGGAGACCACCGCGATGATCGGCGACCGGATGGACACCGACATCGTCTCCGGGCTGGAGGCGGGGCTCGAGACGATCCTCGTGCTCACGGGCGTGACGACCCGCGAGAACGCGGAGCGCTACCCGTTCCGCGCGTCGCGGATCGTGGACTCGGTCGCCGACCTCGCCGATCGCCTCGCCTGACGCGCAGCAGCGAGGCGCGCGCGAGCGTCAGATCTTGATCAGCACGATCGTGTTCGCCACGAACATGATCGCGAAGAAGATCGTCCAGCGGTCGAGGTTGCGCTCCATCAGCGAGCCGCCGGTGGATCCGCCGCCACCGCCACCGACCCCGAAGGCACCGGACATCCCCGCGTCCTTGCCCGAGTGCAGCAGCACCAGGAAGATCAGGACGACGGCGATGAAGACCTGCACCACCGAAAGAGCGGACTCGAGCATCGGCTGGACAGGGTACTAATCGTCCAGAACGACCAGTTCGACCGGACCGGTCGTCGTCGCGGATCAGCTCGACGACGGCGTCGGCGACGGCGTCGAGCGGGATCGGCGTCGGGCGCGGCGGCGCGCTCGGCGGCCGTCATGCGGGCCAGCTCCTCCTGCGCCCGCTCGGTGGCGATCCAGCCGGGCGCGACGCAGTTCACCCGGACGCCTGGCAGGTCGCCGAGCGTGGCCGTGAAGCGGATCAGGCCGGCCTTGGCGGCGCCGTACTCGGGCGACACGTACGGCTCGGTGCCCAGCCCGGCGGACGAGGCGATGTTCACGACCGCGCCGCCGCCCTGGCGGCGCATCGGCTCGAGGGCGAGCTGCGTGGCGAGCATCGGGCCGCGAAGGTTGAGGTCGAGCGTCGCGCCCCAGTCGTCCGGATCCGCGTGCGGGAAGTGCGGCGCGACGTGCCCGCCGCCGCCGGCGTTGTTGACGAGGATCTGCGGCTCGGCGTCGGCGATCAGCGCTTCGACGTCCTCCCGCGAACACATGTCGGCGCTCACGAAGCGCCCGCCGATCTCGTCGGCCGTCCGCTCCCCGGTCTCGCGGTCGATGTCGGCGACGACGACGTTGGCTCCCTCGGCTGCGAGCCTGCGGGCGATCGCGCGGCCAGTGCCGGCGGCCGCTCCCGTCACGACTGCCGTACGCCCGCGGATCTCCATGGTTGGCGAGGCTACGGGAGACGTCAACTGCGGCTTGGGTAAGGAGGCTGGGTGCCGGCACGGGCCGCTCGTCCGTCCGCGGTCACGCCGGTGTTGCGTGTCTTTCGGCGAGCCGGCGATCATCGAGATACACCTTTGTGCTCGTCTAAGCTCAGGATCCGGCGAACCGGACACACCGAGATCGCACGTAACACCGGCTTGATCGCCCCGAGGGCCGACCGACCCGGCCGACTCCCCACCTCCCTACCCAGCCGCCGTTGACGTTCCCGCGTCACAGCTCGTCCAGCCGCCGCAGAATCTCCACGGCCTCCCCGCGCAACGACCGATCCATGGCACGCCAGTCCGCCTCCGACAGCTTGCCCGTCCGGTGGTCGAGCTCGGCGTCACGGATCTCGCGGTACTTGGCGTCGCGCGCCGCCTCGAGCTCGGCCCGCTCCGCGTCCTCCTCGACCACGCCGCGCCGCGCCGCGCTCGCAGCGGCGTCGCGACGAGCGCGACCACGATCACCAGCAGGACGACGATGACGAGGAAGTCCATCGGTGGAGCACTACGCCGGGACGCGCGCCTCGCGGCCGACGCGGGCCGCGTAGGCCGCGGTCACGCGGCGGCCGACCGTGCGCGGTGACGGCCAGAGCGCGATCAGGGCGCCGAGGAAGACGACGATCGCGCCGATCCAGATCCACGTGACCATCGGCGAGACGAGCAGCCGGAAGGTGGCGGGCGGCGGGTCGCTCGTGTACGAGTCGACGAGGCCGCGGAGCGCCGTGGCCAGCAGGACGTCGCGATCGTTGCCCGACAGCGCGCCCGCCTCGTCGGCCTCGCCGAAGACCTTGTCGCCCTCCCGCACCCGCGGCTCGAGCTCGCGCGTGTCGGGCGCCACCGACGCCCACACGTCCCGCCGCAACCCGGCCTGCAACGCCACCTCGCTGGTCGCCTCGCCCTCGAAGAAGCGCGACACCGGTCCCAGCTCCGGACCCGACGACGGGAAGAAGGAACGCTCGGTGCGCAGCGTCGACGTCGACCCGTCGCGCGACACGCGCATCACCGCGCCGAAGTCGATCCGCTCGAGCCGGCCGTTCGAGGCCGCCACCAGCTCCGCGGTCGGCCGCACGTACTCGAACTCGTAGCCGCCCACGCTCGCGGTCCGCCCCGGGACCAGCTCCACGTCGCGCTCGTCGGCAAAGCTCGACGAGGCGGCGATCCCCACGAACAGCACGGCCATGCCCACATGCACGGTGTAGCCCCCGTAGCGGCGCCGGTTGCGCCGCACCAGCGAGACCACGGCCACCGGCACCGGCTCGCGCGCCATCACCCGCCGCGCGCGCACTCCGCGCACCAGCTCCTGCCCCATCCCGCCGACCACGAAGCCGCCGAGCACGAACATGACGAGCGCGTCGGGCTGACTCCCCGCCCCCACCACGAGAGCGACGACCAGCACCGCCCCTGCGATCGCGACCGGGGCCGTGAAGTTGCGTCGCAGATTCGCGGCCGTCGCCCGCCGCCACGCGATCAGCGGCCCGATCCCGGAGAGCAGGACGAGCACCAGTGTCAGCGGGACGGTGAAGCGGTCGAACCACGGCGGCCCGATCGAGGCGCGGCTGCCGGTGAACGCCTCGGCGATCAGCGGGAAGAACGTGCCCCACCAGATCGCCACGCACAGCAGCACGAGCACGAGGTTGTTGAGCAGGAAGATCGCCTCGCGCGAGAGCAGCGAGTCCAGCCGGTGCGACGACCGCAGCTCCCCCGCGCGCGATGCGACGAGGAAGATCGACCCCGCGATCATCGCCACGATCAGGATCAGGAACGGCACGCCGAGCGTCGAGGCGCCGAAGGCGTGGATCGACTCCAGGATCCCCGAGCGCACCAGGAATGTGCCGAGGATCGCCAGCACGCCCGTGGCCAGCACGAGCGAGACGTTCCACACCTTCAGCATCCCGCGCTTCTCCTGGATCATCACGGAGTGCAGGAACGCGGTGCCGGTCAGCCACGGCATCAGCGACGCGTTCTCGACCGGGTCCCAGGCCCAGTAGCCGCCCCAGCCCAGCTCGGAGTACGACCAGCGCGCGCCGAGCACGATCCCGACCCCGAGGAAGAACCACGCGCCGAGCGTGAACGGCCGGGTGGAGCGGATCCAGTCGGCGTTCAGCCGCCGCGCCACCAGCGCCCCCACGGCGAACGCGAACGGCACCGCGAACAGCGTGTAGCCCGAGTAGAGCATCGGGGGGTGGATCATCATGCTCGGGTGCCGCAGCAGCGGGTTCAGGCCCGCGCCCTCGGCGGGCACCGGCCCGGCCGTGCCCTCGAACGGCGACTCCAGGAAGACCAGCAGCGCGGCGAAGAACGCGCCCAGCCCGAGCAGCACGGCGGCGGCGTACGGCGCGACCTCCCGCAGCCGCCGGCGCGTCGCGAACAGGATCAGGCTCGACCACAGCGACAGCAGGAGCAGCCACAGCAGCAGGGAGCCCTCCTGCGAGGACCACACCGCGGTCGCGCGGTAGAAGGCGGGCGTCGTGGTCGACGAGTGGCTCGTGACCAACGCGAAGCCGAAGTCCGAGCGCAGGAATGCCGCCTCGAGAATCACGAACGCCACGCCGGCCGTCGCCGCCAGCGCGTACACCGCCCGCCGGCCGGACGCCACCCATTCCCGGCGCTCGCGGCGCGCGCCGTACAGCGAGGCGCCGATCCCGTAGAGGCAGACCCCGAGCGCCAGGATCAGACAGCCCTGGCCGGCGACGATCACGTCTTCTCAGCCGTGAACTTCGACGGGCACTTGGTCACCAGCGAATCCTTCTCGCCGACGAAGACGTCGCCCTGCTTGCGGACGTCCACGATGACCTCGCGCTCCGCACGGAAGGGGTCGGGCAGGACCCCCTCGTAGCGCACGGGGACCGAGACCTTGCCCGCCCGGTCACGCACCCGGAACTCCGTGACCGTGCCGGTCCGCTCGTAGCCCGGAACGACCTTGCCGGTGAGCTGGTAGGTCTTACCCGGCTCGGCCGCGGTCAGGAGCTGGCTCGGGCTGCGGGCTTCGCTCGAGGCCGAGAAGCTCGTGTAGACGAGGGCCGACGCGAGCAGCACGGCGGCGCTCAGCGCGACCACCAGGCGGACGGTGCGCTTACGGGCGGGATCCATCACCTCCGATTATGGCGAAGGTCGTCGCCGAAACGTCGGGGCGGCGGCGGCTCGGCGCGTCGGAAACCTGGACGAAAGTTGGGCGCAAGCGCTCGCCAAGCGCATAAAGGTTTGCTTTAGGGCGTCGAGAACATTGGGAGAGACCAATGAGCACCGCCGCCGCACAGATCACCAGCCTCCGCCGCCGCGACCGGCACGCCGGCCGCCCGGCACGCGCCCGCGCCGTGGTGCTCCAGACGCTCGCCCGCGCCAAGCGCAGCGGCGGTCCCGAGGATCGCGCGCTCTACGAGTGTGGCTGCGGCCACGTCTTCAAGGCGGAGGTATCGACCTCCGTCGGGTGCCCGCACTGCGGCACCGGCCAGGCCTGGTAAGGCCTCAGCGCAAGAAACCGGTGCACGGCGCGTTTGACGCCGTATGCGCCTTCTCACGACAGCCGTCGCCGTTGCCCTCGTCCTGCTGGCCGCGCCCGCCGCGGGCGCCCAGACCACGGACTACACGAAGACCGCCGGTCTCTCGCAGCCGCAGTACGAGACCGTGCGGGACGTGCTGCGCGTGCCCGCCTTCGACGGTCGTGAGCTCTACCTCGAGGTCACCCGCCCGAAGGCGGAGGGCCGCTTCCCCGTGATCCTCGAGTCGTCGCCCTACCACGGCACGATGGCCGACCGCGACGGGACGCGGATCCTGCCCGAGCCGCGCACCGTCGACGGCCGTTCTGCGGGCCTCACCGGCTACTTCGCGCCGCGCGGCTACGCGGTGGTGATGATGGACCTGCGCGGGACCGGGCGATCGCAGGGCTGCCTCGATCACCTCGGGCTGCGCGACGCGCGCGATCTCAAGCAGATCGTCGAGTGGTCGGCGAGCCAGCGCTGGTCGAACGGTCGCGTCGGCATGACCGGGCACTCGTACGTCGGCTCGACACCGTCGGTGGCCGCCGCCCAGAATCCGAAGGGCCTGGAGACGATCGTGCCCTCCGCGGGCCTGGCCTCGATGTACGACCACCAGTTCCAGGCCGGCGTCCCGTACTTCCTGCAGTGGACCGGGGCCGATCGAGGCGTACGAGCAGATCGCGCATCGAGCGCAAGCTGCCGCCGGGCCTCTCCGAGCCCGTTCGGGCTCACCCACCCCGGAGACGACTTCGGCAACAACCCGGAGGAGACCGGCTGCGGCCTCCCGCAGTCGGCCGCGGTCGCCGGCGAGGACCAGCTCTCGGGCCGCTACGCCGACTGGCACCTGGCGCGCGACTGGCAGGACGGCGCCACCAACGCCGACATCCCGATCTTCGCTCGTCCACGGCGTCAACGACAACGCCGCGCGTGTCGGCGCGCTGGAGTGGTTCTTCGGGCGCACGGCCGCCCGCGGGACAAGGTGTGGATCGGCCAGTGGGACCACGGCGCGGGCTGTTGCCCGAATCGCCGTGGCATCCAGTGGACCGCGGCGCTTCACGCCTGGTTCGACAAGCACCTGGCGCGGCGGCGCGGTAAAGACCGGCCCGCCGGTCGAGCTGTTCATGTCCGACGACCAATCGTTCGCCGAGGTCGCGTCCGGCGCGCGCACGGAGACCCCCACCGCCAGGTGGCCTGTCGCCGACGGCGAGTTCACCTTCTTCCCGTCGGCTGACGGCGGGGGGCCGCACGGCGCCGGCCGAGGAGGGTTCGCAGTCGTTCACCGGCACGCCTCGAGGGCTTCGCCGAGTTCGCGACCGAGGGCCGACGTGGACGACGGGCGTGAGCTTCGCCACCGAGCCGTTCACCAAGGACGTCGTGATGGCCGGTGTGCCGACGATGGAGCTGGTCGCCTCGGTCACCGTGCCGCGCGTGCACCTGATCGCGAACCTGCTCGACGAGGACGCCGAGGGCAAGCGGCCGCCGGATCAGCCAGTTCGCGATCAACCCCGAGCTGCGCAACGGGATCGCCACCGAGACACCCGTCGTGCCGGGCGAGCGCTACACGCTCGAGCCGCCGGGCTTCGCGATGGCGCACCACCTGCGCGCGGGCCATCGGCTCGTGCTCCAGGTGACGACGTCGGATCCCGACAAGGCGCCGTTCTTCACAGTGGACCCGAACGTCTCGGTGTTCACCGGCGCCGAGGGCACGAACGTGACCGTCCCGGTGGTAAGCGCGCCGTCGCTCGTCGCCGACGACGTGCCGATCGAGGAGGCCGACAGCATCCCGGACGCTCCGGCTCAGCCGCCCGTGGAGGGCACGGTGACGACCGCGGCGCCCGGTGGCGGTGTTGTGACGGTCGACGGCGTCACGAGCCATTACCTCGAGTTCGACGTCTCCGCCGAACACGACAACGCGTCGATGCAGGGCGTCGCGACGCCCGCCCAGCCGGCGGACCTCGACCTCTTCCTCGAGCGCCGCTTCGCCGACGGCAGCTGGGAGGAGATCCCGGGCGAGCCGACGGCGGCGAGCTCGACGGGGAGAAGATCGCGGCCGGGCGGCTCGAGCCCGGCCACTACCGGCTCGAGGTGCACAACTACGTCGGTCCGCCCGGCAACGAGGTGGCGATCAAGCTGACGTTCTTCGACTCGACGGGCCACGCGCCGTAGGCGGCGCGACACGCTCGCCCGGGGCGGTCCGCCCGGCCACCACGAGCCGGGCCGCCGCCAGGGCGGCGACCACCTGCACCCCGAGCAGGCTGAGCAGGACGACGAGCTGGACGCGAGCGGCCTCGGCGGGGCTGGCGCCGCCGAGGACGAGGCCCACGAAGGTGCCCGGCAGCGTGACCACCCCGGCGTTCTTGGTCTGGTCGATGGCGGGGATCAGGCCGGTGACGACCGCGCGCCGGACCGCCGGGGCGAGCGCCTCTCGCACGGGAACGCCGAGCGTGAGCCGGGCTTCGATGACGGCGATGTCGTCGGCGACCTGCTCGGCCAGCCGGCGGCCGGTGACCGAGGTGGCGACCATCGCGCCGCCGATCAGGATCCCGGCCACGGGGACGAGCTCGCGCGGCGTCGTGTCGAAGGCGCCGGTGACGAGCAGGGGGAAGAGCCCGGTGGCGGCGCCGACCGCGATCGCGGCGCCGGCGCGCAGCGCCGCGCGCGGCACCGTCTCCAGACGTCGGCCCGCCGTGAAGGTTGCCGCCGCGAGCATGAGCGCGACGAACGCGACGCCGAGTCCCGCGTACTCGAACACGAGCGCGATCAGCGCCCCGACCGCCGCAAGCTGCACCGCCGCCCGCACCGCCGCGACAGCGAGGTCCCGCTCCACCCCCAGCCGCCCGACACGCGAGAGCACGACCGCAAGGACGACGAGGGCCGCCGCCACGACCACTTGGGTCGCGGCGGCCGCGCCTCGACGCGATCGTCGGCGAGCCGCTCGGCCTGCGCGTCGTCGTGGGTGACGACGAGAACGCCGAGGCCCCGGCGCGCCAGGTCGCGCACGAGCGACTCGACCGCGGCGGCCGAGTCGCGGTCGAGCGCGGCCGTCGGCTCGTCGAGGAGCAGCGCGCCCGGATCCCGGGTCAGCGCCCGGGCGACGGCCACGCGCGCCGCCTCGCCGCCCGAGAGCTCGCCCGCGTCGCGATCGAGGAACCCCGACGGCAGCCCCGTCGCAGCGAGCGCCTCCCGCAACTCCGCCTCCTCAGGCGCCTCAACGCCGTAGGCGAGGTTCGCGCGCACGGCGCCCGGGAGCATCGCGGGGGCCTGCGCCACGAGGCCGACCCGCCGCCGCAGCGCACACGGGTCGAGCTCGGCGGCGTCGCGCCCGTCGACGAGCACACGCCCGGCCGCCGGCTCGTCGAGGCGCACCAGGCAGCGCAGCAGGCTCGACTTCCCGACCCCCGACGGCCCGACGAGGGCTACTACGCGCCCCGCGTCGACGCGCAGTTCGACCCCGCGCAGGACTGACCCGCCCGCCGCGCGTGACGGTCAGGCCCTCGGTCTCGATTCGCGCAGCCGCCACGTCGGGTAGACATCCAACCATGGCCCGACAGGACGCATCCCATCTCTACGGCGCCGAGCACGTCCGCAGCTACCGCGAAACCGACGGCGAGCTCGGCCACGACTGGAGGAACGGCTCCTCGACGCTCCTCCTGACCACCACCGGCCACCGCTCCGGCGAGGAGCGCACGATTCCGTTGATCTACGGCCGCAGCGGCGACGACTACCTGATCGTCGCGTCGAACGGCGGCTCCCCCGAGCCGCCCGCCTGGTTCCGCAACCTCGAGCAGCGGCCCGAGGTCGAGTCCAGGTCCTCGGCGACCGCTTCGGCGCCCGCGCCCGCACGGCGACGCCCGACGAGAAGCCCGAGATGTGGCGCGAGATGACCAGCCACTGGCCGGCCTACGACAGCTACCAGCGCAAGACCGACCGCGAGATCCCCGTCGTCGTGCTCGAACGGGCGTCCTGAGGAGAGCGGCGGACGGGGGTCGAACCCGCGACCTGCGGCTTGGGAAGCCGCCGCTCTGCCAACTGAGCTACCGCCGCGCGGGGGCCAAGACTAGCTGATCGCCGGGATACCCTGAGAGGGTGCGCTCGCGCGTCTACTGGCCGATCACGCTCGCCGCCGCAGCGCTCGTGGCGCTGCTGACGTACGGCGTCGCGTCGACCGGGCCGGACACGTCGATCGACGAGCAGCTGGCCGCCGGCGAGCGCGTGGAGGCGCCCGTGACGGACCTGCCGCGGCTGGGTGACAGCGGGACCGGATCGCTCGCCGACCACGAGGGCAAGGTGGTCGTGCTCAACGTCTGGGCGTCGTGGTGCCCGCCGTGCACCGAGGAGATGCCGATGCTGCAGCGCGCGCACGAGCGGATCGCGCCGCGCGGCGGGATCGTGCTCGGCATCGACACCCAGGACGCCTCGGAGAACGCGCTCGAGTTGCCTGCGCGAGAAGGAGATCACGTTCGCCGAGCCTGCGCGACCGCGACCGCGAGTACGGACGGTCGCTGGGCGTGAGCGGCTACCCGGAGACGTTCCTGATCGACCGCGAGGGCAAGATCGCCGCCCTGCGCCGCGGGCCGGTCACACAGGCGTGGCTCGACGAGCACCTCGGCCCGCTGCTCGCGAAGTCGATGACCGCGCGCCCTCGTCGCGATCGCTCCTCGCTGCTCGGCCTCACCGCCGCCGCCGAGCCGCCCGCCCACGCTCCCCGACGTCGAGGACGAGGTCATGTGCGTCGAGTGCAGGACGGCGCTCAACATCTCGACCGCGCCGGTCGCCGACCAGGAGCGGGCGTTCATCCGCGCGCCGGATCGCCGAGGGGCATGACGCAAGGAGGAGATCAAGGCCGCGCTCGTCGAGGAGTACGGCCCGACGTGCTCGCCGTGCCCGAGCCCGACGGCTTCGACCTCGCCGCGTGGCTCGTGCCCGATCGGCCTGATCGGCGCTCGCCGCGCTCGGCGTCGCCCTGCTCGTGCGCCGCTGGCGACGCGGCGACGACGCCCCGGAGCCGGCGGCCGCGAGCTCGACGCCGGCCGACGCTGCAGCGCCTCGACCACGAGCTGCGCGCCTCGACGCGTGAGCGACGGCGTCGACACGACGCGTCATCGCCGCGTTCGCGGTCGGCTTCGTCTCGTTCATCTCGCCCTGCGTGCTGCCGCTCGTCCCCGGCTACCTGTCGGCCGTCTCGGGCGTCTCGCTGGCCGACCTGCAGCAGGGCGAGAAGCGCCTCAGCCGCATCCTGCTCCCGGCGATCGTCTTCTGCCTCTCGTTCACCGTCGTGTTCGTGGCGCTCGGGATGACGGCGACCGGCCTCGGCTCGACGCTGCAGGACGACCGCGACACGCTCGACAAGGTCGCGGGCGCGCTGATCATCGCGCTCGGCGTGTTCTTCGTGCTCACGCCGTTCGTCCCGCGCCTGAACCGCGAGTGGCGCCCCGACGCGCTGATCGCGCGCGCCGGCTCGGGCGGCCCGCTGATCGCCGGCGCGGCGTTCGCGATCGCGTGGACGCCGTGCGTCGGCCCGACGCTCGGCGCGATCCTCACCGCGCCTCGGTCGCAGGACACGGTCAGCGAGGGCGCTGTCCTGCTGCTCTTCTACTCGGCCGGCCTCGCCGTCCCGTTCCTGATCACCGCGGTCGCGTTCACCCGCGCGACCGCCGCCTTCCGCTGGCTGCGCGACCGCTACGTGATCATCACCGCGATCTCCGGCGTCGTCCTGATCGCCATGGGCGTGCTGCTGTTCACCGGCGAGCTGGCGCAGCTCAACATCGAGGCCCAGCAGGCGCTCGACGGCCTCGGGCTCGACTTCATTCTACGAGCTGTAGCTACATCGTGTCCGGCGCCGCGACGCCGAGCACGTCGAGCGACCGCGCGATGGTGCGCTTGGACGCCACGCAGAGGCCGATGCGGAACGACTCGACCGCCTCCGGCTCGGCGCCGACGACGCGGCAGTCGCGGTAGAAGGCCGTGAAGGTCTGGGCGAGCTCGAGCGCGTAGGTCGCGATCCGGTGCGGGGCGCGGCGGTCCGCGGCCTCCGCCACCTCGGCGGGAAAGGCGAGCAGCTTCTTGATCAGCTCGCGCTCCGCGGGGTCGAGCTCGAGACCCTCGACCGACGCGTCCAGCGCCGCGGCCACCCGCTCCTCGCCCGCCTTGCGCAGCACCGAGGCGATCCGCGCATGGGCGTACTGCACGTAGTAGACGGGGTTCTCGGCAGACTCGCGCCGCGCGAGGTCGAGGTCGAGGTCGATCGTGGTGTCGTGCGAGCGCTGGAGCATGAAGTAGCGCGTGGCGTCGACGCCGACCTCGTCGATCAGGTCGTCGAGCATGATGAAGTCGCCGCGGCGCTTGGACATCGACGCCCGCTCGCCGCTGTCGACGAGGTGCACGAACTGCAGCAGCGGGATCTCGAGCCGGTCCGGATCGGCGCCCGCGACCGCCATCGCCGCCTTGAAGCGGCCGACGTAGCCGTGGTGATCCGCTCCGAGCGGCGTGATCAGCCGCTCGAAGCCGCGCTCGAGCTTGTTCTCGACGTACGCGACGTCGGCGGCGAAGTACGTCGGGTCGCCGGTGCCGCGCACCAGCACCCGGTCTTCGTCGTCGCCGAACGCGGTCGTCCGCAGCCACAGCGCGCCCTCGGACCGGTAGCTGTGGCCGTCCCGCTCGACCCGCGCAAGCGCGCGCGAGATCGCCCCCTCGTGCAGGCTGCGCTCGGAGAACCAGGTGTCGTACGTCACGCGGTAGCGCTCGAGCGTCGCCTTGATCTGCTCGATCATCAGGCGCCCGCCGGCGACGGCCAGGTCCTCCGGCTCGCGCTCCGCCGCGCCCGGCAGCTGCGCCGCGAGCGCCGCGACGTACTCGCCCTGATAGCCGTCCTCCGGCGGCTCGTCGCCGCGGGCGCGCGCCCGGATCGACTCGCCGAGCTTGATCAGCTGCGATCCGGCGTCGTTGAAGTAGTACTCGCGCGCGACCTCGTGGCCGGCCAGCTCGAGCAGCCGCGCCAGCCCGTCGCCGTACGCCGCGTGGCGCCCGCTGGCCGCGGTCAGCGGCCCGGTCGGGTTGGCGGAGACGAACTCGACGAGCACGCGCTCGGATCGCTCGGCGACCCCTGCCCCCCAAGCGTCTCCGGCCGCGATGATGTGCGCCGCCGCCGCCGTGTACCAGGCGTCGGCCAGGAAGAGGTTGAGGAAGCCGGGGCCGGCGACCTCGACGCGCTCGACCCGATCTCCCAGCCGCGCGCTCAGCCCCTCTCCCAGCCGCTCGGCGATCTCCCGCGGCGGCGCCTTCAGCGCCGGCGCCAGCAGCATCGCCGCGTTCGTCGAGAAGTCGCCGAAGCCCGCCTTGCGCGGACGCTCGAGCGTGAAGCCGGTGGGCGCGCCGTTGCGCAGCTCGGCCGCGGCTTCGCCCACGGCGGTGCGCAGGTCGTCGATCGGGGTCGCCACGTCAGTGATGGTACGGCTCTCCCGCGAGGATCTTGTGCGCGCGGAACAGCTGCTCGAGCAGGACCACGCGGGCCAGCTGGTGCGGCAGCGTCATCGGGCCGAGCGAGAGCTTGTGGTCGCTGCGCGACAGTGCCGTGCCGAACGCGCCGCCGACGACGAAGCAGACGTCGCGCCCCGCCTGGCGGCGATCCTCGAGCCAGCGCGCGAACGCCTCGGAGCCGTACGTCGAGCCCTCGGCGTCGAGCAGCGAGACGTAGGCGCGCTCGGGGATCCGGCGCTCGACGTGGTCGTCCTCACGCACCTCGATCAGGTCGAGCCGCGTGTAGCGGGAGAGCAGCCGCTCGTAGTGCTCGACGTCGTCGGAGTACGGCGGCCGCACCCGGCCGACGGCGAGCACCGTGTAACGCACCGCTGCGATACTAGTGGCCCCTCCCGCAACCCCCGACACCCTTGGATCGACCGCTGATCACCGCCTTGCTGCGTCCTCGACCACTTGAAATCCCAGAGGGATTCCTGCGGGTCTGCGTCCTTGCCAGGCGGCGCCAGCGGCCGCCCAAGGGCGCCGCGGATTACGAGAGGAACCACTAGCGCGTGGACGACGAGCCGGCCGAGCGCCGCATCAACCTCCACACCTCACCCGAGGTCATGGCGAGCCAGTACGCGAACTTCGCGAACGTCTCGCACTCGGACTACGAGTTCACGATCACCTTCGCGCGCGTCGACCACGAGGTCGAGAGCGAGGAGATCCCGGGCGTCGTCGTCGCGCGCATGAGCGTCTCCCCCCGCTTCATGCGCGAGCTGATCGACGCGATGGAGGACAACTGGTCGAAGTGGAGCACCAAGGAGGGCATCAAGAGCCTTCCCGAGGTGCAGCGGCGGCGCCCTCCCGAGAACGACTGAACGCCAGCGCCTGGCCGATCCGCTCGATCGACGTCGGGTGCGTGCCCAGCAGCGCGTGCGCCCAGCCCGGCGGGTCGGGATCGGAGACGTTCTGGACGGTGATGCGCCGCTGGAAGGCGACGAGGCCGTCCGGGTCGCTCGTCAGCTCCATGGCGTAGCGGTCGGCGCGCGCCTCGACCGCACGCGAGAGCCCGTTGGAAACGAAGCTCACGCCCGGCACCAGCAGCGCGAGCGCGAGCGCCACGGCGGGGACGGCGACCGGCTCGCCGAGCCCCTCCGGCGCCAGGCGCTCGGCCAGCCGGGCCGCGGCCAGCATCCCGAACGGGGCCACGATCGCGAGGAAGAGCAGCCCACGTGGAACGTCGCGGTAATGCACGTGGGCGAGCTCGTGGGCGATCACGAGCCGGACCTCCTCGGGCGAGAAGTCCTCCAACAGGTTGTCGTAGAGCACGACGCGCTTGGTCGTGCCGAGCCCGGCGACGTACGCGTTGGCGGCCGTGGTGCGGCGCGACGCGTCCATCACGTACACCTCGCCGACCTGCACGTCCGCGCGCCCGGCCAGCTCGAGCACGTCGCGCCGCAGGTCGCCGGCGGGCAGCGGCTCGAAGCGGTTGAACAGCGGGTCGAGCACGATCGGGCTCGCGTAGGTGATGACCACGCCGAAGGCGACCACGAGCGCGGCGCCGGGAGCCCACCAGCGACGCCCGAAGCGGCGCATCGCGAACACCAGGAGGGCACCGCCCGCGCCCACGATCACGGCCTCGATCGCGATCCCCTTGGCGACGTCGCCCGCCCAGCCGACCCAGCTCTGCGTGACGAGCCCGACGTCCATGGCCCGCTGGCGGGCGATCGCGCTCGCGGGCAGCGTGACCACGGTGATCGCCACCGAGAGCGCGACCGCGGCGGCCGCGCCGGCAACCACCGGGCGCCGGAAGCGAGCCTTGAGCCGCGCCGGAGGGTTCCTCACCACCCAGACGAGCAGGCCGAGCTCGAGCGCCATCCGCGCCCCGAAGAGCACGAGCTGGCCGCTGCGGAAGTCCTCGGCGCGCTCGATGAAGTCGGCGCTGAAGTAGCGTTGCGGCGCCACCTCGACCGGCTCCAGCGCGTGACGCGGGCGGAACAGGATGACGGCCGCCTCGGCCACCGCCAGCGCGGCGACGATGGTGACCGGCAGGCGGAGCCGTCGAGGCACCGAATACAAGATATCCGCACATGCGCGTCGCCATCGCGTCCGACATCCACGGCAACCGCCACGGCTTCGAGGCGGTCATCGAGGCCGCCGAGGCCGCCGCCGCCGACGAGCTGTGGTGCCTGGGCGACCTCGTCGGCTACGGCGCCGAGCCCGACGCCTGCGTCGCGCTGGCCGACGCCCACTGCGCGATCTGCCTCGCCGGCAACCACGACCTCGCGGTCGTCGACACGATCTCGCTCGAGGAGTTCTCGCGCGGCGCCGCGCTCGCCGCCCGCTGGACGCGCGAGGTGATCCAGCCCGCCACGCGCGACTTCCTGCTCTCGCTCTCCCCCACCGGCAGCGGCGAGGGCCTCGGGCTGTTCCACGCGTCGCCGCGCGACCCGATCTGGGAGTACGTCCTCTCCACCCTGGCCGCCGAGCTGTGCCTGGACGCCACCGACTACCGCGTGTCGCTGATCGGACACTCGCACGTCGCGCTCTCGTTCCACCGTCCCGAGGGCGAGGCGGCGGGCGGCACGGTCCGCCGCGAGGGCGACGAGGTCGACCTGGCGAGCGGCGAGTGGCTGCTCAACCCCGGCTCGGCCGGCCAGCCGCGCGACGGCGACCCGCGCGCGGCGTGGCTGCTGCTCGACACGGGCGCCAAGACCGCCATGTGGCAGCGGGAGGAGTACGACATCGCAGGCGCTCAGGCCGCGATCCGCGCGGCCAACCTGCCGGACTCGCTCGCCGAGCGGCTCCAGTACGGGCAATAGGCCGTAAGGCGTGACGCTAGCCTGCGAGAGCCGAATGCGTCACCGCGTCATCCTCCCTCTTGCGCTGGCCGCGCTGGCCGCGCCGGTGGCCGGCTGCGGACAGGACAGCTCCCGCACCCTGATCCCGGCCGAGAACGCCGAGACTCTGGTCGCCTCCGTCGACCAGATTCAGTCCGCCTGCGCCGACAGCGACGTGAGCGCGGCCCGGGCGGCGGTCGACGAGGCCAAGGCGCAGATCGCCGAGCTGCCCCAGCGCGTGGACGACGGGCTCGAGGCAAACATGAACGAGTGGCTGAGCCGGATCGAGCGCCGGCTCGAGCGCGACTGCGAGGCCGAGGAGACGCCCACGCCGACGCCGACCGAGACGTCGACGCCCACGCCGACCGAGACCGCCACGCCGACGCCGACCGAGACGCCGGAGCCGACCGTCACGCCGGAGCCGACGGAGGTGCCGACCGAGGTGCCGCCCGAGGAGGGCGACGGCGGCGGCGTCCCCGCCCCTGAGTCCGAGGAGCGGCGGCTGATGGCGGACGACGGCCTGTTCGCCGACCGCTACCAGCTCGAGCGCCGGCTCGGCGTGGGCGGCATGGCGACCGTGCAGCTGGCCATGGACACGCGGCTCGAGCGCCACGTGGCGGTCAAGCTGCTCGCCGAGCACCTGGCCGAGGACGCGAGCTTCGTCTCGCGCTTCCGCCGCGAGGCGCTGGCCGCGGCCCGGCTCGTGCACCCCAACATCGTCCAGGTCTTCGACTTCGGGCTCGACGAGGAGACGCACCGCAACTTCATCGTCATGGAGTTCGTGGACGGCGAGTCGTGCGCCGAGATCCTGCGCGACCGCGGGACGCTGAAGGCCGACGAGGCCGTGGACATCCTCGGCCAGTCGTGCCGCGGTCTCGACTACGCGCACCGCAACGGGGTCGTGCACCGTGACGTCAAGCCCGGCAACCTGCTGCTCAACCGCGAAGGCGCGGTCAAGCTGGCGGACTTCGGCATCGCCAAGGCGGCCGAGCAGTCCGACATCACGAAGGTCGGCTCCGTGCTCGGCACCGCCGCCTACCTCGCGCCGGAGCAGGCCCGCGGGGAGCCCGCGGGGCCCGCGACCGACCTCTACGCGCTCGGCGTCGTCGCCTACCAGCTGATCGCCGGCCGCCTGCCTTACGACGCGGCCTCGCTGACCGACCTCGCGCGCCTGCAGGAAGCCGGGCCGCCACCGCGGCTCGACGAGCTGGCGCCGGTCCCGGGCTCGCTCGCCGTGGCCGTCGCCAAGGCGCTGCACCGCGACCCGGCGCACCGCTACGCCGACGCAACTGAGATGGAGACCGCTCTGCGGGACGGCCTGCGCGGCCGTGCCCCCGAGGGCGGCACCGAGGCGACCTGGGCGATGGCCGAGGACGACACCTCCGCCACGCGGGCGATGAGCGCCACGAGCGCGACGTCGGCGATGCCGCGCTCGGAGGTGCGGCGGCGACTCGAGCCGCTCGACGAGCCGACCCCGCCGCCGCGTCGCGCGCCCCGCCGCGCCCCGGCGCCGCCGCCCGCGCGCCGCGAGCGCAGCAGCAGCGGGCTGGGCAAGTGGATCGCGCTCCTGCTCGTGCTTGCGCTCGCCGTCGCCGGGTTCGCCGGCTACCAGGCGCTGCAGGACAGCGGCGGCAGCGGCGTCCAGCTGCGCGAGGAGGTCCAGGGCGAGGTCGACCAGGCCGTCGACGAGCTCCGCGGCCTGATCGAGGACAACACCGCGAACTAGGCCGGAACCTCGGCCTCGTCGAGCTCGAGGCGGAAGAGCTCGCTGCGCGACGCGATCCCGAGCTTGGCGAACACCTTGCGCAGGTGGTACTCGACGGTCTTGGGGCTGACGAACAGCTGCGCTGCCACGGCCTTGTTCGTCGCGCCCTCGCCGACCAGGCGCGCCACCTGCAGCTCCTGCGGGGTCAGCTCGGCGAGCGGGCTGACGTCGCGCCGGCGCGCGGTCTCCCCGGTGGCGCGCAGCTCGCGCGCGGCGCGCTCGGCCCACGGGCGCGCCCCCAGGCGCTCGAACCCCTCCACCGCCGCGCGCAGGTGCACGCGCGCGTCGATCCGGCGCCGCTCGCGCCGCAGATGCTCGCCGTACTGCAGCTGCAGGCGCGCGCGGTCGAGCGGGCGGGCGTCGTCGAGGCGCGCGATCGCCAGCGCGAAGTGCGACTCAGCGTCCTCCGGCGCGGCGGCCAGCGCTCGGCAGCTCTCGAGCACGACCGCCGTCCACGCCGGGGAGGTGGCCTGCGCCCAGATCTCGCAGCGGTCGATCGAGCGCTCGGCGACGTCGGGGCGCCCGGCGCGGACGGCCGATTCGACGCGGTCCCAGGTCGTCATGAACGGCAGCAGCGGATGCCCGAACCCCGGGCGGACCTCCTCGAGCGCGAGCAGCCGCACGAGCGCCTCCTCCCAGCGGCCGCTGGCGAGCTCGAGCTGCGCGACCGCCCACGTCGCCGACGCCGCGGGCAGCGCCAGCCCGCGCTCGGTCGCCAGCTCCAGCACCTCGTCGACCATGCGCCGGCACTCGTCCGCCTCGCCCCGCAGGCCCTTCAGCCATGCGAGCGTGGTGAGCGGCAGCGCGCGGGCGTTCTCGGCGCCGATGTCCTCGGCCAGGCGGACGGCCTCGTCGGCGTCCTCCGCCGCATCGGGGAGGCGGCCGTCCCAGATCGCGAAGTTGCCGCGTAGCCCGAGCATGTGGGGCAGGAGCCCGAGCGCGCCCTGCTCGCGCGCCAGGGCCACGCCGCGGTCGAGCGAGCGCCGGGAGCGGGCGCGGTCGCCGACGAAGGCGGCGCCGCCTCCCGCCCACAAGAGCGGGCGCGGCTCGTCGAGCGCATCGGCCCGGTCGAGCGCCTCGACGAAGAACGGCCCTGCCGCCTGGGCCTCGCCGCGCAGGAGCCGCCGGAAGCCGCGCATGAGCAGGATCGCGACCGCGTCGAGGTCGTCATCGGTCGACGGCTCGAGCTCCTCGACCACGTCTGCGGCCTCGAGAAAGCGGTCGGGGTAGCCGCTCATGGCCGCGCTCTCGGCGGCGAGTCCGAGCAGGCGCAGCCCCGCGTGCCGATCGAGGGGAAGGACCGCCCGCGCGGCGGCGATGCTCGTCTCGAGGCCGCGTGCCGGCTGCCCGCGCGACGATCTCCACCTCCACGCGGAGGCGTGCCGCCACGGGCGGGATCGCGGGTCGTCGAGCAGCGGCTCGATCCGCCGCAGCAGGCCATCCACGTGATGCACGCGGCCCGCGAGCAGCGCAGCGTCGGCCGCGGCGAGCAGAGCGCCGCGCGCCGTGCTCGCGGACCGAGCTCGGCCGCGCGCTCGAGCGCGCGCACGGCAGCCGCGTGGCCGGCCGCGAGTTCGCGCACGCTCGGCGGTGCGCTCGAGCTCGGCCGCGGCCTCCTCGTCGGGCGCGACGGCGGCGGCGGCGCGATGCCAGGCGTGGCGGTCGGCGTCGCGCTCGCCGACGAGCACCGCCGCCAGCGCGGCGTGGGCGGCGCGGCGCTCGCCCGACGTCGCGCCGCGGTAGACCGCCGAGCGCACGAGCGGGTGGCGGAAGCGCACCCGCTCGCCGTGGGTGTCGAGCAGCCCGGCACGCTCGGCGGCGTCGAGCGCGCTGCGGGGCACGCCCAGGCGTGCGGCGGCGGCGAGCACGCTGCCGAGGTCCTGGCTGTCGTCGGCCGCGGCGAGCAGCAGCAGCCGCCGCGCGTCCTCCGGCAACGGGCGGACGCGAGCGAGGAAGGCCTCCTCGATCCCCGCGGTGAGCGGCACGTCGTGCTGCAGCGGCGCGAGCCCCGAGCGCTGGTCCTCGGACAGGCCGCGGGGCAGCTCGAGCAGCGCCAGCGGGTTCCCGTGCGTGAGCTGGATCAGCTGGTGCCGCACGCCGTCCGGGAGGCGCTCGTCGAGCAGGCGGCGGCGACGCTCGTCCGGAAGTCCCCGACCGTCAGCTCGGACAGCCCGCCGGCGACGAAGCGCCGCCCTTCTCCCTCGCGAGTCGCCGCGAGCAGCGCCACGGGATCGGCCTGCAGCCGCCGGCGGCGAACAGCAGGGCGTCGCGCGGAACGCGCGGTCGAGCCAGTGCGCGTCGTCGACCACGCACAAGAGCGGCTCGTCGTCGCCCACCGCGGTGAGCAGGGCGAGCACGGCGAGCGAGATCATGAAGCGGTCCGGCACGGCGTCGGCCGACAGCCCGAACGCGCCCTCGAGCGCTGCGCGCTGCATCTCTGGCAGGTCGGCCGCGCGATCGAGCACCGGCCACAGCAGCTGGTGCAGCCCGGCGAACGGCAGCTCGGACTCGGCCTCGACACCCGAGGCGCTGAGCACCCGCATCCCGTCAGCGCGTTCAACCGCATGGTCGAGCAGCGCGGACTTGCCGATCCCGGGCTCGCCGCGCAGCACGAGCGCACCGCTGCGCGACGCGCGCGCATCGCTCAGGAGGCGGTCGATCGCCGCACGTTCGCGATCACGTCCGAGCAGCACATCCCGACTCTAGAGGGTCACACCCTTCAGGTATTCCAGGGCGCCGCGCCCGCGCGGACGGCCGCGGCGACCTCGTGTAGTCGGCCGGCGTCGATGGCGTCGCGCAGGGCGGCCATCAGGCGCTGGAGGTACGCGAGGTTGTGGATCGTGAGCAGGCGCTGGGCCGTCTGCTCGTGCGCCTTGAGCAGGTAGTGCAGGTACGCCGCGCGAGTAGCCGTGCGCGCACGCGGGGCACGGGCAGCCGTCGAGCAGCGGCTCGTCGGCGGTCGCGGAAGCGGCCCTTGGCGAGATCGACGCGCCAGCGGTTCGCGGGGTCGGGCACGAGCGCCATGCCGTGGCGGCCGATGCGGGTCGGCATCGCGCAGTCGAACGTGTCGATCCCCAGCTCGACGCCGCGCACGAGGTCGTCGACCTCGCCGATCCCGAGCAGGTGGCGGGGGCGCTCGGAGTCGAGCTCGTCGATCGCCCAGCTCGACGACCTCGAACATCTGCGTCCTTGTCCTCGCCGAGCGTGCCGCCGATCGCGATCCCGCCGACGGGCCGGGCGCGCGACCGCCTGGGCCGACGCGCGGCGCAGGTCCTCCTCCACCCCGCCCTGGACGATCCCGTACACGAGCTGGTCGGCGCGGCCCGTGCTCGGCGTGCCAGGCGAGGCAGCGGTCGAGCCAGCGGTGGGTGCGCTCGGTGGAGCGCGCGGTGTAGTCGCGGCCGCCGTGGAACGGCGTGCACTCGTCGAACACGAGCGCGATGTCGGAGTGCAGCGCCGCCTGGACCTCCATCGAGGTCTCGGGACCCATGAAGCGCGTCGAGCCGTCGAGGTAGGAGCGGAACGTCACGCCCTCCTCGTCGATCTTCAGGATCGCGCCCGCGCGCTCGCCGCCGGACGACTGGGACGCGCGGCCCTTGATCTCGTCGGCCACCGTGCCGTGGCCCATCGAGAAGACCTGGAAGCCGCCCGAGTCGGTGATCACGGGGCGGTCCCAGGCCATGAAGCGGTGCAGCCCGCCGAGCTCGCGGATCAGCTCGTGCCCGGGCGCGAGGAACAGGTGGAACGTGTTGCCGAGCACCATGTCGTAGCCGAGCTCGCCGGCCTCGCGCACCTCGAGCGTCTTCACGACCGCCTTCGTCGCCAGCGGGACGAACGCGGGCGTGCGGACCTCGCCGTGCGCGAGCCGCAGCGTGCCGGTGCGCGCGCGCGTGGTCGGGTGGGGACCCAAATCCCGATTGCGGATGTCGAAGCTCGTCACGCGGGCGCCGACCTTAGCCGTCGCCGCCGCGTGCTGAATCCGGGGCGGCGCGCCGCCCGCCCCGGACGCCTGGTTCTCGAGCCCTCGATCGTCTGGCGGTCTCGAGCCGCCGATCTCGATCCGGCGCGGCTTGCGCGCCTCGGGCTTCGGGACGCGGATCTCGAGGACGCCGCGGTCGAAGCTCGCCGTGACGGCCTCGGGGTCGACGCCCTGCGGCAGCGTCAGCGTGCGCGCGAACGACCCGAAGGCGCGCTCGACGCGGTAGTAGCCCTCGCTCCGGTCCTCGTGCTCGGACTTGCGCTCGCCGGACACGGTCAGCGTGGTGTCCTCGAGCTCGATCTTGACGTCCTCCTCGCTCATTCCCGGCAGGTCGGCGCGGAGGACGAAGTGGTCGTTGGTCTCGACGAGGTCCATGGCCGGCATCCAGCGGCGCAGCGCGCCGCCGTCGCCCTGCCCAGGGCTGTCGAAGGCCGTGTTGAAGAGACGGTTCATCTCGGTCTGGAGCGTGCCCAACTCGCGGAGCGGCTCCCAGCGCACGATGGTCATGGCAGATCCTCCGTGGACGTGGTTCAACAACCTGCGCCCATTGTAGATCTTAGTCTCGGTCTGTCAAGTTTCTTAGTCGCGCGGACTAAGATCTGCGGCGCCGGGGAGAACGCGGTTCCACCCCTCCGCGAGCCGCTCGAGGTCGGCGTCGTCGAAGTGCTGCAGGAAGCGCTCGCGCACGCCGTCGAGGTGCGTGCGGCGGGCGCGCGAGAGCAGCTCCTCGCCCTTGTCGGTCAGCACGGCGAACATCCCGCGGCCGTCCTCGGCGCAGGCGTCGCGCTCGAGCAGCCCGTCGCGCTCGAGCCGGTCGACGAGCCGGGTCATGCCCGAGCGGGAGAGCAGCACGCCCTCGGCCAGCTCGGCCATCCGGCGCCGGTGCCCGGGCGCCGCCTGCAGGTTGATCAGGACCTCGTAGGACGTGAGCGGCAGGTCGTGCTCGGCGAGCAGCTCGGCGTCGAGCGCCTTCACGAGCGCGCTGTGCACCCGCAGCAGCCCTCGCCACGCGGCGAGCTCCTGGGGGGCGAGCTCGCGAACGGCCTCGGCGGTGGTGGGTTCGGCGGCGCTCATCGACCCATAGCCTAGCGAGATGGTGGTTGCACAAACAACTTCTACGGGTCCACGTCCCCCTCGAAGACCGCGAACGCCGCCCCCTGGGGATCGCGGACCGCGGCCACCCGTCCCGTCTGCGTGTCCAGCGGCCCGGTGATCACGCTGCCGCCGCCCGAACGCACGGCCGCGACGGCGTCGTCGCACGAGCTCACGGTGAAGTAGACGAGCCAGTGCGCGGGCTCCTGATCCTGCTGCGGGCGGATGCCGCCGTTCGGCGTCCCCTCGCGGCGGATCACGCCGTACCCGGTCTCCTCGGGCTCGACGTCCCAGCCCAGCAGCGCGCCGTAGAACTCGCGCGCGCGCCCGGGATCCGGCGAGGCGAGCTCGTTCCACACCATGTGGCCGACGTCGTTGACGCGCGCGGCGCCGGCGAACTCGCGGGCCTGCCACAACTCGACGGCGGCACCCGTCGGATCGGCGACGGCGGCCATGCGGCCCGCCTGCTCGACGTCGAGCGGCCCGGCCAGCACCTCGCCCCCGAGCTCGCGCACGCGCTCGACGAGCGCGTCCACGTCCTCGACCGCGAGCCGCGAGCGCCAGCGCGTCTCGTCGGCCTCCTCCACCCCGGCGACATCGTGGCCGTCGAGCCGGAACCGGTCGGCCTCCGCGTCCCAGCCGAAGACGTCGGTGTAGAACGCGGTCGCGGCCTCGACGTCCGTGGTGCCGAGCTCCGCCCAGCAGAACGTCCCGGGCGCGTAGCTCTCGCGCTCTCCCATGGCCGGAGCCTATGCGAGCAGCGAGCGGCCCGTCATCTCGCGCGGCTGCTCGACCCCGAGCAGCTCGAGCACGGTCGGCGCGACGTCCGCGAGGATGCCCTCGCCCTCGAGCCGCGGCGCCTTCGGCGGTGACGATGAACGGCACCGGGTTGAGCGAGTGGGCGGTGTTGACCGCGCCGTCGTCCTCGAGCATGTGGTCGGCGTTGCCGTGGTCGGCGGTGATCACGCACGCGCCGCCGCTCGCGTGCACCGCCTCGACGACCTCGCCCGAGGCACTCGTCGACCGTCTCGACCGCCGTGACCGCCGCCGGGATCACGCCGGTGTGGCCGACCATGTCGGGGTTGGCGAAGTTGATGATCGCGAACGCCGGGCGCGTCGTCGCGCCAGTGCCGCACGAACGCGTCGGCCGCCTCGCGCGCGCTCATCTCGGGCTTGTGGTCGTACGTCGGGACGTCGCGCGGCGAGGGCACCAGCTCGCGCACCTCGCCCTCGTACGGGTCCTCCTCGCCGCCGTTGAAGAAGTACGTCACGTGCGGGTACTTCTCGGTCTCGGCGACGTGCAGCTGCGGCCGCCCGAGCCGGGAGATGACCCGCCCGATCGTCAGCGCCGGGCGCTTGGGCGGGAAGAGGACGGGATACGTCCAGTCCTCGTCGTACTCGGCCATCGTCGTGTAGCGGTCGACCGGGCCCTCCTCGACGAGCTTGCGCGTGATCTGGCGCATGCGGTCGGGCCGGAAGTTGAACGCGATCACGGAGTCGCCCGGACGGATCGTCGCCTCGCTCGCCGACCGTGGTGGGCGTGATGAACTCGTCGGTCTCGTCGCGCTCGTACGCCGCTCGCACGGCCGCCTCGCCGCTGTCGGCGTGGTGCTCGCCGCGGCCCTCGAGCAGCAGCGTCGACCGCCTTGTCGGTGCGGTCCCAGCGCTGGTCGCGGTCCATCGCGAAGTAGCGACCGACGACCGAGCCGACGCGGCCGGCGCCGACCGCGTGCATCCACGCCTCGAGCTCGGCCAGCGAGCCCGGCGCCCGAGGTCGGCGACGTATCGCGCCCGTCGGTGAACGCGTGGACCACGAGGTCGTCGACGCCCCACTCGGCGGCCAGCTCGACGAGCGCCTTCGAGGTGCCGCTCGGACGAGTGCACGCCGCCGCCCGAGACGAGCCCGATCAGGTGGACTCGCGGCGCGTCGCGCATCGCGGCCTGCAGACGTCTGTTCTCTGCCAGCGAGCCGTCCTCGACCGCGGCGTCGATGCGCGCGAGGTCCTGCGGGACGATCGCTCCCGCGCCGAGGTTGAGGTGGCCGACCTCGGAGTTGCCCATCTGCCCCTCGGGCAGCCCGACCGCCTCGCCCTTGGCGGTCAGCTCCGTGTGCGGGTGCTTCTCCCACAGCTCGTCGAACACCGGGGTGTCGGCGAGCGAGATCGCGTTCCCCGGCCCGTCCGGGGCAAGGCCCCAGCCGTCGAGGATGACGAGCGCGACCTGCGGCACTCGTCCGCGCGCGGCCTCCACGATCTCCGCGAACGAGCCGGGGTCGAGGCTCGCGCCGCCGACCAGCGCGCCGTCGACGTCGGGCAGCGCCAGCAGCTCGGCGGCGTTGTCGGGCTTGAGCGAGCCGCCGTAGAGGATCCGCACCGCCTCGCCCGCGCCGCCGTCGAGGTCGGCGACGAGCGCCCGCACGAACGCGATCGCCTCCTGCGCCTGCTCGGGCGTGGCGACCTTGCCGGTGCCGATCGCCCAGATCGGCTCGTACGCCAGCACGACGTCGGCCAGCCGGTCGGCCGCGACCTTCTCGAGCCCCTCCTGCACCTGGTGGCGCAGCTTGCGCTCGGTGTCGCCGCGCTCGCGCTCGTCCTCGGTCTCGCCGACGCAGAGAATCGGCGTCAGACCGGCGTCGAGCGCGCGCGGCACCTTCTGCGCCAGCGCGCGGTCGGTCTCGTTGAAGTGCTGCCGGCGCTCGGAGTGGCCGAGGATCGTGCCCGCGACGTCGATCTCGACCAGCATCGGCGCCGAGATCTCGCCGGTGAACGCGCCCTCGTCGGCCTCGTGCATGTTCTGCGCGTAGACCTGCACGCTCGAGCCGCGCGCGGAGTCGACCATCGCCTGCAGCGCCGTGTACGGCGGGCAGATGACGACCTCGACGTCGTCGACCGCGCCGACCCGCGGCAGCAGCGCCTGGATGTAGGCCTCCGCCTCGGCGATCGTCTTGTGCATCTTCCAGTTGCCGGCGATGAACGGGGTGCGGCTCACGACAGCGCCTCGACGCCCGGGCAGCGTCCTTGCCCTCGACCAGCTCGAGCGAGGCGCCGCCGCCGGTCGAGAGGTGCGTCACCTCGTCGGCGAGCCCGAACTGCGCGAGCGCCGCCGCCGAGTCGCCGCCGCCGACCACCGTCGTGCCCTCGCACGCCGCGACCGCCTCGGCCACCGCGCGCGTGCCGGCCGCGAACGGCTCGAGCTCGAACGCCCCCATCGGGCCGTTCCAGAACACCGTCCCGGCCGCCCGCACCGTGTCGGCGTAGCGGCCGGCCGTGCGCGGGCCGATGTCCAGCCCCATCCACCCGCTCGGGCACGTCGACGCCGTCGAGCGCCTGCACCTCGGTGTCGGCACTGAACTCGCTGGCCGAGCACGAGGTCCTCGGGAGCCGCAGCTTCTCGTCGCCCAGCACCTTCCGCGCGGGCTCGATCCCCTCCTCCTCGCACAGCGACGCGCCGACCGAGTGGCCCTGGGCGGCGAAGAACGGGAAGCACATCGCGCCGCCGACCAGGACCTCGTCGGCGCGCTCGAGGAACGCCTCCAGCACGCCGATCTTGTCGGTCACCTTGGCGCCGCCGACGACCGCGACGAGCGGGCGCTGCGGCTCCTCGAGGATGCCGCGCAGCGTCGACACCTCGCGCTCGAGCAGCCGCCCCGCGGCGCTCGGGAGCAGGTGCGCGACCGCCTCGGTCGAGGAGTGCGCGCGGTGGGCGGCGCCGAACGCGTCGTTGACGTACGCGTCGGCCAGCGACGCGTAGCGCCTGCGCCAGCTCGACGTCGTTCTTCGTCTCGCCCTGCTCGTAGCGGACGTTCTCGAGCATCACCACGTCGCCGCCGTCGGGCACGCGGTCGAGGAACCGTGCCAGCGTCACCTCCTCCCCCAGCAGCTCGGACAGCCGCTCGGCCACCGGTCGCAGCGACAGCTCGGGCTCGCGGTCCTTCGGCCGGCCGAGGTGAGCGGCGAGCACCAGGCGGGCGCCCTTCTCGCGCAGCTCCTTCAGGGTCGGCAGCGCCGCCCGGATCCGGGCGTCGTCGGTGATCCGGCGGCCTTCGAGCGGAACGTTGAAGTCGACCCTGACGAGGACGCGCTTGCCCGCGACGTCGAGGTCGTCAAGCGTGCGCACGCACCAGCACCTTCTGCGCCAGCTCCACGCACCGGTTCGAGTAGCCCCACTCGTTGTCGTACCACGCGACGACCTTGACCAGCGTGCCGTCCATGACCGAGGTCAGCTGCGAGTCGTAGATCGACGAGTACGGCGACTTGACGATGTCCGAGGACACGATCGGGTCCTCGGTGTACTCGAGGATCCCGGTCATCGGGCCGCTGTCCGCGCGCGAGCGGAACGCCTCGTTGATCTCGTCCACGCTCGTCTCGCGCGCAACCTGCACGGTGAGGTCGACGACCGAGCCCGGTGGGGACGGGCGCGCGGACCGCGAAGCCGTGCAGCTTGCCCTGGAGCTCGGGGATGACGAGGCCGATCGCCTTGGCCGCGCCGGTCGACGCCGGGACGAGGTTGACGGCCGCCGCGCGCGCCCGGCGCAGGTCCTTGTGCGGCGCGTCCTGCAGCCGCTGGTCGGCGGTGTACGCGTGGATCGTCGTCATCAAGCCGCGCTCGATGCCGATCGTGTCGTGCAGCACCTTGGCGACCGGCGCGAGGCAGTTGGTCGTGCACGACGCGTTCGAGATCACGTGGTGCTCGTCGGCGTTGTAGACGTCGTCGAAGTTGACGCCGAGGGCGACGGTCACGTCGGGCTCGGTCGCGGGCGCCGAGATGATCACCTTCCGCGCGCCGGCCTCGAGGTGCTTGGCGGCGTCGTCGCGCTTGGTGAAGAGCCCGGTGGACTCGATGACCACGTCCGCGCCGAGGTCGCTCCACGGCAGGGCGGCGGGGTCGCGCTCGGCGAGCACCTGCACCTCGCGGCCGTCGATCGCGAGGTTGCCGTCGCGCACCTCGACCGTGCCCGGGAAGCGCCCGAACACGGAGTCGTACTTGAGCAGGTGCGCGAGCGTGCCTGCGTCGGTGATGTCGTTGACCGCGACGATCTCGATGTCCGCGTCCGACTCCTGCGCGGCGCGGAACACGTTGCGGCCGATGCGGCCGAACCCGTTGATGCCGACCCGTACGGGCATGTCAGCGTTCTCCCTGTGAAATCGTATGCGGCTTACTCACCCTCGCAAGCTCGGGTGAGCGCCTTAGATACCGCGCGAAGGCTACCCGGCCCGCCGCAGCGATACCCGGTCGACGTCGCGGTGCTGCACCTCGACGACGTACGGCTCGCGGCCGCGGAACGACGACGACAGGTGCTCGGCGATCGCGACGGAGCGATGGCGCCCGCCGGTGCAGCCGATCGCGACCACGAGATGGGCCTTGCCCTCGGTCACGTACTGCGGGAGCAGGTACTCGAGCAGCGGCAGCACGTGGTCGTAGAACTCCTGCAGGCGGCCGTCGCGCGCGATGTACTCGACCACCCGCTGGTCGAAGCCCGTGAGCGGCCGCAGGTCGGCCTCGTAGTGCGGGTTGGGCAGGAAGCGGACGTCGAAGGCGAGGTCGGCGTCGCGCGGCGGGCCGTGCTTGTGGCCGAACGAGGTGAACGTGACCGCCAGGCTGTGCGGCGCCTCGCGCTCGAGCAGCTCGTCGGCCACCTTCCGGCGCAGCCCGGCTGAGCTGAGCCCGCTGGTGTCGATGCACGTGTCGGCCCGCGCCTTGACCGGCGCGAGCAGGTCCATCTCCGCCCGCACGCCGTTGACGACCGTGCCGTTCGGCGCCAGCGGATGGCGCCGGCGGGTCTCCTTGTAGCGGTTGAGGAGCGTCTGCTCGTCGGCCTCGAGGAACAGCACGCGGTGCACCACCCCGGCCTCGTCGAGCTCGTCGATCACGCCGGCGAGGGCGGACAGGTACTCGCCGCCGCGCGAATCCGACACGACGGCGGCGCGTTCGACCTTCGAGCCCTGGTGGCGGAACAGCTCGGCCAGCGAGCGGATCATCTCCGCGGGCAGGTTGTCGACGCAGAAGTAGCCGGCGTCCTCGAACACGTTCATGGCCGACGACTTCCCGGCTCCGGAGAGCCCGGAGATGATCACGAAGTCGACCAGGTGCGACGGGCCTGGGCCGTTGACCGAGCTCATCGTCCGGTCCGGTTGAGGTGCGTGTACAGGTCGCGGGCGACCTTCTGGGGCAGCCCCGGCACGCGCTCGAGCTCCTCGCGGCGGGCGCCGAGCACCGCGTCCGGCGAGCCGAAGTGCTTGAGCAGGGCTCGCTTGCGGGCCGGGCCGATGCCCGGCAGGTCGTCCATGATCGACTCGGTCATCGCGCGGTCGCGCCGCAGGCGGTGGTGGGTGATGGCGAAGCGGTGCGCCTCGTCGCGCACGCGCTGAAGCAGCTGCAGGTCGGGGGTGTCGTGGGCGAGCACCACGGGATTCGGCGTCCCGGGCAGGAACACCTCCTCGATCCGCTTCGCCAGCGACACGACCGTCACCCCGCGCTCGCGGAAGCCCTGCAGCGGCTCGAGGCCCGCGGCGAGCTGGCCCTTGCCGCCGTCGATCACGACGAGGTTGGGGAGCGCGCCGAACGACGGGTCGCGCTCGGCGTCGTACGGCGAGCGCTCGGCCTGCTTCTCCCACTGCCCGTAGCGCCGCGCGAGCACCTCGGCCATCGCGCCGTAATCGTCGCCGGGGTCGACCTGGCGGATGTTGAAACGCCGATAATCGGCCTTCTTGGGAGCGCCGCCCTCGAACACGACCATCGACGCGGTCGTGTGCGTGCCACCGATGTGCGAGATGTCGAAGCACTCGATGCGCACGGGCAGCGCGTCGAGCCCGAGCTCGCGCTGCAGGCCGGCGAGCGCCTCGACGCGCTGCTGGCGGCGGCGCTCGGCCTTGAGCTTCTCCTGGTCGAGCGCGAGCCGCGCGTTGCGCTCCGCGAGCTCGAGGATCCGGCGCTTGGAGCCGCGCTCGGCCGCGCGGATCTCGACCGGGCCGTCGCGGCGCTCGGCGAGGATCTGCTGCAGGATCTCGAGCTCGGAGCCCTCGGCCAGCACGCCCTGGACGACGATCAGCGACGGGATCGAGAGCGCGCTCGCGTAGTACTGGAGGATGAACTCCTCGGCGACGATCGCCGGCGGCTGCTCGCCCTCGTTCTCGAGGTAGAACGACTGGCGGTCCGAGAGCACGCCGTCGCGGACCTGGAAGACCTGCGCGTTGGCCTCCGTGCCCTCGACCGCGACGGCGACGGCATCGTACGTCCCGGCGCCCTCGTTCGCCACGCGCTGCCGCTCGAGCAGGGCGCGCACGGCCTGCAGGCGATTGCGGTCGAGCGCGGCGGCCTCGTAGTCCTGCTCGCCTGCGTGGAAGTGCATGCGCCGCTCGAGGTCGCGCTCGATCTGCCGGAAGCGGCCGCCGAGGAACGCCATCACGCCGTCGACCCCACGGCGGTACTCCTCCTTGGAGACGTAGCCGACGCACGGCGCCCCGCAGCGCTTGATGTAGTAGTCCAGGCACGGCGAGCCGGAGTGACGGCCGGGCTCGGACCCCTCGCAGGAGCGCAGCAGGAAGATCTTGCCGAGCAGGTCGAGCGTCCCGCGGACGCGCTTGGCGCTCGAGTACGGGCCGAAGTACGCGCGGTTGCGCCGGTGGCGCTCGCGCGTGAAGTAGACGCGCGGGAAGTCCTCGTCGAGGCTGATCGCGATGTAGGGGTACGACTTGTCGTCGCGCAGCCGGATGTTGAAGCGCGGCTTGTACTGCTTGATGAAGTTCTGCTCGGTGAGCAGCGCCTCGGCCTCGGTGGCGGTGACGAGCGTCTCGATGTGGTCGATCTCGTCGGTCAGCGCCCGGGTGCCGTAGAGCGTCGGGTTCGAGAAGTGGCTGGCGACCCGCTTGCGGATCGACTTGGCCTTGCCGACGTAGACGACGCGCCCGCGGGCGTCGCGGAACAGGTAGACGCCGGGCTGGTCCGGGAGGCTCCTGCGCTGCTCGCTCAGCCGCGCCGCGCGGTCCTGCTGTGGGGCCTCGATAGCCATCGATGTCTCTGTCGGAGGGTAGCCTGCCGCCCGGTGGTCAACCTCTACTCCGACACCCAGACGCGCCCCACGCCGGACATGCGGCGAGCGATGGCCGAGGCCGAGGTGGGCGACGAGCAGTCGTTCGCCGACCCGACGGTCAACGCCCTGTGCGAGCGGGTCGCCGAGCTGCTGGGCTTCGAGGCGGCCGTCTTCCTGCCGACGGGCACGATGTGCAACGCGATCTCGTTCCGGCTGCACGTGCGGCCGGGCGGCGACGAGGTCGTGCTCCACCGCACCTCCCACCCGATCATCGCCGAGGCGGGCGGGCCGGCCGCCATCTCCGGCGCCGTGCTGTGCCCGGTCGACGGCCCGGGCGGGATGTTCGACGCCGCGACGCTGCAGGCTGCCCTGCGGCCGGCGGGCGACCGCTACTCGCCGCGCTCGCGGCTCGTCTCGCTGGAGCAGACGACGAACATCGCCGGCGGTCGCGTGTGGCCGCTGTCGCAGATGCGCGAGGTGCTCGACGTCGCGCGCGCGGCGGGGATGCGCGCGCACCTGGACGGCGCGCGGCTGATGAATGCGGTCGTCGCCTCCGGGGTGAGCGCCGCTTCGTGGGCGAGCCCATTCGATACCGCGTGGCTGGACTTCACGAAGGGGCTGGGGGCGCCGGTGGGAGCGGTGCTGGCGGCGTCACGCGAGCTGATCGACGAGGCGTGGCGCTACAAGCAGATGTGGGGCGGGGCGATGCGCCAGGCCGGGATCGTGGCCGCGGCCGGGCTGTACGCGCTCGACCACCACGTCGAGCGCCTGGCCGAGGATCACGCCAACGCGCGGGTCCTGGCCGAGGGCCTGGCGGAGCTGCCGGGCGTCGACCTCGACCCCACGCTCGTGGAGACGAACATCGTGGTCTTCGGCGTGCCGGGCGCCGAGCAGTTCTGCGCCCGGCTCGAGGACGCCGGCGTGAAGATGCTCGCGCTCGACGCCGGGCGCGTACGTGCCGTCACGCACCTCGACGTCGATCGCGCCGGGATCGACCGCGCGCTGGGCGCCGCCCGCTCCGTGCTGGCCTAGGGGGTGCCCAACGGGACATCGCTCCACACGGAATGAACCGTTGGGCGGGGCCCCCAGTCAATTCCCGCTCAGCCTCGTGGCCGCGAACAGCATCACGCCGACGCCGGCGTCGACGACCTCGTTCGCCTTCGGGTCCTTGGCGATCCGCTGAGCGGCCGCGGTCTCGATCTTCTCCGCCTCGGCGACGAGCTTCTCGCAGGCCTTGGACAGCTGGGCGAAGCCCTTGTCGTCGAGCCGGACGATCATGCGGCGCAGCTGGGCGTCGGGCCGGTCGAACCCGCCGGCGGCCGCCGACGCGCGGGCGTACGCCGCGATCATGTCGAGGTCGGAGCCTGCGGCGGCCTGCTTGGCGATCGGCTTGGCGTCCGCCCAGCCGTCCTCGGTGGCCCGGGGGCGTTTCTTCGAGCGGTAGTGGTGCTCGACGGCGCCGCGCACGCGCGTCTCCTTGACGAGCTCGACGAGGCCGAACTCCTGCAGCGTGCGCACGTGGTACGCGACGGTGCCGAGCGTGGCGCCGAGCCAGCCGGACAGCTCGTTCGGCGAGGCGGTGCGCTCGTCGAGCATCGCGAGGATGCGGACGCGCAGCGGATGGCTCATCGCTTTCACATAGCGGGGGTCGTCCACGCTCTTGATCGGCTTCATCGCTTCACCAACACGCTCCCTCCACTGTCTCGCCTGACGGCTCGCCGCCGGCTTCGCCTCGGTGGCCACCCGCCGACGTGCGGCGCGCGCAGCCACGCTTGGCCTTGACCAATACGGCCCGACGCGGCTGACCCCCGCGGTGGGTTGGCGGCATCTTGTCAGGATGCGGACTGAATGTGAGCCGTCACCACAATTCGGTTACCGCTCGACGCCCGCGGCGCGGCGCCTGCGGGCCGCCTCCCACTCGATCGGATCGCCCGTCGAGGGCACGCTCGCGCCCAGCTCGGCGAGCACGGCGGCGAGCGCCTCACGGCGCACGGCGCCGTAGCTGAGCACGTGCGAGACGACACCGCCGAAGGTGAAGGTCTCGGGCGGCTCGCAGAGCGCGTCGATGAACGCGTCGTCCCACGCGCCGCGGTCGCGGATGCGGCGGGCGAGGCGGGCGAAGGCGCGGGCGGCACGCTCGAAGCGCGCGCTCAGCTCGCCCGCGGCGGGCCTGGGCGACGGCGCCGGCTCGCCCGCGATCGCGGCTACCCAGACCTCGAGCGTGTACACGAGCCGCTCGGCCATCATGGCGGCGCTCGGCTCCTCCCCCTCGAACCAGACGGCCACGAAGCCGGGCCGCAGGGGTCGCTCGAGCGCCTCCTGCGGGAGCGTCTCGGCGGCCGCGAGCAGCTCGCGCACGCGGTCGAGGTGGTGGCCGACCATGCGGTCGGTGAGATCGCCCGGCGGCGTGGGCGCGCGGCCGCCGGGGATCAGCAGGCTGGCAGGCGGATGGAAGTGGATCCCGTTGCCGCCCTCCAGCTCCACGGGCGCGGTCGACGCCGCGAACTCGCTCGGCGGCACTTGGTGGGCGCGCGCGAACGCACGCGAGAACGCGGCCAGCGAGCCGTAGCCCGCCGCGGCGGCGGCCTCCGACGGCGTGGCGGCGCCGGTGCGGAGCTGCCAGGCCGCGCGCTCGAGCAGCAGCCGCCGACGGAGCGCGATCGGCGACTCCCCGGTGGCGGCGGCGAGCACGCGGTCGAGGTGGTCGCGCGAGAAGTGCGCGCGCTCGGCGAGCGCCCGGCCGTCGGTGCTCGGCTCGTCGAGCGAGTCGAGCACGAGGTCGATCAGCTCGCGCAGGCGGTCGGCCATCCGTACATGTTGATCGCTTTCGACCTGGTGCTGGACGGCCGGGCGGCGGGCCGTCAGCGTTCGCGGCATGCCGACCTGGACCGAGTTCGAGGCCGCCGCGCCGGCGCTCGCCGCGAGGGCGCGGGAGCTGCTCGACGCTCACACCCACAAGACGCTGGCGACCGTCCGGCGCGACGGCTCGCCTCGGATCTCCGGCACCGAGACGGCGTTCGTCGATAGGGACCTGTGGATCGGCTCGATGTGGCAGGCGCGCAAGGCGCACGATCTCCAGCGCGATCCGCGCTTCGCGCTCCACAGCGGGTCCGACGACCCGCCGGGCTGGAAGGGCGACGCCAAGCTGGCCGGCGTGGCCGAGGAGATCACCGACCCCGAGCGGGTGCGGGAGATCAACGGCGAGAAGGCGCCGCCGGGACCGTCGCACCTGTTTCGGCTCGACCTGCGCGAGGTGTCGGTCGTGCGGCTGCACGAGTCCGGCCAGGCGCTCGTGATCGAGGTCTGGACGCCCGACCGCGGCGTGCGGACGATCGAGCGGGCATGAGCGCCCGCCTGCGAGCGATCGTCGACGGGCTCGACGTGCGGCCCGGCGACCGCGTGCTCGAGATCGGCTGCGGGCACGGGGTGGCGGCGAGCTACGTCTGCGAGCGACTCGGCGGCGCTGGGGTGCTCGTCGCCGTCGACCGGTCGCCGAAGATGATCGAGGCCGCCGCGCGCCGCAACGCCGAGCACGTCCGCGCCGGCCGGGCGCAGTTCCTCGTCGCTCGGCTGGAGGCGCTCGACCTCGGGGACCGGCGGTTCGACACGATCTTCGCGGTCCGCGTCGGCCTGTTCCACCGCGACCCGGAGGGTGCCCGAGCGCTCGCGGAGCGCTGGCTCGCCCCGGGCGGAACGCTCCACGCGGTCTTCGATCCGCCGTCGTGAGCGGCTCGGCCCCGGCGAACGGCAACTGCGCATTGAGGGAGTGCCCGGGCGTGCAGAAAGGGGACAACTACGACGTCGTCCGGCGAGGTTGGCCGGTTGTACACCGCCCGCGTCCAGGAAACGGACACGCGCTCCTGAACACGTCATTGTTGTCCCCTTCCTGTACGCCGGCTCTCCCTCCCCGCTCCCTCAATGCGCCGTTGACGTTCGCCGCGAGTCACCGGACGAGTCGGACGGTGAGACCTGCGCCGCTTGCGGGCTCGCCGGCGCCGTTGAGCAGGGCGAGGATGCGGGCGACGTACCCGCGCGTCTCCGGGTAGGGCGGGATGCACATGCAGCCGGCGACGGCGCCGGGGCCGGCGTTGTAGGCGGCGAGCGCGAGCGGCACGGACGCGAAGCGACGCAGGAGGTCGCGCATCAGGTGGGCCTGAGCGTCGATCGCGGCGACGGCGTCGAACGGATTGGTCAGGCCCATAGCGCGGGCGGTACCGGGCATGAACTGCGCGATCCCTTGCGCTCCGGCGGGGCTGCGCGCGAACGGATTGAAGTTGCTCTCCGCGTAGATCTGGGCCGCGAGCAGTGCGGCGGAGACGTTCCAGCGCTGGGCCGCGCGGGCGAGGACGGGCGCGTAGCGCTCGGGAACGAACGGCGGCAGCGCGCCGCGCGTGGCCCCGTCGCCACCCGTGCGCTCGGTCGAGCGCGCGTTGAGCGTGTAGCCGTAGTGCCAGGGCTCCCATTCGTATCGCTGCACGAAGTGGAAGCGGCCGGCGTTGCTCGCAAGCCAGCCGTACGCGGCCTGCGGCCCGAGGTCGAGCTCGGTCGCAAGTCGGTGCAGCGAGCGTCCCGGCGGCGCCACCCAGCGTGGGTCGGGACGGCGCCGGAACAGCTCGGCCTGCTCGGCGTCCGAGCGGTAGGCGCTCGTGATCAGGAGCGACACGCCGTCCGCCCGCGCGGCGCGCTCCATGCGGTCGAAGGCCTGCGCGACGTCGGGCCGCATCGGCTTGCCCTGCCGGTAAGCCAGCGGGCCGTCGTAGCCGCCGCCGGCGGCAGGGTCGAGCAGCGTCGGCGCGATTTCGGCCTCGGCCGCGACCGCCACCGCCGTACGGCGCCGCGCGTCGTTGCGCCGCACCTCGACCACCGCGCGAACGCCGACGCGGATCCGCACCGGGGCGAACGACTCGCCGTCGGGGAAGTGGACGGCCGCCCCGGCCGCCCCGTTGGCCGCCGCGACCCCAACGGCCGCCTTGCGCGCCAGGTCGAGGAACGCCGCGCGGTCGAGGTGCCGCGGGTTGGGGTGGCCGTCGATCTCCGGCGGCTCGAACAGGCGCGGCGTGGCGGCGTGCATCACCCGCGCCCCGGCGAGGGCCGCCAGGTCGGCGGCCCGCTGCGCAGCGGCCTCACGAGCCACGCCGCGGGCCGCCGAGCCGAGCACGACGACACCCACGAGCACCGCCGCCAGCGCCGCCACCAACAACACCGACGCCTGCCCGTCCCGGCCCCTCATCGCCCGCCCGCGAGATCGAGGTGGGGCGCCGCCGAAGGTCGAGGCGCGGCGCCGCGAGCCCCGCGATGGCGAGCGCCCGGACGGCGCCGCGCGCGAGCGGCCGACAGGCGACCGCCGGCACGCCCCGCTCCGCGAGGCGCCCGATCGCCGCCTCGGCGAGCCGCGTGTCCGGCGCGGCGGCGACCACGACGAGGTCGTGTCCGGCCACGAGACCGTCGAGCGCCGGTGGCCGGGCGCCGCCGAGCGCGGTCACGAGCGGCGCGTCGACCACCGCGGCGACCTCCACGAGCACGTCGACCGCACGCGCCGGCTCGGTCGGCAGCGCGAGCCACGCGAGGCGCCCGCGGGCCGCCGCGCCATCGCCGGCGGCCCCCGCGAGGCGCCTCGCCGCCCGGACGGCAGGCGCGGCGGTCGGCGCGTCCGCGCCCCACACGGCGACGAGAGCGGCCGGACGGCGGTCGCCGGCGCGCAGTGTCAGCGCGAGGGCGGCAGCGACGGGCGTCACCTCGCAGGGCCTGCCGAGAACCGCCGCCCGGCACGCCGCGGGCAGCCCCGCGCCGGCCGCAGGCGCTGCCGGCTCGACGAGGAACGCGGCGACACGATCGAGCGCGCCGGTCATGGCGTGGGCTCCGGGCCGGCGTCGGCAGTCGCCGTCGCTTCGAGGGCCGCGGCGAGTATGGGGAGTGGGACGCGTGGGCGGACGGTGACGGTGATCCGGGAGTCGGCGCGGGTGATTCGTGCGCGTGCGCGCGCGGGGAGCGCCGCTCGGGCGGCGGGCTCCGGATCGCGGCCCTGGAGCATCGCGATGGCGCCCGCCTCGGCGGCCTGGCCGGCCTGCTCGGCCGCGGCCTGGCCCGCGAGCACGGTGGCGGCGGCCAGTGCGATGGCCATGACGAGCGGGAGCAGCGCGACGAGCTCGACGGTCGCCTGGCCGCGCTCTCGATCGGCGACGGTCATGTCTGCGGCTCGAATCTCCCGTCGGCGCCGATGTGGCCGGGGCTCGGCAGCGGCGGCGGCGACGGGATGCGGACCACGACTCGGACCTCGCCCGGCCCGTCGGTCGTGACGCGCAGCCCGTGCTCGAGCTCGGCCGGCAGGTGGCGACGCGCCGCGAGGGCCGCGTCCGCCTTCACCGCGTCGGCGCGAGCAGCGGCCCGCGCCGCCGCGTGTGCGCCCCACGCCGCCCAGCCCACCAGCACCGCCTGCCACACCGCAACGACCACCGCCGCGACGCACGGCAGCAGCGCGACCAGCTCCACGGTCGCCTGGCCGCGCTCGCCGCGCCCGTCCGCCGCGCTAAGAGACGACGACCGATTCGGGGAGGCTCTGGGGCGGGCCTGCGCGGGTGGCATGCCCGCAGCGTGGCCGCCGCGGCGTTACAGATCTACGCGCAAGTGTTGTGCAACTGCGCCAATTTGTTCACGATCGACGAGCCGGTTTAAGGTCACTCGCGTGTAACCGGTTAGGGTTGCTCCCGATGGGCGAGGAACGGCTGGGCGTCGAGTACGAGCGGCGAGACGATGGTGCGGTGGTGCTGCGCGTGAGCGGCCGGCTGGAGGATGCGACAGCCGCGGTGCTCGAGGGCGTGCTACGCGGGCTGGGCGACGACGTGCCGCACGTGGTGCTCGACCTCACGGCGGTCGACCACATCGACTCGCACGGGCTCGACGTGCTGCTCGAGACCGATGCCGCCGCGCGGCGGCGGCGGGCGACCGTCGAGGTGATCGGGATCCAGGAGAGCCTGCTCGCCCGCCGGCCTCCGTTCGAGCTGCCGTAGAACGCTCAGCTCAGTACTCGCGGTACGCGCGCCAGGTGGTGAGGAGGCCCCAGAAGGCGAGGCCGATGAAGCTGAGCCAGAGGATCGCGCCGATGCCGCCCTCCTCCCACATCCGCCGCGTGGCCACCAGCGTGATCCCCGCCAGGGCGACGGAGGCGTAGAAGATCCCGCGCCGGCGCTCCTCGAGCCCGAAGATCGTCTCCCGGTGCTCCATGTAGAGGCGGTAGCCGAAGAACAGGAGCCCGCCGAGGAAGATGATGCCGAGCAGGTTGTCGATCGTGCGGCCCGCCGCGTCGCCCCCCGGCACGAGCCAGACCACCAGCGTCAGCGCGAGGATGATCGCGATGTTCCGCAGGTGGGTCTTGCGGTCAGGTCCCACGACCGCTCACGATACCGCCAGCCAGAGGCCGGCTCAGGCGTGGACGGCGGGCGACACGGGCTCGGCGGCCACCGCCGGCTCGACGGTCGTCGGCTCCGGCGCCACCGCGTCGCCCACCACCGGCTCGGCCGCGAACCGGTAGCCGATCCCGAAGTGCGTGTGGATGTACCGCCACCCCGGCGACGCCCGCTCGAGCTTCTGCCGCAGCTTGCGCACGAAGACGTCGACCGACCGGTCGCCGTGGACCATCGCGTAGCCCCACACGCGCTCGTAGATCTCCTCCCGCTGCAGCACCTGCCCCTCGGCGTCGGCCAGCAGCTGGATGAGCTCGAACTCGCGGCGCGTGAGATCGACCGAGCGGCCGCCCGCGAAGGCCTGGAACTGGTCGGCGCGGATCTCGACCTCGCCGACGGCCACGGGCTGCGAGACCTGTCGCGCCTCGGCGCGCTTGCGCCGCCGCACGACCGCCTCCACGCGCGCGATCAGCTCTTCCGGGTGGCACGGCTTGGTGACCCAGTCGTCGGCGCCCATGCGCAGGCCGCGCACGCGCTGCGCGACGCTGGACTGGCCGGTGCAGACCACGACGCCGAGATGCGGCAGGCGGTCGCAGAGCTTCTCGAGGTACGTCCACGCCTGCGGGCCGAGGACCGTGAGGTCCAGCACCACAGCGTTGAGGCGCATGGCCACAATGGCGTCGAGCGGAACCGGCGAGGCGAGGACCCGGTGCTGCCAGCCGGCCGTCTCCAGGCGCTTGGTGAGCACCTGCAGGAACCCGCTGTCGGAGTCCACGATCGCGATCCGGGTCGCGTGCGTCGTCGTCGTCATGTCGCGCCCCAGCATACGGCTCGGGGGAGATAGGACAGCCACTGGCGGATTCCCGGTAACACGATGGTCACAGGCCGTTGAAACGCGGCGCGTCCACGCCGCAATCTCCGGAAATCGGGATTCCTAGACGTGTGAAGCGTCTGAGAACTCGCGGAACAGCCCGGTGACCACGAACGCCACCTGCTCGCCGATGTCGACGGCGTTGTCTCCGATCCGCTCTAGAGCGCGCGAGACGAGCATCATCGTCATCGCCCACTCGCGGCGATCCTCGTCGGTTCCGATCTCCACGGCGCGCCGGAAGACCTCGCGGTTGAGCCCATTGATCTGCTCGTCCTGGCGCACCAGATCCTGAGCCAGCGACGTGTCGCGGAGTACGAACGCCTGCTTGGCCTGGGCAACCTCCGACCGCGCCAGCGCGCCCATCCGCAGGATCCGGTCCATCAGCTCGGGATCGGACGGCGGCTCGTTGCCCACCAGCGGCATCACCTTGGCGATGTTCACGCACTGGTCGCCCATCCGCTCGGCGTGCTTGATGACGTGCAGGAGCGCGGCCACGACCCGCAGGTCGCCGGCCACGGGCGCCTGCAGCGCCAGCAGGGAGAGGATCCCTTGGTGGACCTCCAGGAACCGCCCGTCGATCCGGTCGTCGTCGTGCACGACGATCGACGCCAGCTCGATGTCCTGGTGCTCGAGCGCCTCGAGCGTCCGGTCCAGCGTCACCAGCACGAGATCGAGCGCGCCGAGCGCCTGCTCCTCCAGTGAGCGCAGCTCGTCCTGGAAGTGGACCCTCGCGGACTCGGCCATCACCCCACCTTGCCGGTGACGTAGTCCTCGGTGCGCTTGTCGTCCGGGTTGGTGAAGATCTTGTCGGTCGCGGCGTACTCCACGACGCGGCCGGTGCGGTGCTTCTCGCCGGCGTCGAGCTCGACGGTGAAGAACGCCGTCCTGTCCGACACGCGCGCGGCCTGCTGCATGTTGTGCGTGACGATCACGATCGAGTAGTTCGCCTTCAACTCCATCATCAGGTCCTCGATCCGCCCGGTCGAGATCGGGTCGAGGGCCGAGCACGGCTCGTCCATCAGCAGGACGTCGGGGTCGGTCGCCAACGCGCGGGCGATGCAGAGGCGCTGCTGCTGGCCGCCGGAGAGGCCGAACGCGTTGTCCTTCAGGCGGTCCTTGACGTCGTCCCACAGCGCCCCGCGACGCAGAGCGTTCTCGACGAGCTCGTCCATGTCGCCCTTCATCCCGACCACGCGCGGGCCGAAGGCGATGTTGTCGTAGATCGACTTCGGGAACGGATTCGGCTTCTGGAAGACCATGCCGATCCGCTTGCGCACCTGCACGGGGTCGATCTTGTCGTCGTAGAGATCCTGCTCGTGGTAGATGACCTCGCCCTCCACGCGGGCGGTCGGGATCAGGTCGTTCATCCGGTTCAGGCAGCGGATGAACGTCGACTTCCCGCACCCCGACGGCCCGATCAGCGCCGTGATCTGGCGCTGGCGGAGCTGGAGCGTGATGTCGGTCACCGCGCGGTGGTCGCCGTAGAACACGGCCACGTCGCGGACGTCGAAGATCGGCTCGGCCGGCGCGGACTCGGCGACCGGCGGCGCCGCGTGCGGCGTCGGCGTCGGCGTCGGGGCGAACCGCCGCGCGGCGGTCTCCTCGCGTGAAGGCTGCACGGTCTCTTCGGTCACGTCATCAGGCATGTCGGAGTCCTCTACCACTTCTGCTCGTATCGGTTTCGAAGCCAGATGGCGACGGAGTTCATCAGGAGCAACAGGGCCATCAGGACCACGATCGCTCCCGCCGCCCGTGCGATGAAGTCCTGGTCGGCGTCCTTGGTCCAGGTGAAGATCTGCATGGGCAGCGCGGTGAACGAGCTGTCCAGGCCGGTCGGGTTGAAGCGCAGAGAGAAGCCCGCGCCGATCACCAGCAGCGGCGCAGTCTCACCGATCGCACGCGAGAGCGCAAGGATCACGCCGGTCGCGATGCCCGCGATCGAGCCGGGCAGGACCTGCTTCCAGATCGTCTGCCACTGCGTCGCGCCGAGCGCCAGCGACCCCTCGCGGATCGAGGGCGGGACCGCCCGGATCGCCTCGCGGGCGACGATGATCACCACCGGCAGGACGAGCAGGCTGAGCGTGATCGCGCCGGCCAGCAGCACCGGCCCGAGGCCGAGCGGGCCGCGCACGATGAAGGCGAGGCCGAGGATGCCGTAGACGACCGACGGCACGGCCGCGAGGTTCTGGATGTTGACCTCGATCAGGCGGTTGAACCAGCGCTCGCGGTCGGCGTACTCCTCGAGGTAGACGGCCGTCATCACCCCGAGCGGCACGACGAAGATCGTGCACAGGATCATCAGGTAGATCGTCCCGACGATCGCCGACTCGATGCCGGCGTTCTCGGGGATCACGCGCGACGGGAAGCTCGTCAGGAAGTCCCACGACAGCACCTTCAGGCCGTCGCTGGAGAAGTCGTAGATGATCGCGCCGAGGCCCACGAACGCGATCCCGAGCGCGCCGTACATCAACAGCCGGAAGCCGGAGTCGAGCGCGTTCTGCCTGCCGGAGCGTCGCGGGATCACCGTGTTCTGCCTCCGTGCGGCCGTGGCGATCTGCGCGGCGTTCATTCGTACACCTGCCGGTACTTGCGCACGAGCCGGATCGACACCATGTTCAGCCCCAGGGTCAGCACGAACAGCGTCAGGCCGACCGTGAAGATCGTCAGGAACTCGATCGAGCCGGTGGGGATGTCGCCCCCCGCCGTCGCCGCGATGAACGCCGCCATCGACTGGTAGCTCTCGGCCGGGTTGAGCCCGAGGTTCGGGGTCTGCCCGCCGGCGATCAGCACGATCACGGTCTCGCCGACGGCGCGCGAGGCGCCGAGCACGAGCGCCGCCACGATCCCGGACAGCGCGGCCGGGAAGACGATCCGCAGCGACACCTGCAGCTTGCTGGCGCCGAGGCCGAACGCCCCTTCGCGCAGCGAGGCCGGCACCGCCGACATCGCGTCCTCGGAGACCGAGGCGATGGTGGGCAGCACCAGCAGGCCCATGATGATGCCGGCCGCCAGGCCGTTGTAGATGTTGACGTTGACGCCCACGAGGTCGCGCAGGATCTCGGGCGTGAAGAAGGTCAGCGCGAAGTAGCCGAAGACGATCGTCGGCACGCCGGCGAGCACCTCGAGCACCGGCTTGATCGTCTTGCGCACGCGGTTGGGCGCGTACTCGGACAGGTAGATCGCGGCCAGGAGGCCGAGCGGCACGGCAACGACCAGCGCGATCAGCGACAGGTAGATCGTGCCCCACACCAGCGGGAGCACGCCGAACGACTGCTGCTCGCCCGCGAACGTGGGCGACCACTTGGTGCCGAAGAAGTAGTCCCCGACCGGCACCTCGCCGAAGAACTCGACCGTCTCGACGATCAGCGACCCGACGATCGCCAGCGTCGTCAGCACGGAGAGGCCGGCCGCCGCGAACAGCGCGATCTTGATCCCGCCCTCGAACCGGGAACGTGCGCTCGGGGCGCGGGTCAGGTTGACCCGCGCCCCCTGCGCTCCGGCTGCCGCTGCGTAGCGCGGCTCGGCCATGCGGCTAGGTCCCTCCGAGCGCGGTCGTCGACTCCGAGGCCTGCTCCTCGGTCAGCGGCACGATCTTGGCCGCCTCGGCGATCGCCTGCTGGTTCTCGAGCACGAAGTCCATGAACCCCTTGACCTCGGGGCGCCCGAGCGCCTCCTCGGACGGGTACATGAACAGCGGGCGCGAGAGCGGCGTGTAGCTGCCGTCCTGGATCGTCTCGGCCGACGGCTTGACGCAGTTGTCGGCGCTCTCGCCGACGCCCACGACGTTCAGCTTGTCGGTGTTCTGCTCGTAGTAGGAGAAGCCGAAGTAGCCGAGGCCGCCCTCGGAGCCGGCGACGCCGGTGACGAGCTGGTTGTCGTCCTCGGACGCCTCGTAGTCCTCGCGAGAGGCGCCCTCCTCACCGTTGATGACGTCGGTGAAGAAGTCGAACGTGCCGGAGTCGGTGCCCGGCCCGAACAGCGTGAGCTTGGCGTCGGGCAGGCTCGGGTCGACGTCCGTGAGGTTCGCGACCTTCGACTTCGGCTTCCAGATCGACTTCAGCTGGTCGACCGTCATGCAGTCGACGGTGAGGTCCTTGTTGGTCACGACGGCGATGCCGTCGTTCGCGACCTGGACCTCCTTGTAGGCCACCGAGCCCTTCTCGCACAGCGGAACCTCCTCGTCGTCCTTGATCGGACGCGAGGCGTTCGAGATGTCGGTCTCCCCGGCGCAGAACTTCTCGAAGCCGCCGCCGGTGCCGGACTGCCCGACCGTGATCTGCACGTCGGGGTTCTCCTCGTTGAAGAGCTCGCCGGCCGCCTCCGCGAACGGGAAGACCGTGGACGACCCGTCGATGCGGATCGTGCCGGACAGCTCGCCGGAGGATTCCTCGGACGACGCCGCGGCGCCGCCGCCTTCGTCCTCGTCGTCGCCGCACGCGGCGACGACGAATGCCAGCGACGCCACCAGGGCGAGCGCGGCCAATAGACGCTTGAGATTCATCGACCCATCCTTCTCATTGTCGTGGTGCACTCTGTTACCGGCTCACGGCCGTCTTGTGAAAACGCTGTGAAAGCTCGGGCGCGAACCGGTAGCCGAACCCGAAGTGCGTATGGATGAACTGCCACTCCGGCAGCGCGTCGGCGAGCTTCGCGCGCAGCTTGTGGACGTAGACGTCGACCGACCTGTCGGCGTCGCGCATCGGTGCTCCCCACACCGTCTCGTAGAGCTCCTCGCGCGGGACGATGCGGCCCTCCCGCCGCCCGAGCGCCGCCAAGAGCTCGAGCTCGCGCACGGACAGCGTGAGCGTCCGTCCGCCCGCGATCACGAGGTACTCGGATGGCCGGATCTCCAGCTCGCCGGCCGTGATTACGTCAATGCCTCCAGACATCGCGCCGGAAGATCGAGCAGCCCCGGCCGGAGCCGGTTACCGAAGCGTGAATCGGTCGTGAAAGGGTTGTGAACAGGGTCTGACGTGTCCGCCCGCGTGGTTACGGTGGCCAACATGTGGCCGTCGAAGACGCGTGACGAGGTGGAGCTCCTCGGCCTCTTCGAGGCGTCGGGGCGCAACGTCGAGGAGGCCGCCGGCCTGCTGCGCGACCTGCTCGCCGCCTATCCCGACCGGCCCGAGCTGGCCGCCGAGATCGTCGACCTCGAGCACGAGGGCGACCGCATCGCGCACGAGATCCTGAGCCGGGTCGCCGAGCGCGGCAGCCGCGCGGGCGAGCTCGAGGCGGTCGACGTGCACGCGCTCACCGTCGCGCTCGACGACATCGTCGACTACGCCGAGGAGGCCGCCGACCAGCTCGGCACCTACGGCGTCGAGGCCCCGATGGAGCAGGCGCAGGACATCGCCGACGTGCTGGTCGCGGCGGCCGGCGTCGTCGCCGACAGCCTGCGCGGGCTGCGCGAGGACGAGGACCTCGGGGCGCACCTGGTGGAGATCCACCGGCTCGAGAACGAGGCCGACCGGATCGTCCGCGCCGCCGTCGCGTCGCTCTTCCGCAACGGGATCGACCCGATGATGGTCATCCGCTGGAAGGACATCTTCGAGACGCTGGAGTCGGCCGTCGACGCTTGCGAGACGGTGGCCAACGTGCTCGAGGGCATCAGCCTCAAGCGCGCCAACGGCCGCTGACGCCGAGCTCCGGGATCAGCCGGCGACGGTCTCCCACTCTTCGTACAGAGCCTGCAGCGAGCGCTTGGCGTCCTCGTGGCGGGCGGTCGACTTCGCCGCCGTGCGCGGGTCGTTCCACGCCGCCGGGTCGGCGAGCTCGGCCTCGAGCGCCTGCAGCTCGGCCTCGGCCGCCTCGATCCGCTTCTCCAGCTCGCCGGCGCGGCGCTGCTGGTTCTTGGACGGGCCCGGGGCGGCGGGCTTGGGCCGCGGCGGCGGAGCGGGCTTGGATCGCTTGGCCGTGCGCTCGGCCTCCTTGCGCTCCTCCCGGCGGCGCACGAACTCGGGCCAGCCGCCCTCGTACGAGTGCAGCGTGCGGTCCTCGACCGCGACGGTGCGCGTGCCCACGGCGTCGAGCAGGGCGCGGTCGTGCGAGATCAGCAGCAGCGAGCCCTGGAAGGCCTGCAGGGCGGCCTCGAGCGCCTCGCGGCTCTCGAGGTCGAGGTGGTTGGTGGGCTCGTCGAGGATCAGGACGTTGGCGCCGGAGTGGACGAGGATCGCCAGCGACAGCCGCCGCCGCTCGCCGCCCGAGAGGCCGTCGAGCGGCTTCTCGGCCGCCTCGCCGCTGAACAGGAACTGCCCGAGCAGCGAGCGCGCCTCGTTCGGCTTCAGCCCAGTGCTGCGCTGGGCCGCCTCGAGCACGGTGCGCGCGCCCTTCACCCCCAGCTCGTCGGCGTGCTGGGAGAGCAGCCCGAGCTTGACGTTGTGGCCGCGGCGCAGCTTGCCGGCGTCGAGCTCGCGCTGCCCTGCCAGCGCGCGGATGAGCGTCGTCTTGCCGGCCCCGTTCGGCCCGATCAGCGACACGTGCTCGCCGCGCTCGAGCCACAGCTCGAAGTCGTCGAGCAGCGTGCGCTCGCCGATCGTCAGGCGCCCGTCCTCGACCTCGAAGACGACCCGCCCGGAGCGCTCGGGCGGCTTGAAGGAGAAGCCCAGCGACTTGCCGTCGCGCGGATCGTGCGACACCCGGTCCATCTTCTCCAGCCGCTTCGCGCGCGACTGCGCCTGGCGGGCGCGGGTGCCGGCGCGGAAGCGGTCGACGAAGCGCTCGAGCCGGGCGATCTCCGCCTCCTGCTTCTCGATCGCGCGGCCGAGCGCCAGCTCGCGCGCCGCCTTCTCGCGCCGCCAGGCGTGCCAGGTGCCCTTGAAGAAGCGCCCGCGCCCCGCCTCGAGCTCGAGCACGGCGGTGCCGACCGCCTCGAGGAACCAGCGGTCGTGGGCCACGAGCACGACGGCGGCGTCGAGGCCCTGGAGGTGGGTCTCGAGCCATTCGAGCGACTCGATGTCGAGGTGGTTGGTGGGCTCGTCGAGGAGCAGGAGGTCGGGATCGCCGGCCAGGGCCCGCGCCAGCGACGCGCGGGTGAGCTCGCCGCCGCTGAACGTGGACAGGCTGCGATCGAGATGCTCGTCGCGGAAGCCGAGGCCGTGCAGCGTGGCGTTGATCGCCTCCCGCCACAGGTAGCCGCCGGCGTGCTCGAGACGAGCCTGGGCGGTGGCGTAGGCCTCGAGCGTCGCGCCGTCGGTGGCGCCGCCCGCCATCGCCAGCTCGAGCTCGGCCAGCCGCTCCTCCAGATCGAGCAGGTCCTTGGCGCCGGACAGCACGTAGTCGCGCAGGCTGAGGTCGCGGTCGCGCGGCGGGCGCTGGTCGTGCAGCGCGATCCGGACGTCCTTGGCGAAGCTCAGCTCGCCGCCGTCGACCGACGTCTCGCCGGCGAGCATCCGCAGCAGCGTGGTCTTGCCCGCGCCGTTGCGGCCGGAGAGCGTCAGGCGGTCGCGCCGCTCGAGCTTGAAGGAGACGCCACGCAGCAGCGGCTCGCCCGCCATGTCCTTGGCGATGTCGGATGCGATGAGAACGGCCATCGGTGTTCGAGGGTATCCTCCGGTTCGTGGTGCGGACCACCCTGCTGACGCTCGTCTTCCTCGCTCTCACGGCGCCCGTCGCACTGGCCTCCGAGGGGCACGACGGCGGCGAGGGCTGGTGGGGTGAGACCAACGACAAGGTGATCACCAACGCCGGGTTCGCGATCATCGCCGGCGTCCCGGTCCTGATCCTCGTCCTCAGCCTCGTCCAATGGCGCCTGGACAAGCGCAAGGACCGCCGGATGGCCGCTGCCAAGGCCCGCGCCGCGCGCACCGACATGCGCGGCGGCTGGTAGCCGCATCTTCACACCGCGCCGGCCGCCGGGAGCGATGCTTCTTCTCACGGCCCCGGCGCTCCCCGCCCGGGGCCGTCAGCTTCACCAGACGTCGCCGTCGCGCCAGTCGCAGGTGAGCTCGCCGCCGAGGTCGAGCTCGGCCGCTCCTGGCAGCACGTAGACGAAGCCGTCCTCCTCGGCGGTGCGGACCACGCCGTCGGGCGTGATCGCCGACGTCGGGCCGGGCCAGCGCAGCCAGCCGCGGGCCTCGTAGAGCCGCGCGCCGTCGTCGCTCGCTCCCAGCGCCCCGAGGTCGTAGGCCGCGCGGATGATGCGCTCGAGGGCAGCCATCAGCGCCGCGGCATGGCCGCGCCGCTGGCGGTCGGCGCGCACGCCGACGCCCTCGACGTAGCCCGCGCGCAGCGCCCGGCCGCGGTGCAGGAGCCGCCGCTGGACCAGCGCGGCGTGGCCGACGAGCTCGTCGTCCTCCCACGCGAGCGCGTGCATGCCGCCGAGCGAGTGCTCCCAGTCGGAGTCCTCGAAGTCACCCTCGAAGACGCGCTCGAGCAGGGCGTGCGCAGCCCGCAGCGTCGCGGGATCGACGTCGGCGGTGTGGGCGACCTGGATCATCTACTCCATGGTGCACTACGAGCGACGAGGCCCCGCGGCGCTGGTGACGATCGACCGCCCCGAGCGCCGCAACGCGGTCGACGGGCCGACCGCGGCGGCGCTGCTGGAGGCCTACGAGCGCTTCGCGGCCGACGACGAGGCGCGCGTGCTCGTCCTCACGGGCGCGGGCGGCACGTTCTGCGCGGGCGCGGACCTGAAGGCGCTCGAGACGCTCGACGTCGAAGCCGCGGCCGGCCCGATGGGGTTCACGCGCCTGACGCCGGTGAAGCCGGCGATCGCCGCGATCGGCGGATGGTGCGTGGCCGGCGGGCTCGAGCTGGCGCTGTGGTGCGACCTGCGGGTGGCGGCCGAGGGCGCGCGCTTCGGCTGCCTCGAGCGGCGCTGGGGCGTGCCGCTGCTCGACGGCGGCACGCAGCGGCTGCCGCGCGTGGTCGGGCTCGGCCGCGCGCTCGACCTGATCCTCACCGGGCGCGTGGTGGAGGCGCCGGAGGCGCTCTCGATCGGGCTCGTCGGCGAGCTGGTGCCGGACGGCCGGGAGGTCGAGCGCGCGCTGGAGCTGGCCGAGGCGATCGCCGCCCTCCCGCAGGCCACGATGCTCAGCGACCGCGAGGCGGCGCACGCCGCGCTCGGCCTGCCGCTGGCCGAAGGGCTGGAGCTCGAGACCCGGCTCGGCCGCGACCGGCTCGGCGACGCGCTCGACGGTGCGCGCCGCTTCCTGGATCGCGGATAGGGTTCGGCGACGTTCCCGGAGGAGGCAGAGCTTTGAGTTACTTCGTCACCGGCGCGACCGGGTTCATCGGTCGCCATCTCGTCGAGCGCCTGCTCGAGCGGGACGGCGACATCCATGTGCTCGTGCGCGAGGAGTCGGCCGGCAAGCTCGAGCGCTGGAAGAGCTCCGACCGCGTCAAGCCGGTGTTCGGCGACCTCACGCAGCCGGGGCTCGGGCTCGACGACGAGGCTCGGGAGCGCCTGAAGGGCGTCGACCACGTGTTCCATCTCGGTGCGGTCTACGACATCGCGGCCCCCGAGGAGCACAACGCCGCGGTCAACGTCGCCGGGACGCAGCACGTCGTCGACGTCGCCAACGAGCTCGGCGCGGGCCGCTTCCATCACATGTCCTCGATCGCCGTCGCCGGCCGGTACGACGGGCACTTCACCGAGGACGACTTCGACGAGGGCCAGGAGCTCCCGACCCCCTACCACCGGACCAAGTTCGAGTCCGAGAAGCTCGTCCGCGAGCGCGTCAAGGTCCCGTGGCGGGTCTACCGCCCGTCGCTCGTGGTCGGCAACTCGCAGACCGGCGAGATGGACAAGATCGACGGCCCGTACTACTTCTTCAAGGCGATCCAGAAGCTCCGCCACGCGCTGCCGGAGTGGTTCCCGCTCGTGTCGCTCGAGTTCGGGCGCACCAACCTCGTGCCGGTCGACTACGTGGCCGCGGCCGTCGACCACATCGCCCACCAGGACGGGCTCGACGGGCAGGCCTTCCACATCGTCGACCCGAAGCCGCCGAAGTCCGGCGATGTGCTCAACACGTTCGCGGGCGCCGCGCACGCCCCGCACGCGGTCATGCGCGTCGACAAGCGGATGACCGACATGCTGCCGAAGGGCGTGCTCTCGTACGCCATGAAGATCCCTGCGCTGCAGGGGATCAAGCGCAGCTTCCTGGCCGACCTCGGCATCCCCGAGGAGGCGATCCAGAACGCCGAGCTGCGCACGCGCTTCGACGCCCGCGACACGGCGCGCGCGCTGGCCGGCTCGGGGATCGAGCTGCCGAAGCTCGAGAGCTATGCCGTGAAGCTGTGGGACTACTGGGAGCGCAACCTCGACCCCGACCTGTTCAAGGACCGCTCGTTCGAGGGCGCGGTCAACGGGCGCACCGTGGTCATCACCGGCGCCTCGAGCGGGATCGGCCGCGCGGCGGCGCTGAAGATCGCGGCCGCGGGCGGGATCCCGCTGCTGGTGGCGCGCACGCAGGAGAAGCTCGACGAGGTCAAGGCGGAGATCGAGGCGGCGGGCGGCACCGCGTACGTGTACTCGTGCGACCTGTCGGACTACGACGGGATCGAGGAGCTCGTACAGCGGATGCTCTCCGACCATCCCGCGATCGACATGCTCGTCAACAACGCCGGCCGGTCGATCCGCCGGTCGGTGTCGCTCTCCTACGACCGCTTCCACGACTACGAGCGGACCGTCGGCCTGAACTACCTGTCGCCGGTCAAGCTGATGCTCGGGCTGCTGCCGCACATGCGCGAGCGGCGTTCCGGCCACGTGATCAACGTGTCCTCGATCGGCGTGCAGACGAACCCGCCGCGGTTCTCCGCCTACGTGGCCTCGAAGTCGGCGCTCGACGCGTTCACGCGCGTCGTGTCGTCGGAGATGATCGGCGACGGCGTGACGTTCACCACGATCCACATGCCGCTCGTGCGAACGCCGATGATCGCGCCGACGAAGATCTACGACTCGTTCCCGACGATCTCCCCGGACGAGGCCGCCGACCTGATCTGCGAGGCGATCCGCGCCAAGCCGAAGCAGATCAACACGCGGCTGGGGACGTTCGGCGAGGTCGCCTACGCGCTTGCGCCGAAGGCCGTCGACCAGATCCTGCACATGGCCTACAAGGTGTTCCCGGAGTCGGCCGCGGCGAGCGGCAAGAAGGACCCGAGCGAGCGCGCCTCGGGCGAGGCGACGGCGCTCGCCTACCTGATGCGGGGCGTCCACTGGTGACGGGCGACCACGTCACGGTCACCGGGTCGGCCAACCGCGCGCTGGCCCCGGGGGCGGCGACGTGGCGCGCCGAGACGGTCGAGGCCGACGACGACCCGCGGGCGGCGTTCGAGCGCTGCTCGGCGCGGCTCAACGCGCTCGTCGAGCGGCTGACGGCGGTCGGCGACGTGGCGAGCGAGGCGGTGGTCGTCCAGCCGCGGTTCGAGGAGCGCGGCCCGGCGGGCGCCGAGGCGATCGGCGCCGTGCGCGTGCGCGCGTCCGCCGCCCGGGCCGGCGAGGTCGCCCAGGCGGCGATGGCGGCGGGCGCCAACCGGCTCCACGGCCCGTGGTTCGAGTACGAGGGCGCAGAGGCGGCGCAGGCCGGCCTGCTCGGCGAAGCGGTGGCCGACGCCCGGCGCAAGGCGGAGCGGCTGGCGGAGGCCGCCGAGCGCCGGCTGGGTCCGGTGGTGGCCGTGGAGGAGCAGCCCGACGACACCCACGGGATCCACGCGGTCGCTGCCGCCGCCCCGGATGTGCGGCCGCGCGAGCAGACCGTCACCGCATCGGTACGGGTGATCTTCGCGCTGCAGGACTGACGCCGTCGTGGTTGCGGGCGAACGTCAACGGCGGCTGGGTAGGGAGGCTGGTGTGCCGGCCGCCGCGCGGGGAAGATGCGCGCGGCGGGCTGGCGGGCGGGAACCATCCCCGATAAGCGTCGGAAACCGACGCCAATCCGGGATAGTTCGCCGAACCTTGTCCAGCTACCCCCGGAAACCGGGGTAATACGACAAGGTTCGCGCGATCGCCGACCCGGCCGGCTCCCTCACCCTCCCTACCCAGCCGCAGTTGACGTTGACGTCTGGCCGCGCCCTACAACCCGCTCAGGGGATCCAGCGGGGCGCCGCGCACGCGGAGCTCGAAGTGCAGATGCGGCCCCGTCGCGTTCCCCGTGGACCCGACCCTGCCGATGATCCGCCCCGCCACCAGGCATGTCCCGACGCGCACCCGGATGCTGGACAGGTGCGCGTACCAGCTCGTCATCCCCATCCGGTGCCGGATCACCACGAGGTTCCCGTATCCGCCCGGGTCCCAGCCCGTGTGGCTCACGCAGCCGCGCCCGGCGGCCCCGACTGCTGCGCCGTGCGGCTGGGCGTAGTCGAGGCCGGTGTGGAAGGCGCCGCCGCGGGGCCCGAAGCCGTCGGTCGGGAACCCGCCGACGGGTGCCAGGAAGCGCAGGGGAGAGCGGCGCGGCGCGCGCTTGACGGCGGCGAGCGTCCCCGGCCCGGCGAGCCCGTCGACGCCGAGGCCGGCCCATGCCTGGAAGCGCCGCAGCGCGTCGGTGCTGCGCGGCCCCAGCTGGCCGTCGAACGAGCCGGACGGGAACCCCTGCCAGCCGAGCAGGAACTGCAGCGCGGCGACGTCCCAGCCTCGCGCGCCCGGGGCGATGACCCGCGAGCCGAGCAGGTGCCGGCCGCGCCAGCCCAGCGCCCGCCGGGTCTGCGGGCCGGCGATTCCATCGACCGCCAGGCCCCGCCGCGCCTGGAAGCGTCGGACCGCGTCGCGCGTCATCGGCCCGGTCACGCCGTCGACCGTACCCCCGTACAGCCCTCGTGCCCGCAGCGCGACCTGCAGCGCGGCGACGCCCGCATGCCCGCGCGACTGGCGCGCCGCGACCGCGATCGAGGAACGCTCGGCCGCCGCGTCGGAGCGCAAGGCGGCGGCGCCCGCGTGGGGCGCGCGCGCGGCGGCGTCGGACGCCGGCACAGCCGCCACAACGACCGCTGCGACCGCGGCGAGGAGTCGGCGTCGGATCATCGCGCCGCACCCTGGCAGAGGGCGCGCAGTCACAGTGCGCCTGAATCAGATCTTTCAGGCGTCGCGCCGGCGGCGGTAGTACGCGCCGGCCTTCGCGCGGCCACCGCAGACCTGCATCGAGCACCAGGTGGCGCTCGCGTTCGTCGAGCGGTCGTAGAACGCCCAGCCGCAGCGGTGCCCCGGGCACGCCTTCAGCCGCCGCCAGCTGCCGTCGAGCATCGCCGCGAACGCGATCGCAAGGACCTGGCCGAGCGCGCCGTCCACCCCCTCCGCTCGGGGGACGAGCGCGGCCGCGCCCGGAGCGAACCTCGGCTCGAGCCGGGCGCGCCGTGCGGCGTCGGCGAGGACGTCCGCGGCCGCAGCGTCGTGCGGCTCACCGTTGTTCGCCCACAGCAGCGACCGGAGCGCTTCGCGGACCGCGCGCGCGGACGCCTCGTCGCCGGCCCGCACCGGGGTCGAGAGCCGGTGTCGCGCCAGCCACTCCTCGAGGCCGGCGCGCCCGGTCAGCAGGTCGGGGCCATGCTCGCGATCGACCGTGTTGACGAACGCCTGCACGACGCGCAGCGGCTCCGGGCGCCGGCTCGCGACCGCCCGGATGCACGAGGCCGGAGAGGAGCGCCTCACGGTCCACGCGTCGAGCCTACCGCCGACCGCCGGCTGGAATGCGAGCGCCGCACGGGCGTCCTACCGAGCAAGGGGATGACCGAACTGCTCGAACTCCATCCGGCCGACGAGGCCGATCTCGTCGCGCTCGCCGACGACTGCCTGCGCCGGTGCCGCCGCGCCGAGCTCGAGGCGCGCGTGGCGGCCGACCCGGCGCTGATCGCCGCGCTCGAACGTCAGCGCCGCGCGCTCGCGATGCTGGCCAACGCCCGCGCCCCGTGCCCAACGACCGCGCTCCGCACGCGAGTCGACGCCCTCGCCGCGGGTGCGCGACGGCCGCGCTGGGGACGCACTTCGTAGACCTCCGCGCGGACGGCGCTGCGAAAGCTTCGCGGCTCCGGGCGGCCGGTCTGGACGACGAAGCGGAGGCGGGGGTCGGCTCGGACGGCGGCCCGCCATCCGCGCGTGCGGGCGCGGACCGCCCGGCTCCACGGCGCCCCTGACCGCCTGCCGACCGGCGTGACCAGCAGCACCCGCGCGCCGGCGGGCAGCGCGCGCAGGCGCGGGACCAGCGTCGACGCCGCCCGGCCGGCGCGCAGGCGCGGCAGGGCGTCGCGCCAGTCGAGCATCGAAGGGTCGGCGGGCGTGCCGAGCGGCGTGAGGTAGGCGACGCCCGCGGGCAGGTAGCGGTGCAGGACCGGCACCTGCTCGGGTTGGGTCGAGATCACGAGGTCGCCCGCGCCGACGCCGAGCCCCACGACGGCCGTGCGCACGTTGCTGCGGGCGGGCGTCGGCTCGCCGATGGCCCACGCGAGCGCTACGACCGTCAGCGCCACCGCCGCCCACCGGCCGCCGCGCGCGAGCGGCACGACGAGCCACAGCAGCAGCGGGCCGAAGAACACGGCGAGGTAGCGCGGCGACCACGCCGGCTGCACCTGCGCGCACGCCCACGCGAGCACGGCGCCGGAGCCGGCGGCGACGAGCAGCGAGCGCCGCGCGGCGTCCGGCGTCGACGACTCGTCGGAGGGTGCCCGGAGCGCGGCGATCACCAGGATCGGCGCCGCGACGTAGCCGAACAGCGCCCCGGGAACGCCGAGCAGGGAGAGCAACGACGGGCGCTCGGCCCACGGCGCCGCCGTGTGCAGCGCCTGGAAGAGCAGGCTCGGCGCCCACGGCGCGTACGCGAGCGCGACCGCCGCGCCCACGAGCAGGCCTTCGCGCGCGCCCGCCCGGCCGGTGCGCCAGAGCGCGAGCCAGGCGATCGCCACCCCGGCCACGAGGAAGACACCCCAGGTGTGGGTGTAGAGGATCGCCACGGCCGACACCGCGAGCGTCACGAGATGCCGGCGCCGGCCGCGCGCGACGCCCAGCACGAAGGCCGCGGCGACGACGATCGAGAGCAGCGCGGCCAGCGAGTACATCCGCGCCTCCTGGGCGTAGTACGTCAGGAACGGGCAACCTGCCGCACCCGCCGCGGCCAGCCACGCGGCGCGCCGGCCGGCGATCGCCCCGGCCGCCCACCAGCCAGCCGGCACGGCGAGGCCCGCGAGCAGCAGCGACAGCGACCGTGTCGCCGCCTCGCCGGTGCCGGCCAGCGCGATCCAGCCGTGCAGGAGCAGGTAGTGCAGCGGCGGCGAGCCGTCCTGGCGCAGGAGCGTCGGGATGTCGGCCGCGTCGTGCGACGCGATCCCGACCGCGATCGCCTCGTCGATCCAGTACCCCGAGCCCAGCGTCCCGGTCCGCAGCACGAGCGACGCCGCCGTGAGGAGCGCGAGGCAAGCGACGGTCCGCATCCCGGCGCAACGGTGCCACCGGCGCGACGACCAGCGGCGACGCCGTAACCGAGCGCAACGACTCCTAACTGGGGCTCAGGCCACGCGCAGGCGCCGCCGCGGCACGCCGCCGCGCAGCTCGCGCACGACCGCCTGCACGAGCGCCTCGGACTCGTCCCGCCGGCCGTCGGTGACCGCCCCCACGATCCCGCGCTTGCGGGCGATCAGCTCGATCATCGTCTCGTCGATCGTCTCGGCCGCCAGCAGGTACCAGGCGGTGACGGCGTCGTGCTGGCCGATCCGGTGGCAGCGGTCCTCGGCCTGGTCGTGCATCGCCGGCGTCCACTCGAGGTCGAGGAACGCGACGTTGGACGCCCGCGTGAGCGTGATGCCCTGGGCGCCGACGCGCGTCGAGCAGACGATCAGCTGCGGCCCGGCCGGGTCCTGGAAGGCCTGCACGGCGGCCTCGCGCTGCTCGACCGAGTCCCGGCCCAGCAGGTGCGCCGCGTCCGGGAAGCGCTCGATCACCAGGTCCTGCACGTCGCGGTTCCCGCAGAACACCACCAGCGGCTCGTCCGAGGCCAGGAAGTCGTCGATCCACGCCAGCGCCGGCCCGGTCTTGCCGCGCGCCGCCAGCCGCTTCAGGACGTTCAGCTGCGCCAGCCGCTCGGCCCGCAGGGCCGCGGCCACGCGCGCCTCGAGCTCGCCCAGGTCGAGCGGCTGCTCGCGCAGCCAGGCGACCACGTCGTGCTCGGCCTGCCGGTACTCGCGCTCGTTCTCCAGCGCCACCGGAACCACCACCTGGCGCTTGGCCGGGAGCTGGGGCAGCACGTCGGCCTTCAGGCGCCGGACGAAGCAGCGCCGTCGCAGGTGCCAGTGGATGCGCTCCTCCGCCCCCGCGCCCTGGAAGCGGCGGGCGAAGCGCGCGCCGCTGCCGAAGTCCTCGAGCCGGCCGAGCACCCGCAGCTGCGGGATCAGCTCCTCGGCGTGGTTCATCACCGGCGTGCCCGTAAGCGCAAGCCGCAGCGCGTCCGGCGCCAGCGCCTCCGCCAGTCGCCGCACCGCCTGCGTGCGCTTGGCGCGCGGGTTCTTGACGTAGTGCGACTCGTCGAGCACCAGCGCCGCGGGCCGTCGCAGCGCCAGCCGCGCCCGGTGGGCGTGCACGATGTCGTAGTTGATGACGGTGATCTCGGCCGCCTCGGCGACCGTCCCAGTGCCCGACACGAGGGTCACCGAGCGGTGCGGGAGCCAGTGCTCGATCTCCCGCCGCCAGTTGAGCTTCAGCGACGCCGGGCAGACGACCACGGCGGGGAAGGCGTCGTCGGCCTCGAGCGCCGCGAGCGCCTGCACCGTCTTGCCGAGACCCTGCTCGTCGGCCAGGAACGCGCGCCGCGCGTCGAGCGCGTAGGCGACGCCGGCCCGCTGGAACGGCCGCAGCTCCCCGCCCAGCCGCGGCTCGATCTCCAACGCCGGGCCGTCGTGCGCCCGCGAGCGGCGCACTCCGTCGATCGCCTGCTCGTGCTCGATCCGCAGCCGGTCGAGCACCTCGCGGGCGTTCGGCGCCGGCTCGACCCCGTACACGCGCAGGTAGTGCTCGAGCGGCTCGAGCAGGTACGGGTCGACGGGCAGCGAGCGGCCGTGGGCCTCGCACGCCGGCAGCTCCAGGAACGCGGGGATCGTCTCCGGATCCCAGTTCACGTCGAGCGTGAAGCGCGGCTCGCCGACGCTCTCGACGAGCGCCAGCGTCGCCGGGGGCGGAGCCTGGCCGACCTGCAGGCGCGAGGCGCAGCGCAGCGCTCGCGGGTCGAGCCGCGCGCCGGACATCTCCAGCAGCTCCTCGGCCACCGCCTTCGTGAACGGCACCCACGCGCGCCCGCCGGCCTCGACGGCGACCGCCGCCAGGGCCTCGGGCAGCTCGCCGGAGATCTTGTCCATCGCGAAGCGGCCCTCGCCGGAGAGCTTGCCCGCGCTCACCCGGCCGACCCAGCCCTTGACCGCCCGCGCCAGCCACGCCTCCACGTCGGGCGCCACGGTGAGCTGGGGGAAACGCTCGAGCACGCCCTTGACGTAGGGCGCGGTGGCGTCCGCCCGCGGGGCCCACCACTCCTTCGCCTCCCAGTCGAACCGGCGGCCGGGGACGGCGCGCACGGCGTCCACGACGTCGGCGCGGTAAGGGAACGCGAACACGACGGACTCCTGCCCGTGGAGGTTGAGCCGCAGCTCGACGTTGTGACCCTCATCGACGACGCGCACGCGAACCTCTCACGGTAGCCGCGCGCCCGGCGCGAGGAATAACCCCCGCAAAGGGGCGTCCGGGGTTGGCATGAACACCAAGCACCTATTCGCCGCGGCCTCGGCCGCGGCGGCCCTCGCCATCTTCCCGGCCGCGGCCAGCGCCGCCACCGTGACAGTGAGCGGCACCAACATCACCGTGGCGGGCGACGCCACCGACGAGACGATCACGATCGCGGACGCCGGCGGCTTCATCACCGTCGACGGCGCCGCCGACCGCGGCCGCCGCGAACGACACGTTCGACCTCACGGTCAACGCCGGCGCCGGTGCGGACACCGTGCGCGTCAACACGGCGGCGCTGCGAACCGTCACCGTCAACGGCGACGCCGGCAACGACACGATCACCGGCTCGCCGGACAACGACATCCTCAACGGCGGCAACGACCTCGACACGCTCAACGGCGCTGCAGGCAACGACCGCATCTCCGGCAACGACGCCAACGACACGATGAACGGCGACGCCGGCAACGACGCCATGGTCTGGAACCCCGGCGACGACGACGACGTGATGAACGGCGGCGCCGGCGGCGGCGACGACGCCGAGCTCAACGGCGGCAACAACCCCGAGAACTTCGCCGCGGCGCCCAACGGCAACCGCGTGCGCTTCGAGCGCGTCAGCCCCGCGCCGTTCTCGCTCGACGTCGGACCCGATACCGAGCGTCTGGTGCTCAACGCCAACGGCGGTGACGACACGATGGCCTCGAACCCCGCCACCCCGACCGCGATGCTGCTCAACGGCGGCACCGGGCTCGACGCGCTGAGCGGCGGCGCCAACGCCGACTTCATCAACGGCGGCGACGACAACGACGCCCTCCGCGGCGGTCCCTCGAGCGACCGGATCGTCGGCGATCGCGGTGACGACACGATGGACGGCGAGGCCGGCGACGACACGCTCGTGTGGAACAACGGCGACGGCTCCGACCTCATGGACGGCCGCCTCGGGCTCGACAAGGTCGAGGTCAACGGCGCCGCCGGCGCCGGCGACGCGTTCGAGCTCCGCCGCAACGGCCAGCGCGACCGCTTCGACCGCACGAACCTCGGGCCGTTCAACCTCGACATCGGTACCTCCGAGCTGCTCGACGTGCGCGGCCAGGGCGGCGACGACACGTTCCTGGCGCGCGCCGGCAACACGCTCGCCGTGCTCGCCGACGGCGGCGCCGGCAACGACACGCTGACCGGCGCCGGAGAGGCCGACACGTTCTTCGGCGGCGCGGACAACGACACGCTCGAGGGCGGCAACGGCCCCGACCTGCTCGACGGGCAGGAGGGCAACGACCGCCTGCTCGCCCGTGACGGCGCCGGCGACCTGGTGCGCGGCGGCTTCGGCTTCGACGCCGCGAAGGTCGACAAGGTCGACATCGTGGACGGCGTCGAGGTCATCGACCGGCCCACGCACAAGCCGCACGGCTACGCCGACGTCTACAAGCACAAGGCCAAGGTGCACCACGGCTACGCCAAGGTGTGGCTGAAGGGCGCGCCCGGCGGCAGCGAGGGCAAGCTGTGGCTCTACACCGCCAAGAAGTACGAGATCGGCGGCAAGTACACCCGGCTCCTGCTCGGCTCCGTCAAGTACGACCTCGACGGCGGCGAGAAGGACAAGTACGCCGTCAAGCTCCCGAAGTGGGCGAAGTACCTCGCCAAGCACGACCGCCTGAAGGCGTGGGGGTCGACCGGCGAGAACTACCAGAAGCTGGTACTTCAGTATTAGGGTTTCGCCCACCGGTCCCGGAAACCCCACCCGGGACCGGTGTGCGACGTTACTCAGCCCGCCTGGGCCGGCCTCGCGGCCTGGCGCCGCGTGGGCCCGCCATCAGCTCCCGCTGAACCGATCGTGGCTCGCCGTCCGTTGGGCGGCGAGTCCACGTTCCGTCCTCGCCCAGCTCCCACGTGTTCACGTTGTCCTCGAAGCAGCGGTCGAGGGTGTCCTCGAGGTCGGCCCGCAGCCCCTCGTCGCGCACGGGGGCGAGCAGCTCGACGCGCGTGTCGAGGTTGCGCGGCATCAGGTCGGCCGACCCGATGTAGGCCGTTGCGTCGTCCTCGCGCTCGAACGAGTAGATCCGCGAGTGCTCGAGGAAGCGGCCGACGATCGAGATCACGCGGATGTTCTCCGACACGCCGGGCACGCCGGGTCGCAGGCAGCAGATCCCGCGGATGTTGAGCTCGACGGGGACTCCCGCCTGCGACGCGCGGTAGAGCGCCTGGATGCACGCCCGGTCCACGAGCGAGTTCATCTTCATCCGGATCCGCGCCCGCCGGCCTTCGCGGTGGGCGGCCACGGTCCGCTCGATCTCCTCGAGGATCCCGGCCCGCATGTGGTTGGGCGCGACGAGCGCGCGCCGGTACGCGCGCGGGCGCGCGAAGCCGGTCAGGAAGTTGAACATGTCGGCGACGTCGGCGCCGATCCGGTCGTCGCACGTCAGCAGCCCGAAGTCGGTGTAGAGGCGGGCGGTCTTGGGGTGGTAGTTGCCCGTCCCGACGTGCACGTAGTGGCGCACGCCGTCGCCCTCCCGGCGCACGACGAGGATGCACTTCGCGTGCGTCTTGAGCGCCGGGCACGCCGTAGACGACATGCACGCCCGACTCCTCCATCGCGCGCGACCACTGGACGTTGGCGCGCTCGTCGAAGCGCGCCTTGACCTCCACCACGCACACCGCCTGCTTGCCGCGCTCGGTGGCGCGGATGAGGCTCGGAAGCAGCGGCGAGTCGTCGCTCGTCCGGTACACCGTCTGCTTGATGGCGAGCACGTCGGGGTCGGCCACCGCCTGCTCGACGAAGCGCTCGACCGAGCTGGTGAACGAGTCGTACGGATGGTGCAGGAGGATGTCGCCGCGGCGCATGGCGGCGAGCACGTCGGGCTTCTCGGAGTCGTCGGTCTGCAGGCGCGGCTGGGTGACCGGCGTCCACGGCGGGTCGCGCAGCTCGGCGTGCCCGGGGACCTTGACGATGTCCCACAGGTCGTCGAGGTCGAGCAGCCCCGGCACGTCGAACACGTCCTCGGGCTCGACCTCCAGCGACTGGGTGATCTGCTCGAGGATGATCGGGCTCATCCCGGCCCCGACCTCGACCCGCACGACATCGCCGAAGCGCCGCCGACGCAGCTCGTCCTCGACCGCCTGCAACAGGTCGTCGGCCTCGTCGGAGACCGTGAAGTCGGCGTCGCGGGTGACGCGGAAGACGTCGTAGTCGACGATCTCCATGCCGGGGAACAGCCGGTCGAGGTGCTTGGCGATCAGATCCTCGAGCGGGACGAAGGTGAAGCCGTCGCCGGTCGGGACGAAGCGCGGCAGCATCTCCTTCGGGACCTTCACGCGCGCGAACGTCTCCACGTTCGTCACCGGGTCGCGTACGAGCACGCCGAGCGAGAGCGACAGGTTGGAGATGTACGGGAACGGACGCCCGAGGCCGACGGCGAGCGGCGTCAGCACCGGGAAGATCTGGTGGCGGAAGCGGTCGTCGAGCGCGCGCCGCTCCTCCGGCCCGACGTCGTCGACGCCGACGATCCGGATGCCGTGGTGGGCCAGCCCCGGCCGCAGCTCGAGCTCCAGGCAGCGGCTCTGGCGCTCGATGTGCGCACGGTGGACCTCACGGATCGCCTCGAGCGTGGCCCGCGGCGTGCGGCCGTCCTGCAGCGGCGTCTCGATGCCCGCCTCGATCTGGTCGTGCAGGCCGGCCACGCGCACCATGAAGAACTCGTCGAGGTTCTTCGAGGTGATCGCGCAGAACTTCACGCGCTCGAGCAGGGGCACGCTCTCGTCCTCGGCCAGCTCGAGCACGCGCGAGTTGAACTCCAGCCACGACAGCTCGCGGTTGAAGTACAGGCTCGAGGAGGAGAGATCGACCGCTTCGGTCGTCGTCTCGTGATCCGTGCTCGTCTCGCTCACGGCCTGGAGTCTGAACGTTCTGACAACGCGAAGGCAAGACGGGCAGCAAATCCTTTACGTTCGTAGTCCCGCCACAGCTCGAGGAAGTCGGCGAACAGCGCGCGGCGCCGCGCCTGGAGGTGCACCCGGAGGGCGACGAGGCCCGCGTACGCGCGGCGGTTGGGGGTGCGCGCGAGGTCGCTCGGCGACGCTCCGGCGGCGGCCACGTCCTCCTGCACGAGCTGCTCGAGGAAGTCGGCGACCTCGGGCAGCTGGACGTCGCAGTCGTGGATCTCGCCCAGCAGGTCCTGGAGGTCCTTGACCATCTTCACGGCGTTCGAGGCGTACGGCCCGAAGCACGAGCCGGTCACCTCGAGCACGTAGCGCAGGCGCTTGGCGGCGATCCGCATGTCGTGCAGCGCCACGACCTCGTCGGGGTCGAGCGCCTTCGGGACGAACGAGGTCAGCTCGTCGAGCCGCACGCGCACGATCCGCTCGGCGTTGTCGGCCAGCGGCGCCTCCGGATCGAGCCCCTTCACGCGCCGGGCCTTCACGGCTGCAGCGCCTCCTCGGCGCCGTCGCCGAGCGAGTGCAGCCGCGCGTGCAGGTCGACCTCGCGGATGTGCTCGAGCGCGGCGGCGAGCGCGGCGTTCCCGGCCGCCTGGCGGGCGCGCTGGCGCTGGACGAGCGCCTCGATGCCCGGTCGGTTGGTCGCCTGCACGGCGGCCTCGAGCTGTCTCCATGGCCTCGATGTGCACGTCGGGATCGCGCCGCTCGCCGAGCGCGTCGGCCAGCGCCTTGACGTCGCGCAGCACGGTCTTGAAGTCACCCTTCGGGAACACCGGCTCGAAGATCTCGAGCACCGCGCGCAGCCGCCGCGACGCCACCCGCATGTCGTGCACGCGCTCGATGTCGGACGTGTCGAGCACCTCGTCGCCGTGGGCGAACAGCTCGTCGGCGCGCGCGCGCACGATGCGGGCGCCGGCGAGCGCGTACGGCTCGTACGGGTCGACGCTGATCTCACCGGCCTTCGCCACAGGACGTCAGAGGGTATGCGCCATGTCGAGCAGCATCGCCCTCGCGCAGCCCGCCGTGGCCGATCTGCAACGGCTGTCCCAGCACCTGCGAGGCGGCGCCGAGGATGAGGATGCCCGCGGGCAGCAGGCGGACGCGCTCGGCGTCGAGCGCGTACCGACCCGCGACGTCGGCCGCGGGCGCGCTCGAGAGCACGCCGAGCGCGCGCTCGAGCGTGCCGGGCTCGAGCACGTCGCCGACGACGGTGCGCAGCGACGCTGCGCTGCCGCCGACCGCGACGGCGCTCTCGGGCTGCGGCACCGGCCCGCGGCCGAGGATCTCGCCCGCGTGCGCGCGCGCCGCAGCCAGCTCGCCGGGAGCTGGCGGGTCGGTCCGCAGGTGGTCCTCGGCGATCGAGCCCGACCCGAGGCGGTAGGACGACGACCACGTCACGCCGCCGTCGTAGGTGCCGACCGCGAGCTCCGTCGAGCCGCCCCCCACGTCGACGACCGCGATCGTGCCGTCGAGGCGACGCCCGAGCGTCCGGGTGGCGCCGAGGAACGCCAGCCGCGCCTCCTCCTCCCCGGTCGAGGATCTCGACCGGCGCGTCGATGCCGGCGACGAACTCGTCGCGGTTCGCGCACGAGCGGATCGCGGCGGTGGCGACCACGCGCACCTGGCGCGCGCCGGCCTCGGCGGCCAGCGCAAGCTGCCCGGCGACCACGGCGGCGACCTCGGCGGTCTTCTCGCGCGGGATCGCTCCCCCGGCCGTCATGCCCTTGCCGATGCGGGTGAAGGCGCGCTGTTGGAGCACCTCCAGGAGCCGCCCGCCGTCGACCTCGGCGACGAGCACGCGGGTGGTGTTCGTGCCGATGTCGATGCAGGCACAGACCATGGAACGGCTGGGAGCTTGCCATCATGGCCCGCGTGGAGCGAGCCGCCGCGATCGAGGTCGAGGGCCTGCGCAAGGCCTACGACGGCCGCGAGGCGGTCCGCGGCATCGACTTCGAGGTCCGGCGCGGCGAGGTCTTCGGCCTGCTCGGGCCCAACGGCGCCGGGAAGACGACGACGGTCGAGATCCTCGAAGGCCACCGCTCGCGCACGGCCGGCAGCGTGTCCGTGCTCGGGCACGATCCCGGGCGAGCGCCCGGCGGCGCTGCGCGAGCGGGTGGGCGTCGTGCTGCAGAGCTGCGGCACGTACCCGCACCTGAGCGTCCGGGAGACGCTCGCGCACTGGGCCTCGCTCTATCCCGCGCCGCGCGACGTCGACGAGGTGATCGCGCTGGCCGGGCTCGACGAGGCGGCCGACCGGCGCGCGCGCACCCTGTCGGGCGGCCAGCAGCGCCGGCTCGACCTGGCGCTCGCGCTCGTCGGCGATCCCGAGCTGGTGTTCCTCGACGAGCCGACCGTGGGCTTCGATCCCGCCGCCCGCCGCGCGGCCTGGGACACCGTCCGCTCGCTGCGCGAGCTCGGCAAGACGGTGCTGCTCACCACCCACTACCTCGACGAGGCCCAGGAGCTGGCCGACCGCGTGGCGATCATCAAGGACGGCGCGATCCTCGCCGAGGGCCGGCCGGGCGAGCTCGGCGCCGGCGCCGCGCGCTACCGCGTGACCTATCGCGGCGGCGAGCACGTCACCGACGACCCGACCGCGCTCCTGCACGAGCTGACGGCGGCGGCGCTCGAGCGCGGCGAGCGGCTCGAGGACCTGTCCGTCACGCGCCCGTCGCTCGAGGACGTCTACCTGGAGCTCACCGGCGATGAGTGAGCACGCGCTGAGGCGGTGCACGCCGCGGGCGGCGAGCCTGCGCCGGCCGTCGTGGGCGGGTGCCGCCTGGCGGCAGTTCCGGCTCGAGCGGCGGATGTTCTGGCGCAACCCGACCGCCGCGTTCTTCGGCGTCCTGCTCCCGCTCGTGCTGCTCGCGCTGTTCGGCGCCGTGTTCAGCGGCACGCAGGAGAACCTCGACGTCGTCGTGCCCGGCATCGCGGGGCTGAGCGTCGCGTCGGCGTGCTTCGTGGCGCTCGCCTACAACCTCACCTGGCTGCGCGAGCAGGGCATCCTCAAGCGCGTCCGCGGCACGCCGCTCTCCTCGTCGGCCTACCTGGCCGGGATCGCGGCCAACGCGGTGGCGAACACGCTGATCCAGGTCGCGGTCGTGATCGTCGCCGGGCGGCTGCTGTTCGGCATCTCGTGGCCGAGCGACTGGCTCGCCCTGATCGTGTTCCTCGTCCTCGGCGTCGTCTGCTTCGCATCGCTCGGGGTCGCGCTCTCGCACGTCATCCCCAACTCCGAGTCCGCGCCCGCGTACGTCAACGCGATCTTCCTGCCCGATGATGTTCGTGGCCGGCGTGTTCTACGACGAGGAGAACGCCCCGGCGTTCCTGCAGGTCCTCGCGGAGATCACGCCGCTCAAGCACCTGATCGACGGCCTGTCGGGAGCGATGGTCAACGGCGAAGGGCTGGCCGACCACGGCGTGGCGCTGCTCGTGCTCGGCCTGTGGGCGGCGGCGGGAGTCGTGCTCGCCGTGCGCGGCTTCTCGTGGGCGGCGCGGGACGACGCGTGACGCGGCTCGCGATGTGGGGCTCGCTCGCGCTGATCGCGTGGACGCACGCCGGCTACCCGCTCGTGGCCGCGGCGGCGGCGTCGCGGCGGCGCTACGAGCCGCGGCGCGACGAGGACCGCCTGCCGTCGGTGGCGCTGATCGTCGCCGCCCACGACGAGGAGCGCGTGATCCGGGCACGGCTCGAGAACGCGCTCGCGCTCGACTACCCCGAGCTCGAGGTGATCGTCAGCCTCGACGGCTCGACCGACGGCACGCGCGCGATCGCGGAGGAGTTCCCCGACGTGCGCGTGCTCGCCAACGCGCGCGGCGGCAAGGTCGCTGCCCAGAACGCGGCCGCGCGCGCGACCGGAGCCGAGGTGCTGGCGTTCTCGGACGCCAACTCGATGTGGGAGCCGGACGCGCTGCGGCGGCTGATCGCCCCGCTCGCCGACCCCGAGGTCGGCTACGTCTGCGGGCGGCTGCGGCTGGTGGACACGAGCGGCGAGAACGTCGAGGGCCAGTACTGGCGCTACGAGCTGTGGCTGCGCGAGCAGGAGTCGCACCTGGGGTCGATCACCGCCGGCAACGGGGCGATCTACGCCGTGCGCCGGTCGGCGTACGTCGATCTTCCGGCGACGTCGAGCCATGACATCGGGCTGCCGTTCCGGCTCCGGCGGGCGGGACTGCGCGCCGTCTATGAGCCGGCCGCGGTGGCGGTCGAGCCCGCCGCACCCACGACCGCCGACGAGTGGGCGCGCAAGGTGCGGATGCTGTCGCGCTCGTGGGGCGACCTTCTGACCGGCGGGATGCTCGACCCGCGCCGCCAGCCGCCGGCGTACTTCGCCGCGCTCGTCTCGCACCGGCTGCTGCGCTACGCGTCCGGGCCGCTGCACGTCGCGCTGCTGGCCTCCTGCCTCGCCCGGGCGCGCTCGGCGGCGTCGGCGCGCGCCCTGCTCGCCGGCCACGTCGCGTGGCTGGCGCTCGCGCTCGCCGGCTGGCGCGCGCCGCTCGGCGCCTTCGCGCGTTACTACGCGGTCGTCACCGCGGCGACCGTCGCCGGCCTGGCGCGGATGCTGCGCGACGGGCCGCAGGCGACGTGGACACCGGTGGACGGCACGCGGTGATCGACGCGTTCGCCACCCGCGCGCTCGACCTGCTGATCGCCGTCGCCGCGACGGTCGTGCTCGTCGCCGCTGCTGGCCGCGATCGCGGTCGTGATCCGGCTCGAGACCCGCGGCCCCGTGATCCTGCGCCAGACGCGCGTGGGCCTCGACGGCTGCGACTTCGAGCTGCTCAAGTTCCGCACGATGGTCGCCGGACGCGCACCTGCACGGGACCGGCTGGCTGATCGCCGAGCACGACCCGCGGATCACGCGCGTCGGGTCGCTTCCTGCGCCGCTGGTCGCTCGACGAGCTGCCGCAGGTGGTCAACGTGCTGCGCGGGGACATGAGCATCGTCGGCCCCCGCCCCACGCTGCGCTACCAGGTCGACCAGTACACGCCCTTCCAGCTCCGCCGGCTCGAGGTGCGCCCCGGGATCACCGGCTGGGCGCAGGTCCTCGGGCGCAACCAGCTCACCTGGCCGCAGCGGATCGAGCTCGACGTCTGGTACGTCGACAACCGCTCCGTCTGGCTCGACCTGCGGCTGCTCGCCCGCACCGTGCCGATGCTCGCCCGCCCGTCGGGGGTCTACAACGACGCGCGCAGCGACTGGGGCGAGGGCGTCAGGCGGGACGGGCGGGGACGCCGGCCACGCGCGCGCCGTCGGGCACGTCGGCGACCACCACCGCGCCGGCAGCCACGAAGGCTGACGCGCCGACGCGCCGGCCCTCGATCACGACGGCGCCCATGCCGACGTGGGCGCCGGCGCCGACCGTGACGCCGCCGCCGAGCGTGGCGTTGGGCGCCACGTGCGCGTAGTCGCCGATCGCGCAGTCGTGCTCGACGACCGCGGCGGTGTTGATCAGCACGCCGTCGCCGAGCGTCGCGTCGGCGTTGACGACCGCGGCCGCGAGGACCTGGGCGCCGCGGCCGAGCGTCGCCCACGGCGAGACGGCGGCGCTGGCGTGAACGATCGGCGGGAGCTCGAAGCCCTCGGCGAGCAGCCGCTCGCACACACGCCGTCGGGGCCGCGCTGTCGCCGATCCCGCCCACGCCCAGGAAGGCGTGGCGCGGCGCCGGTGGGCGGGCCGCTGGTGATGCGGATCCCGAGCAGCTCGGTGCCGGCCAGCGCGGGGTCGTCGTCGACGAGCGCGACGACCTCGAACGCGCCCGCGGAGCGGATCGCCTCGAGCACCGACTTCGCGTGCCCGCCCGCCCCGACGCCGACGATCGGAACGGCCATCAGATCACCGGTGGGCGGCCGAGCAGCGTCATCCGCACGAGCGTCCGGGCGCGCAGCCGGCGCCGCGGGCCGCACGGTCCTCGCATCCCGTCGCGATACCCGCGGGCGGCGCGGCGCAGCCGGTCGAGCGACCGCAGTCGCGGCAGCGCGCGCAGCACGAAGCTGGCGACGTAGAGCACGCCGAGCGGGAGCGGGAGGTAGCGGCGGGCGAGCCAGACGCGGTTGCGCGCGCCGAAGTAGTAGCCGTACTCGTTGCGGGCCGGCCGGTACGGCGGGTGCACGGCGACGACGTCGCCCGCGTAGCGGACGCGGTAGCCGGCGTCCATCACCCGCCAGCCGAGATCGACGCCCTCGTGCACGAAGCGGAAGTCGCCCGGCCAGCCGCCGACCTCGTCGAACACCCGTCGCGGCATCGCGACCGCACCCTCCCACACGTGCGTGACATCGCTGCTGCGCGCGGGGTCGCCGACGCGCAGCCGCGGCACCCACTCGCGCGCCGCCGGCCCCGGCCCGTCGGGGACGATCCGCAGCTGGACGAGCCCGAGGCTCGGGTCGTCGGCGAACTTGCCCTGCACGCGAGCGAGCGCGTCGGCGTCGGCGAGGCTCGCGTCGTCGTCGAGGAAGAAGAGCAGGTCGCCGCCGACGTGCGGCACGCCCGCGTTGCGGCCGGCAGGGATGCCGGCGTCCGCGTCCAGCGCAACCGCGCGCACGCCGTCGGGGAGGCCGGTCGGGGTCCAGCCGTTGCCCACGACGGCGACGTCGACCTCCACGTCCTGCTGGCGCAGCAGCGACTCGACCGCGCGGCGAAGCTCCCCGGGGCGGCGACCCTGCGTGAGGACCACGCACCCGTAGCTCACCCGCGCGATGGTATACCGCGCTCGTGATCGCCCTGCTCTACGACGTGCACGGCAACCTGCCGGCGCTGGAGGCGGTGGTGGCGGACGCCGAGGAGCGCGGCGCGGCCCGCTGGATCCTCGGCGGCGACTACGCGCTGTTCGGCGGCTGGCCGGCCGAGACCGTCGCCCGCCTGCGCGAGCTGGCTCCCGCCACCTGGATCCGCGGGAACGGCGAGCGCTGGACCGCCGACCCGGCGGCGGCGCCCGACAACCCGGTCGTCCCAGGAGCGATCGCGGCCGCCCGCCGCATGCTCGGCGAGGCGACGGTCGCCGAGCTCGCCGCCCTCCCCGCGGCGGTCGAGCACGAGGGCGCGCTCGTCTGCCACGGCTCACCGCCCAGCGACGTCCGCTCGTTCCTGCCCGAGCCCGCGGACGACGAGGCCGAGCTGCTCGAGGACGTCACCCACGCGCGCGTCTACTTCGGCCACACCCACCTCCCGTTCCGCCGCGTATCGGCCGTCCGCGGCATCGAGCTCGTCAACCCCGGCTCGGTCGGGATGCCGTTCGACGGCGACCCTCGCGCGGCGTACGCGCTCCTGCACCCGGACGGCGCGGTCGAGCACCGCCGCGTCGACCTACGACCACGCGGAGAGCGCGTCACGCGTGCGCGCGATCGGCGAGCCGTGGACCGAGACCGTGGCGCGCCGCATCGAGCAGGCGCGGATGGACGTGTGAGGAGGGCGCGCGGTTGAACGTCAACGTCAACTGCGCTGGGTAGGGAGCGTGAGGGTGCCGGCCGGTGTGCAGAAACCGGACAATCCCGTTGCGCGAGCGGGTGGTTGGCCGGTTGTACACCGCCCGCGGCCAGGAAACGGACACGCCCGGATCTCGCGGGCGCGATTGTCCGGTTGATGTACAAGTGGCCAACCGGGCCCGCCGAACGGGCCGCGTGTCCACTTGTGCACCACTATCGCGCCTAAGTGGCCAACCACCGCGCGATCGGGGGACCATTGTCCCCTTTCGCACCCCCACTCTCCCTACCCAGCGCAGTTGACGTTCGCCCGAGCCACCGGAACGCCGGGCGACGCTGCGCGGGGACCCGCTCAGCTCGCGCCGCGGGCCGACCAGCCGCCGTCGGAGGCGATCGTCTGGCCGGTGACCCAGTCCGCGTCGTCGCTGCACAGCCAGGCGACCAGCTTGGCGACGTCGTCGGGCTGGCCCCAGCGGCCGGCGGGCATCGCCTGCTCGACGCGGCGGTGTGGCTCGCCGGTCGCGTAGCCGGTGTCGTTGGGCCCGGGGTTGACGCAGTTGACGGTGATGCCCCGCGGCGCGAGCTCGACGGCCAGCGACGCCGTGAGCTGCTGGACCGCCGCCTTGGACGCGATGTAGGGAAGCTCCTCCGGCATCGCGCCGTGGTACTGGCCGGACGTGAAGAGCACGATCCGCCCGCCGCTCTCGGCCTGCGCCGCGAACTCCTTGGCCAGCAGCAGCGTGGCGCGAGCGTTGACCGCGAACGAGCGGTCGAGCTCGTCCGCGGTCAGCTCGGCGAGCGTCTGACGGGCGCTGCGCGCGTGGTTGGCCACGAGTACGTCGACCCGCCCGAGGGCGGCGCGCGCCGCCTCGAAGACCTGCCGCGGCGCCGTCGGGGTCGGCCAGATCGACCGCGGCGAACTGCCGCCCCGGGAAGCTCGCGGGCGACGCTCTCCCCGCCGCCGGGGTCCTCCCCGTACGGCTGCTCGGCGTCGTGCGGCGCCCAGCCGGTCAGGAACAGCCGCGCGCCCGTCGGCGGCGAACCGCCGCGCGAGCGCAGCCCCGATTCCGCCGGCGCGACTCACGCCGGTGATCACCACCGCCCGGCCCGTCGATGACGACATGCGTTCCACACTAGGTCAGAGCAACTGCTACACTGCGTAGCAGTGCCCGATCGGATCATCCCTCAGCGCGAATTGCGCAACAACGTCGCGGGGGTGCTGCGCGCCGCTGAGGCCGGCGAGACGTTCACCATCACCGTCCGCGGCCGGCCGGTCGCGCGACTCGGCCCGGCATCCTCGGATGCGCCGCGCCTGGACGTCGATCGTGGAACGCTCCAACGCCTGCTCGCCGAGCCGGTTGATGACGGCTTCGCCGATGATCTGGACGCCGTCGAAGAGCCGGTCGACGATCCGTGGCCGGCGTGACGGGTGCCCTCGTCGACACCAGCGTCGTGATCGCCACCGACACCCACGGCGCGCTTCGCCTCCCGGAGACCGCCGCGATTTCGGTGATCACTCTCGGCGAGCTTCGTGCCGGTGTGGAACTGGCTCGCGACGAGGCGGTGCGCGCGCTTCGGAGCCGTCGGCTGGCCGCGGTGCGCACTGCCTTCCTCCCGATCGACGTCGACGCGCAGGTCGCAGACGCGTACGGGATGGTGGTTGCCCTCGCGCGGCGGGAAGGGCGGACGGCGAAGGCGACCGACCTGCTCATCATCGCCACGGCACGGGCAACCGGCCGCGTCCTGTACACGCTCGACGAGCGCCAGGCGAGGCTCGCGGAGTCGTCCGGGCACCCCGTCGAAATGCCCTGAACCGATACGTTCGGGCTAATGCCCTCGCTCGCCGAGCTCGAAGCGGTCGCTCGCGGCGCGACGCCGCGCCCGCTCGACGACGCGGACCGCGAGCGGATCGCCGCCGGGCGCGCGGTCGTGGAGGCCGCGCTGGCGGCCGGCACCGCCGTCTACGGGGTCACCACCGGCTTCGGGCAGCTCGAGAACGTTCGCATCCCTGCCGCAGGACGCCGCGCGGCTGCAGGTCAACCTCCTGCGCTCGCACGCCGTCGGCTCGGGTCCGCCGCTCGACGAGGAGATCGTGCGCGGGATGCTGTTCCTGCTGGCGTCGTCGCTGCGGCGCGGGCACTCCGGCGTGCGGGCCGAAGTCGTCGAGCTCGTGCTCGCGATGCTCGAGCGCGGGGTGACGCCGGTCGTGCCCAGCAAGGGGTCCGTCGGCTCGTCGGGCGACCTCGCGCCGCTGGCACACCTTGGGCTGGTCCTGATCGGGGAGGGCGAGGCGACCGTGGCGGGCGCGGCGCTCGCGGGCGGCGAAGCGCTCGCCCGGGTCGGGCTCAAGCCGGTCGCGCTCGAGGCCAAGGAGGGGCTGGCGATCATCAACGGCACGCACCTGATGGCCGCGGCGGGCGCGCTCGCGGTGCACGACGTGGCGCGGCTGCTGGACGCGGCGGTGGTCGCCGTCGCGCTCTCGCTCGAGGCGTTCAAGGGCTCGACCGCCCCGTTCGACGCGCGCCTGCACGAGCTGCGGGGCCAGCCCGGCCCGGCCGAGATTGCGGCGCGCCTGCGGGCGCTGCTGGCCGGGAGCGGGGTGGTCGCCAGCCACGCCGACTGCGGCCGCGTGCAGGATCCCTACACGCTGCGGTGCGCGCCGCAGGTGCTCGGGGCGATCGGCGACGCCGTCAGCGTACGTGACCGGCGCGATCGAGCGCGAGCTCGGCGCGGTGACCGACAACCCGCTCGTCTTCCCCGGGGTGGGTGGGGACGGTGTCTCGGGTGACGTCGTCTCGGGCGGCAACTTCCACGGGCAGCCGCTCTCGCTCCCGCTCGACCACCTGGCACTCGCCCTGTGCGAGCTGGCGTCGTTCTCCGAGCGGCGGATCTACGCCCTCCTCTCCCCCGGCTACGCCGGCCTGCCGCCGTTCCTCACGCCCCGCCCCGGCCTCTCGTCGGGGCTGATGATCGCCCAATACGCCGCCGCGGCGCTGGTGAACGAGTGCCAGGTACTCGCCCACCCCGCGGGCGCGGGCTCGATCCCGACGAGCGCCGGCCAGGAGGACTTCAACTCGATGGGCGCGACCGCGGTGCTGAAGGCGCGCACGGCGGTCGAGAACGCCGCCCACGTGATCGCCACCGAGCTCGTGTGCGCGGTCCAGGGGCTCGAGTTCCACCGGCCGCTCCGGAGCACGCCGGCCCTCGAAGCCGCCGCCGCGCGAGTGCGGGAGCGCGTTCCGCGCGTGGAGGAGGACCGCTCGCTGGCCGCCGAGCTGGCCGGGCTGGCGAACGGTCTGCGAACCGGGGAGGTGGTGCTGGCGTGAGATGTCGCGGCTGGGTGCAGGAAGCGGCGCTGCTGATGCTCGAGAACAACCTGCATCCCGACGTGGCCGAGCGGCCGCAGGAGCTCGTGGTGTACGGCGGGATCGGCAAGGCCGCGCGCAACGCCGCCTGCCTCGAGGCGATCAAGGCCGAGCTCATGCGGCTCGACGAGCGCGAGACGCTGCTGGTGCAGTCAGGCAAGCCGGTCGGAGTGTTCGAGACGCACCCCGACGCGCCGCGGGTGCTGATAGCCAACTCCAACCTCGTCCCCGACTGGGCGACCTGGCCGCACTTCCGCGAGCTCGACGCCGCCGGCCTGATGATGTACGGGCAGATGACCGCCGGGTCCTGGATCTACATCGGGACCCAGGGCATCCTGCAGGGAACGTACGAGACGTTCGCCGCGATCGCGCGGCAGCGCTTCGGCGGCACGCTGCGCGGGCGGCTGGTGGTGACAGCCGGCCTCGGCGGGATGGGCGGCGCGCAGCCGCTGGCGGTCACGCTCAACGACGGCTGCGCGCTGTGCGTGGAGGTCGACCTCCAGCGCATCGAGCGCCGGATCGAGACCGCGTACCTCGACGAGCGCGCGGGCTCGCTCGACGACGCGCTGCAGCGCCTGGACGCTGCCCGCCGCGAGGGCCGCGCGCTCTCCATCGGCCTGCTCGGCAACGCCGCCGAGGTGCTGCCCGAGCTCGTGCGCCGCGACGCGGAGATCGACGTCGTGACCGACCAGACGAGCGCTCACGACCCGCTCGTGGGCTACATCCCGGCCGGGCTCACGGTCGAGCAGGCGGAGGCGCTGCGGGGGTCAGACCCCGACGAGTACCTGCGCCGCGTCGGCGAGAGCGCCGTCGCGCACGTGGGAGCGATCCGCGCGCTGGGGGCCGCCGGAGCGGAGGCGTTCGACTACGGCAACGCGCTGCGCGGGCTGGCGGCCGAGCACGGCGACGCGGACGCCTTCGCCTACCCGGGCTTCGTGCCGGCCTACATCCGGCCGCTGTTCTGCGAGGGCAAGGGGCCGTTCCGGTGGGTCGCGCTGTCCGGCGACCCGGCCGACATCGCGGTCACCGACGCCGCGATCCTCGAGCTGTTCGGCGAGCAGGAGCACATCCGCCGCTGGATCGAGCTGGCCGGCGAGCGCGTGCGCTTCCAGGGGCTGCCCGCGCGGATCTGCTGGCTCGGCTACGGGGAGCGCCATCTCGCCGGGCTGCGCTTCAACGAGCTGGTGGCGTCGGGGGAGGTCCGCGCGCCGATCGTGATCGGCCGCGACCACCTGGATGCCGGCTCGGTCGCCTCGCCGCAGCGCGAGACCGAGGCGATGCGCGACGGGTCCGACGCGGTCGCCGACTGGCCGATCCTCAACGCCCTGGTCAACACCGCCACGGGGGCGAGCTGGGTGTCGTTCCACCACGGCGGCGGCGTCGGCATGGGCAAGTCGCTGCACGCCGGGCAGGTGATCGTGGCCGACGGCACGCCCGGGGCGGCTGAGCGGATCCGCCGTACGCTGCTCGCCGACCCCGGGATGGGCGTGATCCGCCACGCCGACGCGGGCTACGACGAGGCGCTCGACGCGGCCGACCGCCTCGGCGTGCGGGTGCCTATGCAGCCGACCATTTCGGACTGATGCAGGCGGGATCGAGGCCGGTCGGATGACGACGTCGCTCCGCGCCGCGCAGGTCCTGCTGCCGCCCGAGGACGGCCTGCCCGTACCTGCGACGGCCGAACGAGCTGCGACTCGAGCCGGGCGTCGGTGACGATCGAGGACGGCGTGATCGTCGCGCTCGAGGACGACCCGGGCGCGGACCAGGTCATCGACCTGCCCGGCGGAGCGATCCTGCCGGGCTTCGTCGACTGCCACACGCACCTGCCGTTCGCCGGCTGGCGCGCGGAGGAGTACGAGCAGAAGGTGACGGGCGTGCCGTACGAGGAGATCGCGCGGCGCGGCGGCGGGATCGCGTCGTCGGCGCGCGCGTTCGCCGCCGCGAGCGACGGCGAGGTGTTCGTGCAGGCGGGCGAGATCCGCGCCGAGATGCTCGCGCACGGCACGACCACCGTCGAGGCCAAGACCGGCTACGGGCTGTCACCCGAAGGCGAGCTGCGGGCCGTGCGGCTTGCACGTGAGATCGGCGACCGCGTCACCGGCCTGTTCGCACACGCGGTGCCCGAGGGCTACGACGCCGCGAGCTGGATGGACGAGGTCGACGGTCTGGCTGCCAAGGCCGGCGTCGACGCGCTCGACATCTACGTCGAGTCGGTCGCGTTCCGCAACGAGGACCTCGAACGGCTGGGCGAGATCGCGCGGCGCGAGGGCGCCCGGCTGCGCGCGCACGTCGAGCAGTTCAACACCAACCGCTCGGTCCCGGTCGCGCTGGCCGCCGGCGCCCGGTCGGTCGACCATCTGGCCTGCCTGCACCCGGACGACCTCGGGCCCCTGGCCGCCGCCGAGTGCGCGGCGGTGCTGCTGCCGGGCGCCGAGTTCCTCGGCGCCGAGCGACTGGCGCCGGGACGGGCGCTGGCCGATGCGGGCGCGATCTGCGTCCTGGCGACCGACTGCAACCCCGGCACGTCGCCGGTGACCTCACTGCCGCTGGTGATCGGCCTCGCGGTGCGCCGCTACGGCTGGAGCGTGCGCGAGGCGCTCGCGGCGTGCACGCTCAACGCCGCCTGGGTGCTGGGCCTGCACGACCGCGGCTCGATCGAGGTCGGCAAGCGCGCCGACCTGGTGCTGCTCGACGAGCCGGTCGAGCACATCCCCTACCGCTTCGGCCGCAACCCCGTCCGCGAGGTGATCGCCGCGTGATCGCCGCCGGCCGACCTCGACGAGCTGCTCGTCGACCTCGTCCCGATCGGGCTCGACGACGCCGAGGCGACCACGCGGCTCGCCTGGACGCGCGAGGACGAGGACGCGGCCGCCTGGTTCGCGCGCCGCGCCGAGGCGATCGGCCGCCGCATGGAGCGCGACCCCGCCGGCAACCTGTGGGCGTGCCCGGACGCCCCCGCGCCGTGGTGGGCGGTCGGCTCGCACCTGGACACCGTGCGCGACGGCGGGCAGTTCGACGGCGCGCTCGGCGTCGCGGCCGGCTTCGCGATCGCCGCCCGCTCGCAGGTGCCGCTGGCCGTGATCTCGTTCGCCGACGAGGAGGGCGCGCGCTTCAACACGCCGACGTTCGGCTCTCGGGCGCTGGTCGGCCGGCTCGACGTCGACGACGCTCTCCTGCGACTCGACGACGACGGCGGCTCGCTGGGCGACGCGATGGCGGACGCGGGCGTCGATCCCGAGCGCCTGCGCGACGCGCCGAGCTGGCTGGAGCGCCTGCGCGGGTTCCTCGAGCTGCACATCGACCAGTCGCGCGACCTGGCGGCGGCGGGGAAGCCGGCGGGCGTCGTCACCCGGCTCGCCGCCCGCATGCGCCTGCAGGCGGAGCTCACCGGGCGGGCCGACCACGCGGGCACGACCCCGCGCGAGGATCGTCACGACGCGCTCGCCGCCGCCGCCCGGCTGATCGTGCGCGCCGACGCCGAGGCGGCGCAGCGGCTGGGCATGGTCTTCACCGCCTCGCGGCTCGAGGTCGAGCCCAACGCCCCCACCACCGTCCCCTCGCTCGCCCGCCTCTGGCTCGACGCCCGCGCGCCGGTGGCCGAGGCGGTCAGCTCGTGGCGCGAGGCGGTCGCGAGCGAGGCCGAGCGCGTCGCCGACGACGCCGCCGTCGGCCTCGACCTGCGAACCGCCGCCTGGTCCGAGGGCACGGCGTTCCCCGACGAGGTCGTCGAGGCGCTGGCACACGCGCTGCGGCCCGGCGCGGCGCGGCTGGTCTGCTACGCGGGCCACGACGCCGGCGTGATCGCCACGGAGCGGCCGGCCGGCATGGTGCTCGTGCGCAACGAGACGGGGATCAGCCACTCGCCCGAGGAGGAGGTCTCGCTCGAAGACGCCGCCGTCGGCGCCAACGCGCTGCTCGCCGCCGCCGAGGAGCTGGCGTGATCCCGGCGATGGCCAACGTGCACTCGCACGCGTTCCAGCGCGACCTGCGGGGCGTGGGTGAGCGCCGCGAGTCGGCCGGACGACGACTTCTGGAGCTGGCGGGAAGGGATGTACGCGCTCGCCGAGCGACTCGATCCCGACTCGATGCGCGACGTCGCCGGCCGCGTGTACCGGGAGATGGCCGCGGCGGGCTACGGCACGGTCGGCGAGTTCCACTACGTCCACGACGAGGCCAACGCGCTGGCGGTCGCCGCGGCCGAGGCCGCGGTCGAGGCCGGGCTGCGCATCACGCTGCTCCCGGCCGCCTACGCCCGCGGGGGCCACCCGCGCTTCCGCGACCCGGACGTCGACGCGTTCCTCGCGCGCGTGGATTGGCTGCGCGCATGGGCGGCGGACCGGCCGGGCGTGGAGGTCGGCGTCGCCGCCCACAGCGTCCGCGCGGTGCCGGAGAGCTGGCTGCGCGAGATCGCTGCCTACGCCGCCTCCGAGCGCCTCGTCCGTCACGTCCACGCCTCCGAGCAGCCGCGCGAGCTCGAGCAGTGCCAGGCCGAGCACGGCTGCTCCCCGATCGAGCTGCTCCAGCGGACCACGTTCCTCTCGGACACGACGACGGTCGTGCACGCGATCCACGTCTCGCCGCGTGACGTGGCACTGCTGGCCGACGCGCGCGCGATCGTCGCCAGCTGCCCGACCACCGAGGGCAACCTCGGCGACGGCGTGTTTCCGGCGCTGGCCTACCGCGACGCCGGCGTGCGGCTGGCGATCGGCAGCGACAGCAACGTCGTCGTCGACCCGTTCGAGGAGGTGCGCGAGCTGGAGACCGGCGCGCGCCGGGAGGGCCGCACCCGCCACGCGTTGCTCGCCGCCTACGGTGACCTCTGGGGTGAGCTCGTGCGCAACGGGCTTGCGTCGCTCGGACTCTCGCGAGGCGGGGGAGATCGACGTCGACCTCGACCATCCCCGTCTGCGCGGCGTGCCGCCCGAGGACCTGCTGCGCGCGCTCGCCACCTGCGCGAGCGCCGACGTGGTGCGCTCGTGACTCGCCGGCTGATCTCCTCGGGATCGGCGTTCGAGGCGCAGATCGGCTACTCGCGGGCGGTCGTCGACGGCGACTGGGTGTTCGTGTCGGGCACGACCGGGTTCGACTACGCGACGATGACGATCGCGCCGGGGGTGGTCGAGCAGGCCGAGCGGTGCGTGGCGAACATCGAGGCCGCGCTGACGAGAGGCCGGATGCTCGCTCGAGGACGTGGTGCGCGTGCGCTACATGCTCCCGCGCGCGGACGACTTCGAGCCGTGCTGGCCCGTGCTGCGGCGGGCGTTCGGGGAGGCGCGTCCGGCCGCCACGATGCTCGTCTGCGGGCTGTCCGACCCGCGCATGCGGATCGAGATCGAGGTCACCGCGCGACGGGCCGGGAACGTCACGGCGCTCGGGGGTGTACCGGGCACATGAGACGCTTGACGCTGGTCCTGCTCGGTTGCGCCATCGCGCTCACGCCGTCGACGGCGTGGGCCAAGGAGATCGCCGGCGTGTCGGTGTGCGCCGCCGACGGATGTCAGGAGGTCACGGATCAGCAGGCCTGGCCGCTGCTGGCCGATGGCGGCCCGGGCACGAACGCGCCCGCGCGGCCGCTCGAGCACTTCACGGTGCATGTCCGCGTGCTCGCCGAGGAGGAGGAGACCGTCGAATGGTCGTACCTCGCCGTGCCCTCGCGCGGCCTGATGCAGGCCGAGGACGGCTCGTGGATGACGATGACGCCGTCCACGCGCAAGGCGCTGCTCGGGCTCACCCAGGGCCGCGTGCCGCTCGATCCTGGCCAGATGCCGCCCGGCAAGGACCTGCCGGCCCCGCGTCGTCGACGAGGTCTTCTCACCGGCCGAGACGGCGGCGGCGCCGTCCGGGTCCGGCGACGCATCGCCGTGGCCGTGGCTGGGAGGCGGGGCGCTGGCGGTGCTCGTGCTCGCGCTGATCGCCTGGCGCCGACGTGGGGGCGGCGCTCCCGCGCCGTTGCCGCAGTAGCGTCGGAGCCGCTGCTCGAGCTCGACAGCCCCGCACTTCCGCGAGAGTCACGAGCGCGTGATCGCGGGAACGTCAACGGCGGCTGGGTAGGGAGTTGAGGGAGCTGGCGGGCTCGATAGGCCTCGGGGGCCGGGGTGGTCAACGCGGGGTTACGTGTCAATCGACGCGGGCGCGATCGCCGATTGACAGCTTGCTCCTCCAGACGGGGAAGAACGTGGATATCGGCGTGTGGAGACACGCCGAAAGACACGGAACTCCCCTTCCTCGCGCCGCGGCAAGCTCCCCAACCTCCCTACCCAGCCGCCGTTGACGTTCTCCCGCCCTGCGGGGTCGGCGGAGCGGGGCTTACGCTACGCCGGATGCCGACCTGGGACGACGTCCGCGCCACCGCGCTCGAGCTGCCCGCCACCGAGGAGCGGACGTCGCGAGCGCTCGCACAGTGGCGCGTGAAGGACAAGCTGTTCGTGTGGGAGCGCCCGCTGCGCCGGTCCGACCTGAAAGCGCTGGGCGACGACGCGCCCGACGGGCCGATCCTCGGTGCCTGGGTCGAGCACCTGATCGCCAAGGAGTCGCTGCTCGCCGACGACCCCTCGGTGTACTTCACGACGCCGCACTTCGACGGCTACCCGATCGTGCTGGCCCGCCTCGATGCGATTGCCGGCGACGAGCTCCGGGAGCTGATCGTCGAGGCGTGGCTCGCGCGAGCGCCGGCGCGACTGGCCGACGAGTACGTCGCCGGTCAGGAGTAGTAGCCGATCCGCGGCAGCGGCGGAAGCTCGTGGCGGACGCGGGCGCGGGGGCGGCGGCGACGGCTGTGGGTGAAGCGTGTGGTGAACATAGATCGCATCTTAGTACATATCTTCCTAGGACGCAAGTGTCTGGGACGCAACTTCCTCCGGTAGGGTTTCGTGTCGTGGGCGAGCGCGACGGCGTTGACCTGATCCTCGAGCAGTGGCGGCGCGAGCGCCCGGACCTCGACGCCTCGCCGATCGGGGTGATCGGCCGGATCTCGCGACTCGCGCGCGAGCTCGAGCAGCGCCTCGAGCCGGTGTACGCCGAGCAGGGGCTCGAGCCCGGGTGGTACGACGTGCTCGCGACGCTGCGCCGCTCCGGCCCGCCCTATCGGCTCCGCCCGAGCGAGTTCACGGGCGCGCTGATGCTCACCTCGAGCGGGACGACCAAGCGGCTGGACCGCCTCGAGGAGGCCGGCCTCGTCGCGCGCACGCCCGACCCCCACGACCGCCGCGGAACGCTGATCACGCTGACGGCCGCCGGCCGCGAGCTCGTCGACGCCGCCAGCGAGGCGCACCTCGCGAACGAGCACCGCCTGCTCGAGCCGCTGAGCGACGCCGAGCGGCAGCGCCTCGCCGACCTCCTGCGCAAGCTCCTGCTCGGCCTGCCGCCTCGCTAACGTGGCGCGCGTGGCGCGCCGCCGTGATCTTCGCCAATGACGACGAGCTCGGCAGAGACCTGGGACGCGTTCTTCACCGACTTCTACCTGCGCGCGTACGCCGGCGCGGCCCAGGACGACCAAGCGGGCGAGCAGGCGCTGGCGGCGGTGCGGCTGGCGGGCGCGCCGGAGGGCGGCGACGTGCTCGACGTCCCGTGCGGATTCGGCCGCCACATCGTCCCGCTCGGCGCGGCGGGCTACCGAGCGGTGGGCGCCGACCGGTCGCAGGCGCTGCTCGACGAGGCGCGCCGCCGGGCCGCGGGCGCCCGCTGGCCGAAGCTCGTGCGGGCCGACTACCGGGAGCTGCCATTCGCCGACGGGAGCTTCGACGCGGCCCTCAACCTCTTCACGTCGCTCGGGTACCTCGGCGACGAGCAGGACGAGCGGGCGCTGACCGAGATCGGCCGCGTGCTGCGCAGCGGCGGCAGCCTCGTGATCGAGACCATGCATCGCGACCGGCTCCTGAAGCGGTTCCACGAGCGCGACTGGCAGCTGGTCGGCGAGGGGCGGCTATTGCTGGAGCAGCGGACCTTCGATCACGCGTCGGGTGTGGCACAGACCACGCAGACGCTGATCGCCGGCGATGGCACGCGCGAGTCGCGCACGTTCTCGATCCGGGTCTACAGCGTCACGGAGCTGCTCGGCATGCTCGAACGGGCAGGCTTCGCCGGACGCACGGTGCTATGGCGACCTCGACGGCGCACCGCTCGACCCGGACGGCCGCCTCGTCATCCTCGCACGCAAGAACTAACCCTTGACTCAACGGTTAGTCTCTACTGATCGCATCTTGGATCCGGCCCGCCGTCCGTCGGATAGCGTCTCGAACCGCGGGCGCCCCTCCGCCGCCGGCGACTTTGCTGTCCGGCGCGGCTCGACTCGTGCAGCAATCGGCGTAGCCGCGGTGATTGGATCTCCACGATCCTGACGATCCTCAGCCGTTCGCCGCAACGGGGCAATCGCCACGCCGATGACCGCAGAGATCGTGGTCGCAGAGCCGGCAGATCCGGTCGCGCTCGTCCGCGTCGTCGCCCAATCCCCGCAGCAGTTGCTCAAGCGATTTCCACGAACTTCTGCTGCGCTTCGCCTGGCACGAGGCTCAGAAGCGACTCGAGCTCGAGCTGCCGCCGAGCGAGGATGCGGCGGACCGTGCGGTAGCCCTCGGGCGTGAGCCCGAGCGCCGCCGTGCGCTGGTCCAGGCCACGGCTGCGGAGCACCTTCTCCTCGCGCACCAGCCGATCAACCAACCGCACAGCGCCAGAATGCGAGAGCCCGACCCGCCGCGCGAGCGCGTCGATCGTCATGCCGGCGCCTTCGCCACCGATCGCCACGAGCGCCTCGGCGGCGCTCCCGGTCGCGCCCGCACGAGCAAGCCGATCGCCGATCGCAACGCCCAGCGCGCCGAGCAGGTTCGCGCCGTATGTATGACTCATGCACGTAATTGTAGCCCGCCCGCCACGCCGCTCGCGTGGCTCGATGGCTGGTCCGGTTCGACGCCCCGGAGTGGAGATTGGATCACCAAGCGCGGTCAGTGAAGCGGAACGAACGTCGGCTGGGTAGAGAGAGTGAGGAGATCAGCCACGATCAGGGAGCATTTCGTCCACTTCGCGCGCACCGAAGTTCGTGAGGTGGACGAACTGCTTGCTATACGGGAACAATCGTCCACCTCGCGAACGCCAGAGCCCGCGACGTGGACGAAATGCTGCCTCCAAACGCTGCCTCGCCCTCCCTACCCAGCCGCCGTTGACGTTCGCCGGGCTCGACGACGCGGCGGGAGGCCGCCCAGGCGCCGTTGACGGTCGCCGGGCGACCGCCTAGGACCGACGGTCGGCAGCGGCTGGACCATGGGAGGAAATTCGCTCGCAAACTGCGGGCGGGCCGTACTCTCGGGCCATGTCGCGCCCGCGCCAGATCCTCGCCATGGGCGGAGGGGGCTTCTCGATGGAGGCCGGGAACGTCCTGCTCGATGAGCACGCGCTCGCGCTGACCGGCGTCGAGTGCCCGCGGGTGTGCTTCCTGCCGACGGCGTCCGGGGACGCGGACCACTACATCGTCCGCTTCTATCGCGCGTTCGGGGCCGGGCGCTGCCAGCCCTCCCACATCTCGCTCTTCCGCCGCGACGGGGGCGCCGCCGACCTGGCCGGGCACCTGCTGCAGCAGGACCTCGTCTACGTCGGCGGCGGCAGCGTGATCTCGCTGCTCGGCACGTGGACGGCGCACGGCGTCGACCTGATGCTGCGCGCCGCGTGGGAGGCGGGCGCGGTGATGGCGGGGCTGAGCGCCGGGTCGCTGTGCTGGTTCGAGCAGGGAATGACCGCGTTCCACGGCGAGAGCAAGCCCGTGGCCGGCATGGGCTTCCTCCCCTTCACCAACGCCGTCCACTACGAGGACAAGCCGGACCGGCGGGCCGCACTGAAGTCCGCGATCGCCGACGGCCTTCCCGCCGGCTACGGCACCGGCGACGGCGCGGCGCTGCACTTCGTCGGCACCGAGCTCGTCGAGGTCGTCAGCTCCCGCCCGCAGGCGCGGGCGTACCATGTGGCGCCTGATGGGGCCGAGGTCACGGAGACCGCGTTGAGCACTCGCTTCCTGGGCGCGCCGGTCGCGGTGGAGCCGGCGCTTGCGGCGTAGCGATTCGCCTTGAGCGGGCCGCCTGAGGGGCGGCGGCCACCCACGATCCTCGCGATGGGCGGTGGCGGCTTCACCGCCGGCCCCGGCGATCCCGCGCTGGACGAGCTGGTCCTGCAGCTCACCAACTCGCCGCGGCCGCGCGTGTGCCTGCTGCCCACCGCCGGCGGCGACTCCGAGGCGCAGATCCGGCGCTACTACGAGACCTACCAGGACCGCCTGTGCGAGCCGACGCACATCTCGCTGTTCCGCCTCGGCCGGCGGCCGGTTCCCGTGCGCGAGCACCTGCTCGCCCAGGACGCGATCTACGTCGGCGGCGGCTCGATGGTCAACCTGCTCGCCATCTGGCGTGCGCAGGGGCTCGAGCGGATCCTGCACGAGGCGTGGCGCTCCGGCGTCGTGCTCGCCGGGCTCAGCGCCGGCTCGATGTGCTGGTTCGAGTGGGGCGTGACGACCTCGTCGGGCGACCCGCAACCCGCGCCCGGCCTCGGCTTCCTACCCGGCTCGAACTCGGTCCATCACGACAGCGAGCCCGCCCGCCGACCCGTGTACCGAGCGGCCGTCGCGAGCGGCGAGATCCCGCCCGGCTGGGCGGTCGACGACGGCGCCGCCCTGCGCTTCCGCGGCACCGCGCTCGCCGAGGTCGTCAGCGCCCGGCCGAACGCGAAGGCCTACGCCGTCGACGCCACCGGCGAGTACCCGCTCGACGTGCGCACGCCTGCCCGCGCCCGACCCGCGCACGACCACGGCACCCGCCGTCGCGGAGCTCCGCCGGCTCCGCGCGGGGCACCTCAGGGACTGACGGGGCGAGGGGCGGCACGGAGCCGCCCCTCTTCCCGAACGCGTACTACTGGACCCGGAAGCTCCCCTTGTACTTCCAGCGGTTCATCCGGTTCATGCGCTTGCTCTTCTTCTTCGCAGAGCTCGTCGCGGAGCGCTCGGCGACCGGGGTCTTCGAGCGCGCGAGCGTCCACGTCGTGTGAGCTGCCGCGTCGCTCATCTGGTCGAGCGACGTGTAGCTCTGGTTGAAGAACGTGTCGCAGGCCTGGTGGTAGCACGGGTCGTACGCGAGGCCGGCAAAGCCCCCGTACGTCGCCTCCTGCGCCGCGGTCTTGATGCCCTCGGCGCCCGAGAACAGGCCACCGGCCGGAACGCCGTTGGCGATGAATGCTCCGTAGTCCGAGCGGCCGTCGAACGCCGTCGGATCGGTGGCCAGACCCTTGCGCGCGAAGTAGCGCAGGAAGATCTGCTCGATCTGCGCCGACCCGGCCGGCGCACCACCCACCGGCGGCGGGAACGCCGACGCGTCACCGTCGTAGACGAAGCGGACGAAGTTCGGCGAGGCCAGCATGTCGAAGTTCAGGTTCGCTTCGATGTCGTTGATCCCGCCGCTCGCCACCTGATCGGCCACGTACGCCGTCGAGCCGACGAGGCCGGCCTCCTCGGCGCCCCAGAACGCGAACCGCATGTGGTTGCGCGGCTGCTTGAGGCGAGCCGCCTGCTCGGCGATCTCGAGGATCGCCGACGAGCCCGAGCCGTTGTCGTTGATGCCCGGCCCCTCCTCGACCGAGTCCAGGTGCGCGCCGACCAGGATCGTGCGGCCCTCGTCACCACGCCGGCTGTCGGCGATGACGTTGACCTCGGTGTTCGGCGTCGTCGTCGCGTCGATGACGATGTTCACGGTCCCGCCGTTGATGAGCGCCGCGCCGATCGCCGAGCTCGTCATCAGCGCCGGGATCCCGATGTTCGACGGAGCGACCGTGGGGATCGGGGCGGTGCGGCCCTCGAAGCCGTCGTTGAAGATGATCGCTCCGATCGCGCCTGCGGTCTTGGCGGCCTGGTACTTGGACGTGAACGTGCACGTCCCGCGCTGCATCAGCGCGACGTTGCCGGCCGTGGTCGCCGGGAAGTCGGTGGCCTCACAACCGCTGGTGCCCGTGCCCGGACCGCCGTCCGGCGTGAGGTCGATGTCGTTGGTGGGCACGACCGTCGCGCCCATCAGGTTCGACGAGGACGAGAACTGGGCGACGATGTAGTCGGTGTCCTCGACGTACGTCACAGCCGGAGCCGGCGTCACCTTGGTGAACGTCGACGGCCCGTTCTTCGTCCAGATCGGGAAGTCGAACTCGTCGAACGACACGGTGTAACCGGCGGCCCGCAGCTTGCCGGCGACGTAGTCGACGGAGGCGTCGTAGCCGGTCGTCGTGGCGGCACGGTTGTCGTCGTTGGCGATCGCGATCCGCTGGAACGCGGCCTGGTGCTCCAGCATCCCCTTGAGCGTCACCCGCTTGCGTAGCTTCTTGGAGTCGCTGTGCTTGTAGTGGTGGCCGTGATGGCCCTTGCTCTTGCCCTTGCCGCCGCCGCCCGGCGCCGCCAGCGCGGATGGGGCAGCTACGAGCATGGCGGCGCAGGCGAGCGCCGCCGTCAGGTGCGTGCGAGTCACGCGTTCCCCCTGGATGGAAGATTTTCGGCGCGCCCGCCCGCGTCCCTACCTGGGACGGAACCTTACCCACTGTCACGAGTCCATTGCGTCGTACGCCTGCTCGTGGACGAGGTCGGCGATCTCATCTGACTCGGGCTCCTGGCCGTGCTCGGTCTGCATGTGCGCCGCCAGGTGGCTCGTGAGCTCTTCGTCGTTGGCGGCGCTGATCGTCTCGCCGCACTCGTTGCACTCGATCACTCGCATGGTTGCAGTATCACCCGAGAGCCCGGTTGAGGTTGTACGCCGCGCTGATCAGCGCCAGATGCGTGAACGCCTGCGGGAAGTTGCCGAGCTGCTCGCCCGTCGGCCCGACCTCCTCGGAGTAGAGCCCGAGGTGGTTGGCGTAGGTGAGCATCTTCTCGAACGCCAGCCGCGCCTCGTCGAGCTGCCCGGCCCGGGTCAAAGCCTCCACGTACCAGAACGAGCAGATCGAGAATGTCCCCTCGTCGCCGCGCAGCCCGTCGGGTGACGCCTCGATGTTGTAGCGGTAGACGAGCGAGTCCGAGACCAGCTCGTCGCCGATCGCCTCCAGGGTCGACAGCCAGCGGGGGTCGCGCGGCGCGATGAACAGCGTCAGCGGCATCAGCAGCACCGACGCGTCGAGCACGTCGGACCCGTAGTGCTGCACGAACGCGCCGCGCTCCTCGTTCCAGCCGCGCTTCATGATCTGGTTGTAGATCCGGTCGCGCTCGCCGAGCCAGCCGACGATGTCGCCCGGCAGCCCGCGCGCGCGGTTCATGCGGATCGCCCGCTCGATCGCCACCCAGCACATCAGGCGCGAGTACGTGAAGTCCTTGCGTCCGCCGCGCGTCTCCCAGATCCCCTCGTCGGCCTGGTCCCAGTTCTCGCACAGCCAGTCGACGATGCGGCGGACGTTCTCCCACGTCTCGTAGTGGATCGGGCTGCCGTACTTGTTGTAGAGGTAGATCGAGTCGATCATCTCGCCGTAGATGTCGAGCTGGCGCTGGTCGGCCGCGGCGTTGCCGATCCGCACCGGCGCCGAGTCGCGGTAGCCCGACCACGTCGGGTGCTCGAACTCCGGCAGGTCGGCGCGCCCGTCGATCCCGTACATGATCTGCAGCGGGCCCGACGGGCCGAGCTTCCACTCGCGCGTGCGGTCGGTCAGCCAGCCCATGAAGGCGGCGGCCTCCTCCGTGTAGCCGAGCCGCAGCAGCCCGTACAGCGAGAACGCCGCGTCGCGGATCCAGGTGTAGCGGTAGTCCCAGTTGCGCTCGCCGCCGAGCTGCTCGGGCAGCGACGTCGTGGGCGCGGCCACGAGCGCGCCGGTCGGGGCGTAGGTGAGCAGCTTCAGGGTGAGCGCCGAGCGCTGCACCATCTCCCGCCAGCGGCCCTTGTAGCCCGACTGCCCGACCCAGCGGCGCCAGTAGTGCACGGTGGCGTCGAACGAGGCAGCCGTCTCGTGCTCCGGGTACGGCCGGCAGATGTGGTCCTCGGGCACGCGCTCGAGCACGAACGTCTGCGAGTCGCCGGCCGCGAGGTCGAAGCTGGCGCGGATGCCGCCGTCGCGGCGCTCGAGCCTTCGGCTCGACCCCATCGCCTTCGCGATCGCGCCTTCGAGCGCGAGCGTGAGCACCGGCGAGCGGAAGAGCACGCCGTGCGGATGCATCTCGACCTCGTGCTCCGCCCGCCCGTAGTCGAACCGCGGCTGGACCTCGATCATGAAGCGCATCTCGCCCCGCACCATCACCACGCGCCGGATCATCCGGTGGCGGTGCATGCTGGTATCGACCGACTCGATCGGCATGAAGTCCTGCACCTCGCCCACGCCGCCCTCGGTGAAGAAGCGCGTGATGAGGATGTTGGTGTCGGGGAAATAGAGCTGCTTGGAGGCCCAGTCGTCGCCCTCGGGGCGCAGCGCGTAGTAGCCGCCGTTCTCGGCGTCGAGGATGCAGCCGAACACGCTCGGCGAGTCGAAGGCCGGGCAGCAGTACCAGTCGATCGTGCCGGTCGTCCCGACCAGGGCGACCGTGTGGAGGTCGCCGACGAGGCCGTGCTCGGCGATCGGCAGGTACGCCTTCCGGAGGTCGGCGGCGTCGGCCATCAGCCGGCGCCCGTGAACTCGCGCTCGATCGCCTCGATCTTGGCCAGCCGCCGCACGTGCCGCTCCTCGCCGGTGAACTGCGCACCGAGGAACGAGCGGATGCAGTCGGAGGCAAGCGCAGGCCCGATCACGCGCGCGCCCAAGCAGAGCACGTTGACGTCGTCGTGCTCGACGCACTGGCGGGCCGTGTACGTGTCGTGCGCGCAGGTGGCCCGGATGCCGGGGACCTTGCAGGCCGCGACGGCCACGCCGGCGCCCGAGCCGCAGACGACCACAGCGCGGTCGGCGCGGCCTTCGCGCACCGCGTCCGCTCCCGCGCGGGCGATGTCGGGGTAGTCGACCGGGTCGGCCGAGTTGGTGCCGAGGTCGACCGTCTCGTGCCCCTCCCCGGCGACGACCTCGAGGACCAGCGACTTCAGCGGGAACCCCGCATGGTCGAACGCGCACGCCACTCTCATCGGCCCTCCACCGCTTCCTCCATCGCCTTCCCGGTCTCCTCCGCGTACTCCTGCGCCGCGAGCAGCGCGGCGCCCAGCACGCCGGCCCGCGGCCCGTGGCGCGCCAGCCGGATCTCGCACTTCGAGCCAGCGCCCGGCACCGCGTACTTCCACGCCGTCTCGCGCGCCGGCCCGAGCAGGAGCTCCCCGGCAGCCGACACGCCGCCGCCGACGACGATCTCCAGCGGATCGAACATCGTGATCGCGTTGGCGATCCCGATGCCCAGCCGCTCGCCGAGAATCCGCAGGCAGCGGATCGACGCCTCGTCGCCGTCGCGCGCGCCATCCACCACGTCGTGCCCGGTGACCCCGCCGTCACGCGTTAGCCGCCGCCCGAGGAACGAGTTCGGATCCTTCTCTGCCGCCTGCTCGGCGAGCCGGTCGAGCGCGGTGCCCGAGGCGAGGACCTCGAGCGACCCCGGCTGCGGGAAGACGCCGCCGTGGTCGGGCGCGCCGCCCTCGAGTGGGAGGCCGACGATCGTGTGCCCGACCTCCGCGGCCGTGCCCGTGGCGCCGCGGTACAGGCGGCCGTTGAGCACCAGGCCGCCGCCCACGCCGGTGCCGATCGTGAACATCACGAGGTGCGGAACGGCCATCCGGCCCTCGTGGAATGCCTCGGCGAGCGCGGCCGACGATGCGTCGTTCTCGACGTAGACGGGCATCCCGACGCGCTCGGTCAGCAGCTCGCGCAGCGGCACGTCCTCGAGCGGGATGTTGACGCTCGAGCGGATGCGGCCGGTGGCGAACTCGATCAGCGACGGCACGCCGACGCCGACGGCGCGCGAGTCCGGTGTGCGCGCGTGCTCGACGGCCGCGATCAGCTGCTCGACGAGCCGTTCCTGGCTCTGCAGCTCGGTGTGCTGGAGGTGCGACTCGCTGAGCCGGCCGTCCTGGAGTGTCGCGCAGGCGATCTTCGTGCCGCCGACGTCGATGCCGATGAACTGGTCGCTCACAGCTCCGCCGCCGCGGCCGGGTCGAGCAGGACGGTGAGCTCGCCCGACGGGCGGACATGCGCGGCCGGCGAGCTCGGGTCGGGCGGCTCGCCGAAGGCGCGCACGACAGCCGGCGCCTTGTCCGGCCCGGTGACGAGGAACACGACGTGGCGAGCGCTGTTGAGGACGGGCAGTGCGAGCGAGATCCGCGGGACGTTCGGCTCCATCCCGGCCTCCGGGACACCGACGACCAGCCGATCGTCAGCCGTCGCCTCGGGCTTGCCCGGGAACAGCGAGGCCGTGTGCGCGTCGGGCCCGAGGCCGAGCAGCACGAGGTCGAAGCGCGCCTCGCGCTCGCGCAGCTCGCGCTCGTAGGCGGCCGCGCCCTCCTCGTGGCCGCGCTCACCCTCCATCCGCAGCACCTGCGGCGGCTTCTCCAGGCGCGAGAGCAGCGCCCGGTCGGCCATCCCGAAGTTCGACCACTCGTGGTCGGGCGGCACGCAGCGCTCGTCGGAGAACCACACGGTCACACCGCTCCAGTCCGCGCCGCGGGCGGCGGCCTGCTCGTACGCCGCCCGGGGCGACGAGCCGCCGGTGATCACGAGGTGCCCGCCCGCTCCCGCCGCGTCGACGAGCAGGTCGGCGACGACCGCGCCGGGGTCGTCGAGCACCTCGATCTTCACGACGTCGCCCAGACGCGCGCGTCATCCAATGCGGGCCGGTAGGTGGGGTCGCGGAGCAGCGCCTGGCGCACGCCCTCACCGAGGATGCCGCCCTCGCCGCGCGAGGCGCCGAGCACGGTCCAGGTCTGCTCGCTCCCGTCGCGCGTGCGCCGCACGGCGCGCAGGCCGCCGGGCGCCCGGTCGAGCGACATCGCCTCGCCCGAGGCGGTCTCGATCGTCACCCCGCCGAGCCCGGGGGCGTTCTGATCGACCGGCTCGAGCCGGATCTTGACCTCCTGGCGGCGCGCCCGCGCGTGCCCGCTGTGCCCGCGCCCCGACTGCGACAGCGAGCCCGGCTTCCAGCCGAGCCGCGATGACAGCCAGCCGCAGAACAGCAGCGCCGCCGACAGCGAGTCCTCGCGATGGCGGACGGTGACCGCGGACACGCCGTCGAGCGCCTTGCGCAGCGGCGGCGGGTCGAAGGCGGCCGCCACGCGCTCGCGCCACGGTGTCGAGCGCAGCCAGGCGAGGTCGACCACGTAGGCGTTCTCGGACAGCGCGGCGACCCGGCCCAGCGAGCCGGCGACGTCCGGCTCGTCCTGGGTGTCGACGAGCACGATCTGGGCCAGCCGGCGCAGCGCGTCGACCGCCACGCGGTGCCCGTGCGGCGCCCACACCATCGTCGCCAGGTCCGGGACGAGCAGCGGGTCGACGATCGTGTCGAGCTTCGGCAGGTGCTTGTCGCCGATCTCGAGCTCGACGCGCTCGCGCGCCACCGCGATGTGGCCCGGGGCGGGCTCGGCGTCGTCGGTCCCCACGCCCGCCCAGGCGTCGATCGTCGTGCGCCCCGGCTCGACCGCGCACAGCACCAGCCGCGACGGGTTGTAGCGGCCCACGCGCTCGAAGCGATTCTCGATCTCCCCCCGGAACTCGGCTTCCACGACGACCACGACGTTGAGCACGCGCGCGGGCACGAACGGGTGGTCCGAGTGATGGTGCTCGACGACGATCTGCCGCAGCGCCGCCTCGATCTTCGACGGGCTGGTGTCCCGCTCCGACCAGACCTCGTCCACTAGAGCGGCCTCCAGCGGCGGCCTTCGCCGAGCAGCGCGTCGGCCTCGGGCGGGCCGGGCGTGCCGGCCTCGTACTCGCTGACGGGCGGGCGGCCCTCGCTCCACGCCTGCAGGATCGGGTCGATGATCGACCACTGCGCGTCGACCTCGTCGTTGCGCGTGAAGAGCGTCGCGTCGCCGCGCATGGCGTCGAGGATCAGCCGCTCGTACGCCTCCGGGGACTGCGACATGAACGACGTCCCGTACAGGAACTCCATGTTCACCGGCCGGATCCGCATGCTGGCGCCGGGGATCTTCGCGCCCAGCGACAGCGACACGCCCTCGTTCGGCTGCACGGTCAGGATCAGCTGGTTGGGCTGGACGCCGACCGAGCCCTTGGACTGGAACGCCATGTGCGGCACCGGCTTGAGCTGCACCGAGATCTCGGTGACCTTGCGCGCCAGCCGCTTGCCGGTGCGCAGCACGATCGGCACCCCCGCCCAGCGCCAGTTCTGGACCTCGAGGCGCAGTGCGGCGTACGTCTCGGTCTGCGAGTCCGGCGGCACGCCCTCCTCCTGCAGGTAGCCGTTCGCCTCCTGCCCGGCGGCCATGCCCGCGGTGTAGCGCGCGCGGACGCTCATCCGGTCCACCTCGTCGGGCTTGGGCGGCTCGATCGCCTGCAGCACCTTGACCTTCTCGTCGCGCACCTGCTTGGCGCCGAACGAGGACGGAGGCTCCATGCACACGAGCGTGAGCAGCTGGAGCATGTGGTTCTGGACCAGGTCGCGCAGCGCGCCGGCGCCGTCGTAGTAGCCGGCGCGCGAGCCGATCCCGATGTCCTCCGCCGCGGTGATCTGGATGTGATCGATGTAGTTGCGGTTCCAGACCGGCTCGAACATGTAGTTCGCGAACCGGAAGGCCATCACGTTCTGGACGGTCTCCTTGCCCAGGTAGTGGTCGATGCGGAAGATCTGGCCCTCGCGGAACGCGGAGTGCACGACCTGCTGGAGCTTTCGCGCGGACGCGAGGTCGGTCCCGAACGGCTTCTCGATCACGACCCGCACGTCGGACCCCTTGTGCCGGTCCAGGCCGTTGGCCTTCAGCGCCTCCGTGATGACCGGGAAGAACTCCGGCGACGTCGAGAGGTAGTAGACGCGGTTGAGCGGCAGTCCTGCCTCCTCGTCGAGCGCGTCGAGCGCCGCGCCGATCTTCGCGTAGCCCTCGTGGTCGTCGAACGGGTTGCCGACGTAGCGCATCCGCTCGATCAGCCCGTCGAGCACCTCGCTCGACGGCTTGCTGCGCGAGAACTCGGCGATCGACTCGCGCGCCTGCGCGCGGAACTCGTCGTCGGAGAGGTCACGGCGCGAGACCCCGATCAGGTTGAAGCGCTCGGGCAGCGCGCCCTCGTGCGCGAGGTTGTAGAGCGCGGGCAGGAGCTTGCGGCGCGCCAGGTCGCCCGACGCGCCGAAGATGACGAGCGTCGTCGGCGGGACGGGCAGCCGCTCGAGGCCCTCGACCAGCGGGTTCTCGGTGGCGGCGATCGCCATCAGCCGCCTCCTGCCGCCCGCTCGACCGCGTGGCCGCCGAACTGGTTGCGCAGCGCGGCCAGCACCTTGTGCGTGTACTCGCCCTCGCCGCGCGAGTAGAAGCGCGCGTACAGCGAGGCGGTGATGACCGGGGTCGGGACGTCGAGGTCGATGCCGTCGATGATCGTCCAGCGGCCCTCGCCGGAGTCCGACACGCTGGCGCCGATGTCAGCGAGGTCGTTGCCCTCCTCGGCGAACGCCCGCTCGGCCAGCTCGCACAGCCATGAGCGCACGACGGAGCCGCGCTGCCAGAGCCCTGCGACCTCCTTGAGCTCGATGTCGAACTTCGACTTGTACATCAGCTCGAAGCCCTCGCCGTAGGCCTGCATGATCCCGTACTCCACCCCGTTGTGGACCATCTTCACGAAGTGGCCGGCCCCGGCGTCGCCGAAGCGCCGCCAGCCGTCCGGCGGGGCGAGCACGTCGAGGATCGGCGCGAGCCGCTGGACGCTCTCCGCGTGCCCGCCGACCATCATGCAGTAGCCGACCTCGAGCCCCCAGACGCCGCCCGAGGTGCCGACGTCGACGTAGTGGATGCCGCGCGCGTGCAGGGCCGCGGCGCGGCGCACGTCGTCGTGCCAGTTGGTGTTGCCGCCGTCGACGATCGTGTCGCCCTCGTCCATCAGGTCGGCGAGCGCGTTCACGGTCTGCTCGGTGGGGTCGCCCGCGGGCACCATCACCCACACGGTGCGCGGCGGGTCGAGCTTCGAGATCAGGTCCTCGAGGCCGGAGGCGCCGGTCGCCCCGTGCCCCTCCGCGGCGCTGACGGCGTCCGCGCTGAAGTCGAACGCGACGACCTGGTGGTCCGAGTCGCGGTGGATGCGATGGACCATGTTCCCGCCCATCTTGCCGAGCCCGATGAACCCGAGTTGCATCAGAGGATCTCCTTCCCGACGCGCACGGCGCCGAGGCCGTGGGCGCGCAGCGTCTGCAGGTCGCCGTCGGCCTGCGCCCGGATCAGCGTGCCGAACGTGTACGGCTCGCCGGGGACCGGCAGGTCGGCCCGCGGCTCGTCGACGATCTCGACGAAGCGGCCGACCCCGGGGCCACCCTTGTGGAACTGCCCGGTCGAGTGCAGGTACCGCGGGCCATAGCCGAACGTGGTCGCCACGCCGTGCTCGGTGATCAGCCGCTCACGCAGGCGCGCCGCCGCGGCGTCGACCTCCTCGCTGTACGGCACGTAGGCGAGGATCGCGACGTAGCTCGGTGGCTCGAGGCCCGCGAGCAGCTCGTCGAGGCTGCCCACGTCGAGCTCCCCCGGGCCTTCCTTCAGGACCCGGTTCGTGTTGTCCTTGGCCTCCTGCACGTTCGGCTGGTCGAACGGGTTGAGCTCGAGCACCCAGCCCGCCACCGCGGTGGCGAACTCCGAGTAGAAGAAGATCCGCCCGAGGTCCGCGGGGCCCTCGGCCCGCACGGTGATCGTCGGGTGCCCGGCCTTGCGCAGCGCAGCGACCTTCGCCGTCCATGCCCTCGTCGCCCATGGCGATGTGCAGGAACACGCGGTCAGGCCCGTACGCGCCCGGATCGACGAGCGGCTCGTCGGCGATCGGGAGGATCCCGCGCCCGAGCTTGCCGGTCGACTCGGCGACGAGCTGCTCGGCCCACAGCCCGAACGCGGCCAGCGGCGGGTCGACCACGAACGTGAGCTTGTCGCGCCCGTTGCGGGCCAGCTCGCCGAGCGCGATGCCCAGCCACAGCCCGGCGTTGTCCTCCTTGCTCTGGCAGTTGGCGACGGCGACCTCGGCGCTCTGAAGCACCGCCTCGACGTCGACCCCGATCAGCGCGGCGGGCACGAGGCCGAAGTAGGAGAGCGCCGAGTAGCGCCCGCCGATCTCCGGGTCGTTCTCGAACACCCGCCGGAAGCCGTGCTCGCGCCCCAGCTCGGCCAGCGACGTGCCGGGATCGGTGACGGCCACGTAGTGGGCGCCGTCGGGCTGTCGCTCGTGGAAGAACTTGAACTGCGACATCGTCTCGACCGTGCCGCCCGACTTCGACGAGATGACGAACAGCGTCTTGTCGAGGTCGATCGCGTCGAGCGTGGCCTGCACGACGTCGGGGTGCGTGGAGTCGAGCACGTGCAGCGTCATCGTCTGCTCGGGCCACGAGCGGCGGAACACCTCGGGCGCGAGGCTCGAGCCGCCCATCCCGCACAGCACGACGTCGGTGTAGCCGTCGGCGCGGACCTCCTCGGCGCAGCGCGGTCAGGGCGTCGACGTTGTCGAGCATCTTCTCGGAGATGTCGAGCCAGCCCAGGCGGTCCTCGACCTCGGGCGTGCCGGACGGCGCCCACAGCGTGCCGTCGCGGTGCCAGAGGCGGTGCACGACGTCCTCGTCGGCCGCCTTGCGCAGCCGGTCGACCACCGCCTGCTCGAGGTCGGCGGGCAGGTCCGAGTCGATCGCGTCGGGGCGGTTCGTGACGATCCCCTCGCGCTTGCGCTCGACGCCGTCGAGCAGCTTGGCCATCGGCACCAGGAACGCCTCGATGCCGTCGCGCAGGAGCTTGGCGGTGACGTCGTCGAGGTCGATGCCGGCCTCGCGCAGGGCGTCGAGGTCTGGCGCCGGATCGTCGGCCGCCGTCTCGCGCGTGACCTCGCCCTGGCGTGCGGCCGCGGTCAGGGTGGGGAGCGGCATCGTGTTCACCGTGTCGCGACCGACGAGCCCGTAGACGTACATCGTCTCGTCGTAGGCGGGGTTCTTGACGCCGGTCGACGCCCACAGCGGCCGCTGCACGGGCGCCCCGGCCTCGCGCAGGGCGGCGAAGCGCTCGCCGTCGAAGACGCGGCGGAAGGCGTGGTAGGCGGCGCGCGCGTTGGCCAGCCCGGCGCGGCCGGCGAGGTCCATCCGCCCGAGCGCCTCGAGCCGCTTGTCGACCTCGCTGTCCACGCGCGAGACGAAGAACGACGCCACCGAGTGGCGGTCGAGCGGCAGGCCGTCCGCCTGGCGGCGCTCGTTGCGCGCGGATGAAGGCCTCCATCACGCGCTCGTAGTAGGAGACCGCGAACAGCAGCGTGACGTTGATGTTCAGGCCCTCGTAGAGCGCCTGCTCGATCGCCGGGATCCCCTCGTCGGTCGCCGGGATCTTGATCATCACGTTCGGTCGGTCGACGAGGCCCCAGTACATGCGCGCCTGCTCGAGCGTGCCCTCGGTGTCGTGCGCCAGGCGCGGCGCGACCTCGAGCGACACGTAGCCGTCGACCCCGCCGCTCTCGTCGTAGACGCCGCGCAGCACGTCGGCCGCGAGCTGGACGTCCTTGATCGCCAGCCGGCGGTAGACCTCGCGCGCCGAGAGACCCTCGCGGGCGGCGTCGACCAGGTCCTCGTCGTAGTCCGAGGAGCCGAGGATCGCCTTCTCGAAGATCGCGGGGTTGGAGGTGACGCCGCGCAGCGAGTCTTCGACGACCATGCGCTCCAGCTCGCCCTCGACGATCATGCCGCGCCGCATCTGGTCGAGCCACACGCTGGTGCCCGCCGCCGTCAGGTCGGCCAGGCGCTCGTTGACCTGCGGGGTGACGCTCATCCTCTGGTCCTTTCCAGCACGGAACGTGCGCGGTCGGCGATCGCCTGCCCGCTGAAGCCGAAGTGCTCGTACAGCGCCTTCGCCGGCGCCGAGGCGCCGAAGCCCTCCATCGCGACGACGTCGCCGTGGTCGCCGACCCAGCGGTGCCAGCCCATCGGGCTGGCGGCCTCGACGGCGACCCGCGCCTTGACGGCCGGCGGGAGCACGCTGTCGCGGTACGCCTGGTCCTGCTCGGCGAAGCGATCGAGGCACGGCATGCTCACGAGCCGCACCCGCACGCCGTCGGCCGCGAGCAGCTTCACCGCCTCGTGCGCCTGGTGGACCTCCGAGCCGGTGCCCATCAGGATCAGCTCCGGCTCGCCGTCGGAGTCCTTGAGCACGTACGCGCCGCGCTCGATCGCGTCGCGCGGGACGCCGTCCGGACTCCACACCGGCAGGCCCTGGCGGGAGAGCGCGAGCACCGTCGGCCGGTCGCTCTGGCGCAGCGCGTGGCGCCACGCCAGCGCCGTCTCGTTGAAGCCGGCCGGGCGCACGACGTCGACGTTCGGGGTCGCCCGCAGCGTGGCGAGCTGCTCGATCGGCTGATGCGTCGGGCCGTCCTCGCCGAGGCCGATCGAGTCGTGCGTGAACACGAACGTCGACGGCAGGTGCATGATCGCCGCGAGCCGGATCGAGGCCTTCATGTAGTCGCTGAAGATCAAGAAGCCGGCGCCGAACGCGCGCAGGCCCATCAGGTTGAGGCCGTTGACGATCGCGCCCATGCCGTGCTCGCGGATGCCGAAGTGGAAGTTGCGGCCGCTGTAGTCGCCGGCCTCCACGCTGCCGCCGCCGTTGATCAGCGTGAGCGTGGAGGGCGCGAGGTCGGCCGAGCCGCCCACCAGCTCGGGCACCTGCGCGGCGGCCCACTGGATGACCTCGTTGGAGGCCTTGCGGGTGGCGATCATGCCGGCGTCGGGCCCCTTCTTCGGCACGTCGGCGTCCCAGCCGTCGGGCAGGCGGCGGTCGAGGATGCGCTGCAGCTCGGCGCGGTGCTCGGAGGCGTCGAAGCGCTCCTGCCACTCCTGCTGCAGCTCGCGGCCGCGGTCGACGCTCTCCCGGAAGCGCTCGAGCGCCTCCTCGGGGATGAAGAACGGCTCCTCGCTCGGCCAGTTGTACGCCTGCTTGGTGAGCCGGATCTCCTCCTCGCCGAGCGGCGAGCCATGCGCCTCGTGCGTGTCCTGCTTGTTCGGCGAGCCCGGGGCGATGTGGGTGCGCAGGATGATCATGCTCGGCTGGTCGGTTGCCCGCTGGGCGGCCTCGATGGCCGCCTCCATGCTCTCGAGGTCGATGTCCTCGCCGAGGTCCTGGACGTGCCAGCCGTAGGCCTCGTAGCGCGCGCCGACGTCCTCCGAGAACGCCAGCGCCGTGTCGCCCTCGATCGAGATGTGGTTGTCGTCGTAGAAGGCGATCAGGCGGCCGAGCCCGAGGTGGCCGGCGAGCGAGCTGGCCTCGGACGCGACGCCCTCCTCGAGGTCGCCGTCGGAGGCGATCGTGTAGGTGAAGTGGCCGACGAGGTCCTCACCGAAGCGCGCTGCCAGCAGCCGCTCGCCGAGCGCCATCCCGACCGCCGTCGAGATGCCCTGGCCGAGCGGCCCGGTCGTGGTCTCGATCCCGGGCGCGTGGCCGTACTCGGGGTGGCCGGCGGCCGGCGAGCCGAGCTGGCGGAAGTTCTTGAGGTCGTCGAGCGAGACGCCGTAGCCGGTCAGGTGCAGGATCGAGTACAGGAGCATCGAGGCGTGCCCGGCCGAGAGCACGAACCGGTCGCGAGCGGGCCAATCGGGCTGCTCGGGGGAATGGCGCATGACCCGCGTGTAGAGCAGGTAGGCCACCGGCGCGAGCGCCATGGGGGTGCCGGGATGACCCGAGTTGGCCTTCTGGACCGCGTCCATCGACAGCGTGCGGATGGTGTTGATGCACAGCTCGTCGAGCGCGACCCGCTCTTCCGTCACGGACAATGCGTCTCTCTCCTCGTCGGTTGCCGCCAGAAAAGCTACGCGACCCTGGAATGCGGCGCTTGGCCGCGGCGTCGTTGGATTCATGCACCCCCTCATCGCCACCTATCTCACGCGCCACGTCGTCGATCAGCGGGTGGAGGCGGCCGCCGCCGCCCGCCGCGCTCCGCGCCGGCGCCGCCGCCTTCCGGTCGTACCATGGATGCATGGCTACCGACGTGCGCAAGACCGACGAGCAGTGGCGCGAGGCGCTCACTCCTGAGCAGTACTCAGTACTGCGCAAGGGCGGGACGGAGCGGCCGTTCACCGGCCGCTACTGGAACTCCCACGACGACGGCGTATACCGCTGCGCCGGCTGCGGCGCGGAGCTGTTCGCGGCCGACACCAAGTTCGACTCCGGCACCGGCTGGCCGAGCTTCACCGAGCCGAAGATCGCCGAGGCCGTCGAGACCCGCCCGGACCGCTCGCTGCTCATGACCCGTACGGAGGTCGTCTGCCGCGCCTGCGGCGGCCACCTCGGGCACGTCTTCGACGACGGCCCGCGCGACGCCGGCGGGATGCGCTACTGCATCAACTCCTGCGCTTTGGAGCTGGACAAGCGCTGAGTTTGCGGCGCCGCGCGGCGAACGTCAACGTCAACTGCGGCTGGGTAGGGAGGATGACGGGATCGTGCGTCAGCGATCAGGCAGCATTTCGTCCACGTCGCGACGTTCCGGCTCGCGAGGTGGACGCTAGTCGCCCTATAGCCAGCATTTCGTCCACCTCACGTCGCGAACGGCGCCGAAGTGGACGCAACTGCTTCCGTCTCGCCGGCTCTCCCTCAATGCCGCCGTTGACGTTCGCCGGCGCAACCGGAAGCGAAGAGTCGGAGGTCAGCCGACCTGCGGGCCGCTGAGCTGCGCGCGCAGCGTGGCGATCTCGGTGACCGCGAGCCCGACGTACGCGGTGTGGGACTCCGCGATGTCGCTCTCGAGGTCGGCCATGTAGAGGGCGTTCTCCCCCAGGCCGGCCTCGACGGCGTCGAGACGCTCGGCCTGCAGGGCGTGGAGCCGGTTGCGGGCGTCGGTGGCGGTCATAGGCGCAATGTCGCAGTGAGGCGTGTGGAGGCCAATGTGGAGAGGCCACACCATTCTCGGCGGTGAGCCTGTGTCTGCTGGTGCGGCTCCCCGCCCCTCGCGGATCACTGCGCGCGGCGCGCGCACTCGATGCAGAGCACGCTCTCCGGCGCGGCGCGCAGCCGCGCGGGCGCGATCGGCCCGCCGCACGCGTCGCAGACGCCGTAGGTGCCGTCCTCGAGCTTGGCCAGCGCGCGGGCGACCCGCTCCTCGCTCAGCTCGAGGCTGTTGCCCACGCCGACGTCGGTGAGCCGGCTGACCGCCTCGGTCGTGCCGTCGCCGATGCGCTTGCCGAAGCCGAGCAGCGCGCCGCGCTCAGGCGGTCGGGCCAGGCCGGCGATCCGCTCCCGCAGCTCCGCCTGCCGCTCGCGCAGCAGGCGCTCGACGTCGACGAGGTCCGGCGGCTGGGTCATCCCTGGAGGCTACGCGAGCGCCTGGCTGCGCGCCGAGCCTTCGCGGGGCGGCGCGCGTAGGTCTTACCGTGAGGGAGATGGCGACGGTCACGGCCCGGGGGCTGGTGAAGACGTTCGGCGAGGGCCGCGCCGCGCGGCGCGTCCTCGACGGCGCCGATCTGACCGTCGCGGCCGGCGAGGTCGTGGCCATCGTCGGGCGCTCTGGGTCGGGCAAGTCGACGCTGCTGCACCTCCTCGGCGGGCTCGACCGGCCCGAGGCGGGAACGATCGAGATCGACGGCGCGGCGGTCACCGGCGTCGACGAGCGGGCGCTGAGCGCGGTCCGGCGCCGGCGGGTCGGGTTCGTGTTCCAGTTCTTCCACCTGCTGCCCGAGCTCACCGGCGAGGCCAACGTGCTGCTGGCGGGCCGCGTCCGGGGCGCGCACCCCGACGCCGCCGCCCGCGGGCAGGAGCTGATCGACGGGCTCGGGCTGCGGCCGGTCGCGCAGGCGCTGCCGAGCACGCTGTCGGGCGGCGAGCAGCAGCGCTTCGCGATCGCCCGCGCGCTCGTCAACGACCCCGCGGTCCTGCTTGCCGACGAGCCGACCGGCAACCTCGACGTCGAGGCGGGCGCCGAGGTGCTGCGGCTGCTGCGCGCGGGGGCGGCCGGCGGACGGGCGGTCGTCATGGTCACGCACGAGCGCGCGGCGGCCGAGATCGCCGACCGCGTGCTGACGCTGCACGACGGGCGGCTGGTCGGATGATCGCGCTCGCGCTCGCCGGGCTGCGAGCGCGGCGCTCGCGCACGGTGCTCGCTGCGGTCGGGATCGTCGCCGCGTCGCTCGTCGTCGGCACGGGCGTGACGGTCGGCTACGGGCTGGCGACCGGGTTCGAGCGCGCCGCCGACCAGGCCGACCTGCCGGACATCATCGCCCGCTTCGACGAGACCGGCCGCGAGCAGCTCGACGAGCGCGTGCGCGCGCTCCCCAACCTCGCATCGCGCTCGTACCGCTTCGAGCGCACGAACATCCCGCTCACCGCCAACGGCCGCCACACCCACAAGGGCGCGTTCCACGTCGTGATGGGCGAGCGGCGCGGCTACCTGGTGGCCGAGGGCCGCGATCTCTCCGGCCGCCCAGGCGAGGTGGTGGCCGAGCAGGGGCTCGCGCGCGAGTGGGACCTCGAGGTCGGCGACACCGTCGACGTCGGCCGCGCCGGGCCGCTGCGCCTCGTCGGCATCGCGGTCTCGCCCGACAACGTCGCGTACCCGCTCGCCCGCGCGGCGCGCGTGTACCTGCCCGACGTCTACAACGCCGACACGCCGGCCAATCTCGCGCTGCTGTGGCTCAACGACCCCGCGAAGGCCGACGTCACGCTCACGCAGGCGCGCTCGGTCTCGTTCGGGCTCGGGCGGCTCGAGTTCGTGACGCGCGACGGCGTCAAGGTCCTGCTCGGGCAGGCCGCGGGGATCGTCATCTCGCTGCTCGTCGCCTTCTCGCTGGTGGCGCTCGTCGCAGCGGGGACGATGCTCGCGGCCGGCGCCCACGCCGACGTGCAGCGGCGGCTGCCGAGCCTCGGCGTCCAGCGCGCGCTGGGCTTCGCGCCGGGCCGGATCGCCGCGTTGCAGGCGACCGAGGCGGCGCTCGTGGCGCTCCCCGCGGCGCTGATCGGGATCGTCGGCGGGACGCTGGCCGTCGCCGGCCCGGCCGCTGCCCTGCTCGCATCGCTCAACGAGCGCCCGCCGGGCTGGGCGCTGCTCGGCCCGCTGGCCGTGGCCCTGGCCGGCGTCGTGGCGATCGTCGTCGTCGCCGGCACCTGGCCCGCGTGGCGCGCGGCGCGGCGGCCCCCGGCTTCGATCCTGCGCGGCGGCGACGTGGTGCCTTCGGGCGCCGGAGGGGGCGGCCGCGGCGGGATGGCCGCGCTCGGCGCGCGCTTCGCGACCGCAGCCCGGTGGCGGTGGGCGGCCGCCGTGGCGACGATCGGGGTGTGCGCCGGCGTCGTCACGCTCATGCTCGCGCTCGCCTCGCTGCTCGAGCGGCTGCGCGACGACCCCGGCACGGTCGGCAAGCGCTACCAGCTCACGGTGCCGCTCGACGCGTCGCTGGCCGACCGGGTCGACGAGATCCCCGGCGTCGCCGACGTCGCGCCGCGCTACGCGACCGACGGCGCGGACTCGTATCGCCTCGGCGAGCCGTTGCGGCTCGTCGCCTTCCCCGGCGACCACACGGAGTTCGAGGCGCCGCCGCTGGCGACGGGGCGCCGGATCCGCGGACCGGACGAGATCGAGGTCGGGCTTGGACTGGCCGACGCGCTCGGGCTGCGGCCGGGCTCGACGTTCGCCGTCCAGCTGGCGGGCGGCACCGAGGCGCGCTTCCGCGTCGCCGGCGTGGTGCGTGCGCTCGAGAACGACGGCCGGATCGGTTGGGTCCAGCCCAAGCGGCTGCTCGAGTCCGATCCCGGGCTGCGCCCGTCGCTCGCCGTGCGGCTCGACGGCGGCGCCGACCGTGCCGCGGTCAGCCGCGAGCTCGTGCAGCTGGGCGCGCCGCCACAGTCGGCGGCGGCCGCCACCACGCGCAACGCGCAGTTCCTCGGCGTGCTCGCCGCGGTGCTCCGCGGCGTCGGCCTGGCCGTCGGCCTCGTCTGCCTGTACGCGCTCGTGCAGGCGCTGGCCGTGACCGCCCGCGAGCGGCGCGGCGCGGTCGCGCTGCTGCGCGCATGCGGGGCCGACGTCGGCACCGTCGCGCTCGTCCTGCTCGGCGCCGCGGCCGCCGTGGCGCTGCCCGGCGCGGTGCTCGGCGTCGTGCTCGAGGTCACGGTCATGGGACCGCTCGTCGCGCGGCTGGCCGCCGGCTTCGCCTCGCTGCCGATCGCGCCCGGCCCAGGCCAGGTCCTGCTCGTGGTCTGTGGCCTGCTCGCGCTCGCCGCCGTGGCGACTGCGCTCGTGGCCCGTCGCGTTCTCCGGGAGCCCGTCGTCGTCGGGCTGCGGGAGGAATGATGCGCGCGCTCTCGCTCGTCGCCCTGCTCGCGCTCGCCGGCTGCGGCGGGTCGGCCCCGGCGGCCGCGCCGCCGGCGACTTCGACGCTGCAGGCCACGCTCGTCGACCGCGACCGTGACGGATTCCTCGAGCGCGGCGGCCCTGGCGAGCCGCTGCACGACCACGGGAGCGCCTCCCGTCCCGGCCGCACGCTCGCGACCTTCGGCCAGCTGACGGACACGCACGTGCGGGACGAGGAGTCGCCGGCGCGAGCGCCGTTCCTCGACCGCCTCGGCGCCCCGCTCAGCTCGACGTTCCGCCCGCACGAGGCGTTCTCCGCCCAGGTGCTCGACGGCGCGGTCCGCGCGCTGGCCCGGGAGCGGCCGCAGGCGGTCGTCATCACCGGCGACATCGTCGACTCCGCACAGGAGAACGAGCTCGACACCGCGATCGCGGTGCTCGAGGGTGGCCCGGTCCGCCCCGACAGCGGCGCGCCCGGCTACGACGGCGTCCAGGCCGCATCGAACCCGGACCCGTTCTACTTCCGGCCCGACAACGACGCTCCCCGCCAACCGGGCGCGCTGGCTGCCGCCCAGCGGGAGTTCCGCGCGGCTGGGCTCGACGTCCCGTGGTACCCGGCGCTGGGCAACCACGACGTGCTCGTGCAGGGCGAGGTGCCCGCCACGGCGGCGATCGAGGAGCTCGCCACCGGGTCGCGCCTCGTGACCGGGCTCGACACGGACGCCCTGCCGTACCTCGACGAGAACGACGCCGCCGGCCTCGTCGACGACCTGCTCACCTACGGCGAGGCGTACGGGCGCTCCGAGGCGGTGCCCGCCGACGGCGCGCGGCGCCACCTGAAACCGGCGGCGGTCGTCGGACGGCTGGCCGGCGCCGCGGGGATCAGTCCGGCGACTCCGGAGCGGCTCGACTACACGTTCAACCTCGGGCCCGAGGTGCGCGCGATCGTCCTCGACACCGTGAACCGCGAGGGCGGCTCGCGCGGCACCGTGAACGCCGAACAGGTCGGCTGGCTGCGCGAGCAGCTCGCGCGGGCGGGCCCGCGCTGGGTGATCGTGTTCGCGCACAACCCGCTCGAGAGCGCCGACGGTGGCGAGGCGGCGCTCGTCGCCCTCGACGACGCCGAGCGCGTGGTCGCCGTCGTCGCCGGCAACCGCCATCGCAACACGATCGAGTCGCGGGACCAGTACTGGCTCGTCGGCAGCTCGTCGCTGGCCGACTTCCCGCAGCAGGCCCGCATGTTCCGCCTCCGGGAGGCCACGAACGGTGTCGCGCTCGAGACCTGGATGGTCGACCACGACGGGCGCGGCCTGGCGGGCACCGCCCGCGAGCTGGCCTACCTCGACGCCCAGGGCGGCCGGCCGCAGGGCTTCGCCGGCCGGCCCGAGGACCGCAACGCCCGGCTCTTCGTGCGCCCGTGAGTCGCCTACTGCTCGGCGCGTTCTTCGTCGCCGCCGGCGTGCTGCACTTCGTCAAGCCCGACGCGTACGCCTCGATCGTGCCCGACGCGCTCCCGCGCGAGCGCGAGCTCGTCTACGTGAGCGGGATCGCCGAGATCGTCGGTGGGGCCGGCGTGCTGGTTCCGGCCACGCGGCGGTTGGCGGGGTGGTGGCTGATCGCCCTGCTGGTGGCCGTGTTCCCGGCCAACGTGAACATGGCGGTCAACGCCGACCGCTTCCGCAGCGTGCCCGAGCCGCTGCTGTGGCTGCGGCTGCCGCTGCAGGCTGTGCTGATCGCGTGGGTGTGGTGGGCGGCGCTGCGCCGCCCACCACGCTAGGGGTGCCCTACCGGCGGACGCTCCACACGTTCTCCGCCGGTAGGGCGGCCCCCGAGTCGGGTCGTCTAGGCCGCCGCAGCCGGGACCGGGTCGACCTCGCCGCGCTGGGCCGCCTCGGCGTGCTCGCGCGAGGCCTTGCTCGACACGACGATCGTCGCGAGGATCGCGCCCAGCACCGCGAAGCCGGCGCCGACCGCGAAGGCGGCCTGGAAGCCCTCCGTCAGGCTGACGTTGAGCGGGTCGCCGGCGGCCGCCGAGTCGCTCGTGCGGCTGTTGGCGATCGTGGCCAGGATCGCCAGGCCGAGCGCCCCGCCGATCTGCTGCGACGTGTTGATCAGGCCTGAGGCGAGTCCGGCCTCGTGCGGCTCGACGCCGCTGACGGCGCCGACGGTCATCGACACGAACGCAAGCCCGAGGCCCACGGCGGCGAGCAGCGAGGGGAACAGGACGTCCGACACGTAGCTGCCGTCGGGCGACACCTGCGAGAACCACACGAGCCCGACCGCAGTGACGAGCAGGCCTGACACGAGCACCGGCTTGAAGCCGAAGCGCGTCACCAGCCCGGCCGTGGCGCCGGCCGTGATGATGATGCCGACCGCGAGCGGCAGGTAGGCGAGGCCGGCCTCGAGCGCGGAGAACCCGAGCACCTGCTGCATGTACAGCGAGATGAAGAAGAACATCGAGAACAGCGCCGCCGCGACCAGCACCGCGGAGATGTTGATCCCCGTGATCGTGCGGATGCGGAAGATGCCCGGGAACGGCATCAGCGGAGCCTGGCTGCGCCGCTCGATCACGTAGAACGACGCGATCAGCGCCAGCGAGAGCGCGCCGAGGCCGAGCGTCTGGAGCGAGCCCCAGCCGGCGCTGTTGGCGTCCACGAGCGCGTACACGAGCAGCGACAGGCCCGCGGTCACCGTGATCGCGCCTGCGAAGTCGAAGTGGCGGCCCTCGATGCGTGACTCCGGCAGCAGCCGCGGCGCCAGCAGCGCGGCGACGATGCCGACCGGCACGTTGACGAACAGGACCCACTCCCAGCCGGCCCACTCGGTCAGCATGCCGCCGAGCAGTACGCCGACGGCGCCGCCGGAGCCGGCCACGGCGCCCCACACGCCGAGCGCCTTGTTGCGCTCGGAGCCCTCCGCGAAGAGCACGGTGACGAGCGACAGCGCGGCCGGCGAGAGCAGCGCGCCGCCGAGGCCCTGCAGGGCGCGCGCGGCGATCAGCCAGCCCGCGCTGGTGGCGAGGCCGCCCATCAGTGAGGCGAAGGCGAAGATGCCGAGCCCGATCATGAACAGGCGCCGGCGCCCGAGCAGGTCGGCCAGGCGGCCGCCGAGCAGGAGGAACCCGCCGAAGACGAGCACGTACGCGTTGACGACCCACGAGAGGTCGTCCTGCGAGAAGTTGAGGTCGGCGCCGATCGACGGGAGCGCGACGTTGACGATCGATGCGTCCAGGACTACGACGAACTGCGCCGCGGCGAGAAGCGCCAGCGCGAGCCCCTTGTGGGTGGGGGTACTTGGCATGCAGACTCCTGGGGAGGAAACCCGATCTGGAACGACAATTCCGGTTGTCGAGCACGATACGGAGCGGCAGTTCCGGTTGTCAAGTGGGGCTAACCGCCCTAGAGTCAGCTGTGTGTCCGACGTCATAGATAGGCCCCTGCGCGCCGATGCCAGGCGCAACCGGGAGCGCGTCCTGACCGCCGCGCGGGCCGTCTTCGCCGAGCAGGGCCGCGACGCCCAGATGGACGATGTCGCGCGCCGTGCGGACGTCGGCGTGGGCACCGTCTACCGCCATTTCCCGACCAAGGACGCGCTGGTCACCGCCCTCAGCGACGAGATGTTCGCCGTCGTCGCCGCTCACGTGCGCACGCTGGTCGACAACGAGGATGCGTGGGAGGCGTTCGTCGAGGCGATGTGGTTCGGTGGCGAGAAGACCGCCGGCGACCGCGCGTTCACCGAAGTCATGGCTGCCTCGAGCACGCTCGCTCCGCGCCTCTGCCCCGGCCAGGAGGACCTGATCGTCACGGTCGGCGGCCTGATCGAGCGGGCGAAGGCGCAGGGACGGATGCGGCCGGACATCGTCGTGGAGGACATCCCGCTGCTGATGTGCGGCGTCGGGAGCGCCAGCGGCATGCCGCACCCGGCGCCCGGCGCGTGGCGCCGCCACCTGGCGATCATCCTCGACGGGCTGCGCGCCGAGGCCGCCAGCGGCCCGCTACCCGGATAGCGGTATTCGCGCGCGCAGCAGGGTTCCCTCGCCAGGCGGGCTGTGCAGCTCGAGCGCGCCGTCGAGCGCGCCGACGCGGTCGCCCAGCCCGCGCAGGCCGCTGCCGTTCGCCCCGCCGGCGCCCCCGACCCCGTCGTCGCCGACCTCCACGACCAGCCCGCCGTTCTCGGTGGCGATGCGCACGGTGGCCTGACCCGCCTGGGCGTGCTTGACGGTGTTGGTCAGCGCCTCGGACACGAAGAAGTAGACGCTCGCCTCCACGGGCGCCGGCAGCCGCTCGGCCGGCGTGTCGAGGACGTCGACCGGCAGCGGCAGGCGCGAGGCGAGGGCCTGGACCGCCGGGCCGAGCCCGCGGTCGGTGAGGATCGCGGGGTGGATGCCGGAGGCCAGCCGGCGCAGCTCGGCGACCCCGGTCGTGGCGAGGTCGATCGCGAGCGCCCGCAGCTCGCGCGCGCGGTCGGGGTCGGACTCGATCAGGCGCTCGGCGAGCTGGAGGTTGAGGATCGCGCTCACGAACTGCTGCTGGGCGCCGTCGTGGAGGTCGCGCTCGAGCTGCGCGCGGGCGGCGTCGGCCGCCTCGATCACGCGCCGGCGCGCGGCGCGCAGCTCGCCCGCCCGGGCCTGTGCGACGTCGCGCTCGCGCGACGCCTGCTCGGCCCGCCGGCGCGACTCCACGTCGGCGAAGGCGATCACGCTCCCGAGGCCGCTGGCGAGCTGGAAGGGCGCCGACGAGTAGGCGACCGGGATGAACGAGCCGTCCCGGCGCACGAGCCAGTCCTCGAACTCGTGCAGCACGTCCCCGTTGATGCGAGCGCGGGTGAGCGGGCAGTCCTCGGCCGGGAACGCCGAGCCGTCAGGACGCTTGTAGTGGACGGTGTCGTGCGCGTTGCGGCCGATCAGCTCCTCCGGAGCGTCGTAGCCGAGCACCGTCGCGGTCGCGGGGTTGGCGTAGTAGAAGACGCCGTCGGCATCGGTCACGTACACCGGCTGCGCGAGGCGGGCGAGCATCGCGTCGCGCTCGCGCAGCCCCTGCTCGGCGGCGCGCTGCTCCTCCATGTCCCGGAACGCGAGCACTACGCCTGGCCCGCCGGGCATCTCGATCGGCGTCGAGACGTAGGACACGGGGAACATCGACCCGTCGCGGCGGACGAACCAGTCGTCGTCGATGCGAATCGTCTCACCCGTTCCGCGGGCGCGCGTCGTCGGGCATTCCGCGGCCGGGTACGGCGAGCCGTCCGGGTGCTTGTAGTGGATCGCCTCGTGCCCGGAGGCGCCCTGCAGCTCGGCCGCGTCGTCGTACCCGAGGGCGGCGAGCGCGGCGGGGTTCACGAACAGCACGATGCCCTCGTGGTCGAGCACCCACACCGGCTGAGCGATGCTGTCGAGAACGGCCTCGAGGGAGGCAGTGGCCTCCATCGGCGCACCATAACCGACGCGCGAAGACGATTGGGGGCCCCGCCCAACGGGCCATTCCGTGTGGAGCGATGTCCCGTTGGGCACCCCCTATGGTGTCCGCCATGACTGTGGACGTGACCGACCCCGCCCTGCAGGCCGTCGCCTGGGACCTCTCGCCACTGATCGACGAAGCCGAGGATCCCGACGCCGCGGTCACGCAGATGCTCGCCGAGGGCCAGCGTCGCGCTGACGCCTTCGCCGAGGTCCACGCGGGCAAGGTCGCCGCGCTCGATGGGCCGGGGCTCGTGGCGGCCATGCGCGAGCTCGAGGACCTGCAGGACGGGCTCGGCCGGGCGGGCTCGTACGCGATGCTCAACTTCTCCGTCAACACCGCCGACCCCGCGCGCGGCGCGCTGCTGCAGAAGCTGCAGGAGGGCGCCACCGGGATCGAGACGGCGCTGCTGTTCTTCGAGCTCGAGTGGGCGGCGCTCGACGACGACCGCGCCGAGGAGCTGCTCGCGACCGAGGGGCTCGACTTCGCCCGCCACTACCTGCGCACCGCCCGCCGCTACCGCCCGCACCTGCTCTCCGAGCCCGAAGAGAAGGTGATGGCGGAGAAGAACCTCACGGGCCGCACCGCCTGGAGCCGGCTGTTCGACGAGCAGGCCTCGGCGATCACCGTCGAGCTCGACGTGGGTGCCGATCCGGTGTCGCTCGAGGTCGCGCTGTCGCGCCTGTTCGCGCCCGACCGCGAGGTCCGCAGCCACGCCGCGGGGCGCGTCACGGCGGCCCTCGAGCCGGGCCTGCGCACGCGCGCGTACGTGCTCAACACGCTGCTGGCGGACAAGATGGTCGACGACCGGCTGCGCTCGTACCCGCACTGGCTGGCGAGCCGGAACCTCTCCAACGAGGCGTCCGACGAGTCGGTCCAGGCGTTGATCGAGGCCGTCCGTTCCCGCTACGAGGTGCCCCGCCGCTGGTACCGGCTGAAGGCGAGGCTGCTCGGTGTCGACCAGCTCTACGACTACGACCGGATGGCGGCCGTGACCGCCGAGGACGAGCGCGTCGAGTGGGATCGGGCCAAGAGCATGGTGCTCGAGTCCTACGGCGCGTTCTCCGACGAGCTCGGCGGCCTGACGCAGCGGTTCTTCGACGAGTCGTGGATCGACGCGCCGGTGCGCCCGAACAAGCGCGGCGGCGCGTTCTGCGCCTACACGGTCCCCTCGTCGCACCCGTACGTGATGCTCAACTACACCTACAAGCGCCGCGACGTGCTCACGCTGGCGCACGAGCTCGGGCACGGCGTCCACGCCGCTCTTGGCGCGCGTCAGGGCATCTTCCACATGGCGACGCCGCTGACCATGGCCGAGACGGCGAGCGTGTTCGGCGAGACGCTGGTCTTCGGCCGGCTGCTCGAGCAGGCCTCCACGCCGGAGTCGCGGCTCGCATTGCTCTCCGAGAGCATCGAGGGCTCGATCGCCACCGTGTTCCGCCAGGTCGCCATGAACCGCTTCGAGCACCTCGTGCACACCGAGCGGCGCGAGGCCGGCGAGCTGGCCACCGAGCGCATCGGCGAGCTGTGGGCGGAGTCGCAGTCCGAGCTGCTCGGCGACGCCGTCGAGCTGACCGAGGGCTACCGCTCGTGGTGGTCGTACGTGCCGCACTTCATCGGCTCGCCCGGCTACGTCTACGCCTACGCGTACGGGCAGCTGCTCGCGCTCGCCGTCTACGGGCGCTACGAGGAGGAGGGCGAGGCGTTCGTGCCCGCCTATCTCGAGCTGCTCGAGGCGGGCGGCTCGCGCAGCCCGGAGGAGCTGGGCCGGATCGTCGGCGTCGACCTCGCGGACCCCGGCTTCTGGGACCGCGGGCTCGACATCGTCGAGCGCCAGCTCGACGACGCCGAGGCCGCCGCGCGCGAGGCCGGCCGGATCTAGCCGCCCTTCACCAGGTCGGAGAAGGTCTGCCCGCCGTCGGTGGAGCGCTTGACGGTCCCGTCGATCAGCGCCACGTAGACGGTCTCGCCCTCGGCGGTCATGGCCTGCGGTTCGCCGCCGGTGGAGCCACGGTCATCCCACGTCTCGCCGCCGTCGGTCGACACCTTGACGGGGCCGCCGGGATCGATCCGGTAGAGCTCCCCGCTCTCCGACCACGCCAGGCGGATGTTGGGAGTCGGGTCGTTCGGCCGCCAGCTCCCGCCCCCGTCGCGGGAGACGAACAGCCCGCGATCCGTGCTCCCGACCCAGCGGCTCGGATCCGACGGGTCGACCTCGAGCGAGACGAGCGCGGCCGGGGCGGCGCGCGTCTCCCAGTTGCGGCCGTCGTCCTCGCTCACGAGCACCTGGGGCTGCTGGAACAGCGCGGCGACGAGCGTGCCGCCCGCCGGCTCGATGGCGTGGAAGTCCGCCGTGCCGAGCTCGGACACCGGCGACCACGTCGCGCCGGCGTCGTCGGAGGAGATCAGGCCGAGCTGGGGCGGCAGCGACTGGCCCGCCGCGGGGTGACCGGACGCGAGCAGCTCGTCAGGGCCCGTGAAGCGCACGACGAGCGACTCCGAGACCTTGCCCTTCCCGTCGGGCGTGCTCAGCTCGCCGGTGACCTTCTCCGGCTCGCTCGCGCCGTCAGGGATCCGGAAGAGGCCCGTGTTCGTCCCCATGAAGAGCGACGAGTCGGCGGGGTTGACGCTGAGCGAGCCGACGATCGGCGGATCGCCGTCGGGATCGACCCACGGCACCGCCAGGGCGCTCGTCTCGGTCGCCGGCGACTCCTCCTCCCCGCCGCACCCGCCGAACGCCGCCGCCACACATGCGAGCACCACCAGCCCTCTCCTCATATGGCTCTCAGGGTAGGAGCCCGGCGCGCAGGATGAGCCGCACGAGCGAGCGCGCAAGCGTCACGAGGTCGTCGACGGCGACCCACTCATCGACCGCGTGGGCGCGCTCGAAGCCGCCCGGGCCCACCATCACGCAAGGGATGCCACGCGCGGTGAACAGGCGCATGTCGGCGCCGTAGGGCGAACCGACGAGCCGGGGCGGGCGACCGCGCTCGTCGGCCACCGCGCTCGACACCGCTTTGACCCAGGGATGGTCGACCGCCGTCTCGCCGGGCAGGAAGGCGCCGCCCGTCCAGTGCACCTCGGCGGCGGCTTCACCGTCGTCGGTCGCCTCGCGGACGGCGGCCTCGAGCGCCGCGCGCACGGCGGCGGCGTCCGCGCCGACGGGAACGCCGACGCGGCCCTCGAGCTCGACCCGGTCGGGGACCTGGCTCGACCACGTGCCGCCGCTGACCTGGCCGACGAGCAGCGGGTACGGCAGCTCCAGCTCGGCCATCAGCGGGTGCTCCACGCGAGCGTTGAGCCGCTCCTCGAGGGCGGCCAGAGCGCGGTGCACGCGCACGAAGCGATCGATCGCCGAGCAGCCCTCGAGCCGCACGGCCGCGTGGGCGGAGCGGCCGGGGATGACGCACCGGAAGGTGAGTGCCCCGGCCTGGGCGCACACGACGTCGAAGGCGGTCGGCTCGTGGATCACCGCGGCGTCGAACGCGGCGTCGCGCTCGAGCGCGGCGAAGGTGCCGAGGCCGCCGTCCTCCTCGGAGGCCACGCACTGCAGCACGACGCTCGGCGCGGCGTGCGCGGCGGCGGCGCGGACCGCACCCAGGGCATGCATGGCCGCGACGACCGCGCCTTTCATGTCGACGGCGCCGCGTCCGTGCAGCCGGCCGGCCTCGAGCGCTCCCGACCACGGGCCGTGGCGCCAGGCCACGGTGCCGGGCCCGACGACGTCGACGTGCCCGTTGACGCAGATCCGCCCGGGCGCCCCGCCGGCCAGCGCGGTCGTCAAGCCCCACAGCTCCTCGCGCGCGGCCTCCTCTCCCGGATGGCCGGAATGCGCCCGCAGGGCCTGCAGGTCGTGGCGGTGCAGATCGGGCTCCAGCCCGTGCGCGGCGGCCAGCTCGGCGAGCGCCGCAAGCGCAGGCCGCTCGTCGCCCGTGACGCTCGGGATCCGCACCACGGCGGCGGCGTCACGCGCGAGGGCGCCGGCGTCGAGCGAGGCGAGGGCAGCGGCTTCGGCGTCCATGCGCCAGCGAGGCTAGCTGCCGCGCAGCCTGTCCGTTCGGGGAGTGGTCAGCCCGGTCACGCGGCCGTACTCTCGTCGCCAAGACCAGGGTCCTCGCCGCCTTCGCGGGTCGAGGTTGGGACCCGCCCCGCCCGCCAGGGGCGGGTCCCAACCTGGGCCCGTGCCGGATGCACGGACTCCAGACAAAGACGACCGGCACCCCGGCGCACGACGCGCCGGCGGCCGGCCCGATCATCACGACGGGGCAGGACGCTCCGCCGATCGGCGCCCGACTGGTTCCGGCCGACCCCTGCTCACCGGTAGACGGATCGAGCGCGGCTGGCCTCCCGACGGACGCGGAGCCCCCGTTACTCTGGATTTCCGGTGCTAAAAGACAGTGAGCAGGGCATGAGCGACACCGACACGGCCGCCGAGCTTGGCGCGCGCGTGCGCGAGTTGCGGCGGGAGCGTGGGCTCACGCTCAAGGCGCTGGGCAGCCGGGCCGGCCTCTCGCACCCGTTCCTGAGCCAGCTCGAGCGCGGGCTGGCACGCCCGAGCGTCGGGTCCGTGGAGCGGATCGCCCGCGCCCTCGGCGTGCCCGTGACCGCGCTCTGGACCACGCGCCGGAGCGTGCCCGCGCGGCTCGCACGCGCCGGCGAGGGCGCGCTCGTGCCGCACGCCGAGCCGGGCGCCCCGGGCGGGGTCCGCGAGCTGCCGGACGACGAGTCGGCCCTGCGCGTCCGCGAGTGGTCCGGGGGCAGCCGGGCGTGGCCGCGGGACAGGGCGACGGCGGCCGGCGAGATCCTGCTCTACGTCGTCCGCGGTGCGCTCGACCTCGAGCTCGACGGCACCGTACACGCACTTGACGAGGGGGATGCCCTGCGCTTCGACGGCGGCCTGCCGCACCGGATCCGCCGGCGGGGCGGCGTTGCGACGCGCGCGCTGCTCGTAGCGCAGGGCTGAGGGCGAGGCTCACCGGCGCCGCAGCCGGTGGACAGCGCCGTTCGGCAGCTGGGCCGCGGGCGTCGACACGACCTCCCACTCGTCGCGGACGGCGTCCAGGAACGGCGCGGCGGGCTTGCGCCCGGGGTCGGCGAGCCACACCTCGGCGCCCAGCCGCGGGAGCAGCGGCAGCAGCGCCTCGCCGTTGCGCGCCTCGTACAGGACGTCGGCGGCGAGCACCAGGTCCCACGGCGCGCGCTCGAGCAGCGGGCCGGGCTCGGTCCACGAGCACACGAGCGTCTCGAGCGCGGCGCCGTTGCGCTCGGCGTTGACGCGCGTCAGCTCGATCGCCTCCGGCGACCAGTCGGTGGCCAGCACGCGCCCGCCGGCGAGCGCGGCGGCGATGCTGGGGAGGCCGAGGCCGCAGCCGAGCTCGAGCGTGCGCGCGCCGCGCAGGGCGCGTCCGGAGATCGCGCGCGCCAGCGCCAGCGAGCTCGGCCACAGCTCCGCCCAGTACGGCAGGAACTCCTCGTGCTCGAAAGCCGCCTCGTCGAGCAGCGACTCGGCATCGCGCGGGCGCAGGAGCCGCAGGTCGCGACCGTCCAGCGGAACCACCTCCTCGACGAGATCGCGCACGGACTGGTTGTATCCGTCTATCGCGCGAGGGGATACACGAGTCACGTCCGTGGACGTCGCTCGGCACGCGGGAGTGTCGCAGTCGACCGTCTCGCTCGTCCTGTCCGGGAAGTCCGCCGGCCGCATCTCCGCGCGCACCGAGGCAGCCGTGCGAGCGGCGGCCGAGGAGCTCGGGTACCGGCCCAACGTCGCGGCCCGGGCGCTGCGCACGGGGACGGCGCGCACGATCGGCCTGGTGGTGACCGACGTCACGCACCCGTTCTTCGGGCCGGTGCTGCGCGGCGCGCAGGTCGCGGCGTGGCGGGCGGGCTACGCGGTCGCGCTGGTCGACGTCGCCAACGACCCCGACCGCGAGCGCGACTCGTTCGAGGCGCTGCGGGCCGGCCCCGTCGACGGCTTCCTCTTCTTCACGGTCGAGCCGCCGGCGGGCACGGGAGAGCACGTCGTCGCGATCGAGGTCTCACCGCCGGGGATGCCGTTCGTGCGCTTCGACACCGAGCGCGGCACCGAGCTCGCGATCGAGCACCTGCTCTCGTTGGGGCACGAGCGCTTCGGGCATCTGTCCTCGGCGCTCGAGGCGGAGACATTCCGGCTGCGGCGGGAGACGGTCGCGGCCGTGCTCGAGCGTGCCGGGCTGCCGCCGGCGACGGAGACGCGCGCGCAGTTCACGTTCGACGACGCGGCCGCGGGAGCGCACGAGCTGCTCGCCGCCGCCGAGCGCCCGACCGCGATCTACGCCGACGACGACCTGCTGGCGGGAGGCGTCTACCTCGCGGCGCGCGAGCTCGGGCTGCGGATCCCCGACGACGTCTCGGTCGTCGGCTTCGACGACCTCCCGTTCGCGCGCGTGTTCGAGCCGCCGCTGACCACGATCGGCATCGACGCCGAGGCGCTCGGCTCGATGGCCTTCGACGTGCTCGAGGAGTCGATGGCCGGCCGTGGCGAGCCGCCCGCCAGCCGGATCCTCCCGGTCGAGCTGATCGTGCGCGGCTCGACGGGACCGCCTTAGCCTGGATCCGGGCTTAGTCGAGCGCCACTCGGAAGCCGAGCGCGACGAGCACGGCGCCGGTCGCGCGCTCGAGTGAGGCGGCGACGCGGCGCCCGATCAGTCCGTGGCGGACGCGGATCACAGCCGCGGCGAGCGCGCCGTACCAGACGACGTCGAGCGCGACGATCGTGATCGCCATCAGCAACGCGGTGGTGAGCACGGGCGCGCCGGCGGGGACGAACTGCGGGAACAGCGCGACGAAGAAGACCGCGAGCTTCGGGTTCGTGATGCCCGTGAGCAGGGCGTCGCGGAACGCGCGGGTCGGCGCGAGCGCGCGGCCACCGACGGCGATCTCCTCGCCGCGCCCGGCGCGCCGCAGCGCCTGCACCCCGAGGTAGACGAGCACCACCGCGCCGGCGATCTTGAGCACCGCGAAGGCGGCCTCGCTCGCTGCCACGAGCGCGCTGATGCCGAGCACGGACAGCGCGCCCCACAGCAGCACGCAGACGCTGTTCGCCGCGATCGTCGCAAGCGCGGCCCGGCGCCCGCCCCGCAGCGCGCTGCGGATCACCAGGGCGGTGGCCGGCCCCGGGGTCACGGTGACCACGATCGCGATCGGGATGAACGCCCACAGCACGCGCGTCATTGTCGCGCACCCCCGGCCCGCCGCCATGCGCGTCACCGCCGCGCCCCGCCCGTGTCACCGCTGCGCCCGCGGACGATCGTGTCGGGATGGATGTGACGGAGGTCACTTGACAATCGTGTCATACGTATTACGCTCATTCGTATGACCCTCCCCAGCCTCATCGTCGCCGGCGTGCTGGCGCTCACCGTGGTGAGCGGCCTGCAGCCGGCTGAGACCACGCCAGATCGGCGTGCGGTCGTCGTTGTCGACGCTGCCGCGGCGCGCGATCCGGCGATCCTCGCCGAGGCCCGCGCCGCGGTGCAGGCCGCCGGCGAGCGCGCGCAGCTGCGCGTCCCGCGCACCGCCACCGAGCAGCTCTCCGTGACCCACCTCTTCGCCGCCCAGGGCTACGGTCTCGTGGTCGGCGTCGGCCTCGACCGCCGCGTCGCTGTGACCCCGGTCGCCGAGCGCTACCCGAGCACCCGGTTCGCCACCGCGGCACCCGGTCAGGTCGCCGCCGCGCTCTAGCGACGTCTCCGCGGAGACGCGGGCGCGCGCCGGCCAACGTCAACGGCGCTGGGTAGGGAGGGTGCGGAGATCGGCCGCGGCGAGGGAGCATTTCGTCCACTTCACGCTGGTATGGCGCGCGAAGTGGACGTTGTTCCCCTATAGCGAGCATTTCGTCCACTTCACGACGGCGCGCGCCGCGAGGTGGACGAAATGCTCCCTCGCCGGCGTCGCCATCCTCCTTACCCAGCCGCCGTTGACGTTGACGTTCGCCGGGACCCCGCCACCAGGCCCAGCCGTAGTCGAAGGTGGAGTGCTTACCCTCAGACACCAGCTGTGCGTCTGCTTCTTGTGATCCTGCTCGCCGCTCTCGCGGTGCCCGCGGTGCTGCTCGCCGCGCCTCGCGACCGCGAGCCTGAGCCTCCCTCGGTGATCGTCTCGCCGCCACCGCCGGCGCCGTCACCCCTCCCGCCGATCGCCACACCGGTGCCCACGCCACCGCCGGTCGCCAAGCTCCCACCCGTGGCCAAGCCGTCGCGGTCGCTCGGGCAGCCGTGGGCGGGCCGGCTCGTCAACGGCCGCAGGCTTCCGCCGCAGGGCGAAGGCTTCCTCACCTGGGATCCGATCCTCAAGCGGGTCGGGAACCGGCCGTGGCGCCGCTGGGGCAGCGACCGGCTGCTGCGCACCGTGCGGTCCGTGCTCGCCGCCTACGCGCGGCGGCACCCGGACGCGCCGCCGGTGCTCGTCGGTGACCTCTCACGCCGCCGCGGCGGCGACTTCGGCCCGCGCTTCGGCGGCATCGGCCACGCCTCGCACCAGAACGGGCTCGACGTCGACATCTACTACCCGCGCACCGACGGCAGGCTGCGCTCGCCGCGGCGCCCCGAGCAGGTCGATCGCGCCGCCGCCCAGGAGCTCGTCGACGCCTTCGTGAGGGAGGGTGCCGTGAGCGTCTTCGTCGGGCCGTCGCTCGCGCTGCGTGGCCCAACGAGAATCGTCTCCCCGCTCGTGAACCACGACAACCACCTCCACGTGCGGCTCAGGGCTCGGGGGCGGTAGCGGGCGGGAGCCGCCGGTCGAGCTCGCGGCGCACGTCCCGCCGGATCGTGTCGAAGTCGCGCTCGAGGTTGCGCTCGACCCGCTCGACCTCGCTGTCGAGCTGGCGGTCGACCTCGCGGCCGGCGGCGACGAACATCAGCGCCACGCCGCCGAGCACGACGACGGCGAAGACGGCGAGCATCGCCGCGATCGGCCACAGACCCGCGCGCCGGAAGGAGCGCCCGCAGTACGGGCACTCGCGCCCGTTGGCATAGGAGATGCGTGCGCAGTGCGGGCACACCCGCTGGACGGCAGTCGGCTCCACCCGCCAGAGCGTATCGTCGCCTCGATGGCTCCCCTCGCACTCGTCACCGGCGCGTCCAGCGGCATCGGCCAGGCCTGCGCCACCCGGCTCCTCGACCTCGGATTCCACGTGCTGGCGGGCGTGCGCAACCCCGACGACGCTCCCGCCCGCACCGAGGCGCTCAAGCTCGACGTCACGTCGGAGGCCGACGTGGCGGCTGCGGCGGAGCGCGTGGGCGCCGAGTTGCACGTGCTCGTCAACAACGCGGGCATCGCGGTCAGCGGTCCGGTCGAGGTCGTGGCGATCGAGGACTGGCGGCGGCAGATGGAGATCAACTTCATCGGCCAGGTCGCGGTGACCCGCGCGCTGCTGCCCGCCGTCCTGCGGGCGCGCGGGCACGTCGTGAACATGAGCTCGATCGGCGGGCGGGTGGTCAACCCGCTGTTCGGTCCGTACTCGGCGTCGAAGTTCGCGCTCGAGGCGATGAGCGACGCGCTGCGCCGCGAGGTCTCCCGCCACGGGGTGCGGGTGGTCGTGATCGAGCCGGGCGGCATCGCGACGCCGATCTGGGAGAAGGGCCACGCCGATGCCGAGCGGATGCTCGAAGGCGCCGACGAGGAGGCCTCACGGCGCTACGGCGACCTGATCGACGCCGTACGGCGCGTGACCGAGCGCCTGGCGCGGGAGGGGCTCCCGCCCGAGGCGGTCGCCGACGTGGTGGGAGAGGCGGTGACGACGCGGAACCCGCGGGCGCGCTACGTCGTCGGGCGGCAGGCGCAGATCCGAGCGGTCGCGGCCCGGCTGCTGCCGGACCGCGCGTTCGACGCCCTGGTGGCGCGCTACTTGAGGCGGTAGATCATCCGCGCGCGGCTGAGGTCGTACGGCGAGACCTCGACCCGGACGCGGTCGCCCGGATTCACGCGGATGCGCGCGCGGCGCATGCGGCCGGCCATGTGGGCCAGCACGGAATGCCCGTTGTCGAGCTCCACACGGAACATCAGGTTGGGCAGGGACTCCTCGACGACGCCCTCGAGGGCAAGCTTCTCTTCGACGGCCATGGCTGTCACCTCCGGATTCGATGGAAGAGCGCCCGACGGCAGCGGACGCTCGCAAGATCATGGGCGCGGACCCGGGCGACGGCAGCACTGCCGAGGTCCCCGCGGCTCCTTACATGGTAGCCGCAGCGGCCCTATTCGTAACCGGTGCGATGAAGTCGAACCCGCTGGTCAGGGCGGCCTGCTCGCGATCGAGCACGACCACTGAGGTCCAGCCCTCGCGCGTCGGGACCCGCGCCATCAGGCGGCGCCAGCGCGCCACGTGGCGCTCCATCTCGGCCTCGGACACCGTGCGGCCGCGCCGGCGCTGGCCCGCCTCCGCCGCCGCGCGGGGGGCGTCGATCATCACGAGGTGCGCGGGACGGCCACGCAGGCGGGCGAGCAGCGCGATCGCCCGCCGGGCGGCGGCATGCGTGCCGCGGGAGTGGATCACGGCCGGCCGGCGACCTGCCACCGCAGCCACGATCCGCGCGTAGTGGCCGAGATAGCTCGCTCGCTCGCCTCGCTCGCGGCGGTCCTGGGTGTCGACCACCCGTGCCGTGGCCGGATCGACCGCACGCCGGATCAGGGTCGTCTTGCCGGCGCCGGGCACGCCGGCGACGACGACGACGGCATCGCTGGAGAAGCGGAGCTCCATCCGGACATGGTGCCCGCGCCGGATAACGACCGGATCAGCGCGGCAGGAGGCCGAGCACGAGCCGCTCGACGGCGTCGTCGACGACCTCGTCGAGCGACTCGCCGAGCAGGCCGCCGTGGGCCATCGACACGAGCCCCTGCAGGGTCGCCCACGCCACGATGGCCACGCGCTCGGGGTCGCCGGGCGCGATCGCGCCCGACGCCTGCGCGGCCCGGAACAGCTCGAGCGGCGCCGCGAACGCGCGGTCTGCCGCCTCGCGCAGGCTGGCCGCGGCGTCCGGCCGGTGCTTGACCGTGAACATCAGCTCGAGCAGCGCGGCGTGATCGGTGGCGAAGCGCACGTACGCGTGGGCGAAGGCCGCGAGGCGGTCGGCGAAGGTCGGGCCAGCGCCCTCCATCGCGGCCTCGAGCTCCGCCCCCAGGCGGTTGAACCCATCCTCGGCGAGTGCGTCGAGCAGCGCCTGCTTGTCGGCGAAGTGGCGGCGCGGCGCGGCATGGCTGACGCCCGCCTCGCGGGCCAGCTCGCGCAGGGAGAGATCGCGCGCCCCCCGCTGGGCCAGGGTCTTCTCCGCCGCCGTGAGCAGCGCCGCGCGCAGGTTGCCGTGGTGGTACGACCGCGTGAGCGTCACGTTCGCAGCCTATCGCAATGTAGTCGTTGACATCATTGTTGTCATCGTCTACTTTGTCTTTCATGAACTCGAACAGCAAGTGGACCGCCGCCGACCTCCCCCGCCTCGACGGCCGCACCTTCGTCGTGACCGGAGCCAACAGCGGGATCGGGCTGACCGCCTCCCGCGCGCTCGGCGCCGCGGGCGCCCACGTCGTGCTGGCCGTGCGCGACCCCGAGCGCGGACGGCGTGCCGCGGCCACCATTCCCGGCTCGACCGACGTCCAGCGGCTGGACCTCGCCGACCTCGCCTCCGTGCGGGCGTTCGCGGACGCCTGGGACGGCCAGCTCGACGTGCTCGTCAACAACGCGGGCGTGATGGCCACGCCCGAGCAGCGCACGGCCGACGGCTTCGAGCTGCAGATCGGCACCAATCACCTCGGCCACTTCGCCCTCACCAACCTCCTGCTGCCCCGCATCTCCGACCGTGTCGTCACGCTCGCCTCGGGCGCGCACCGCATGGGGCAGATCCGCTTCGACGACCTGAACTGGCAGCAGGGCTACAACTCGTGGCGCGCGTACGGCCAGTCGAAGCTCGCCAACCTGCTGTTCACGCTCGAGCTGCAGCGGCGGCTGAGCGAGTCCGACACGGTCGTGCGCGCGGTCGCCGCGCACCCCGGCTGGGCGGCCACCAACCTGCAGAGCCACACCGGCAGCCGGCTGCAGAACGGGGCGATGGCGATCGCCAACCGGCTGATCGCGCAGAGCGACGAGATGGGCGCCCTGCCGACGCTCTACGCCGCCACGCAGGACATCCCAGGCGGCACGTACGTCGGTCCGGACGGCTTCAGGGAGGGCCGCGGCCACCCGACGGTCGTAGGCCGCAGCGCGGCGGCGAGCGACGGCGAGGCCGCCCGGCGGCTGTGGGAGCTGTCCGAGCAGGAGACAGGCGTCACGTTCGGGCTGGCGGCGATGGTCTAGGGGGTGCCCCAGCCGCGCTTCTCGCGCACCTTGTCGCAGTACTCGACGAGCTTGTAGTCGCCCGCGTACCACTCCTTGAGCGAGCGCAGCGCGAAGTCGTCGAGCGTCATGTCGAGGGGGTCCTTCTGGCGGTGCGCCCGCCAGGGGCCCCGCGGCAGCTTGAGGTCCGGCGGCAGCTCGAGCAGCGCCTTGATCTGCTTCCAGTCGGCGTTGATGGTCTCCAGGCGGCCGATGTAGACGATCTGGCGGCTGCGCAACCGCAGCCGCAGCGGGCCGCCCGTGTAGCCGTACATCGGCCGCGTGTGGCGGATCGCGCGCGTGGCGTAGCGCGCGCGCCGCCGCAGCTCCTCGTCGTCGCTCCCGAGCGCCGCGGCCAGCGCCTGCGGCGTCTGGAACGTCTCGAACGCCTTGCGCTCGCCCTCGGTCCACTCGTAGTAGTACCGCGGCTGCCCCTTGCTGAGCCGGCTGTAGAAGCCGCTCATGAAGCGCGCCACCGGGTCGCGGACGAAGAAGATCACGCGATCGGTCAGCGGGACCTCGCGCATCTTGAACGAGTGCCGGTGGAGCTGGATCGGCCCGTACGGCGTCTCGTTCGAGTCCGCGTGGTTCAGCGCCCACTTGATCGCGGAGCCGCCGGTCTTACCGATGTGCAGGAAGTGGACGGCCACGTGCGGCGGAGATCGTAGACGGGCTAGGCCACGCGGATGGCGAGCTTGCCCTGGGTGTGGCTGGAGCCGAGCGCGTGCAGCGCCTCCGGGGCGCGGTCGAGGTCGTAGCTGTCCTGGACGTGCACCTTGAGCGTGCCGGCGTCCAGCAGCCGGGCGAGCCGCTCGAGGTTCTCGGTGCTAGGCGAGGCCATGACGTTGGTGCGTCCCGGTCCATCTCCCGCCGCCGAGTTGGGCGACGCGACGCGGCCGCCGGGCTCGAGCGCAGCGTCGAACGCGCCCGGCGCGTAGGACACGAGGTCGACGACCGCATCGGCGCGGACGCCGGTCATGTCGCCGTCGCGATCGAGCCGCCGGCTCACGCCGAGCTCGCGCATGAAGTCCTCGTCCTCCGGCACCGCCGGAGCGATCACGGTGGCGCCGGCGTCGACGGCCAGCTGGACGGCGAGGCTGCCGACGCCGCCGGCTGCGCCGACGACGAGGACCGTCTCGCCGGCCGACAGCTCGAGCGCGTCGACCAGGGTCAGGGCTGTGATCCCGACGAGCGGGGCGGCGCCCGCCGTCGCGACGTCGACGTTGCCCGGCCTGTGCGCGATGCCGGTGTCCTGCGCCAGCGTGATCAGCTCGGCCCACGACCCTCGGTGCACCGTCGGGTCGGCGTGCACGACGAAGCCGTAGACCTCGTCACCGGGCGCGAAGCGGGTCACGTCGGCGCCGACCTGCTCCACGACGCCGGCGTAGTCGCGACCGAGTGTGACCGGGAACTCGTGCTCGATCATGCCGACGAGCATCCCCGCGGCGATCGCGTTGTCGACGGGATTGACCGATGACGCTTGCACGCGCACGAGGACCTCATCCGGTCCGGGGCTCGGGGCCGGGATGTCGCTGCGCACCGTCGCGGTCGAACCTTCGGCGTCGACCACGACCGCCTTGATCGAGGTTGTCATGGGGCGACAGTATGCGGGTGCTAGCGCGGGGCGCCGGAAGGGCGCCCGTCGGCGAGCTGCCGCTGGCTCCACGCGACGTCGTGCCACGCGCCGTGCTTGAAGCCGATCCGCCTCCAGGTGCCGACGGGCTCGAAGCCCATCGCCCGGTGCAGGCCGACGCTCGCCTCGTTGGGGAGCGTCATGCCGGCGACCGCCATGTGGAACCCGCGCGCGGCCAGCCGGTCGAGCAGCGCCTCGTACAGCGCTCGCCCGCCGCCCGTGCGCCGGCGGCTCGGATCGACGTACACGCTGACCTCGCACGACCACTGGTACGCCGTTCGCTCCGCGAACGGCCCGCCGTACGCGTAGCCGATCACGCGGCCGTCCTGCTCGAGCACGAGCCAGGCGTGCGTGCGTTGCGCGGCGCTGATGCGAGCCGCCATCTGCTCCTCGGTCGGCGGCTCGGTCTCGAACGACGTGACGCTGTCGAGGACGTACGGCTCGTAGAGCGCGCGGCAGGCCTCTGCGTCCTCGCGGCGGGCATCCCGGACGACCCTGCTCATGGCACGATGATAACGATAATGACTATTATCATGCCATGCAGCTCGCCGAGACGGTGCGGGCGACGCGAGAGCGCCGCGGGCTTTCCGTCGCGGCGCTCGCTCAGAGGTCGGGCGTGTCGCGGGCGATGATCGCGAAGATCGAGCGCGGCGACGCCCAGCCCACCGCCGTGCTCCTCGCCCGCCTCTCGGCCGCGTTCGGCATGACGCTCTCCGAGCTGATCGCCGCTGCTGAGGACGACGACCGCCGCCTGGTCCGCCGCGACGAGCAGCCGGTCTGGGTCGATCCCGTCACCGGCTACATTCGCCGCACGATCTCCCCACCCGCGGGCGGCCCGCTCCAGCTCGCCGAGGTCGAGCTCCCCCCGGGAGCCACCGTCGCGTACCCGCCCGGGAGCTACACCGCAGCCCACCAGCAGATCTACGTCGTGGCGGGCCGTCTGCACCTGCGCGAGGGCGAGGACGACCATGAGCTCGCCGCCGGCGACTGCCTCCAGCTCGGAGCACCCACGAGCCGCACCTACTCGAACCCGTCGGGCAAGCCGTGCCGCTATCTCGTCGCCCTCATGCGGGCCGGCCAGTGACGACGAGGCATCACAACGAGAAAGACGCCCCGGTCTCCCATCTGGAAACCGAAGCGTCTAACTACTGTCGAGGTGGAGACGGTGGGAATCGAACCCACGTCCGCGACCGCGCTCAGGGCGGCGTCTACGAGCGTATCCGGCGCTCTGTGTCTCGCCCCCCGCTCGCCACGCCGGCGGGGTTGAGGGGGGCCAGCCTCGAAAAATGTCCCCCGGTCGGCTGAGGCAATCCTTCCGGGGTGAAGCCTGCTGTTTGAGTCGGCCGATCCCGTCGCAGGCTCCGGGGGCCGACATCGTCACCTAGTTTCGGCTAGGCAGCGAGGGCGAAGTCGGTCTGGTGACCGACTGCCTGAGTGCTGTTATCCGCACTTATGGTTGTCCCGGGGTTTAGCGAGGCCTCCGGGCACCTCGGCTCGCAACCACCCCTGCGATTCGGCCACGTCGAAGCCGTGTCGTCCCCAGGGGTTATGTTCGCTGTCCATTGTAGAGCGACGGGAGGGCGGATGCGGACGTTCGACGTGGTGGTCATCGGCGCCGGGCCGGCAGGCGAAGTGGCGGCCGGGCGGCTGGCGGAGAAGGGCCTGAGCGTCGCGATCGTCGAGGACCGGCTGATCGGCGGCGAGTGCTCGTACTGGGCCTGCATGCCGTCCAAGGCGCTGCTGCGGCCGTACGAGGCGCTGGCCGAGGCGCGCCGGGTCGCCGGCGCGGCGGAGGCGCTCACCGGCGAGCTCGACGTCGCCGCCGCCCTCGCCCGCCGCGACGAGATCATCCACGACCTCGACGACTCCGCCCAGCTCCCGTGGCTCGAGGATCGGGGCATCGCGCTGCTGCGCGGCTCCGGAGAGCTCACCGGGGAACGGCGCATCACGGTCGCCGGCGAGGAGATCGAGGCCTCGAAGGCGGTCATCCTGTCGACCGGCTCGATCCCCTCGATGCCGCCGATCGAGGGTCTCGACGCGATCGACGACACGTGGACGAACCGCGAGGCCACGACGGCCAAGGCGATCCCCGACGGCATGGTGATCATGGGCGGCGGCGTGGTCGGGGTCGAGATGGCGCAGGCGTTCCAGACGCTCGGCTCGCACGTGACGCTGATCGAGGGCGAGCGCCGGTTGCTCCCACGCGAGGAGGAATACGCGTGCGCGCAGGTGACCGAGGCGCTCGACGGCTACGGCGTCGACATCCGCACCGGGCAGAAGGCGACCAAGGTCGAGCAGCGGGGCGAGACCGTCGTGGTCACCACGGCCGACGGCCGCGAGTCCCAGGGCGACGTGCTGCTCGCCGCCCTCGGGCGCAAGCCGCAGACCAAGGGCCTCGGGCTCGAGGCGCTGGGGATCGACACCGACAAGCCGGTCGCCGTCGACGATCTCATGCGCGTGGACGGCCACCCGTGGCTGTACGCGATCGGCGACGTCAACGGCAAGGCGCTCTTCACCCACATGGGCAAGTACCAGGCCCGGATCGCCGCCGACCACATCCTCGGCGAGAACACCGCCGCGGAGCACGGCGCCGACGGCCCGCTCAGCCCGCGCGTGATCTTCACCGAGCCGCAGGTGGCGGCCGTGGGCCACACGAGCGACACCGCGGCGGCGGCCGGCCTCGACGTCGAGGTCGTGGAGACGTCGACGTCCGGCAACGCCGGCGGCTCGTTCTACGGCCACGACGCCCCCGGCACGTCACGGCTGCTGATCGACCCGCAGCGCCGCGTGATCGTCGGCGCCACCATCACCGGGGCCGAGGTCGCCGACATGCTGCACGCCGCCACGATCGCGATCGTCGGCGAGGTGCCGCTCGAACGCCTCCGCCACGCCACCCCCTGCTTCCCGACGCGCAGCGAGATCTGGCTCTCGCTCTTGGGGGATGCCGGCGTTTAACGAAATCGACGCGAAGGGAGCCGCTCGAGGAGCCCCCCGGCTACGGCGAACCGTCTCCGGGATAGGCGGCGGGCCTCGCACCTCAGTGGCCTCGCTCTTTGCGACTCACCTCCGCGTCTGGGAACAACCTATGTGGCGGGAGCAGTTCGCACAAGGGGTTTGTGTCGCCAATCCCGCTATCTCCGCACTTTTCTCGCGCTGAATCGTCCCTGAACGCAAAGAAGACGCGGAGAGAGCCGCTTGAGGAGCCCTCCGCTCCGGTGCGAGCACCGTTGCGGACAGGGCGGCGGGCCTCTCACCTCGATGGCCTCGCTCTCTGCGTCTCGACCTCCGCGTCCGGCGAGCAAGCTATCCGGGGCCGGCGCCGCCACGCAAGGGTGTCCGCGGCCGGATTGCCGCAATCTGCGGCGAAATCCGCGGCGCCCGCCGGGAGCGCGGAGCGGCCCGCGGTCGCGGCGATGCTGGAAGCGCTCAGCGGGCGCCGAGAACGGAGTCGAGCAGCCCGGGGAAGCGGGCGTCGAGCTCGTCGCGACGCAGCCGGTTGACGACCGCGGTCCCCTCGGCGCGCTGCTCGATCACGCCGCTCTCGCGCAGGACGCGGAAGTGGTGCGTGCGGGTCGACTTGGTCACGGGCAGCGCGAACGCGTTGCAGCGCCGCTCGCACCCCCCGCCCGCGGCGAGCCCGCGAACGATCTCGAGCCGGACGGGGTCCGACAGGGCGTGCAGGACGTCCGTGAGCTCGAGCGAGGCGGCGGGCGGGTGATGGAGCGTGCGCATGACAAGAACGATTGTACGACGACTGTCGAACGAGTTTGGTACGATGATCGTCGTACTTTCGGAAGACAAGGAGTCCTCCCCATGAGTCCCGCTTCGACCTCCCCACCCCCCACCCCGCCCGACCGACCGCCGTTCCGGCGCGTGGTCGTGTTCACGGGCAGCGCCAACCGCTGACCCGCCGGCGCCGGGCGTCCCTCCCCAGGGGGCGCCCGGCCCAGGGGTGCCCTAGCGGCGGATGGCCCGCTCCATCTCGCGCTTCATCTCCCGCTCCTTGATCGCCTGGCGCTTGTCGCCGACGTCCTTGCCGCGGGCGAGCGCGATCTCGACCTTCGCGCGGCCGCCCTTGAAGTAGATTCGCGTCGGCACGAGCGTGAGCCCCTTCTCGCGCGTCTTGCCGATCAGCCGCTCGATCTCGTGCCGGTTCATGAGCAGCTTGCGCGGGCGCTCGGGCTCGTGGTTCTCACGCGAAGCGGGCGCGTAAGGCGGGATGTGCACGTTGTGCAGCCACACCTCGGTTCCGCGCAGCGACGCGTACCCGTCCTTGATCTGCGCCTTCCCCTCGCGCAGCGACTTGACCTCGGTGCCGGTGAGCACGAGGCCGGCCTCCCAGGTGTCGAGGAAGTGGTAGCGGTGCCGCGCCTGGCGGTTCGTCGCAATGTCGGCCATGAAAACTCGATCGGGTTTGTAGGATTTGGGAGGCGGTGTTCTCCTTCCCGAACCCGGTCAACGAGAAGGCGGCGCGCGTGGTAGCGGGCGTCGTCGCGCTCACAGCCATCGTAACGCTGGCCAGCTCCGCCTACTGGCTGCTGATCCCGCTCGCATACGGCTTCTGGGCGCGCGTGCTGACGGGCCCGACGCTGAGCCCGCTCGGCCGCTTCGCGACCCGCGTGGCGGCGCCGCGGCTCGGCGCGCCGCGCTACGTCCCCGGGCCGCCGAAGCGCTTCGCCCAGGGGATGGGCGCGGCGATCACAACCGGCGCCGCGATCCTCGCGCTGGGCTTCGGCGCCGAGGCCGCGACCGACGCGCTGCTCGTGCTGCTCATCGCCGCTGCGACGCTCGAGTCCGTGTTCGCGTTCTGCGTCGGCTGCCAGGTGTTCGGCCTGCTCATGCGCGTCGGCCTCGTGCCCGCGAGCGTCTGCGCCGACTGCGCGAACATCTGGGCGCGCGGCTAGCTGCTCCGCGGAACGTCAACTGCGGCTGGGTAGGGAGGGTGGGGAGATTGGCCGCGGTGGGGGTGCATTTCGTTCCACTTCACGCGCTTGCGTTCGCGTGCGGAACGTTTGGTGCCCTCTACGGTGCCAAACGTTCCTCTCGCCACGGCGAACGCGGCGAGAGGAACGGAATGCACCCCCTCCTCCCCTACCCAGCGCCGTTGACGTTCGCCCGCAGCTAAGCGGGCACGAGGTCCACGCGGCCCCGCGGAGCGTCGACCCGCTCGACGCGCACCTGCACCGGATCGCCGAGCCGGATCGCGCGGCCGCTCTCCGCCCCCACCAGCATCGTCTCGAGCTCGTTGAGCTCCCACCAGTCGCCGCGCAGGCGCCGGACCGGGAGCATGCCCTCGTGGCCGTCGCCGAAGGCCACGAACGCTCCGGCGCCGATCACGCCCGTGACCTCGCCGTCGAACGCGACGTCCCAGCCGCTCTCGAAGAGCGACGCCTCGAGCAGGAAGCAGCGCGCGACGGCGTCGGCGTCGCGCTCGATCTTCATCGCGTCGCGCTCGCGCTCCGAGCACCACTCGGCGGCCGCGTCGAGCTGTGAGGCGGCCGGCGGCTCCTCTCCCGCGCCGATCGCGCTCAGCAGCGAGCGGTGGCAGACGAGGTCGGGGTAGCGCCGGATCGGCGACGTGAAGTGGCAGTAGCGTGCCGAGCGCAGACCGGCGTGCCCGAGGTTGCGCGGTGAGTACTGCGCCTGCTTGAGCGAGCGCAGCACGAGCGACGTGAACGCGATCCGGCCCTGCCCGCTGCGCCGCCGCACCTCCGCCGCCACGAGCCGGGCGATCTCCGCCACGGCGTCGGCCGCCTGCTGCGGCGTCATCGTCTCCGGCAGCGGCGGGGTCGGCACGTCGAGCGACGCGAGCTGCTCGGCCAGGTACTGCACGCGCGCCGGCTCGGGCCGCTCGTGGACGCGGTAGAGCGCCGGCAGCTTGCGGTTCTCGAGCAGCGTCGCCACCGCCTCGTTGGCCGCGATCATCAGGTGCTCGATCACGCGGTGGGACTCGGTCTGCTCGCTCGGCACGAGCGCCGTCACGTGCCCCTCGCGCGAGAACGCGAACTCCGGCTCCTCGCTGTCGACCTCCAGCGCGCCCTTGGCCTCGCGCGCCTCCTGCAGCGCCGCCGCGGCCCGCCGGGCGGCGGCGAGCGGGCCCGCCCACGGCTCCTCCGCCTGCGCGCGGCCCGCGAAGATGTCGTCGACCTCCGGGTAGGTGAGCCGCTTGTCGGAGCGGATCAGGCTGCGGTGGAACGCGGTGCGCCGCACCCGCGCGCCCTCGAGGTCGAGCTCCACCGTGACCGCCAGCCGATCCTGGTCGGGCACGAGCGAGCACGCCTGGTTGGAGAGCGCCTCGGGGAGCATCGGCTCGACGAGGCCGGGCACATACACCGAGGTCGCGCGCTTGAACGCCTCGCGGTCGACGTGCGAGCCCGGCCGCACGTGCGCGGCCACGTCGGCGATGTGCACCCACACGCGCACGGCGCCGTCGTCGAGCAGCTCGGCCGAGATCGCGTCGTCGAAGTCGCGCGCGCTGGGCGGGTCGATCGTGAACGTCGGCAGCGCCCGCAGGTCGAGACGCGGCAGCTCGGGTACCCGGCTCGCCGCCTCGCGCGCCTCGCGCTCGGCGAGCGGGTCGAAGCGCCGCCGCAGGCCGCGGTCGAGCATCAGCGCCTCGAGCACGTCGCGCGCCACGTCCGGCCGGCCGATCCGCCGCAGCACCTTCCCGTGGCCCGCCCCGCGGCCGGTCGGCGCGACGAGCACGAGCTCGCCGGGGCGCGCCGCGCCGCGATCGACATTCATGCGCGGGGCACCGCGAGAAGAACGGGGTCGCCGTCAGGAAGCGCCCGCGCTTGTCGAGCACGGCGACGATCGGGTTCGGCCGCGCGAGCTCGCCCCCCGCGCGGCGGCCGCCGCCGGCCCGCGCCTGCCGCTGCTTCACCCGACCGCGCGCACGGCCGCGCGCAGCGCCTCGTCGCGCGGGGTGTCCGGGTCGTCCTCGGCGCGCACGTCGGGCGTGAGGCCGGAGCCGCGCGACGGACCACCGCCGCCGAGGTTCCGGCCGCTCGGCAGGAAGTACTCCCCGACCGTGATGTCGAGCGCGCCGCCGTTGGCCAGCGGCTCGATCTCCTGGAAGACGCCCTTGCCGAACGTCCGCGTGCCGACGATGCGCGCCCGATCGCGGTCCTGGAGCGCGCCCGCCACGATCTCGGACGCCGACGCGCTGCGATCGTTGACGAGCACGACCACCCGGACGTCGGCGTCGATCGCTCCGCCGGTCGCCTCGTAGACGCGCTCCGGCCGCGACCGCCCGCGCGTGGAGACGATCTTGCCGTCGGCGATGAAGACGGACGCGACCGCCACCGCCTCGTTGAGTAGCCCGCCCCCGTTGTCGCGCAAGTCGAGCACGACGCCGTCGGCGCCGCGGTCGATCAGCCGCTCGACCGCGCCGGAGACCTCGTCGCCGGCACCCGAGGTGAAGCCGCTGAGCTGCACGTGGGCCACGCCGCGCACGAGCTTGCCGTCGACGACGGGGATCTCGACCTCGGCCCGCTTCAGGGTCAGCTCCCGCCTGCGGCCGTTCGAGCGCACGGTGAGGCGCACCTCGCTGCCCGCCGGGCCCTTGATCCGCGTCGTCGACTCCTCCGAGCTCGCCCCGGCGATCGAGCGGCCGTTGACCTCGGTGATGACGTCCCCGGGGCGCAGGCCGCCGCGCCGGGCCGGCGAGCGGTCATAGACGGTGAGCACGCGCAGGCCGCGCGGGACCTCCTCGACGGTCATGCCGACGCCCTCGAAGCGGCCTTCGGTGGCCTCCTGGAAGTCGTCGAAGTCGCGCGGCGCGAAGTAGTGCGAGAAGCGGTCGTCCAGCGAGCGCACGGCCTCCTCGAGCGACGTGTTGAGCAGCTCCTCGCGATCGACCTCGCGGTAGTAGTCGCGCGCCAGCGTGTCGATCGCCTCCTCGTACACGCGCCCCTCGGTGTCGGCGACCAGCGTGTCGCGCACGGGGTCGGGGAGCACCCCGGGATGCCCGCCGATCCAGATCCCGCCGACGAGCACAAGGGGCAACAGCACGACCAGGACGGGCAGGAGCGACCTGCGGGGGCGACGCACCTCCATCACGGTACTCAGACGCGCAGGAAGCGCCGCAGCGAGAGGCCGGAGCCTGCCGCGGAGACCGCCACCGAGGCGCCCAGCAGGAGCGCGACGAGCAGCGGGAAGTTCATCGTCTCGGGTGCCGCGATCAGCTCGAACTCCTGCGCCAGCGGGTCGACGACGGCGATCTTCACGACCGCCAGCAGCAGCACGGCGACGATGCCGCCGAGCGCGCCGACGAGCACGCCCTCGATCACGAACGGCCAGCGGATGAACCAGTCGGTCGCGCCCACGAGCTTCATGACCTCGACCTCGCGGCGCCGCGCGTACAGCGAGAGCCGGATCGTGTTGGCGATCAGCAGTACCGAGGCGATCACCAGCAGCCCGGCCAGCAGCGCCATCGTGAGCTTCACCACGCGCGTGACCGAGAGGATCTTGTTGGTGTCCTCCTCGCGGTTGCGCACGTCGTCGATCGACTCGTCGATCGGCGTCCGCCCGCCACCCACGGACACCGGCGTGAGCGCGTTGCGCAGCTTGGCGATGTTGTCGGGCCGGTCAGGCGTGACGCGGAACGTGTCGGGCAGCGGGTTGGCGCCCAGCAGGTCGTAAGCCTCGGGGTTGCGCTTGCGCTCGTCGCGGTACGCCTGCTCCTTGGAGAGGTACTGCACGCGACCCACGTACGGCACCTGGGTCTCGAGCAGGTTGCGCACCCGTGCCACGTCCTGATCGTCCGCGCCGGTCTTCAGGTACACGTCGGCGATCACGCGACCGCGCACCTCGTTGGCCGCGCCCGTGGTGGCCTGCACGACGGGGATGAAGACGCCGAGGATGAGCACGGTCACGAGCACCGTGGCCATCGCCGCGAACGACGGGACGGCGTTGCGCCGCAGCGCGCGCAGCGCCTCGCGGAGGAAGAACCCGAGCCTCATCCTGTCTCGCTTCGCTCGCCGCCGGCGGCGGCTTCGCCTTCGCCTAGGTCGTCCTCGCGCAGCCGGACCTCGAACTCCCCGGTCGTCTCGCGCGCGGCGTAGGCACCGGCGCGCTCGTCGCGCACCACGCGGCCGCCGGAGAGCTCGATCACGCGCCGGCGCATGCGGTCGACCATGTCGACGTCGTGCGTGGCGACGACCACCGTCGTGCCGGTCCTGTTGATCCGGTAGAGCAGCTGCATGATCCCGATCGAGGTTTCGGGGTCGAGGTTGCCGGTGGGCTCGTCGGCCAGCAGGAGCGGCGGGTGGTTCACGAAGGCGCGCGCCACGGACACACGCTGCTGCTCGCCGCCGGAGAGCTGGTCGGGGTGGCTGTGCAGCTTGAGCGACAGCCCGGTGAGGCGCAGGATGTCCGGCACCTTCTCGCGGATCTCGCGCCGGGTGCCGCCCGTGACCTGCAGCGCGTAGGCCACGTTCTCGTAGACCGTCCGGTTCGGAAGCAGCTTGTAGTCCTGGAATACGACACCGAGGTTGCGGCGGTAGTACGGCACCTTGCGGCGGGCGATCTTGCTGAGATCGTGGCCGGCCACCTCGATCGTGCCGGCCGTGGGCTCGACCTCCTTGATCAGCAGCCGCATCGTCGTCGACTTGCCCGAGCCCGACGCGCCGACGATGAACACGAACTCGCCGGGCTGCACGGCGAAGGAGACGTTCTCGAGCCCGATGTCGCCGCTCGGATAGCGCTTGGAGACGTTCTCGAACGAGATCACGGCAGGGCCCTGAGGACGCCCGCCGGCCTGCCTGACGTGTCGTTCAGTCGTCGCCATGAGTCAACCAGGGTATTTCGCCCGCCCCCGGCCGGCCCCTGCCTGACAGTTACATTGCAGGGAATGCCTCGCATCGAGACGTCCACGATCCCCTCCGGACTGCCGATCCACCGCATCGAGCTGCCCGGCACGCGGGCGACCACGGTGCTCGTCGCGTTCGACGCCGGCGCTCGCACCGAGCGCCGCGAGGAGAACGGCATGGCGCACTTCCTCGAGCACCTGGTGTTCAAGGGCGGCGAGAAGTACGACCACTACCGCAAGGTCAACGAGACCGCCGAGCGGATGGGCGCCGTGCTCAACGCCTACACCTCCCACGACCTCGTCGCGTTCCACATCACGTGCCGGGCCGAGGTCGTCGAGGAGGCGATCGACCTGCTGACCGACTTCGCGGGCCGCCCGAAGATCGACGCCGACGAGCTCGACCGCGAGCGCGGCGTCGTGATCCAGGAGATCGCGCGCGCCGACGACCAGCCGTCGGTCGTCGCCGAGCACCTGATCGACCGCGCCGCGTTCGGCGACCACCCGCTCGGGCGGCCGGTGCTCGGCCCCGCCGAGCACCTGCGGAGCTTCAGCCGCGAGGACATCGTCGCGTTCCGCGGGCGCCAGTGGGCGGGCTCGCGCGGCGGCGCGTTCGTCGTCGGCAACCTCGAGCACCTGCCCGACGACAACGACCTTGCCGAGGCGTTCGGCCGCTTCCCGTCGATATCGGCCAACGGCGGCAGCGAGCCGGCGCCGCCGTTCTCCCCGCAGACGCTGGTCGAGCACCGCACGTCGAACCAGTCGCACCTGCGGATGTCCTACCGGCCGTCGATCGACCCGCGGAACCCGGAGGACCGCGCTGCGCTCGGCGTCTACTCGACGCTGCTGGGCGGCTCGATGGGCTCGCGGCTGTTCGACGAGATCCGCGAGCAGCGCGGGCTCGCCTACTCCGTGTACTCGGTCGACCACGCGTTCGCCGACGTCCCGATCCTGCAGCTCTCCGCGGGGCTGGACTCGAGCAAGTGCAGCGAGGCGTTCGCGCGCATGGGCGAGATCGTCGACGAGCTGCGCTCGGACGGGCCGAACGAGGAGGAGTTCGAGCGCGCGCGGGCCTACGCCGCCGGCCGGCGCGTGCTGGCGTTCGAGAACACCAACGCGGTCGCGCGCTACGCGGCCTCGCAGTCGGTCGTCTTCGGCGGCAGCATCGACCCCGACGAGGCGATCGCGGCGCTCGACCGGACGACTTTCGACCAGGTCGCCGAGGTGGCCCGGGGCATCTCGGATGAGGCGTCAGTGGCGGTCGTGGGCCCACACGAAGACGCCGACTTCACGAACTAGCCGCAACCTCTGTCGGTGCGGGTTGTTTAGCTGTGGTCGGGCAATGCACCGGATCGCCGTACTGACAGCCGCCGTTTTACTGATGGCCGCCGCTCCTGCCGTCGCGCAGAAGCGGCAGAAGCCGCGCAAGCCCCCGCCGCCGCCGGTGCGCGTCCAGCTGCTCGGGATCAACGACTTCCACGGGCACCTGGAGTCGACGACGTCCGGGACGATCATGCGCCGGCCGGACGAGCGCTTCCCCGCCGGCGGCGCCGAGTACCTCGCCACGCACATCCGGACGCTGCGCGAGCGCGCCCGCCACACGTTCGTGGTCGCGGCCGGCGACCTCGTGGGCGGCAGCCCGCTGCTCTCCTCGCTGTTCCACGACGAGCCGACGATCGAGGCGATGAACGCGATCGGGCTCGACGTCGCGGCCGTCGGCAACCACGAGTTCGACGAGGGTCCGGCGGAGCTGCGCCGCCTCAAGCGCGGCGGCTGCCATCCGATCGACGGCTGCGCCGACGGCTCGCCCTACGAGGGCGCCGACTTCCCGTTCCTGGCCGCCAACGTCATCAACCGGCGGACCGGCAAGCGAGTCTTCCCGCCGTACGCGATCCGGCAGGTCGGACCGGTGAAGATCGGCTTCATCGGGATGACGCTCGAGGGCACGCCCGCCTACATCTCCCCGACCTTCGCGCGCCGGCTGCGCTTCGACGACGAGGCCGAGACCGCCAACCGCTACGCCCGCGTGCTCAAGCGCCGCGGCGTGAACGCGATCGTGGTGCTGCTCCACGAGGGCGGCTTCACGCGCGAGCGCGGCGGCGTGAACGGCTGCACCGGGCTCTCCGGGCCGATGCGCAACATCGTGCGCGACACCACGCGTGACGTCGACGTCTTCCTCACCGGCCACACCCACGCCGTCTACAACTGCGTGATGTGGGGCAAGCGCGTGACCAGCGCCGCGTCCTACGGGCGCCTCGTGACCCGCCTGCAGCTCGAGATCGACCGCCGCACCGGCGACGTGAAGCGCACCCGCGCGCGCAACTGGGTCGTCGGCCACTGGGTGATGCGCGCGCCGGACATGACCGAGATGATCGCCCGCTACCGCACGTTCGCCGCCCCGCTGGCCGACCGCGTGGTGGGCCGCCTGGCGGACTCGGCCTCGCGCTATCGCGACCGCTCGGGCGAGAGCAAGATGGGCAACCTCGTGGCCGACGCCCAGTGGGCGGCCGGGGGCGGCGACGCCGCCTTCATCCGGCCGGGCCAGGTGCGCGCCGGGCTGGCGGCGGGCGAGGTCAGCTACGCGCGGGCGTTCATGACCCAGCCGTTCGGGACCTCGCTCGTGTCGATGACGCTCACCGGCGCCCAGCTGCGCGATCTGCTCAAGGAGCAGTGGTGCGGGCGCTCGAAGACCGAGGTGATGCACGCATCGGCCGGCGTGAGCTACACGTGGAGCGCCACGACGGCGCGCGCGATCAAGAACAGGCCGTGCGCGACCGCCCCCAGCCCGGTGACCGGCCTCGAGATCGGCGGCGACCCGGTCGAGCCCGAGCGCTCGTACCGCATCACGGTCAATTCCGGCATGGCGAATCGCGACGACGACTACCCCACCCTGGCGCGCGGAACGAACCGCGCGGGCGGCCCAGAGGACACGAAGGCGCTGGAGGCGCACCTCGAGCCCTCGGTCGACGGGACGCCGATCACCCCGCCGGAGCGCGACCGGCTCGAGCGCGTCCCTTGACCGCGTCGGGCCGGGTTTGCCACGATCCGTGGCCGAGTGTCCCCAGCTGAGCTCAACCATCGCGAGCTCGAGCGCTACGTCGAGCGGGTCACCGACCGCTGGCCGATCCAGCGAGCCCTGCTCGGCGGCGCCCGCGTCGCGGACCTTCGCGGTGCCGGACCGCAGCGCGAGCGCGGCCCGGAGTTCGTGCTCGTGCTCGTCTCGGAGTTCTTCGACGGCGTGCCGTGGCTCGAGCGTGTCTACGTGTGCGGCAGCCTGTGGGACGCCTACGAGATGGGCGACCAGGCCGAGGTGCACTGCTACACCCCGGCCGAGTTCGAGCGCCGCCGGGAGCAGCTCCCGCTCGTCCGCGAGGCGGCCGAGCGCGGTCTCGAGCTGCTGCCCGAGCCGGCTTAGGCGATCGAGACCATCCGTTCGATCGGCAGCCGAGCGCGGTCGGCGACCGCCTCGGCGACCTTGACCTCCGGCGCCATCTCGCGCAGCGCGTCGCGCAGCTTGGGCAGCGTGATCATCTTCATGTAGCGGCAGCTCGCGGCCTCGTTGGCGGCCACGAAGTCGACGTCGGGGCGCGCCATCTGCAGCGGGTGCAGCATGCCGGTCTCGGTGGCGACGATCGCCGTCGCGCCGGCGGGTGCGGTGGCCGCATAGTCGAGCATCCCGCCGGTGGAGAGCATGTGCACGCCCTCGGGGTCGACGTCGCCGGCGGCGACGTACTCCATGACCGACGTCGAGCACCCGCACTCAGGGTGGATGAGGAAGTCGGCTCCGGGGTGCGACTCGCGCATCTCCGCGATGTCGGACGGGCGGATGCCGGCGTGGACGTGGCACTCGCCGTCCCACACGCGCATCGGCTTGCCGGTCATCTTCTCGACGTACGCGCCGAGGAACATGTCCGGCCCGAACAGGATCTCGGTGTCCTGGCCGTGCTCGCGGTAGATGTGCTCGACGACCTTGACGGCGTTCGACGACGTCACGCAGTAGTCGGTCTCCGCCTTCACGTCGGCCGTCGTGTTGACGTACATCACGGTGACCGCGCCGGGGTGGGCGGCCTTCCAGGCGCGCAGCTGGGGCGCGGTGATCGAGTCGGCCAGCGAGCAGCCGGCGTCGGGGTCGGGGAGCAGGACGGTCTTCTCGGGCGAGAGGATCGATGCCGTCTCGGCCATGAAGTGCACGCCGCAGAAGGCGATCACGTCGCTGTCGGTGGCCGCCGCCTGCTGGGAGAGGCCGAGCGAGTCGCCCACGAAGTCGGCGACGTCCTGGACCTCGGGCAGCTGGTAGTTGTGGGCGAGGATCACCGCCCCGCGCTCCTCCGCGAGCGCGCGCACCTCGGCCTGCAGGGCCGGGATGTTGTCGAGCGAGAGCAGGGTCATTTCGGGGGGAGGGCCTCCAGGGCCAGGGAGAGATCGAGAGCCGGCGCCGAATGGGTGAGGGCGCCCATGGAGACGTAGTCTAGCCCTTCAATGGTCGCGTAGACCAAAACTGTCTCCGCGTTCACGCCGCCGGAGGCCTCGAGCTCGGCGCGGCCGGCCACGCGGGCGACCGCGGCGCGCACCTCGTCGGGACTCATGTTGTCGAGCAGGAGGCGGGGCGCGCCGGCGTAGAGCGCGACGTCGATCTCGTCCCCGTCGCGCACCTCGACCGCGAGCGGCAGGTCGGGTCGGGCCTCGCGGGCCCGCCCGATGGCCCGCGCGATGCCGCCCGCCGCCGCGCTGTGGTTCTCCTTGATCAGGATCGCGTCGTAGAGGCCGGCACGGTGGTTGACCCCGCCGCCGTCGGCCACCGCCTGCTTCTCGAGCCGCCGCAGGCCCGGGGTCGTCTTGCGGGTGTCGAGGATCCGCGCCGTGCCGCCCGCAGCTCGCACCGCTTGCACCACTCGCGCGGTGGCGGTGGCCACCCCGGACAGCCGCCCGAGGAAGTTGAGCGCCGTCCGCTCGGCCGTGAGGATGCTCCGTGCCGAGCCCTCGACGGCCAGCACAGGAGCGCCGGGCTCGCGCCACATCCCTGGGCCGCACAGCGCCTCGACGTGCAGTTCGGGGTCCACTCGGTGGAATACCGCCATCGCGACCGGGATGCCCGAGATCACCCCCTGCTCCTTCTGGGTGATCGTCCCCTCAGCCCGAGCGCCGGCATCCACGGTCGCCTCGCTGGTCGCGTCGCCGTCGCCGACGTCCTCGGCCAGCGCGCGGTCGATCAGCTCGAGCGTCTCCCGATCCATGCGGCGCCCCAGGTTACGGCGCGCGACCGTGCTCGAGCCCGGCCAAGGCGCTCTCCCCCTCATACACCAATCGCCCGCGGCGGGTGACGCGTACCCGCAGGTGCCCGGCGAGGTGCTGGTGCGACCACGGGACGGTGCGGCGCTCGCCGGGCACCGGCACGTCGAGGATGTGGGCGGCTGCCGGAACGGCGCTCCCCTCGATCTCGACGCGATGGCGCGCGGTGCGGCCGCGCAGCACCCAGCGGCCGGGCGCCAGCTCCTCGCGCACGCCGGCAAGCACCGGCTCGCCGAACCGCACGAGCCGACCGCCGACGTGCACGATCACCGCTGTCGCCCGCAGCGGCCCGAGCGCCGGGCCCGCCCGCGAAGGCGACGGTGACCGGGTCGCCGCCGCGGAAGTCGTGCGCCTCGCCCCACCACCACTCGGACGGGAAGCCGTTGCCCCAGTTGCGCTCGGCGTAGGCGGTCGCGCCGTCCAGCGACCAGCGCTCGTCGACCTCCACGAAGCCCTCGACCTGCGCGCGCAGCACGTGCGGGAGCCAGTACTGGCGCATGCCCGGCAGCCATCCGGCCGGCCCGGTCCCGAGCCAGGGCCGCGGCCAGCGCACCGCGTCGCGCAGGTCGGCGTGCACCCGAGCGCCCGGGATCGCCACCCGCAGCCGCTCGGCCTCGCCGGAGAACGCGCTCCCGATCCGCACGCCCCGGGAGTCGGCCACCGGCGCGTCCAGGATCGTCGAGCGCCACACGCGGCCGGGATGCATGGCTACGCCGGCCAGCGCCCAGCCCGGGCAGACCCCGGTGAGCGCGATCGCGGCCCGCCCGTCGGGCCACGTGAAGCGCCAGAACCAGCCGTCGAGCGCCGGCCGGCGCAGCCTGGCGCCGACCATCAACGGGCTGCTCAGTTCGTCGCCTTCGCGTTCGCCTCGAGCCACGCGCGCACGAAGCCGTCGAGGTCGCCGTCGAGCACGCGCTCGGTGCTGCCGACCTCGAAGTCGGTGCGGTGGTCCTTGACCATCGTGTACGGGTGCAGGACGTAGGAGCGGATCTGGGAGCCGAAGTTGACGTCCTGCGCCTCGCCGCGCTCGCGCGCGATCTCGGCCTGGCGCTCGCGCTCGGCCCGCTCGACGAGCTTGGAGCGCAGCATCGCCATCGCCGTCGCCTTGTTGGCCGACTGCGAGCGCTCGTTCTGGCACTGGACGACGACGCCGGTCGGCTTGTGGGTGATGCGGACCGCGGAGTCGGTCTTGTTCACGTGCTGGCCGCCCGCCCCGGAGGCGCGGTAGGTGTCGATCTGCAGGTCGTCGTCCTCGATCGAGACGTCGGCGTCCTCCACCACCGGCGCGACCTCGACGCCCGCGAAGCTCGTCTGGCGGCGGTTGGCGGCGTCGAACGGCGACAGCCGGACGAGCCGGTGGACGCCCTTCTCGGCGCTGTAGAGCCCGTAGGCGTTCTCGCCGTCGGCGCGGAACGTGGCCGACTTGATGCCGGCCTCCTCGCCCGCGCTGGCCTCGAGGAGGTCGACCTTGAAGCCGCGCCGCTCGGCCCAGCGCAGCATCATCCGCAGCACCATCTCCGCCCAGTCCTGGGCGTCGGTGCCGCCGGCGCCGGCGTTGATCGTCACGAGCGCGTCGCCGGCGTCGTACTTGCCGGTGAACAGGCGCTCCTCCTCGAGCTCGGCGAGCCGCTCCTCGACCGAGGCGAGCGTCTCCTCGAGCTCGGCGGCGAGGTCGGCGTCCTCCTCGGCGAGCTCGACGAGCCCGTCGAGGTCCTCGGCGTCCGCCTGCAGGCGCTCGAACGTCTCCACGCGGCGCGCGAGACGGGCGTGCTCGGCGCCGACGCGGCCGGCAGCGTCCGGCTCATCCCAGAACCCCGGCTCGCCCATCTGCTGCTCGAGCTCGGCGATGCGCGCCTTCAGCCCTGCCGGGTCAAAGGTAGTCCGCGAGCAGGGACAGCTGCTCGCGGATGGCGGCCAGGCGCTGCGGGGTGGGCTGTGAGGTGGACGGCGTGGCCATGGCCTATGCCCCGTGACACTTCTTGTACTTCTTGCCCGATCCGCACCAGCACGGGTCGTTGCGGCCGAGCTGGTCGTGCTCGTCGACCCGGCGCTGCTCGAACACCTGGACCGGGCCCGCGTCCTCGTCGTACTCCTCGCCCGCCTCGCCGTAGGCGCTCGGCTGGTCGTCCATCGTGCCGCCCGAGTACTGGAGCGCGCGGGCGCCGCCGCTGGCCTGCTCCGGCGGGACGCCGTTCTCACCCTCGACCTGAACCTCGACGTTGTAGATCATCCGCGCGAAGTCCGACCAGATGGTGTTCATCAGGTCCTGGAAGAGCGTGAACGCCTCGTTCTTGTACGCGATGATCGGCTCGATCTGGGCGAACCCGCGCAGGTGGATGCCCTCGCGCAGGTAGTCCATGTCGTAGAGGTGCTCGCGCCAGCGCTGGTCGATGATCTGCAGCAGCAGGTAGCGCTCGAGCGCGCGCATGAGGTCCTCGCCGAGCTCGGACTCGCGCTCGTCGTAGAGCTTCTCCGCGTCCTCGGCCAGCAGGCGCTTGAGCTCCTCGCGGTCGACCGTCTCGCGGTCGATCTCCTCGTGCCCGAAGTCGACCTCGAAGATGTTGTCGAGCTGCGCCCACAGCGCCTCGAGGTCCCACTCCTCGATGTAGTCGCCGGGCGTGTACTCGTCGACCAGCCGGCCGATCACGTCGCCGATCGCGTCGCGCGCCACCGGGCCCATGTCGCGGCCCTCGAGCACCTCGTCGCGGTACCGGTAGACGATCTCGCGCTGCTGGTTCATCACGTCGTCGTACTCGAGCACGCGCTTGCGGATGAGGAAGTTCTGCTCCTCGACCTTGCGCTGGGCGCCCTCGATCTGCTTCGAGAGCATCTTCGCCTCGATCGGCTCCTCCTCGCCCTCCTCGGTGACGGGACCGAGGCGGTCGAGGATGCGGTAGATCCGGTCGCCGGCGAACAGCCGCACGAGGTCGTCCTCGGCGGACAGGAAGAAGCGCGACTCGCCGGGGTCGCCCTGGCGGCCTGAGCGGCCACGGAGCTGGTTGTCGATCCGGCGCGACTCGTGACGCTCGGTGCCGCAGATGAACAGGCCGCCGGCCTCGAGCACCTGCTCGCGCGCGTCCTCCACCTTGGCCTCGAGCGAGGGCAGCACCTGGGCGAAGCGCTCGTCGTAGTCGGGATCGCCGGGCTGCAGGCCGAGCTTGGCGAGCTCGAGCCGCGTGAGGTGCTCGGCGTTGCCGCCGAGCTTGATGTCGACCCCGCGGCCGGCCATGTTGGTGGCGATCGTGACCGCGCCGGGCCGGCCGGCCTCGGCGATGATCTCGCCCTCGCGCTCGGCGTGCTCGGGCTTGGCGTTGAGCACGGTGTGCGGGATGCCGCGCCTGGAGAGCTCGGCTCCCAGCAGCTCGGAGACCTCGACCGAGATCGTGCCCACGAGCACGGGCTGGCGCTTCTCGTGGCGCTCCGCGATCTCCGTCGCCACCGCCTTCCACTTGCCGCTCTTGGTCTTGAAGATCTGGTCGTTGCGGTCGTCGCGGACCATCGGCATGTTCGTCGGGATCTCGACGACCGGCAGCTTGTAGATCTTCATGAACTCGTTGGCCTCGGTGAGGGCGGTGCCCGTCATCCCGGCCAGCTTGTCGTACATGCGGAAGTAGTTCTGGAGCGTGACGGTGGCGAGCGTCTGGTTCTCCTCGCGCACGCGCACGCCCTCCTTGGCCTCGACGGCCTGGTGCAGGCCCTCCGACCAGCGGCGGCCGTCGAGGATGCGGCCGGTGAACTCGTCGATGATCTTGACCTCGCCGTCGATCACCGCGTAGTCGACGTCGCGCTTGTACAGCGACTCGGCCTTCAGCGACTGCAGGAGGTGGTTGACGAGCGGGCCGTTCTCGGCCTTGTAGAGGTGGTCGATGGCGAGGAACTTCTCGGCCTTGGCGACGCCGCGCTCGGTGATCGAGACGCTCTTGTGCTTCTCGTCGAACTCGTAGTCGTAGTCCGCCATGAAGTCCTTCTTGGACTTCGGGTCCATGCCCTCGGGCTTCTTGCCGGCCTCGAGCTGGGGGGCGAGCTTGGCGAAGCGCTCGTAGAGGTCGGCGGCCTGCTCGGGGGCGCCGGAGATGATCAGCGGCGTGCGGGCCTCGTCGATCAGGATGTTGTCGACCTCGTCGACGATCGCGAAGGCGTGCGAGGTGAACGGCTTGCCCTCCTCGTCGTAGCGCCCGCCGTGCTGGACCTTCTCGTCCAGCGTCGTGGCCATGTTGTCGCGCAGGTAGTCGAAGCCGAACTCGGAGTTCGTGCCGTACGTGATGTCGGCGGCGTAGGCGGCGCGCTTCTCCTCGTGCGGCTGCATGTTCTGCAGCACGCCGAGGCTCAGCCCGAGCGCCTGGTAGATCGGGTTCATCCACTCGGCGTCGCGGCGGGCGAGGTAGTCGTTGACGGTGACGACGTGCACGCCGCGCCCGGCGAGCGCGTTCAGGGCCACGGCGGTGGTGGCGGTGAGCGTCTTGCCCTCGCCGGTCCTCATCTCGGCGATCGCGCCGTCGTGCAGCACCATGCCGCCGATCATCTGGACGTCGAAGTGGCGCATGCTCATCTGGCGGCGGCTGACCTCGCGGACAAGCGCGAACGTCTCGGGCAGCAGGTCCTCGAGCGGCTCGCCGTCGCGTGCGCGCTCGCGCAGCGCGTCGGCGTTGGCGCGCAGCTCGGCGTCGTCGAGGAGCTCCAGCTCGGGCTCCCAGGCATTGATCTGGTCGACGCGCTTGGCGTACTGCTTGAACTGCCTGGCCTCGCCCATCCGGAGGGCGCGATCGAGGATCGACATAGGCCTCCTAGGCTAGCGGCTGGAGAGCCGCGTTTCGCGGGCCTCAGACCGCCGGAGCGGTGCCCTCGTCAGGCGGGACCGCCTGGCCCGCCATGGCCCGCGACTCGCGCCGCCCGCGCCGCTTGTCGCGGTGGCGCTTGACCTGCCGGGCCAGCTCGTCGGCGACGAGGTTGATCGAGTGCCGGGCGTCCGGCGACGCGTTGCTCGCGCGCAGGGTCGTGCCCTTGAGGTGGAGCGAGGCCTCGGCCTTCGTCAGCGCCGGGTTGGCGGGATTGCGCTCCTCGGAGAGCTCGATCTCGAGCGTGGCGAGCTCGCTCACCTGCTTCCCCACCCTCTCGAAGCGCCGCGCGATGACCTCCCGCAGCTCGTCGGTGACCTGGAGGTTGCGTCCCTTGACCTCGATCCGCATGCGACTCCTCTCGGGGAGTGGGCTCCGACGCCTTGATGCTACCCCGCGCTCAACTGTTGGGCGCCACGGCCGACACTGAGGGTGTGAGCGCAACCGTGGAACGACCCGAGGTCGCCGTCGTCCGGCATCCCATCGCCGATCGCCGCAACAACGTCGTCGGGTACGAGCTGCGATTCGGCGGCACCGTCGACCTGGGCGATCCGTCGCGCGACGCCAAGGCGACGTCCGCGCTGCTCGTCGAGGCGTTCGGCGACATCGGGCTCGAGCGTCTTGCCGGCCGCCATCCCGCCTGGATCTCGATCGCCCGCAACTTCCTCGTCGAGATCGGCCCGCCGCCGGTGCGCCCCGACCGCGCGGTGCTGCAGATCGAGGCCTACCCGGCCGCCGACGACCTGCTGTCGCTGCTGCAGCAGCTCTCCCGCTCCGGCTACACGCTGGCCCTGAACAGCTACGACGGGCGCGACGACATCCAGGAGCTGATGTCGCTCTGCTCGATCGTCAAGGTCGACGTCGCGGGACTGTCGGAGGACGAGCTGGCGGCCGCGACCGAGTCGCCCCGCGTGCAGGGCGCGCTGCTGGTCGCGACGGGCGTCGAGGACCACGCCGCGTTCAGCGGGCTCGACGGCAAGGGCTTCACCTACTTCCAGGGCGAGTACTTCGCCAAGCCGCGGCTGTTCCGTCACCGCGGGGTGGCGACGGCCGGGCTCGGCTCGCTGCGCCAGCTCTCGGAGCTGACCGCGGGCGACGTCTCGTTCGAGGATCTCGAGCGCATCATCGCGTCGGACGTCGGCCTCTCGCTCAAGCTCCTGCGCTACGTCAACTCGGCCTTCTTCGCGCTGCCGCGCACCGTCGGCTCGGTGCGCGAGGCGCTGACGCTGCTGGGCGTGCGCACCGTGCGCCGGTGGGCGACGGTGATGGCCATCTCCGCGATCCCGGACGTGCCGGGCGAGCTCGTCGAGCTCGGCCTGCGGCGCGCGCGGATGTGCGAGATGCTCGCCGGCAGCGCGCTGCCGGAGGAGCGCGAGACGCTCTTCACGATCGGCCTCTTCTCCGTCGCCGACGCCCTGCTCGACGCCCCGATGGCCGAAGTGCTCGACTCGCTGCCGTTCACCGACGAGATCCGCACCGCGCTCCTGCGCCGCGAGGGCGTCAAGGGCGAGCTGCTCGAGTCCGTCCTCGCGTACGAGCGCGGCGACTTCCCGGCGCTCCCGCCGGCCGACGACGGCGTCTCGCTCGCCGGCGCCTACCGCGCCGCGCTCGAGTGGGCCGACGAAGCCGGCCGCGTCATCGCCTGACAGCGCGGCCGCAGGCCGGCTCACAGCGTCCTCGCGTAGCTGATCGCCACGACCTCGCGGCAGCCGCCGGCGACGAGCGTGCGGGCACAGGCGTCGAGGGTCGCGCCGGTCGTGTGGACGTCGTCGACGAGCAGCGCACGGGCTGGCGGCGGTGCTCGCAGCTCGATCGTGAGACGGTCGGGGCGGCGGCGCTGGGTGCGGGACGCGCCGACCTGGCGGGCGCCGCGGTCGCGGCGGCGCAGGCACGACCGCTCGGCTAGCTCGAGGCGCGTAGCGAGCGCTGCGGAGAGCGCCGCCGCCGGGTCGAAGCCGCGCGTTCGGCGCCGCAGCGGCTGCGCCGGCACCGGGACGAGCGCGCCGTGGCGCAGCTCGGGCGGCAGGTTGGCCGCGATGTGGGCCGCCATCAGCGCGGCGAGCGGCAGCGCGCCGCGGAACTTCAGCGCCGCGACCAGGTCCCGGGCGACGCCCTCGTAGGCGAGCGGCGACCACGCACGCGCGAACGCCGCCCCCGCTGCAGGGCAGCCGCGGCGGTGGCGCGGCAGCCCGCACCGCTCGCAGCGACGCGCCGGGAGCCACGGCAGCGCGCGCACGCACGCCGCGCACAGCCGCAGCTCGGCCCGAGGCAGCGCCGCGCGGCACGCGACACACGCGGGCGGAACGACGATCGCGAGCAGTTCGGCGAGCACCCGCCAACCATCCCCGCCGGCGTGTCACGAGACAACACGCGATCGCAACGATCCTGCGACGGGGGTGCAAGGCGTCAGACTCTTCGCGTGGCCGTCGACGTCTCGTGGAGCTTCGCCCCCGTCGTCGTCGCGTCGCTGCTCGCCTACGCCGTCGTGTACGGGCTGCGCTGGCGGACCGTGCGGCGGCAGGGTGGAGCTCGGGCAGCGGGGGTCGGACGGGCGGTGCTGTGGGGCGCCGGGATCGTGACCCTGGCGGTGGCGCTCGTCTCGCCGATCGACGTCCTCGGCGAGCAGTTCGCGACCTTCCACATGGTCCAGCACCTGCTGATCGCCGACGTGGCGCCGATCCTCCTCACGCTCGCGCTGACCAAGTGGCTGCTGCGGCCGGCAACGCGGCGCATCCACCGGCTCGAGCAGGCGGCGGGGCCGTTCGGCCATCCCGCGTTCGGCGTGGTCGCGTACGTGGGGGTGATGTGGCTGTGGCACGTCCCCGCCCTCTACGACGCGGCGCTCTCCAGCGGCGCCGTCCACACGCTCGAGCACCTCAGCTTCGCCGCCGCCGGGCTCCTGTACTGGTGGCACCTGCTCTCCCCCATCCGCTCGCGGCTGCGGCTCGCCGGCATGGGCCCGATCCTCTACATGGCCTCGACGAAGATCCTCGTCGGCCTGCTCGGCGTGCTGCTCGCCTTCTCCCCTGACGTCCTCTACGCCTACGCGTGGGAGGGCACGAAGTGGGGGCTGAGCCCGATCGACGACCAGAACGTGGCCGGGCTCGTGATGGCGCTCGAGCAGTCGGTGGTGATGGGGATCGCGCTCGCCTACCTCTTCTTCCGCATGCTCGCGGAGTCCGAGGCCGAGGATCAGCGTGCCGAGCGTTACGGCGCGGTCTGAGGGTCTGTCCGAGAAGATCCGGCCCGACCAGGGTGGCCGTGGACCGAGCCGGGCGCCGCACGAATCCCGAAGGGAATACGAACGTATTTCCGAGGGTTCGGGTGGTGATCCGGCGAAGTGTCCACGGCCCCCTGGGCGTGCGGGGTTCTCGGACAGGCCCTTAGCCGGCGGCTCGAGCCGCGCCAGCCGGCGCAGATTGCGCGCCGCCCGCACCGCCAGCCCGCCGAGCATCAGCACCGCCAGCCCGGCCACCAACGCGTCCAGCACCGTGACGCCGAGCCCGAGCACGTCGACAGCGGGCGCGAGGCCCAGGGCGAGCAGCGTGTTGACCGCGATCAGCCCGACCCGCGCCTCGGTCGGCCCGAGCCGCCCGTAGCCGAGCGAGAACACGCCGAGCACGTTCGTCTCCAGGTAGGTGTTGATCGACAGCACGAGATACGCGATCACGATCACGAGCCCGGTCGCGAGCAGCAGGAAGGGAGACAGACCGAGCCCGATCCCGATCAGCGCCGTCGCCAGCGCGTCGACCAGGTGGTCGAGGTAGTAGCCGTACCGCGGGCGCTCAGTGCGCCGCACACGCGCCAGCGTCCCGTCGAGCGAGTCGCCCAGCCAGTGGACGACGAGCAGCCCGCTCGCCGCCCACAGCCAGACCGGATCGCGGTTCGAGAGCGCGTACGCGGCCGCGATCCCGATCGCCGCAACCACGCCGAGCAGCGTCAGGTGGTCGGGCAGCACCCGCGCGGGCAGGCGGCGGGCGATCCACTCCAGCACGCGCGCCTCGGGGTCGGCGAGCAGGAACGTCTTCTCACGGGCGGCGGTCATGCGATCTCCTTGTTGACCGATGGTCGACAAGAGGTACGCCGGCGGCCCGGCGGGGTTACGCCTCGAGGACCGCGCCGTCCTCGATTCGCCGCGGCCCGCGCACGGTGACCGTCCCGCGGACCACGACGTCGCGGCCGAACGTGACGTCGCCCTCGACGGCCAGCCGCTCGCACGCCACCAGCGATAGCGCCCCCGCGGGGAAGCGCGCGTCGAAGTCGCGCAGCAGCTTGTAGTGCGCGGAGTCGAGATCGACGATCGGGGGCCTGCCGTCCCGCGCCGGCGCCAGCTCGACGCGCGCGTCGTCGGCCAGCACGTACGCGTCCGACCGCAGCGCGAGCAGATCCTCGGTCGACTTGACGGGAGAGAACCGGCGGCGTGGCACGCGAACCGGCTGCGCACCCTCGAAGACGCCGATCGCCGCCCCCATCGCGGTCTCGAGCTGGAACACCTCGGGCGTCGACGAGTCACCCGGGTCGACGGTCTTGCGGTTGACGATCAGCGGCAGCCCGAGCACGCCGTCGCGCTCGGCGCATCAGCGTGCTCAGCGCCTGCAGGTCGATCCACAGGTTGTTGGTGTTGACGTAGCGGTGGCGGCCGATGTCCTGCAGCGCCGCGATGTCCTCGTCAGGCGTCTGCGCGGTCTCCCGCAACACGTAGCCGCCGCCGGGCCGCGCGGCGATGTGGCCGCCCTTGCGATCGGCCTCCGTGCGGTCCGTGACCTCCATCACGAACGGGATCTGCTCGCGCGCCATCCAGGCGAGGATCCGCGGCTCGAGCACCGCCCCGAGGTTGTCGGAGTTCGAGACGAACGCATAGCGGTAGCCGCGCTCGAGCAGCGCGTCGAGCATCCCCGAGGTCAACAGCGCGGTGTAGAGGTCGCCGTGGCCGGGCGGGCACCACTCGAGCGACGGGTCGTCCGGCCACTCGACGGGCGTCAGGTCGTCCGCCCGCAGCTTGGGCTCCTTGTGCTGGACGAAGTCCGGCGGCACGTCGGCACGCACCTCGGGGTCGAGCGCCTCGAGCGAGTCGTCGCGGGTGGCGAACGAGTTCATGAGCACGAGCGGGAGCCGCGCGCCCGACCGCTCCCGCAGCTCGAGCACCTGCCGCGCGAGGACGTCGAGGAAGGTCAGCCCGTCCTTGGCCTCGATCAGCGACTTCGCGCGCGTCATGCCCATGCTCGTGCCGAGCCCGCCGTTGAGCTTGACGACCACCGCCTCGTCGAGCGGTGAGTCCCCCGCGGGCAGCTCGTCGAGCTCCTGCGGATCCTCGACCGGCTCGATCTCCGACTCGGGGATCATCCCCGTCTCGCCCTCGGCGAGCTGCCGGTAGTAGTGCTCGAAGGTGGCGATCGCGGGCTCCGGGAGCCCCTCCCGCCGCATCTTCTCGACGCTCGCCTGCAGCCCGTCCACGCGCGCCAGCCTAGCTGTCAGAACGCCAGCCCCGCAGGTAGCGAGCCTGCTCCTCGCTCAGCTCGTCGATCCGCACGCCGAGCGAGGCGAGCTTGAGCGCGGCGACCTCGCGGTCGATGCCCTCCGGCACCGGATGCACGCCGGGCGCCAGCTCGCCGGCGCGGCGCACGAGCTCCTCGGCCGCGAGGGCCTGGAGGGCGAACGAGATGTCCATCACCGCCGCCGGGTGGCCCTCGGCAGCGGCGAGGTTGACCACGCGCCCGCCGGCCAGCAGGTTCAGCCGCCGCCCGTCGACGACGTGCTGCTCGACGCGCGGGCGCACCTCGCGCACCTCGGACGCCGCCTCCCGCAGCGCCACGATGTCGATCTCGACGTCGAAGTGCCCGGCGTTGGCGAGCACGGCGCCGTCCTTCATGCGAGCGAAGTGCTCCGCGCGCAGGACGTCGCGGCAGCCCGTCACGGTCACGAACACGTCGCCCCGCTCGGCGGCCTCGAGCGCCGGCATGACCTCGAAGCCGTCCATGCGCGCCTCCAGCGCCCGCAGCGGGTCGACCTCGCACACGACCACGGAGGCGCCCATGCCGTCGGCCCGCAGCGCGATGCCCTTGCCCGCCCAGCCGTAGCCGAGCACCACGAGCGTGCGCCCGGCGAGCAGGAGGTTGGTCGTGCGCACGATGCCGTCGAGCGCGGACTGGCCGGTGCCGAAGCGGTCGTTGAACGTGCGTTCGGCGACCGCCTCGTTGACGGCGATCACCGGGCAGGCGAGGCGCCCCTCGGCTTCCAGCGCGCGCAGCCGCACGAGGCCGGTGTTGGTCTCCTCCGTGCCACCCAGCATCCCTTCGAGCAGGTCGGGCCGGGCGAGATGCAGCGCGGTGAGCAGGTCGGCGCCGTCGTCGAGCGTGATCCGAGGCGCCCGGGCCACCACCGCCGCCACGCGCGAGGCCCACGTCTCGGCGTCGTCGCCGCGCACGGCGTGGACCTCGATCCCGCCGCCGGCCAGCGCCGCTGCCACGTCGTCCTGGGTGGCGAACGGGTTCGAGGCGGCGAGCGCCACCTCGGCGCCACCGGCGGCCAGCGTCCTCGCCAGCATCGCCGTCTCCGAGGTCACGTGCAGGCAGGCGCCGACCACGAGCCCGTCCAGCGGCAGCTCGCGCGCGAAGCGCTCGCGGATCGAGCGCAGCACGGGCATCTGGTCGTCCGCCCAGCGGATCCGGGCCTCGCCGGCGTCCATCAGCGGGTGGCCGCGGCGGCCAGCGCCGCGGCCAGGCGATCGATGTCGTCCTCGGTCGTCGACCAGTTCGAGACCGAGATGCGCGCCGCCGCCTGCCCGCGCCACACGGTGGCGCCGAGCCAGGCCTCGCCGCCGCGCTGGACGTCGGCGACCACCGCGCGCGTGACCTCGTCGTCGCCTGAGAAGCGCACGAGCACCTGGTTGAGCACCACGTCGTTGAGGACCTCGGCGCCGGGCACGTCCTCGATCGCGGTCGCCAGCCGCCGCGCCAGCGCGCAGCAGCGCTCGACGAGCTCGGCCAGGCCGCTCCGGCCGAGCGAGCGCAGCGCGGCGTACACCGGCACGCCGCGCGCCCGGCGCGACATCTCGGGCACGTAGTCGAACGGCTCGCGTCCCTCCTCGTCGGGCAGGTAGCCGGCCCGGACGCCCATCGCGCCGCGGACCGCCTCACGGTCAGCCACGATCGCGAGCCCGCCGTCGTAGGGCACGTTGAGCCACTTGTGCGAGTCGACCGCCCACGAGTCGCACCGCTCGGCGCCCCGCACCAGGCCCCGCAGGCGCGGGCTGGCGGCGGCCCACAGCCCGAAGGCGCCATCGACGTGCACCCACGCGCCGTGCTCGGCGGCGGCGTCGGCGATCTCGGCGAGCGGGTCGCAGGCGCCCGTGTTGACCTCGCCGGCCTGGGCGCAGACGATCGCGGGCCCCTCGCCATCCTCCAGCGCCTCGCGCAGCGCATCGGCGCGCATGGCGCCCTGGTCGTCGACAGCGACGCGCACCGCGCGGCCGGCGCCGAGGCCGGCGTAGCGGACAGCGACCAGCAGCGAGGCGTGGACCTGCTCGCCGACGAGCACGCGAATCGCCGGCGCGCCGGTCAGGCCGTCGGCCTCGACGTCCCAGCCGGCGCGCTCGAGCAGCGCGTGGCGGGCCGCGGCGATGCCGGTGAAGTTCGCCATCGTCGCGCCGGTGGTGAAGCCGACGGCAGCGTCCAGGGGCAGGCCGAGCGCCTCGAGGACCCAGCGCTCGGCGGCGGTCTCGACCGCCGCGGCGGCCGGCGACGACGTGCGCGTGAAGCCGTTCTGATCCCACGCCGACGCCAGCCAGTCGGCCCCGAGCGCGGCCGGCAGCGCGCCGCCGGTGACGAAGCCGAAGTAGCGCGGGCCGGGGCTGGCCACGGTGGCGGGGCCGATCACGCGCGCGAGGCGCTCGACCACGTCGGTGGCGTCCTCGCCCTCCTCGGGCAGCGGCTCGTCGAGCGCGGCGAGCACGTCCTGGTAGCCCGTCAGCGCCCCGACGCCGCGGTCCGCGAGCCCTGCGATGTGGTCCTCGGCGAGGGCGGCGGCACGGCGGAGGGCGGTCACTCCGGGAGCCTATCTGGCCTGGAGCGCGTCCATCCCGACGGCGGCGGCGAGGATCATGCGCCGGTCGATCGTGCGCTCGGGGTCCTGGCCGAAGTCGATGTCGTAGATGTCGCGGAACGTGCCGATCCGCCGCCGGTGCTCGCCGAGCACCGTGCCGTCGCGCTCGAACGTGAAGTGGTATGGGATCGGCAGCCAGTTGGCGAAGATGTCGACGTACGGGATGAAGCCGACCAGCCGCCGGAAGAGCGCCACGCCCAGGCTCTTCTCCTGCGCGCGCACCTCGCCCGACCCGTCGCGGATCGCGAAGGTGGAGCGCAGCAGGCTGGCCCCGAAGACCTTCTGGATCTCGCCGATCTTCTCACCCGCCGGGCCGGTGATGTCGTACGTCGCGCGCGGGTCGAACCGCTGGCGGGCCTTGATCCGCAGCAGCTCGACCGACTTCGAGTCGTCCGCGTAGAAGCGGATGTCCTCCTTGAACTTGAAACCCTTCTGCTCGACGAAGCAGAACGGCGGCTCGCCTTCCGCCAGCGAGAACTCGTACTGGTTGATGACGAGCTTGATCCGCTGGCGGAGAACGAACTGGTCGTGCTGGTTCGGGTCGACGACCGGGGCCACGTCCCTAGTAGCGGTAATGGTCCGACTTGTACGGCCCGTCGACCGGGACGTCGATGTACGCGGCCTGGTCGGGCGTGAGCTCGGTGAGCTTCGCGCCGAGGGCGCCGAGGTGCAGCCGGGCGACCTTCTCGTCGAGCCGCTTGGGGAGCACGTAGACCTGCTTGGCGTACTCGTCGTTGCGCGTCCACAGCTCGATCTGGGCGATCGTCTGGTTCGTGAACGAGTTGCTCATCACGAAGCTCGGGTGGCCGGTCGCGTTGCCGAGGTTCAGCAGGCGGCCCTCGGAGAGCACGATGATCGAGTGGCCGTCGTCGAACACCCACTCGTCGACCTGCGGCTTGATGTTGATCCGCTCGACACCCGGCGTGCGGGCGAGGCCGGCGATGTCGATCTCGTTGTCGAAGTGGCCGATGTTGCCGACGATCGCCTGGTGCTTCATGCGGGCCATGTCGGCGGCCGTGATGATGTCCTTGTTGCCGGTGGCGGTGATGAAGATGTCGGCGGTCGCGACGACGTCCTCGAGCGTGACGACCTGGTAGCCCTCCATCGCAGCCTGCAGCGCGCAGATCGGGTCGATCTCGGTGACGACCACGCGAGCGCCCTGGCCGCGGAGTGACTCGGCGCAGCCCTTGCCGACGTCGCCGTAGCCGAGGATGACCGCGACCTTGCCGGCGATCATGACGTCGGTCGCGCGGTTGATGCCGTCGATCAGGCTGTGGCGGCAGCCGTAGAGGTTGTCGAACTTGGACTTGGTGACCGAGTCGTTGACGTTGATCGCCGGGAACAGCAGCTCGCCCTGCTCGGCGAGCTGGTAGAGCCGGTGCACGCCGGTGGTGGTCTCCTCGGTGACGCCCTTGACGTTGGCGGCCACGCGCGTCCAGCGCTGCGGGTCCTCGGCGAGGGAGCGCTGCAGCGTCTCGAGGATGATCCGGAACTCGTCGGAGTCCGCGCCGGCCGGATCCGGCACCGCGCCGGCCTTCTCGAACTCGGCGCCCTTGTGGACGAGCAGCGTGGCGTCGCCGCCGTCGTCGAGGATCATGTTCGGGCCGTCGCCATCCGGCCAGTTGAGCGCCTGCTCGGTGCACCACCAGTACTCCTCCAGTGTCTCGCCCTTCCAGGCGAAGACGGGGATGCCGGCCTCGGCGATCGCGGCGGCGGCGTGGTCCTGGGTGGAGAAGATGTTGCAGGAGGCCCAGCGGACCTCGGCACCGAGGGAGACGAGCGTCTCGATCAGGACGGCGGTCTGGATCGTCATGTGGAGCGAGCCGGTGATGCGCGCGCCCTTGAGCGGCTGCGCGTCGGCGAACTCGCGCCGGGTCGCCATCAGGCCGGGCATCTCGTGCTCGGCGAGCTGGATCTCCTTGCGGCCGAACGCCGCCAGCGACATGTCGGCGACCTTGTAGTCCGTCGTCAGTTCGGTGGCCATGTGGTGGTCTCTCCTCGTCAGTGTGTGGCGGTCAGGGCCGCGGCCTCGAGCAGGCGCTGGTGCTTGTCCTGCTCCCAGCGCATCCAGTCCGCGGCCGGCACGTCGTCGGGGCGCTCGGCCTTCGCCTCCAGCCAGGTGTCGGTCGCCTCGCGCAGTCCGGGGTCCTGGCGCAGGCGCGACGCGAAGGCGAGGTCGGACAGGCCGATCTCGTGACCCTCGAGCAGCTCGCGCAGCGTCCGCAGGCGCTGCAGCTCGGCCGGCCCGTAGAGGCGGTAGCCGGACGGCGAGCGGGCGGGCTCGAGCAGCCCGACGCGCTCGACGTAGCGCAGCATCCGCGGCGACCAACCGGTGGTCTCCGCCGCCTCGTGGATCGTCAGTGCGTCCATCTCGGCGGCTCAGTGTAGCGAACCCTGACACACTTGTGTCAAGGTTTGCGAGGCGCCTGCCTAGGATGAAGGCTATGTCTCTCGTCTCCCGTGTCATGCGCTTCGCCCGATCCCCTCAAGGCCGCCGGATGATGTCCCAGGCCGGCCGCTACGCCCGCTCCCCCGAGGGCCGCGCCCACATGGACCAGGTCCGCCGCCAGATCACCGCCCGCCGCAAGGGCACCACGCGACCGCGCTGAGCCGCGCGGCGGGACGAACTTCGGCATTGAGGGAGTCGGGATGGGACCGCCGCGCGCTTCGCGAGGCGCCCTTGGGGCTGGAAACTGTCGCTATGCGACAGAAATCAGCCCCAACCTCGCGGCTGGCTCGCTCGCTTCCCTACCCAGCGCCGTTGACGTTCGTCAACCGTGGCTTTGACAGGATGCGCGCGATGCCGACCGGCGCGCGCCTGATCGTCGACCTGCTCGAGCGCCGGGGCGTGGAGGTGTGCTTCGGGCTGCCGGGCGTGCACAACCTCGCGCTGTGGGAGGCGCTGCGGGAGTCGCGGATCCGGCTCGTGGGCGTGCGCCACGAACAGGCCGCGGCCTACGCGGCCGACGGCTACGCGCGGGCGTCGGGGCGACTCGGCGTCGCGCTCACCACTACGGGCCCGGGCGCGGCCAACACCCTCGGCGCGGTGGGCGAGGCATGGGCCGCGCGGTCGCCCGTGCTCGTGATCGCCACCGACATTCCCTCGACGCTGCGGCGGCCCGGGGTCTATCGCGGCGTCCTCCACGAGACGACCGACCAGGCGGCGATGTTCGCGCCGGTCGTGAAGGAGGCGTTCGTTGCCCGCACGGCCCGCGAGGTGGGCGGCGCCGCCTTCCTCGCGCTATCCACCGCGCAGACCCCGCCGACCCGTCCGGTCTACCTCGAGGTGGCCACGGACCTGCTCAGCGCCGAGGTGGAGGGCCCGGGCACCGAGTACGTACCGTGGCGGGCGCCGTCGCCGGGCGCCGCGCTCGACGACGCCGCCCAGCGCCTCGCCGCCGCCGAGCGGCCGCTGATCTGGGCCGGCACCGGCGCCCGCGACGCCGGCCGCCCGCTCGCCGACCTCGCCGAGCGCCTCGCCGCCCCCGTGCTCACCACCTACGGCGCGGCCGGCGTCCTGCCCCCAGCGCACCCGTGCCTCGTCGGCCTGCCCGCTCACGTCGCGCCCGCTGGCGCGCTGTGGGACGAGGCCGACGTCGTCATCAGCATCGGCTCCGACCTCGACGGCGTGCAGACCCAGAACTTCGCGATGCCGCAGCCGCCAACGCTCGTGGCCGTCAACCTCGACGCCGAGGACGCGGGCAAGAACTATCCCGCCGACGTGCTCGTCGAGGGCGACGCCGCGCACGTCACCGCGGCGCTCGCGGGCCGACTCGACGGCGGCGCGGGCCACGACGGCCTGGTCCAGCGCCTGCGCGCCGCCCGCGCCGACGCCTGCGCCGCGCTCGACAGCCGGGCGCTGCGCTTCCTCGACGCCATCCGCTTCGCCCTCCCCGACGACGCCGTCGTCGTGGCCGACATGTGCATCCCCGGCTACTGGCTCGGCGGCTTTCACACGCCACCGTCGCCCCGCCGCCTGCAGATCCCCCTCGGCTGGGGAACGCTCGGCTACGCCTTCCCGGCCTCCATGGGGGCGGCGCTGGCGAACACCGGTCCCGTCGTCGCGGTCGCCGGCGACGGCGGCTTCCTGTTCGCCTGCGGCGAGCTCGCGACCGTCGCCCAGGAGCGCATCCCGCTCACCGTGGTGATCGTCGACGACGGCGGCTACGGCATGCTGCGCTACGACCAGGACCGCTCGGGCGAGCCGCGCTACGGGGTCGACCTCCACACGCCCGACTTCCTCGCGCTGGCCGCCGCCTTCGGCATCCGCGCCGAGCACGTCGACGGCCTCGACGACGCGTTCGGCGAGGCGCTGGCGCGGCACGTCGCCGACTCCGAGCCGAGCGTGCTCGTCGCCAGCACCCCGGAGCCGCTCGTGCCGCCGCCCAACACCTCGCCGAACTGGTACCGCCGCCCCTAAAGGCGGTAGTCCGGGTCGGCGTCGATCTCCACGAGGTCCATCTGGGCCTTCTGGAGCTTGCCCGCGTAGTCCCAGTTCATCGACTGCCAGCGGGTGAACTGGTCGAGCACCCAGATGCCTGACTGGCGGGAGCCGTTGCCGGACTTGCCGTTGCCACCGAACGGCAGGTGCGCCTCGGCGCCCGAGGTCGAGTTGTTGACCGACACCATGCCCGCCGTGATCCGCTCGCGGAAGCGGAAGGCGTGCTCGCCGGAGCGCGTGTAGATCGACGACGACAGGCCGTAGCCGTGGTTGTTGGCGAGCTCCATCGCCTCGTCGAAGTCGCGGAACGTGGCCACGCCGGTGATCGGGCCGAACGTCTCGGTGGCGTACAGGTCGTCGTCGATCGTCACGCCGTCGACGAGCACCGGGTGGTAGAAGAGCCCGGCCTCGGGGTCGCCGACGAAGCCGTCGCGCGGGTTGGACGAGGTGATGCGCCCGGTCGCGGTCGAGCCGTGGACGGCGTGGTGGTCGCGGACCAGCCCGAGCCAGTCCTCGAACCGTTCGGCGAAGCGCTCGTGCAGCATCGGCCCGTACAACACGTCGTGCGTCGGGTCGCCGATCGGCGCCGCGCGCAGGCGCTCGTCGAGCTTGCGCACGTACTCGTCGTGGACCGACTCGTGGACGATCGCCGTGCCCAGCGACGTGCAGCGCTGGCCCGCCGTCCCGTAGCCGCCGAACAGCGCGCCCTCGACCGCGAGGTCGACGTCCGCGTCGTCCATCACCACCATCGGGTTCTTGCCGCCCAGCTCGAGGCACGGCGACTGCATGTGGCGCCCGCACAGCTCGCCGATCTTCGACCCGACCGCGCTCGACCCGGTGAAGCCGACCTTGTCGACGAGCCGCTCCTCGAGCGCGCGCGAGAGGCCCTCGAAGGTCGCCGCGCCCTCGGCCTGCACGACGTTGAGCACGCCGCCCGGCACGCCGCCGGCGTGGAACAGGCGGGCCATCGCGTCGCCGAGCGCCGGGGAGTACTCGGCGGGCTTCCAGACGACGGCGTTGCCGCACAGGATCGCCGGCACGAGGTACCACGCCGGAACCGCCACCGGGAAGTTGCCGGCGGTGACGATCGCGGCCACGCCGACCGGCATCCGGAACGTGAAGAGCTGCTTGTTGGGCATCTCCGACGGCACGGTCTGGCCGTACAGCCGCCGGCCCTCGCCGATGAAGAAGTCGCAGGTGTCCACGATCTCCTGGACCTCGCCGAGCGACTCGGCGTACGGCTTGCCGACCTCCTGCGTGACGAGCGAGGCGAGCGCCTCCTTGTTGGCCTCGACGAGCCGCCCGACGTTGGCGATCACCCGGCCACGGGCGGGCGCCGGTACGGCGGCCCACTCGCGCTGCGCGGCCCGCGCCGCGCGCGCGGCGGCCACGAAGGTGTCGGCGTCGCCCAGGCGCACCTCGGCGACGACCTCGGACGTGTTGGCGGGATTGGTCGAGGTCAGGCGGCCCCCGGGCGCGTCGGCGAGCGGCTTGCCGTCGACGATGGAGCCGATCTCCTCGGTGGCTGAGATCGTGGTCATACCTGTAACGTCGCACACTCGACTGCGCTTGCGCCGTCGAATGGGCGAAACACTATTTCCTCGCCAGGAAACGCTTGAGGGCGGCGATCGGCTCGATCGCGGCCGGGTCCTTGCCGCGCAGGACCGCCAGGTAGAGCGAGACGAGGTCGCCGAGCAGCACGAGCGAGACCAGCCGCTCGGTGCGGGTCTCGCCCTGCGCAGACACGCGAGCGACGACCTCGGCGCCCGCCTCGACGGCCTCCGCCGTCAAGCGGGTGCGCAGCGCGTTGCGCGGGTGCGCTCCAGGGTCCTCGAGCACGACGGCGGCAAAGCGGCCGAGCTCCGGCGCCGCCGGCCAGCCGACGATCTCGTTGTGGTCGAGCTCGGGCAGGCTGGAGGCGAACGCCGGCAGGCCGGCGTTCTCGTTGATCTGGCACTTCCAGCGGTACGCCGCCGCGGCGGCGAGCTCGGCGCCGGCGATCACGGGCACCGTGCCGTGGAGCCGCCGGGCGAGCGCCTTGGCCTCGCCGTCGTCGGGCCCGTCGGGTCCCCACGGTTTTGCGAGCCTCTCGGCGAGCGAAGCCGCAGCCTCGACCTCGTCGCGCAGCGCGGGCGCGGCGCCCGCGAGCGCGGCGGCCTCGAGCGCCGCCACCAGCGAGTACCCGACCGCCGCCCGCGGCTGGTAGCCGCCGGGCATCGGGATCACCGGCACGCCGTCGCGCCGGGCACGCTCGGCCAGCGGCCCGCCGGTGGTGGCCACCAGCCGGCGCGCGCCGCGGCCAGTGGCGTCGTCGTAGGCCGAGAGCGTCTCCTCGGTGGTGCCCGAGTAGCTCGAGCAGAGGACGAGCGTGTCCGGGCCGACCCAGCCCGGCAGCGCGTAGTCGTCGGCGACCGCGAACGGGCGCCGCAGCCGCGGCCCGATGGCCGCCGCTGCCAGCCGCGCACCCGCTGCCGAGCCGCCCATGCCCGCGACGACGACGCCCGTCGCGTCTGCAGGCGGGATCGCCGCCGAGTCGACGCGCCACAGCGCGTCGCGCAGGTGCTCCGCGAGTCCCAGCATGGCTTCGGCCTGCGTCGTCGAGTCGACGGCCGCGACCGCGTCGCCGTCCAGCCGCCCGACCGCGGCGGCCGCCTCGCGCTCCTGCCCCGCCATCAGAAGAGCAGCGCGCCGTCGGGCAGCGTGACGCCCGGGAACACCCGCGCGCCGTTTGACACCACGTTCCCGTCGCCGAGCGTGACGCCCTCGCCCAGCACGCTCAGGCCGTCGATCGTGCAGTGGTCGCCGATCCGCACGCCGCCCGCGACCACGCACCCCGACAGCGTGCAGTTCTCGCCGATCTCGGTGCCCTGCATGACCACGGCGCCCTCGATCGTCGTCCCCGCCCCGACGGTCACGCCGTGCTCGAGCACCACGCGGCCGCCGATCTTCGCCCCGTCGCCGATCCGGGAGCCGGTCCCCACCAGCGCCGGCGGGATGATCCGGCCGGCGTTGTCGACCCCGTCCTCCACGCACAGGTAGGTGTTGCCCATGCGCTCGCCGACCGGGGTCGTGACCGTGCCCTCGAGGATGTCGAACGTCGCCTCGAGGTAGCGCTCGGGCGTCCCGATGTCGAGCCAGTAGCCCTCGGCCACACAGCCGTAGAGGCCGTCGCCGACCAGGCGCGGGAAGACGTCGCGCTCGATCGAGGCCGGCTGGTCGGGCTCGAGCAGGTCGAGCACGGCCCGCTCGAGCACGTAGACGCCGGCGGAGATGTTGTGCGTCTCGACGTGGTCAGGCGACGGCTTCTCCACGAACTCGGTCACCGCGCCGCCGCGGTCGGTCCGCACGAGACCGTAGGCCGACGGGTCCTCGACGGGCGTGAGCGCGAGCGTCGCCACGGCCCCGGTGCGCTCGTGCTGCGCGACCTGGGCGGTGACGTCGAGGTCGGTCAGCACGTCGCCGTTGAGCATCACGAAACGCTCGTCGAGCAGCGGCTCGGCGAACTTCAGCGCTCCGCCGGTGCCGAGCGGGTCGCGCTCCTCCATGTACCGCAGCGTGATCCCGAACGCGCTCCCGTCGCCGAGGACGTTGCGCACGCCGCTGGCCAGGTGGCCGCAGGACATCACCACGTCATCGACGCCGTGGCCGTGCAGCCAGTCGAGCATGAAGCGCACGAACGGCCGGTCGACGAGCGGGACGACCGGCTTCGGGACCGTGCTCGTGAGCGGCCGCAGGCGCGTCCCCTCGCCGCCCGCCAGGATCAGTGCCTGCATCGCGTCAGTCGCCCTCGAGCGCCGGCACGACCCCGCGCGCCGCGGCGCGCCCCACGCCCTCGTAGTCCAGGCCCGCGGCGACGACCGCCTCCGGATCGAGGAAGTTGCGCCCGTCGACCACCAGGCTCCCGCGCATCTCGGAGGCGAGCTCGCCGAAGTCGAGCTCGGCGAACTCCGGCCACTCGGTCACCAGCACCACGGCATCCGCCCCCTGCACCACCTCGGACGCCGACGAGCCGAAGACGATCCCGCGGATCAGCTTGCGGGCCTCGTGCTCGGCCACCGGGTCGTACGCCCGCACGCGCGCGCCGGCGGCCTGCAGCCGCGCCGACAGCACCAGCGACGACGCCTCGCGCATGTCGTCGGTGTTCGCCTTGAACGCCAGCCCGAGCAGCGCGATCTCCTTCCCCACCAGGCTCCCGAGATGCTTCTGCAGCTTCGCGATCACCCGCCGCTTCTGCAGCTCGTTGACCTCGATCACGGAGTTCAACAGCTGGAAGTGATAGCCCGAGTTGCCCGCCAGCTGCTTCAGCGCGGCGACATCCTTCGGGAAACAGGAGCCCCCGAAGCCAATCCCGGCCTGCAGGAACTTCGGGCCGATGCGGTCGTCGAGTCCCATGCCGCGGGCGACCTCGACGACATCGGCTCCGGTCTCCTCGCAGACGTTGGCGATCTCGTTGATGAACGAGATCTTGGTCGCCAGGAACGCGTTCGAGGCGAGCTTGACCATCTCCGCGCTGCGGATGTCGGTGCGGACGAGCGGGGCCTCGAGCGGGGCGTAGAGGTCGACGACCGCGTCGCCGGCCCAGTCGCCCTCGTCGCCCACGACCACCCGGTTGGGCTCGAGGAAGTCCTTCAGCGCGGACCCCTCCTTCAAGAATTCCGGGCAGGAGACGTAGCGGAAGCCGCCCTTGCCCTGCTCCTCGAACGCGCGCTTGATGCTGTCGCCGGTGCCGACCGGGACCGTGGACTTCATCACGAGCGCGTGGCGGTCGGAGGCCGGCATCGCCTCGACGACCGCGTGGACGGCGGTGAGGTCGGCGTCGCCCGAGTACGTGGGCGGCGTGCCGACGGCCACGAACAGCAGCCGGGCGTGCTCGAGCGCCTCGGAGAGGTCGGTCGAGAAGTGCAGGCGGTCGCGGTGACGGGCCACGAGCTCCTCGAGCCCGGGCTCCCAGATCGGTACGCGGCCGGCGCGCAGGGCCTCGATCTTGGCCTCGTCGATGTCGATGCACCAGACCTCGTTGCCCAGCTCGGCGAAGCCGGCGGCGGTGACGAGGCCGACGTACCCGGTGCCGATCACGCCGATGGGCTCTCTGCTCGCGCTGCTCATCCCGGGCGGTCCAGCCTACTGCCTGAGTCGCCGCAGAGAAGAAGCGATCTCGATCATCTGGGCCGCGCTGATCTGGTGCGTGAGCGTGTTCGAGACCCAGTACACGCCGCGCTTCGTCTTCCAGGCGACGAGGCGCAGCGCCCGGCCGTCGTAGTACAGGCGCAGGCGCTTGCGGCCGCGGCGGATCGTGCGGTCGGGATCGTCGAGGATCGGCGGCGCCTTCCATGTGAGCCCCTGCACGCCGTAGTACTCGCCGATGCCCGGGGCGCGCAGCACGAGCCGGTACGCCTGGTGGCGCTTGCCGCGCTCGTCGCGGATCCGGTAGGTGCGCGGCTCGGTGCCCGCGTACGACGAGCCGGTGACGCGCACGGTCGGGAAGAAGAAGGGGAACCTGAGCTTGGGATCGGCGATCACGGCCTGGTCCTCGCCCTCGCGCCGCGTGTCCTCGAGCCCCTTGACGGCCACCGGCTTGCGCTTGCGCTTGCGGCGGACCTTGGCGAACTCGCGGTCGGCGGCCGTCGGCCCGCCGGAGGACTCGCGCGGCTCGGCCGAGCCCTCGGCGTTCATGAACTCCGAGCGGATCTTGCGCAGGTCGGAGTCGCGCACGTAGAGGTTCGTGTCGACCTGCGGGTTGCGCGCCTCCTGGACCCGGAAGCGCACCTCGTTGACCTTCGGGTTCTCCTGCGCGAGGAAGAGCACGAGCCGCAGCATCGAGAAGATCTGCTTGCGCGAGCGCAGCGAGCGGTCGACCTGGACAGTAGCGGCTGAAGACCCGCACCAGCCTCTTGCTCTCGCCGAACGAGAGCACCCGCCGCACGCCGGCGGCGTTCTTGGCCTGCCGCAGGAAGTCCTGCTGGCGCGCAGCACGGACGAGGTCGTTGTCGCCGTGGCGGTAGCGCACGTAGTCGAGCGCGTCCCGCCCCATGAGCTTCTGGTAGCCCGGGTTGACGTCGATCGTCGCGTAGTTCTCGCCCGCCGAGTTGTCGTTGAAGTAGTCGCGGTCGATGTCGACGTAGACGCCGTCGACGTAGTCGACCGCCTCCTGGAACGCGCCGTAGTCCATGACCATCACGTTCGTGATCGGGAACCCCTTGCCGGTGCGGTCCTGGAAGAGCTTCTTGACGGTGCGGACGGTCAGCCGCGGGCCGCCCTTCTTGCCGCCCAGCTCGAAGGCGCCGTTGATCTTCTGCTCGCCGTGGCCGGGGATCTCGACCTTGAGGTCGCGCGGGATCGACATCACCGCGAGCGCGTCCTTGTCCGGGTCCGCGCGCACGAGCAGGATCGTGTCCGAGCGCGCTCCGGCACCGGCGTCGACGCCCTTGCGCGCGTCCGACCCGAGGATCATGAACGTGCGCGGGCCACCCGCCTCGGCCTTGTCGAGCTCGGGGACGTCGATGTTCGGCCACGCGGCCCTCGAGGATCGGCGCGAGGATCTCGTCGACCTCGCGCAGGACCGTGGTCGCGACCGCCGTCGCGGTCAGGCGCCATGACGATCACGCACGCCAGCAGCGCGCGCAGCGCCATCTTCATCCCCACGCGGGGAGGACGCTCGCCGGCCGGCTTCACGCCGCTCCGCCGTCGACCGCGCGCAGCGGCGCGGCGCCCTCGGCCAGGCGAGTCGGCAGGGCGCTCGCGAACGCCCCCAGCAGCTCGCGGTAGCGCGCCAGCGAGCGGATCGAGACCCACTCCTCGGGGCCGTGGTGGCCGGCGCCGCACGGGCCGAACTCGACCGCGGGGATGCCCGCGCGCAGGAACGACACCGCGTCCGAGGCCCCGTCGCGGCCGACCGAGACGGACGCACCGTCACCCGCCGGGCCGAGCGTCTCGGACAGCGCGCGCACGTACGGGTTCGAGCGCGACACGTGCGCGGGCGGGAAGACGAACGTCCGCTTGACCTCGAGGTCGGGGATCGCGCGGATCTCCTCGAGGATGTCGCCGGGGTCCTGGTTGGGCAGGTAGCGGATGTCGATGTCCATCACGCAGGCGTCGGGCACCTTGTTGGGCGCGTCGCCCCCCACGATCCGGCCGAGGTTGATCGACGGGCGGTCGAACATCTCCGACGACTCGCGGGAGAACGGCATCGACTCGATTCGCCGGAAGACGTCGACCGCCTTCACGATCGCGTTGTCGCCGAGCCACGGCGTCGAGCCGTGGGCGGCGCGGCCGTGCACCCGCACGCGGCAGGCGAGCACGCCCTTGGCCTGGATCCCGATGTGGAGGTTGGTCGGCTCGCCGGTGATCGCGAAGTCGCCGACGTACCCGCGGCGCACGAGGTCGTCGCTCGAGCGGCGCTCGATGTCCTCGGACTCCTCGTCGGGCACGATCACGAGCTGCACGCGCACGTCGCGCTGTTCCGCGAGGTCGTGGGCGGCGCACATCATGGCCGCCAGGCCGCCCTTCATGTCGTAGGCCCCGCGGCCGTACAGCCGGTCGCCCTCGATCCGGGCCTGGAACTGGTCGCTGTGGCCGGGGACGACGTCGAGATGGCCGTGGAAGACGACGGTCGGGACGCCCTCCTCCCCGCCCACGCTGGCGGTCAGCGCATGCAGATCGCCGAAGCGATGCGCCTCGACGTCGATGTCGCGCGCCTCCAGCCAGCCCTTGACGAAGCCCGCCGCGGCGTGCAGGCCTTCAGCGGTGGACGTGTCGTAGGTGACCAGGCGCTCGGTCAGAACCCGTTCATCCACCCGCAGCAGGGTAGCGGCGCGTGGGACACTGATGACAGGCGAGAAAGGAGAAGCGCCAATGACCCAGGCGACCCACCAGACCGTACGGCTCTCCCAGGGCAAGCACCGCGATCCCGACCACGGGGCATGTGTGATGGAGCTGTCCTCGATGCTTGCCGACGAGCCCTTCAGCGACCGTCCACGCTGCGTCGACCCCGTGATCGCCGGCTTCATGCGCACGTACAACGACGGCATCGACGACCGCCGCCGGCAGGACCTGCTCCCGCTCGCCTCCGAGGCCGTCGGCACGCGCACCACGGCCGCCGTGCAGGCCGAGCGAGCGCGGATGTGCCTGACCTGGGCGCAGTCGCGCCACGAGGAGCGCCGGCGCGGGCCGCGCCGCCTGCTGCCGGTCCGGCCGCTGCTGCCGGACGGCCGGCTGGGCGACGACGCGGCGGGCACGCTCGCAGGCCGGCTCGCGGTCAAGGAAGCCGGCCGGCGCCGGTCAGACGGCGCGCACGAGGCCGCGATGGCCTTCATGCGCGAGCTGATCACCGTCGGCGGGCGGCGGGCCGACGCACCGACGGCGCGTGAGCGGGAGCTGGTCTAACCCTCTGCGAGTTTGAGGAACGCCTCGTAGCGCCGCTTGTCGCGCGCGGCGGCGCGGTGCTCCTCCGTGCCCTCCTCGGCGCTCGACAGCGCCTGCTCGGCGCGCTCCAGCCGCGAGCGCAGGTCGCCCGTGTCGAGGTCCTCGATCGCGAACGCCTCGTCGACCAGCACCAGGGCGTGGGTTCCCGCGACCTGCAGGAACCCCTCGCCCTGGGCGAAGCGGACGACGTCGGACTCGGACTTGTAGAGCCGCAGCTCGGTCGGGTCGAGCATCGCCAGCAGCGGCTGGTGGTTGGCCAGCAGGCCGATCGATCCGACCGACGTCTTGGTCGAGACCATCTCGACCTCGTCGCTGAAGACCTCCCCCTCGGGGGTGAGGACCTCGACCTGGAAGGGCGTGCGCGCCATCAGCGGTCGCTCTTGGACGCCTCGACCACGTCGTCGATCGAGCCCTTGAGCAGGAACGCCGACTCGGGCAGCTCGTCGTGCTTGCCGTCGAGGATCTCCCGGAACGAGCGCACGGTCTCGGCGATCGGCACGTACTGGCCGGGGGTGCCGGTGAACGCCTCGGCGACGTGGAACGGCTGCGACAGGAAGCGCTCGATCCGGCGCGCGCGCTGGACGAGCACCTTGTCCTCGTCGGACAGCTCGTCGATGCCGAGGATGGCGATGATGTCCTGCAGCTCGCGGTAGCGCTGCAGCACCTGCTTGACCTCGTTGGCGACCGTGAAGTGCTCGTCGCCGACGATCTCCGGCTTGAGGATCGTCGACGTCGAGTCGAGCGGGTCGACGGCCGGGTAGATGCCCTTCTCGGAGATCGCGCGCGACAGCGTGGTCGTGGCGTTGAGGTGGGCGAACACCGAGGCCGGCGCCGGGTCGGTGAGGTCGTCGGCGGGCACGTAGATCGCCTGGATCGACGTCACCGAGCCCTTGCGGGTCGACGTGATGCGCTCCTGGAGCTGCCCCATCTCGGACTCGAGCGTGGGCTGGTAGCCGACCTGCGACGGCATCCGGCCGAGCAGCGCGGAGACCTCCGAGCCGGCCTGCACGAAGCGGAAGATGTTGTCGATGAAGAGGAGCACGTCCTGCCCCTCCTCGTCGCGGAAGTACTCCGCCATCGTCAGCCCGGAGAGCGCGACGCGCATGCGCGCGCCGGGCGGCTCGTTCATCTGGCCGAAGACGAGCATGGTCTTGTCGATGACGCCCGACTCGGACATCTCGAGCCAGAGGTCGTTGCCCTCGCGTGAGCGCTCGCCGACGCCGCAGAACGCGCTCAGGCCGCCGTGCTCCTGGGCGAGGTTGTTGATCAGCTCCTGGATCAGCACGGTCTTGCCCACGCCGGCGCCGCCGAACAGGCCGACCTTGCCGCCCTTGGCGTACGGCGCGAGCAGGTCGACGACCTTGATGCCGGTCTCGAACATCTCGGCGGTCGGGGTGAGCTGCTCGACGGTCGGCGCGGAGCGGTGGATCGGCCAGCGCTCCTCGACCTCGATCGGGTCGCCCTGGTCGATCGCCTCGCCGAGCAGGTTGAAGATCCGCCCGAGCGTCACGCGGCCGACGGGCACCGTGATCGGCCCGCCGGTGTCGACCACCTCCGTCGCCGCGCGCGATGCCGTCGGTCGAGTCCATCGCCACCGCGCGCACGCGGTCGTCGCCCAGGTGCTGCTGGACCTCGCACACGAGGTCGGGGCTGATGTTCTCGTCCTGGTCCTCGGCCGCCTCGCGCTTGACGAGGATCGCCGAGTAGATCTCGGGCAGCTCGTCGGGGAAGACGGCCTCGATGACGACGCCCTGGATCTCCTCGATCCGGCCGACGTTCTGCTTCTCGGTTTCCTTCGTCGTCTCTTCAGTTTCAACAGCCAATTGATTTCCTTTCGCCCTCCGGGCGACGCTTACCTGAGCCCTTCGGCCCCGGACACGACTTCCAAGATCTCCTGCGTGATCTCCGCCTGACGTTCGCGGTTCATCTGCAGGGTGAGGTCCTTGATGATGTCCCCGGCGTTCTGCGACGCGTTGCGCATGGCGGTCATGCGCGCGCCGTGCTCGGACGCCGTGGACTCGAGCAGCGCCCGGTAGAGCGAGATCTCCACGTACGCGGGGATCAGCCGCTGGAGGATCTCCTCCGGGTCGGGCTCGTACTCGACGAGCGCGCGCTTGGCGCCCTCGTCCTCCTCCTCGTCCTCGCCGCCCGCGCGGCCGCCGAGCCCTTCGTCACCCTCGAGGATCGTGGCGTGCTGGAGCGGAAGCAGCGTCTCGCGCGTGACCTTCTGGGTGAGCGGCGAGATGTACTGGTTGTAGATGATCTCCACGCGATCGACCTTGCCGTCGACGTAGGCGGCGATGAGGTCGGACGCGATGTCGCGCGCGTCACCGTAGGAGGGGCGGTCGGTGAAGCCCGTGTACGCGCCGGCGACGTCGCGGCCGCGGAAGGTGAGCGAGGACACGCCGCGGCGGCCGGACGCGTACCACTCCAGCGAGCGGCCGCCGGACTCGTGCTCGGCGGCCGCGCGGATCCCCGCGCGCACGATCTGCGAGTTGAACGCGCCGGCCAGCCCGCGGTCGCCCGTCACGAGCAGCAGGCCGACGGTGTTCTCGGACTCGTGCTCGTTGAGGATCGGCAGGTTCGGCACGTTCTGCGCCGCCTCGGCCGCCTGGCGGGTCATCCGCCGGATGGCCGAGGCGTACGGCCGCAGCGCCTCGATCCGCTGCTCGGCGCGCCGCAGCCGCGCGGCCGCGACCATCTCCATCGCACGCGTGATCTTCTGGATGTTCTTGACCGACGCGATCCGGTTCTTGACGTCCTTCTGGGCCATGGGCTACGCCGTCGCGGGCTCGCGCTCCTCTGTCTCCTCGGTCTCTTCCGTCTCCTCGGAGTCCTCGTCGCGCTTGCCGCCGCCCTCCTGGATGGCCTGCTCGTCGGTCAGCGGCTGGCCCTCCTCGTCGAGGTCGTAGCCGAAGTCCTGCGCGTACTGGGAGATCGTGTCGTCGAGCGCCTTCTGCGTCTCGTCTGACCAGTCGCCCTCGGCGATCTTCTTCAGCACCTCGGCGATCTCCGCGTGGATGCGCTCGACGAGGCCCTGGTTGAACTCGCCCACGCGGTCGGCGGAGATGCGGTCGAGGAAGCCGTTGGTGGCCGCGTACACGACGGCGACCTGGTCCTCGACGGCCAGCGGCGAGCGCTCGCCCTGGTTGAGCGACTTCACGAGCCGGTCGCCACGGGCCAGCGTGCGCTGGGTCTCGGGGTCGAGGTCGGAGCCGAACTGGGCGAAGGCCTCGAGGTCGCGGAACTGGGACAGCTCGATCTTGAGCTTGCCGGCGACCTTGCGCAGCGGCGTGATCTGCGCGTTGCCGCCCACGCGCGAGACCGAGATGCCGACGTTGATGGCCGGGCGCACGCCCGAGTTGAAGAGCCCGGGCTCGAGGAAGATCTGCCCGTCGGTGATCGAGATCACGTTGGTCGGGATGTAGGCCGACACGTCGCCGGCCTGCGTCTCGATCACCGGCAGCGCGGTCAGCGAGCCGCCGCCGAGCTCGTCATTGAGCTTGACCGCCCGCTCGAGCAGGCGCGAGTGCAGGTAGAAGACGTCGCCCGGGTAGGCCTCGCGCCCGGGCGGGCGGCGCAGCAGCAGCGACATCTGGCGGTAGGCGTACGCGTGCTTGGTGAGGTCGTCGTAGACCACCAGCGCGTGGCCGCCCTTGTAGAGGAAGTACTCGGCCATCGCACAGCCGGCGTACGGCGCCATGTACTTGATCGGCGCCGCCTCGTCGGCCGGAGCGGCGACGATGATCGTGTTGTCGAGCGCGTTGGCGTCCTCGAGCAGGCGGGCGATGCCGACCACGGTCGACATCCGCTGGCCGATCGCGACGTAGACCGAGACGACGCCCGTGTCCCGGTTGTTGATGATCGTGTCGATCGCGATCGCCGTCTTGCCCGTCTGGCGGTCGCCGATGATCAGCTCGCGCTGGCCGCGGCCGATCGGGATCATCGCGTCGATCGCCTTGATGCCGGTCTGCATCGGCTCCTTGACCGGCTGGCGCTGCACGACGCCGGGGGCCTTGAACTCGGCCGGGCGGGTCCCCTCGGTGTTGATGTCGCCCTTGCCGTCGAGCGGCACGCCGAGCGGGGACACGATGCGGCCGAGCAACTGCTCGCCGACCGGGATCTCGAGCAGGCGGCTGGTGCGCTTGACCGTGTCGCCCTCGACGATCTTGTCCCACGGGCCGAACAGCACGGCACCGACGTTGTCGGACTCGAGGTTGAGCGCGAGGCCCGTGACGTCGTGCGGCAGCTCGAGCATCTCGAACGCCTGGCAGTTCTCCAGGCCGTGGATGCGGGCGATGCCGTCGGCGACGGAGAGGACCGTGCCCACCTCGGTGAGGTCGGCCTGACCCTCGTCGAGGCCCTCGATGCGGCTCTTGAGGATGGAGGTGATCTCGTCGGGCTTGATCTGCATTTACCCTGCCTTGGCCACTTGGCGCCGTAGTTGTTCGAGTCGGTTGCGGATGGATGCGTCGAGCACGGAGTTGCCGACCTGGACGACGATGCCGCCGAGGATGTCGGGCTCCACGTGGGACGAGAGCTCGACCGTGCGGCCGGTCTGCTCGGAGATGCGGTCGCCGAGCTGCTTGACGGTCTCCTCGGGCAGCTCGATCGCCGACGTGATCTCGACCGGGAGGAGCTTGTTCTCCTCCTCCCACAGCTGGTCGTACTCGGCGCGGATGCGGAAGATCACCGGCATCCGGTGCTTCTCGATCAGCAGCTTGAGGAAGTTCTCCACCACCGGGTCCACGTCGGTCAGCGCGCGGTCCAGCCCGTCCGCCTTCTCCTCGGTCGAGAAGTAGGGCGAGAACAGGAAGATCTGCAGCTCGCGGTTCTCCGACACGGCGTCGGCGAACTCACCGACCTGCTCGCGCACGAGGTCGAGCTTGTCCTGCTCGGTGGCGACCTCGAACAGCGACCTGGCGTAGACGGTGGCGATCTCCTCCATTACCGGCTGCGCTCCTCTCCGGAGAGGGACGCGAAGTCGAGCTCGGACAGCGCCTCCTCGACGAGCCGGCGGTGGTCCTCGGCCGTGAGCGTCTTGCGCGTCACCTTCTCGGTGGCGAGCACGGTGAGGTCGGCGACCTCGGCGCGGATCTCCTGGATCGCGCGGCGCGTCTCGGCCTCGATGTCGCGGCGCGTCTGCTCCATCATCTCCTCGCGCTTGGTACGCGCGCTGGCGACGATCTCGTTCTCGGCGACCTCGCCGGACTTGCGCGCGCGGGCGACGATCTCGTCGGCCTGCCCGCGCGCCTCGGCGAGCCGCTCGCGGTACTCGGCGAGGATCTGCTCGGCCTCGGTGCGGATGCGCTCGGCGGTGTCGATCGAGTCCTCGATCGCCCGCTGCCGGCGGTCCAGCGCCTCGGTGATACGCGGGAACGCGAGCTTGGCGAGCAGGAACATCGACAGGCCGAAGACGAGCAGCGTCCAGATCATCAGCCCGATGTCGGGCGAGACGAGGAAGCTTCCACCCTCCTCCTCGCCGCCGGCCTCGGTCGCGATGATGAGCAGGTCGGTCATCGGCCTAGAGGAAGAACGCGATCAGGCCCGCGACCAGCCCGTAGAAGAAGCACGCCTCGGTGAGCGCGAAACCGAGCCACTGGATGCCGGTGATCTCGTCGCGCATCTCGGGCTGGCGGGTCACCGACTCGATGACCTTGCCGAAGATGATGCCGATGCCGACGCCGGCGCCGACGGCCCCGAGGCCGCCACCCACGCCGAGCGCGATCGCCTTGCCGGCGTCCGCACCATCCTCGGCGGCGGCGAAGACCAGGGAGAGGATCGTTGCGAGCACTGAAGCGGTCTCCTTTGGACTAGTGGTGCTCGGCGACGGCGCCGCCGAGGTAGATGGCAGTCAGCGTGGCGAAGATGAAGGCCTGCAGCGTGGCGACTAGGCCGACCTCGAAGAGGAACAGGATCACCCCGAACGGCAGCGTCAGGACCCCGAGCGCCTCGAGCCCGAGCAGCACCGCGATGCCGCCGGACATGAAGAGGATGATCAGGTGGCCGGCGAGGATGTTGGCGAAGAGACGTACGGAGAGCGAGACGAGGCGCATGAAGTTCGAGAGGAACTCGAGCACGAAGATGAACGACCGCCATGCCGCCCGTGACGCCGGCGGGCACCAGCGCCTTGAGGTAACCGCCGAGGCCCTTCGCCCGGATGCCCTCGACGTTGTAGACCACGAACACGATCAGGGCGAGCACGAGCGGGATCGAGATGTTGGCCGTTGCCGCGTAGATGGCGAACGCCGGGATCTCCGTCGCCGAACACCTCGATCGGGTGCTCGGTGTTGGTCGGCAGCGGGATGTAGCCGATCAGGTTGTTGAACCAGATGAAGAGGAAGAGCGACCCGATGAACGGGAACCACTTCGCCGCCATCTTGTCGTCCATGTTCCCGCGCGTGATGTTGTCGCGCATGAGGGAGAACAGCGCCTCGACGGCCGTCTGCACGCGGTTGGGACGCGCCTCGCATCCGTCTCGCGACGTAGACCATCGTCACCACCGTGAGGATCCCGGAGATCAGCAGGTACATGACGGCCTTGTTGAAGTCGAGCGGGCCGGGAAGGTCGATCCAGGTGTCGAGCTTGAACTCGTTCTGCGGCGCGAACTCCTCGTTGTCCCGGCGCGTGAAGCCGAAGATCAGCACGACCAGGAAGATCGACCCGAAGTAGAACGCGAAGATGCCCAGCAGCACCTTGTTCCGGCTGGTCATGCGCGCGGAGGCTTCCTCTCGAGCGGACGAAGGACGAGGGCGGTGGCGAAGTAGACGGTGAACGCGACGAGCACGGTGACACCTGCGGTCAGGCCGTCCTCGCGCTCCGCGAGCAGGCCGACGGCCAGGATGGTAAGGCCGACGAGCCACGCGCGCAGTACGGCCGAGGCCATCCCCAGCCCAAGGGCTGTCCGGTAGTCGCCCGAACGCGCCACGACGCGGTCGACGGCGACCCCGGCGAAGCGCGCCAGGAGCCAGCCTCCGGCCCCTACGAGGTAGCCCGTCGCCGGCGCTCCGAGCACGAGCACGAACGGCGTGGCGAGGATCAGCAGGATGACGTCCAGGTAGCGGACGAAGACAAGCGGGTCGACCCCGCGCGCAGGGTCAGCGGGCACCGCAGGCATGCTGTCTCGCGCGGGATGGGACATGGAGAGTTCGCCGGCCACGAGACCCCTGCAACACCCCGATCTCGCTGGCCCGGCTGTGCCGCGCACAATAGCGCGATTCTCGACTTTGTAACAACTTTGTGACACCCGGCTCTAAGGGTCCGGGGATTCTTCAATGGGCCCCGCGCCGGGTCGTCCGTCAGCGCGGCTCGACCGTGAGCTCGCCGATCTGCTCGCCGGAGCCGTGGAACTCGATCTCGACGATGCCGGTGATGGTCGCCTTGAAGGCGACGTTGACGGTCTTGCCGGCCGGGACCGCGCGCTCGATGTCGTACGCGTGGACGTGGATCTCCTCGTCGGTGCCCGAGCGTACGCGGAAGCGGACGGTCTCCCCCTCGGTGGCCTTCAGCTTCGTGACCTTCCCGGCGCGCAGGAGCGGCGGCGGCTTCGGGGTCGGCTCGGGCGTCGGCGTCTCCGTGGCCTGGGGTGCGGCCTCCTGCGGCTCGGCGGTCGCCGTCGACGTCGCGGTGGCGGCGGCCTGCTCGCCCGAGTCGGCGGAGTCGTCGCCGCCTCCGGTCAGAACCACGACTGCGACGATCGCGATCACGGCCGCGATCGCGAGGAACGTGAAGCGCTGGCCCTTGCTCATCCCTTCTCAAGATAGGAGGTCACAGGCCCAGCACTGCGCCGAGCAGCCCGCCGAGGTCGCGCGGGTCGACGCCGTACTCGCGCTCGTAGTCGTCGCGGGCGGACTCGTCGACGAGCGCCAGCGCCAGCTCCTCGCGGGAGGATCCGAAGCGGCAGGCCGCACGGTCGAGCGCGACGAGCGCGGTGTCCTGAAGCGCTCCCTCGAGCCCGGCGGAATCGGGCAGCGCGCGCTCCTGGCAGGGGTTGGCGATGCGGATCGGCTCAGGGGTGAGCGCCGGCTGCGCCAGCCGCGCGCCGCCCGCCAGGACGAGCGCGGCTGCGGAGGCGGCCGCCACCGGCGCGAGGCGTTCCCGCGGGAGCGTCGCGACGGCGGCCAGCAGCGCGAGCACGCCGCAGATCGCCAGCGCCGGCTCGAACGCGTCCTGGACGCCGGCGACGAGCGCGTCGTCCGCTCGCTCCGCGAGCGCGGCGTACGCGGCGCGGTCCTCGGCGTCGATGCCGGCGCGCGACGCGTCGAGCGAGCGCTGCAGCTCGCCGCGCGGGTCGACGGGGTCGAGGTCGCCGACGAGCGCCGCCGCCAGCGAGAGCTTGTCGAGCGGGGGGAGGCGGGCGTCGAGCACGAGCGCGGCGCCCTGCTCGCGCGTGTTCGCGACGGCGTCGTCGAGCTGGGCGGCAGCGACCGGTGCCAGCAGCGCAAGCGCGACCGTGATGCCGGCGTGGCGGGCGGACAGCAGCCGCGCGGCCTGCGACGGCGTCCGCTCCGGGAGCAGCTCGCCGGCCAGCGCCGGCAGCGCCAGACCCATCCCGGCGCCCGCCATCACCTGCGGCACGACCGTCCACCACGGCGACGCGCTCGGCAGCGACGCCAGCGCGAGCACGCCTCCACCCACCAGCACGGCCCCGGCCGAGGCCCGCACCCGCGGCGGCCCGGGAACGCGCGACGCCGCCAGCGCGGCCACCGGAAGCACCGAGACCGCCGCGGCCGCCCCGAGCGGGCTCAGCGACCAGCCGGTAACGAGCATCAGCACCAGCAGGAAGAGCACCCCGACGAGCGCCGCGGAGAGCAGGGCGAGCGCAACGGCGGGCCCGACCGGCCATGCCGCCCGCTCCTCGATCGGCGTGCTGCGCGGCCGAGCGCGCCACGCCGCAGCCGCCGCCGCGATCGCGACCGGGACTTGGAAGAGGAAGATCGCTCGCCAGTCGATCGCCTCGGTCAGGATGCCGCCGAGCGCGGGGCCGGCCGCGAAGCCGAAGAGCGCCGCCGCCGTCCAGCCGCGCCGGCCTGCTCCCCCGCCGTCGACGAGCGCGAAGGCGCCGACCAGCAGCGCGGCGGCACCCGCCGCCTGGAGTGACCGGGCGGCGAGCAGCAGGCCGAGCGTGCCGGCGATCCCGCACAGCAGCGACGCCCCGGCGAAGACCAGCGAGCCGGCGGCGGCGAGCGTCCGCGACGAGACCCGCAGGCGCGCGGCGCCCAGGAGCGCGAGCGCGAGGACGAGCGTGTACGAGCCGAGCACCGCGGCCGCCTCCTGCACCGAGGCGTCGAGCTCGGCGATGATCGGCGGCAGCGCGAGGGTGACGATCGACGCGTCAGCGAGCGCGAGGCCGGCAGCGAGGAGGAGCAAGGCGACGACGATCGTTCACATGCTGGCAAGCTCCCGGGACCACACCGACGACCCGGGAGGACGAGATGGCACGCACGGCGAGCGCCGAATGGCGGGGCACGCTGAAGGAGGGCGAGGGGACCATGGCGCTGGGGTCCGGCGCCTGGGAGGGGCCCGTTCACGTTCGAGTCGCGCTTCGAGGACGGCGCGGGCTCGAACCCCGAGGAGCTGATCGGCGCCGCCGAGGCCGGCTGCTTCACGATGCAGCTCTCCCACGACCTCTCCGAGGCGGGCCACGTGCCCGAGCTCGTGCACACCGACGCGCGCGTGAGCATCCGCAACATCGACGGCGCGCCGACGATCGCGAGGATCGCGCTCACCACCCGGGCCCGCGTCCCCGGCCTCGACGCCGAGACGCTCCAGCGCACGGCCGAGGAGACGCGCGAGACCTGCATCATCTCGCGCGCGCTCGGCGCCGTCGGCGAGATCACCGTCGAGACGACGCTCGAGAGCTAGGGCCGCCGCCAGTCCGGCCCGCGGAGCGCGACCTGCAGCCGCGTGCGCCAGCCGCGCGTGGCGCGCAGGTCGCGCGCGAGCGCGCCGTACTCGCCGAACGCGACCTCGAGCGGGTTGAACGTGTCGATGTTCTTGGTCAGCCCGTAGCGCACCCGCTCGGACTCGGGGACGAAGCTCCCGAACAGCCGGTCCCAGACGATCAGGATGCCGCCGTAGTTGCGGTCCAGGTACTGCTCGTTGGCGCCGTGGTGGACCCGGTGGTGCGAGGGCGTGTTGAGCACCGCCTCCAGCGGCCGCGGGAGGCGTCCGATCCGCTCGGTGTGCAGGCCGAACTGGTAGATCAGGCTCCACGACTGCGCGAGCAGCACCATCCAGGGCGGGAAGCCGACCAGCAGCAGCGGCAGCCAGAACGGCAGGTAGGTCATCGGCACCCACGTCTGGCGCAGCGCGGTCGACAGGTTGTAGTGCTGGCTCGAGTGATGGACGACGTGGCTCGCCCAGAACACCCGGCTCACGTGTGACACGCGGTGGAACCAGTAGTACGCCAGGTCGTCGGCGAGGAAGAGCAGCACCCAGGCCCACCACGCGTCCTCCGGCATGCGGAACGGCGTGAGCTCGTAGAGCGCGGCGTAGACGACGACCACGACGAGCTTCCAGGCGACGTTGACGACGACGTTCCCGACGCCCATCGTGAGGCTCGTCCGCGTGTCGCGCGGCTCGTAGCCGACGAGGTCGTCCTCGTGGTAGTGGCGGAACGAGATCGCCTCGACCACGAGCAGGAGCACGAAGAACGGGATCGCGTAGTAGAGGACCTCGACCACGTCAGATCTCCGAGCGCTCGAGCAGCTCGCGCGCACGCACGTACGCGCCGTCCTCGTCGCCGGCCGCGATCGCGGCGGCAAGCGCGCGCACCGCGGCCGCGTCCGCCAGCTCGGCACCGACCAGCGCGGGCCCGAAGGCCAGCAAGCGCTGCCCGGCCACCAGCGTGTTGAGCGCGAGCCGGTATGCGAGGTTGTCGGCGCCCTCGATCAAGAGGTCCCAGAACGCCTCGTAGATCGTGTTCCGGGCGTCCAGATCGGTCTCGGCGGCCAGCATCTCGGCGCGCGCCTCCAGCTCAGCGCGCACGACGGCGTCGGCGCGGGCGGCGCACCGGCGGGCGGCGTCGGCACCGACGCTCGCGCGCATCTCGAGCACCGCGCGCGCGAGGCCGAGCTCGCCCGGCACGTCGCCCGCAGCGCCGAGCTCGATCAGCAGGTCGAGCCCACCGTGGCGGCGCCAGTCGCGCACCCGTGTCGCTCCGCCCTGGCTGATCCGCACGAGCCCGGACTGCTGGAGCCGCTTGAGCGCCTCGCGAACGGCGTGCCGGCTGGCGCCCAGCGTGTCACTCAACCGCCGCTCGGACGGAAGCGCATCACCGGGCGCGCGCGCACCGGCGAGGATCTCGTCGCGCAGTTGCGCGTAGATCCGAAACGAGAGGGGCTCGGCTGTACTGGTTGGACCAGTGATGGGAGCTGGTTGTACCAGTCGGTCGTTCGAACGTCAACGTCAACGTCAACTGCGGCTGGGTAGGGAGGCTGCCCGATTCGGCGCGCGAGGCCGACCGACCCCGCCGGCTCCCTCACTCTCCTTACCCAGCCGCAGTTGACGTTCGCCCGCCGACCGCCTAGCCCGCGAGCTGCTCCGGATCGACCTCGCCGGTGTCGTCCCCGCCGACCGCGCGGGCGATCAGCCAGAGCACGAGGCCGAACGCGAGCAGGCCGCCCGCGTAGGCGAAGATCACGGTGTCCTCCACGAGCTTCTGGATGATCAGCGCGCTGCAGCTGAGCGCGCCCAGGATCGGGAAGCCCGTCCACGCGACGAAGTGCTCGTGCTCGACCGGCGTCCGCCGCAGCACGAGCACCGCCAGGTGCACCGCGACGAAGGCGAACAGGAGCAGGAGGACGGTCGTGTCGGCCAGCGTCTCGAGATCCCCGACGATCACCAGCACGGCCGCGAGCGCCGAGCTCAGCGCGACGCCCGCCCACGGCGTCCGCCGCCCCGGCAGGACCCGCCCGAACGGTCGCGGGATCACGCCCTGCTGCGCCATGCCGTAGACGAGCCGCGATGCCATGACGAGGTTGATGAGCGCCCCGTTGACGAGCGCGAACAGCGCGATCGCCGAGAACACCTTCGTGTTCACGGCCAGCGGTCCGAGCTGCACGACCTCGAGCAGCGGCCCGTCCGAGTCGGCCAGCGTGCCGGTGGGCACCGCCATCGATGCCAGCACCGTGACGATCAGGTAGACCGCGCCGGCTATCCCCAGCCCGAGGAACAGCGTGCCCGGGAACGTGCGCGGGGCCGCCTGCGTCTCCTCGGCGACGTTGACCGAGTCCTCGAAGCCGATCAGCGCGTAGAAGGCCAGCGAGGCGCCGGCGACGGCGAGCAGGAGCGGGCTATCGCCGGACTTGAACTCGAGCGCGCGGCCGGCGTCGCCGCCGCCGTCGAGCAGGAACGCGGCGGCGATCACGGCCACGATCACGAGCCCTGTGAGCTCGATCAGCGTGCACCCCATGTTGAAGGTGACCGACTCCTTGATCCCGCGCAGGTTCAGCAGCGAGAGCGCGGCGACGACCGCCAGGCCCACGAGGACCGTCGGCAGGTCGACGAACTCGCTCAGGTAGTCGCCGCCGAAGGCGGTGGCGAGCGTGGCCGCCGACGCCACGCCCGAGCACATCACCGCGAAGGCGATGAGGAACGTGAACAGCGGCGTGCGGAACGCGCGGTGCACGAACAGCGCCGCGCCGCCGGCGAGCGGGAACTTCGACACCAGCTCGGCGTACGACGCGGCCGTGAAGGCGGCCACGACGCCGGCGACCGCGAACGCCACCCAGATCGCGCCGCCGATCTCGCCCCCGACCTCGCCGACGAGCGCGTAGATGCCGCCGCCGAGGATGTCGCCGACGATGAAGAACAGCAGCATCCGCCGCGTGATCGCCGGCTTGAGCGCTGTCGCCTGCGCGCGAAAGCCCGGACCCCCGCTGACCTGCGTCATGGCGCGGCGCCTACCCTGGCGCGCGCGCTACTAGTCCTCCAGCAGAACCGTGTCCTCGTGCGAGTACGGCGGCGCGCAGCAGCACAGCAGGACGAGCGGCTCGTCGCTCGTGTTCCACAGCTTGTGCGGGACGCCGGGGGCGATGACCACCGTGTCGCCCGCCCGGACGTCGGCCTCCAGGCCGCCGAGCCGCATCCTGCCCGAGCCTGCCGTGAAGTGGTAGATCTCCTCGGCCACGCGGTGGAAGTGCTCGACCGTCTCGCCGCCCGGCGGCACCGTGGCCTCGGCCAGCGACTGGTTGACGGCGTTGCCCGACGGCACGCCCGCGAGCTCGCGGATGGTCGACCCATCGGCGGTCACGAACGGCTCGCGATCTTCCATGCGCACGGTCTGCACGAGGCGCGCGACAGGGTAGACGACGTCCGCGCGACGCCCGAAGCGGGCGCCGCGCGGAGTGCGGTCAGGCGACGGCACGACGCGCCGCCGCGATGTCGATCCGGCGCGCGATGCGCGCGACCGCGTAGGCGGTGCGGCTGCGCACCGGCGGTGGGTGCTGTGAGCGGCCGTATTTCGCGGCACGCTCGGCGGCCTCGACGCGCTCTGCAACGACGGAGCGGGCGTAAGCCGGGTGGTTCAGGGAATGCATTTGTGGGGCTCCCAGATGGTGATGGATGGGGGAGCCGCCCGTGGCCTGAAAGGGGCGGTACGACCGATGCGGGTCACGGGCGGCAGTTGGTGCTGCCCGCGGCCGAGGAACTACGAGAACGCGAGCAGGAGCGGACGCCAGAACACGCCGGCGCCCGCGGCCATACGGCCGTTGCACATGTGGCGCGTGCTCTGCATCAGTCCTGCTCACCTCCCTTTCGCGCGCGAAAGCGCGGTCGGTCGATCGGTCTCGGGCACGATACCCGCGGGAGCGGCGGGAACGCAAGTGCGGCTAGCCGTAGCTTTCAGCCGAGCGCGGAGAACTCGCCGGTCTCGAGCTCGCGCTCGACCTCCTCGTCGATCTGGTGCTCGGTCGTGTCCGGGTCGGTGCGGCGGAGCTGCCAGGCGCGCAGGCGTCGCAGCTTGAGGATCTCGAGCACGTAGACGAGGTAGGCGCTGGCGGCCAGCGCGATCACGAAGCAGGCGCCCATCACCGCCACCCAGCCGGGGTGCAGGACGCCGGCGTCGGAGTAGGGGATGAAGCGCAGCGCGACCGCGAGCCCAGCCATCGTGACCGTCCACGCGTAGAGGTAGAGCACGGTGCGCCGCTGGGAGAAGCCGATGCGGTGGAAGCGGTGGTGGAAGTGGTTCGAGTCGGCCTGGTAGACGGGCCGCCGGTACTTGATCCGCTTGGCGACCACGAAGCCGGTGTCGAGGAACGGGACGGCGAGCACGACGAGCGGCACGATCAGCGCGACGAGGGCGTTGGTCTTGAGCGAGCCCTCGATGATCACGGCGCCGAGCAGGAGCCCGAGCAGGTTCGACCCGCAGTCGCCCATGAAGACCGACGCAGGGTGGAAGTTGTGCACGAGGAAGCCGAGCGCGGCGCCGGCCGTGAGCGCCGCCAGCACGCCGGCGGTGTCGCGCCCGAGGTCGAACGCGATGATCGCGAAGGCCACGGCGGAGATCGCGCACACGCCTGCCGCGAGGCCGTCGACGCCGTCGGAGAAGTTGACGACGTTCATGACGGCGACGAGGCCGAGCACCGTCAGCGGTCCGCCGAGGTCGCCGAACTCGAGCGCTCCGAGGAACGGGAACGTGATGTTGCGGACGACGACGTTGGCGTCGACGAGGATCAGCGCCGCGAGCACCTGGCCGGCGAGCTTCACGCCGGGCGGCAGGTCGCGCATGTCGTCCCAGGCGCCGACGGCGGTGATCAGGGCGGCGGCCATCAGGATCCCGCGCGTGCGCTCGTTGTCGGGCAGGAACACGAGCCCGGCGAGGACGGCGCCGACGAAGATCGCCAGGCCGCCGAGCAGCGGCGTCGCCTCGCGGGCCAGGCCGCGCTCCTTCACGGCGTCGACGGCGCCGACATGCCGCGCGGCGCGAGCGACGACCGGCGTCAGGAGCGCCGCGACCGCGAAGGCCACGATGCCGGCGTAGAGCGCATCGTCCTGCATCGGGCTGAGAGGATCGCAGGGCCGACGGCGCCGCAGGGGATCAGCGCGTGACGCGAGGATCGCGCGGCGGCGGCGCCGGAGGGGATCGGCTCGTGGCGACGAAAAGGGATTGCGGCGACGGCAGTCGGGGGATCTGCCGCGTGCGACGACTGATGGAACCCGCCGCTTCCCACCCGCGTCACGACCTCGCCCTCGCGCGCGCCTTCCTCGCGCTGGGGGACGATCCGGACGGCGCGCCGGCTGCGCTCCGTCCCGCCCGCCGCGTGCTCGCCGCGGCCGCCGCGGCACTCGTCCTCGCGCTCGCCGGGCCGCTGGCGTCGGCGTCCGCGGCGCCTGATCCGCCGGTGGCGGCGCAGAAGGCCGAGGCGCCCTCGCCGCAGGCCGACGACGAGGCGGACGGGCCGTCGGCGTGATCGGCTCCGAGACCCGCGAGGAGATCGCCGGGCTCTCGACCGTCGCCGAGGCACCACCCTGGCAGGGCCGCGAGCGGCCCACGTGGGGGCTGGCCGAAGGCGACGCGATCGCGCCGGGGCGGACAATCCTCCGCCGCCTCGAGGGCGGCCGCCGCTACGAGGTCTTCCTCGTGTGGGACGACCACCGGCTGGCGATGCTGGTGGCGAAGCTCCTGCGCCCGGACTTCGCGACCGACGCCGTCGCGCTGCGCGACCTCGACCGCGAGGGAGCCGCACTCGCCAGCCTCGCGCACCCGGTGATCGTGCGCGGGTTCGAGACGGTCCGCGAAGGACGCTTTCCGCACCTGCTGCTCGAGCACCTCGAGGGGCCGACGCTGCGCGAGCTGATCGAGCGCGACGGCCCGCTCTCGTTGGAGCAGGCGCTGCCGCTGGGGCTGCACGTGGCGTCGGCGCTCCACTACCTCGCCGCCGAGGGGATGGTCCATCTCGACGTCAAGCCCGACAACGTCGTGATGGGCGCGCCGCCGCGGCTCATCGACCTCAGCGTCGCGCGGTCGCTCGGCGAGGCCGCGCGGCTGCGGAAGCCGGTCGGGACCGACGCCTACATGGCGCCCGAGCAGTGCGACGCCTCTCGCGGCGCGGTCGGGCCGCCCGCCGACGTCTTCGGCCTCGCGGCGACGCTCCACCACGCCGTCGCCGGCGAGCGCCCGTTCCCGCGGCGCGGCGACGAGCGCTTCCCGCAGCTGGTGCGCGGCCCGCTCCCACTCCCCCGCCGCGTCCCGGGCGCGCTTGCCGAGGTGCTGCGCGCAGCGCTCGACCCCGAGCCGCACGCACGCCCCACCGCCGCCGAGCTCGCCGCGGGCCTCGAGCCGCTCGTCGCCGCGCTGCCGCGCCGCCGGCCTCGGTAGGGCGCCGGCCGCGTCGGCCGGCCGCCGGCGAACGTCAACGGCGGCTGGGTAAGGGAGCGAGGGATCGGCCTGGTCGGCTGGCCTGGGGCTGATTTCTGTCGAATAGCGACAGTTTCCAGCCCCAGCCGCACGGTTGGGGCTGCTAGTGCACGCATAGCGTGTATTTCCAGCCCCGGGCGCCGCCGACCGCCTCGCGAACCGCGCGGCGATCTCGTCCCGCCTCCCTCAATGCCGAAGTTCGACCCTCGCGCGGCGAGCGCCGCGGCGCTGCTAGACGGCGGCGCCGACTCCCAGGTTCGCGTAGAGCGGGTGGCGGTCCGCGATCGTGGTGACGCGGTCGGCGAGGTCTTCGCGGGCGTCCTCGAAGCCCGGCTGCAGCGCCCGGGCGATGATGCGGCCGATCTCCGTGTACTCGTCGGCGCCCACGCCGCGGGTGGCGAGCGCTGAGGTGCCGACCCGGAGGCCGCTCGTGACCATCGGGGGCCGCGGGTCGAACGGGATCGCGTTGCGGTTGACGGTGATGCCGATGTCGTGCAGCCGGTCCTCGGCCTGCTGGCCGTCGAGCTCGGACTCGCGGAGGTCGACGAGCACGAGGTGGACGTCGGTGCCGCCCGTCAAGACGCTGACGCCGTGGCCGGCGCCGAGCAGCTCTCCCGCCACCGCCTTCGCGCCGTCGACCGTGCGCTGCTGGCGCTCGCGGAACGCCTCCGTGGCGGCGATCTTGAATGCGACCGCCTTGCCCGCGATGACGTGCTCGAGCGGCCCGCCCTGCTGGCCCGGGAAGACGGCCGAGTTGATCTTCTTGGCGTACTCCTCGCGGCACAGGATCGCGCCGCCGCGTGCGCCGCCGATCGTCTTGTGGACGGTGGTCGTGACGACGTCGGCGACCGGCACCGGGTTGGGGTGCAGCCCGGCAGCGACCAACCCCGCGAAGTGCGCCATGTCGACCATCAGGTACGCGTCCACCTCGTCGGCGATCGCGCGGAAGCGGTCGAAGTCGAGGAACCGGGGGTAGGCCGACCAGCCCGCGAGGATCAGCTTCGGGCGGCGCTCCTTGGCGATCCGCTCGACCTCGTCCATGTCGATCAGGCTCGTCTCGCGGTCGACCTCGTACGGCGCGATGTCGTACAGCCGGCCGGACACGTTGAGCTTCATCCCGTGCGTGAGGTGGCCGCCGTGCGGGAGCGCGAGCCCGAGGATCGTGTCACCCGGCTGCAGCAGCGCGTGGTAGACGGCGGCGTTGGCCTGCGCGCCGGCGTGCGGCTGCACGTTGGCGTGCTCGGCGCCGAACAGCGCCTTCGCGCGCTCGATCGCCAGCGTCTCGATCACGTCGACGTGCTCGCAGCCGCCGTAGTAGCGCTTGCCCGGCAGGCCCTCGGCGTACTTGTTGGTGAGCACGGAGCCCTGCGCCTCGAGGATCGCCTGCGGGACGAAGTTCTCGGACGCGATCATCTCCAGCGTGGACTGCTGGCGATGGAGCTCGGCCTGGATGGCCTCGGCGACCTCGGGGTCGACGTCGGCGAGGGGGCGCTCGAAGTAGTCGCTCGGGAGGTCGCTCATGCGAGGGAACGTAGCACCGCCTCCGGCACCGCTCCAGGCCTCACGATCTGCCATTCGCCGCCGCTCTCGTACCCCCGCAGGTCCACGACCGTCGACGGCGTGCCGCCCAGCTCCCCCGCGCCGATGACGAGGTCGGCGCCGCGCCGGATCTCATCCGGGACCTCGTCGATCCGTCGCGGGTCCGGGCCGCCCGCGAGGTTGGCCGAGGTCTGGAGCACCGGCCGCATGACGCCCGCGAGGGCCGGAAGCTCCGGCACCCGCAGGCCGAGGGTCCCGGCCCCGCCGGCGAGCGGGAAGCGATCGCTCTCGAGCAGCACGGTGACGGCGCGCGGCAGCAGCCGCTCGAGCAGGTCGCGGGTCCGCGGCCCGAGCTCGGGCAGCGCGGCGAGCGCGAGGTCGCGGTCGAAGAACATCACCGCCGCGGGCTTGTCCGGCGCGCGTCCCTTGAGCGCGTACAGGCGCGCGACCGCCGCCTCGTTCTCGGGATCGCACGCGAGCCCGTACACCGTGTCCGCCGGGAACACGGCGACGCCGCCGCCAGCGATGCAGCCTCGAATCGACAGCTTCACCGCCGGCCCACCACCACGCGCTCGATGCCGGCGAGGTCGGGGATGACCTCGACGGTCTTGAACCCGGCCTCCCTCACCAGCGACGTGACGTCGGCGGCCTGGCCGGCGCCGATCTCGAGCGCGACGAACGAGGCACGTGCGGCCGCCGCGGCACCAGGCGCCGGTAGACGTCGAGGCCGTCGTGGCCCCCGTACAGCGCCTCGATCGGCTCGTAGCCGAGCTCGGGCGCCAGCCGCTCTCCCGCTCGCACGTACGGCGGGTTGGACACGACGGCGTCGACCGGTCCGACGACCGGCTCGAGCAGGTCGCCCTCGAGGAACTCGACGGCCAGGCCCAGCCGCGCCCCGTTCCCGCGCGCGACGGCCAGAGCGCCCCGACTCACCTCGGTCCCCACCACGGAGAGGTCGGGCCGCTCGTCGGCCAGCGCCAGCGCGATCGCCCCCGAGCCCGTCCCCACGTCGACCACCCGCGCCCCGGCGGGTAGGCCCAGCGCCGCCTCCACCACATGCTCGGTCTCCGGCCGCGGGATCAGCACGCGCGGGTCGACGGCCAGCTCCAGCCGCCGGAAGCCCTTGCGCCCGAGGATGTACGCCACCGGCTCGCGCTGCACCCGGCGGCGGGCGAAGTCCTGGAACGCCCGCGCCTGATCGGGCTCGAGACCCGCGGCCCGGATCGGCGATCAGGACCGCCCGATCGACGCCCATGGCCGCGGCCAGCAGCACCTCGGCGTCGAGCCGCGGCGTCTCGCAGCCGGCCGCCGTCAGCGCGATCAGCGACGAGTCGAGCGCGTCACGGACGGTCGTCCTCGCCAGCGGCGTTCGGGGCACGCCGAGACAGTACGAGCTGCGCCACGAGCGCCAGCGCCACGAGCGCCAGTCCGATGCCGATCCACAGCGGCTCGAGATACAGCAGCACGACCGCACCCGCCCCCATCAGCACCCGCACGGGCAGGCTGACCGGGCCGCGCAGCCAGCCACCCAGTGCCACCGCCAGCGCACCCACCGCGATTGCCGAGACACCAGACGGCGAGCAGCACCGTCCCCAGGCCGCCCTCCAGCAGCAGCCCTTCGCCGTTGGGCGACAGCACGAACGCGAACGGCACGAGGAAGGCCGGCAGCGTGTAGCGCGCGGTCAGCATCATCGTGCGGAAGCCGTCGCCGCCCGTGATCGCCGCCGCCGCGAACGCCGACAGCGCCGTCGGCGGGCTCACCTCGCTCAGCACCGCGTAGTAGAAGATGAACATGTAGGCGACGAACGGCTCGACCTCGAGCGCGATCAGCGCCGGCGCGATGATGACCGCGGCGATGATGAAGGAGGCGGTGACCGGCACTGCCAGCCCGAGCACGAGCACCGCGATCGCGCTGAAGATCGCCGTCCAGGCGAGCGAGCCGCCGGCCGCGTCGACGATCAGCGCCGACAGCTCGAGCCCGAGCCCCGTCAAAGAGACGACCGCGACGATGATCCCCGCCGCCGCCGTCGTGGCCGCGATCGGCAGCACGCCCCGGGCGCCCGCCACCAGCGAGTCCCACACCTTCCGCGGCCCCATCCAGTCCCGGCGATCAAGGAACGACATGAGGAACGCCAGCACCGTCGCGTAGAGCACGGCGCGGAACGGCGACAACCCGATCGCGAGCAGCACGACGATCGCGATCAGCGACGAGAAGTGGTAGCCCCAGCGCGCCAGCAGGCGCCCCAGCCCCGGCGTCTCGAGCGACAGCCCGCGCACCCCGAAGCGCCGCGCGTCGGCCTCGATCGCCAGCAGCACGCCGAGGTAGTACAGGAGCGACGGCACGATCGCGTAGAGCAGCACCTTGAGGTAGCTCTCCTCCAGGAACTCGGCGATGATGAACGCGGCGGCACCGAGCGTCGGCGGCGAGAGGATCGCGCCGATGCCCGACGCCGCGAGCACGCCGCCGCCGGCGTCCTTGGGATAGCCCGCCTTGCGCAGCAGCGGCCAGGTGACCGAGCCGAGCGTCACCGTCGTGGCCACGCCCGAGCCCGACACGCTGCCGAGCAGGAAGCCCGCGAGCGCGGTCGTGCGCCCCGGGCCCGTCCGGCTCGAGCCGAACGCGGCGTACGACAGCTGCACGAAGAAGCGAGCGGCGCCCGAGTACTCGAGCACGGCGCCATAGAACGTGAAGAGGATGATGTAGGTCGCCGCGACGTCGAGCGGGATTCCGAACAGGCCCTCGAGGCCCATGTACGACTGCCCGACGAGGCGCTCGACCCCGTAGCCCTTGTGGGCGATGCCGAGCGAGTCCGGGATCAGCCCGCCGAGGTACGCGTACGCGATGAAGGCGAGGCAGATCGCCGGCAGGACCCAGCCGACCGTGCGGCGCGTCGCCTCCAGCACGAGCAGCACGGCCACGGTGCCGGCCGCCACGTCGAGCCCCTCCGGAGCCGCCGCGCGCCGGAACAGGTCGTCGGCCGTCACGGCGGCGTACCCGACGGCCGCGAGCGCCAGCAGCCCGAGCGCCCAGTCGAGCGCCGACGGCCGCTCGGCCGGGTGCTCCGCGGCGCTCGTGCGCCCGCGCGCACCGAACACGAGGAACGTCAGCAGCAGCGCGACGGCGAGGAACGTCGGCCGGTACTGCTGCGCGCCGATCGGGTTGAACACCCAGTAGACCGCGAACAGCGTCAGCCCGGCGCAGAGGACGGAGACGATCGTCGCCGGCACGCCCGACAGCCGCCGGCCGGGGCGCTCGGCCTCGAACTCCTCGAGCAGCCGCTCCTCGGTCCGCGGATCCGCGGTCTCGACGGGCGTGGTCACCGCTCCACCGCCAGCCGCAGGTGCACGGCGTCGCCCCACAGGGCCGCACGCCGGTCCCCGGCCACGAGCGTGCGCCGCCCGGTCGCGGTCGCCGCCAGCGCCAGCTCCTCGAACTGCGCCGGCCGCGCGGGCCGCAGCGTCCACCAGCCGCCCCGCCGCGCCCGAGTGCCCTCGATCTCGTAGTAGTCGAGCACCGCCTCGCTCGAAGAGCTGACCGCGATCAGCTCGAACGAGCCGTCGTCGCGCACGCGGAAGCTCTCGCGTGCGGGCACGCGGTAGTAGGAGTGCCGGTACTCGAGCGCGAACGCGGGCTCGGCGAGCCGCAGGTCCGCCACCGCCGTGCCGTCGCCGGTGCGCGCGACCACGTGCGGCGAGCCGCCGGCGAGCGCCAGCGAGCCCAGCAGGGCGGCGAGCAGGAGCTTCACCGCTGCGCCTCGTAGTAGCGCCGCGCGCCCGGATGGAGCTCGACCGGCGTCACGAGCTCCTGGCCGTCGGCGGGATCGAGCGATTCCGCGGCGGGCACGATCGTCGCCAGCCGGTCCTTGCCCTCGTACAGCGCCTGGGTGATGCGCTCGGCGAGGTCGTCGGACATGTCCTCGCTGACCATCAGCAGGTTCGGCACGCCGATCGTCGTCGTGCCCGCGACGCCCTCGTACTCGTCGTCCTCGACCTTTGCCTCCGTGTACGCCTCGCCGAACCGCTCGCGCAGCGGCGCCAGGTAGCGGTCGAGCGCCAGCAGGCGGATGTCGTCGGTCGTCGCGAGGTCGGTGACCGCGCCGGTGGGCACGCCGCCCGACCAGAAGAACGCGTCGATCGAGCCGTCGCGCAGCGCCTGGACCGACTCCCCCACGCCGAGCCCGCGCTGCGTGATGTCCTCCTCGGGGTCGAGCCCGGCGACCTCCAGCAACCGCAGCGCGATGACCTCGGTGCCCGAGTTCGGCGAGCCGACGGACACGGTCTGCCCGCGCAGGTCCTCGATCGTCTCGATATCCGAGTCCGCCGGCACCACGACCTGCGTGATGTTCGGGTACAGCGTCGCCAGCGCGCGCAGCGGCAGCGGATCGTCGAAGCTCGTCGTTCCCCTCGACCGCGTCGATCGCGGTGTCTGCCAGCGAGAAGCCGACGTCCGACTCGCCGCCGGCGACGAGCAGCAGGTTGTCGACCGAGGCCGAGGTCGTCTCGGCCGTGGTCGGGGAGTCCGGGAGCTCGTCGCTCAGCAGATCCGCGAGGCCGCCGCCGTAGACCTGGTAGACGCCGCCGGAGCCGCCGGTGGCGATCGAGAGCCGGCCCTCGCCGCCGGGCGGGTCGTTGGGCGAGCACGCCGCGACGAACGCGACGACCAGCAGCGCGGCGGCCAGCACCCTCCCCATCCCGCACTCGTCCCCGCGCCTGCGCGGGCGCAAACGCGCTAGCCGGAGGCCTGCAGCTCGAGCCGCTTGCGCTTCTCGGCGTCCTGGAGCGCGCCGGTGATGGCGTCGAGCTCGCCCTCGAGCACCGACTCGAGGTTGTGGACCGTGAGTCCTTCGACGCGGTGATCGGTCACGCGGCGCTGCGGGAAGTTGTACGTGCGGATCTTCTCCGCCCGCTCGCCCGTGCCGACCTGCGAGCGGCGGTCGGCGGCCAGCTCGGCCTGCTGCTCGGCGACCTTCATCTCGTACAGTCGCGCCCGCAGGACCTTCATCGCCCGCTCGCGGTTCTGGAGCTGGGACTTCTCGTCCTGCATCGAGACCACGAGCCCGGTCGGCTTATGGGTGATGCGGACCGCCGAGTCGGTGGTGTTGACCGACTGCCCGCCCGGGCCGGAGGAGCGGTAGACGTCGATGTCGAGGTCGTTCTGGTCGACGTCGACCTCGACGTCCTCGGCCTCCGGGAGCACGGCGACGGTCGCCGTCGAGGTGTGGATGCGGCCCTGGGATTCGGTGGCGGGCACGCGCTGCACGCGGTGGGTGCCGCCCTCGTACTTGAAGCGCGAGAACGCGCCGTCGCCGCGGACCTCGAAGGTGTACGAGCCGTCGGAGGCGTCCAGCGTCTCGGTCTGGAAGCCGAGCCGCTCGGCGTAGCGGGTGAGCATGCGATAGAGGTCGCCCGCCCACAGGCCGGCCTCGTCGCCGCCGGCGCCGCCCCGGACCTCGACGATCACGTTCTTGTCGTCGTTGGGGTCGGGCTCGACCATCGCGAGCCGGATCTCCTCCCCGAGCTCCTCGATCCGCGCGCGGGAGTCGCGCAGCTCGTCGCGCAGCTCGGCGTCGTCGGCGCCCTCGTCGAGCAGCTCCTGTGCCCCCTCGGCGTCGGACACCGCGCGCCGCCATTCCTCCGCGAGGCGCGCCGCCGGAGCGAGGTGGTTGAACTGCCGGCCGGCGTCGGCGTAGCGCTGCCGGTCCGCGATCACCGCGGGGTCCGACATCTGCTCGGAGACCTCGGCGTACCGGGCCTCGATCTGCTCGACGAGCGACTCGAATCGAACGTTCGCCCTCAGGTCACCGGAAACCTCACCCGGTGACCTTCGTGCGACGTTACTTTAGGCCACGACCTCCATGCCGACCCGGTCCTCGCGGGAGGCGGCGCGGGGATCCTCGACGGCCAGGACGGCCTCCATCGCGGTGATCGCGACGGCGAGCTGGGCGTGGTCGGGCTCGCGCGTGGTGAGCTTCTGCAGCTGCATCCCGGGCCACATCAGGCGCTGCACCCCGCGCTTGTGGCGGTTGCGGCCGGCCCACTTGATGACCTCGAAGCTGAGGCCCGCGATCAGCGGGACGCCGAGGATGCGCGAGGCGAGCAGCAGGTACCACGCCGGCAGCCCGAGCGGGGCGAAGACGAAGATGGCGACGATCATCACGATCAGCAGGAAGCTCGTACCGCAGCGGGGATGGAGGCGCGAGTAGCGCTGCGCGTTCTCCGGCGTCAGCTCCTCCCCTGCCTCGAAGCAGGAGATCGTCTTGTGCTCGGCGCCGTGGTACTCGAATACGCGCCGCAGGTCCGGCAGGCGCGACATCAGGCCGAGGTAGGCGAGGAAGATCGCGGTCCGCACGAACCCTTCCACGAGCCAGAACAGGAAAGCGGAGCCGAGCTGGTCCTTGAACAGGCTGGTGAGCGCGACGGGGACGACGAAGAAGAGGCCGACCGCGAACGCGAGCGCGACGACGACGGTCCCCGCCCACATCGCGCCGGAGATCGGCTCCTCGTCCTCGGGCAGCTGGGCGTTGGCCGACATCCCGAGCGCCTTGAAGCCGATGTTGAGCGACTCGGCGAGCGCGACCACGCCGCGGACGACGGGCCAGCGCATCGCGCGGTGGCGCTTCGTCCACGACACGAGCGGGAACGACTGCACGTCGGTCTCGCCGTCGGGCGTGCGCACGGCCACCGCCCAGGTGGACACGCCCCGCATCATCACGCCCTCCATGACGGCCTGGCCGCCGACGGGAGCGTCGCGACCGGCCATCAGGAGAGGCGATTCGCTGCTCACGCCCTATGCATCGGCAGTGAGCGCGCGGAGGCTGAACTACGAGGAAGAGCCGCGAGCGCGCTTGGCGGCGCGGCGCTGGAAGCGCTCGACGCGACCACCCGTATCGACCAGCTTCTGCTTGCCCGTGTAGAACGGGTGGCAGTTGGAGCAGATCTCCACGTGCATGTCGCCCTTGGTCGAGCGCGTGGTGAACGTGTTCCCGCACGTGCAGGTCACGGTCGCCTCGACGTACTCGGGGTGGATGTCGGTCTTCATGGTCCTTCTGAGTCTAGATGCGCGTTCAACAGGTGAGCGCGCGCCGGTTGTCGCGCTCGAAGCGCTCGTCGACGAGGTCGAGCGGGTCGGCGACCACCGTCGCCTGGGTGATGCAGCGCGGCGCGTCGATCTCGACGTGACGCGTGACGCCGGGCTCCAGGCTCTCGACAGGCACCGACTTCACGTCGCCATCCACCGTCAGCCGCATCTCGAACGGCCCGGATGCGCTGCGGCCGGTGTTGGAGACGGCCGCGACATAGCGGCGGCCGAGCGCGGTCAGCGAGTGCAGCTTGAGGTTCGGCCGGTGGTCTCCCTGCCGGCAGGAGCGCGACCACGCCCGGTCGCGGGCGATCACATCCCCGTCGGCGTCGAGCCACTTGAAGCGCACCTGCGTGCGGTAGCGGGCGGGCCCCTCGAGCCGTTCGACCCGGCGCGTGAACACGTAGCGCGCCGCGCGTCGAGCTCGTCCAGCGGCTGAAGCCGGGCGCCGCGACGCGGCGGTAGCGCGGCGAGCCGGGCTTGCGCGCCTCGAGCAGGAAGCGCATCTTCAGCTTTGCCGCGCCCGCGGCTTGCGCCATGCGGGCCTCGAACTCGGCGGCCCGCTCGTCGGGCGCGCAGAGGGCGAGCGTGACGGAACCCTGGGCCGCCGAGGCGGAAGCCGGGAGGGCGAGCACGACGGCGGCGGTTGCAAGCGCGGCGCGGAGCATGGGACCTCCATAACGCTCGTGCCGCCCGTGAGTTTCGCTACGTCATCTGATACATCGGCCCGTCGCCCCCCTCGGGCGGCGTCAGGCGCCCGCCCTTGGCCGTGATCGCGCCGCACTGGACGCAGTTCGAGGGGTTGACGATCAGGTCGACGGTGCCGTTCGACGGCGCGTCCTCCGGGACCTCGTAGACCCCGGCGGGGCACATCCACGTCCACGCCTCGGCGACCTCGCGCGGAACGCGCTTCTCGATCCGGATGTGGCTCGGCGCGTCGTCGCGCGTGGCGTTGCCGGTGAGGAAGACGCCCGAGAGCTTGTCGAAGAAGTACTTGCCGTCGGGCTTCGGGTAGCGCTTGTCGCGGTTGGAGACCTCGACCGGGCTCTCGGCGTCGCGGTGCGTCGCCCAGTGGCCGCCCGGGAAGCGGCCCTTGGTGACGACCATCGCGTTGGTGATCGCGCCGCCGATGATGAGCCCCTTCCCGAAGGGCTGCTTCATGTTGCGCGACTGCCAGAGGTCCTTGCCGATCTCCGAGTCGTAGACCGCCGTGCTCGTAGGACGAGAAGTCGCTCGAGCCGGCCTTGAGCTGGCGATAGATCGTCTCGGCGGCGAGCATCCCGGAGCGGATCGCGTAGTGGATGCCCTTGAGGCGCGGGACGTTGACCATCCCGCCGGAGTCGCCGCAGACGACGAGGCCGGGAGCGTGGAGCCTGGGCATCGCCCAGTAGCCGCCTTCGGGGATCGCCTTCGCCCCCCAGCCGACGCGCTTGCCGTCCTTGAGGATCTTGCGCACCAGCGGGTGCTGCTTGAACTCCTGCAGGACGTCGTGGACGGAGAGCCGCGCGTCGGTGTGGTCGAGCCCGATCACGAAGCCGATCGAGACCTTGGGCTTCTCCCCCTCGCGGTTCATGCCGTAGATCCACGAGCCGCCGAACTCCTTGTACTTGGCCTGCGGTCGCAGCGGCCAGCCGAGCGTGTGCACGACCTTCCGGAACGGCTCCTCGACCTCCCAGATCTCCTTCACGCCGAGCGCCCATACCTGGGGGTCGCTGCCGGAGAGGTCGAGCGCCTTCATCGCCGCGCCCGTGAGGTGGCCCCAGCAGCCCTCGGCGAGCACCGTCGCGCGGGCCACGACGTCCGACCCCGGCTCGAAGTTCGACTTCTCGCCGCCCTGCTTGTCGCGCCCCTTGTCGCCGGTGCGCACGCCTGTCACCCGACCGTCCTCGACGAGCAGCTTGTGGCCGGTGGTCTCGGTCAGCAGGTAGGCGCCGGCCTCCTCGGCCTTCTCGGCGAGCCAGCGGTTGAGCTCGGCGAGCGCGACCACGTGGTTGCCGTGGTTGCGGAACGGCGGCGGCGTGGGCTTGAGCGGGATCGCCCGCTTGCGGGTCGGCATGAAGTAGACCGTCTCGCCCTCGACCGGGCCGTAGGTCGGCCACGAGTCGTCGTCCGGCAACAGCTCCTTGATCGCCGACGGGTTCATGACCGCGCCGGAGAGCTGGTGCGCGCCCGCCACCTTGCCCTTCTCGATCACCGCGACCGGCACCTCTCCCAGCCGCTCCGTGAGCTCGGGGTCGTCCTCGAGCAGCTGGAGCAGGCGGATGGCGCACGCCAGCCCCGCCTGCCCGCCGCCGACGATCGCGACGCCGACCTCGATCCGCTCGTCCTCGGCGTCCGTCGGCGGGCCGACGAACTCCGCCACCGGGTCGACGGGCGGCGGGAACTGGCTGGGAGCGGCGGCCATCGGCTAGGAGCCCTTCTTCGCCTTCACGGCCTCGGTCAGCTTCGGCACGATCTTGTTGAGGTCGCCGACGACGCCGAGGTCGGAGAACTCGAAGATCGGGGCGTTGGAGTCCTTGTTGATCGCCACGATGTTCTCCGAGCTCTGCATGCCGACCTTGTGCTGGATGGCGCCGGAGATGCCCGCCGCCAGGTAGAGCTTCGGCGCCACCGTCTTGCCCGTCTGCCCGATCTGGGCGGCGTACGGGTACCAGCCGGCGTCGACCACCGCGCGGGTGGCCGCGACCGCGCCGCCGAGTGCGCCCGCGAGCTGCTCGAGCGCGTCGAAGCCCTCGGCCTTGCCGAGCCCGCGGCCGCCCGCCACGAGGATGTCGGCGTCCTCGATGTTGACGTCGGCGCCGCGCTGCTCGCCGCGCTCGACCATGCTCGCCTTCAGCGAGTGGGGGGCGTACTCGACGTCGACGTCCTCGACCGCGGCGCTCGCGTCCCCGCTCTGGGTCGCCTCGAACGCGTTGAGGCGGCCGATGATCACGCCGATGTCCGATCGGTAGTGCACGTCGGACACCTGCGAGTCCTGCAGGATCGGGCGGCGGGCGACGAGCTTGCCATCGGCGACCTTGACCTCGGTGACCTCCATGCAGACCCCGGCGTCGAGCCGCGCGGCGAGGCCGGCGCCGATCTCGAAGCCCAGCAGGCCGCCGCCGAACAGCAGGTACTTGTGGCCGTTGTCCTGCGCGACCTTGGCCATCGCGTCGACCACCGGCTGCGCCAGGCCCTCGGGGCCCTCGACGCGGAAGACCTTGCTCGCGCCGTAGCTGCCGAGCGAGGCGAGCAGGTCGTCCGGCAGGCCGGCCTTGTCGCCGACGACGATCGCGTGGCACTCGCCGCCGAGCTCTTGCGCCAGGCGGGCGCCTTCGGAGACGGCGCCGAGCGAGTTCTTGTTGAACTCGCCCTCGTAGTGGAGTGCGTAGACGAGGATGCTCATGCGAGGAGCTTCCTTTCCTCGAGCCAGCCGACGATCTGCTCGACGGTCTCGGTCGTGTCCTCGTCCTCGATGATGCGGCCGGCCTCCTTGGCGGGGGGCGCGGCGAACTCGGTGCAGTGGGCGCGGGCGTTCTCGAAGCCGACGCGGTCGGCCTCGATGCCGGCGTCGCCGATCGCTGAGCGTGGCGAGCGGCTTCTTCTTGGCGCCCATGATCGCCTTCAGCGAGGGATAGCGGGGCTCGTTGATGGCGTCGCCGACGGAGATGACCGCGGGCAGCTCGACGAGCACGGTGTCGTAGCCGTACTCGGCCTGGCGCTCGCAGCGCAGCTTGCCGTTCTCCACGTCGACCTTGATCACCTGGGTGAGCGAGGGCATCTGCAGGTGGTCGGCGACGACGGCGCCGATCGTGTAGCACTCGCCGTCGTCGGACTGCTGGCCGAGCAGCACGAGGTCGGGCTGCTCCTGCGCGAGCGCCTGGGCGAGCGCGTAGCCGGTGCCGTTGACGTCCGAGCCCGCGAGGGCGTCGTCGGTCAGCTGGATCGCGCGGTCGGCTCCGAGGGAGACCGCCTTGCGCAGCGCGCGCTCGGAGGACGCCGGGCCCATGGTGACGGCGACGACCTCGTCGACCTCCATCGCCCCGCCCTCCTTGAGCTGCATCGCCGCCTCGATGGCGTGCGTGTCGAACGGGTTCAGGTTCTTCTCCCCGTTGCGGTCCAGGCGTCCCGTCGAGGCATCGATGCGCTTCTCGACGGCGGCGTCCGGCACCTCCTTGACCAGCACACAGATCTTCACTGAGGACACCTCATGGTTGGACTGACGGTCGTGATCCTACCCACGTTGACTGACGAGTCAATCGCACATTTCGAGCAGCCGCGCCAGTATCTGTTCGCGCAGCTCGCCCTCGGGCGGAGCCATCCCGAGGAGGTCGGCCAGCCAGAGGCCGTCGGCCGCCAGCCGGGCCACCGTGGCCTCCACCGGGTCACCGCCCTCCGTGGCGACGCGATCCTGCCACGTCGCGTACCGCTCGCGCACTTTGGTCAGCACGGCCGGGTCGGCGACGAGCGCGGCGAGCAGGCCGGCCTCCTCGGCCTTGGCGCCGTCGGAGGCCTTGACGTAGCCCGCCGGGAAGTGGTCGGCGGCGGCGTCGATGTCGTGCTGGAAGTCGTCGAGCCAGCGCTCGACGAGGGCGTCGAGCAGCTCGCGCTTGGACTTGAAGTGGTACAGGAGGCCGCCCTTGGAGACGCCGGCGTGCGGCGGCGACGGCGTCGAGCGTGAGCGCCTGCGCGCCGTCGCGCCGGATCACGGCCGCTGCTGCGTTGATCAGCTTCGTCCTCGTATCCCTCAATGCGCGCCCGCCATGTTGAGGCCGACGACGCCGGCGATGATCAGGCCGAGGCTGGCGAGCTTGAGCGCCGTGGCCGGCTCGCCGAACGCGACCATGCCGAGCGCGGCGATCAGCGCGGTGCCGGCTGCGGACCAGACCGCGTACGTCATCCCGATCGAGAGCTCCTTGAGCACGAGCGCGAGCAGCCAGAACGAGATGCCGTAGCCGACCACGACCACCGCGCTGGGGAGCAGGCGGGTGAAGCCGTCGGAGTAGCGGAGCGCGACGGTGCCGGCGACTTCGGTGACGATGGCGAGTGAGAGAAGGAGTGAGACGGGCATGGCGGCTCGTAGTGTACCGTCTGGACGGTACAGTTTCAATCCCGGCGGGTTCGTTGGCGCCGGACGTCAACGTCAACGGCGGCTGGGTAGGGAGGCTGGGGTGTCGGCCGCTGCGCGGGAAGTGCGAACGATCGCGGGTGGTCGCGCATGCGTGAGACGCGCGAGATCGCGAACTATCCGGATTCCGCGAGTTATCCCCGGCCACCGCGGATAACTTCGCGACCTCGCGATCGTCGCGCGATCGCCGACCACGCCGGCTCCCTCACCCTCCCTACCCAGCCGCAGTTGACGTTGACGTACGCAGGCGTCTCCGCGGAGACGCGCCCGGCCTACGGCGTGACCGCGCCCTCGATGAAGTCGATGATCGCCTGGGTCGGCGCTCCGGGCGTGAAGACCGCGGCCACCCCGAGCTCCTTCAGCTCGGGAATGTCCTGCGACGGGATCGTGCCTCCGACCGTGACGACGACGTCGCCGGCGTCCTGCTCCCGGAGCAGCTCGACGACGCGCGGGACGAGCGTCATGTGCGCGCCCGAGAGAATCGAGAGCCCGACCGCGTCGGCGTCCTCCTGGAGGACGGTCTCGACGATCTGCTCGGGCGTCTGGTGCAGGCCGGTGTAGATGACCTCCATGCCGGCGTCGCGCAGCGCCCGCGCGATGATCTTGGCGCCGCGATCGTGCCCGTCGAGGCCCGGCTTCGCGACCACGACGCGGATCTTGCGTTCGGCCATGCGGCCGGATTCTATGGCGTGATCACGAACGTCCGCGCACCGATCAGGCGCCCGTATTCGTTCCGATCCCGCGCGCCCTCGCCGGGCCACACGAACCAGCGGTAGCGGCGTCCCGGCTTCAGCCGCCGCTTGTGCCCGGCGTACCGCCACGTCGCGCGGGAGTCGCAGCTTCGGCTGCGTCGGCCAGGCGCTCAGCACCTTGCGCTTGCCGCGGAAGACCTGCACGTTGTAGTAGTCGGCGCCGCGGATCCGCGTCCAGCGCAGGAGCGGCGGATGGTCGAGGGCGACGCCCGCCCGCGGTCCGAGCAGCCGCGGTCCGGGCACGACGCTCAGCGTGCGCTTCGCCGTGTTGCCGGCAGCGTCGGTCGCACTCACGACGTACTGGTACCGATGGCCGTTGCGAAGCCTGCGGTCCACCATGGCCCCGCTCGGCCCGCCGGACAGCAACCGCCGCCCGTCCCGCCGGACATCAAGGTCCGCCGCATCCGGCACCGCCCACTCGAGCCGCACCTTGTGATCCCGCCCCGACGCGGTCACGCGCGCGAGCGAAGGCGCCGTCGCGTCGTAACGCAGATCGAACGTCCCGGGTGCGCTGACGTTGCCCGCGCGGTCCCAACAGCGGCCGACGACCTGCGCCGCCGCCGCGTCCGGGCCGCTGTACGTGCCGGAGCTGCAGCCGGCGACGCCGGACGTCGCGTCGTCGCCGAAGAACCTCACGTCCACCGGGCTTCGGTACCAGCCGTTCGTGTCGGCGCCGCGGCTCGGCGCGACGCCCGTGAGGTTCGGTGCGGTCTTGTCGACGCCGGATCGTCACCGGGAACGGAGTCCAGTTGGTGCCGTCGGCGCTGACGAGGCACGTCTCGCTGGTAGACGCCGTCGTCGCGTGAAGCGTCGCGTTGTCGCAGCTCGTCCGAAGTGCGGCGGCGTTGACATGCCAGACGAGGCTCACGTTCACGGCGTACCAGCCGCTGCAGTTGACCGGGGCGGGCGTGCACTCTGGCGTCGCGGTTTGAGCCGCGGCGCCGCCCGGCGATGCGGCGAGCGGCAGCGATCGCGAGGGCGGCGATGAGGATTGCGCGCTTCATCGGACCAGCTCTCGGCGCATCGGAGTGAGCAACGCCAGTGAGCCCGCGGCGGCGAGCAGGAGTGCGAGGGCGGCTGCTCGGGCGGCTGGGGTGTCGAGCGCCGGGGCCGCGCTGAGCGCCGGCGGGGGCGAGAGGTCGAACGCCGGTGGGCGGGACTCGGGAAGTGGTTCGGGTTCTCGGCGGGGGCGTCGCTTCGGCGGCTTCGGTGCGGCCGTCGGCTGGGGGGTCGGCGCGGCCGAGGGCGTGACCGGGGACGTCGTCGGAGCCGGCGAGGTGGCAGCCGGCTCGGCCGATCGCTGGACCGGGGCGGCGGGTGCCGACGGCGGTTGAGAGGCGGGCTGGGCTGCCGCCGGCGCCGGATCCGGGGCGGGTCCTGAAGTGGCGGGAGCGGGATCGGGGCTCTGGGCCGCGGCCGGCCCGACGGCCCCGAGAACGACGATGACGACCAAGAGGAGGAGTGCTCCACCGTGGGGGGCGTGTCCGCGCCCGGGCCTCCTTGGCCGAAGTCTCGTCATGGTCGCCGCGCGTCCGGTCCGAACGCCGACCGTAACTCACACGAACAGCACAGGTCAACCACTCGATTTCTTGGCAGCAACAAGGGTGCCGACATGTGGCGGGCGGGGCGCCCGGACGGTCCGGCCGACCGTCCGGCGCCCCCGCTCCGTCAGCGGGTCTGGCCTCTCACTGGTCCTGCCGCACCCACTGGTTGGTGCGCGCCAGGTTCAGCGCCAGAGAGCCAGCGAACGAGTTGTTCGACTGGTTCACCGAGCCACCGCCGCCATAGCTCTTCTCGCGAACCGGGACGTTGGTGTTCGAGGCCCAGAACTGCGCGGACGTGGCGTCCGAGTCGGCCTTCTGGCCCGTGAGGGCGATCTGGCCTACCGCCTGGACACGCGCGCCACCATGGCCGCCGCCGTAGCCGTCCTGCCCGTCATACCCGCCGCGGTCCTTCTTCGGGGCGGGGCAGCCGCAGCCGTCCTGGGACTGATCGACGGTCTGCGTCGTCTCAGCCGCGTTGATCGCGCCTGAGAGAGCGGCCGAGTTGTTCGACTGCTCGACCTTGCCATCGTCGCCGTAGCTGAAGATCCGGACTGGCGCGTTGAGGTTCTTCGCGCCCTTCTGGATCGACGTGGCGTCGCTGTCGGCCTTCTGGCCCGTGAGGGCGAACTGGCCGACGGCCTGCACTCGGTCACCCGGGCAGTCGCAGCCGCCGGACTGGCTCTGATTGGCGGTCTGCGTCGTCGAGGCGAGGTTGCCGGCGAACGACAACGCCTCCGAGTTGTTGGACTGCTCGACCGAGCCGTTCTTACCGGGGCTGTGGATCCGGACCCCGATGTTCTCGTTGCTCGGCGAGTACTGCTTGGAGGTGGCCTCGGACTTCGCGTCCTGCAGCGTCACCGCCTTCTGACCGACCGCCTGGACTCCGGCTCCGCCAGAGCCGTGGTCCTTCTTGCCGGTCGGGCAGCCGCAGCCGTCCTGCTTCTGGTCGACCTTCTGGTCCGTCTCGGCCTTGTTCGCCGCGAGGCTGCCGGCAAGCGAGTTGTTCGACTGCTCGACCTTGCCGTTGTCGCCCGGGCTGTGGATCCGGACCGAGATGTTGCTGTTGCTCGGCTTGTGCTGCTCCGAGGTGGCCTTCGAGTCGGCCTTCTGGCCCGTGAGGGCGATCTGGCCGGCAGCCTGCTCGCCAGCGCCGGACCCGGCCTGGGTCACCGCCTGCTGGGTCGAGGCCTTGTTCACGGCGCCGGAGACGGCCGCCGAGTTGTTGCTCTGCGAGACAGAGCCGTTGTCGCCCGGGCTGAAGATCCGGACGTCGATGTTGCTGTTGCTTGGGTTCGTCTGCGTCGACGACGCCGACGAGCTGGCCGACTGGCCAGTCCCCGCGATCTGCTCTACGCCTTGGACCGACTGCGCCTGGGCGACGCCGGATCCGAGGACGAGGAGCACCGCGAGCGCGCCCAAGAGCGCGATCAGGTGTCTTTTCACGTCGAACTTCCTCCGATTGATATCGAGCGATACCACCGGGCGATACTCCGCCCGGTGCCTGGCGTTTGAGGTCGCGCGCAGGCGCTAGCCAGGCCGCTCGAGCCGCGGCGAGCGCGGCCACGGCAGGCGCCAGGTGGGGCCGGACCACCGGCGCAGCCAGAGTCGGGGAAGGACAAGTCCGAGGGCGCTCACGAGCACCGCGATCCAGCCGGCGAGCAGCAGCGAGGCTGCTCCGCCGAAGCCGCTCGCGGGCCCGGCGGCAGGGCCGTCGTCGCCCGAAGGGAGGGAAAGGCCCGCGGCGCGGCCGGCGTCGCGCGGACGCGCCTGCGCGGCAGGGCGGGCGTGCGGCGCCGCGCGTGCGGCGGCAACCGCCGGCCCCAGCGGAGCGGCCAGGGGGGCGCCGCGGTCGAGCGGGAAGATCGCGGCCGCCGGGGGCGGCGGCCGCTCCCGGCTCGTCGGGCCGGCGGCATCGCCGGAACGCGCGCGCTCGCGGTCGGGACGTGCGGACGCCGGCGGCTCGCCGGCGCGCGGCGCGAGCAGCTCGGCGACCTCGGGAGGCGCCGCCGGCATCGACGGCCAGGACGCGAGGGCGTCCGGCGTCGGCAGCGCGCCGAGCCCTTCGGCGAGATTGGGGGGCAACGTCGCCGGCGCCTCCGCGCCGCACGACCAGCGCCACACCCAACGCGCGCTCGCGGCTGCCGCCGCCGGACCACCACCGTCGCCCCCGAAGCACGCGGACGTCCACACCCACTCCCACGTGTCCGGCATCCCGCCGCCCGCGGCCGCGTCGGGCGTGCCGCCCGCCGCCGCTAGGCCACCGCCCGCAGCCGGGCCGCCGGGCGAAGCGCTCGGCGGCTCGGCCTTCGCGGGCGTCGGGACCACGACGGCGTTGTTCGTCTGGGTCACGGGCCCGTCGTCGCCCGGGCTGTTGATCCGGATCGACACGTTGACGTTCTGCGGGTTCGCCTGTGTCACTGTCACATCCGGAGCCGGTTCACTGTGATACTGCTTGGGCTCCGGCTGATACTCCGGCTTCGCCGCCGGCGGGGGCGCGGCGGGCGCGACCGGCGGCGCAGCGGGCTTTGCGACGGGTGCGGCGGGCAGCGCCTCCCGCACGACGACCTCGATCTCGCGATACTGCTCCGATACCACGCTCTCAGGCGGGTTCGCGGGCACTTGGGGCACCGCCTCGAGCATCGCCGCCGGATCCTGGGCGGTCGCGGCGGGCGCGAGCACCGCCAGCCCGAGGGCGGCGGCGAGAGCAGCGGCGGCCGGCGCGCGATTCACATCTATTCCATGCCCAAATGTGGTGAATCCGAGCCATCGGCTGCGCAATTCCTGTTAGTGTCGGGCGGTGAACCCCGCCGCCCGCCGCGAGCTGATCGAGCGCCACCTGCCGCTCGTCCGCGCGCTCGCCCGCCGCTATGCCGGCGAGGAGTCGGTCGAGGAGCTCGTCCAGGTCGGCGCGATCGGCCTGATCAAGGCCGTCGACAGCTACGACGGCTCGCGCGGCGTGACCCTTGGCGCCTATGCCGCCCCGGCGATCGCAGGCGAGATCCGCCACCACCTGCGGGACCGGTGCGCGCCCGTGCGGGTCCCGCGGCGACTGCAGGCCGACGGGCTGCGCGTGCACGCCGTCGGGCTCGAGACCATGCCGGACGACCCGGCCGACCCGGTGGCGGCAGCCCAGGACCGGCTCGACCTCTCGGCCGCGATGCGATCGCTTCGGCGGCGGGAGCGCGAGGTCGTCGGCCTGCGCTTCGTGGAGGACCTCAGCCAAGCGCAGATCGCCGCACGGACGGGGCTCTCGCAGGTCCACGTGTCGCGCACGCTGCGCGGCGCGCTCGCCCGCCTGGCGGTCCAGCTGCGGCCGTCCTCGACGGAAGGCCAGACCCCTGCCATTGCCGCGGAGGCCCGCACGTCGTAGATTCAGCTGCATGGCGACGGCGCCGGCGAAGTCCACGCGCGCGGACAAGGAGTCGAGCCACAGCGGACGGCTGCTCCTCCGCATGCCCCCGTCGCTGCACGCCGAGCTCGCCGAGGCGGCCGACCGCGAGGGCCAGAGCCTCAACGCGTACATCACCGGCGTGCTCACCGACCGCGACGGCGAGACGCCGGCTCCCGGCGCCCCGACCCGCGCGCCGAGCCGGCTGCTGCGCACCGCGATGGTCGTCGACCTCGTGCTCGTGGCCGTCGCCGCCCTCGTGGCGATCGCGCTGCTCGTGGTCGCCTGGCCGTAGCGCGGGCTACTCGACGACGAGCCGCATCCGCATGTCGGGCTCGTGGATCGTGCACACGATCCGGTAGCTGCCACGCGTCCGCATCGTCTTCTCGAACGTGCCGCTGCGCTTGGTCTTCGAGTTGAAGTACCGCGGACCGGTCTCGACGGTGACGTTGTGGCGGCGCGTGCCGCGCCAGCGCCACGTCACGACCGTGCCCTTGTCGACCGTCACCTTCGCGATGCGGTCGCTGCGCCCGAAGTAGTTGTCGTCGACCCTGACCGAGCGCGTGGCCGCACTCGCCGGGACGACGGCCACGACCAAGGAGACGGCTGCGGCGAGGAGCAGGACGCGCATCACGTCGCAGTACGTGCGCAAACGCCAGGAGGTTCGAAGGGTGCCTGTCTAGGGTGCGGGAATGCGCGCCCTGCTCGCCTACGTCCGTCCGCACCGAGGCGCGCTCATCGTGGCCGGCGTGCTGGGCCTGCTCGGGGCGGCCGCCGGGCTCGCCCAGCCGCTCGCGGCGCGCGAGGTGATCGAGGCGCTGGCCGACGACGAGTCCGTGTGGCGGGCGATCGTCGTCCTCACGGCGCTCGTGATCGGCGCGGCGTTCGTCACCGCGATCCACTTCTGGGTGCTCGAGCGCACCGCCCAGCGCGTGGTGCTGCGCGCGCGGCGGGGCCTCACGGGCCGCGTTCTGCGGCTGCGGATGGCCGAGCTCGACGGCCTCGCGCCCGGTGATCTCGTGGCGCGCGCGACCTCGGACACGACGCTGCTCGGCGAGGTCGCCTCGACCGGGCTCGTCCAGTCGTTCAACGGGATGGTGTCGCTGATCGGCGCCGTGGTGCTGATGGCGGTGCTCGACATCCCGCTGCTGCTCGTGACGCTGCTCGTGCTCGCCGTGGTCGGGGCCACCGTCGGCCTCGTGCTGCCGCGCGTCATGCGGGCCACGGAGCGGGCGCAGGCGGCCGTCGGCGACATGGGTGCCGTGCTCGAGCGCGCGCTCGGCGCGATCCGCACCGTGAAGGCGAGCGGTGCCGAGGCGCGCGAGGCCGCCGCCCTCGACGCCGCCGCGGAGAACGCCTACGCCGAGGGCATGCGCAACGCCCGCTACCAGGCGCTGATCGGCACCTCGACCGGCCTCGCCGTGCAGTTCTCGTTCCTCGCCGTGCTCGGGCTCGGCGGCGCGCGCGTGGCCAACGGCTCGCTCGCCGTCGGCGACCTGATCGCGTTCCTGCTCTACCTCTTCTACCTTTCCGAGCCGATCGCGGGCATCGCCTCGGGCGCGACGCAGCTGCAGGCCGGCCTCGCCGCCGTGAAGCGGCTGGGCGGGATCGATCGGCTGGCCGTGGAGGAGGACGACGGCGTCACCGCCGCGACGCCCGCTGACGGGCCGCTCGTGCGCTTCGACGAGGTGGGCTTCCGCTATCGGGAGGGTGGCCCGGCGGTGCTCGACGACGTGAGCTTCACGATCCCGGCGCGCGGGCTGGTGGCGATCGTCGGGCCGTCGGGCGCGGGCAAGACCACGCTGTTCGCGCTGCTGGAGCGCTTCTACGACCCGACCGAGGGCGTGGTCGCCTTCGCGGGGCGGGACCTGCGGGCGTGGCCGCGGGCCGAGCTGCGCGCGGAGATCGCGTACGTGGAGCAGGAGGCGCCGGTCCTCGCCGGGACGCTGCGGGCGAACCTGCTCTACGCCGAGCCGGACGCGAGCGATCAGGAGCTGCGGGCCGCGCTCGCCACCACCCGCCTCGACGGCTTCGTGGCGGCGCTCGACGAACGGCCTCGACACCGAGGTCGGCGCGCGTGGCACGACGCTGTCGGGCGGGGAGCGCCAGCGGGTCGCGATCGCGCGGGCGCTGCTGCGCTCGCCGCGCCTCCTGCTGCTCGACGAGGCGTCCTCGCAGCTCGACGCCGTGAACGAGATGGCCCTGCGCGACGCGGTCGCCGGCGCCGCCGCGGAGCGCGCTGTCGTCGCGATCGCCCACCGCCTGTCGACGGTCGTGGCCGCCGACCGGATCGTCGTGCTCGACGGCGGCCGCGTGCGCGCCATGGGCACGCACGCCGAGCTGGTCGAGGGCGACGAGCTCTACCGCGAGCTCGCCGCCACCCAGCTCACCGCCTGATGAGACGGAAGCGCCGGCGCGGCCGCACGCGCGGCTGCTCGGCGAGGTCGGAGAGGATGAGAGCGGCGTAGCACGCTGGCGCGCATCACGCCCTCCCTTCCACGTTGGCGCCCGGGGTCTTGGAGCCACCCGGGTCGGACGGCACCGTCGCGGTCGGCGCCGCCAGGACGGCACCGACGAGGAGGGCGAGGGCCGCGACTTCGTATCTACGCAGCGTCATGGTCGACGAGTCTGCGCCAGCCGCCGCGGCCCCGCATCGGGGAGATCCCTGGTCTAGCCCCTCAGCAGTTCCGCCGCTCATAGCGGCGAACGCGGCGCTCGGCGGCGCTCGCCTCCCGCTGGTCGACCGATCCGCCCAGCCCGGCGCGCTGGCGCTGGCCCGCGAGCAGGAGCTCGATGTCGGCACGGATCGCGGCCGGCGCGACCTGCTCGATCGCCGCGAACTGCGGCGCGAAGCGCTCGACGAAGCGCCCGCTCGGCGGCCTCGAAGTCCTTGGCGGTGGCGTTCTCCTTGCGCTCGAGGCGGGCGAAGAACTTCGTGCCGGCAGCGTCCATCTCCCGGGTCAGCGCGCAGTAGCGGTCGGCGTCGCCTGCCGGCGGGGTGGCGGTGGCTCGCGCGCTCGTCGGAGCGGTGTCGTCCTCGCCGCAGGCGGCGAGCGCGAGGGCGGTGACGAGCGCGATGGCGGTGGTGAGGTAGCGAGTCATGCGCCGACCGTACGCACGCCTTTCCGGCGCGTCGTCGACCCGCGGGAGCGGGCGCATCGTCCGCACGGACGATCTTCGAGGCGCGCAAGATCGTCCGCGCAGGCGAGGCCGTGAGCGAACCGCCGGACTACGCTCGCACCATGCCTCGACGGATCGACGTCGTGATCGCCGCCACCGTGGCGGTGATCGCGCAGCTCGAGACGTGGCTCGGTGGTTACGAGCCGCAGGCGGCGCAGGCCGCGACCGCGCTCGCCATGACCGTGCCGCTCGCGTGGCGGCGCGCCGCGCCGCTCGTGGTGCTGGCGCTGGTGATCGCGCCGTTGGGCGTGATGGAGCTCGTGGGCAACGAGGCCGACGCCGGCTACATCCTGCTCGCGCTGATCGTGGCCTTCGTCTCGGTCGGCAGCATGCCCGACCGCCGGCGCGCGCTCGCCGGGCTGGCGCTCGGCCTCGCGCTGCTGACGGGCGTGTTCCTGCTCGAGGCGGAGTCGACGTTCGTCGGCGACCTCGTGTTCGTGGGCGGCATCCTCGGCTCGGCGTGGGTGCTGGCGTCGGTGCTGCGCGAGCGCTCCGACCGCGCGGACCGGCTGGTCGTGGAGCGCGACGAGCGTGCCCGCGAGGCGGTCGTCGAGGAGCGCGCCCGGATCGCGCGCGAGCTGCACGACGTCGTCGCCCACGCGGTCAGCGTGATCGCCGTCCAGTCGGGCTCGCTGCGCCGCCGGCTGCGCCACGAGCGGCCGGACGAGGCCGAGGAGCTGCGGGCGATCGAGGAGACCGCGCGGCAGGCGCTCGGAGACATGCGGCGCATGCTCGGCCTCCTGCGGACCGACGAGGACGGCCTGGCGCTGACGCCGCAACCCGGGCTCGAGCAGGTCGACCGGCTCGTCGAGCAGGTGCGCGAGACGGGCCTCGCCGTCGAGGTCGCCGTGGAGGGCGAGCGCCGCCCGCTCCCGCCTGGCGTGGACCTCGCCGCGTACCGGATCGTGCAGGAGTCGCTCACCAACGTGCTCAAGCACGCCGGGCCGGCCCGCGCCCGCGTGGCGCTGCGCTACGACGACCGCGAGCTGGCGCTCGAGATCACCGACGACGGCCGCGGACCGGGCCCGACCGTCAACGGCGGCGGCCACGGTCTCGTCGGCATGCGCGAGCGCGTCGCGCTCTACGGCGGCTCGCTCGAGGCCGCGCCGGCGCCGGGTGGCGGCTTCCAGGTCCGGGCACGGCTGCCGACATGAGCCTGCGCGTCGTGGTGGCCGACGACCAGGCGATGGTGCGCGCCGGCTTCCGCTCGCTGCTCAACGAGGAGCCGGGCCTCGAGGTCGTCGGCGAGGCGGCCGACGGCGAGCAGGCCGTCGCCGCCATCCGCCGCTTCCGGCCCGATGTTGCTCTCATGGACATTCGCATGCCGAACGTCGACGGCCTGGAGGCCACCCGCCGGATCGTGGCTGCGGGTCTGGCCACCCGGATCCTCATCCTCACCACCTTCGACCTCGACGAGTACGTCTACGAAGGGCCTGCGGGCCGGCGCCAGCGGCTTCCTGCTCAAGGACGCCTCGCCGGAGCAGCTGATCGCGGCGATCCAGGTCGTCGCCGAGGGCGAGGCCGTGCTCGCCCCCACCGTCACCCGCCGTGTCGTCGAGGCCTTCGCCCGCATCCCGGCGGCCGACGACGAGCTCCGGGCCGCGCTCGACTCCCTGACGGCGCGCGAGCGCGAGGTGCTGCGGCTGCTCGCCCGCGGGCGCTCGAACGCCGAGGTCGCGCACGAGCTGGTCGTGAGCGAGGCCACCGCCAAGACGCACGTCCGCCACGTGCTCTCCAAGCTCGACCTCCGCGACCGCGTCCAGGCAGTCGTGTTCGCGTACGAGTCGGGGCTCGTGCGGGCTGGAGACTCCTAGCCGCGCATGGACTCGCCGAGCAACGCGCGGGCGATCACGAGCCGCTGGATCTCGCTCGTGCCCTCGTAGATCTCGGTCACCTTGGCGTCGCGGTAGTAGCGCTCGGCCGGGAACTCCTTGGTGTAGCCGTAGCCGCCGAGGACCTGGATCGCCTCGCCGGTCTGGCGGCGGGCGACGGCCGAGGCGAAGAGCTTGGCCTGTGCGCCCTCGACGGTGTGCGGGCGCCCGGCCTGCTTGAGCCGCGCGGCGCGCCACGTCAACGCGCGGGCGGCCTCGATCTCGGTCTGCATGTCCGCGAGCTTGTGCTGGATCGCCTGGAAGCGCGCGATCGGCCCGCCGAAGGCGGCGCGCTCCTTGGCGTAGGCGGTGGCGACGTCGAGCCCGGCCTGGGCGATGCCGACCGCCTGGGCGGCGATCCCGATCCGCCCGCCGTCGAGCGTGGACGAGCGCGATCCGCATGCCGCCGCCCGGCTCGCCGAGCCGCTCGCCGGGCGTGTCCTCGAACGCCAGGTCGGCCGTCGAGGAGGAGTTCAGCCCCAGCTTCTCCTCCTCGCGCGTGACCGCGAACCCGTCGGCGCCGGCGCGCACCACGAACGCGGAGATCCCGCGCTCCTCGCGCGCGAACACCAGGAAGGTGGCGGCGTGCGAGCCGTTGGTGATCCACTGCTTCGTGCCGGTGATGCGGCCGTCGACTGCGCGGCTGCGCATCGCCGATGCGTCCGACCCTGAGCCCGCCTCGGTGAGCGCGAACGCCCCGATCTCGTCCCCCGCCGCCAGCGCCGGCACGTACGGCGACGCGTGGGCGAGCAGCGGCAGCGTGCAGGCGCTCGTGTGCACGGCGACCGTCACGCCCACGCCCGCGTCCGCCCGCGAGAGCTCCTCGAGCACGAGGACGTACGACAGGAAGTCGGCCCCGGCGCCACCGTGCTCCTCGGGCACGCAGACGCCCATCAGCCCAAGCTCGCCGAGCTCGCCGAACAGCTCGCGCGGGAACACGTGACCGCGGTCCCACTCGGCGGCGTGCGGGGCGATCCGGTCGTCGGCGAAGCGCCGCGCCAGCTCGCGGATCTCCTCCTGCTCGGCGGTCAGCTCGCTCATGTGCGCGCCCGCTGGATCGCCACCGAGCCGAGCCCGCCGGCGGCCGCGGCCGCCACGGCGGCGCCCGCGAAGCGCAGCCGGCGGCGGTCGAAGCGCAGGATCTCCCAGCCCTCCTGCCGCGCAACTCTGGCCAGCTCGGCGTCCGGGTTGACGGCCACGGGATGGCCGACCGCGCGCAGCATCGGCAGGTCGGACTCGGAGTCGGAGTAGCCCCACGAGGCGGCCAGATCGATGCCCTCGCGCTCGGCCAGGTCGCGGATCGCCTGCGCCTTGCCCTCGCGGTACGTGAACGGCCCGCCGGCGCGGCCGGTGTAGTGGCCGTTGACGACCTCGGAGACCGAGCCGACCGCGCCGTCGAACGTCAGCACGATCGCCATCAGCTCGGCCATCTCCTGCGCGGCCGCCGTGCAGATGAAGATCGGGCGGCCGGCGTCCTGGTGCTCGTACGCGATGTCGAGCATCCGCGGGTACAGGCGCGGCAGCACCCCCGCCAGCACATCCGGCGCCAGCCGCTGCATGTCGCGCACGCGCACGCCTTCGAGGAGCTGCGCGATCCGCTCGCGCAGCGCGTCGGTGCCCTTGTCGGTGGAGCCGCGCAGGCTGAATCGCACGTTCTCGAGCGTGTCGGAGATCAGCCGCCGGCGCGAGACGAGCCCGGCCTTGTACGCCGCGCGGCCGAACTGGAATGCCGACGAGCCCGCCATCAGCGTGCGGTCGAGATCGAAGAACGCCGCACCCGGCTCGTCGTCGCGCCGCAGCGCTCCGCCCCCGGGCGGCGGCGGGAGGATGTGTGGGCGCTCGGTCAAACTTGGACGATCATGGCGTCGCCCTGGCCGCCGCCCGAGCAGATCGCCGCGCAGCCGTAGCCGCCGCCGCGCCGTCGCAGCTCGTGCACGAGCGTGGCGAGGATGCGGGCGCCGGACGCGCCGATCGGATGGCCGATCGCGACCGCGCCGCCGTTGACGTTCACGCGGTCCTCGTCGATCCCGAGCATGCGCACGGAGTTCAGGGTGACGGAGGCGAAGGCCTCGTTGATCTCCCACAGGTCGATGTCGCCGGGCTGCAGGCCGGCCTTGTCGAGCGCCTTCAGCGCGGCGTTGGCGGGCGTCCGGGCGAGCCACTCGAAGTCGTCGGCCACCGCCGCCTGGGCGACGATCGTGGCGAGCACCTCGCGGCCCTCGCGCTCGGCCCACTCGTCGGAGGCGAACACGAGCGCGCCCGCCCCGTCGTTGACGCCCGGCGAGTTGCCGGCGGTGTGCGAGCCGTCCTTGCCGCTCAGCCCGGGGAGCGAGGCCAGGCGCTCGAGCGAGGTGTCGCGCCGCGGCGCCTCGTCGACCTCGACCACGGTGTCGCCCTTCCGGCCCTTGATCGTCACCGGGACGATCTCCTCCGGCAGGCGGCCGTCGTCGGTGGCGGCCACCGTGCGCTCGTGCGAGCGCAGCGCCCACTTGTCGAGGTCCGCGCGCGTCATCTCGAGCTGCTCGCCGACCTCGGTCGCCTCCTCGAACATCTGCTTGCCGGTGAAGGGGTTGCGCAGGCCGTCCTGGACCATCGCGTCGAGCGCCTGCACGTCGCCCATCCGGAAGCCGAAGCGGGCCTTCGGCAGCAGGTACGGCGCCTGCGACATCGACTCCATGCCGCCGCCGACCGCCAAATCGAGGTCGCCGGCGCGCACGGCCTGGTCGATCATCCCCGCCGCGCGGATGCCCGAGGCGCAGACCTTGTTGATGGTCTCGGAGGAGACCTCCTTGGGGATCCCGGCCTTGATCTGGGCCTGCCGCGAGGGGATCTGCCCCGCGCCCGCCTGGAGCACGTGGCCCATGACGACGTGCTCGACCTGCTCCGGCGCGACCTCCGCCCGCTCGAGCGCGGCCTTGATGGCGATCCCGCCCAGATCTGTGGGCGGGAGCGAGGCCAGGCCGCCGCCGAGCTTGCCGACCGGCGTGCGGGCGCTGCCGAGGATCACGGTTCGAGGCATCTCTCGAGTCTATTAACGTGGCTCCCTCATGCGCGTACGTTCAACGACCGAGGCGCGGCCGACACGGGCGCTGACACGATCGCGGTCGGCGTCTTCGACGGTGAGCCGATCGCCCACGATGTCGACGGCGTGCTGCAGGCGCTGGTGGACTCCGGCGAGGCCCGCAGCGGCCTGCGCAAGGTCGCGGTCGCTCACGCCGGCGGCCGGCGCTACGTGCTTGCCGGGCTCGGCGCGCGCGAGAAGTTCGACGACGAGGCGGCGCGCGTGGCGGCCGCGACCGTCGTCGGGCGTGCCAAGGAGCTGAGCACGCGGACGCTGTGCTGGGAGGTCCCGCACCACGTCGAGTCACCCGGGTTCGTCGAGGGCACCGTGCTGGCCGCGTACGAGTACCGGGCCTTCAAGGCGCCCGACGACGACGCCCCGCGGCTCGAGGAGCTTGTCGTCTCGGCGCACCACGACACGAGCGTCGAGGTCGGCGAGGCGGCGATCGCGGCGGAGGCGGCCAACGCCGCGCGCGACCTCCAGAACGCTCCCGCCAACGAGCTGACGCCGCGCGCGCTGGCCGCCCGCGCGCGCGAGCTCGAGGGCGTGACCGTCGACGTCTGGGGCCGCGAGGAGATCGAGGCCGCCGGCATGGGAGCGTTCGCGGGCGTGGCCCGCGGCAGCCACGAGGAGCCGCAGCTGATCACGATCCGCTACGACCCGCCGGACGTCGCCGGTCCGCTGCTCGGCTTCGTCGGCAAGGGCGTCACGTTCGACTCGGGTGGGATCTCGATCAAGCCCGCGGCGAAGATGAGCGAGATGAAGTTCGACATGTCGGGTGCCGCGGCCGTGCTCGAAGCGACGGGCGCGATCGCCCGCCTCGGGCTCCCGACCCGCCTGGTGACGGTGATCGGGGCGACCGAGAACCTGCCGAGCGGCCACGCGCTCAAGCCGGGCGACATCCTGCGCGCGAAGACCGGCACGACGATCGAGGTCATCAACACCGACGCCGAGGGCCGGCTGGTGCTCGCCGACTGCCTGGCCCACGCGATCGACCAGGGCGCCGAGCGGCTCGTCGACCTCGCCACGCTCACCGGCGCGATCGTCACGACCTTCGGCTCGACCTACGCCGGCCTGCTCGGCACCGACGACGAGTGGTGCGCGCAGGTCGAGGCAGCCGGCCAGCGCAGCGGCGAGCTCGCCTGGAGGCTCCCGCTGCACGCCGAGTACGCCGACCTGATCAAGGGCCGCTTCGGCGACATCCTCAACGCGGTCGAGGCCCGCAAGGCCGGCTCGATCACCGCCGCCGAGTTCCTCAAGCGCTTCACCGGCGACATCCCCTGGGCGCACCTGGACATCGCCGGCGTCGCGTACGAGAACGGCAAGCCGTACACGCCCAAGGGCGGAGCGGGCTTCGGTGTCCGCCTGCTCGTCGAACTCGCGCGGGCGAACACCGAAGCGCCGAACCTTCACTGAGAGCGGCTACCTCACCTTGAACTGGCCCTGCATCCACGGGTGGACGGCGCAGAGATAGCTCAGGTTGCGCCCCTCGTCGGCCGTCACCCGGAAGCTGACCCTCCCGCCCGGCGGAATCGAGGATCGAGTCGCCCGGGCGGTTGAACCCCGGCGCGCCGACGTTGACACGCGGCTTGCCGACGGTCTCCTCCTCCTCGTTCGCCTCGTGGGCGACGAAGAGCTGCTCGCAGGCGCGGCAGTTGAACGAATTCGGAAGCTGCCCGCGGCGGACGATCGACAGCGTGTGCGGGGCTTCCCGATCCGTGCCCGGTCGCGCACCCTCACCCGCTCGCCCGAGCGGACCGTCAGGTTCCGTGGCGTGAAGCGCACGTTGTCCTTGACGGACTCGCCGGGGTTGAAGATCGTGCCGCCGCGGATGACGACCCGCTCGGTGGCTGCGGCCGGCGCGGCGGCAACGAGGCAGAGCCCGACGACCGCGACGAGTAGGACGGTGATACGGCGTGGCATGTGCTCCTCCGACTTCCGGCGCCTCCCTTAGCGCCTGACAAGAGCCGAACGTATCCCGCGTTTCGTTCGCGATGCAAGCACTCCGGTGCGCCAGATGTCAGGAAATCGCCATCCGACTGGACGCGCTTCAGGTGATGATCAGGACCAGGCCACGATCGTGCCGTAGACGATGACGACGCGCCGGAGGATCTCGGAAGGGATCCTCCGGCCGTAGCGGGCGCCGACCGCCGCGCCGACCAGCGAGCCGGCGGCGATCAGCAGCGCGGCGTCCCACGCCACGTCCGCGACGACGATGAAGAGCAGGCCGGCGACCGCGTTGGCCACGCCGGCGAGGACGTTCTTCATCGCGTTCAGGACCTGCAGGTCGTAGGGGAGCGAGAGCCGCAGGAGCGAGACGAGGATGATCCCCTGGGCGGCACCGAAGTAGCCGCCGTAGATGCCGGTCGCGAACGACGAGGCCACGCCGCCGGCCATGTTCGGAGCGCCCTCGTGCGACTTCGACGCCGGCTTGAAGGCCATCAGGCCGACGGCGAGCAGGATCAGCGCCGGGACGACCGCGTCGAACACCGCGTCCGGCAGCTCGAGCAGCAGGATCCCACCGAGCACGGCGCCGACCGTGGTCCCGATCGCGAGGATCCCGCAGCGCCGCCACTGGCTGCGCAGCTCACGCCGGTAGCCGAAGCTGCCGCTCACACCGCCGGGGACGAGCCCGACGCAGTTGGAGACGTTCGCGGTCACCGGCGAGTAGCCGACCGCCAGCAGGGTCGGGAACGTGATCAGCGAGCCGGAGCCGACCACCGCGTTGACGCCGCCGGCCACGGTCCCCGCCGCCACGACGGCCAGCGCCTCGAGCACGGTCATGAAGGCGCGTAGTCAATCAGTCGCGTCAGAATCGTCGGCCATGGACTTCGACCTCTCCCCCGACCACGACCTGATCCGCCGCACCGTACGCGACTTCGCCGAGCAGGAGGTCGCCCCGGCGGCCGAGGAGCTCGACCGCGAGAAGCGCTTCCCGTACGAGATCGTGGCCAAGCTCGGCGAGCTGGGGCTGATGGGGATCCCGTTCCCGGAGGAGTACGGCGGCGCGGGCGCCGACACGCTCGCCTACGCGATCGCGGTCGAGGAGCTCACGCGCGCCGACTCGTCGGTGGCCATCACGCTGTGCGCGCACACCTCGCTCGGCACGCAGCCGATCTACCTGTTCGGCAGCGAGGAGCAGAAGCGCGACTGGATGCCGGAGCTGACCGCGGGGCGGCGGCTCGGCGCCTTCGGGCTGACGGAGCCGGAGGCGGGGTCGGACGCCGGCAACGTGCGCACGCGGGCTCGGCTCGACGACGGCGAGTGGGTGATCGACGGCGCCAAGCAGTTCATCACCAACGCCGGGACCGACATCTCCGGGATGGTCGTGCTCACCGCGAAGACCGGCGAGGACGAGATCTCCAACCTGCTGGTCCCGAACGGCACGCCGGGCTACGAACAGGGCGAGCCGTACCGCAAGATGGGCTGGAACGCGTCCGACACCCGGCCGCTGACGTTCACCGACTGCCGGGTGCCCGAGGATCATCTGGTCGGGCCGCGCGGCGCCGGCTTCAAGCAGTTCCTGCGCGTGCTCGACATCGGCCGCATCGGGGTGGCGGCGATGGGCGTCGGCCTCGCCCAGGGGGCGCTCGACGAGGCGCTCGCGTACGCCAAGCAGCGCCGCGCGTTCGGGCAGCCGATCTCCAAGTACCAGGCGATCCAGGCCAAGCTCGCCGACATGTCCACGGAGATCGAGGCCGCCCGGCTGCTGACCTACAAGGCCGCCCGCCTCAAGGACGCCGAGCGCAACTTCACGCTCACCGCCGCCCAGGCCAAGCTCAAGACCGGCCGCCTGGCGGTGCGCTGCGCCGAGGAGGCGGTCCAGATCCACGGCGGCTACGGCTACATCGAGGAGTACCCGGTGTGCCGCTTCTACCGCGACGCGAAGATCCTCACGATCGGCGAGGGCACCGACGAGATCCAGCAGATGGTGATCGCCCGCGCGCTCGGCGCGTGAGACTGGCTGCGCTCGGCGCGCTGCTGTTCGGCGTCTACCTGCTCGGCCTCGGCGTCGACCCGCGGGCGGGCGAGGAGGTCACCTACGCGCTGATTGCCAACGCGCTGGTGGAGGACGGCACGCTCGTGCGCGCGCCGGAGGGGATCGGCTTCCCGCTGCTGATCGCGCCGGCGGAGGGGCTCGGGGTGGTCGAGCCGTTCCTCGCCGCGGTCGCGGCGCTCGGCTTCGTGCTCGGGGCGGTGCTCGCCCGCCGGATCGTTCCCGAGCCGTACGCGAGCGCGGGCGCCGCGCTCGTCGGCCTGTCGGCGCCCGCCGTCGCGCACGCCGGGGCGATCGCGCCCGGAGCGACGGCCGGCGCCCTGCTCGCGGGCGCCGTCGTCTTGACCGCCGGCGCACGCGAGCGCGCGGGCGGCGCCCACGTGCTCGGCGCCGCGCTCCTGCTCGCCGTGCTCCCGTGGCTCGACCCGCTGCTCGTGATCCCGGCGCTGCCCGTCGTCGCCGCCCTCTACCTGTGGTGCCGCCGCGCGCGGCGCCCGGCGCTGGCGCTGATCGCCGCCGAGGTGGTCGCCGCGTCGCTGGTCGTGTACGCGACGGTGAACGACCGCCTCTACGGCCAGCCGCTGCCGGAGGGGATGATCGGCGGGATCGACGGTGCGGCGGGGCTGCTCTGGATCCCCGTGCTGGCGCTGGGCGTCCTGGCCGCGTGGCGGCTGTGGCGCTCGCGGCGCGACCAGCTCGCCCGCGCGATCCCGGCACGCGCGGGCGCCGAGGCGACCGCCGGCCTCGCGCTGGCGGTGGTGGGCGCGCAGCTGCTGGTGGCGCTGTTCCTGTCGACGGAGCCCGACGGCGACCCCTTCCCGGGCCGCGAGCTCACCCCGATGCTGCCGGTGGCCGCCGCGCTCGTCGCCTGGGGGCTCCGGCACGCACCGCGTGCCGGCGCGGCCTTGGGTGCCCTGACCGTCGGGCTCAGCGCCTGGGTGCTCGTGGGCTAGCGATGAATCGGGCGCGCCGTCGGCGTCCCGCCTCGCCGGCCGCCACCCACGTCAGGTACCGCGTCGTGCGGTGACGCGGAACTCGAGCGCGTGGATCTGCGACTGGCCGTAGCTGCCTCGCTGCACCGGTCCCGCGGCGCTCACACGGTCGCCCACCCGCGGGTCGCGGCGCGGACGCCGCTCGGCCGCGACGTCGACCGCCGTCAGGCCGGGGCCGGTGACCGATCCGCCGCGCAGCACCACGTGCAGGTCGCCGTCACCGTCGGGGTCGACGCCCTCGACGAAGACGATCGTCCCGCGCACGGCGCGACAGCCGGGGACGCCCTCCGGGCACCGAGCGCGCGGGACGTCGCGGCGAGCCTTCGGCGTCGGGGCCGAGGTGGCGCTAGGGGCGGCCGCGCGCGGCTCCGCTCTCTGGGGCTCGTCCTCGCCACACGCTGCGACGCCGACCGCCGCGGCGACCACGATGCCGAGCGCGAGCAGCCGCATCAGCGGGCGCGCTCGGGACGGGCAGCGTCGCTCGCCTCGATCGCGCCGCGGGCGAGGATCACGCTCGCCGCGCTCGCGGGGTCGAGCCGGCGGGCGACGACCTCGTCGAGCAGCTCGGCCACCTCGGGGTCCTCGCGCAGCGATGCTTCGAGCGCGCGGCGCAGCCGCATCGTCGCCAAGCCGAGCACCTCGCCCATCAGGTTGCGCCGGCGCCGCTCGGACAGCGTCCCCTCGGCCTCGACGTACTCGCGATGCTCGGCGATCCTGGCGGCCACCTCCTCCACGCCGGTCCCGCGCACGGCCTCCGTCTTGACGATCGGGACCCGCCAGCCCTTCTGCGGCGCGAGCGAGAGCACGCCGCGGATCTCGCGGACCATCGTGTCGGTCAGCGGGTGGTCGCACTTGTTGACGACGATCACGTCCGGGATCTCCATCACGCCCGCCTTGAGCGCCTGGATCGAGTCACCCGAGCCCGGGATCAGCACGAGTACGACCGAGTCGGCGTGGTCGATCACGTCGACCTCGGCCTGGCCGACGCCGACCGTCTCCAGGAACACGTCGTCCTTGCCGGCGGCGTCCATCAGCAGCGCGGCCTGCAGCGCCGCCTCGGCGAGGCCGCCGAGTGCGCCGCGGGTGGCCATCGAGCGGATGAACACCCCGGGGTCGAGAAAGTGCTCGGACAGGCGGATGCGGTCCCCCAGTAGCGCGCCGCCCCGAAACGGGGAGCTCGGGTCGATCGACAGAACGGCGACCTCGCGCTCCTGCGCTCGCTGGAGGCGGATCAGCGCGCCGATGAGCGTCGACTTGCCGGCGCCGGGCGGGCCGGTGAAGCCGACCACGGCCGCGTTGCCCGTGCGGGGATAGACCGCCTTGACCAGCTCCCAGCCCTCGGGATCGTCGTCCTCAACCAGCGAGATCCCGCGTGCCAGCGCACGTTTGTCCCCCGCCAGCAGGCGTTCCGCGAGGCTCGGGCTCGTCATGGGCGCGGCATGATCGCAGGGAAATCCTGGGGGCCCCGCCCAACGTGCCATTCCGTGTGGAGCGATATCCCGTTGGGCACCCCCTAGGATCACTCCATGGCGACGGTGACCAGGCCGCCGACCCCGTTGCACGTCCGCGGCGCCCCGGAACCGCTGCGCGGCGGGCCTCTCGAGTTGGTCCGCTTCCTGCGCGCGCACGGGATGCTGACGCCGAAGTACGCGCGCCTGCTGGCCCGCTGGGCGTGGCTGCGGCTGCGCTGGCGCGGGCGCCTGCAGACCGACGGGATCTGCTTCGTCGGACCGGGCGTGAAGCTCCAGATCGGGCGCGGCGCGGTGCTCCGGCTCGGCCGCTGGTCGTGGATCGGCCACGGCAGCAAGATCCGGGTGCACGAGGGCGAGGCCGAGATCGGGGCCAAGACCGTGCTCGGCCAGGAGATCACGATCTCGGCGTTCCAGCACGTCTCGATCGGCCGCGAGTGCGTCGTCGCCGATCGCGTGATGCTGATCGACTTCGACCACGGAGCGTCGGAGAGCGAGCGGCCGGTGCGGCTGCAGGGGATCTACAAGCGCGACGTGCGCATCGGCCACAACTGCTGGATCGGCTACGGCGCCTGCGTCCTGCGCGGGGTGACGGTCGGCGACAACGCGATCATCGGGACATCGGCGGTCGTGACCCGCGACGTGCCGGACAACGCGGTCGTGGGCGGCGCGCCCGCGCGCGTGCTGCGGATGCGGCCCGAGCCCGAGTCGCTGCGCTGGGAGTGACGGCTACAGCAGGCGGTCGAGCCACTCGCCGACCGCTGCGGCAATACGCTCGCGGTCCTTCTTGAGGCCGTGGTCGCCGGCAACCTTCACGACCTCGCGTGTCTTCGAGGCGGTGGGCATGCCGAAGCGGTCGTTCTCGCCTTGGACGACGAGCATCGGCACCGTCACCTGCGTCGAGCTCGCCCTGACGGGTCTTCTCGGGGGCGGCGCGCGACGGGAGCAGCGGGAACGCGAGGCACACGACGCCGACCGCGCCCGTCTCGGCGGCGGTGCGACAGGCGACGCGAGCACCCGCGGAGCGCCCACCGCTGATGAGCTTGCCGTCGCCGAACGGCAGCTGCGCGACGACCGCGATCCAGGCGGCGTCGAGCTGCCGGGCGGGCGGCGACGAGCGGCGCCCGGCGACGCGGTAGGGCTGCTCGACGAGCGCGACGCTCACGCCGACCTCGTTGGCCGCCTCGGTCGCGATCACGAGGTCGGGCGCGGCCACGCCCCCACCCGCCCCGTGGCCGAGGATCAGCGCCGCGCGCGGGTTGTCGACCCGGCGCAGGTGGACCCGCGCGACCCCGTGGGGGGTCTCCAGCTCGCGGACGTCGGTCATGCAGGCGAGGATGACGCGCCGGCCGGAAACGTCAACTGCGGCTGGGTAGGGAGGCTGGGGTGCCGGCCGCCGCGCGAAACTGCCCGGTCAAGGCGGGATTACGTGTCTTTCGGCGAGCCGGCGATCATTGAAATCCACCTTTGTGCTCGTCTAGAGCATCAACGTGGATTCGGGCGAACCGGGCGACGTCGATAGACACGTAATCCCGCCTTGACCGCCCACCGGCCCGAGGCTCGACCGCCCGGCCGGCTCCCTCACCTCCCTACCCAGCCGCAGTTGACGTTCGATCGAACACCGCGGCAGCGACCACTGCGTCCTCCCACGCCATCCCGACGCTCTTGAACAGCCGCGGCCGCCCGGCGGGCAGCTCGAGCCCGGCCACCAGCTCGCGCAGCGTGACGAGCTCGTCGCCCTCGAGCCCGGCGGCGATCACGTCTCCCGCCTCGCGCAGCGCCGCCGCCCGCGACTCGACGACGACCGTGGCCCGCCGGACCAGCCCCTCGTCGACCTCGCGCGCATCGGGCTCGTGGGAGCCGATGGCGACGACGCACGCGTGATCGGCGACGAGCGCGCCGTCGAAGAGCGGCTCGCGGGCGGTGGTGCAGCAGCAGATGACGTCGGCCGCGGCGACCAGCTCGTCACGGCCGGGCGCCTCGCGGCCAATCACGTCGACGTGCTCGATCGGGCGGATCGCCCGCATGGCCTCGGCGTGGGCGCGGCCTTGCGGGCCGCGCCCGAAGACGAGCAGCCGCCGCGCGTCCGCCGCCGCCAGCCGCCGCACGGCGAGCGCGGAGACGGCGGCCGTACGGAGGTTGGTGAGCGCGATGCCGTCGAGCAGCGCCACCGGCGCCAGCGACTCGGCGTCGAACAGCACGCACACGCCCTGCACCCGGGGCTCGCCCGGCCCGACGGTGACGAGCTTGACCGCCGCGTGCGCGCCCACGGCCGCGGGCATGACGAGCAGCTCCCCCGCACCGACCGGGACACTCGCGCGCGGCGCCGACGCCTCGGGATCGAGGCCGGCGGCGAGCGCCGCCTCGAGCGCGTCGGCGGCCTCGACGACCGTCAGCGCCGCGGCGTCGAGCACCGGGAGCGTCATCGCAGCACGAACCCGGTGCCCAGCGGGTCGTCAGGGTCGAGCGTGAAGCGATGCTCGCCCGTGCGGTAGGCCATGCCCTCGACCTCGGTGACCACCGCGTCGCGGCCCTCGGCGCTGACGCGCTCGACGATCCGCCCTCGGAAGGTCGTCCCGACGATCGACTCGTGGACGAGGTCGCCGTCGAGCCGGCCGTCAGCGTCGAGCAGCGCCAGTCGCGCCGACGTGCCGGAGCCGCACGGCGAGCGGTCGACCTCGCCGTCGGCGAACACGGTCACGTTGCGCTGATGGCCGTCGCCCAGCTCGCTCGTACAGCGTCGTGCCGTAGATGCCCGACAGGCGGTCGTCGCTGGGGTGACGGGCGGCGTCCGATCCCTCGAGCGCGCGCTTGACCTCGCGGCCGGCCGCGATCAGCGCGCCCAGGTCCGCGCCGCGCACGGACAACCCGAACGCGGCAGCCGGCACGCTGGCGTAGATCGCGCCCGCGTAGGCGACGTCGACGTGCACCCCGGCCGCGGGCACCTGGCGGGCGATCACGAACGCCGGGACGTTGCGGAACGCCACCGCGTCGCCGCGCGGCTGTGCCACCACCCGGCCGGAGGGGACGTCGAGCGTCAGGTCGCCGTCCGCGAGACCGGTCTCCCGCGCCCACACGCCAAGCGCGATCGTCCCGTGCCCGCACGCGGTCGAGTAGCCGTCCTTGTGCCAGAACAGGACGCCGAGGTCGGCGCCGTCGTCGTCGGGCGGCACGAGGAAGCAGCCGTACATGTCGGCGTGTCCGCGCGGCTCGTGGCAGAGCAGGCGGCGGATCGTGTCGACGGTCTCGCTCCCCTGTGCGTGCTCGCGCCGCTCCCGCACGGTCGCGCCCGGGATCTCGGGGCCGCCGGCGGTGACGATCCGGAACGGCTCGCCGGCGGTGTGGTAGTCGATCGTCTCGACGTTCACCGCGCGAGCTCGGCGTACACCGCGTCGAGCCGCTCGGCGGGCGCGCCCAGCCCATCGAGCCTCTCGATCTGCTCGACGATCTTCTCCGACCGCCAGTCGGTCGCCAGCATGTCGAGCGCGGTCACGATCATCCGGCCGTGGTGGTTGAGCACCGTGCTCACGATCTCGCACTGGCGCTCCATCTCGGCTCCGATGGCGGGCGGGAGCTCGTGGCGCAGCGAGAAGAAGCGATGCGCCAGCGGTCCGCCGCGAGGCGCGACGTCCCCGAGCGGCGGCCGCTCGCGGATCTCGTGCAGCAGGTCCGTGGCCTGGTCCTGGAGGATCACGGCCTCGGAGACCACTCGCAGCAGCCGCGCCCGCGGGTCGGGCTCGTCCTCGCGCACGACCCGGACGCCGGACACGGTCCGGCGCAGCTCGTCGAGCGAGTCGGCCTCGGCGACCGGAGCACGGCGTCGCCAGAACATGCATCCGAGCGTACCGCCCGGCACTCAGCCTGGATCCACCGATGATCCGTGGATGCCACGGATCATCGGTGGATTCAGGCTCAGCGCGGCCCGAGCAGGTCCCAGCGGTTCCCGAACGGATCCTCGAAGACGGCGACCATGCCGTACTCCTCGTCGCGCGGCCGTTCGAGGAACCGGACGCCCGCGGCCACGTACCGCTCGTGGTCGCCGGCGAAGTCGTCGGTGTGGAGAAAGAGGAACACGCGCCCTCCGGTCTGGTCTCCGATGCGCGCGCGCTGAGCGCCGTCCGCGGGCTGTGCGAGCAGCAGGCCCGTCGCGCCCGCGCCACGCGGCCGGACGACGACCCAGCGCTTGCCGGCATCGAGCGGCGTGTCCTCGACCAGCTCGAACCCGAGGACGTCGCGGAAGAACGCGATCCCCTCGTCGTATGTGGGGACGAGCAGCGTGACGGCGGCGAGGTGCTGCGGCATGGGTCAGCTGAGGATGGTCTTCGTCGCTGCGCTGCGGACGTGCGCGGTGAGGGCGCGCGGGGCGTCGTCGAGCGCGGCGAGCTCGGTCGTGACGAGCTCTGGATGCAGGCGGCCGGAGGCGACGAGCTCGAGCACTTCAGGGATGAACGCGCGTGCGTGCGTGCGTCCGACGTGCAGCGTGGCGTTGCGGCCGTACATCGTCCCGATGGGGATGCCCGCGGTGCGGTGGAGCATGCCGCTGCTCGTGCAGGTCCCGTCCGGCGCCGTCGCCCGCAGGGCGGCGCGCAGGCTCATCGGGCTCGCGCCGGCGTCGATCGCCAGCCGCACCGGCGGGCGCCGCGTGCCCTGGGCGGGCGTGAGCGCTTCCAGGCCGAGTCGCGCGGCATGCGCCCGCACCCACGGGCGGGCGTCGATCAGCTCGACGTGCCGGGCGCCGAGGGCGCGCGCGCCGAGCCCCGCGTAGAGCGGGACGCTCGCGCTGTAGACGGACCGCCGGTCGATCGACCCGACGATCCGCACGGCGGCGTCGGAGTCCTCCGCCAGCAGCGCTGGGAGGTGGGGCGCGACGTGACGGAAGCCGTCGACGACGTTGTCGGCGACGCTCGCCGCGGCCGCGGGGTCGACGCCGTCCGGCAGCGCCACCAGCATGCCGTCGGCGAACGGCACCGCGAGCTGGTCGCTGACCGCGCCGCCCCAGTGCCCGCCGCCGATGCCGAAGCCGTACATCGAGATCGGCGGCACGCTGGCGCAGTTCCCCGGATGGCCGCGGATGCAGGCGGCGCAGCTCCCGCAGCTGATCTGGAACGGGACGACGACGCGCTGCCCGGGATGCACGGTCGTCACCCGCTCGCCGACCGCGAGCACCTCGGCGACGCATTCGTGCCCGAAGCACAGCGGGAGCGCGAACGGCGTCCGCCCGAGCACCAGCGCACGGTCGAGGTCGCAGGTGGCGACGGCGATCGGATGCACGATCGCCCCGTGCGGCCCGGGCGGCGGCGGGACCGCCACGCTCCGCCACCGCAGCCGGCCGCCGGGCGACGCCACCAGCGCGCGCATCTTCGGGCGCGTCGGCCGGCGACGCTCGCGAAGGCGGTCGACCGCGGCCTCACGCAGCCGCCGCGCCCGCAGGCCGACATCTCGCTCGAGCGCCACGCCGCCCGCTGCCACCGCGAGGGGCGACAGCCCGGCGGCCGCGGCCCCGAGGAGGCCGCGGGGCCGGAACCGGGTGTCCGACGAACGCGCCATGTCGCGCCGAACGGTAAGGGAGTGAAGCCAGCCCCACCTCCGGGCAGCGCGCGAACTGGTACAAGGAGCGTGTGAGTGCCGCCACGGAACACGCCACGTCGCGCCTCCCGGGCTGAGCCCGGCCCATCGCGCGGCGTCGCTTCTAGTCCTCGTAGAGCACTCTCCCTGGAGGTCCCCGTGTCGCGCGTACAGCGCAACCGTGTCCGGCGCCGAGGCCCGGGCACATTCCGATGTCGCAACTGCCGGCTCGACGTGTCCCTCGACGCGCCGGGCACCAACCACCGCAACCACTGCCCGAGCTGCCTCTGGAGCCGGCACCTCGACGACCGGCTTCCGGGCGACCGCGCCGCGGCCTGCTCGGGGTCGATGGAGCCGATCGCCGTCACCGTGCGCGACGACGGCGAATGGGCGCTCGTCCACCGCTGCGGCGGGTGCGCCACCGTCCACCTGAACCGCATCGCCGGCGACGACAACCCGCACACGCTGATGCAGCTCGCGGTGAGGCCGCTCGCGCGCCCGCCGTTCCCGCTCGAATGGATGACCGATGAGTCGACGGTTCGGCCGCGGTCTGGTTCAGCAACGCAATGACAGGAGACGACCGATGATCGCTCGCGTCTGGAAGGGCGCCGTGCGGCGCGCCGACGCCGACACCTACGCGGACTACATCCGTGAGACCGGGTTCGCCGAGTACGCCGACACCCCGGGCAACCGCGGCGCGTGGATGCTTCGCCGCGACGAGGACGACCGCACCGAGTTCGTCACGCTCTCGCACTGGGAGTCGGCCGACGCGATCCGGGCGTTCGCGGGTGACGACATCGAGGCCGCGGTCCTCTACCCGGAGGACGAGCGCTACCTGATCGGCGGCGAGTCGACCGTGACGCACTACGAGATCGCCGACGAGGTCCAACCCCGCTCCGGACGGTAGGCGGATGCTCCTGCAGGCCGCCCTCAACGGGCCGTGGACCAAGGATCGCCATCCGGCCGTGCCGACCTCGACGGAGGAGCTCGTGCGTGACGCCGTCGCGTGCGTGTCCGCCGGCGCGGGGGCGATCCACCTTCACCCGCGCGACGTCAAGGGTCGCGAGCGGCTCGATCCGGAGGTCGTCGATCGCACGGTCACGGCCGTCCGCGACGCCTGCGGCGTGCCGGTCGGCGTCTCCACCGGCGCCTGGATCGAACCCGACCTCGAGCGCCGGATCGAGCTGATCCGCGGCTGGACGGCGCCCGACTACGCGTCGGTCAACCTCTCGGAGGCGGGCGCGCGCGACGTGGCCCAGGCGCTGCTCGACGCGGGCGTCGGGATCGAGGCAGCGGTATGGACCGTCGACGAGGCGCACCAACTGGCCGAGTGGGACACGCGACGCCGGCATCACGCGCGTCCTCATCGAGCCCGTGGACCTCAAGGCCCACGAGGCGGTCGCGTTCGTCGACGCGATCCACGACGTGCTCGACCGTGCCGGCATCGCCGCGCCGCGCCTCCAGCACGGCGACGGCGAGGCGACCTGGATCCTGATCGAGGATGCGGCCCGGCGCGGGCTCGACACGCGCGTCGGTCTCGAGGACACCGTCCACGACCCCGACGGCTCGGTCACCGCGGGCAACGAGGCGCTCATCCGCGCGGCGCGAGGTTTCGGCTGAGCTCCTTGTCCCAGCGCTCGTGCGTCCAGACCGTGCGCATGCCGACCGACTCGTAGAGCCGCGTCGCACTGGCGTTCTCGGCCTGCACGGTGAGCTGGCCGATCGGGAGACCCGTGGCGCGCAGGACCGCCAGCCCGTGCAGTAGCAGCGCGCGGCCGACGCCGCGACCGCGGGCACGCGCCGCGACCGCGAGGTAGTCGACGAAGCCGACGCCCTCGTCCCAGCGATCGCAGAGCACGACGCCGGCGAGGCCGCCGGCGTCCTCGTGGAGGAGCCAGAGCGACGGGTCCCAGCTCTCGGTTGTCATCCTGCCCGCCTGCCACGACTCGAACGAGGAGGGCAGGTTGCCGGGGATGTCGGCCATCGCCGTGTCGATCAGCTCGTGGACGGCACGGTCGTCCTGGCCGCGGACGAACGTGCGGACCGGTATGCCCGGGGGCGGCTCCGGCGCGTCCGCGAGATCGATCCGCATGCGGAAGTAGCGATACGCGGGCTGGTAGCCGGCGTCGCGGAGATGCGCCCGGGCGCCCTCGTTGGTGGGCACGACGTACTGGGACACGCGCCGCTCGCCGCGGGCGGCCGCCCGCCTCTCGGCGGCCTCGCGCAGCAGCGTCCCGATGCCCCGCCCCTCGCTTGCGGGCGGCACGGCTACGAGGGCCGCCGCGCTGTCGTCCAGCAGCGCGTACCCCAGCGGTCCGTCGCCGTCCTCCACCAGCCAGGCGTCGAGCGCGAGGTCGATCTCCGGCGAGGCCCAGTCGGCCTTCACGTCGTCGAGCGTGTAGTCGGGCTGCCCGAGATCGGCGACGTCGCGCGCGACGATCAACTCGAGGACGATGGGCGCATCGTCAGGCTCGGGTGCGCGCACGCGCATTGCGGCAATCTACGCGCGGCTAGGGTTCGTTGAAGAATGATCGGTCCGCCTGGTGCGGTGCAGCCGTGGATGCCTCGGGCCGCACGCGATCGCGATGCGTGCCTCTGGCACGTGAGCATCGCGGGTGGCGCGAGGCGCCGCGGATGTGCCGCAGCAGGCGTAGCGGGACTTCAACGCCCCACGGGTGGGCGCGGCAGAACCGGCGCACCGCGTCGTTGAAGGCGTCGGGCTGCTCGAGATTGGAGAGGTGCCCGGCGTCGGGGAGCACCACCAGCTCGGCGCCCGCGACCGCCTGCTCGAACTGGCGGGCGACGGCGAGGGGGAGCGCTTGTCGTGTAAGGCGATCTCGAGCCCGTTCGCTCGCACGGCTCCCACCGGCGCAACCTACCGCGGTGGGCATCGCGCGACGACCAGTCGCAGCCCGACGATGCGCGGGTCCTCGCGGCGGGTGGCGGCGTAGCCGTCGCCGATCGTGTCGTAGCGATCGCTCACGCGTGAGAAACGTGACAGCCTCCGGCAGAGAGTGAGCCGACCCATCGCGCTGATCGGCGCGCCAACGAGCGCCGGCGCGTTCGCTCCCGGCCAGGAGGACGCTCCCGCAGCTCTGCGCGACGCGGGGCTGGTCGACGCGCTGCGCGCCGCGGGTCACGAGGTGCGCGACCGCGGCGACACGCCGCGCTTTCGCTGGCGCGTCGACCACGACGAACCGCGGGCGATGAACGCCGACGCGGTCGTACGCGGCGTGCGCGAGGTCGCGGCGCGCGTCGAAGCCGCGCTGCGCGCCGGTGAGCTCGCGCTGGTGCTCGGCGGCGACTGCACCGTCGGCATCGGCACGGTGTCGGGCGCGGTGGCGGCGGGCGCTGAGCCGCGCCTCGTCTACCTCGACCTGCACGCCGACCTCAACACGCCGTCCTCGGTGCCCGACGGCGCGCTCGACTGGACCGGGGTGGCCCACATGCTCGACGTCCCCGGCGCCGACCCGCGCCTCGCCGGCGTCGAAGCGCGACGGCCGCTGCTCCACGACGACGACCTCGTCCTCCTCGGCTACGGCCCGGCCCAGAGCACGCCGGCCGAGCGCGAGGTGATCGCGGCGCGCGGCCTGACGACGATCGACGTCGGCGCGCTCGCAGCGGCACCGCGCGACGCCGCCCGCCGTGCACTCGAGCACGCGACGGCGGGCGGGCGCCCGTTCCTCGTGCACTTCGACGTCGACGTCATCGACTTCTCCGACGTGCCGCTGTCGGAGAACACGGGCCGCGGCACCGGCGTGCCGTTCGCCGCCGCGCTCGCCGCGCTCGAGGTCCTGACCGCCGGCGACCACGAGCTCGCGATCACCGTCACCGAGCTCAACCCGCACCACGGCGCGCCGGACGGCTCCGACGTCGCCCGCTTCGCCAATGCGCTCGCCGGCGCTATCGGGGAGCGGTGAGGAAGTCGATCACGATCCGGGTGTCGAGCCCGCCGTGGCCGGTCCCGGGCATGACCGCGAGCTGGGCGTCCGGGAGCCCCTTGAAGAGTGCGAGCGTGTGCGACGGGTGGATCTCCTCGTCGCGGTCGCCGACCATCACGAGCGCCGGGCCGGGGTAGGCGGCGAGGTCGCTGGCGGAAAGCGTCGGCTCCTCGCGGTGCATCCGGTCGAGCTTCGCCTTGACGACGTGAAAGTGGTCGCGGCCCTGCGGGGCGACGGCGCCCCAGTAGTCGTGGAAGAACGCCTCAGTCTCGTCGTCGAGGTCGATCGAGCCGGGCGTCCACCCCTCGTGGTGAAACACGCCGGCGCTGAACACGAGGCGCCGCACGAGGTCGGGGCGCTTGAGGGAGGCCAGGAGCGCGACCGGCGCGCCGTCCGAGTGGCCGAGCAGGTGGGCAGGCCCGCCGACGACCTGCTCGAGGAAGGCGATCGTCTCGTCGGCCATGACGTCGTACGTGATCGGGCCCTCGACGTCAGCCGTGCGCCCGTGGCCGCGACGGTCGGGGCGAAACACGCGGTAGCGCTCGGCGAAGGCCGGCACGTACTCCTCGAAGGCGCGGGAGTCGGCGAGACCGGGATGGAGGAGGACGAGCGGCTCGCCGTCACCGTTCTCCTCGTAGTAGGCGTGCACGTCACCGAGCTGGACGTAGGGCATGCCCGCTTAGACCGTGCCACCCGGGAGATCTCATCGACGGGGTACGCTCGTCGACGATGCTCCCGGCCTTCGCGAGTATCGGCCGCCGCCCGGACTCGAGCCGGTCGCGGCGTGTGACCGGGCTCACGCCTGTCCGATTCCTGGAAGACGCCGGGCTCACGGCCGCGTAGTTTCGCGGGATGCCCGCAGACCTCGCCGCCGCCGAGCGGTTCATCCTCGCCAATGCCCGCCTGCTCGACCGCCACCGCGTCGCAGTGCTCCTGCACGACGCGCCGGTCGCGCCGGTCCTCGACGCGCTGCGCGCCTACCGCAATCCCGACGGCGGCTTCGGCCACGCCCTCGAGCCCGACGTTCGCGCTCCCGGGAGCGAGCCGTCCGCCACGCTCCACGCCCTGCGCGTGCTCGCGGAGATCGAGGCTCTCGACGACCCGATGGTCGCGGACGCCGGAGCGTGGGTCGCCACCATCGCGGCGCCCGACGGCGGCGTGCCGTTCCTGCTGCCCACCGCGGCGGAGCATCCGCGGGCACCGTTCCTGTCGCCGTCGCCCGGCAGCTCGTTCCTCACGTTCGCGCTCGCCGGCGCACTGTGGCACGCCGGGTCGAGCGAGCCCTGGCTCGCCCGCGCGACCGACTGGTCCTGGGCCGAGCTGGAGAGCCCCGCGGAGCTCCACGCCTACGGCGTGAAGTGCGCGCTCGAGTTCCTCGACGCGGTGCCGGACGAGCGGCGAGCGCACGGCGCGATCGAGCGCCTGCAGTCGAAGCTCGAACCGGACGGGTCGATCCGTGTGCAGCGGCGGTACCGAGGACGAGCGCCTCACCCCGCTGATCCTCTCCGAGCGCCCGGGCCTGCGCAGCCGCGCCCTTCTTACCGACGCCCAGATCGAGGCCGACCTCGACCGGCTCGAACAGGGCCAGCAGGACGACGGCGGATGGACGTTCGACTGGCTCGACTGGTCACCGGGACAGGCCGTCGAGTCGCGCGGCGCCGTCACCGTGCAGGCGCTGGCCACCCTTCGCGCCCACGGACGCGGCTAGAAGGCGGCGCGGAAGCGCTCGCCGAGGGCCGCCAAGCGCGCGACCGGCTCGTTCGAGAACACGATCCGAAGGTGGCGCGCGGCGACGTCGCCGCCCCAGCCGTGCATCGGCGTCGCGGCGACGCCGTGCTCGAGCAGCCGCGTGGAGGCGTCGGCGGGATCGATCCCCATCGCCGCGGTGTCGACGAGCAGCGACCAGCCGCCGTCGGCGCGCACCGCCGGGTAGCCGGCCAGCTGCTCGAGCACCGCGTCGCGGCGGCGCTGCCACTCGGCCACGCACTCGCGCAGGGCGGACTCGGGCTCGGCCAGCGCAGCGAGCGCTCCGGCCTGGCCGATCCCGCCGGGTGTGAGCCCGTTGTAGATGTGCACGAGCGCGAGGTCGGGGGCGACGTAGTGCGGCCCGACGAGCCAGCCGATGCGCCAGCCGATCATGCGCCACTCGGAGGAGACGGTGCCGATCACGATCGTCCGCTCCGCCATCCCCTCGAGCGCCAGCGGATGCCGGAGCGGCGCGCCGTCGAAGACGATCCCCTCCATCACCGACCAGTAGAGGAGCCAGAGGTCGTGCTCCACGCAGGCCGCCGCGACGGCGTTCCATTCGGCGGCCGACAGCAGCGCGCCGGTGGGGAACGACGGGTTCATCAGAAAGATCGCGCGCGTGCGCGGGCCGATCGCGGCCCGCAGGGCGTCGACGTCGAGCCGCCAGGAGCCGTCCGCGACGTGGAACGGGACGAGGCGGGGCACCGCGCCGGTGAGCCGGACGCGGTTGAGCATGCCGGCGTACACGGGGTCGGTGAGCACGACCTCGTCGCCTGGGTCCACGACTGCGAGCAGCGCGTCGAGCATGTTGTCGCCCTCGCCGCAGGTGATCGTGACTTGGGAGCGCTCAACCGGCGTGCCGCTGCGACGCGCCACCAGGCTCGCGACGGCGTCCTTGAGGTCGTCGCGCCCCGTGAACGGCAGGTAGGAGTTGGCGTCGTCCTCCCCCACCGCCGCCCGCGTCGCCTCGATCGCCGCCGCCGGCGGCGGGATGTCGGTGTCGAGGTTCTCGAGCCGCAACACGGCGGGGTTGTCGCCGGCCGCCGCCGCCACGCGGTCGATGCCGAAGCCCGGGATCGGGTCCAGGCGCGAGGCTCGCGAAGGGCTCACCCGCGGGAAGCTAGCGGCCGCAGTGCGGCCAGGGCGACGTGCCTGCGCGCCGGTACAGGATCAGCGCGCGGCGGTCCTGCTCGGCCTCGGAGGCCTTCGCCGGGTTGCCGGTGCCGCCCACCGAGCGCCAGGTCGCCTTGGAGAACTGGTACTTGCCGAAGTAACGGCGGTTGGCCGACACCGCCTGCGGGTTGCCGCCCGACTCGCACTGGGCGATGCGGGCGAGCACGGCCGAGGCACTGCGCGGCCGGCGCGTCGAGGTGGCCTTCACGCCGAGCGCCTGCAGCGTCTGCGGGCCGGCGAGGCCGTCGACGACGAGCCCGTGCGCGCGCTGGAAGCGACGCACCGCGCGCCGCGTCTGCGGGCCGTAGACGCCGTCGGCCGGGATCCCGAGCGCCTTCTGCAGCGCCTTCACGGTGCTGCCGGCGGCGTGGACGACCTTGGCGCCCTTGGACTCGCGTGCGGTCGCCTCTCCGGCGACGACGGCAAAGCAGCAACTCAGGCAGACGACAGCGAGCGCGGCTCGCAGCCAGGTCAGTCGATCGATTGTGGGCACAGCGGTACTCCTCTGGTCTCTGCGCCTACGGGGTTAGCTGACGGGCTCGCGCCAAGACCTGCGCTACGCCGCGATGCACGCGGCGATTCGCCCCGGGAGCCGTACGGCTCCATCGGTTCCCCCGCTCCCCGCCACCAAGGGCGGCAGGGACTCGGCAGTGTTTTCTGTGTTTCGAGGCGAGCACTATACGCGTCGCCTCTGATGGATGATCGGCGGGTCGGCCCGCGACCTTGACCGCTTAAGCGCGCAGGACGGCGAGGAAGTCGAGCGCGCGGGCGAGCCCGCGGCGCCGCAGCGCGAAGTCGCGCGTGGAGATCGCGGGGGTGAAGCGGTCGTAGAACGGCCCGGTCAGGCGCAGCCGGGAGTGGACCGCATCCCAGCCGGCGTGCTCGATCGCCCACTGGTGCGCCCGCAGCCTGCGCGCGTGGAAGACGCCAAGCAGGTCGACCGACCCGAAGTGCCGCGCGCACAGCTCCCGGTACTCGGACGCCCGGTACTCGCGCACGTGCCAGGGGTTGCCGGACTTCGCCGCGCCCGGCGGCGCGAGGGTGAGGACGTTCGGCGTGGACACGTAGGCGACGCCGCCCGGCCCGATCAACTCACGCACGTGGGCCATCACCGCGTCCGGGTCCTGCACGTGCTCGATCGTCTGCAGGAACACGACGCAGTCCACGTCCCCGGTCCAGAGCTCGAGCATGTTGCGCTCGAAGCGCACCCCCGGATACTTCGCCCGCGCGTGCTCGAACGCCTCGGGATTCGCCTCCACGCCCACCACCGATGCGGCCGTCCGCGCCAGCACGGCCGAGCCGTACCCCTCGCCGGAGGCCAGGTCGACCACGCGGCGGCCGTGTGCCCGGGCCGCGATCCACTCGTAGACCACCAGGTGGCGCCGGAACCAGTAGTTCTCCTCAGGGACGTCGGGCAGCGTGCGCTCGCCCGTGAGCGAGAGCGGCGGCACGCCCGGCGGCTGGTCGCGCTGGACGTAGAGGTCGGACATCGGCGGCGGGCACGTTAGCCTCCCTTCGCCGCGCGGTAGCGCTGCATCGCTCGCTCGCGCTCGGCGGCGTGGTCGACGATCGGCTCCGGATAGTCGGTCCCGATCCGGCAGCCGGTCGCCTCCTGCTCGGCCTCGCTCATCGTCCATGGCTCGGCGAGCTTTGCGAGCGGCACGTCGCGCAGCTCCGGTACCCAGCGGCGCACGTACTGGCCCTCGCCATCATGGCGCCGCTGCTGCAGCACCGGGTTGTACATGCGCCGGAAGTACGGCGCGGGATCGACCCCGACCGACGAGATCCACTGCCAGTTGCCGTTGTTCTGCGCCTCGTCGCCGCACAGCAGCCAGCGCATGAAGAACGCCTCGCCGCGCCGCCAGTCGAGATGCAGGTCCTTAGTCAGGAACGAGCCGACAATCAGGCGGCCGCGGTTGTGCATCCAGCCGGTGGCGCGCAGCTGGCGCATCGCGGCGTCGACCACCGGATAGCCCGTCCGGCCCTCGCACCAGGCGGCGAACGCGTCCTCGTCGTCGTCCCACTCGAGCTTGTCCATGCCCGCCTGGTAGGCGCCGTGGGCGTTGCCTGGGTTGTGGAGGAGCACATGGGCGTAGAAGTCGCGCCAGCACAGCTGCCGCACGAATGCGCCTGACGCGGACGCGCGGTCGGCGAGCTCGCGCGCGCTGACGCAGCCGAAGTGCAGGTACGGCGAGAGCTCCGACGAGCCCCCCGCGAGGCGGTCGTGGCTGTCGGCGTAGGCGCCGAGCCCGTCGCGCACGAAGGCGTTCATCCGCGCGCGCCCGGCCTTCTCGCCCGGCTGCCCGATCGGCGACTCGAGCGGGCAGTCGGCGTGGGGGATCGCTCCCACGCGCAAGCCCGAGGGCAGCCGCAGCTTGCGCGGCGCCGCGTGTACCTCGCGGCGTGGGAGCCTCTCCCACGCCCGCCAGAACGGCGAGAAGACCGCGAACGGCTTGCCGCCCGACGTGCGGGGCACCCCGACGTCGGCCACGAAGTTGCCAGGGTGGCGGACGGGCTGGACGCCGGCGTCGCGCAGCGCGGCCGCCACGCGCTGGTCGCGCGCCATCGCGAACGGCGACACGTCGGAGGCGAAGTGCACCGCCTCCGCGCCCGTCTCCGCGGCGAGCGCCGGCAGCTCGCGCTCGGGCGCGCCACGGCGCACGATCAGGTCGCCGCCACGCTCGCGCAGCGCCGCGCGCAGCTCGCGCAGCGTCTCGAACAGGAACCACTCCCGGGCCGCGGACGGGAAGCGCCCGCCGAGCAGCCGCTCGTCGAGCACGAACGCCGGAACCACCCGCTCGGCGCCGCGCGCCGCGGCCGTCAGCGCCGGGTGATCGTGCACCCGCAGGTCGCGCCGGAACCAGACGATCGCGGTGCTGGACATCTCAGCGGATACGGCGCCGGGACGCCATCAGGTCACACGTAGAATTGGTCGTTGTGTCGCTCGTCCGGGACTTCCCGCTGTTCCCGCTCGGCCTCGTCGCCCTCCCGTCGGAGCTGATCCCGCTCCACATCTTCGAGGACCGCTACAAGGCGATGATCGGCCGTTGCCTGGACGAGGAGTCGGAGTTCGGGATCGTCTGGATGGCCGACGACGGATTGCGCCCGGTCGGCTGCGCGTGTGAGATCGCCGAGGTCGTCGAGCGGCTTGACGACGGCCGCATCAACCTGATCGCGCGCGGCACGCGCCCGTTCCGGATCGAGACGCGCCAAGAGGAGCTGCCGTACCCGGCGGGCACCGTCGAGTTCCTCGACGACAAGTCCGAGGCCGCCGACGACGCCGCCGCCGAGGCCGCCCATGCGGCGTACGCCAACCTCGTCAACGAGGCCACCGACCGCACCCCCGATCTCGACGAGATCGGCGCCATGAGCGCCTACGAGATGGCGGCCACGGTCGAGTTTGGGCTCGACGCCAAGCAGGGCCTGCTCGATCTCCGCTCCGAGGCCGCGCGCCTGCGGCTCGTGACGCGCCTGTTCCGCGCCGCGGTCAAGCGGCTCGACTTCGTCAACCGTGCCCAGGCCCGCGCGCGGTCCAACGGCAAGGTGCACTTCGGGAGCTAGGGGCCTGTCCAAGAACCCCGCCACGCCCAGCGCCGGATCTTCTTGGACAGACCCCTAGCGCCCGCGCGAGCGGACGCGGGCCTCGTCGACGTCGATCTCGGCCTCGAGCTCGCGCAGCAGCTCGGCCGGGAACTCGCGCTCGCGGCGCATCGCGGCGAGCACGTCGCGCTCGGCCTCGAGCGCCTCGATCTGCAGCTCGGCGGCGTCGACGTTGTGCTGCGGATGCCCGCCGGCGGCGTTGAGGCGGTCCTCGAGCCGCTCGATGCGGTTGCGGTAGCGCTCGCGCAGGCGCTCGACGACGTCGGTCGGATCGTCCGTGACCTTCTCGAGCCGCTCGAGCGCCGCACGGGTGAGCCGCAGCCGCGCCTCGACCTCCTCACGCCGCCGCTCCTCGTCGCGCACGAAGCCCAGCCGCTGAAGCAGCGGGGCGAGCGTGAACCCGGGGAGCACGAGCGTGACGAGCACGACGCCGTAGGCGAGGAAGATCACGAGCTCGCGCGCCGGGGCGTCGGCCGGGATCGCGAGCGCGGCGGCGAGCGAGACCGCGCCGCGCATGCCGCTCCAGCCGAGCACGACGCGCTCGCGCGGCGGGGTGACCTCGCGCGAGACGACGCGCAGGTGCGAGATGGCGGGCACGACCGACATCCAGACCACCCGGACGCCGATCACGACCAGCGCGAGGAGCAGCGCGTCGCCAGCCAGCGCGAGCAGCCGCGCGTCCTCGATCCCCTCGACCAGGTTGGTGAGCTGCAACCCGACGAGGAGGAAGAGCAGCGACTGGAGCAGGAACTCCGACGCCTGCCAGAAGGCCAGCGTGCGGAGCCGGGCGCCGGCGTGCGAGAGCTCGAGCGAGCGTGTGCCGATGTACACGCCCGCCGTCACCACGGCGAGCACGCCGGACACGTGGATCTCCTCGGCCGGCACGTACGCGGCGAACGGCGTGAGGACGGAGAGCACCACGTCGATCGACGGCTCCTTCGTCGCCTGCCGCAGCCGGCCCAGCACCCACCCGACGGCGAGCCCGATCGCGATCCCGCCGGCCGCCGTGACCACGAAGTCCAGAAAGACGCCGCCGACGGTGACGCTCGCCGCGCCGATCGCGCCGACGGCGACGCCGTACGCGGTCAGCCCGGTGCCGTCGTTGACCAGCGACTCGCCCTCGAGGATGGTCTGGATCCTCGCCGGAGCACCCATGCGGCGCAGGACCGCGGTGGCGGCGACCGGGTCGGTCGGCCCGAGCACCGCGCCGAGCACGAAGGCCATCTCCCAGGGCACGCCGGCGACCCAGTGAGCGGCAGCGGCGACCGCCACCACGGTCACGAGCACGAGCCCGACGGCGAGCAGACTGATCGGCATCGCGTGCGCGCGCAGCTCGTAGGCCGACGCCTGGAAGGCCGCGGCGTAGAGCAGCGGCGGCAGGAAGGCGAAGAAGACGACGTCGGGGTCGAGGTCGGGCGCCGGCAGCCACGGGACGAAGCCGAGCGCGAGCCCGCCGACCACGAGCACGATCGGGTACGGCACGTCGTACCGCAGCCCGAAGGCGGCCAGCACCGCCACCGCCACGAGCAGGAAGACGAGGGCTTCGGCGCCGGCCACGCCGGAGTTCTAACCGGCGAGCAGCGCGGCTACGCCCTCGCTGCCGTCGTCGGCGGCGATCCTGGCGGCGTCGCGCCCGTCGTCGGCCTTCGCCGTGGGGTCGGCGCCGTGCTCGAGCAGCAGCCGCGCCATCTCCTCATGGTCCGGCATGCGCCGCCGCGTGCAGCGCCGTGAGCCCGGCCTGCTGGCGCATGTTCGGATCGGCGCCGGCTTCGAGCAGGAGCCGCATGCTCTCGACGTCGCGCGCGGCGGCCGCGGCGTGCACGGGGCGCACGCGCGCCGGGTTGTCGGCGTCGTCGTCGGGGTCGGCGCCGGCCTCCAGGAGCAGCGCGACCACCGCTGAGCCGCCGAGGAAGGCGGCCAGGCCGAGCGTCGTGAAGCCCTCCGGGGTCCGCGCGTACCGCGCCTCGGGGTCGGCGGCGAGCAGCTCGCCGCACCCGCTCGACGCGGCCGGTGGCGGCCGCTTCGAGGATGCCGAGCTCGGGCTCGGCTCCGAGCAGCGCGTCGGCGGCCTCGCGCTGCTGGTGGAAGAGCGCCAGCAGGATCACGGGCAGCCCGTTGCCGTCGCGCGCGGACGCGAGCTCGGGACGCTCGGCCACGAGCGCCCGGACCGTCTCCACGTCGCCGGACGTGATCGCGCTGACCAGTGCGTCGCTCATTCGCGAAGGATGCCGCAGACGTCCTCCGCGACGTCCTTCGTGAACGCGGCGAGCTGGAAGAAGCTCGGCGGGTTGCCGCGCGAGGTGTCGGAGAACGCCACCGTGCCCTCCTCCATCCGCACGCGGTAGCTGAGGTTGGCGCCCGGTCCGCGCGGCAGCTCGACGCCCAGCTCGGCCTGCTTGGCGATCTCGCGGCTCAGCTCGCGGGCGCGCAGCAGCGTGTCGGCGTCGAGCGAGTGCTGCTTCCCGTTGCAGGTCACCGAGCCGCCGTCGTTGACCACGAGCCTGAGGTTGGCGGGCCGGTCGGGCCCACTGCGCTCGACTGCGAACAGGTCCGGCGACTCCGTCCCGCAGCCGGCGACGACGAGCGCGAGTGCGATCGCCACGGCCGCCCTCACACCACCACCAGCTGCGCGCCTTCCACCTCGCGCAGGAAGCGCGGCGTCGAGAGCACGCCCTCCAGCCGCGCCTCGACGGCCGCGCGCTCGACCCCGGTCGCCTCCACCGCCGCCGCGCACGCCCACACCCGGCAGTCCTCCAGCTCGAGCGCGGTATCGCGCAGCTCGGAGAGCGTGCGGGCAAACGTCTCACGGGCGGCGTCGCTCACGTCGGGCGCCGCCTCGGGCCGCAGCGCGCGGGCGAACAGCCGCTCGTCGAGCACGGGCGCGAGCGCACCGAAGCCCACCAGCGCCCGCGCCGGCCGCCCCTCGGCGGCAGCCGACACGAGCAGAGAGAGCCCGGTGTACAGCCGCTCCAGCTCGCCCGACTCGAGGAAGGCCGCGATCATGCTCTGATCGTACGAACCCTCGACACCCGCGGGCTCGCATGCCCACTGCCCCTCATCCGCGCCCGCCGCGAACTCCCCAGCCTCGCTGACGGCGACACCCTCGTCGTCCTGGCGACCGATCCCGAGGCCCCGATCGACCTCGCCGCCCTCGCCGCCGACGAGAGCCTCGCGTTCCGCTCCGAGCAGTCCGGCGGTGAGTGGCGGCTCACCCTGGCTCGCCGGACCTGACCACGCGGTGCGTAGGCTGTTCGCCGTGGGTTCTGCCGTCATCTTCGACTGCGACGGCACGCTCGTCGACTCCGAGCCGCTCTCCCGCACGGCCTGGGAGCGCGCGCTCGAGCCGTACGGCTATGTGCTCACCGACGCCGACGCGGAGGCGTCCGTCGGCCTGCCGTACCCGCGCGTGCACGCGTTCTTCGCCGAGCGCGCCGCGCTGCCCGCGGCAGACGAGTTCTGGACGGAGCTGTCGGTTGAGCTGTACGAGCTGATCGACGCCGACCTCGAGCCGTTCGACGACGCCGTCAACGCCGCGCGCGAGCTGCGCGCCCGTGGCGTGCCCGTGGCCGTGGCGTCGTCGAGCTTCCGCGACCGCCTGCACCGGACGCTGTCGCGTGCGGGCCTGCTCGACGCCTTCGACGCGGTCGTCGCGGGCGACGAGGTCGAGCACGGCAAGCCCGCCCCGGACATGTTCCTGCTCGCCGCCGAGCGCCTCGGGGTCGAGCCCGCCGCGTGCGTCGTCGTCGAGGACAGCCCGCCGGGCGTGCAGGCCGGGCTGGCGGCCGGGATGATCACGCTCGCCGTCTGCCGCGTGCCCGGAACCGAGGCGACGCTCGCCGGCGCCCACCGCCTGCTCGGCACGGTGAGCGCCGACACCATCCTGCGGCCGCCCCGGTCGCCCTAGACGCGGGTCAGCGTGGCCCCGCTGGTCCTCGACGATCGGTGGATGCCCATGCACCCGCCGCGGCGGTGCTTGATGGTGCTGAGCGCGACGGCGCCGATCGGCCAGATCGGCCAGAAGTAGCCCGCGCCGGTGAGCGCCCAGATGGCGACGAGGAGGATCGCGAGGGCGACGACGGGTGCCGCGTTCGGCAGCGGGCGGCGCCGCGCTCGGGGGCGCGGCGCCGCGGGGGCGGGGAGGTCGGCCAGCAGGGGGAGCAGGTCGGCTCGCAGGCGGGCGCCGTACGCCGCGCCGAGGCGCTCGTCGAGCTCGTCGGTGTCGAGCCGGCCCGCTGCGGCGTGGCCGCGGAGCGCTTCGGCGACCCGCTCTCGCTCGGGGTCGGAGGCGAGGACGTCGTGGGGGGCGGGGACGAGCGGGTCGGTCGGCATGCTACGTAAGGTAGTGAGTACTCACCTTGACGTCAAGAGCACCGGCTTGCCGGTGTCGGCCGACCGCCGCAGGGCGTCGAGCACGCGGGCCTGCGCGACGGCGTCGGTGCGGCCCAGCCGCGGCTCGCGCCGTTCCCGCACGGCGTCGCCGAACTCGCGCAGCTCGACGACGAAGGGATCGAGCGACGAGTCGGCGGCGGCGACGACCCGATCGGTGTCGGCCGCCGAATCGATCGTGACGCGACCCGGAACGGGCCAGGGGTCGGCGACGAGCAGGCGCGCGGCGGTGCCCGTGAGCTCGAGCGAGGCGTGTTGCGGGGCGTCCATCGCGCAGTCGAGCGTGCCGAGCACGTCCCCCGGGAAGCGGAGCGTGGCGACGACCCGTTCGTCGACGCCGGTCGGCCCGGTCACGGCGTCTGCGCTGACACGCTCGGGCTCGCCGCACAGCAGCCGCAGCGCGCTCACGCAGTAGCAGCCGACGTCCATCAGCGCGCCGCCGTCGAGCTCGGGGTCGCGGCGGACGTTCGGGCCGTCGGGGAGCGTGAAGCGGAACGTCGCGCGGACGGTGCGCGGTTCGCCGACAGCCTCGCGGGCAAGCCGGCCGAGCGCCTCGACGCGCGGGTGCAGGCGCCACATCATGCCCTCCATCAGCACCCGGCCAGCCCGCTCGGCGGCGTCGAACGCCGCCTCGACGTCGGCCGGCCGGCGAGCGAGCGGCTTCTCGCACAGCACGTGCTTGCCGGCTTCGAGCGCGCGGATCGACCACGGGACGTGGAGCGCGTTGGGGAGCGGCACGTAGACCGCCTCGACCTCCGGATCCTCGAGCAGCGCCTCGTAGGAGCCGTGCGCTCGTGGGATGCCGTGCTCGGCGCCGAACGCCTCGGCGCGCCGCAGGTCACGCGACGCGACCGCAACGACCTCGGCGCCATCGACGGCGCGCGCGGCGCGCACGATCGGGCGCGCCGCGGAGGCCGTCGAGAGGATGCCCCAGCGAAGCGTCACGCCGAGATCATCGCGCCCCGCGGCGGAGAGGCCGCGGGGCGCGGTTACGCCAGCAGGTCAACGCGCGCGAGCCGGCACGAACCGGAGCAGGTCGCGGCGCGGCCGGCGCGTGGGCGGGTCATGCCGTTTGGTCGGCGGCGCGGGGCGTACCGGGTCGTCCCGGCGGGCGCCCTGGAGCGCGTGGGCGGTGGCGTGGCGAGATTCGATGAATGCGATCACGTGCATGGCTTCAGAATGAGACCGATCGGCCATAAGTTCAAATAGTCGATACGCGATATCGATAAGCTGTGTCAATGCTCGATCCTCGCCGCCTACTCACGTTCCGCGAGGTCGCCCGCCAGGGCTCGTTCTCGCGCGCCGCCGAGCTGCTCGCCCTCAGCCAGCCCGCTGTGTCGCAGCAGGTCGGGGCGCTCGAGCGCGAGCTTGGGACCGCGCTGCTCGTCCGCGGACGTGCGGGCACCATCCCCACCCCGGCCGGCGACCTGCTGCTCGCCCACGCCGACGCGCTCGCCGGCCGGCTCGAGCTGGCCGACACGCAGATGGACGCGCTCGTCAGCGCGGAGCGACGCTCGCTGAACCTCGGCGCCTTCCCGAGCGCGCTGGCCACGATCGTCCCGAGCGCGCTCGCGGCTATCCGGGAGCGCGAGCCCGACCTCGACGTCGCGATCGAGGAGGGCACCGTGGCGGACCTCACCGAGGCCGTGCAGAGCGGGCGGCTGCACGCCGCGGTCTGCTTCCAGGACGCGTCCGCGCCACGGCGCGAGCCGGAGGGCCTGCGCCGGACCGACCTGCTCGAGGAGCCGATGGTCGCGCTCCTCCCCGCGCACCACCGCCTGGCCGACCACGACGCCATCGACCTGCGCGAGCTGGCCGGCGAGCCATGGATGGCGCCGTCCCTGGACGGCCTGATCGTCGCCGGCTGCCGCGCGGCGGGCTTCGAGCCCGACGTCGTGATCCTCACCCGCGATCCGCTCGCCTCGCGCGCGATCGCCGCCGCGGGCCTCGCCGTCTCGCTCACCCCGCAGCTGCTCGCGCGCGTCGAGCTCCCTGGGGTCGCGATGCCGCGGCTGAAGAAGGACCCGCCGCGCCGCACGCTCTACGCGTTGGCACCCGCCGCCGGCGCACACCCGCTCACCGGCGCGCTGCTCGAGGCGCTCATCGCCGCCGCGAATGCGTAGCTGGGATCCGAACGTCAACTGCGGCTGGGTGAGGAGATGGTCAAGCCGGGGTTTCGTGTCAATCGGTGCCGACCGCTCCGTCGATTGACACGTTAGTGCTCGTCTGGAGCATCAACGTGTCAATCGGTGCGTCCTGCCACGCCGATTGACACGCAACACCGGCTTGACCGCCCGCCCGCGAGGCCGACCAACCCGGCCGGCACCCTCACCCTCCTTACCCAGCCGCAGTTGACGTTGACGTTCGTTGACGTCTACGCAGCAACCACGGCACCGCCACGCCGCGGATCGCCACCGCCGGCGAAGGCGCCTGTGACCGGGTCGTGCTCGACGGCCTGGCAGCCACCGAAGAACAGATTCAGATCGCGGAACCAGGCGACCGTGTAGCCGCCCGCCTCGAGCGCGGCGCCGTCGATGCCGGGCTCCGCGTAGACCGTACGGTCCTCGAAGTGCAGACGCGGAGCGCAGACCGCCTCGGCGGCGTCCATCCCGCGGTCGAGCACGTTGACGATCACCTGCAGCAGCGCCGAGCGGATGCGGTTGGAGCCCGCCGAGCCGAGCGCCAGCTCCGGCGGCGCGCCCTCCGCGCCCAGCACGACCGTGGGCGCCATCATCGACGGCAGCCGCCGCCCCGGCGGGTGGTTGAAGAAGCCCAGCGGGGAGAGGTCCTCCTCGCCCATGATGTTGTTGAGGTGCATCCCCGTCCCGGGCACGACGATCCCGGAGCCCTCGCCGTTCGTGCACGTCACCGAGCACGCCCAGCCGTCGCCGTCGAGCACCGAGATGTGGGTCGTGGAGCCCAGCCGTGAGGCCATGAAGTGCTCGAGGAACCCGGGCGAGGCGAGCCCGCTCAGGAACTCCGGCGTGCGTTCGGACTGGGCGCGCTCCATCGCCGCCACGAGCTCCGCCGCCCCCGGCGCGCCCGCCCCGCGTTCCAGCAAGGCGAGCGCGTAGGCGAGCAGCGTGCCGCCCGCGCTCGGCGGCGGGTTCGTGACCACGTCGTGGTCCGCGATAGCGGACCCGCACCGGCTCCCGCGGCTCGGCCTCATAGCTCGCCAGGTCGTCCATCGTCAAAGCGCCGCCCAGCTCCAGCACCCGGTCGGACACCACCGAGGCGATGTCGCCCGAGTAGAACGGCGCGGCCCCCTCCTCCCCCAGCCGCTCCAGCGCCAGAGCCAGCTCGGGGTCACGGAGCACGTCGCCCGCCCGCGGGATCCGGCCCTCGGGCATGTACAGCGCGCGCGCCTCGGGCGTGGAGGAGTAGATCACGGCCAGGATCTCGAACAGGTACGCCTGCTGCGCGTTGACCTCCACGCCGTCGCGCGCCAGGGCAGCCGCGGGGGCCGCAAGATCGGCCAGAGGGATCGTCCCGAAGCGAGCCGCCGCAGCGCACGCCCCCGCGGGATTCCCGTAGGCGCCGACGGACGACGCGCCGATGTGGAACACCTGCACCACGTCGCCGAACGACACGTCGACGGCCTCCAACGGCGACCGCGAGGAGAGGTCCGCGCCGCGCCCGGGTGCCGCCACGAAGAAGTCGAGCAGCACCGGCTCCCCGGAGCGCGGCACGACCAGCATGTAGCCGCCCGCGCCGAGCCCGGTGAGCAGCGGCTCGGCGACGAACGACGTGAGCATCGCGGCGATCGCCGCGTCGACAGCGTTGCCGCCCGCGCGGAGGGCGTCGGCCCCCGCGCGGGCGGTCAGGGGGTGACCCGCGGCGACGACGCCGCGGTCGTAGAACCGGGGGATGAATTCAGGGACCTCGACCTCGCCGGCGCTCACGCGGGCGGGGCGGCGCTCCGGGGCCGTCCGGCGCACGCGCGGCTCGCCGGCCGGCTCGCGGAACGGAGAGCGCTCCTCGCGCGGCGCACGCCGCTCGCCGTAGCCGGTCGCCACCACGGTGATCCAGACCTCGTCCTCGAGCTTCTCGTCGAGCATCGCGCCGAAGATGATGTTGGCGTCGGGATGTGCGGCCTCCTGCACCGCCCGGGCGGCCTCGTTGACCTCCCACAGCGACAGGTCGCGCCCGCCGGTGATCGAGAGCAGGATCGAGCGCGCACCCTCGAGCGTCGTCTCCAGCAGCGGCGAGGACGCCGCGGCCGTGGCCGCTTCGACCGCCCGCTTGTCGCCCGAGCCCATGCCGATGCCCAGCAGCGCGTTCCCGGCCTCGGACATGATCGTCCGCACGTCCGCGAAGTCGAGGTTGATGAGGCCCGGCAGCGTGATCAGGTCGGACACGCCCTGCACGCCCTGGCGCAGCACGTCGTCGGCGACGCGGAACGCCTCCACCATCGACGTCTGCTTGTCGAGCACCGAGAGCAGCCGGTTGTTGGGGACGACGATGAGGGTGTCGACCTCCTCCCCCAGCGCCTCGATCCCGATCTCGGCCGCCTGCATCCGGCGCGAGCCCTCGAAGCCGAACGGCTTGGTCACGATTCCGACGGTCAGCGCGCCGAGCTCGCGGGCCACGCGCGCCACCACCGGCGCCGCGCCCGTGCCGGTGCCGCCGCCCTCGCCCGCGGTGATGAACACCATGTCCGAGCCCTTGAGCAGGGCCTTGATCCGATCGGAGTCCTCCATCGCGGCCGAGCGGCCGCGATCGGGGTCAGATCCCGAGCCGAGCCCGCGCGTGACGTCGGCGCCCAGTTGCAGCGTGACGTGCGCGGACGAGGACTGCAGCGACTGGGCGTCGGTGTTGAGCGCGATGAACTCCACGCCGGTCACGCCGGCCTCGATCATGCGGTTGACGGCGTTCACGCCGCCACCGCCGACGCCGACCACGCGCAGCTCGGGCTGGCGCGTGATGTCGGTACCGGCGGACGACCACTGGTAGTCGTCGGCCCGCGCAGGCGCCGGCGGAGCCATCATGTTTTCCGGCAGGTCGGAGGAGAACGCGTGCCGCAGGCGCTCCTGCGGCGTCGGGATGCGCGGCGCGGGCGCCTCAGGCGCCTCGGGCGCGGGCGCCTCGGGCTCGGCGGCCGGGGGCGGAGCGGCGTCTCGCCCTTCGTCCGTGCGACGGAAGAGCGCCGCCAGGGGCCCTTCACGCATGCTCGCCCGCTTACCGCTTCCCATTCGAGAGCACCTCCTTCGCCAACTGGCGATATGCGTCAGCCGCCGTGCCCTTGGGGTCGTACTTGAGCACCGACATGCCCTTCACGGGGGCCTCTGCGAATCGGACCGTCTTCCTGATGCGGGCGCCGAACACCCGGTCTCCGAAGTTCTCCTCGAGGATCTCGAGCGCCTCCTTGGCGTGCAACGTGCGGGTGTCGACCATCGTCGGGAGGATGCCCGCGATCTGTACGTCCGGATTGAGGTTCTCGCGGATCATCGAGAGGGTGTTCTGAAGCTGCAGCAGCCCACGCATCGAGAGATACTCGCACTGCACGGGGACGATCACCTGATCGGCCGCGGTCAGCGCGTTCACGGTCAATAGTCCCAGGGACGGCGGCGTATCGACGAACACCCAGTCGTAGTCCTCGTGGACGGCCTTCAGCGCCTTCAGCAGCGAGCGCTCGCGACCGATCTTCGTCGACATCGCGATCTCCGCGCCCGCGAGGTCGATCGAGGCGCACGCGATGTCGATCTCGCGGCGCTTGATCACCTCCTTGATCGAGAGGTCGTGGACGAGCACGTCGAACATCGACTGCTCGAGCGTGTCGGGGTCGATGCCCTGCGACATCGTCAGGTTGCCCTGCGGGTCCATGTCGACGCAGAGGACCCGGTGGCCCTGCTCGGCGAAGGCCGCCGCGAGGTTGAGCGTGGTGGTCGTCTTCGCAACCCCGCCCTTCTGGTTGGCGAAGGCGATGACCTTGGCCTGGCCGGTCACGTCGTGCTCCGATCACGGTCGGGGAAACCCATCGGCCTTGCCTGTTCTCGCTCGCGCGCGATTATCCTCTCGCGCTCGCCCATGGACCGGAGCACCGCACGCCGCATCAACCGCGCGCATTGGGACGCGCTCGCGTCCGTCCACGGCCAGGACGCCTACTACGACACCGAGGCGCTGGTCGCCGGTGCCGACTCGCTGCGCGAGGCCGAGGCGGCCGGGCTGCGCGAGGCCGTCGGTGCGGTCGCCGGGCTCGACGTGCTGCACCTGCAGTGCCACATCGGCTTCGACTCGATCTCGCTCGCGCGCCGCGGCGCGCGCGTCGTCGGGGTCGACTTCTCGCCCGCCTCGCTCGAGAAGGCGCGCGCGCTGGCGCGCCGCTGCGAGGTCGACATCGAGTTCGTCGAGGGCGACGCCACCGCCCTGCCGCCCGAGCTGCACAACCGCTTCGACCTCGTGTACGCGACGATCGGCGTCATCAGCTGGATCGACGACGTCACGGCCTGGATGCGGTCCGCCGCGGCTGCGCTGCGCGGCGGCGGCCGGCTGCTGCTGGTCGAGATCCACCCGCTCTACGACATGCTCGCGTCGGTCGACCCGCTGAAGTTCGACTTCCCGTACGCCGACGACGGCGCGCGAACCTTCGACGAGCCCACCTCCTACGCCGGCCCGCAAGTCTCCTCGAGCGAGACCGTCGTCTACGGCCACTCGCTGGGCGAGGTCGTGAACGCCGCCCTCTCGGCCGGGCTGCGGATCGAGCGGCTCGAAGAGCACATGGAGGCCGACTTCGACCCCCGCGGCGACATCCTCACCGCCACCGAGGACGGCCGCTACGAGCTGCGCGCGGACGGCGAGCGCCTTCCCGTGCTGTTCGGGCTTGTCGCCGGCAAGCCCTGATGTGAGAAACTGCTTGCGTGGACAAGCGCATGCCGTACGTGCAGGCGACGGTGGTGCGAGCGGCGCGGCCCGCCAGCGTGCAGGTCGGCGCCACCGCGACGGTCCTCGGCGACGGCACGATCGAGGGCTTCGTCGGCGGCCACTGCGCCGAGCCGAGCGTCCGCCTGCACGCGCTGCATGCGCTCGAGACCGGCGAGCCGCTGCTGCTGCGGATCGAGCCCGGCAACGGCGACAGCGAGCCGACCGAGGGCGCGATCACCGTCCACAACCCGTGCATCAGCGGCGGCGCGCTCGAGATCTTCCTCGAGCCGCGGCTCCCGCAGCCTCGCCTTCACGTCCTCGGCGACACGCCGATCGCGCTCGCGCTGGCCGAGCTCGGCGCCGGTGTCGGCTACGACGTCGATCCGCGTCGCCGACGGCGACATCCACCCCGAGTCCGACGACGCCGCCGTCGTCGTCGCGTCGCACGGGCGTGACGAGGAGCCGGCGCTGCTCGCTGCGCTCGAGGCGGGCGTCGGCTACGTCGGCCTGGTCGCGAGCCGCAAGCGCGGCGCCGCCGTGCTCGCCGGCCTCGAGACCTCGAGCGAAGATCGCGCGCGCGTACACACGCCGGCGGGGCTCGACATCGGCGCCCGCACGCCGCCGGAGATCGCGCTCTCGATCCTCGCCGAGGTGGTCGAGTCGCGGCGCCGCAAGCTGACGCCACCGCTGCCGGTCGAGGAGCACGCGCACCACTGCCATGAGTGAGCCGTTCGTCGCCGGACTCGTACTGGCGGCAGGCGGCTCCCGACGTCTGGGGCGGCCGAAGCAGCTGCTGCCCTTCGGGACCGCGACGCTGCTCGACCACACCGTCGCCACCGCCCGAATGTGCGCGTTCGACCAGCTCGTGGTGGCAGTCGGCGGCGAGGCGGACGAGGTCCGCGCGCGCGTGAACCTGTCCGGAGCCGACGTCGTCGTCAACCCCGGCTTCGGCGCCGGATGCTCCTCCTCGATCGCCGTCGCGATCGACGCGCTCGACCCCCGGGCGACCGTGCTCGCGCTGCTGCTCGGCGACCAGCCGGGCGTCGTCCCCGCGACCGTGCGAGCGCTGCTCGACGGGCGCGGCGACGCGCCGATCGCCGTCTGCCGCTACGACGACGGCCGCGGCCACCCGTTCGCGTTCGGCCGGGCGGTGTTCGACGACCTGCGCGCCCTGCACGGCGACAAGGCCGTGTGGCGGATGCTCGAGCAGCGGGCGGACGACGTCGTCGAGGTGCCGGTGAGCGGGCCGGTACCGCCCGACGTCGACACATGGGAGGATTACGACGCGGTCGTCGCCGCCGCCGGAGGAGGGTGAGGAGGAGAGCATGGATGGATGGACGGTTGGGTTGATCCTCGGGATCGTGGTGGTCCTGGTCGCCGCCGCGATCGTGATCGCGATCGTGCGCCTCGCCGCCCGGATCGCCGCCCAGGCGAAGACGGCCGAGGGCGCGGTCGAGGTCGTGCGCGCGCAGACCGACGGGCTCGACGGCATCGCGCGGATCAACGACTCCGGGGTGCGGATCCTGCACGCCGCCCGGGCGCTGAGAAAGGTGGCGGTGGGCAAATGAGCGACACCACGTACTGGGTGATCGCGCTCGTGATCGGCCTCGCCGCGGCGCTGATCGTCGCGGCGCTGCTGTTGATGCTGCTGCGCTCGGTCGCGAGCATCGAGCGGTCGGTCGGCGGCCTGCTCACGACGGCGACGAGCGTCGCCGGCAACACCGCCGAACATCCCGCAGCTCGAGGCCACCGCGCCGGTGCTGGCGCTGATCGTCGACGAGGCCGTCGTGCAGGACGGCTACATGAACGCCCTCACCGACGGGTTCGGAGGAGACCAGCCATGAGCACCGAGGACGTCCTGCTGCTGCTGAGCGTGCTGCTCGGCCTCGTCGTGGTCGGGGTGCTCGCCGCGGCACTGATCCTGGTCCGGCGCGGCCTGGCCAACATCTCCGAAGGGCTCGCCACGCTCGGCGCCGCCCTCACCACCGTCGAGGCCGAGCACCTGCGCCCGCTCGAGCCCGCCGTCAAGGCGATCAATGCACAGTTCGACGTGATTCTCGGCGCCATGCCGGGCATCGCCAAGAAGGCGTCGGTCGTGGCCGAGCGGAGGCCGTCATGACGCTCTGGTGGATCGGCAACGTCGTGCTCCTCGTCGTGCTGGTCGTCGTGATCGTGCTCCTCAGCGGCGTGCTCAAGGCCGCCACGAGCATCGTCCCGAGCATCCGGGCGATCGCCGGCGCCGCGTCCAAGGGCTCCGAGGACCTCGATGCCACCGCGCTGCTTCTCACCACGCAGGACCAGGTCGGCCAGACCGTCGCGGTCGTCGCGAACTACGGCGGCTCGCTCGACGTGATCCTCGACGACGCTGAGGAGCGCTGAGCATGCCCGCCGCCGGAGTGGTGACCATCGCCCTGATCGTGCTGATCGTGCTCGCGCTCGTCTTCTACCTCGTGTCCACGATCTTCGCGCTGCAGAAGATCACCAACGGGCTCGACGAGGTGATCAAGAGCGTCGGTGAGATCGTGGAGAAGAGCGGCCCGGTCAACGCCGTGGTCGACGACATCAACGCGAACCTGGACGCGGGCGTCGAGCTGCTCGAGGGCCTGCTCGTCAAGAAGGCCGGCATGGGCGACGCGCTGGGCCTCGTCGACGGGCTGTACCCCGGCGCAGCCGCGCAGGGCTTCCGCGCCTTCCCGGATAGCCGCGAGCTGACGCCGCCGCGGATCGGCGAGGTCTACACGCGCGGGACGCTCACGCTCGCGCGGCTCGGTCGCGAGGCGCCGATCGCCACGGCCAACCCCGCCGGGCCGGTGCTGCGCAGCATCGAGTACGGCAGCCTCAACGCGCGGCTGCTGTACCCCGAGGCGCGCCAGTCGCGGCCGGAGAAGCTCGACCGCTCGCCGGTCATCGGCTCCGGCGCGCCTGAGCAGTACGAGCAGCGCGAGGACATCGGCCAGCCGCGCAAGCGGCTGAGGAGGACCTGATGCAGACGCCGGCGCCTTTCGGGTACGAGCGCGCGACCAGCGTGGACGGTGCGCTCGCGGCGCTGGAGCGGCTCGGGCCCGAGGCCCGCGTCATCGCCGGTGGGCACAGCCTGCTGCCGATGATGAAGCTGCGGCTGGCCAACCCCGAGCACCTCGTCGACATCAACGACCTCGAGCTCGCGTACATCCGCGAGCATGACGGCGAGATCCGGATCGGCGCGCTGACCCGGCACGCCGACCTGCTCGAGTCCGAGCTGCTGGCCGAGCACTTCCCGGCCTTCCGCGACGCCGAGCAGGTGATCGCCGACCCGGTCGTCCGCAACCGCGGCACGATCGGAGGCTCGCTCTGCCAGGCCGACGCCGCCGAGGACCTCTCCTCGGTCTGCTCGGCGCTGAAGGCGGACGTCGTGATCCGCGGCGCCGAAGGGGAGCGCGTCGTGAGCATGGAGGACTTCCACGTCGGCCCGTACACGACCGCCGTGGGGGCGGGCGAGCTCCTGACCGAGGTCCGCCTCGCGAAGCGGCCGGGCGCCGGCAGCGCGCACGAGAAGGTCGAGCGCCGCGCGGGCGACTGGGCGATCGCGGCCGCGAGCGCCGCCGTGTGGATGGACGGCGGCACGTTCGGCGACGTGGGCCTCGCGTTGAGCGCCGTCGGCCTCACCACGATCCACCTGTCGCGCGCCGAGGAGCTGCTGCGTGGCAAGCCGCCGTCGTACGACCTCTTCACCGAGGCCGCGACGATCGCCGCCGAGGACTGCTCGCCGCTGGCGGACGGCCGCGGGCCGGTCGACTACAAGCGCCATCTGGCCGGCGTGCTCTGCGGCCGGGCGCTACGCCGCGCGACCGCCCGCGCGCTGAACGAGGAGGCCTGAGCCATGGACGTCTCGATCACCGTCAACGGCGAGCCGGTGACGCGGGACGCCGAGCCGCGCCAGCTGCTCGTGCACTTCCTGCGCGACACGCTCGACCTCACCGGGACCCACTGGGGCTGCGACACGTCGAACTGCGGCGCGTGCGTCGTGCTGCTCGACGGCAAGCCGGTGAAGTCGTGCACCACGCTCGCCGTCATGTGCTCCGGGCACGAGGTCCGCACGGTGGAGGGGCTCGCGCGCGACGGCGAGCTGGACCCGGTGCAGCAGGGCTTCCACGAGCTGCACGCGCTCCAGTGCGGCTTCTGCACGCCGGGGATGATGCTGACGATCCGGGCGCTGCTGGACGAGAACCCGGACCCGACCGAGGACGAGATCCGCGTCGCGATCTCGGGCGGCATCTGCCGCTGCACGGGCTACAAGAACATCGTCGCCGCCGCACGCTGGGCGGCCGAGCACTCCAGGCAGGAGGTCTGAGGTGGCCGCCACCCAAGAGGAACGCCCGATCGGCTTCGGCCGCCTCAAGCGCAAGGAGGACGCGCGCTTCATCCGCGGCGAGGGCACCTACCTCGACGACATCAAGCTGCCGGGCATGGTCCATGGCGCGCTGCTGCGCAGCCCGTACGCGCACGCGAAGATCGTCTCGATCGACACCTCGGCCGCGCTCGCGCACCCGAACGTCGCGGCGGTGGTCACGGCCAAGGACCTCGAGACGCTCGGCCTCGCCTGGATGCCGACGATCTCCTACGACACGCAGGCCGTGCTGGCCGGCGACAAGGTTCGCTTCCAGGGCCAGGAAGTCGCGTTCGTGATCGCGACCGACCCCTATTCGGCCCAGGACGCGCTGGCGCTGATCGACGTCGAGTACGAGCCGCTGCCGGCCGTCGTCAACGCCCGCAAGGCGCTCGACCCCGACGCCCCGCTGATCCGCGACGACAAGTCCGGGCAGCGCGACAACCTCGCGAGCCCGCTGTGGGAGGCCGGTGACGAGGAGGCGACCGACCGCGCGTTCGCCGAGGCCGACACGGTCGTCGAGCGCGACATCATCTATCCGCGCTGCCACCCGGCGCCGCTCGAGACGTGCGGGATCATCGCCGACTTCAACCCGCAGACCGGCCAGCTCGACCTCTACAACGGCAACCAGGCGCCGCACGCGCACCGCACGGTGTACGCCCACGTCGCCGGCCTCGCCGAGCACATGATCCGGATCAAGTGCAACGACATCGGCGGCGGCTTCGGCAACAAGGTGCCGGTCTATCCCGGCTACGTGTGCGCGATCGCCGGCTCGATCGTCGCCGGCGTCCCCGTCAAGTGGGTCGAGAACCGGACCGAGAACCTCGTCTCCACCGGCTTCGCGCGCGACTACGTCATGCGCTCGCAGATGTGCTCCAAGGACGGCAAGATCACCGGCCTGCGGGTCGACGTGATCGCCGACCACGGCGCGTTCGACTCGACCGCCCAACCGACCAAGTTCCCGGCCGGCTTCTTCCACATCGTCTGCGGCTCGTACGACCTGCAGGCGGCCCACGTCAAGGTCAAGGCCGTCTACACCAACAAGGCGCCCGGCGGCGTCGCGTACCGCTGCTCGTTCCGGATCACCGAGGCCGTGTACCTCGTCGAGCGGATGGTCGACGCGCTCGCGCTCGAGCTGAAGGCCGACCCGATCGAGCTGCGGATGCGCAGCTTCATCGCGCCCGAGCAGTTCCCGTACGAGACCACCACCGGCTGGACGTACGACTCCGGCAACTACGCCGAGACGATGCGCGTGGCGATGGAGATCGCGGGCTACGAGGAGCTGCGGCGCGAGCAGGCGTCCAAGCGCGAGCGCGGCGAGCTGATGGGGATCGGCGTGTCGTTCTTCACCGAGGGCGTCGGCGCCGGGCCGCGCCAGCACATGGACATCCTCGGGCTGGCGATGAACGACGGCGCCGACCTGCGCGTGCACCCGTCCGGCAAGGCGGTCGTCAGCATCAGCGCGCAGACCCAGGGCCAGGGCCACGAGACGACGTTCGCGCAGATCGTCGCCGAGGAGCTGGGGATCCCGCCCGAGGACGTCGAGGTCCGCCACGGCGACACCGACCGCTCGCCGTACGGGCTCGGCACCTACGGCAGCCGCTCGACGCCGGTGTCCGGCGGCGCGGTCGCGATCGTCTCCCGCAAGGTGCGCGACAAGGCGCGCGCGATCGCCGCCACGATGCTCGAGACGCGGCCCGAGGACCTCGCGTGGGAGAAGGGCCGCTGGTACGTCAAGGGCGACCCGGAGCAGGGCGCGCTGATCGAGGACATCGCGCTGCGCGCCTACAGCGGCGACCAGCTGCCGGAGGGCATGGAGGGCGGGCTCGACGCGCAGGTCATCTACGACCCGCCGAATCTCACCTATCCCTACGGCGCCTACATCGCGGTCGTCGACGTCGACCCCGACACCGCCCAGGTGACGGTCCGGCGCTTCATCGCGGTCGACGACTGCGGCGTGCGCATCAACCCGATGATCGTCGACGGGCAGATCCACGGCGGCCTCGCCGAGGGCGTCGGGATCGCGCTGATGGAGCTGATCAGCTTCGACGAGGAGGGCAACTGCCTGAACTCGTCGTTCATGGACTACCTGATCCCGACCGCGCTCGAGTGCCCGGACTTCGAGCTGGGTGCCACCGTGACGCCGTGCCCGCACCACCCGCTCGGCGCGAAGGGCGTCGGCGAGTCGCCGAACGTCGGCTCGCCGCCGGCGATCGTCAACGCGGTGATCGACGCGCTGCATGCGACGCACGGTGTCGACCACATCGACATGCCGTGCACGCCGGCGCGCGTGTGGCGGGCGATGCAGGGCCGCCCCGAGCCGCCGCAGTGAACGGGGAATCGCCTAGCGGCGATTCCCTTGCGAGTTCGCCTGGCGGCGAACATCGCGGGGAGGTCGCCCACCTCGCTCCCGACATCGAGACGCTGGCGCAGCGCCTGGGCGCCGTCGACTACCTGGTCGACGAGGGCCTCGCCACCTCGCTGTTCCTCGGCCTGCGGCTGCCGCAGCCACTGCTGCTCGAGGGCGCCGCGGGGGTCGGCAAGACCGAGGCCGCGCGGGCGCTGGCGGCCGTGCTGGACACGCCGTTGGTGCGGCTGCAGTGCTACGAGGGGATCGACGCCGCCGAGGCGCTGTACGAGTGGAACTACCCGCGCCAGCTGATCGCGATCCGGCTCGCCGACGCAGGCGGCGCCGCGGTCCGCGAGGAGGACCTGTTCGGCCCCGACTACCTGATCCGGCGGCCGCTGCTGCGGGCGTTGGAGCATCCCGGGCCGCGGCCGGCGGTGCTGCTGATCGACGAGATCGACCGCGCCGACGACGACTTCGAGGCGTTCCTGCTCGAGCTGCTCGCCGACGCCGCCGTGACGATCCCGGAGATCGGCACGATCGCGGCGACGCCACCCGCCGGTGATCGTGCTCACCTCCAACCGCACGCGCGACCTGCACGACGCGGTCAAGCGGCGCTGCCTGTACCACTGGATCGACTACCCGAGCCGCGAGCGCGAGGTCGACATCGTGCGCCGGCGCGTGCGGGGCGCGTCGCAGGTGCTGGCGGTGCAGGTGGCCACGGCGGTCGCCCGCATGCGCGACGGCGACGTGCAGAAGCCGCCCGGGATCGCCGAGGCGATCGACTGGCTCGCCGCGCTCGACCTGCTCGGCGTCGAGGCGCTCGACGCGGCCGCGATCGACCGCACGCTCGGCTCGGTGCTCAAGTACGGCGAGGACCAGGAGGTGATCCGCGCGGCCGGCCTCGAGCAGCTCGTGCAGCAGCCGTGAGGGGGCCGAGCAAGCTCGTCGCGATCCCTTGCGAGTTCGCTTCGCGAACATCGCGGGGTGGAGACCGTGCACCTCGATCTGCCGGCCACGGCCGCGGCGTTCGGTCGCCGGCTGCACGACGCCGGCGTGTCGATGACCCCCGCGCGGACGGCCGACCTGGCCCGCGCGCTCGCGCTCGTGCGGCCCGTCTCGCGCCGCCGGCTGTACTGGACCGCGCGCGCCCTCGCCGTCACCGACCCGGCCCAGGTGCGGGCCTTCGACGCCGTGTTCGGCGAGGTGTTCGGCGGCGCGGTCACGAGCCACGAGACCGCGGTGCCGCCCCCGCCCCCCGCGCCGGGTCAGCGCGGGGTCGATTCCTCGACAGGCGAGCGCGAGGGCGAACAGGTGGTCGACGTGCCGTTGCCGATGCCGAGCGACGAGGAGGTGCTCGCGGACAAGCGCTTCGACGCGCTCGAGCCGGACGAGCTGGCGCACCTGTACCAGCTGATGTCGCGGCTGCGGCTGGCCAGACCCCGCAGCGCCGCTCGCGCCGCTACGAGAAGGGCCGCCACGGCCAGCGCGTCGACATGCGGCGGACGCTGCGCGGCAGCCTGCGCACCGGCGGCGACCCGATCCGGCTCGCGCGCAGGCATCGCCGCGTCGTGCGCCGCCGGCTCGTGCTGCTGTGCGACATCTCCGGCTCGATGGAGCCGTACGCGCGCGCGTACCTGCAGTTCCTCACGTGCGCGGCCGGCAGCAGCCCGCGCGCCGAGGTGTTCGTGTTCGCCACGCGGCTGACGCGCCTCACCCGCGCGCTCGCCTCGCGCAGCCCCGAGCGCGCGATCCAGCGCGCCGCCGAGGCAGCGCCCGACTGGTCGAGCGGCACCCGCATCGGCGACGCGCTGAAGGCGTTCAACGACCGCCACGGCCGCCGCGGGATGGCGCGCGGCGCGGTCGTGGTGATCCTGTCCGACGGCTGGGAGCGCGGCGACCCGGCGCTCGTCGCGCGCGAGATGGAGCGCCTGGCGCGGCTCGCGCACCGGATCGTGTGGGTCAACCCGCGCGCCGGCGCGAGCGCGTTCGCGGTCCGCGCCGGCGGCATGGTGGCGGCGCTGCCGCACTGCGACGCGCTCGTCAGCGGCCACAGCTTCGAGGCGCTCGGCGAAGTCGTCGCCGCGATCGCCGGCGAGCCGGTCGCGCCGCCCGCGCCCGCGGCCGAGCCGGAACCGGAGGAGTGGGCGAGCGCGACGCCGGTCGCCGGCAGCTCGGTGGCGATGCCGAGCGGCTACGGCCCGAGCCGCGGGCGCACGACGCCCGGATGGAGTGCCGGTGGCTGACGAGAGGACGTGCATCTACCCGGGCTGCGAGCGGCCGGCGGTGCCGCCGCACCCGCTCGGAGGCCCGCAGCCCGCGTTCTGCGACCTCGAGCAGCACAACGCGCTGACCGCGCACCAGGAGCGCCAGCGCCTGAAGAAGGAGCGATCCGACGATGGCGAATGAGGCGTACCGCGCGGTCTTCCTGCGCGTGCACCCGACCGGCAAGATGGTGCTGAGCCTGAGCACCGAGGCCGACGGCCGCGAGGCCGAGTACGCGCGGCTCGTCGCCGGCGAGCTCGGCGTCCCGCCGCTCGACGTCAAGGTCGTGCCCGCCGACACCGATCGCTTCGGCCGCGGCCACGGGTTCAACACGAGCCCGTCGGACGCGACCCCGGCCGCGATCGCGAGCGCGAGCGCGAAGATCCGGGACAAGGCCCAGCTGCTCGCCGGCATGGCGCTGGACGCCCCGCCGGAGTCGCTCACGTGGTCGAACGGCGCATGGACGGCAGGCGAGAGTCACAAGACGATCGAGGACCTCGCGCTCTACGCGCACGGCACCGGGCGGCTCCCGCCGGGCGTCGAGGGCGGGCTCGACGCGCAGACCGTCTATCGCGACTGAGGGAGCGCGGCGTCGATCTCCACGCGCACCTCGTCGGCGACCTTGAGCGCGCCGAACAGCGCCGAGTACGGCTTCATGCCCCACTCGGTCTGCTTGACCACCGCCGTGCCGGTCACCCGCCCGCCGGCGAGCTCCAGCTCGAACGCGATCGGCCGCGTCGCGCGCGCCAGCGTCAGGTCGCCCGTGCACCGACAGCCGGTCGCCGGAGCGCTCGACGCGCGTGGAGCGGAAGCCGATCGCGCGGCGGCTCAGCACCTCGTCGTCGATCGTCTTCTCGATGCTCGCGCGGTCGTCGTCGCCGAGCTTCTGCATCCCGCCCGTGCCCTCGCGCACCCGCAGCGACGTCGCGTCGGCGTCGAGGGCAACGCTGGGCTCGTCGCCGAGGTCGAGCGTCGCGTTCCAGGCGGTGACGTGCAGCAGCAGGTCGTGCCCCGCCTTGGCGGCGGCGCCGGTTCGCGCCGTGCGCACGGCCAGCGTCCCGTCGTCCGGTCCAAGCGCGTACGTCGTCACGCCCGCACCCTATCCAGCCAAGGAGAGACCATGGCCGTACAGCTCGAGCACCCGTTCTCGCTCGACAAGCCGCTCGACGAGGGCTTTGCCGCGATCACCGACCTCGAGCTCGTTGTCCCGTGCGTCGAGGGCGGCCGCGTGGTCGAGCGCACCGGCGAGGACGCGGTCAAGGCCGAGATCGTGGTCAAGATGGGCGCGATGTCGATGAGGTTCGCCGGTACCGTCGAGGTCACGGAGAAGGACGCCGCCGCGCACCGCGCGGTGCTGACCGTCAAGTCGCGCGAGGTCGGCGGGCAGGGCCACGCGAACGCGACCGCTGTCTTCTCGCTCGCCGACGGCGGCGCCGGCACGGTCGCGACCAACGCACAGATCACCGGCAAGGCGGCGTCGATGGGCGAGGGCGTCGTCGCGGGCGTGCTCGACGCGTTGATCAAGGACTTCACCGAGAAGCTCTCGCGGCTCTGATGGCGACGGTCGCGATGCGGCGGGTGCGCGAGGGCGAGGTCCCGCGCGACGGCGGGACCGCGGTGCAGGAGGATCCCGACCGGCCGGCGTTCCGCGGCAACGGACCGGACGACTACGTATGCGTCGAGTGCGGCAACGTGCTCGCGGAGGCCATGCACGCGCAGCAGATGACGCTCAAGGTGCGCGTCCGCTGCGGCCGCTGCCGCACGGTCAACGTCGCCGACACCGACATCAAGGGCTCGCCGATCCGGATCAGGTAACGGCGCCCCATAATCTGCGCGGATGCTGTCGCTGCTGGAGGGTCGCCGGATCGTCGTCTGCGCCGGCTCGGGCGGCGTCGGCAAGACCACCACCGCCGCCGCGCTGGCGATGGGCATGGCCGAGCGCGGGCTGAAGGTCGCCGTGGTCACGATCGATCCGGCCAAGCGCCTGGCCGACTCGCTCGGCCTCGAGGAGCTCGGCAACGAGCCGCGGCTGGTCGACCCCGAGCGGTTCAGCGAGCACGGCGTCGAGATCAGCGGCGAGCTGTGGGCGTTGATGCTCGACTCCAAGCGCACGTTCGACGCGCTGATCGAGCGCCTGGCGCCCGACGCGGCGACGCGCGACGAGGTGCTCTCCAACCGCATCTACCAGCAGCTCTCCAGCGCGGTCGCCGGCTCGCAGGAGTTCACCGCGATCGCCAAGCTCTACGAGCTCGACGAGGAGGGCGACTACGACCTGCTCGTGCTCGACACGCCGCCCTCGCGCAACGCGCTCGACTTCCTCGACGCCCCCGGCCGCCTGACCGGCTTCTTCCAGGGGCGGGCGATCAAGATGTTCCTCCGGCCGGCGGGACTCGGCGGTCGCATCCTCGGGCGCGGGACCGGCGTCGTCTTCGGCCTGCTCGAGCGGCTCACCGGCGTCGACCTGCTGCACGACCTATCGGTCTTCTTCCGCGCGCTCGGGGGGATGATCGACGGCTTCACGGAGCGCGCCCGCCGCGTCGGGGCGCTGCTCGAGGACCCGGGCACGACGTTCCTGATCGTCACGGCGCCGCGGCACGACCCGATCGAGGAGGCGATCTTCTTCCACCGCAAGCTCGCCGACGCGCGGATGCCGTTCGGCGGGCTGGTGGTGAACCGCCTGCACGTGGCAGGCGAGGCCGACGGCGCCGGCGACCTCGAGGCCGAGCTCGGCGCCGACCTCGCGGGCCGGGTGGTCACGGCCGCCGATGAGCTGGCCGCCCTCGCCGAGCGCGAGGCGGCGAGCCTCGAGGAGCTGCGCACGCGGCTCGGCGACCCGCCGACGATCATCGTGCCCGAGCTCGAGGGCGACATCCACGACGTCGAAGGGCTCGCGCTCGTGCGCGCCCACCTGTTCGCGACCGACTAGGAGCGTCGGTCCTTACCGGCCCGGGTTTCGCCCTCTGGGCGAACACCCGCAAGGGAACCTGGCCCCCTGGGCCAGCGTTCCCCTAGTCCTTCTGCTGCTCGCGCGCCGCGGCGGCCGCGTCCTTGAGGTCGGGCTCGGCGCGCTCGGGCGGCTCGGCGCCGCCGTCTCGTGGTCGCGTCCGCCTCGTCGCCCGCGGCGAGGTCGATCCCGTCATCGGTCGCCGGCTCGTCCGAGGCGGCCTCGCGGCCCACCGGGCCGGACTCGTCGTCGCCGCTCAGCTCGTCGGGGACGATCCCCTCGTCCGCCGTCTTCGCCCACTCGCCCTTCTCGTCACCAGTCATCCGTTGCTCCTACCCGCTCTGCGCCGACCATCTCGTCGGCGACGCGGCGAAGCTGCGGATCGAGGTGCCCGCAGAGGACGTCGCGCAGGACCGCGCGAAGGTTGCCGCCGAGGTCCGCGATCAGGTCCTCGACGCGCGGCTCGGGCCGCAGGCGCCCGGTGATCGCTGAGCGCTCGAGCCGGATCGTCTCCTCGAGCTGCGCCTCCAGCGCCGCGCGCTCGTCGGCGGTCGCGCAGATCACCGCCAGCCGCTCGGCGAGCCCGTCGTAGCCGTGGCTGTCCTCGTCGGCCAGCAGCGCGCGGCCGGCGAGCAGCCAGTCGGTCAGCGCCTCGACGGCGAACGCCCGCTCGCAGCCGAGCTCGAACCGCCGCAGCGCCCACGCCAGCTCGCCGCCGCGCGGCGTGCGGCGGGTGACGAGCGAGCAGAACGCCCGCAGCGGGTCCTCCTCGTCGGCGGCCAGGAGGCACTCGCCGGCGTCGCGGCGGACGCCGGTGGCGAGCGGGACCGCGCTCCACGTGCCGCCCTCCGTCCGGGCCCAGGCGGTCGGGCCGAGCGACGGCTCGGCGTCGTCCCACAGGCGCAGCGCGGTCTGCAGCCGGCGCAGGCGGCGGCCGGCCTCCTCCAGCGCCGGGCCGTAGCCGTCGTCGGCGTCGAGGGCCAGCACGGCGACCGTCCCCATCTCGTCGTCGCGCAGGTCGCCGGGGGCGTCGTCGAGCGACTCGACGCGCACGAGCGCGAGGCCGTCGCCCAGCTGCACCTCCTCGCTCTCGAGCACGAGGCCCTCGACGGCGGCGACGACGACCGACAGCGCGCGACCGCCGTAGGCGCTCTCCTCCAGCTCGGCGAAGGCGGCCTCGAAGCGGTCGGGATCGAAGCTGAAGTCGCTCGACTCGACCCACACGGCGGTGAGGAACGCCTGCAGGGCGGCGTCAGCCTGCAGGCGCCGGTCGGGCGACGGGGTGCGCCGGCCACGGGCCTGCAGGTACGCCGGGAGCTCGGGGAGGGCGGTCAGGCCGTGCACGGCCGCCGCGTACGACGGCAGCTTGGCGAGCTCGCTCGAGCGCTCGGCGAGGAAGCGCCCGGTCAGCGGGCGGTAGCAGTACAGCGGGGCGGACGCGCGGCCGGACAGGCTCGCGTCGACGAGCTCGAAGGGGACCTCGGCGCCGCCGGAGACCTCCTCGGCGAGCTGCCATGCGGCCTCCTCGACGAACGCGGCCAGCGAGTCGTGCAGGGCGCGGTTGTGCATGGCCGCGACGTTCGCCCCGCCGGACACGGTTCCTTTCGCGCGCACGCGCGCTTGCACACGCGTCGGACGGAACGCTGCCGGGCTTAGGCGAACGTCAACGGCGGCTGGGTAGGGAGGCGAGGGAGCCGGCGTCGCCGGTGATCGGCCGAACTTCGTGAAGTTACCGTCGGTTTCCGGGGGTAACTCCACGGATTTCGCGGCCGGGCAGACGATGGCGATGATTCCCGCGCGGCGGTCGGCGCCCCAGTCTCCCTACCCAGCCGCAGTTGACGTTCGCCGATTGCTACGCGGCGACGGGCTCAGCGGCGTCCGCGACGCAGGCGTCGTCCTCGGCGCCGAGCCACTCACGCCCGTAGGCCCGCATCGATTCGACGATGGGAACCAGGGCGCGGCCCTTCTCGGTCAGCGCGTACTCGACGCGCGGGGGGACCTCCGGGAAGGTCTCGCGGGCCACGATGCCCTCCTCCTCGAGCGCCCGCAGGCGCAAGGAGAGCGTGCGCGGGGAGATGCCCTGGAGCGAGCGCTCGAGCTCGCAGAAGCGCGACCGCCCCTCGGCGAGATCGCGGATCACCAGCATCGTCCACTTGCCGCAGACGACGTCGGCGGTACGGCAGACAGGACAGTCGGCATTCGACACGACTTCCCATGATACCGCAAGACTTCACGAACTGAAGTTGCTTCAGGGCTGACGCAACGGGACGCGGAGCTCCCGGTCCTCGGTGCCCCGGACGACGACCAGCGGCACCGTGTCGCCGGCGGCGTCGAGCGCGTCGAAGAGATCGTCCATCGTCGCCAGCTCGCGATCGCCGGCCTTGACCAGCAGGTCGCCGCGCTCGAGGCCGGCGGCCGCCGCGGGGCTGCCGTCGACCACCGCGCGCACGAGCAGGCCGTCGCGCTCGGCGAGCCCGACCGCGGACCGCAGGCGCCGCGCGACCCGTGGGGGAGCGAGCGCGACGCCGAGCCGCGGGCGCTCGCCGGCCTCGCCGCGCGCGAGCTCGTCGACGCGCCGCCGCAGTGCCGCGTCGGCGGGCAGCGCGAGGATGAACCCGCCCTCGCGCCGGACCGCGTTGAGGCCGAGCAGGCGGCCGTCGGTGTCGACGAGCGGGCCGCCCGAGGAGCCGCGCGGCAGCGGCGCGGTGTGCTCGATCGAGCCGTGCACGCGGCGCCCGCGCGGTCCGCGGAAGCCGCGCCCGGTCGCGGACACGAGCCCGAACGTGGTGCGCAGCCCGCGGCCGCCGGGGTTGGCGAGCGCGAGCACGGGCGCGCCCGCCGTCGGTGTCTCGGCCGCCCACTGCACGGGCTCGATCCCGCCGGTGTCGACGGCGAGCAGCGCGACGTTGAGGTCTGGATCGGCGCCGAGCACCCGCCCCTCGGCCACGTCGCCGCCGAGCGTGACGGCCACCTCGTCGCCGCGCAGCACGTGCGCGACGGTCAGCACCTGGCCGGGGGCGACGACGACGCCCGACCCGCGCCCCCACCCGCGGCCGATCCCGGCGACCGCCGGCCCGACCCGCTCGGTCGCGTCCACGACCGCCTGCTGCAGCGCCGCGAGCACCTCGTTCATAGCCAGACTCCAGTCACTTGCAATCTGCAAGCGACTCTAGCAGGGCGTCAGACCCCTAAGCTCGGGTGGTGCCCCGCCGCGCGCCCTCGTCGCCGCTTGCCGACGCCCTCGAGCGTGTCGGGGATCGCTGGACGCTGCTCGTGGTCGCCGCCCTGCTCGACGGCCCACGCCGGTTCAACGAGCTGCAGGAGGAGCTCGAGGGGATCGCGCCCAACGTCCTCTCGGCGCGCCTGAAGGGGCTCACCGAGCAGGCGCTCGTGGTCGCGGCGCCCTACTCCGACCGGCCGCCGCGATTCGTGTACGAGCTCACGGAGCCCGGCCGCGAGCTCGCGGGCGCGCTGCGGCTGCTCGCCGACTGGGGCGCCCGCACCGGGGACGGCGAGCCCTACCGCCACGAGCCCTGCGGGACGGCGCTCGAGGCCCGCTGGTGGTGCCCCTCGTGCGAGGTCGTCGTGGACGACCCCGCTGACGGCGAGATCGTCCACGTGTAACCCTGCTACGACCAGCCGCACCTCTAACCGGTCGGCACGGAGATCACGCGGTCCACGACCGCGCCCTCGATCGGTGAGTCGGCCGGCGCCTCGTCGGTCACGCGCAGAATCGTGAACGGAGCGGGCGTGAGGTCGCCGTAGCGGTCGAAGCTGAACGGGCCGAGGATGCCTCCCGTGTTCCGCGTCGCCCGCAGCTCGCGCAGCACCGAGGCGCGCGTGCCGTCCGAGCGGGCGATCGCCGCCAGCACCGTCTCCGTCGCCTGCGCCGCTGCCAGTACGCCGTCCTCGTCGGCGGCCGCGCCGAACTCGCGGACGAAGCGCCGGGCGGCGGGCGTCAGGTCGCCGGCGGCGGGCAGCAGCGAGGGGAACGCCATGTACAGGCCGTCGGCGGCCTCGCCGGTCTCCCGGCGCACCCTCTCGACCGGGAGGAAGCCGTCCCCAGTCATCAGCGTCACGCCCGATCCGAGCCGCGCTCGCAGCGCCTTCAGCAGCGGGCCGCCGCCGAAGTCCAGCGCCCCGCTGAGCACCGCGCCGTCTGCGCCGGAGCGTGCGACGGCGGCCGCGGTGGCGGCCAGGCTCCGCCCCTCGTACGGCCGCACACCCGCCACGTCGACACCGAGCGCCGGAGCGGCCCGCGCGAACCCGTCGGTGAACAGCACGTCGCCGATCGAGTTGTCGTTGAGCAGGTAGACGCTCCGAAGCTTCAGCGACTTCGCCAGCCGGGCGAGCGCGACGCCGGCGAGGTCGCCGCGGCCCGCCACGCGGAAGAAGTTGCGCTCGCCGGTCGGGTAGTACACGTCCGGCTCGCCGCGATAGCCGTACGGCGGCGGCAGCGCGAGCCGCCCGCCGCGCGTGAGGTTCGGATGGGTCGTCGTGGGGCCGAGGAGCGCGAGCGGCCCGCCCGGAGCGCGGTTGAGGATCGGGATCTCGTACTGCGCGCAGAACGAGTAGAAGGGGCCGATCAGCGCGACAAGGCGCTTCGCCGTCGCGAACGCGTTCGCGTTGGCGGCGCACTTGCGGAACTCGGTGTCGCCGGCCTGCGCCGTCGAGTTGTCGCACGAGTGGTAGCCGACCGCGAACCGGCCGGCCCGGAAGCCGTGGTCCCGAATCACGAAGCGCACGGCGTCGGCGATCGTGCGCGGGCCGGGAAAGTCCGACCTCAGCGGCATGTCGGTGGCGACGAGCACGTCCGGCGTCCTACCTCCGGCGACGACGTCGCCGCAGGCGCTCGCCGGCAGGACCCCGTTCCGCGACCCGCCGGCAACGCTGATCCAGGCCGAGCCCGCGCCGGCCGCGAGCGCCTGGGCGGCGCCGACCGCCACGCGTGCGGTCACCGCGTTAGTTGGCGGGTCGACGCGCGACACGGTGCCGTCGTTCCAGTTCGCCGCCCACGCGGCGCCGTCGCCGAACGCGACGTGCTGCACGCCGGCGCCGAGATCAATCGTGCGCTCGACGGGAGGGTCGACGCGCCACAGCACGCCCTCTTCGGAGGTCGCCCACACCGACCCGGCGCCGACGGCGATCCCGAACAGGCGGTTGCTGCCGAGCTCGATCGGCTCGCCTGTCCGATTCGTCCGAGGATCGATCGGCGTCAGCGTGTTGTCCCAGCCGCCCACCCAGACGCCCCCGTCGCCGGCCCCGATCGTGCGCGCCCCGTTGGGCAGCGCCACCGTCGCGACGCGCCGGCCGCTCCTGGCGTCCAGGCGCGACACGTTCTCGTCCGGGTCGATCGCCCACACGGCGCCCGCGCCGACGGCGATCATCGGGAAGCCCTCGCTGGTCGTGCCGTCGGCGCCGGGCAGCCGCACTCTGCGCGTCACTCGCGTCGTGCCCGGGTCGACCCGCGACACCCTCGTGGTGTGGCCTGGGCCGGTCCCGATCCACAGCGCCCCCGCTCCCGCCGCGATGTCGGTCGGGTGTCCACGGGGCTCGAAGGTCCGGATGACCTCGCCGCTGCGGGGGTCGACGCGGGACACGGTCTCGTCCTCCGTGTTGAGCATCCACACGCTGCCCTCGCCGACCGCGATGTTGCTCGGAGGCGTGGCGGCCCGCGTGAACGAGGCGATGCGGGCGCCGCCGGACGCGATCCTCGCCAGCCCGTTGCCGGCCGGCGGCGCCGGTGCCGCGGCCGGCGGCGAGTCGCCGCCGCGCGTCACCGCGATCGCCGCCACTACGGCAAGGGCCAGCACCCCGGCGGCGACGATCGCCCAGCGGCGCCGCACCAGCCGCACCGGCACGCGCACGCCGGTGAGCGCGAGCCGCGCCGCCTCGATCAGCTCGCCGCAGCTGCCGTAGCGGTCGCCCGGCTCCTTGGCGAGCGCCTTCCGCATCACCGGGTCGAGCTCCGGGTGGCCGGAGAGGGGCGGCACCGGCTCCTGCATGTGCGCCCACAGCGTCTCGGCCTCGCTGCCGCGGTGGAACGGCGCTGCGCCCGCGAGGCACTCGAACAGCACGCACGCCAGCGCGTACGCGTCGGCGCGGCCGTCCACGTGCTCCCCGCGGATCTGCTCGGGCGCGAGGTAGTCCAGCGTCCCGACGAGCCCTGACTCGGTCGACTCGCCGCCGAGCTGCTTGGTCACGCCGAAGTCGGTCAGGTAGGGATGACCGTCCTGGTCGACGAGCACGTTCGCGGGCTTCACGTCGCGGTGCACGAGGCCGCGGCGGTGCGCCGCGTCGAGCGCGCTCGCGACCTGGGCGAGGATGCCGATCGCGCGCTCGGACGCGATGCCGCCATCGCGCCGCAGCAGCGTCCGCAGGTCGCTGCCCTCGACGTACCGCATCGCCAGGTACAGCTGCCCCTCGTGCTCGCCCGCCTCGTAGATCGGGACGACGTTCGGGTGGTCGAGCGCCGCGGCGAGCCGCGGCTCCTTCAGGAACCGGCGCCGGAACCGCTCGTCCTGCGCCAGCTCGGGCGCGATCAGCTTCAGCGCGACGGGCCGCTCGAGCGACAGGTCGACGGCGCGGTAGACGACGCCCATGCCGCCGCGGCCGACGACCGCCTCGACTCGGTAGCCGGCGAACGTCGTCCCTGGGGCGATGGCGAGGCTCATCGCGCTCACGGCGACGCTACAGAGCGCATCCACCGGCGTCCACCGGGCGCCTGCCGCAGGCGCCCGGTGGGAGCGTGGGTCAGCGCTCCGCGGCTGCCAGCCGGTCGCGCGCCGCCGGGACCAGCCCGGCGAGCGAGACCAGCAGACCGAGGGCGGCGAAGCCGACCACGACCGCGATCGCGGGCCGGAAGGCGTCGACCGACGTCTCGCCGCTCACCACGGCGGTGACGATCGCCAGGCCGATCGCGCCGCCGAGCTGGAACGAGGTGTTGACCAGGCCGGAGGCCAAGCCCTGCTCGTGGTCGGGCACCCCGGCCGTCGCCTGGATGTTCTGCGCCGGGAAGCAGAGCGCGAACCCGAGGCCGATCAGCAGCATCGTGGGCAACATCAGCCCGACGTACGACGGCGAGCCGTCGAGGCGCAGGAACAGCGCGAAGCCGACCACGAACGCGACCATCCCGGCGGCGATGATCCTCGGGGTCCCGTAGCGGTCGATCAGCGGCCCGATCCGCGGCGAGCCGAGCGCCACCAGCGCGCCGCCGGGCAGGAACGCGAGCGCCGTCTCGAGCGGCGACCAGCCATGGACCGTCTGCAGGTAGAGCGTGCCGACGAACTGGAAGCCGACGTAGGCGCCGAACATCGCCGCCATCCCGAGGTTCGCCCGCACGAGCGAGCCGTTGCGCAGGATCCCGAGGCGCACCAACGGCTGCGGCGTGCGCAGCTCGATCGCCACGAACGCCGCCAGCAGCGCGAGCACGGCGAGGAACGAGCCCATGATCAGCGGGTCGTCCCAGCCGCTCGCCGGCGCCTCGACGACCGTGCGCACGAGCAGCATCATCGCGGCGGTGATCGTCACCGCGCCGGCGACGTCATAGCGTCGCCGCACACCCGGGATCAGCCGGTCGCGCGGGATCACGCGCGGCGCGATCAGCAGGATCGCGAGCGCGAACGGCACCGGCAACAGGAACGTCCAGCGCCACCCGAGCTCGGTCAGCAGACCGCCGAACACGAGGCCGAGCGAGAAGCCGCTCGCCCCGGTGGCCGTGTAGAAGGCGAGCGCCCGGTTGCGGTTCGGCCCCTCGGTGAACGTGGTGGTGATGATCGACAGGCCGGCGGGCGCGGTGAAGGCCGCGCTCATGCCCTTGAGCACGCGCGTGACGACCAGCAGCGTGCCGTCGTTGACGAGCCCGCCGACGGCCGACGCGACGACGAACACGCTCAGCCCGATCAGCAGCACCCGCCTTCGGCCGAGCAGGTCGGCGGCGCGGCCGCCGAGCAGCAGTAATCCGCCGTAGCCGAGCACGTAGCCGGAGACGACCCACTGCAGCTGGGACGTGGTGAGACCGAGCTCGTCGCGGATCGAGGGCAGCGCCATGCCGACCATCGAGACGTCGAGCCCGTCGAGGAAGAGGACGCCGCAGAGCACCGCCAGCAGAGCCCAGGTGCTGGGCTCCCAGTGCGGAGCGGCAGGAGTTGGGGAGGAGCGCATCGGCGGGATGGTACATGCACGTGCAAAGATTGCCTATTCATACTTTGAATGGGAATAAGATGCACACGCCCGGTATAATGCGCGCCGAGATGGGGATCGCGGAACGCGAGCTGGTCACGAGATGGCGCGAGCTGCTCGAGCGTCACGCCCGCACGGCCTCCGTGCTCGAGCACCGGCTGCAGCGCGAGCACGCGCTCGGCGTGAGCGAGTACGAGGTGCTCGAGCGCCTGGCCGCCTCGGACAAGGACGCCCGCCGGATGCAGGAGCTCGCCGACGCCGTGCACCTCAGCCAGAGCGCGCTGTCACGCGTCGTCGCGCGCCTCGAAGCCGACGGCCTCGTGACGCGCGGCATGTGCCCCGAGGACCGCCGCGGGATCATGGCCTGCCTGACCGACGGCGGGCGCGAGCGCTACGAGGCGGCGCGCCCCACCCATCGCGCCGTCCTCGCGGAGACGCTCTAGGGGTGCCCAACGGGACATCGCTCCACACGGAATGGCCCGTTGGGCGGGCCCCCGTGCGCTCTCAGTAGTGGACCGGCGGCGGCGGCGCCGACGGCGCCGGGGGCCCGACCGGCTCGGCCGCGGCCTCGCCGCTGGCACCGCGCAGCGTCGTCTCGAGGTCGTCGTCGTGTCCCTTGGACGCGGCGGCCACCATCAGCTTGAAGTCGTGCGGCGACGTCGCGGCGCGCATCGCGGCCTCCATCGTCACTCGGCCGGCCTGCAGGTGCTGCAGCAGGTGCTGGTCGAAGGTCTGCATGCCGTAGTAGGAGCCCTCGCCGATCACCTCGGGGAGCTGGCCGGTCAGCTGCGGATCGATGATCATGTCGTGCACGCGGCCCGTCATGACGAGGATCTCGCAGCACGCCACGCGCCCCTGGCCGTCGGCGGTGGGGACGAGCCGCTGGGAGACGATGCCCTTGAGCGTGCCGGCGATCATCGCCCGCGCCTGCTGCTGCTGATGGGGCGGGAAGAAGTCGATGATGCGGTTGATCGTCTCCGAGGCGTCCACGGTGTGGAGCGTCGAGAGCACGAGGTGGCCGGTCTCGGCCGCGCTCAGCGCGGTGTGGACCGTCTCCTCGTCGCGCATCTCGCCGATCAGGATCGTGTCCGGGTCCTGGCGCAGCACGCGGCGCAGGGCGCGCTTGAAGGAGGCGGTGTCGGCGCCGACCTCGCGCTGGTTGATGATCGACTCGCGGTCGCGATGCAGGAACTCGATCGGGTCCTCGATCGTCACGATGTGCTTGGCCATCGTGCGGTTCATGTGATCGATCATGGCCGCGAGCGTCGTCGACTTGCCGGAGCCGGTCGTGCCCGTGAGCAGCAGGATTCCGCGCTCCTCGTCGGCGAGCCTGGTGACGACCTCGGGCAGGCCGAGCTCGTCGACCGACTTGATGACCACCGGGATCGCGCGCATGACGATCGAGACCGAGCCGCGCTGGCGGAAGGCGTTGACGCGGAAGCGCCCGAGGCCCTCGACCGCGTACGAGAAGTCGACCTCGTTCTCGGCGTTGAACTCGTTGACCTTCTCGTTGTCGTTGAGCATCTCGCCGAGCGCGCGCTCGGTGTCCTCCGGATACAGCCGCTCCGTGTCGGGGATCGGCTCGAGGTGCCCGTGGAGGCGGATGAGCGGATACGAAGGGACCTTGAGGTGAAGGTCGGAGCCCTCCGCGGCGATGAGGTAGCGCAGCGCGCGATCGAGATCGAAAGCCATATTCCGACCTAGATCGGCGCTCGCGCGCCACTCCTTGAGGGTCTAGGCCACGTCGCGGAGCTTCTGCGCCTCGGCGAGGCTCTGCAGCTTCTTCAGCGACTGGTTCTCGATCTGGCGGATGCGCTCGCGCGTGACGTTGAACGTGCGGCCCACCTCGTCGAGCGTCCGTGGGTGCTCTCCGCCGAGCCCGTAGCGCAGCTCGAGCACGCGCCGCTCGCGATAGGAGAGGTTCTCCAGCGCCTCGCGCAGCGCCTCCTTGGTGAGGATCTCGGCGGCGCGCTCGTACGGCGACTCGGCCCGCTCGTCGGCGATGAACTGGCCGAACTCGGACTCCTCCTCGTCGCCGACCGGCTTCTCGAGCGAGACCGGCGCCTGGGCGGAGCGCTTGATCGACTCCACCTCGTCGGGCTCGATGCCCGTGTGGTGGGCGATCTCCTCGGCGGTTGGCTCGCGGCCGAGCTCGGTGACGAGCTTGCGCTCGGCGCGGCCGATCTTGTTGAGCTTCTCGACCACGTGCACGGGGATGCGGATCGTGCGCGCCTTGTCGGCGAGCGCGCGGGCGATCGCCTGGCGGATCCACCACGTCGCGTAGGTCGAGAACTTGAAGCCCTTGCGGTAGTCGAACTTCTCCGCCGCGCGCACGAGCCCGAGCGTGCCCTCCTGGATCAGGTCCAGGAACGGGAGGCCCTGGTTGCGGTAGTTCTTGGCGATCGAGACGACGAGCCGCAGGTTGGACTCGACCATCTTCTGCTTCGCGTCGAGGTCGCCGCGCTCGATCCGGCGCGCGAGGTCGACCTCCTCCTGCGCAGTGAGCAGGCGGACCTTGCCGATGTCCTTCAGGAACAGCTGAAGGCTGTCGGTCGTCATGTCCGGCTTGAGGTCGAGCGTCGCCTTCTTGCGGCGCCCGCGCTTGTCGGGCGCGCGCTCGACCTGCGCGGCCGCGAGCGCCGGGTCGACCTCTTCGACGAGCTCGATCTCGGACTTCTCGAGGTAGCCGTGCAGCTCCTCGACGTCGGCTTCGTCGAGGTCGATCTCCGCCACCGCCGTTGCGATCTCGGCGAAGGTGAGGACACCGACCTGCTGCCCCTTCAGGAGCAGAGTCTTGACTTCTTCGAGTTCCTGGAGATCAATGACTGACATCGAGGTCCTGGGAGTCTAGGCGCTATTTTTTTCGGACCGTCGCGGTGACCGACCGCGTCGCCGCATCACTGTATCCCGTGAGGACGCGAGCGCGGGCAACTTTCTTTCGCATGGCTGAGAAGACCGCAAAGAAGAAGACGAAGAAGGCGGCCAAACCCGACCCGAGCGTCCTCGGCAACCTGCGGTCGACGCGCGCGTCGCGGATCGGCGGCAATCGCCGCGGGTCGGCGACGACGACGGGGACGGCGACGAACGCGAGCGCCACGGAGCCGAAGGCGAAGGCGAGCGCCGCCAAGCCGGAGGCGAAGGCGAGCGCGACGAAGTCGTCCGCGGCGAAGGCGAGCGCGCCGAAGAAGGCCGCCCGCAAGAAGGCCGCGGCGAAGCCGAAGGCGCGCGCCGCGACGACCCGGGCCACAGCGGCAAAGCCCGCCGCGGCCGCCCGCGCGGCGTCGCCTCCGCCGCCCCGGCCCGAGCCCCCGCGCGACGGCGCGCGCCCGAGCACCACCGAGGTCGTCACGACCGCCGTTCAGGCGGCCGGCGAACTGGCGCAGATCGGCCTCACGGTCGGCCGCCAGGTGCTCAAGCGAGCGACCGACCGTCTTCCCCGTCCGTAAATTCCGGGTTCTGATAGCTTGCCCGGCGCCGAACTGCCGGGGTTTGAACGCGGCGGACGGGGGAACCAATGCGGCAGGACGCCGCGGGGGCGAATCGGATCGGGGGTCCGGACCGTAGCGCTGCTTTCTCTGCGCGAGCCCGTCAGCTCACCTCGTAGGCACCGGAGAAGCACTCGTGTCCCTTCGACTGTTCCTGTCCGCGCTCGCCGCGGCCGCCTTGGCGGCGCCGGTGGCCGCCGCCGACCCGCCGAGCACCGGCGGTAGCGTCGCGCCGACCTCGCCCGCCACGCAGGGCGTGATCTCGGCCGCGGGCGCGCAGGTCACCCTGGCGGCCCGCGCCGGCTCGATGCACCGCCGCGTCGCGCGCTTCCGCGGGACCGCCCCGGCCGGCCGCGAGGTCGCCATCGAGCGCCTCGACGAGGCGACCGGCACGTGGACCGTCCTCGCGCGCGCCACGTCTGCCGCGGACGGGACGTACTCCGCCGGCTGGCGCACCAGCGGCCTCGGCGGGCACCGCGTCCGGACCGTGTTCGAGCGCGAGGGCGGCGCCTCCGCCGCGGCGAGCGCTCCCGAGCTCGGCATCACCGTCCACCGCCCGGCGATGGCGACCTGGTACGGACCGGGCTTCTACGGCCGCCGCACCGCGTGCGGCCAGCGCATGAGCCGGACGCTGCAGGGCGTCGCCCACAAGACGCTCCGGTGCGGCGCCAAGGTCTCGCTGCTCTACCGCGGCCGGCGCCTGATCGTGCCGGTCGTCGACCGCGGCCCTTACTCCGCCGGCAAGGACTGGGACCTCACCGCCGCGACCGCCGCGGCGCTGCGCTTCACCCACACAGACCGCGTCGGCGCGGTCCGCGTTCAGCCCTGATCTGTCGATCATCGTGGACGAATCGGCGGCGTATGCACGGCGATTCGCCGCGAGAATCGATGGATCAGGCTAGTCCAAGTAGCCGACGATCCGGTTCGCGAGCGCCGTGAGGCCGGGCGCCGGGGCCTCGACCGCGAGCGGTCGGTCCTGCAGCAGCTCCTCCAGGTGGGCCCCCACCTCAGGCGCGCTCCGGCGCGCCAGCGACGAGCCGACCAACGCGGCCTTGCGCACGGTCGAGGGCTCGAGCGTCCACGCGGCCTCGAAGCAGCGCTCCCGCTCCTCGCGATCGCGATCGCGCTGGGACTCCGGTGTCTCCCACGCGAGCAGGCAGGCGGCGTAGCCTGGAGCGTCGACTATGACTGCCCACTCGGCGCCGAGCGCCTCGTCGGGACCGACCGGCAGCAGTACCGGCTCGCCGTCGCCGCCGGACACGCCGGAGAAGTTGCCGAACGCCACGCACGCGTCGGCGACCTTCGCGAGCCGCCGGTACCGGTGCTCGACGGCGCGGTAATTGCGCTCGTCCTGGAAGGCGCCGATCACGATCGGGCCCGCCGCCCGCGCGAGCGTCTCGTCCTCGATCGCGCGCGAGATCGCGAACAGCGTCGACTTGCGCAGGCGCCGCGGCTGCACCGGCTCACCCGCCGCCACGACCGCCCCGTACAGCGACGGCCGGTCGGTCGACCCGCCGGCCGCGCGGGCACGCTCGAGCGCCGCCGGCACCGAGAGCCCCCGATCGCGGTAGGAGACGACGCGACGCAGGATCTCGACGTCCTGCTGCTGGTAGACGCGGTAGCCCGACGGTGTCCGCTCCGGTTCCGGGAAGCCGTAGCGCTGCTCCCACACGCGGATCGTGCCGGGGGCGAGGCCAGTCTGCTCGGCGACGTCGCTGATCGCAAAACCCTTCACGGTGTGGGTAGAGGGTTCCACAGCGTGTTCAATGTTCCTCTCATGTCGGGCCGGATACGGGCCCGCCGCGCGTGAGGATCGTCACCCTGGCGCGCAACGGCGCCTCGCGTCGGGTATCAAGGCGGCGATGCCACGCGATCCCGGACCCGTCCTCGTCACCGGAGCGACGGGGTACGTCGGCTCCGAGCTGATCCCCGAACTGCTGCGCCGCGGGATACGCGTCCGCGCGCTGGCGCGCGAGCCCGCGCGTGCGCAACTCCCCGCGGAGGTTGACGCCCGCAAGGGCGACGCGGTGTCCGGGGCCGGGCTGCCCGAGGCGCTCGAGGGCTGTCACACCGCCTACTACCTGATCCACTCGATGGGCCGCGGCTCGGGCAAGGACTTCGCGGCCCGCGACCGGCAGGGGGCCGTGAACTTCGGCGAGGCCGCCAAGGCCGCGGGCGTGGAGCGCGTCGTCTACCTCGGTGGGCTCGGGGCCGAGGACTCCGAGCACCTGCGCTCGCGCGCGCAGGTCGCGCAGCTGCTCGGCGAGCGAGTCCCTCTGGTGCACGTCCGGGCCGCGATGGTCATCGGCTCGGGCAGCGCGTCGTTCATCATGCTGCGCTACCTCGCCGCCCGGCTGCCGATCATGATCTGCCCTCGCTGGATCCAGACGCGCACGGAGCCGATCGCGGTCGGCGATGTCGTCCGCGCGCTCGCCGACGTCGCGAGCTTGGACGACGCGCCCGACGAGGTGCAGCTGGGCGGCGCGGATGTGCTGACCTACCAGGAGATGATGGAGCGCACGGCCGAGCTGCTCGGGCGTCGCCGGCCGCTGATCCTCAGGGTGCCGGTCCTTACGCCGCGGCTCTCGTCCTACTGGGTCGCGCTCGTGACGCCCGTCGAGGCCGGTCTTGCCCGGCCGCTGATCGACGGGCTGGGAAGCGAGATGGTGGTCTCCAGCCCGCCGCCGCCGGGCGTCAACGACGAGCCGCTCGGGTTCGACGACGCAGTACGGGCCGCGCTTGCATGAAGCTGCTCAGCCGCGCAGGTCGCGGGGTCGACGCGATCATCTCCGAGCCGGAGGACCACACGGTGATGGATGCGCGTGGCGGCGTGCGGTCGATCCAGGCGGCGAACGTCTCGATGCCCGAGGGCGAGCTGCCCGAGTTCTGGACGCCGATGTACCTCGAGCGCCTCGCGCGCACGTACTGGAAGTACCTCTCGCGGGTGTCGCTCGGGCTGATCCGCGTCGAGTACACCGACACCGAGCGGCGGGTGGTGCTGCTGCGGCGACCGCTCGTGCTCCTGCGCTTCCACGCGCCGGACTACGAGACCAGCGAGAACCGAGGCATCGTGCGCTGGCGGATCAAGGACGGCGTGCTCGTCGCCAAGCGCGACCAGGGCCACCTGGAGATCGACGTCCGGCGCTACCCGTCCGACCGCCCGGGCTACGAGCAGGCCCATGTCGAGGTCGAGGTCGCGAACTTCTACCCGCGGATCGCCACCTGGGTGGCGCGCTGGTTCTACCGCGCGACGCAGTCGCGCATCCACGTGCTCGTCACCCATGGGTTCCTACGCTCGCTCGCGCGACGCGAGCTCGAGATGTCCGCCGTCGGGCGCTTCGCCGGCCCGGGCGCCCGGCCGGTCAACGTCGGCGAGACGCCGTGGGCGGTCGTGGCGGGCCTGCTCGCCGTGCTCGGCGTCGGCGTCGCGCTGGTCGTGCGCGCTATCCGTAGCGCACGGTGAGCGCGCGCAGCTTCGTGCGGTCGTGGCGCGAGCCGATCCGCCGCACGGTGCCCGACCGGCTGCGCATCACCAGCGACTCGGTGCTCGCGCCCCGCAGGCCCTGGTAGCGGACGCCTTCGAGCACGTCGCCGTCGGTCACGCCCGTGGCCGAGAAGAAGCAGTTGTCGCCCTTGACGAGCTCGTCCTGGGTCAGCACCTTCTCGATGTCGTAGCCCGCGTCCTCGGCCGCACGCCGCTCGTCGTCGTCGCGCGGCCACAGCCGGCCGATCAGCCCGCCGCCATAGCACTTGAGCGCAGCGGCGGAGATGACGCCCTCGGGGGTGCCGCCGATCCCCCACAGCAGGTCGACGGGGCGGTCGGGCGAGACCGCGAGCAGCGCGCCGGACACGTCACCGTCGGGGATCAGTCGCACGCGCCCGCCCGCCTCGCGGATCGCGCGGATGCCGTCCTTGTGCCGCGGACGGTCGAGCACGACGACCATCACGTCGCGCACGTCGGTGCCCTTGCGCTCGGCGACCAGCCCGATCGTCTCGCCCAGCGGGCGGTCGAGGTCGAGCAGGTCGGCCAGGTGCTCGCCGCCCGCCATCTTCTCCATGTACACGCAGGGGCCGGGGTCGAACATCGTGCCGCGCTCGGAGAGCGCGATCACGGCGAGCGCGTTGGGCCGCCCGTCGGCTGCCAGGCGCGTGCCCTCCAGCGGGTCGACCGCGATGTCGACCTCCGGCGGCGAGCCGTCGCCGACCTGCTCGCCGTTGTGGAGCATCGGGGCCTCGTCCTTCTCCCCTTCGCCGATCACGACGATGCCGTCCATGTGCACGGTGTGAAGCACGGCGTGCATGCCGTCGACCGCGGCCTGGTCGGCGGCCTCCTTGTCGCCCATGCCGACGAGGCGGGCGGCCGACAGCGCGGCCGCCTCGGTGACGCGCACGAGCTCGAGCGCGAGGTTGCGGTCGACAGGGACGTCGCTCATCTACAGCACTCCCGGAGGCTTGCGGGTTCGTTCGGTCTGGCCGGCGCTGATCGCGCCGCCGGCGATCATGGCGATGGTGCCGAGCAGCGCGCCGAAGTAGCCGGGCTGGAGCGAGATCTCGCCGCTCGGCGTCCCCGGCCGGTCGAGGAAGCCGATGTACGCGACGATGCCGAAGGCGGCGATGGCGGCCACCGCGGTCAGCTCGCCGCGCGGCCACGAGAGCTCGTGGTCGCGGATCACGATCCAGATCAGGATCAGCGGCGCGGCGGCGGCGGCGATCAGCAGCCAGCGGACCGTGCCGTGCACCTCCCAGCCGCTGAGCGCGCCGCGCGCGCCGTCGATCACCGCGTTGGGGTTGTCGGGCGCGGTCTCGTACCAGGGCAGGAACAGGCACACCGCGAGGAGGAGCGAGCCCCCGGCCGCAACGAGCTCACCCCTTCCCAGCCGGTCGACGTGCATCCGCACGCGAGCCTATACGGTGCTCGGATGCCCGAGCTGCGCTGGGGTCTCACGCTGCCGTTCGCGGGCATCCCGCTCGCGTCCCACGAGCCACTCGTGCGCCGGGCGGAGGCGCTGGGCTACGACGACCTGTGGACGGGTGAGACCAACGGGCCGGACGGCTTCACCCCGCTGGTGCTGGCGGCGGCGTGGACGTCGGGCATGCGCCTCGGCACGGGCGTGGTGAACCCGTTCACGCGCGGGCCGGCCGTGCTCGCCCAGCACGCCGCCGCGCTCGCGGACGCCAGTGGCGGCCGCTTCGTGCTCGGACTCGGGGCATCTTCGAACGTCATCGTCGAGGGGTGGAACGAGCGCGTGTTCGAGCGGCCGCTGTCGCGCGTGCGAGAGACCGTGCCGGTGCTGCGGTCCGTGCTCGGCGGCGGGCGCGGGCCGGGCGGCTTCCGGCTCGAGACGGCTCCGGCTTCGCCGGTGCCGATCGTGATCGCGGCGCTGCGGGACCGCATGCTGCGGCTCGGTGGCGAGCTTGGCGACGGCACGTTCGTCAACTTCCTTCCGCTGTCGGCGGTGTCGCATGTCGTCGCGCGCGTGCGCGAGGGTGAGGCGGCAGCGGGCCGCGATCCCGGCGAGGTCATTTGCCGCTTCTTCTGCGTGCCGGGCGGCGACGGCCTGGCGACGGCGCGCTTCATGTTCGCCGCGTACGCCACGGTGCCCGTCTACGAAGCGTTCTTCCGCGGGCTGGGCTGGGGTGAGGCGATCGACCCGATGGTCACGGCCTGGCGGGCCGGCGATCGCAAGCGAGCGGTAGGTGCGGTGCCCGACGAGCTCGTCCGGGAGATCTTCGTGTTCGGCGACGCCGACGCCATGCGGGCGCGGCTGCGCGAGTTCGCGGCCGGCGGGATCACGACGCTGGTGCTGACCCCGGTCGCACCGGCGGACGAGATCGGCGCGCTCGTGGAGGCGCTCGCGCCATGACGCTGGTCGACGGCCGCTGCCGGTGGGCGTCCTCGGCGCCGGAGTACATCGCCTACCACGACGAGGAGTGGGGCCGGCCGGTGCGCGACGACCGGGCGCTGTTCGAGAAGCTCTCGCTCGAGGCCTTCCAGTCGGGCCTGTCGTGGCTGACGATCCTGCGCAAGCGCGACAGCTTCCGGGCGGCGTTCGCGGGCTTCGAGATCGCCCGGGTGGCGGCGTTCGGGGAGGGCGACGTCGCGCGCCTGCTCGGCGATGCGGGCATCGTCCGCAACCGGGCGAAGATCGAGGCCACGATCGCCAACGCGCGGGCGGCGCTCGAGCTCGACGTCCCGCTGGGCGAGCTGCTGTGGTCGTTCGCCCCTCCGGCGCGGCCGCGCCCGCGGTCGGAGGACGAGGTGCCGGCGTCGACGCCGGAGTCGAAGGCCATGGCCCGCGAGCTCAAGCGCCGCGGCTTCCGCTTCGTCGGCCCGACCACGGCCTACGCGCTGATGCAGGCGTGCGGGCTCGTGGACGACCACCTCGAGGGCTGCCTCGTAACGCCCCGTCACTAGGTCCTCAGGCCGACCTGTACGGTGCTCCGGTGCCGCTCTCCCGCCTCGTTCCCGAACAGCCCCGCCCCGCCCACGAGCTGCTCGCCGAGGTCCGCCCGGCCGAGCGCGCGCCCGAGCAGAGGCCGTTCGTGTTCGTGAACATGGTCGCCACCGCCGACGGCCGCGGCGCCTACGAGGGCCGGACCCAGGCGCTCGGCACGGCGGCCGACCTCGAGCTGCTGCTGGAGCTGAGGGCGATCGCCGACGCCGTGCTGATCGGCACCGGCACGCTGCGCGCGGAGGGCTACGCGCGGCTCGTCGGCAGCCCGGAGCGGCGCGCTCGCCGGCGGGCGGCCGGCCTCGCCGAGGACCCGCCGGCGGTCGTGATCAGCCGGACCTTCGACATCCCGTGGCAGGTCGGGCTGTTCCAGGCGCCTGAGCAACCCGTGCTCGTCTACACGGGCCCGGCCGTCGGCGAGCCACCCGCCACTCCCGCTCCGGTCGAGGTCGTGCGCCTCGACGACCCGACGCCCGCAGCCGCCCTGGCCGAGCTTCGCGCGCGCGGCGTGCGGGCGCTGCTGTGCGAGGGCGGACCCCGCCTCCTGCGCGCGCTCGTCGCTGACGGGCTCGCCGACGAGCTGTTCCTGACGATCGCTCCGATGCTCACCGGTGACCCGAGCGAGCCGACCATCCTCGCCGGCGCCAAGCTCCCCGAGCCCGCGGAGCTCGAGCTGCTCTGGACGCTGCGCGCCGAGTCGGAGCTCCTCCTGCGCTACCGCCTATAGGGTCCGCGTCGATGCGCATCGACGGATCCCGCGCGCTCGTGGCCGGTGGCGCCTCAGGGCTCGGCGCGGCCACCGCCCGCCGCCTGCGCGCGGCCGGGGCCGAGCTCACGATCGCCGACCTCAACGCCGAGCGCGGGGAGCCGCTGGCCGCCGAGCTGGACGCCCGCTTCGTCCTCTGCGACGTCACCAAGCCCGACGAGGTCGAGGCGGCCGTGGAGGCAGCCGAGGGCCTGCGGATCGCGGTCAGCTGCGCCGGCATCGGGTGGGCGGAGAAGACGGCCGGCAGGCGCGGCGCGCACGCGTTCGAGCCCTTCGAGGCGGTCGTGCGCGTGAACCTGATCGGCACGTTCAACGTGCTGCGCCTGGCCGCCGCCGCCATGCTCGCCAACGAGCCCGACGCCGAGGGCGAGCGCGGACTTTGCATCACCACCGCGTCGATCGCGGCCTACGACGGCCAGATCGGCCAGCTCGCATACTCGGCGTCCAAGGGCGGGATCGTCGGGATGACGCTGCCCGCGGCGCGCGACCTGGCGAGCAGCGGGATCCGCGTCGTGGCGATCGCGCCCGGCCTCTTCGACACACCGCTCCTCGCCGGGCTCCCCGAGGAGGCGCGCACGGCGCTCGGCCAGCAGGTTCCGCACCCGCAGCGCCTCGGCCGCCCCGAGGAGTACGCCGACCTCGCCGCCCACATCGTCGAGAACCCGATGCTGAACGGCGAGGTCATCCGCCTAGACGGCGCCTTGAGAATGCCGCCGCGCTAAGGCGCTGCTACGGCGGCCGCAGCATCGACGATGCCGTAGCCGTAGGTCGGGGTGTACGTCCCGCGCGCGCCGGTGGCCGGCGTGCGGGCGGTGCTCATGAGCACGTCCATCACCTGCTCGTCGGTGCGGCCCTGCGCGGTGAGCAGCGCCGCCACGCCCGCGACGGCCGGGGTGGCCATCGAGGTGCCGGCGTAGAAGTCGTAGCCCGGCGTGCCCTCGGAGGTCTCGCACGAGCCGTCCGCGGCGTCGAGCGGGACGGTGGAGATGATGTCGTCCTGGCACGACAGGAACGCGGCGCCGCCGGGGCCCGCGACCGTCTCGAGGCCCGGCTTGATCGCGAAGTTCGAGTACGCGGCGCGCAGCTCGTTGCGATCGGCGGCGGCGACGCACAGCGCGCCCTCCTCGAAGCCCGGCGTACCGCAGATCGACGCGAAGTCGTTGCCCGCGGCGGCCACGACCACGACGCCGTTGGCGCGCGCGTAGGCGATCGCCGCCTGCACGTCCGCGATCACGCCCGTGATCGTGAGTGCCTGGACGCCCGGGAGCGCGCCGAGGCTGAGGTTGACGACGTCGGCGCCGTTGTCGACCGACCAGCGGATGCCGGCGGCGATGTCCTCGAACGAGCCGCCCTCCTCGCCCAGCGCCTTGACCGCGAGGATGTTGGCGTCGCGCGCGATGCCGGCCACCCCGATGCCGTTGTCGGTCTCCGCTGCGGCGATGCCGGCCACGTGCGTGCCGTGCGGATCGCCCGCGCCGGCGGCCGCGCCGCCGGACTCCCAGTCGCCGTTGCCGCAGCCGTTGGGCTGGCCGGCGCAGTCGATGAACGTGGCGCCGCCGACGATCTTGCCGTCGAGGTCCGGATGCTCGAGGTCGACGCCCGAGTCGACGACCGCGATCACCTGTCCGGCTCCGGTCGAGGTTGCCCACGCCTGCTCAGCGCGGACCTGCTGCGGGCCCCACTGCAGGCTCCAGTGCTCATCGGTGGTGGCCGCGGCGGGGGCGGCGAGCACGAGTGAGGCCGCGGTCACGGCAAAGGCTGCGAGTCGTCTCTTCATGCTTCACCGCATTGCCCCGGAAACTGGCGCTCGGAACCTCTTTCGCACGCGCGTGCGGCGGACTGCCGCCCCGACGAGCGCGATCGCGACCGGAACGGCGAGGTAGGGCCCGGAGAACGCCAGCACCACGACCACGGCGCCGCAGGCGACGGCTGCAGCCCGGCGGGCGCCGCCGCCGAGCAGCCGCACGCCGGCTGCGGTGGCCGTCAGGTACACGGCGACGAACGAGGCGCTGCACGCCCGGACGAGGCCGTCGAGGCTCAGCACGTCTGCGCCCAGCGGCGCGAGCAGGACGCCGGCGACGACGGCGAAGGCCGCGAGCGCGCGGTCGGGGCGGGCGAGCCAGGCGGGCGCCGACCCCTCCTCGGACAGCGCGCCCGCGAGCTTGACCGCCGCCGCCACGTAGGCGTTCATGGTGCCCATCGTGAGCAGGACGGCGATCGCCGCGGTCGTCGTGCGGCCGGCCTCGCCGAGGCCGGCCGCCATCAGGTCGGCGAGCGGCACGTCCGTCGGCTGCGGCGGTGCCGAGCACGCCGACGGTCGCGATCGCCAGGCCGAGGTAGAGCACGACCACGACGGCGAGCGCGCCGAAGATCGCGCGCGGCAGCTGGCGCGCCGGGTCGCGCAGCTCGCCCGCCAGGTGCGAGACCGCCTCCCAGCCGATGAACGACAGCATCAGCAGGCTCGCGGCCGTGCCCACCGCCGCCCAGCCGTGCGGCGCGAACGGGGTCCAGTGCTCAGCCCGGCTCTCCGGCAGCGCGGTCACGACGGCCACCAGCAGGAGCGCGGCCAGGACCGCCGCGAGACCCAGCCCGAGCCGCGCCGACGCGCGCAGCCCGACGACGTTGGCGACCGTGACCGTCGCCATCATGCCCGCCGCCGCGGCGACGGCGGCCTCGCGGCCCACGCCCAGCAGTTCGGCGACGTAGAAGCCGCCCACGAGCGCGACCGCAGGCGCCCCGAGCACGACGCCGGCCAGGAACCACCAGCCGGTGATCGAGCCGACGCGAGGCCCGAACGCGGCGCGCGCGTAGGCGGCCGTCCCGCCGGCCTCCGGATACCGGACGCCGAGCGCCGCGAACGTGACCGCGAGCGGCGCCGACAGCGCGAGCAGCGCGGCCCACGCGAGCACGGACGCCGGGCCGGCGGCCTCGCTTGCAAGCGCCGGGACGAACAGGACGCCCGGCCCGAGGACGGCGCCCACGTACAGCGCGGTAGCGGCGCGGGTGGAGAGCACGGCGGACAGTGTCCCGCCGATCGTGGGGCGTTTGGTGCTCACTTGCGCCCCGGCATGGGCGCTCTGCGCAATGATCTGCCCCCACAGCCGATCCCAGGAGACGAACATGCCCCTCGACCTCGTCGATCGCAGGATGCTCGAGATCCTGCAGCACGACGGCCGCATCTCCAACGCCGCGCTCGCCGAGCAGCTCCACCTCTCCCCCTCGCCGTGCCTACGCCGCCTGCGGGCGCTCGAGCACGACGGAGTGATCCGCGCCTACCGGGCCGAGCTCGACCGCGCGCGGCTAGGGCTCGGCCTGACGGTGTTCATCGACCTCAAGGTCGACGGCCACTCCGAGCAGACGGCCGCGACGATCAGCAAGGTCCTGGTCGCCGCGCCCGAGGTCATCTCCGCCCACATCGTCTCCGGCGCGGCCGACTTCCGGCTCGAGGTCGCCGTGCCGGACCTCGCCGGCTACGAGCGGTTCATGTTCGACACGCTGCTCAAGCTGCCGAACCTCGGCGACGTCCAGTCGAGCTTCGCGCTGCGGACGGTCAAGTCAGGCGCACCGTTGCCGCTGGTCTCCGCCGGCGAACGTCAACGGCGGCATTGAGGGGTGCACGGGAGGGTGCATAACGCGCCACTCGCGCGGTTCTCGTCATCGAGTGGCGCGAAATGCACGCTATACGCGACTAACGCGCCACTCGCGGGCCGAAACGCGTCGAGTGGGGCGAAATGCACCCTCGCCGCGGCTGGCTCCTCACTCTCCCTACCCAGCCGCCGTTGACGTTCGCCGGGGTCTACCGATCTCAGTCGCGCCCACTAAGATCATGGGCTAGCCGTCCGCTGCCGCTCGCGCTAGACTTACGTACCTTGAGTAAGTCCCTACAGAAGGTGAAGCTTTGATGACCTCGTTGATTCTCGTCCCGTTGGACGACACCGTGGTCTTCCCCACCATGGACGTGACGCTTCCCGTCGACGTCGGTGACGAGGATCGCGTGCTTGTCATCCCGCGCCACGATGGCGCGTTCGCCAAGGTCGGCACCATCGCCGAGGTGACCGACAGCGTCCGGCTGCCCGGAGGCGCGCGTGCGGTGCAGCTCTCCGGCGTCGCCCGCGGCGTCGCGGGCGCCGCGCACACCGACCATCTCGGCCGCCTTCGTGTCGAGGTGACCGAGTCCACCGACGACGTCCCGGTCGACGGCCGCACGCGCGATCTCGAGCGCGAGTACCGCGCCGTCGTCGAGGAGATCCTCGAGCTGCGCGGCGTCGACGACCGCGTCGGTGCCTGGCTGCGCGCGATCGGCGAGCCCGGCCCCCTGGCCGACACCATCGGCTACGCGCCCGATGTCTCGTTCGAGGACAAGGTCCGCGTGCTCGAGACCCTCGACGTGACCGAGCGGCTCCAGCTCGCGGTCAAGCTCCAGCGCGAGCGGCTGACCGAGCTGCAGCTGCGCCGCAAGATCCGCGAGGACGTCCGCGAGGGCGCCGACAAGCAGCAGCGCGAGTACTTCCTGCGCAAGCAGATGGAGTCGATCCAGCGCGAGCTGGGTGAGGACTCCGGCTCGGTCGTGGAGGAGTACCGCACGAAGATCGCCGAGGCCGGCATGCCGGAGGCGGTCGAGGAGCAGGCCACGAAGGAGCTCGGCCGGCTCGAGCGCATGGGCGAGCAGTCGGGCGAGTCCTCGATGATCCGCTCCTACCTCGACTGGCTGATCAGCGTGCCGTGGAAGGAGCGCTCCGACGAGGTGCTCGACCCCGTCCACGCGCGTGAGGTGCTGGACGCCGACCACGCCGGGCTCGAGGACGTCAAGGACCGCATCGTCGAGTACCTGGCGGTCAAGAAGCTGCGGGTGGAGCGGGAGATCGCCGAGGACAAGCGCTCCGGCGCCATCCTCACCCTGATCGGCCCGCCCGGCACCGGCAAGACCTCGATCGGCGAGTCGATCGCCCGCGCGACCGGACGCGAGTTCGTCCGCATGTCGCTCGGCGGCGTCCGCGACGAGGCCGAGATCCGCGGCCACCGGCGCACGTACATCGGCGCGCTCCCGGGCCGCCTCGTGCGCGCGCTGCGCGACGCCGGGACGATGAACCCGGTGATCATGCTCGACGAGGTCGACAAGGTCGGCGCCGACTGGCGCGGCGACCCCAGCGCGGCCCTGCTCGAGGTGCTCGACCCCGCCCAGAACGACACGTTCCGCGATCACTACCTCGACGTGGAGATCGACCTCTCGGAGGTCATGTTCATCGCCACGGCGAACGTGGCGGAGACCATCCCCGGCCCGCTCCTGGACCGCATGGAGGTCATCCGCTTCGACGGCTACACGGTGGCCGAGAAGACCGCGATCGCGCGCGACTACCTGTGGCCGCGCCAGCGCGAGCGCAACGGCCTGCGCGAGGACGAGGTCACGGTGTCCGACGAGATCCTGCGGACCGTCGTGAGCGAGTACACGCGCGAGGCGGGCGTGCGGCAGCTCGAGCGCGAGCTCGGCACGGTGCTGCGCAAGACCGCCACGCAGATCGCCTCCGGCAAGGCAACGGCGCCGGTCGACGATCGACGTGGAGTCGCTGCGCGATGCGCTCGGCCGCCAGAAGGTCTTCCAGGAGGCGGCGCTGCGCACCGCCGTGCCCGGCGTGGCCACCGGCCTCGCGGTCACGGGCACGGGCGGCGACGTGCTGTTCGTGGAGGCGACCTCGATGGAGGGGTCCAAGGACAACCTCGTGCTCACCGGCCAGCTGGGCGACGTCATGAAGGAGTCGGCGCGGATCGCGCTCTCCTACGTGCGCGGCCACGCCGGCGAGCTGGAGATCGACCCGGCGGCGTTCGCCGGGCGCGAGTTCCACGTCCACGTCCCCGCGGGCGCGATCCCCAAGGACGGCCCGAGCGCGGGCGTCACGATGACGACGGCGCTGGCGTCGCTGCTGTCCGGTCGCCCGGTCAAGCACACTGTCGGCATGACCGGCGAGGTCACGCTCCAGGGCCGCGTGCTCCCGATCGGCGGGCTCAAGCAGAAGGTGCTGGCCGCCCACGCCGCCGGGCTGACCGACGTGATCCTGCCGGAGCGCAACCGCGGCGACCTCGACGACGTGCCCGCCGACGTCCGCGAGCAGATGACCTTCCACCCGGTCATGAGCATCGACGAGGTGCTCGAGGTCGCGCTCGAGCCCGCGCGCACCGAGGCCGTCGCTTGACGAAGCGCATCACCGCCCTCTTCCGCCCCTACCGGGGGCGGTTGGGGGCGGTGCTGGGCCTGATAGTCATCTCGGCAGGGCTGGGGATGATCTCCCCGTTCCTGCTGCGCGACGTGCTCGACGTCGCGATCCCGGAGAACGACGACCGCCTGCTCGCCGTGCTGGTGGCGGGGATGATCGGCATCTCCGTCGCGACCGGCGTGCTCGGCGTCGGCCAGACCTGGCTCTCCAACGTGGTCGGCCAGAAGGTCATGCACGACCTGCGCGCGCAGGTCTACCGCCACCTGCAGCGGCTCTCGCTCGCCTTCTTCACGCGCACGCGCACGGGCGAGATCCAGTCGCGGATCGCCAACGACATCGGCGGCGTGCAGAACGTCGTGACGTCGACCGCCACCTCGATCGTCTCCAACGTCACCACGGTGCTCGCGACTGTGGTGGCGATGGTGCTGCTCGACTGGCGGCTCGCGCTCTTCTCGCTCGCGCTGACGCCGTTCTTCGTGGTGCTCGCGCGGCGCGTGGGCAACCAGCGGCGCAAGATCGCCGCCACCCGCCAGGGCGCGATGGCCGACATCTCGGCGCTCGTCCAGGAGTCGCTGTCGGTGTCCGGGATCCTGCTCGGCAAGACGATGGGCCGCGGCGACGAGCTGGCCGATCGCTTCGAGCGGGAGAGCGGCCGGCTGGCCGACCTCGAGGTCCGCTCACGGATGGCCGGCCGCTGGGTGATGGCCTCGATCCAGACGTCGTTCGCGGTCATGCCCGCGCTCGTGTACCTGTTCGCGGGCCTCTCTCCCGGGGCGGTGACGATCGGCACGCTGGTGGCGTTCACGACGCTGCAGACGCGGCTCTTCTGGCCGATCCAGTCGCTGCTCAACGTCGGCGTCGACATCCAGACGTCGATGGCGCTGTTCGAGCGCGTGTTCGAGTACCTCGACCTGCCGGTCGACCTGCGCGAGGGGCGTCACGAGCTGCGCGGCGTGCGCGGCGAAGTGCGCTTCGAGGACGTCTGGTTCGCGTACGAGGACGAGCCCACGCTGCGCGGTGTCGACCTCGACGTCCCCGCCGGCTCCAAGCTCGCCCTCGTCGGGGAGACCGGCTCGGGCAAGACCACCGTCGGCTACCTGGCGGCACGGCTCTACGACCCCGAGCAGGGGCGGGTCACGCTCGACGGAGTCGACCTGCGCGACCTTCGCTTCGCCTCGCTCGCCGACGCCATCGGCGTCGTCTCGCAGGAGACCTACCTGTTCCACGCCTCCGTGCGCGAGAACTTGCGCTTCGCGCGGTCTGACGCGAGCGACGACGAGATCGAGGACGCGGCGCGCGCGGCCCAGATCCACGACACGATCGCCGCGCTCCCGGAGGGCTACGACACCGTGGTCGGCGAGCGCGGCTTCCGCTTCTCCGGTGGCGAGCGCCAGCGGATCGCGATCGCGCGCACGATCCTGCGCAACCCGCCGGTGCTCGTGCTCGACGAGGCCACGAGCGCGCTCGACGTGCAGACCGAGCGGGCGGTCGGCGAGGCGCTCGAGCGGCTCGAGGAGGGCCGCACGACGATCGTCATCGCCCACCGCCTGTCGACTGTGCGCGAGGCGGACCAGATCGCCGTGCTCGACGGCGGGGCGGTCGTCGAGCAGGGCACGCACGACGAGCTGCTGGCCGCCGGCGGCCGCTACGCGGAGCTCGTCATGCGCGACGGTGGGGTCTCGCTGACCGCTTAGCCCTCGTATATCCGTTGAGGCGGGTTTAGTCATCCGGCTGACTGCCTACGCTGATCTCCGTGCGGCGCCCGTCCCTCGCCACGGTGATCGCGCTGGTCGCGCTGTTCGTCGCTCTGGGTGGTCCCGCCGAGGCGGCGCGGCTGATCGGCAGCGCGCAGATCAAGGATCGCTCGATCAAGGAGCGCGACATCAACCGTCGCGCCGTCCGCTCGCTCAAGACGCCGCGCGACGGCTCGGTGACGGCGAGCAAGCTCGCGCGCGGGGCGGTCGGGTCGGCGGCGGTGGCCGACCGGTCGATCGGCACGCTCGACCTCGCGCCGAGCGCGGTCGGCGGCGCCGAGATCCGCGCCGGCGCGGTCAGCGCGAGCGACGTCGCCGACGGCTCGCTCGACGCGCGCGACATCGGGCGCTTCCACGGGCGTTTCCGCGTGAACGTCCCCGACATCACGCCCGGGTCATGCTGGGCCGCGGAGCCCGCGGGCCTTGCGCCCGAGCAGGCGGGCGCCGACATCTCGCAGGACCTCGTCGTGGCAACGCCGGACTCCTTCTGGCCCAGCGACCGGCTGGCGTTCACGGTCAAGAACTCGGGCAACCACCAGCGCTTCGTGCTCTCGGGCTGCAACCGCACGGGCATGCAGGTCCAGGCGTTCGAGGTCGGCTTCCGCTACCTCGTCATCGACCTGCCGTAGCGATGCGCGCGCGGTAGCGGCGCATCTTCGCGCTCGCGCCGCAGATGTTCATCGTGCACCAGCGCCGGCTGTGGTTGCGGCTGGAGTCGATGAACAGCCAGCGACACGCCGCGCACGCCTTGACGCGGTCGAGCGGGCCGTTGCGCAACAGGTCGACCGCCGAGTAGGCGAGCGGCCACAGCGCCCGCTCCAGGCTCGCTCCCTCCCAGATGTGGTCGAAGCGCGCCGGCCCGGCGGGCGCCAGGCGGGCGTGGCGGATCGCCTCGGCGTAGGCCTCGTCGAGGTGGGCGAGCGGCTCGCCCGGCGGGGGCGCGTGCGTGGCGACCGCGCTGAAGACGGCGTGGGCGGCGGCGCGCAGGGCGCGCGTGTCTTCGAGCACCCGGGCGGCCGCCTCGGGCCGGCGGCGTCCTTCGGCGGCGAGGGCCGCAGAGCCGTCGAGGATCCCGACGTGCTCGCCCCACGCGACGAGCTCGCCGTAGTCGCGCAGGAAGTCGTGGCCGGGCTCACCGTCGCGCGGTCCTTCCTGCGTGTTGACGAGCTCGAGGATGGGCGCGCCGCCCACCAGCTCCAGCTCGGCTGCCGGCCTGATTACCACCGAAACGAGTTTAGACCCGCTACGGGACGGTGAGAGTCGCTGTATACCGACCATGACGCCTACACCGGTAACGGCACGCGGCAGCCACGCTGGCTCTGCTGTGCAGCGCGCAGTTCCTGCTCGTCCTCGACGTGACGATCGTGGCGGTGACCCTGCCGACGGTCCGCCGCGAGCTGGGCTTCTTGGCTACGGGCCTGCAGTGGGTGGTGAGCGCGTACACGCTGGCGTTCGGCGGCCTGCTCGTCGCCGCCGGCCGGGCCGGCGACCTGTTCGGTCGCCGCCGCCTGTTCGCGCTCGGGCTGGCGCTGTTCGGCGTGGCGTCACTCGCGTGCGGGCTGGCGACCTCGCCGGCGGCGCTCGTCTGCGCCCGCGCGGCGCAGGGCGTCGGCGCCGCGCTCGCCGCGCCGGCGGCGCTCGCGCTGGTCACCGCGGCGTTCCCGGGGGCGGAGGAGCGGCGCCGCGCCGTCGCGTGGTGGACCGCCGCCGCGGCCGGCGGCGGCGCGTCCGGCTGGGTGCTCGGCGGGGTGCTGACCGAGACGCTCGGCTGGCGGGCCGTGTTCCTGGTCAACGTGCCGTTGTGCGCCGCGGCGGTCGCGCTGATCCCGCGCTTCCTCGCCGAGAGCCGCGGCCCGCGCACGGCGCTCGACCTCGCGGGCGCGGTGACCGTGACGACGGGCCTGTCGCTCGTGGTGCTCGGCCTGACGCTCGTCGAGTCCCGCGGTGCCGACGACCCGCTCGCGCTGGGTGCCGCGGGCGCCGGCGTCGCGGGATTGGCGGCGTTCGTCGTCGTCGAGCGACGGGCGACGCATCCCATCCTGCCCGCGTGGGCGCTCCGCCGGCCCGGCTTCCTGCCCGCGACCGTGACCGCGGCGGCACTGACGGCCTCGACGACGTCGGCGATGTTCCTCGCGCTGCTCTACCAGCAGGACGAGATGGGCCGGTCGGCGCTCGAGGCGGGCCTATGGAGCGCGCCGCTCAACGTCGCCGTCATCGCCGGCTCGTTCCTCGGCGCGCGCGTCCGTCCGCGCCGCGCGATGGCGGTCGGGCTCGTCGTCGTGAGTGCCGGCGCGCTCGCGCTCGTGACGCTCTCTGCCGCGGGCTTCACGATCGCCTTCGCGCTCATGGGCGCCGGGCTCGGCGCGGCGTCGGTGGCGTCGACCGCGTCGGGCACGCAGGCGCTGCCCGAGGAAGAGCAGGGCATCGCCTCCGGCGTGCTCAACGCGGCCGCGCAGATCGGGACCGCGCTCGGCCTCGCGGTGATCGTGACGCTCGCGTCGCCGCTCGGCTACCGCGCCGGCTTCGTCGCCGCGAGCGCGCTGGCGCTCGGCGTCGCGCTCACACGATGGTGGCCACGGTCCCGCCGTCGACCGACCACGCCGCGCCGGTGACGTTCGAGGCCGCCTCCGAGCACAGGAACGCGATCACGGCCGCGATCTCGCGCGGCTCGGCGAAGCGGCCGAGCGTCGTCTTGGCCGCTTGGACCTCCATCGACTCTTCGCGCGAGGCCAGTCCGCGAGCGGCTGCCGTCTGGTCGCCGAGGCCGCCGTCGTCGACCCACAGCGGCGAGCTCACGGGCCCGGGCGCCACCGAGTTGACGAGCACGCCGCGATCGCCGTAGGTCTCGGCGAACACGCGCGAGAGTGACGCCTGCGCCGCCTTGGTCACCGAGTACGCGGCGTTGGTCAGCGACGGCCGCTTGCCGGCGGACGAGGTGACGTTCACGATCCGCCCCCAGCCGCGCTCGGCCATGGCGGGCGCGAAGGCGCGCATCAGCCGCAGCGAGGCCATCACGTGCAGCTCCCACTGCGCGTTCCAGTCCTCGTCGGTGAGCTCGGTCAGCTCGCGCGCAAAGCTCGTCCCGGCGTTGTTGACGAGGATGTCGACGGGCGCGCCGCCCGCTCGCTCGGCGATCCGCTCAGGGACGTCGGGCGCCGTGACGTCGATCCCATCGCCGCGCGACGCACGGACCACGGTGACGCCCTCGGCTTCGAGCAGCTCGGCGGTCGCGGCGCCGATGCCGCGACTCGCACCGGTGACCACCGCCAGCCGCCCCGCGATCCCGAGATCCATGGTGCGCGACTGTAGAGCCACAGGTCCCGGAGCGCCGATCACGAGCCGGAGGCGGCGGTGCGGGTAGCCGTACCACGGCAGTGAGGACAGCCCCCCAGCCGATACTTCGGGTGACTCGCTGTCGCCCTCCCGGGCGCGCTGGAAGCCTGGAGGGTCATGACTGACGTGACGAGGCTTGATAGGACGGACGTCTCGGCGCTGCGCGAGCGCGTCGCGGGGCGCGTGCTCGTCCCCGGCGACGACGGCTACGACAGCGCCCGGATGCCCTGGCAGCGCCGGCACGACCCGCGGCCGGCGGTGATCGTCGACGCTCGCGGCGTCGCCGACGTGGCCGCCGCGATCCGTTTCGCGCGCGAGCACGATCTCCCGCTCGCGGTACAGGCGACGGGCCACGGAATGGCGCGCCCGGCCGACGACGGCGTGCTGTTGCACACGGGCGCGCTGGCGTCGGTCGCGGTCGATAGCGCCCGCCGGACCGCACGCGTCGGCGCCGGTGCACTCTGGGGCGACGTGATCGCCGCCGCGGCCCCGTACGGCCTCGCGCCGCTGGCGGGCTCCTCGCCGACCGTCGGTGTCGTCGGCTACACGCTCGGCGGTGGCACCGGCTGGCTCTCGCGCGCGTACGGTTACGCCGCCGACAGCGTGGTCCGCGCCGAGCTCGTCACCGCCGACGGCTCGCTGGTGAGCGCCGAGGAGCATCCCGACCTGCTGTGGGCGCTGCGCGGCGGGGGCGGCAACTTCGGCGTGGTGACCGCGCTCGAGTTCCGGCTGTTTCCCGTGACCGACGTCTACGCCGGCATGGCGATGTTCGACCCCGACCGCGCCGCCGAGGCGATGGCCGTCTATCGCGAGTGGGCACTCGGGGAGCCCGACGCCTCCAACACTGCTCTGGTGGTCGCGCAGATGCCGCCCGTGCCGCAGGTGCCCGAGCCGGTCCGCGGCAAGCGTGTCCTCGTGCTGCGCGCCTTCTACCTCGGGGCCGCCGAGGAGGCGGAGGCGCTGCTCGCCCCGCTGCGCGACGCCGCCGGACCGCCGCTCCTGGACGGCCTCCGCGCCACGCCGTTCGCGGACGCGGCGGCGATGATGCCCCCGCCGCCACCCTCGGTCAGCGTGATGGGCTTCAACCTCTTCCGCACCGTGCCCGACGAGGTGATCGCCGCCGCCGTCGAGGCCGACGGCGCGATCGCCGGTGTCGAGCTCCGCCACTGGGGTGGCGCCATGTCCCGCCCGGACGCGACCGCCGGCCCGATCGGCCACCGCGACGTCCCATTCTCGGTCGTCGCCGCCGCTCAGTCCCCGGACCCTGCCGCGACCGACGACCTCGTCGCGGCCGTCGACGCCTTCACCGCCCGGGTGCGGCCGCATGCCACCGGCGGCTCGTTCCTCAACTTCCTCGGCGACCCCGACCGCATCGCGGACGCCTACACGCCCGACGACTACCGCCGCCTGACCGAGGTCAAGGCAGCGTGGGACCCGGACAACCTCTTCCGCGCCAACCACAACATCCAGCCGGCCAGCGGCTGACTCTCACTTCAGAGCGAGCTGGGGGGCGGCACAGCACCGGCTGGTGCAGCGCGGCAACACGAAGGACGCGACCGGAGCGCCTCCTTCAGCCGCGAGTTGTAGCTCGGCGCCGGCGTCGTTGGTAACGCGTCCAGACACGGGAGCCGCTGCCGCTTTCACGCGAAAACGGCACTCAGGATCATGTCCTGTTGCTTGGTCGGCGCGCCGAGGAGGCGCTCAGCGCTGTTGCCGGGAGGCTGCGGGAGCCGCGAGCGCGAGTTCGAGTTGCATCTGCTGAGTTCCGTCCCCGTCTCGCGCGGTCGGTGACCGCGCCAGCGTGACTCATCGCTTCGGCACCAGGATCTGCGCAAGGGCGCCGCTCGAGAAGCGCTCCTCTTCGACGACGTCCAGCTTCAGGTGCTCTCCCAGTTCCGCAAATGGGCTTCGGCCCGCGCCGATAGCAATCGGAACCGTCGTCAGCTGGTATTCGTCGACGAGGCCCAGGCGGGTCAGCGACTTAGCGAAGTCGGGGCCGCCGTGGACCAGGACCGTTCCTTCGTCGTCCCGAGCCTTCAGGTCGGCGATCTCCGCGCTCAGGTCCCCGCCGAAGATCTCGACGGGTCCCCATTCCGCCTTCTCCAGGGTATGGGAGAAGACGGCCTTCGGCTTCTTGTTCATCGCGGTTGCGATTGGCCCCTCGGACGCGGCCCAGTGCGGGCCCATGATCTCATAGCTGCGGCGGCCCATCGCGTGAACGCCGGCCTCCTCAAGGGCGCGGCGGTTCCACTCGCCCGAGTCGTCGCCGAACCACTCGAACATCCATTCATGGGTCCCGTCAGTGCTGGTGACAAAACCGTCGAGGGACATGACCATCTTGAGAATGACTTTTCTATCGCTCATGCAGTAGGGACCTGCCCGATCGCGTGAGTTCATCGCTCATCGGCGGATTCGGACTGAGCAGGCTACCCGGACGCGTTGGCCGGTCGGAGTCATCCCGAGGCTGCGGTAGAACTGCTGAGCTGGCGAGTTGTCATTCGCCTGCAAGGGAGATCCGCCCGACCCGCTGCCGCGCTATCGCTTTGCGCGAGAGGCGACAGGCACCTGATGGGCCTACGGATCCGTGGCGGGCGGATGTCCGCACGCCGTTGTGTTTTCGGTCGGCGCTCCGGCGGCGTAGGCTCGGCTGGACAATGAGCGGAGCTGCGCGGCGACGTCGTTTGACGGACCGCGACACCCTCGCGGTGCGCCGCCGACTCCGCGGGTCGAGTAGTGAGCCTGTCGGAAGGGAGAAACGGTGGATGAAGAGGTCTTCAACATGTCGGTGCGAAAGTTCCTCAAGACGCTCGGTGTGACCGCTCAACGGGAGATCGAACTTGCGGTCCGTGAGCAGCTGGAACGCGGTGACCTGCAGGGTGACGAGACGCTCGACGCGACCGCGACAGTCACAGTTGCCGGGCTGTCCCGTGATGTCGTCGTGTCCGGGGAGATCTCGCTCGCGTAGGCGCCGGTCGTGGGCTGAGCCGCGTCAGATCGCGCCATCCTGGGCGAATCGCTGGTTCTGCGGCGCTATCGCAATGCGCGACAAGCAGCAGCCGGCACGGCACGCGCTCCACTGCTGCGTGTGCCTCGAAGCGAAAGCGCTCGTGCCGCGGGTGGTCCGTGATCGGACTGAGCGATTGACTTTCATGCGCAGTCTGGAGGAGGGTCGGAGACCGGGACGGCCGCGCCACAGCTCCCCGCGACGTGGCTCCCCGGTGACGCAGTGCTGCGTCACCGCCGACGACGAAGGAGGCGGTCATGGGCTCCAGGCAGGCGTCGAGGATGGCGGTAGTGGTCATCGCGGTGGTGACGATCGCGTTCCCCTCCGCGGCGGCCGGCAAGCGGCCCCCGCATGCCCCCGCGGTGACCGAACTCGCCACCTTCGCCGCGCCCGGATGCACCGGCACGTGCGGCTCGGGCAGCACGATCGGGCCCGACGGAGCGTTGTACGTGACCGATGGCCAGGCCGGCCGCGTCCTACGAGTCGACACGCGCAGCGGGGCGGTCACGACCTTCGCCACCGGGTTCCCGCTCGTTAACACGCCGCCCGGCATCGGCGGCGCCATCGACGTCGCGTTCGTCGGCCACACCGCCTACGTCCTGGTCGCCAACGTCGGCCCCTTCTTCGGCGAGCCCGACGAGGTCGCCGGGATCTACCGCGTGCGCCGGAACGGCAGCGCCGTGCCTGTCGTCGACATCGGCGCCTGGGCGGAGGACAACCCGCCCCGCCGACACCAAGTTCGTCCTGCCGGGCGGGGTCCAGTACGCGATGGAGCCGTTCCGTGGCGGGTTCGCGGTGACCGACGGCCACCACGATCGTGTGCTGTACGTCCGGCGCGACGGTCAGGTGCGCGAGCTGCTCTGGGTCGCCAACGCCGTCCCGACGGGCTTGGCGGCCGCGGGCCGCACGCTGTTCGTGGGCCAGGCCGGGCCGGTGCCCCATCCTCCCGAGAACGGCAAGGTCGTCGCGATCACGCCGTGGTCGGATGACCCGGTGCAGATCGCCTCCGGCGCGCCGCTTGTCGTCGACGTGGAGTTCGGCCGCGATCACCGCCTGTATGCGCTCTCGCAGGGCATCTGGGACCATCCGGACGAGCCCGAGAACGCCGGCAAACCGGCGTCGGAGAACACCGGGAGCCTGACCCGGGTCGACCGCCACGGCCGGCTCACGCCGGTCGCCGGGCCGCTGGACCGTCCGACCTCGGTCGCGTTCTCCCGCAGGAGCGCGTTCGTGGTGACGCTCACCGGCAAGGTCCTGCAGATTGATGGCATCGGGCACCGCCACTGGTGAGGTCGCCCACACCGGAGATAGGATGGATCCGCCGCATTGGGGCCAAGCGCCCTTTGCGGCGGTCCGCTCCGCCGTAGTCGCGGCGTGACGAGTCCAATCATGCGTCGCGCTGCTGCTTTCGCCTGCATGTAACAGCGCACGTGAAGCCGGCCTGGCTTGCGCTTTGCGCGACGAGCAACAGCAGAGGGGTCAGGAGGCGCGCAGCGCGGCGGCGAAGAGTTCAACGATTGCGGCTGCCGACTCGACCGTGTCGATCGCTCCGACGCCCTGGCCGGCATACATCGCCATCGCCTCGATATCGCCTTCGCTGCCCGAGAGCGGCAGGTTGAGGGCGTAGCGGACGATGCCAGGAGCGACCTCCTCACCTTCGCCCGGGCGTTGACCGGGTTCGGGCCGGCCGGCCGCTTCCCACCGCTGGTAGGTGCTGTTACGGAGCACGCGATGCGGGGCGTCCCAGCCCAGGTCGAAAAGCCCAGTCAGCACGGTGTCGCGCGCCTCCGCCTGGAGAAGGTGCGCCTTGTAACGCGGATGCGCGTCGCACTCCTCGCTGGCTACGAACCGTGTCCCCATCACCACAGCCGTCGCGCCGGCGACGAGCGCAGCGCGGGCAGAGACAGGATCGGCGATACCTCCGGCGGCCAGCAATGGCAGCGACACGGCGCGGCTGACCTCCGCCAGCAGCGGCAGCAGCCCGACGACGCTTTGCACATGACCGCCAGCCTCAACGCCCTGCACGATCAGCGCGTTAGCACCGGCTTCTACCGCCGCGCGCGCCTCCTCCGCAGAGGCGACTTGCACCAAGGCGCGCGCGCCACCCGCGTGCGCTCGCGCGATCATCTCGCGACGCATGCCGAACGAGAACGACACCCAGGGAACGCGCTCCTCAGCCGCGACCTCCAAGCGCTCCTCCTGCTCGAAGTCGAGCACGAGGTTCACGCAGAACGGGCGGTCGGTCGCGCGCCCGATCGAGCGGATCTGCTCGCGCAGCATCGCCGGCTCGGTCCACGACGCGCCAAGCGTCCCAAGGCCACCCGCCTGCGACACCGCGATGGCAAGCGCCGCCGCCGCCCCCCGGCCCACCGGTGCCTGCATCAAAGGCACTTCGCAGCCGAGCACGCTCATAGGCGGGAGCGTACAAGCGGGTTGCCGAGCACCTGATCCACTTCTCGCCGGCTCGAGGACCAACTCCGGCGCCCCTCAGGGCGCAGTGCCGCTCTGCGCGACGAGCAGCCGCCGCGCTCGCGGTCGATCAGAGCCGCAGCGAGGCGCTGACAGGGATCATCGGCGCGCGTCGGGCGTGGACGGTTTCGATGATCTCGCCGCTGTCGATGCCTTGGAGGTAGACGGAGGTGATGCCGAGGTTGCTGTGTCCGAGTTGGCGCTGGATGACGATCAGCGGGACGCCTTCGCGAGCCATCTCGACGGCGTGGGCGTGTCGAAGCTGATGCGGCGCGAAGCGGCGTCGCACTCCGGCCGCGGCGGCGGTGCGCCGCAGTTCGGCGCGGGCCGCGGCGGGCGACCAGTGGCGTCCGCGCGTCGTGCCGTTGATGACGCACAGCAGCGGACCGACCGGGAGCTCACGGCGCACCTCGAGCCACGGCTGAAGTTGCTCCCAGCCCCATGCGTCCATGCCGACCTCGCGACGGCGCCCGCCCTTGCCGCGCCGAACGAGAAGCGAGCCGCGGCGATGATCGAGATCGCCCTCGGCAAGGCGAGCGCTTCCTGGATTCGCAGCCCGGCGCGCCACATGATCACGATCAGTTCGCGTAGGCGCCGGCCGTGCGTTCCGTCGCCGGCGGTGCGCATGACGGCGATGATTTCTTCGATCTTCGGCGGGTCGGCCGGGTAGCGCAGGCCCTTGTTGCCTGGCGCGCGGCCGGCGTGGAAGCCCGGCAGCGTCGCCGGCGATCGACGTCGACCGGCACGATCGAGCGGCAGCTCGGACATGATCCCTCCTCCGGTTCGGTGAACGAACCCGACTATCGGCGCCAGTCGACGCGGCCCCCCCTCAGTCGGGCGCCGGCTATCGCTGTCGACACCGAGCAGCGGTCAAAGCCGCCTCGCGACAGCTATCGCGGCTGCCTCATTGTGATAGCCGATGATGCCCGAGCTCCTTCCGATCGGGAACTCGCGCGCGTAGAGATCGTGCCTAGGCACCGGATGCACCGGATCCGCCCAAGCGGCGCTTCTGTTGCTTGTCCATCTCGAGAGCCCGCGACTCGTCGGGAAGGCTCTCGCATCCTCACGAAAGCGGCGCAGCTCAACGGACGAAGAGCGCCGCCTCGTGGGAACGCTGCTCGTCCAAGCAGTCGGGATTTACGCGCCGATCGCCGCCGAATCGGAAATCCCGAGCGGTTGCCGCGCGAACGCGAGCTCGGCGTCGACCTCGTAGCTGAGGTACTCGCTCGCGTCGCCGAGCGTCGAGTCGACGTACCCTGGACGTCTTCGACCGAATCTGCCTCCCAGAGGCAGGTAGCGCCGGAGCCATTCCTCGCCGGGTAGAACTGCAGGCCCCGGACGCCGGTGGGCGCGCCCTCATTCTTGATCAGCCTCTCGCCGCGCGCGAAGGGCAGGCGAGGTAAAGGTTCTGTTGGCCTCGAGCGGTCGTTGCCGCTCCGCCGCGCGCAAGACCCCGGTCCCGTAGCACCGGCCGTGAGTCCAGTACTCGTGACCTGCGAACGCGGTCCAAAGTCGAGACACGCGATGCGCTGAACGCTGACCGTGTCCGCGATGACCGCAATCGCGTCAGCTCGTCCATCGCCGGTGAGATCGACAAAGCACGTCGTCCCTCGACTGCCGAAGAAGGCGCCGTGCGGCCTCGTCGGGACATGTCGCGGGTGCCGAGTATCCGATGCGAGCGGCCAGTAGTTGAGCCGCTGGAGCGGGTCGAGGCGCTCGGTAGGAGCGTGGCCCACCCGGGGCATGGGCGATCTGCAAGGACCCCGGGGGAAGCCCCTTCGGTCTGGCGGAGGAACCTTTCGGAGTCAGGTCGGAGCCCACCTCGGCGCTTCCGCGCTTGCTGCTCCTCCTCGCGCAGATGCAGGAGCGAGACGGTAGCCGATGGCGCGCCGGCGCGATCCATAGCCGCGCTACCGCATCGAGGCAGAAGCAGTAGCGTCGTCGACGCGATAGCCGCTGCCCGGATGGGACACAGCAGCGTGGGACTGCTGCTCGTACGAGCCGAAGCCCGAAGCTGCGCGGGATCGCGAGTCCTGATGCGCGCTCTGCACCGAGTCAAAGCGCTGAGCTCCCGGCCGGCAGTGCTCGTTTTTGCGTCTGACTGCTGCTCGTACGAGCCGAAGCCCGAAGCTGCGCCGCGGGATCGCGAGTCCTGATGCGCGCTCGGCACCGAGTCAAAGCGCTGAGCTCCCAGGCCGGCAGTGGCTCGCCAGTGTGCCTTACATACGACGCGTAGTTACGCGCGGCGAGGCGACACAAGCGCAGTGTGGCGGGAGGGGTCCGCTCCGCTACGCGCGCGCGGCAGCGAGCAGCGAGGCCCGCCGCTCGACAGGGAACAAGGAGCCTGCCGCCCGAAAGGGCACTGCCACGGGCTCACAAGCAACACGGATTCACGAAGGCCCGAACCGTTGCCACGGCGGGCAGGCCCCCAACAAAACAAGCGCCCCCGATTCGAACCTCGCCGAGGAAGCACTGGCTTCCCAGCCCGGCCACGAGATGCTTGACGTCGGCTGCGGGCCTGGGTTCTACGTCGCTGACATCCTCGACATCGTCTCGGCTGCGACGAGCGGCCGTACGTGAACATCGCGGCTTAATTGAGAACGGTGCGGTCACCGGCGTGGACGCAGCGCAATTAGCCCGTTCAGCTTCTCTCGATGGAGTCGAGCGACACGGGAACACAGAACACATCGTCTTTCGAGCCGAAATACGACGCGACTAAGCACGACGATGATGCGAAAAAACAGCGTTGAACACCAGCGACGCCGAGCCCATCTGCCGCCATCGCGGACAGACCGGCGACCGGCCGAACGTCCCTCTGCCGCCATCAGCTGCCGCATCGGCGTCGCCCACGGCTCAGCGACTAGCCTGCTCGAAGGCGAGGCGACGAAACTCCCAGTCGGCTGACGCGTCCGTCGACAAATCTCGCCGAAAGGCCCGCGCCTATCACGCCGATCACCTCGACGCGAGCTGAACGGCGACTTTCCGCAACAGCCTCCGCGACAAGCACCAGCGTCATCACCGCGCGATCGCGAGTCGCTCGTCGCCGTGCACACGATCGTCGTTGACGGCTGCCCTAGTTTTCGCCAGCGATGTTGACGCGATGCGATCAGCACTCGCGCGATCTCCGTCCAGGTCTTCGAGTACCTCAGCGACGTCGATGCCGCGCTCGCCGTTTAACTAATGCGCGTCGTCCGGCCCTCGTGGCCGCGTACGTCATCTGGATATCAGCCTGGCTTTCGTTCTTTGGAGAGCGTCAGGACGACCGCGTCTGTCTCCACGCGCGCGACCGCGCCGATCGGGATCACGACCTCGCGCTTGCCCCACAGGTGCCCGTGCTCGAGCACTGCGAGGATGTCCGAATGGTTCGCGGCCTAGTCGACCATAATATAGACATCGATTGGTCGACACTTGTCGTGGCATTCCTCCGACACCGAACGGATGAAAACGCCGCATGGTCAGGGCCTGGGACCGCCTACCTCGCCGACCCGGTCCTACCAACCGAACGCTGCCGCCTCCCTCCGGCGCACCGGCTTCACGGACGTCCGCCGCGACGCCCACCGCACCGCCGAGACGATGGACCCCGAGGCGTTCGGCGGCTACATGCCTGCACTCTCTGCCAAGACCTCGACGGCCTCGACGATTGCCGAGGTCCGAGATGCCGTAGCGCCGACGACGTGACCTGGCTCGCGCGGCGAATCTCGACTTCACCCTTCGGGATGCGGTCGTATGTCCACGTCACGTGGTCGTCGTACGCGATCGGCGCTGCACCGGCGGCGTCAAAGCTCTGGTAATACGGCTGCGCGAGTATCTCCTCGACGCCCACCTGCCAGTCTGGGTCCTCAACGGGAAATTCGCCAGTCGCAGGTAGGCGGTCTCGCGCACCTCTTCCAGCTGGCTGATCACCTCGATGCCCCGTGCCGAGCACGATCTGCTCGACGGGCGAAGCCGACCTCTTCACCTCGCCGCCGTGCTCGAGGCGCCGTGCTCGAGGCGCGCTGACCGGCCGTGCCGCGTTTCCCTCTCATGGCCTCCGCTCTCGCAATCGCCTGCCAGAGCACTCCAACGGCTCGATCGCGGAGTTGCGCTTTGCGCGAGCGGCGACAGGCACCTGATGGCCTACGGATCCGTGGCGGGCGGATGCCCGCACGCCGTTGTGTTTTCGGTCGGCGCTCCGGCGGCGTAGGCTCGGCTGGACAATGAGCGGAGCTGCGCGGCGACGTCGTTTGACGGACCGCGACACCCTCGCGGTGCGCCGCCGACTCCGCGGGTCGAGTAGTGAGCCTGTCGGAAGGGAGAAAACGGTGGATGAAGAGGTCTTCAACATGTCGGTGCGAAAGTTCCTCAAGACGCTCGGTGTGACCGCTCAACGGGAGATCGAACTTGCGGTCCGTGAGCAGCTGGAACGCGGTGACCTGCAGGGTGACGAGACGCTCGACGCGACCGCGACAGTCACAGTTGCCGGGCTGTCCCTGATGTCGTCGTGTCCGGGGAGATCTCGCTCGCGTAGGCGCCGGTCGTGGGCTGAGCCGCGTCAGATCGCGCCATCCTGGGCGAATCGCTGGTTCTGCGGCGCTATCGCAATGCGCGAAACGGGGCAGTGGCCCGCGGCCCGCGTCGCGTGAGGAGTAGCCACGGCGGCGTAGCGGCCTCATGATGGGGTCATGAGCACGCTGGACTCGCTTCGTCGCGGGCTCGGCATCACGGCCGGTCTTGACGGCGGACTTGTGCGCGAGCTGGCTGCTCGCTGCGAGCAGCTCGGGTATCACTCGCTGTGGTCAAACGACGAGCCGGATGCTCGCGGTCTGGACACGCTGGCGCAGTTCGCCGCGGCCACCGCCAGGGTGCAGCTCGGTGTGGGGGTGTTGCCGCTGCACCGCTACACGCCGGCCCAGATCGCGACCGAGGTCGCCCGCCTTGAGCTCGATCCCGCGCGGCTGTGGATCGGGATCGGCTCTGGTGCGCTCCCGCGCCAGATCGACGCGCTCCAGCGTGCGGTGGCCGAGCTTCGCACGCGGCTGCCCGACGCGACCCGCCTCATGATGGCCGCGATGCGGCCTCGGCTGTGTCGCCTCGGCGGTGCGGTGGCTGATGGCGTTCTCCTGAACTGGATGCCGCCCGGCGAGGCCGCGCGAGCGCGCGCCTGGGTGCATGAGGGAGCCGCCGACCATGGGCGCCCCGCCCCCCTTGTCGCGTCCTACGTGCGGGTCGCTGTGGGCCCGGGCGCGAGCGGGCGCCTTGCGGACGAGGAGAGCTTCTATCGCACCATCAACGCCGGCCATCGACAGCACTTCGCAGCCATAGGTCTCCCGGTTGGGACCGTCGGGATCGCGGCCTCGCAGCGGTCCGACCTCCTGCAGGCCCTAGCCCCATACCACCGTGCACTCGACCTGCCGATCGTGCGCGTGCTCGCGGACGAGGACGCATCCCTCCTGTGCGCGGTCACGGACGCGGCAGCGCCATAACCCACGCCACTCGTACAACGCGCTGGTCGACTCTGCGCCGCTTCCGCATTGCCCCGATGACCGACACCGACTCGGTCGGCTCGTCCGGTGCTCCGGGCACGTGGAAGCGGGAGCGAGGGCATGTCGCATGAGGCGCCAGCCCCGTCGTCCAAACCCGAGCGTTGTCGCGTGTGTGCGACGACATGCTTAGACCGGCGTGGCCGATCTCAGACCGCCCGCCCCGGCGCCGCCAGGAAGCTCAGCACCTCGGCGGTGAACAGGTCGGTGGCGGTGTCCATTGCGGCGTGTCGCTGCCCAGGCATGATCACAACGCGGCAGTCCGGGAGAGCTCCCCGTAGCGCCTCGCCGGCCGCCTTGAAGGGCTCGCTGCTGTCGCCGCCTTGGAGATATAGCGTCGGCACCTCGAGCGCACCGAAGCGACTCGCATCGAAGAGGTATTCCCTGCTCGCATGCTCCTCCCGCGGAATCGTGTCGGCTGCGTCGAGCCGCGCCTCCCAGGCCGGCAGGGAACGCATCAATTCGACCTGATCCGACGGAAGGCCGGCGACCTCCTGCATGAAGTAGCCCAGCAGCTCGTCGCGCCTCCCTTCCTCGAGCAGCGTCTGGAGCCTGTCGACGACATGAGGCGGGGACTTCAGGAACCCCATCGGCGGCTCGTATAGGACGAGCTTGCGGATCCCATCGGTCAGCAATGCCGCCTCGAGGGCGCAGATGCCCCCGTAGGAGTGCCCAAGCACGTGCACCGCTTCACCTGTTGACTCCACGACCGCAACTACGTCCTCGTACTCGCGCTCGAGCGCGTAGACATTTGCATCGCCGCTCCCGCCGCGGCCGCGACGGTCGATCGCAAAGACGGTGAAGCGCTCCTCCAGCGCCGGGAGCACCGGAGCCCAGCGGTTGTGGTCAGCCGCCGCGCCGTGGATCAACGCGAGTGGCGGACCCTCGCCGCTTCGCCAGACAGCGATCGGTGTCCCGTCTTGAGAGAGAACCTTCGTAGGGTCTGCGCTCACCGGCTTCCTTCGTGGCTCGAGGACTCCAGCAGCCACCCTATCCACGTTCGTCGGCCCGTCCTCCCAACGCACCCGTATCCGCCTCGGCGAGCGCGGCTCGCTGTGGCGGCGCTGCCGCTTCGCGCGATATGCAGCACTCGTCGGGATGACCGGCGCTCTAGCGCTTGTGCCTCGTTTGCGACAGCGACGGTGCTTGAGCTCCCACCGATGGCGAGCTCGCAGACCGCGACACGCGCTCCTACTCAATCTCGTCGAGCCATTCGCGCCCATGTCGGACGCGATCAGCCCGTGCAGCAGGGTTGCGGCGCCGCGCGTGCTCGAGACGCAGCAGTCGCTCGTGGCCCACTCAAGTGACGAGGCGAAGGAAGCGGTGCGCCCTACGCCCAGGATGATCTATGCCCGCCCGACCGCCAGCAGCACCAGGTTCGAGAACCTGGCCGCGCCGTCGTCCGAGGCCGTCTCCTTGACCGCCGCGAGGATCGCGTCCCAGGCCCTGTCGGGGTCATCCGGCGCGTGCTTCGCGATCAGCGCGACCAGTGGTGGGACTGTGTCCTTGACCATCGCGACGAACTCGTCGGCGGACTCCCACTCGAAGCTGACCTCGGTCTCCTCGACCTCGACGTCGGAGAACCCGCCGCCCTTGAGCAGCCCTCCCAGCGCCTCTGGTGTCGGGCGCGAGAGCGGGCCTGGCGTCCCCGGCGGGGGCGGATCGACGCCGAGCGTGCGCATCGCTGTCCCCATCGGAACCGCGATGAAGGGCACCCGCTCCGGCGGTCCCCACGAGCTGATCACCATCCTCGACCCGGGGACCAGGAAGCCCCGCACCCGAGCGGCCGCGGCTTCCGCCTCCGGCTCGAAGATGAGCCCAAAGCGCGATAGCGCCGCATCGAAGCTCTCGGGCGGGAAGTCCAGGCTGGCCGCCGCGGACTCGACGAACTCGACGTTCTCGAGGCCGGCCGCCGCCGCGCGCTCGCGGCCGTAGGCCAGCATCTCGGGAGAGATGTCGGTGGCCACGACCTTGCCCTCGGCTCCAGCCACAGCCGCCGCCGTGAGCGATGGCTGGCCGTAGCCCGCGGCCACGTCAAGCACCCGGCTCCCGAGCCCGACGCCCGCCAGCTCCACCATGCGCTTGCTGACGTGAGCGGTCGCGGCATCGATGAAATCCGACCGCTTGCGCCAGCCCTCGGCGCCCTTGTTCCACTGCTGCCGTTGCCCGTCGCGGAACTCAACCGCGTCTACTGCCTGAGACCCCATGTCTCACCTCCGGATTTGGGCCGGTGCCAACCATATGCGATGCAGCCCAGCGTTACAGACCACGCTCGATGCGCGCGTCCGTCGCGGCTCCCGGCAAGCTCTCGCTCGGGACGAGGAGCAGCAGCGCCGCCAGCCGGTCCTGTCCCGGCGTCTTGCATAGGCACAGGTCGACGCTTCAGGCCTCGCCTACCTGGCGCTAGTCAGCCCACCAGTCGCGCTGGCCTTCGACGTCTTCGCGCGGAGCCTCGCCGAGATTGGGCGCGCCGATGACGAGGATCTCGAGGCCCTTCGGCCCGGCCTCGTAGCCTCGCCACGTACCGGGCGGGACGCGCACCGCGTCCCATTCCTTGAGCTCGACGATCTCGTCGTCGACCTTCATCCTCCCGCTCCCGCGCAGGACCACGTACACCTCCTCCTGCTTCTTATGCGTGTGGCCGTACGGAAAGCGATAGCCGGGCGGGACGCGCTGGTAGCTCAGGCCGGATTTCTCGAGTTCGAGCGCCTTGGTCGCCAAGCGGAACTCCAGGTCCGGCGCGCCGTCGAACCTGGACCCGACATCCTCCAGGTCCTCCTTGAGGTTCCTGAGCGTGAACGGCACGGCGCAACCCTATGGCACCCTTGGCTGGGGTCGCCGATCTGATCCGTCAAGCGTTACTCCGGGGCGACGGGGACCTCCGGGGCGACGGGGACCTCCGGGCCCGGCTCCCTCAACTCGAAATACAGCACCGCCGCGGCGAGAGCCACAAGCGGCGCCGTGATCACGCTGCCGACGTAGTTGAGGATCACCTCGCCGGCGTCGCCGAGCACCGCGCCGACGATCCCCAGCACGATGCCGATGGCGATGAAGATGAGGACAAAGAGCACGATCACGCCGAACACCTGCCAGCCGTTGCCGCGGACCAGCTCGCGGCTGCGACCGAAGGCGGCGAGCACGCCCGGGCGCTCGAGCACGGTAACCGGCGCCACGACCGCCCACAGCGTGACCAGGATCAGGCCAGGGACGATCAACAGCAGCAGACCGATCGCGATGCCGAGGCCGGCGAGAATCGACACCCCGATCAGCGGAAGCAGCACCGGCCCCACCGAACTCGCGAGTTCGCCGGGGGACTGGTCGAGGCGTCCGTCGCGCACGTCGTCGACCAGTCGGACCACCATGCCGGTGTAGACGGTGCTGAGGATCAGCCCGACGACGCCGGCCACCAGCGCCAGGGGCGTGCTGGCGAGGCCGAGGAGCCGGAAGGCAGCCTCGATCAGGAACAGCACCGCCGCCACCGGCAGCAGCACCGCTGCATACTTGAAGTACAGGTCGAAGACCTTGGAGACGATGCCGCCGATGTCGATCTTGCGCGTCAAGTCTCCGGCACGGTACACGCGTCACAGCAGACCGTGCCCGCACCTTGCCCCGGGCGCTGGCCACGTTCCTGCTTCGAGTCCAAGGCGGCTATGTAGTTGATGGGCTGGCGAGGACCGGTGAGGGCCTGAAGCCCTTGACGATCAGGTAGATCGCAAACGCCGCCTCGAAGAGGAACTCGGGCAGCGAGAAGAGGGGGTGCAGGCCGTCCTGCTCGTAGGCGCCGAACAGGACGAAGATCGCCGACACGAAGATCAGCGGACCGCCGATGACGCCCAGCAGCGCGAGCCGTGGCGGCATCAATCCGGTGCGGTACATCAGCCAGCCGAGCAGGATGCCGTTGACGCCGACGCAGAATCCCGGCCCGAACAGGAACGTCCAGTCGTGGATCGCGACCAGGGTCTGCCCCACGACGTCGAGCGAAGTTCCGTCCGCGCCGATGGACGCGGCCAAGTCGTCGCGCAGGGTGACGACGGAGAGCAGGCTGATTGCGCCGACCCCGATGATCGTCGCCTCGACTGTGCGCGAGGCGACGTAGCTCAGCGCGAGGGTTTCGCTGTATCGCCTGAGGATCGGAAACATCACGACCGCCGTGCCGACGTTGCCGATCATCAGGAAGATTTCGAGCAGGGCGCCCAGCGTGACGCGGGCGTCGTCGCCGGCGCCGAGGATGTAGTCGGTCTCGTTGAGTATCGGGTTGTAGAGAATGAGCGCGGCCGGGATGGACGTGAAAAACGTCAAGGCCATGAGCCAGCCGGCGATACGAGCAGTCCTTCTCTGCTGCGGCGACTGCTCCGGCAGGGAAATCGACATGCCCGTCCTCTACGTCACGAGCAGGGGGATCCCTCTCGCCGGCCCGGCGTGCGCTACCGCCGGCCGCGCTATCGCAATCGCCTGCCCCTATGAGCCTGGCGGTCGGTACGTCGCTGCGGCGGCCTTCCGCATCGCATCCTGAGCCTCGTCCATGTCGAGCAGAACGGTGGTCTCGACCTCCGACAACGCTCCGCCGGCGCCGACGGCCATAGCCAGCGCTGCCGCCGACGCGTTGTCGGGCGCCTCCATCAGAAAGACTCCGTCGAACTCGCCAAAGGCGTACCAGAAGCCCATGAGCTTGCCGCCAAGTGACTCCGCCACTTGCCGCGCCGCCGAGCTCCTGTCCTGTGGCTGATCCAGCAGCGCCTTCATGGCGTCCGCCGTGTAGCTGAAGCGGCCGAGGTAAAGCGGCATGGGAGGTCCTCCGCCCGACTGGAGAAGTGTTAGGACGGAGCGATCCTCGCGCATCGCAGAAGAGCCCGCAAGGCGGCGACGTGCTCTCAGGCGGCGACGGTGATGACGGGATCGGCGGCGAGGGCGGCAGCGATCTGATCCACGCCGGTGCGGGCAACGACTTCGCGACCGGACAGATGGCGCGCGACGCGGTGTTCGGCAACGACGGCGACGACGAGTTGTTCGGCGGCCCGGAGGAGGATCTGCTTTCCGGCGGCGATGGCAACGACCAACTGGTCGGGAACTTCGGATCGGACCTGCTGCTCGGCGGCCGCGGCGACGACGCGCTCGGCGGCGACAACCCGTTCGGCCCGCCGCACACGGACGCCTTCGACATCTGCAACGGCCAACAGGACACCGATCTCGCACTCCCAGGCTCGTGTGAGCGCGAGATCTCGATCGAGGGCGACTTCGTCCCGCCCGAGGACTAGACGAACCGTGTGGCGCGGGCCGCGAGCCGGCCCGCGCCACCGCACGCGGACACGTCGCCGCCCGAAGGTCCGGCACTCGACATAGTGCTCCTGCCTCGATGCGGAAGCGCGGCGGCGCACGGTTACTCCCCGCCACGCGCCGCCTCGTGGCTCGCGGCTGCGCCGCAGCGGCTACCCGATCCGCTCGTCGATGCGCATATGGACGGTGTCGCCCGCCTTCTTGCCGATCGCTTCGCGGAGCTTCGCCTTGACGGGCAGCCGATGCGTGCCGTCGCCCTGCGCCATGAGCGCGCCGTCAAACGGCTCGCCGTCGATCGCGCCGCGGATCTTCACGAGCCCGCGCGTGCCGAAGAGCTCCGCCGCGTCGTCCATCACGACGCACGTCCAGGCACCTGGGTTGTCGCCCTTCTGAAGCCGGGCGTCGAATTCTCTCAACATGACATTGAGACTCTCGCATACGACCGAGTTCATCGCCGGGCGGGCCGCGACGTAAGCGCTAGTCGGCCGTTCCCCCTCGCCAGCATGTGCGGGCACGCTCGCCGCTCCCCGCTGGACATCCGCCTCGGACGCGCCTTCGGCCGCCCACGCGAGCCGACGGCGCGTTTCGGGCCGTGTCGCAGCCTCGAGATAGGCCCGAACGATCGGCGGCTTCTGCGCGTCCGGCGCGCCTTGCTGCCTCCGCCGACCGACGACCTCGAACTCGCGGATGCCATCGATCTCCCGACCGAGCCGTACCCCGATCAGGACGGCGCGGTTCGCAAGGCTCACGAGAGCCCAGGCGCGGGACTCGATCCCGTGGCGTCGGGCGTGTCCGTGTCGGGCGCGGGTTCGTGGGCGCCCATGTCGAACCGGAACGGCGGGTACTTGTCGGTCATCAGCGCGGCGTACGCGCCGACGCGAAACACCCAGCGGTTCATGCCCATCACGAAGTCGAAGATGGCGCTCGGGTAGCGGCCGGTGAAGAGCAGGACCACGCCGGCGATGAAGACCAGCAGTCCGGTCAGCCCACCGCCCGAGGTCCAGGCCCAGTCGTCGTTCGCCGCGTTGACACCGGCCCACGCGCCGCCCGCGAAGATCGACACGACGAGGTAGTGCGGCAGGGCGAGCAGCCACCACTTGACCAGCACGAGGCCCCGCGACAGTGACTGCGGATACTCGACCGTCAGCCGCGCCGGATAGTCAGGAGCATCGTCGAGCGTAAACGGCGGGTAGCGGTCGGTGCCGAGCGCGCTGTAGGAGTAGAACGCGACCCGCCACGACCACCGCATCACGCCGACGTTGAAGTCGAAGATCGCGCGCGGATAGCGGCCCGTGAACAGGATCGCCAGCAACGCGACCAGCCACAGGACCACGAACGCGATCCACAGGAACACGAGAACGATCACGTGCGGGATCACCAGCAGCCACTTCACCAACCACAACCACCGGCTCAGCCGCGGATCGAGCTCGCCCTCCAGTCGCACCGGATAGGGCGGTGGATGAGTCATCGCGCGCCTCCTTCAATCAGCCGCTGATGACCAATCGTCCCGGACCCGCCGATTGAAAGTCAAGACTCGCGTAGGCGGCGACGAAGCCGTCGCGCCAGCTGGGGTAGCGCGGAGTCCAGCCGAGCTCGAGCTTGGCCTTCGCGTTCGACGCGCCGCGGGCCTCGGTTCCCATCATGACCGGGACCTCGCCCGCGAGCAGCCGTGCGAGCCAGCGCGGGAAGTGGCGCGGCGGCTTGGCGCCGAGGACCTCCGCGAGCACCGGCAGCCACTCGCGCACCGGGGCCGGCTCGTCGTCGACGACGTTGTAGACGCCGGCGCGGTCGTGCTCGAGCGCGAGCACGGTCGCCGCGGCGGCGTCGTCGAGGTGCACGAACGAGGTCACGCCGGCGCCGCTGCCGACGATCGGGAACAGCCGCTTGCGGACGGGCTCGATCAAGCCGTCGTTGGACGCGCCGTAGAAGGCGCCGTAGCGGAGCACGATCCCGCCCGCCTCGCTGACGACACGGTCGACGTAGCGCATCGCGGCGTCGGTCTCGCGCATCGCCGGCACCGGGGTGGGATCGAGCGGATCGGTCTCGGTCTTGACCGGCCCGCCCTCGCGTGCGTGGCGGTAGCTGGCGAAGCTCTGGGCGACGAAGCGACGCACGCCCGCCTCGCGCGCGGCGGCCAGCAGCGCGTCGGTGCCCTCCCTCCGGAGCCGGTTGGTCTGCGCGAAGGTGCGGTCGAAGTTCTTGAAGTCCTTCATGTCCGCCAGCGCGGTCGCCTGGTGGACGATCGCGCGGGGCTCGGCGGCGAGCACGGCCTGGCGCACGGCGCGCGGATCGAGCAGGTCGAGCGCGACCGGCTCCGCCCCGAGCGCCCGTACGCGCTCGGCGCCTCCCGGCGACCTGTGCGTTCCGATCACCTCGTGTCCGGCGTCGATCAGCTGGGGAACGAGCCGGGCGCCGATCGCACCGCTGGCTCCGGCAACGAACACTCGCATGGTGGTCTCCTTTGGTCACATCGCCCGGATCGGGCGGGTCGTATTGCTATGACCCGCGACGAGAGAGCGATGTGACCGATGGACGAGCGCGACTGGCTAGCCGAACGATTCGAGGAGCACCGAACCGCGTTGCGGGCGGTCGCGTACCGGATGCTTGGCTCGCTGGCCGAGGCCGACGACGCCGTTCAGGAGGCCTGGCTGCGCCTCAGCCGCACGGACGCCGGCGAGGTCGAGAACCTCGGCGCGTGGCTGCGGACCGTCGTCGCGCGCGTGTCGCTCAACATGCTGCGCTCCCGCCGCACCCGTGCCGAGGAGCCGCTCGTGCCGGAGCCGATCGTCGATTCCGCCGAGGGGATCGACCCCGAGCACGAGGCCTTGCTGGCGGACGCGGTCGGCCTGGCGCTGCTCGTCGTGCTCGAGACGCTGTCGCCGCCCGAGCGGCTGGCGTTCGTGCTCCACGACATGTTCGCCGTCCCGTTCGACGAGATCGCGCCGATCGTCGACCGCTCACCCGACGCGGCACGCCAGCTCGCGAGCCGAGCGCGGCGGCGCATCCGGGGCACCACTCCGGACGCCGATTTGAGCGCCCAGCGCGAGGTCGTCGACGCCTTCTTCGCGGCCGCACGCGACGGCGACTTCGACGCACTCGTCGCCGTGCTCGATCCCGACGTCGTGCTGCGAGCGGACCTCGGAGCCGGCTCGAGGGAGGTCCGCGGGGCGGCGCTCGTCGCGCGCCAGGCGCAGGGATACTCGCGCCTCGGACTGCTCGTCCGGCCGGCGCTCGTCAACGGCGTCGCCGGAGCGGTTTCGACCCTGGACGGCGAGCCGTTCTCGGTCGGCGGCTTCACGGTCCGCGACGGGCGGATCGTCGCGATCGACATCCTCGCCGACCCGGCGCGCCTGCGGCATCTCGACCTGACGATCCTGGATCGCTAGCCCGGTGCACGCACCCCGCCCAGCAAGCGGTGCTCGCTCGCGGGGACACGGCGATCTACGAAGCCGACCTGGCGTACCTGCAGCGCGGTCACCGGCGGGCGTAGGGATGCGATTGAGATCGCAGATTGCGATCTCAACGCGAGCTGGCACCGCCGACGTACCGCCGGGCCGCGCTTTCGGCGGACGCGCCGTAGGAGCCGCCGAAGAGGACCGCGTGGACGAGCAGCGGGAAGAGCTGGTAGAGCGGGATGCGGTCCTCGTGGCCCGCGGCGAGCGGGGTGATCGATTCGTACGCGGCGAGGAAGCGCGGGCCGGGGGCGCCGAAGAGGCGGAGCATCGCCAGGTCGACCTCGCGGTGGCCGCCGTAGGCGATCGGGTCGATGAGGTACGGGCGGTCGCGCGACCAGAGGACGTTGCCGGTCCAGAGGTCGCCGTGGAGGCGCGCCGGCGGCTCCGGTGGGCCGGCGAGGTCGGTGATGCGGTCGCAGACGCGCTCCACCGCCGTGACGCCTGACGATGAGAGCGCTCCTCGGTCTCGCGCCGGTGCGATGAGCGGGCGCAGCCGGGAGTCGGCGTAGAACGCCGGCCACGTCTCCGCGGGAACGTTCGGCAGCGAGAGCGGGCCGATCCGCAGGACGGCGGGCGACGCGTCGGTGGAGAAGGCGCCGACGGCAGGAGCGCCGGCGGCGTGGATCGTCGCCAGGCCGCGGCCGAGCTCGGCCTCGTCGCCGGCGCCGCCCGGCTCGAGCCACTCGAGCGCCAGCAGGCGCGGCGGGCCGTCCGCGTCGAGGACTCCCAGCACATCCGGGACACCCAGGCCGCCCGGCTCGGCGAGCCAGCGCAACGCCGCCGCCTCGGCCGTGAACTCTCCCGCGGGAGCGTCGGCGCGGGTCTTGACGAAGGCTCGCACGCCATCTTCGAGTTCCGCCGCGTAGGCGTCGTTGATGTCTCCGCCCCCCACGCGTCCCAGCGATACGACGGCGCGGCCGGTCGCCCGCCCGACGGCCTCGGCGAGCGTCACACCCGGCCGGCCGCGCGGAGCTCGTCGAGCAGCCCGCGGCACGCGGCCTCGGTCATGTCGAGCACCGTTTCGAAGCCGCGGTCGCCGCCGTAGTACGGGTCGGGGACGTCGAGGTCCGGGGCGCCCGCCGACGCCGGGTCGAACTCGCGCAGGAGCCGGACCTTGTCGCTCGCGACCTCGTCCGGGGCGACCGCGAGCAGCCCGCGCAGGTTCTCGCGGTCCATCGCGATCAGGAGGTCGAAGTCCGGCGAAGTCGTCAGCCCGGACCTGGCGCGCGGCGCCGTCGAGCGTCACGCCCCGTCGGGCAGCAGCGCCCGTCGCGCGCGCGTCCGGCGGATCGCCGGCATGCCAGCCGCCGGTGCCCGCGCTGTCGACCGTGATCCGGTCCTCGAGACCGGCCTCGGCCACCAGCCGCCGCATCACGCCCTCGGCCGTCGGCGAGCGGCAGATGTTGCCCATGCACACGAAGAGGAGGCGCATCGATTCGAGGATGGCAGGTAAGCATCCACCCATGAACCCGCTCCTCTTCCCCCCGACGTTGATCAAGCGCGCGCTCGACGACCTCTCCGCGATCGCCGACGCCGCCCGCCGACTCCCCGGCCTCGAGCAGCAGGTGCTCGACCGCATCGACACGATCTCCGGCAAGGCGCTCGTGCAGCTCGCGGAGATTCGCAAGGGGATCGAGCCGCTCGACGAGGACATGCGCGCGGTGCGCCTCTCGGTCGACGAGCTCGAGCCGCTGCTGGTCCAGGTCAACGAGCGGCTCGAGCGTCTTCACGCCGACCTTGCCCCGCTCGGGGAGCTGGCGGACAAGATCCCCGGGATCGGGCGCTAGTTCAGCCTCTCCACGATCATCGCCTGGCCCATCCCGCCGGCCACGCACATGGTTTCGAGCCCGAACGTGCCGTCGAGCGCGTCGAGGTCGTTCAGCAGCGTCGTCATGATGCGCGCGCCGGTCATCCCGAACGGGTGGCCGAGCGCGATCGCGCCGCCGAACGGGTTGAGCTTCTCGGGATCCAGACCCAGCTCGTCGCGGCACGGCACCACCTGCGCGGCGAACGCCTCGTTGAGCTCCACGACGTCGATGTCGCCGATCGTCATGCCGGCCTGCTCCAGCACGGCCTTGACCGCCGGGATCGGCCCCAGGCCCATGATCTCGGGCCGGATCGCGGCCACCGAGGAGGCGACGATCCGCGCTCGCGGCGCGAGCCCCAGCTCACGCGCGCGCGAGTCCGACATGACGAGCACGGCCGCCGCGCCGTCGTTCAAGGGACACGAGTTGCCGGCCGTGACCGTTCCGTTCTCGGGATCGAAGACCGGCTTGAGCTCGGCCAGCTTCTCGATCGTCGTCCCCGGCCGCGGGCCGTCGTCGCGTGTGACCTCCGTGCCGTCGGGCGTCGTCACCGCCACGATCTCGGCGTCGAAGTGGCCCGAGTCGCGCGCCGCAACCGCGCGGTTCTGCGACGTCATCGCCCACTCGTCCTGCGCCTCGCGGCTGACCGAGCAGCGCTGCGCGACGTTCTCCGCCGTCAGCCCCATCGGGATGTAGACGTTGTACGGCGCGCCGTCGGAGCCGTCGAGCTGCGGGTGCGGGTCGAACGGCGCGTGCGCCGGGAAGCGCGACACCGCCTCGACGCCCGCGGCCACGTACTGGTCGCCCTCGCCGGCCTTGATCGCGTGGAAGGCCATCCGCAGGGTCTGCAGCGAGGAGGCGCAGAAGCGGTTCACGGTCGTCGCGGGAACGTGATGATCGAGACCCGCCAGGAGCGCGGCGTTGCGGCCGACGTTGTAGCCCGCCTCGCCCATCTGGAAGCCGCAGCCCATCATCAGGTCGTCGGTCTCGGCGAAGTCGACGCCCGGGTTGCGCTCCACGAGCGCCCGCAGCGGCACCGCGGCGAGATCGTCGGTGCGCACGTCCTTGAGCGACCCCTTCGCCGCGCGCCCGATCGGCGTGCGGACGGCGTCGACGATCACGGCTTCAGGCATCTGATGGCTCCATGGGTTGACTGACCAGTCAATCGTAGCCTGGCCGCGCGCCAACCCGCGCCACCGCACGGGCCGCGACCCGGCAGCCCGCCTCGAGCGCCTCGCGCGGCCCGGCGCCGTCGAGCCGCGCCGACGAGGAGGCCGGCGGCGAACGCGTCGCCCGCCCCCGTGGTGTCGACCACCTGCACCGGCTCGGCCGGCACCTCGACATCGTCCCCCGTCGTCCAGCGCGCGCCGCGCGCGCCGAGCTTGTACGACCATCCCGGCGCGCCTCCGGCCGAGCGACCCGGCCTCGTCGCTCGTTCGCAAGCAGCAGGTCGGCGTCCGGGAACGCGCCGGCGCGGACCAGCGCCCACGACGACGGGTCGACCGAGACGGTCATGCCGGCGCGCGGGCACGCTCGATCGCCGCCAGGGCGCTCGCGCGCGAGCGATTGCGAAGCAGCGCATAGCCGACACGTGAAGGTGGCCGCCGAGCGCGCGCCACCTCCGGCAGCGGCGTGTCGTTGGCGCCCGGATCGGGGAGCATCGTGCGCTCACCCTCCGTCGACGAGCACCACGCACGTGCCGGTCGCCAGCTCGCCGTCGAACTCCGCGTGCACCTCGACGCCGCCGCAGCTCGTCGACCGCGGCGCGGCCCCGCTCGTCGTCACCCACCCGGCAGACGAGCGCCACCGGCGTGCCGAGCGAGGCCGCCCACGCCGCCACGTTGGCACCCGAGCCGCCGCCAACGAAGCCGATCTGCGCCGGGGTGTCGCTCCCGCGCGCCAGCGGGCCGCCCACGCGCACGACGACGTCGACGTTGACGTCGCCGAGCACGACGAGGCTCATGCCGTGGCGTCGGCGATCTGGGCGGCGAGCACGGCGTTGCGGAGCACGAGCCGGATGTTCGCCGCGAGGCTCGCGCCGTCCGTCTCGGCGTGGAAGCGCTCGAGCAGGAACGGCGTCACGTCCTTGCCGCGGACGCCCTCGCGCGCGGCGGCCTCGAGGCCGCCGGCCAGCACCCGCTCGTGCAGCTCGTCGTCGAGCGGGTCGTCGAGCGGGTTGGCGACGACGATCGCGCCGAGGCCCAGCTCGGCGCGTGCGTGGACGACGTCGGCGATCTCCTGGACGCTGTCCACCCGCCAGGGGACCGGGAAGCCGGAGTCCGCCAGGTAGAAGCCGGGGAAGCGGTCGGTGCGGTAGCCCAGCAGCGTCACGTTGAGGGTCTCGAGCCGCTCGAGCGTCGCCTCCACGTCGAGGATCGACTTCACGCCCGCGCAGACGACCGTGATCGGCGTCTGCCCGAGCGTCGTGAGGTCGGCGGACTCGTCCCACGTGTCGCGCGCGTCGCGGTGCACGCCGCCGAGCCCGCCGGTGGCGAACACGCCGATCCCGGCGCGCACCGCGAGCGTCGCGGTGGCGGCGACGGTCGTCGCCCCGGTTTCGCGCCGGGCCATGACCACGGGCAGGTCGCGCGCGCTGCACTTGGCCACGTCCTCGCCGGCGGCGATCGTCTCCATGGCCGCGTCGTCGAGCCCGATCCGCACCATCCCGTCGACGATCGCGATCGTGGCCGGCACCGCGCCCTCCTCGCGCACGGCGTCCTCGATCCCGCGCGCGATCTGGAGGTTCTCCGGCCGCGGGAGCCCGTGGGCGATCAGCGTGCTCTCGAGGGCGACGACGGGGCGGCCGGCTTCGAGCGCGTCGGAGACCTCGCGGGTGTAACGCATGCGGGCCTCACCGTACAGTGAGAGGGACCATGCTCTTCACCTCGCGCAAGACCCAGATGATCGATGCCGAGCGCGCGCTGCCGGGCCGCGACGCGCCGATGCCGATTCCCGCCCGCCACGACGTCCTGGGCACGCCGATCGGCCCGCCGTTCCCCGACGGATTCGAGCGCGCCGTGTTCGGGATGGGCTGCTTCTGGGGCGCCGAGCGCATCTTCTGGGAGGCCGAGGGCGTCTACACGACCGCCGTCGGCTACGCGGGCGGCTTCACGCCCAACCCGACGTACGATGAGGTCTGCTCGGCGGGCACCGGCCACACCGAGGCCGTGCTCGTGGTCTTCGACCCCGCGGTGACCTCCTACGAGGCGATGCTGAAGCTGTTCTGGGAGGGCCACGACCCGACGCAGGGGATGCGCCAGGGCAACGACGTCGGCACCCAGTACCGCTCGGCCGTGTACTGGACGAGCGAGGCCCAGCGCGATGCCGCACTCGCCTCGCGCGACATGTACGCCGAGCGGCTGGGCGGCGCGGGCTACGGCGAGATCACGACCGAGATCGCCGAGGCCGGGCCGTTCTACTACGCCGAGGGCTACCACCAGCAGTACCTCGCCAAGAACCCGAACGGCTACTGCGGGATCGGCGGCACGGGCGTGAGCTGCCCGGTCGGGCTGCGCGCGTAGCTACCATGGGCGGCGCCCTGGGGGGCGCCCGACACGGTGTCAGCTAACTGATACCGGAGGTCATCCAACGGGCGGCCGGGGCCGAATCAACTCGCGTGCCTGTGATCAGACTGCTCATCGCTGCCGTCCTGGCGACGGCCTTCACCGCCATTCTCGCCGCTCCGGCCTCGGCCAAGCAGGTCGGCCCGTGCTACCCGGACGGGCCGAACTGCACGTTCGTGACCGGCAAGGTCAAGCTCGTCGCCGACGGCGACACGATCGACGTCGACATCGCCGGTGACGGCACCGGCGCCGCGCGGCGCGTGCGGATGACGGGCTACAACGCCACCGAGCTGCGCCGCTACAGCATCTACCCGGAACGCCGCCGCGGCGAGTGCCACGGCGTGTCGGCCGCCAATCGCCTCGACCAGCTGATCGGCAGCTCGCGACAGGTCCGGCTCGCCGCCCAGCGGGAGTCCAGCCGCGGAGAGAACGGCCGCCTGCGGCGCCAGGTCTCCGTGGCGATCGGCGGCCAGTGGGTCGACGTCGGCCCGATCATGCTCGCCGAGGGCCGCGCGCTCGCCTTCGCCGCGTCCGACGAGTGGGCGTGGAACGGCACCTACGCCGCCGCCGCCCGGCAGGCGGCCGCCGCCGGGATCGGGATCTGGAACCCGCGCGGCTGCGGCAACGGCCCGTCGGCCAGCGTGCCGGTGTACATCAAGGCTCAGTACCACAAGTACAAGCGCGACGAGACCAAGTACCTCAACAGCGAGTGGGTGAAGATCTTCAACCCGTCCTCGCGCAAGGTCTCCCTCCGCGGCTGGTGGGTTCGCGACTCGAGCCTGCTCCGCTACCACTTCCCCGAGTCGGCGGTGATCCGCCCGCGCGGGAAGATCAAGCTCCGCATCGGCGACGGGAAGAACCGGCCCGGCCGCGTCTACCACTGGGGTCTCCCCAAGCCGCCGTTCAACAACCCTTCGAACGACCGTCGCCACATCCACGACGGCGCCTTCCTGTTCGACCGCAAGGGGAACATGCGGGCGCACGTCCTCTGGGGCGGCTAAGCAGAAGAACCATCAAGGCCCGCGCGCAGCGGCCGATCTAGTCGGTGTGCGCGCCCTCAGACTGCTTCTCGCGACCGCCGTCGCGGCCGTTGCCGCGGCGGCCCTCGCCACCCCCGCCTCCGCCCGCCCCACCGGCCCGTGCTACCCGGGCGGCCCGACGTGCCAGTTCTGGACCGGCAAGGTCATGCTCGTGGCCGACGGCGACACGATCGACGTCGACATCGCCGGCGACGGCACCAGCAAGGTGCGGCGCGTGCGCATGGCGGGCTACAACGCGATGGAGCTGTCCCGCTACAGCAACTACGCCGCCCGCCGCCGCGGCGAGTGCCACGGCGTCACGGCGGCCAACCGGCTCCAGCAGCTGATCGGCCGCAGCCGCAAGGTCCGGCTCGCCGCCCAGCACGCGTCGAGCCACGCGCAGAACGGGCGCCTGCGCCGCCAGGTCTCCGTGCTGATCGGCGGCCAGTGGGTCGACGTCGGCCCGATCATGCTCTCCGAGGGCCGCGCGCTCGCGTTCCCGGCGTCCGACGAGTGGGCGTGGAACGAGTCGTACGCCGCGGCCGCCCGCGGTGCTGCGGCCGCCGCGCTCGGCGTGTGGAACCCGTTCGGCTGCGGCGCCGGCCCGTCCGCGGACGTGACGATGGGCGTCGAGGCCCAGTACCACGCGTACGAGGTCGACGAGACCAAGTACCTCAACAGCGAGTGGGTGAAGATCTCCAACCCCTCCGCGGCGCCGGTGTCGCTCGAGGGCTGGTGGGTCCGCGACTCGAGCCTGCTGCGCTACCACTTCCCCGCCTCGGCGGTCGTGCCGCCGGGCGGCCAGGTCACGCTCTACATCGGCAGCGGGACGAACCGGCCGGGCGAGGCGTACTACTGGGGCCTGCCCAAGCCGCCGTTCAACAACCCTTCGAAGGACTTCCGGCACAACGGCGACGGCGCGTACCTGTTCGACCGCAAGGGGAACATGCGGGCGCACGTCGTGTGGGGCGGCTGACGCTTACTCTGCGGGCGTGCCCACGCCCGTCCTGATCGACTGCGACCCCGGTCACGACGACGCGATGGCGCTGCTGCTGGCGCTGGCGAGTCCCGAGCTCGAGCTGCTCGGCGTGAGCACGGTGCACGGCAACCAGACGCTGGAGAAGACCACGGCCAACGCGCTGCGGGTGCTCGAGTTCGCCGGCCGCGGCGACATGCCGGTCGCCGCGGGAGCGGACCGTCCGCTGCTGCGCGAGCCGGCGGTGGCGGCCGACGTGCACGGCGAGACGGGGCTCGACGGGCCCGACCTCCCGCCGCCGTCAGGCGCGCCGGTCGGCGAGCACGCCGTCGAGTTCCTCGCCGCCCGCCTGCGCGAGAGCGAGCGCCCGGTCACGCTCATCCCGACCGGCCCGCTGACCAACGTCGCGCTCCTGCTCGCCACCCATCCGGACGCGGCCGAGCGGATCGAGCGGATCGTGCTGATGGGCGGCGCGATCGCCGAGGGCAACGTCACGCCGGCTGCGGAGTTCAACATCTGGGTCGACCCGGAGGCGGCCGCGCGCGTGTTCGGGAGCGGGCTCGACGTGACGATGATCGGGCTCGACATCACGCACCGCGCGCTGATGACCGGCGAGCACGCGGAGCGCCTGCGGGCGGCCGGCCGCGTGGGCACGATGGTCGCGGAGCTATGGGAGTTCTACTCGCGCTTCCACCGCCGGATCTACGACCTCGGCGGCACCCCGGTGCACGACGCGATGGCGGTCGCCCACGTGCTGCGCGGCGACCTCGTGCAGACGCGGCGCGTGAACGTCGAGGTCGACTGCGCGTCGGAGCTGTGCCGCGGGCGGACGGTCGTCGACGTCTGGGGGCGCACCGAGCGCGCGCCGAACGCCGACGTCGGCGTCGAGGTCGACGCCGACGGGTTCCTCGACCTGCTGGTCGAGCGGATCGGCTCGCTCGGCTGAATCGAGGTCAGGCGAGGCGGCGGCCCGTGAGCACCGCGTGGGCGGCGACGCGCTCGGCGAAGCCGGCGAAGTCGCGCGTGTAGAGCGCCTGGGGGCCGTCGCAGAGCGCGCCGTCGGGGTCCTGGTGGACCTCGACGATGATGCCGTCGGCACCGACCGCGGCGGCGGCGCGGGCGAGCGGCTCGACGAGCCGGCGGTCGCCGGAAGCGTGGCTGGGGTCGACGATCACGGGCAGGTGGGTGTGGAGCTTGAGCCACGGGACGGCGGAGAGGTCGAGCGTGAAGCGCGTCGCGGTCTCGAACGTGCGGATCCCGCGCTCGCACAGGATCACCTTGTCCATCCCCTCCTTGAGGATGTAGTCCGCCGCCATCAGCAGCTCGTCGAGCGAGGACGAGAGGCCGCGCTTGAGCAGGACGGGCTTGCCGAGCTTGCCGGCGACCTCGAGCAGCGCATAGTTCTGCATGTTGCGGGCGCCGATCTGGATCACGTCGGCGTGCTCGGCGATCGCGTCGGCGTGGGTGGTGTCGAGGAACTCGGTCACCACCGGGAGCCCGGTCTCGGCGCGCGCCTCGGCGAGGATCTCGAGACCCGGCACGCCGAGGCCCTTGAACGCGAACGGCGAGGTGCGGGGCTTGAAGGCGCCGCCGCGCAGCATCGCCGCGCCCGACGCGGCGACCGTGCGCGCGACCTCGAGCGTCTGCTCGCGCGACTCGACGGTGCACGGCCCGGCGATCAGGCAGAACGTCTGCTCGCCGCCGATCACGTGCCCGTCGACGCTGAAGGTCGTCGGCTCGTGATGGGCGAGCTCGGAGGAGGCGAGCTTGTAGGGCCGCGAGATCGGGACCACGCGGTCGACCCCGGCCATGCCCTCGAGCCCCAGCTCGCGCACGCCCTCGGGGTCGCCGATCGCCCCGATCGCCGTGGTCAGCTCGCCCGGGAGCACGAGCACGTGCACGCCGGTCGTCTCCAGCCGCGCGCGCACGGCGGCGATGTGCGCCTCCGTCGCCTCGGGTGTCATCACGATCATCACAGGCCGAGCTCCCGCACCCCGAGCTCGTCGGCCCCGAGGTGGTGCGCCAGCTCGTGCCGCACGGTGCGCGTGACCTGGGCGCGCAGCTCGTCCGGATCGTGCCCGAAGTCGCGCAGCAGCGTGTCGCGGAAGATGACGATCCGATCCGGGTAGTCGTCGCGGCTCACCGTGTCGCCCTGGTAGATCCCGTACGCGCGGTGGCGGCGGCCCTTGTCGGAGATCACGACCGCGACGTGGTCGAGCGACTTGAGCAGCAGGTCGGGCAGGTCGTCGAGCGCCTGGCGCACCAGCTCCTCGAAGTCCTGCGGGTTGCGCGGGTCGAGGTCGAGGAACTCGCCCTCGTCGGGCTCGGACGCCAGATTCTCGCGCGCCAGGCGCTCGGACCGCCGCACGAGCTGCTCGAACTCCTCCTCGTCGGCGGGCGACGTGTAGTTCGCCAGCCGGCCGGTGATGGCGACCATGAAGCCGGCGAAGACCACGATCCCCGCCAGCGAGCAGGCGATGATCTGCATCAGGCGGACGGCGTAGATGTTCGACAGGCCGCCGAACAGCGTCACGACGAGGATCGCGCAGCAGAACGTGAACAGCGCGGTCATCGCGAGGCGGCGGGCGGCGGGGAAGTCCTGGAACATGAGCGTGGGTTCCTATCGCAGGCTGCGCGCGATCACCAGTCGCTGGATCTCGTTCGTGCCCTCGTAGATCTGCGTGATCTTGGCGTCGCGCATGTAGCGCTCGACCGGGTACTCGTTGACGTAGCCGTAGCCGCCGAGCACCTGCACGGCCTCGACGGTCACGGCCATCGCGGTGTCGGAGGCGAACAGTTTGGCCATCGCCGAGTACTTGCCGGCGTCGGGCTCACCGCGGTCGATCTTCGCGCACGCCCGGTACAGCAGCTCGCGCGCGGCCGCCGTGTGGGTCTCCATGTCGGCGAGCTTGAACTGGATCCCCTGGAACTCGCCGATCGGCTGGCCGAACTGGCGGCGCTCGCGCGCGTAGCCCGCGGCGTGGTCGGTCGCGCCCTGGGCGATGCCGACGGCCTGGGCCGCGACACCGAGCCGGGAGTGGTCGAGCGTGCCGAGCGCCACCTTCATGCCCTGGTCGACGTCGCCGATCAGGTTCGCGGCCGGCACGCGGACGTCCTCGAAGATCGGCTGGCCGGTGGGCGAGCCCTTGATGCCGAGCTTGTGCTCGAGCTTGCCGACGCTGAAGCCCGGGCGGTCGGCCTCGACCACGAACGCGCTGATCCCGCGCGAGCGCGCCGGCGTCGGGGTCGGTCTTCGCGAACACGACGTAGAAGTCGGCGACCCCGAGGTTGGTGATCCAGTTCTTGGTGCCGCTGATCACCCACTCGTCGCCGGCCTTGACGGCGCGCGTGATCATCCCGCCCGGGTCCGACCCGGCCTCGGGCTCGGAGAGCGCGAAGGCGGGCGACCACTCGCCGCTGGCGCAGCGCGGGAGGAAGCGCTGCTTGAGCTCCTCGGTGCCGAAGAGCTGGATCGGGAGCGTGCCGAGCTCCTGGATCATCAGGATCAGCGCGCTCGACGCGCAGGCGCGCGCGATCTCCTCGACGGCGACGTTGAGCATCAGCGTCCCGGTGCCGGTGCCGCCGTACTCGGTCGGGGAACGGCAGCCCGAGCAGGTCCTGCTCGGCGAACAGCTTGCGGAGGTCCCACGGGTACTCGGCCTTGGCGTCGATCTCGGCGGCGCGCGGCGCCACCCGCTCGGCTCACGATCTGCCGGATCGTGTCGCGAAAGTCGATCTGCTCGTCGGTCAGCGCGTAGGTCGAGGCGGTGGACGTCTCCATGCACCTAGTTTGGCGCAGGCCGCGCAAGGGGATGCTAGAGGGCATGGGAATCGGCTCCTCACTCTTCCTGATCGCCGCTGGCGCGATCCTCTACTTCGCCGTCAACGCGGACATCTCGGGGATCGAGATCTCGACGATCGGCCTGATCCTGATGATCATCGGCATCGTCGGCCTCCTGATCTCGCTGTTCTTCCTGTCCTCGTCACGCCGCGGTCCCGCCGACCGCACGGTCGTCCGGGACAGGCGCGACGTGTACTAGAGCCCAGCGGGGTGCCGGACGACGTAGCCGTCCGACGGCCGCATGACCTTGCTCCAGCGCGGGCCCTTGCCGGCGTTGTTCCAGCCCGTGTCGAAGCGCAGGCCGGCGACGACGAGGTAGCCATGCCCGCTGTGGGCGTAGATGGTGATCCACTCGCCCTTGCCGGCACGGCCGTAGGTCGTGAAGCCACCTGAGGCGCGCGGGCGCTTGAGCAGGCCGGCGCCGTGGAGGGCGTACGACATGGCGCCCGAGCAGTCGTAGCCGCGTGTCGTTCCAGCGGCGCGTGGCCGCCGCCGTACTTGTACGGCTTGCCGTGGATGCGATTGGCGGCCGCGATCAGGTCCTTGACCTGCTGGGGCGCCGAAGCGGGCGCGATCGCCTTGCCGTCGGGGCCGAGCGTCGCCTTCTCCCCGGCGGCGACGCGCGGCAGCGACTGCGTCTGCATGCCCTCGTCGACCTCGGTGCGCAGCTTGCGAGCGTCGGGGCGGGAGACGCGGGCGTTGACCCGGCGCTCGGCGCGCCGCTCCCACGCACGCACGCTGCGAGCGGTCCGCGGCCCGAACTGGCCGTCGGCGGTCGTCTCGAGGCCCACCCGCGTCAGGTAGCGCTGGAGCGTGCGTACGTCGCCGCCGCTGTGGCCGCGTTTCAGTACGCGCTCCCCGAACGAGTATCCCTGGGCGATGGCGACCGTCGGCAGCGCGAAGCTGGCGGCGGCGAGGCCTGCGACGAGCGTTGTACGGCGTGGCACTGACTGACCCTTTCTTTCCAGCGCCTACGGGGTTAGCTGTCGGGCTCGCGCGGAAAGATCGCGCTACGCCGCATCCTGCGGCGATTCGCCCCTGGTCTGAGACCTGTGGTTCCCCCGCTCCCTTCCGGACGGGCCGGACGGGACTCGGCGTTACGAAGCGCGGCATCCTAGCGACTCGTTCGGCGGATACCGTGCAGCCCTTGCACGAGCGCCTGGAAGCCGCCACCGCCGACCTCGACCCGCCGTTCGCGGTCGTCGACCTCGACGCCTTCGACGCCAACGCCGACGATCTGGTGCGCCGTGCGGCCGGCAAGCCGGTGCGGCTGGCGTCGAAGTCCGTCCGCTGCCGGGCGCTCGCCGCGCGCGCCCACGAGCGCGGCCTGCGGGGCACGCTCGCCTTCACGCTCCCGGAGGCGCTGTGGCTCGAGGACGACGACGTCGTGGTCGGCTACCCGACGGTCGACCGCGCCGCGCTGCGCGAGCTGGTCGCCGGATACGAGCGCGAGCGGGTGACCGTGATGGCCGACTGCCGCGAGCACCTCGACGCGCTCGCCGCCGCCGGGGCCGTGCCGGAGGCGCCGGTGCGAGTGTGCCTGGACGTCGACGCGAGCTGGTGGGCGTTCGGGGGCCGCGTGCGGATCGGGGCCAAGCGCTCGCCGCTGCGCACCGTCGAGCAGGTGGTCGCGCTGGCGCACGAGGTCGCGCGGCGGCCGGAGCTCGTGCTCGACGGCCTGATGATGTACGAGGCGCAGATCGCCGGCGTCGGCGACGCGCCGCCCGGCAACCCGCTGCGCGGCGCCGCGCTGCGGGCCATGCAGCGCGCCTCGGGGCGCGAGGTCGCCGACCGGCGCGCCGCGATCGTCGCCGCCGTGCGCGAGGTGGCGCCGCTGCGGTTCGTCAACGGCGGCGGGACGGGCTCGGTCGAGGCCACGGCGGCCGAGGCGTCGGTCACCGAGGTCGCGGCCGGCTCCGGCCTCTTCGCCCCCACGCTGTTCGACGCCTACCGGGCGTTCAGCCCTCGCCCGGCGGCCTTCTTCGCGCTCCCGGTCGTGCGCCGGCCGTCACCGCGAGCCGCGACCGCCCTCGGCGGCGGCTACCCCGCCTCGGGAGCCGCGGGCCGCGACCGGCTCCCGCGCCCGGCCTTCCCGCGCGGCCTGCGGCTCGACCCTCTGGAGGGCGCCGGCGAGGTGCAGACCCCGCTGCTCGGCCGGGCCGCCCGCGGGTTGCGAGTCGGCGACCGCGTGTGGATGCGCCACGCCAAGGCCGGCGAGCTGTGCGAGCGCTTCGACGTGCTCCACCTCATCGAGGGCGGCGAGCGGGTGGCGACGGTCCCGACCTATCGCGGTGAGGGCAAGACGTTCCTTTGACTCCGGCGAACGTCAACGTCAACTGCGGCTGGGTAGGGAGGTTGGGGAGCCGGCGGGTCGGCGAGGTCGTCAAGGCGGAATCTCGGTTTGAGGTGACTCCGGTCACCGATATCCACGTTGGCGCTCTAAGCACTCAGGTGGATTTCGCGATCCGCTCGCCATCACAGCCGCGTGACTTCCCCGCGCGGCGGTCGACACCCCAGCCTCCCTACCCAGCCGCAGTTGACGTTCGCTCGCGGCGCGCCCACGCCTAGCCGAGCACGCGCCGCGCCCACGCATTGGCGAACCGGCCCTCCGGGTCGAGCCGACGTCGCGCGGCCTGGAACGCGTCCCACGCCGGGTAGCGCGGGGCGAGCTCGGCGGCGCCCAGGAAGGAGAGCTTGCCCCAGTGGGGGCGGCCGTCGAGGCCCGACATGAACGCCTCGAACTCCCGGAACGGCGCCTCCCAGGGCATGCCCTCGAACACGTGGATGGCGACGTACGCGGTGTCGCGGCTCGTAGGCGGGCGAGAGCAGCGCGTCGTCGGCGGCGACGATCCGCAGCTCGAGCGGGAACGAGACCGGGTGGCGGGCGAGGATCTCGCGCGTGCCGCGGACCGCCTCGACCGCGGCCGCGCGCGGCACGGCGTACTCCATCTCGACGAACCGCACGCGGCGCGGGCTGGCGAAGATGCGGAACGACCAGTCGACGCGCTCCGAGCGCGACGCCAGCCGCCCGGCGCTGCGGTTGAGCACCGGGATCGCGCGCGGGACGCGCCGGGCGACCCGGTTGAACGCCTCCAGGGCGTGGTTCTCGAGCAGCACGTCCTCGAGCCACTCGCCCGCGCGGCCGGGCGCGTCGCGCTCGTCGTCCGTCGGCGTGTTGAGCCGCGTGATCGCGAACGAGGAGTGCGGGAACGTCCAGAACTCGAAGTGCTCGGCGGCGTCGGCCCGCTCCTGCAGCGTGTCGAGCACCTGCTCGAGCGGCTCGCGCCCCTTGATCCCGCGCAGCCGGAACGACGGCACGCAGCGCAGCGTCACCGCCACCACCACCCCGAGCGAGCCGAGCCCGACCCGGGCAGCGCGCAGGAGATCGCCGTCGGCCGCCGTCAGCCGCCGCTCGCTGCCGTCGGCGAGCACGAGCTCGAGCTCCTCCACCTGCGCCGAGAGGTTCGGCATCCGGGCGCCGGTCCCGTGCGTGGCGGTGGCGATCGCGCCGGCCAGCGACTGCGCGTCGACGTCACCGAGGTTCGGCAGCGCCAGCCCGTGCAGGTGCAGCTCGCGCGACAGCCGGTGGAGCATGATTCCGCCCTCCACCCGCGCGAGGCCGCTCGCGCGGTCGACCTCGAGCACCCGGCCCATCCGCTCGAGCGACAGCAGGACCCCGTCGGTCAGCACGCCGTCGGTGAACGAGTGGCCGGAGCCCGCCACCCGCACCGTCCGTCCCGCGGCGGCCGCCCGCTCGAGCGCGGCGACGACCTCGGCACGCGTGCCCGGCCGCTCGAGCACCGCGGGTTCGCAGCGCTGCGTCCGCGACCAGTTGACCCACTCGGGCATCCGCACCGACCCTAGTACGGTGAGAGCGCATGCCAGACCACGCCTTCCACGCCGACGACGTCGACGTCAGCCCCGAGTGGGTGCGGGAGCGCCACGAGGCAGGCGAGATCCAGCTCGTCGACGTGCGCGAGACATACGAGTGGGAGACCGGCCGCGTGGCCGGCGCCCGCCACGTCGAGCTCGAGCGCGTCGCCTCGCAGGCGCCGACCATCGACAGGGAGAAGCCCGTGGTCTTCTATTGCCGCATCGGCGCGCGCTCGGGCATGGCCGCGAACGCCTTCCGCCGCGCCGGGTACGACGCCTACTCGATGGACGGCGGCATCACGGCGTGGGACGACCGCGGGCTCCCGCTGGAGCCCGCGGACGGGACCATCGCCGACCACTAGGGGTGCCCGACCGGCGGACGCTCCGAAACGTTCTCCGCCGGTCGGGCGGGCCCCCGAGCCAGTTTCCTAGCGGCGCAGCCCGCTGATGAGCAGGTACTCGCGCGTGTGGGCGATCTCGCCGTTGCTGCGGTAGTTGGACTCGAAGAAGTCGACCCAGTTCTGGTGCAGCTCCTCGCGGCGGTCGCCGAGCGAGTCCGCCAGCGTCTTGGTCGGCCCGTAGCTGGTCGAGAACAGCTCCCAGTACGCCTCGCCGGACGGCAGCCGCACCGTCGACACGTGCTCGGCGATGTCGAGCTCGAAGGCGTCGCCGAGCAGCTCGCGCACGTGCGCCTCGTCGCCCCACGTGAACGGGCTGCTGGGCGGCGGCGCCGGCATGAACGGCGCCATCACCTTGAACATCTTGGCCAGCCCGCCGTCGGGCGTCCAATTCGCCAGGCAGATCCGGCCGCCCGGCGCGGTCACGCGCGCCAGCTCGCGCGCGGCGGCCGCGTGGTCGGGAGCGAACATGATCCCGCACGTCGACGACACGGCCTCGAAGCTGCCGTCCTCGAACTCGAGGTTCTCGCAGTCGCCGACCCGGTAGTCGATGTTCAGGCCGCGCTCGCTTGCCCGCTCGCGGGCGGTGTCGATCAGCACCGGCGCGAGGTCCAGCCCGGTCACGTCGGCGCCCGCCGCGGCGGCGCGCTCGGCCATCGCTCCGGTGCCGCACGCGAGGTCCAGCCAGCGCAGCCCGGGGCGCGGCTCCAGCGCCGCCGTCACGCGCTCGTGGATGTCGACGAGCGTCTCGGTGACCCGCTGGTAGGGCCCGATGCCCCACATCACGCTCTGCCGCTGCTTCAGCTCTTCGTATGCCATAGGAACAACTCTCCTTCACAGGACTCGATGTCGTCAACTCGCCTTCACGGCGACCAGCGAGACGCTCTCGACCTCGTAGGTGTCGCAGGCCTCGAGCGCCCGTTCCGAGATGAAGCGGTAGTCGTTCGTGCGCACCGTGCGGACCTCGAGGCCCTGCGCGGCGATCGCCTCCAGGTAGTCGCGGCGCGGAATCGCGCCGGCGATGCAGGCCGCCCACAGGTCGACGTTGCGCCGCGTGCGCTCCTTCAGCGCGTGGCCGCTGACGACGTCGGAAATCGCGAGCCGGCCGCCGGGCCGCAGGACGCGGGCGGCCTCGGCGAACACCCGGTCCTTGCGCGGCGAGAGGTTGAAGACGCCGTTGGAGACCACCACGTCGAAGCTCGCGTCCTCGAACGGGAGCGCCTCGATGTGGGCCTCCACGAGCTCGACCTGCGCGAAGCCGTTCCGGAGCCGTGTCGCCGTGTCGAGCTGCGCGTCCGTGAAGTCCACCCCGACGGCGCGGCCCGACTCGCCGACGAGCACCGCCGCGCAGAAGAGGTCGGTGCCGGAGCCCGAGCCGAGGTCCAGCACCGACTCGCCGCGCTGCAGGGCGGCAAGGTCGAGGTGGTGGCCGACACCGGCGAACGACGCCAGCGCCTCGGCGGGGATCGCATCCAGCAGCTCGACCGGGTAGCCGAGCTGCTCGGCCACGCTCCTGCCCACATCGAAGTGCAGCGCCGCGCCGTCACGGCGGGCCACGTGGCGGTACATGGCCTTGATTTCCTGCTCCAGCTGCTCGGCGTCAACCAGCGAGCTCGCGTCGAGCTGCGGCAGCGCCTGCGCTTGCGTCATCGCGTCCATGGCGGCGAGTGCATCAGGCGGCCGTGTGACGGCGCGTGTGATCAGGCGGCGGCGGCTAGGGCGGCGTGCAGCGCCGGGTTGTCGATCGCCTCGCCGAGCAGTCGCGAGGCCGGCAGGCCTCCGGGGTCGCCGAGCCGCGCGCGATGCAGCGCGGCGCGCACCACGAGCTCGCGGAAGTCGCCGTGCGCGGCGAGCGTCTCCAGCCGGGTCACCAGCTCGGGTGCCGCGGGCGCGTCGTCGTCGATCGCGACGGCGGCGTAGGCGTCCAGGCACCAGGCGTGCATCCAGACGTACGGGTCGGGCACCCGCACCGCCCGGTCGGCGGCGTCGGCCAGCCACGCCAGCGCCTGCTCCCGCTCGCCGGCGGCCTCGTGGACGAGCCCCCGCGCACGCGCGGCGATCGCCTCCCAGCACGGATCGCCGAGACGGCAGCCCAGCGGGAACGCGTGGTCGAGCAGCGCGATCGCCTGCTCGGCGTCGCCCTGATGGAGCGCGGCCTCGGCGCGCAGCGCCTCGGGGAAGGGCTGGAACGCCACCCAACCCTGCTCGTCCACCAGGGCGAGCGACTCGTCGAGCGGCTCGACCGCTTCGGCCAGCTGGCCGCGCAGCAGCAGGGCGCGGCCGAGGATCGCCAGCGACCACGCCCGCTGGCGCAGGTCGCCGCAGCGGCGCGCGGCGGCGATCGACTCCTCCAGCAGCCCGATCGCCGCGCCGTAATGCGCGCGGTCCGACAGCGCCTGGCCGCGCACGCCGAGCACGCCGGCCCGCTCGCGGTCGTCGATCGCGAGCGCACCCGCCCGCTGCAGCCAGCGCCCCGCCGACACGCCGCGCCCGGCCTGCACCGCGATGAAGCCGAGCTCGCGGCAGACCTTGCATGCCGCCTCGCGCTCGCCGCAGGCCTCGGCGAGCGCCAGCGCCTCGTGCAGCACCGCGGCGCCCTCCTCGTCGCCGCCGCGCAGCAGATGCACGAGCGCCGATCCGAGCGCGGCCAGCGACCGCGCCAGCAGCGCGGGGTCGCCGACGCCGCGCGCCTCGGCGGACGCCTGGCGCAGGCACGCGATGCCGGGCTCGACCGCACCGGCGGCGACGGCGGCGCGACCCGCCTCGAGCTGGCCGATCGCCGCCGCCCGGTCGCCGGCCGTCGCGCCCTGCGCGCCGTGCTCGCCGGCGGCACGCAGCACGCCCGGATCGGGCGTCCGCCCGAGCTCGCGCCGGAACAGCCGCTCGCATGCCTCGGCGTGCTCGCGCGCCGCGCCGGCGTCGCCCGCCCGCGCCAGGCACCGCACCAGCAGCTCGTGGGTGGCGTCGTCGAACGTGGTTGATCGCCAGCGCCCGCGAGGCCAGGGCTGCGCCGTCCAGCGGTGCACCGGCGGCGAGCGCCGCGAGCGCGGCGTCGCGCAGCACGGCCTCGCACAACCCGGCAAAACGCCGGCGCTCGACGAGCAGCCAGGCGTCGAACTCGGTCCCGGCGCCGGGATCGACCCGCTCGAGCAGCTCACCGCGCGCGAGCGCCGGGATCCGGGTCGCCGGCCGCCAGCGCGAGCACGTCGACGGACGCCGCGGGCAGCCGCAGCGTCAGCGGGTCGCCGTCCAGCGCGCCCTCGACGCCCAGCGCGCGCCGCAGCTGCGCGAGGCTCCAGCGCAGCGCGCCGAGCGGATCCGCGGCGTCGCCGAAGATCAGGCCCGCAAGCTGGGCACGCGCCACCGGCCGGCCCGCCAGCGCCAGGTACGCGAGCACGGCCCATGACTTGTGCCCGCGCGGCGGAGCGACGACGGCGCCGTCGCGCTCGATCTGCGGGGGTCCGACCAGGCGGATCGCGAGCGTGGACACGGCGGGACGATCGTAACCGCCCGCCGGGCGCGGATCAGTCGTCGGCGGGGCTGCCCGGGATCGGGTCGGCCTTGTAGGACTCGGGGTCGTCGACCTTCTCGCCCTCGATGCTCACGGATCCGTCCTCGTGGTGCTCGAGCGAGGACGGGCCGAGCTTGCGCGTCGGGCCCTCGTCGTAGCCCGCCGTGCCCTCGGGGCCGCCGTAAGTCAGGTACTTGGCCTTGCCGTCGGGCCAGTCCTCGAGCCGCTCGGGCGGCTCGCCTTGCTCGAGCTCGTGGAGCTCCTCCCTGGCCTGCTCAACGTCCTGCTCCTGCTGCTGGGCGGCGTCCTGCGCGCTGTGCGTGTCTCGTTCCCCCATGGCAGCGAGCTACCCCGGCGCGGCATAGAGAAACGGCCGGGTGGCGCGGGGCCACTCGGCCGCTTCAAAGCGAATCCTTCCGCGCCTCCTCCGTGAGTAGGCCTCTCGGCCCGGATTCCATACGCCCTCCAGACGCTGTCCAGCCTGGCAGCGGAGCCCCGCCAAGGCCATCGGACATGCGTCCAAATCGTCTGAATCTTGATTCAGGAAACCGGAGCGTCGGCCAGCGGCTCCCGCATCGCGCGCGTCTCGGGGGCGCGCTTGTACGGGTGCTCGTCGGCCACGGTCTCCTCGTGGTAGACGGACTCGGCGTTGACCTCCCAGATGTCGTGGTCCGCGCGCTGCGTGATGTTCTCGACCGCGCGCATCGCCGTCAGCATCGAGTGGTCGGAGTTGTTGTAGCGGTGCAGGCCGTTGCGGCCGACCTGGATCAGGTTGCCGATGCCCTCGAGCCAGCCGCGGATCGAGTCCACGCGCTCGCTGTAGTCGGCGTCGTACATCGGGTAGGCGAGCGGGACGCGGGTGACGTAGCCCTTCTCGACCTTGTCGGGGTCGGCGAGACCGAGCTGCGCCAGCTCCTGCTTGGCGAGCTCGACGAGCTTGGCGTCGTCCATCTCCCACAGCTCGTCGCCGCTGAAGCAGAAGTACTCGAGGCCGACCGACGCCTTCGACTGGTCCGGGACCATCCACGGGCTCCAGGAGCGGAAGTTCTGGATCCGCCCGACGCGCACGCTCGGGTCGTGGATGTAGATCCAGTTGTCCGGGAACAGGTCCTCGCCGTCGATCACCAGCGCGACGGTCAGGAAGTCGCGGTAGCGCAGGCCGCGCGCGGCGGCCTGGACCTCGCCCGACGCGGCGGCGCCGGCCATGCCGACGGTCGCGCGCAGCGGCAGCGAGGAGATCACGTGGCTCGGCTCGATCCGCTCGCCGCCGGCCACGATCGCCTCGATCTGGCCGTCGCGGACCTCGAGCTCGGTGACCGGCGTGCTGAGGCGCAGCTCACCGCCGGCGGCGATGATCTCGTCGGCCATCGTCTCCCACATCTGGCCGGGGCCGAAGCGCGGGTAGTGGAACTCGGAGATCAGCGACTTGATCTTGTTGCCCTTGTTGCCGAAGAACGCGGCCTTGGCGGCGGAGAAGAACGACAGGCCCTTGATCCGCTGGGCCGCCCACTCCGAGCGCAGCTCGGTCGTCGGCACGCCCCACACCTTCTCGGTGTAGGTCTTGAAGAAGTGCTGGTAGAGCCGCTTGCCGAAGCGGTTGGACACCCACTGCTCGAAGTTGTCCTCGCGCCCCTTGGGCTTGGCCGCGGACCACAGGTAGGAGAGACCGGAGCGGATCAGCTCGACCGGGCCGAGCTTCTTGACCACGTCCATGCCGTTGAGCGGGTAGTCGAGGAACTTGCCGTTCCAGTAGATGCGCGACATCCGCGGGCGCTTGAGGAACTCCTCGCGCATCACCTCGTGCCAGAGGTCGTCGACCTCCTTGGACTTGGTGAAGAAGCGGTGGCCGCCGAGGTCGAAGCGGTAGCCGTCGCGGACCTCGGTCTTGGCGATGCCGCCGACCTGGTCCTCCGCCTCGAAGACGATGACGGGACGGCCCTGCCGCGCGAGCAGGTAGCCGGCCGTCAGGCCGGCCGGGCCGCCGCCGAGCACGGCGACGGGACGGTCGGTCCCCTCCCGCCCGAACCGGCGGCGAGTGGGTTCGAAATCAAGGGTCGACATGGCGTCATCTTTGCCCGCACCTGCTCGAAATCCGGCCTCCGGTTAAGCCCTCCTAACACGCCCTTACACCTCGAGCCTGGTGCCGGCGGCTCGACACCACTACTCTCTGCCCCGGTGCAGACGGCTTCGAAGCTCGACATCCTGCTGGTCGACGACGACCGGCCGCTGCGGGAGATGCTCACCCGCTCGTTCGAGCGCGAGGGCCACCGGGTGACCGCCGTGGCCGACGGGCAGTCGGCGCTCGACGCCGCCGCCGGCCGCCCGTACGACGTGGTGCTGCTGGACGTGGCGCTGGGCGCCGGGCCGACGGGCCACGACGTCGCACGACTGCTGCGCGGGCGGCGGGACGTGGTGCCGATCATCATGCTCACCGCGCTCGACAGCGAGGCCGACGCCGTGCAGGGCCTCGAGGCCGGCGCCGACGACTACGTGACCAAGCCGTTCGGGCTCGCCGAGCTGCGCAGCCGCATCCGCGCGGTGCTGCGGCGCGCGCACGGGCGGGTCGTCGAGGGCAGCCTGCGGGTAGGCCCGGTGACGATCGACCAGGACGAGCGGCGTGTGGCGGTCGACGGCAAGGCGGTCCGGCTCACCTTCAGCGAGTACGAGCTGCTCGCCCGGCTGATCTCCCGTCCCGGGCACGCGTTCAACCGCCAGGAGCTCCTGCGCTCGATCTGGGGCGACAGCGCCTACCGCGACCCGCGTGCGATCGACGTCCACATCCGCCACCTGCGCGAGAAGCTGGAGGCGCGGCCCGAGCAGCCCGCGCTGATCCTCACCGTCCCCGGCCGCGGGTACCGCTTCCGGGAGCCATGAGAGAGCAGCTGAGCCGCGGCGGACTGCGGGGGCGCCTGCTGGTGGCCTTCGTGGTGACGAGCATGCTGACGCTCGCCGTGGTCGGCGCGATCGTGCTCGGCCCGCTGCAGACCCAGCTGCGCGAGCAGAGTGTCGAGACCCTCAACGACGCACTGCTGGCCAGCACGGCCGACTTCAACGAGGCGCTGCGCGCGCCCAGGGCGGAGCGTTTCGGGCGCTACGGCCTCGTCTCCCAGGAGCTGAACGAACGCGTCGACACGCGCGTGCTGGTCGACGCCGACGACGACGAGTTCTCGCTGCCCGCGTTCTCCTACGACTCGGACTTCTCGCCCTCGACGACGCGCGACGCCGCGATCGCCGCGCTGCAGGCGATCCGCGAGGACCGCACGGTCACGAACTTCGAGGGCGACCAGGTGACGATCGCGATCCCCCTGCGCAACCAGGCGCCCGCGCCCGACGGCGTGGTCGTCGTCGAGCGCCGGCTGACCGAGGTGGCGGCCGCCGCCGACCAGGTCCGCAACGCGCTGCTGGCCGGCGCCGGCGTCGGGCTGCTCGTGGCGATCGCGCTCGCGATCACGCTCTCGGGCACGCTGCTGCGCCGGCTCGCCCGCCTGCGCGCCGCCGCCCTGCGGATCACCAAGGAGGGGCCCGACGCGCCCGCCCCGCGGGACAGGGGTCGCGACGAGGTGGGCGACCTCGCGGTCGCGCTCGCGCGCATGCAGGAGGAGCTGCGCCGTCAGGAGGCCGCGCGGCGCTCGTTCGTGTCCACCGCCTCGCACGAGCTGCGGACGCCGCTGACGATGCTCCAGGGCACGATGGAGCTGCTGGCCGAGGACCTGCGCGACGGCGCCGTGGACATCGAGGACGCGCAGCTGCAGGTCATCAACGCCCGCCGCGAGCTGCGCCGCCTGGCCGCGCTGGCCGGCGAGCTGCTCGACCTCAGCCGGCTCGACGCGGCCGTCCAGCTGCGGTCGGAGCCGGTCGAGCTCGGCGAGCTCGTGCGCGCGGTGGCCGCCGAGTTCGAGCTGCGCGCCCGTGAGCGGGACATCGCGCTCGAGCTCCACCCGCCCGCCGACGGGTGCTGGGGCCGCGGCGACCCCGACGCCGTCGCCCGCGTCGTGCGGATCCTGCTCGACAACGCGCTCCGGTACGGGCCGGCCGGCGAGCCGATCGTGCTCGACACCACGCTGCGCGACGGCCGCGCGGGCATCACGGTCGCCGACCACGGCCCCGGGATCCCGGCCGAGGAGCGCGAGCACGTCTTCGAGCGCTTCCACCGCGGTCGCGCCGCCGCGTCGGAGAGCGGGTTCGGCCTCGGTCTGGCGATCGGCCGCGAGCTCGCCGAGCGCATGGGCGGCTCGCTGCGGCTGACGCCGGACGACCCGCCGGGCGCGTGCTTCGAGCTGCTGCTGCCCGCCGCCGAGCCCGACGCGCCCGCCCGGCCGGCGCGCCCCCAGCTCAGCCGCTCGTCTTGACGTAGACCGTTGCCTGGACCGCGTTCGGGCGCGTCTTCATCGGCAGCACGGGCTCGACCGCGCTGGTGGCGAAGCGGCGGTCGTTGGACACGTACTGGCGCCACTCGCCCGAGCGCAGGCGGACGAGCTCGGTCCACGGCGCCTGAAAGCGCCCGATGTCGAAGATGATCGGCGCCACCAGCGCCAGCCGCTGCCCGGGCCGCAGGTCGTCGAGCAGCGGCCGCAGGTCCTGCTCCGGCGAGGACGCGCGCAGCCGCTCGACGCCGTCGCGCCAGTCGGTGACGCCCGTGTCGCGCTGGGCGCCGGTCAGCGTCGCGTAGCGCAGGCCGTCCGGCAGGTAGTACGCGAGCACGGGGACCTGCTCGGGCCACGTGGAGACCACGAGGTCGCCGGGCCGCAGGCTCGGGGCGACGGCCTCGGCGACGTCGCGCACGTTGCTCTTGTCGTCGCGCGCGGTGTCGCCGGACGCGAGCGCCGCCGCGACCACCAAGCCGACGACGCCGAGCCGCCCCGCGTGCGCGAGTCCCGCCGCGCACGGCAGCAGCAGCGCCGGCACGGCGACCGCGAGGTAGCGGTTGGCCCAGGCGGGCGAGATGTACGACGAAACCCACGCAAGGCCGAGGGTGAGCAGGGCCACGGCCAGCAGCGCCCAGGCGGCGCGCGCGACCGGCGAGCGGCGCGGCGGGTAGAGCACGGCCAGCCCCGCTCCCGCGGCCATCAGCAGGGCCACCTGGGCGAACTGGCCGAGGATGACGCCGGGGGCGCCGAAGAACTCGAGCACGGTCGGCGGCTCCGACCACGGCGCGCCGGTGTGAACGGACTGGTAGATCGTCGTCGGTACCCACGGCGCGTACAGGAGCAGCGCGCCGCCGAACGCGACACCGCCGGTGAGCAGCAGGTCGCGCCGCTCGTCCGCCCGCCACAGCTCGAACAGCCACACGAGGCCGAAGGCCGTGCACAGGAAGATCGCCCAGTTGTGCGTGTACAGCAGCGCCGCGAGCGTCACCGCCAGCGCGACCGCCCACGGCCGGCGTGCGCTGGCCGGCGCGTCGGCAATGATCGCCTTCCCGAACGCGCCGCACGCCACCATCGCCAGCAGCGCGCACAGCGCGTACATGCGCGCCTCCTGGGCGTACTCGGTCAGGAACGGGTTGGTCGCGGCGAGCACGGCGGCCATCCAGCCGGCCCGCGTCCCGAACAGAGCGCGCGCCGCCCACCAGGCGACGGGGATGCACAGGAGCGCGCACGTGAGCGAGAGCGCGCGCGCCGCCTCCTCCGACGTGCCCGCGACCTGCATCCAGACGTGCAGGAGCAGGTAGTACAGCGGCGGCGAGCCGTCGAGCCGCAGCGCGTCGGGGATGTCTGCGAGCGGCCGGTCGGCGATGCCCACCGACAGCCCCTCGTCGATCCAGAAGCCGATCCCCAGCTCGCGCGTGCGCAGGATCAGCGAGAGCAGCACCAGCGCGCCGAGCCCGACCGGCACCGCGAGCCGGGTGCGGGACACCGTCCGTGCCCTCAGGCCCCATGCCGGGCGCTGGGCATAGGTGGCCATGAAGCTCAGGTTACCCGCGGCCACAGCTGCTCCCGACGATCCACCTGCGGGTCTTCGTCACCTCCGGATAGCGCGGGTCGTCCGCGAGCGCGGAGTGGCCCTGCGCGAACGTCGTGCCCGGCCCGAACGGGAGGATGTCCACGTCGCGGGCGTGCAGATGCAGATACCAGGCGACAGCCGGGACCTGGAAGCGCCCGGCGAAGACTCGTCCGCAGGCCTTGACCTGCTCCTCCCCGCCCGCCTTGTCGATCGCAGCGCGCAGGTTCGGGCCGTAGAACTCGGCCTCGTCCTCGACCAGGCCCCAGTGGGTGCGCAACGTCGACCAGTCGCTGGCGACGAACGGCGCCCACGCCGCCACTGCGAGGACGATGACGATCGCTGCCCCGCGCGCGCCCCAGCGGCCGCGGGCGCCACGGACGAGCTCGACCCAGCCCGCACCTGCGAGCACGCACACGAGAGCCGCCGGCAGCGCGACGTAGCGGAGGTTGCCCGCGAACCCGCCCTCCGTCATCAGCGCCACGGCGACCATCAGGATCGTCGACATCGCCGCGAGCGCCAGGCGCAGGCCACCTCGCCGGTGCTGCACCCAGGCGACGGCCGCCGCGCCGGTGGCGAACGCCGCGCCGACGTAGACGGGGCCCGAGAGGATCGTCGCCGAGCGCACGAAGACCTCCACGAACGGCGAGTCGGCGAACGCCGCCGAGTTGGGATCCGGGTCGCGTGCCCGGGCCGCTGCGCGCAGCCAGTCACCCGACCCGAGGTACTCGGGCAGGAACCACACGACGATCGCGAGCGCCCCGCTGCCGAAGACGACGACCGCCTCACGCCATGGAGGTCCGGCGCCTCGCGCCTGCCACACGAGCCACAGCCCGTACAGGCCCCAGAACGGCCACACCTCGGGGCGCAGGAGGGCGGCGGCGAAGCCGAGCAGGAACGCCTGCGTGCGCCGCCCGTCGAGGTGGCGCTCGACCGCCCACAGCACGAACGCCACCAGCAGGCCCTCCGAGTTCCCGCGGACGAAGTTGCGGATGAACGCGTCGGCCAGCACCAGTGAGCCCGCGGCCACGATCCCGGCCACCGGGCCGGCCAGCCGCGCGCCGAGCCGGTAGGCCATCACGAACGCGAGCAGCCCGCCTGCACGCGCCACGACGAGCCACAGGCCTGGCGCCGCATCGTCGCCCGCGAGCGCGAAGGGCGTCGTGAACAGCACCGGCAGCGGCTTCCACGAGGGCCCGCCGGTCGTCACGAGGTCGAGCTGCGTGATCTCGCGGCCCCAGATGATCCAGGCCCACGGGTCGTACGTCGGCCCCGACTGCGTCAGCAGCGAGAGCGCCGCGAGCGCCACGCAGACCGGTAGCAGCGGCCATATCCGCGCCCCGTGGCGGTCTGCGGCGCGCAGGGACGCCACCGGCCGCGCTGAAGCGGGGACGGCCTGCACGCTCACCGCAGCGAGAGGGCGGCGCGGACCCGGGGTGGCGGATCGCCGGCAAGGTCGGCGTGCTCGCCCGGCGTTCCCCACACCGCGAGCGCGCGATCGAGCGCGCCCAGCGGCACGCCGGTCGCGTCGGCCAGCTCGCGGGCGCGCCGCTCGAGCAACAGCTTGTCGCCGGACACGAGGAGTCGCTTCGCCGCCTCGGTGGTCGCGTCCTCCCCGGCGGCCAGCCACAGCTCCCCCGCCTCGAGCTCGTACCTGCCCGCGGCGCCGAGCCCCGTGAGCAGGTCGAACCGCGCCGCGCGGGGGAAGCCCGGCAGCGCGAGGCGCTCGAACACGCGCGAGAAGCGCCGCTCGGGCGTCCACGCCGCCTCGCCCTCGAACGCCGCCTGCTGGGAGCCGGCACGGTCGGCCCACGCACGGTAGGCCCTGGCGGTCTGCGACGGCTCGTCTCCCGAGGCCCACGACGGGCGCTCCTCGGTGCCCGTCGCGAGCAGGAACGCAAGCCACGTCGCCTCCTCGAGGTCGGGCTCGGCGGCCACCTCGGGGTAGGGCCCGGGCGGCTCGAGCCGCGCGGCGGCGGCCGCCAGCGCGGCAGCCAGGCGCTCGGCGTCGGCCGTGGCGCGCAGCCCCGGGACGAGCGGGTTGCGGTAGCCGTCGTCGGCGGCGCGGGCGAGCTTGCGGGTGACCACGCCCCGCCGCGGGGTCGAGGAGGAGGTGCGCGCCGTGCCGCGCCGAGCGGGGCGCGACGGGGCCACGGACTTGAGCTCCGCCTGCAGCTCGCGGCTGCAGATCGGGCAGTTGGCGGTCAGGCGGTTGTGGCGGCAGAAGAGCGGCATCGCGCGGCAGGTGAAGCTAGCGACTCCGGGACCACCTGACCGCCGTGCGCGGGGGTGATCGTGATCGACCGCCGGCGCATCCGCTCGCCGTGCGGGGAAACCGTCCCACCCACCCGGAGCGCGAAGCGGCTGGCGACCGTGCGCAGCACCTCGCGCATCTCGAGCGTCGCGAACGCGGCGCCGAGGCAGCGGCGCGTGCCGCCGCCGAACGGGATGAAGGCGTACGGCGGCGGAGCGCCGTCGAGGAAGCGCTCCGGCCGGAACGCGGTCGGGTCGCCCCACAGCTCGGGCCGGCGGTGGGTGAGGTAGATGCATGGCGTCACGTGGGTGCCGCGCGGCAGCGTCCAGTCCCCGACCGTGTACTCGGTGACGACCTGGCGCGGCGCGATCGCGAGCACCGGACGGCAGCGCAGGACCTCCTTGACGACCGCGTCGGTGTAGCCGTCCTCGTCGTCGCGCACGCGCGCGAGGACGTCGGGGTGGCGGGCGAGGCGCTCGAGCGCCCACGCCAGCGATCCGGCGGTCGTCTCGTGGCCGGCCGCGAGCAGCGTCACGAGCTGGTCGCGCAGGCGCGCCGGCTCGGGATCGGCGGCGCGCAGGACGGCGAGCACGGAGCCGTCGTCGGCGCCGGCTTCGATGCGCTCGTAGATCAGCGCATCGAGGTCGCGGACGGCGCGCATGAACGTGCTCCACGGCGGGAGCTGGCGTGGCACCAGCGCCATCGCCCACAGCCGCGGCAGCGAGGTCATCATGTCGAGCGTGCGGCGGATCGCGTCACGCAGCGCCGGGTCGCCGCTTCCGAACACGACGCGCAGGATCACCTCGAGCGTGAGCGCCTGCATGCGTCGCAGCGCCTGGATGGGGCGGCCGGGCGTCCAGCCGTCGAGCTCGGCGGCGGCGAGCTCGGCGATCGTCGCGCGCCACCCGGCCAGCGCCTCGCCGTGGAAGGGCGGGAGCATCAGGCGTCGCTCGTCCAGATGCTCGTCGCCGTCGAGGACGAGGATCGAGCGCGGCCCGGTGAACGGCTCGAGCACCGTCGAGCTCGCGCCGGCGCGAAGGGTGTCGGCGCCGGCCGTGAACACGCGCTTGACGTCGTGCGGATCCGAGACGAACACCATCGGCGCGTCCGCCCAGGCGATCTTGAGCGTGAACGGCTCCCCGTAGCGCGCCTGGCAGCGACGCATGAGCGCGGTCGGCCGGGCGACCCACTCGTACGTCTGGATCGCGGCCGGCGCGCGCGGCCCGGGTGGCAGCGACATGGAACGGATTCTCGCGTACCGCTGTAGTACGCGGTGGTGGTGGGCCGACCACTGACAGAGAACGAGCTGATCGAGCGCGCACGCGAGGGTGACGGCACCGCGTACGCGACGCTCGTCCGCGACCACGAGGAGACCGCCTTCCGCATCGCCTACGTCATCTGCGGCAGTGCTGCCGACGCCGAGGAGGCCGCCCAGGAGGCGTTCGTGAAGGCGTATCGCGCGCTCGGGCGCTTCCGGGCGGGCGAGCCGCTGCGCCCGTGGCTGCTCGCGATCGTGGCCAACGAGGCGCGCAACCGCCGGCGGGCCGCCGGCCGCCGTGCGGCGCTGGCGCTGCGCGCCGCCGGCGAGGGGCGCCCCTCGGGGGAGTCGGCCCACTCCCCGGAGGCGGCGCTCCTCGCGGGCGAGCGCCGCACGGCGCTGCTCGAGGGCCTCGGCCGGCTCGGCGAGCGCGACCGCACAGTGATCGCGTGCCGCTACCTGCTCGAGCTCTCCGAGGCCGAGACTGCCGCCGCACTCGGCGTCCGCAGCGGCACGGTCAAGTCGCGCCTCTCGCGCGCGCTGGCGCGGCTTCGCGAAGAGGTGGGCGAGCATGTCTAGGGCTCCGCTGCGCGAGGAGGTGGGTGCGCGTGCCTGACCTCGAGCGCGAGCTGCGCGCGCTACGGGTGGAGTGGCCGGAGACGCCGGACGTGAGCGGCGCGGTGGCCGCGCGGCTGCCGGCGCAGCGGCCGCGCAGCCGCGGGCGCTGGCTCGAGTGGCCGGCCTGGCGGGTGGCGGTCGCGCTCGGCGCGGTGCTCGTCGCGGTCGTCATGGCGGTCCCCCCGGCGCGCTCGGCCGTGCTCGAGCTGCTCGGCTTCGGCAGCGTGCAGATCGAGCGGGACGAGCCGCGGCCGTCGGAGTTCGGGTCCGGTCTCACGTTCGGCGACCCCGTGACGCTGGCGGCCGCGCGCCGGCGCGCGGGCTTCCCGGTGCTCGTGCCGGCAGCCGCCGGCCGGCCCGACGCGGTCTACCTCGACGACAATCCGCGGCGCGTGGACCTTGTGTACCGGCCGCGGCGCGGCCTCCCGGGCTCGAACGGCGTCGGCCTCCTCGTCACCGAGCTCCGCGCCACCGCCAGCCCGCTGATCGAAAAGACGATCGGCTCCGCGACCAACATCGAGCGGCTCACCGTCGACGGCTACCCGGCGTTCTTCATCACGGGCGCCAACCATGGCTTCGCCTATATGGGCGAGGACGGCAACGCTCGCTTCGAGACCCAGCGGCTGGCCGGTCCGACGCTGCTCGTGGAGCGAGCGGACGGGATCCTGCTGCGCCTTGAGGGCGACTTCACGCAGGAGGAGGCGGCCCGGATCGCGGAGTCAGCTCGGTAGCGCGCTGCGGCGCGGGCGAACGTCAACTGCGGCTGGGTAAGGAGGGTGAGGGAGCCGGCCTGGCCGGCGATCGCGCGAACGATCGCGGATTGGCCGCGGTTTCCGCGGCCGATCGGGGATAGTTCGCGAAATCCGTGAACTAGGCGTCGGTTTCCGGGGGTAACTTCACGGATTTCGCGATCCGCCCGCTCACCGCACGGCAATCTTCCCCGCGCAGCGGCTGGCTCCCCAGCCTCCCTACCCAGCCGCAGTTGACTTTGACTGTGACGTCACGCCCCCGCGATACCGACCACCGGCCTTCGCCCACTCGAGCAGGTGCTCGACGGTGCAGAAGCCGTCCGGGATCAGGTGCTCGCCGCGGGCGCGGATGACGAGCACGTGCGCCTCGCCGAGCGGCTCGCCGCACCACGAGCACGTGGTCAGCCGGGGGTCGTCGACCCCCGGGCCGGGCTCCCACCACGCGCCGCGGATCGCCCATGGCACGATGTGCTCGAGCCGGCAGAACACGGCGCGCCGGTCGCCGGCCGGCTCGTACGCGCGGAAGCCGTCCGCGGCCTCGACCGCCGTCCCGCACCACGTGCACGGCTCGCTCACGCCACGCCCTCCGGCAGCTCGAACCGATGGTCGCCCGCGGCCACGACGATCGGCTCCCCCTCGCGCGCGGCGATCGTGAGCGGCGTCTCCGGGTCGCGCGTCGCGAAGTCCGCGGTCGCGACGCTCCGTCCGCCGAACGCGCGAGCGAGCGCGAGCACTCCCCCGGCCAGATTGGCCACCGCGCCGAGCGGCGCCTCGAGCTCGCCGGTGTCAGGGTCGAGCGCCAGCGCGGTGGCCGGCGGGGGCCGCAGGTCGGGCAGGGGCCGCGGCTCGGCGCCCGGGTCCACGTCGGCCGGCACGCGCCACAGCGCGCCCTCGTCGGTCAGCTCGAGCTCGCCACCGGGCGCGCAGTCGAGCATCGCCGGCGCGCGTTCCTCGCCGAGGTCGACGAGCAGCACGACACGCTCGGCGCGCGACCGCTCCGAGAACGCCCGCACGGTCGCCGCCGCTTGCGCATGGCGCTCCAGGGCCTCCTGTCCATCCACCGCCCGGGACGCTAGCGCGTCTCGGCCGCCGCGCGCCGGGCCTCGACCTCGTGCGGGTTGTTCCGGTAGCCCTGGTAGAGGTACGAGAGCCACATCCGCAGGCGCCGATGCTGGTCCTGCCACACGTGGCACAGCTCGTGCACGATCAGGTCGTCCGACGTCTCCGCGAGCGGCTTGCGGATCAGGATCAGCGGCCCCACCTCGTAGCCGTGGTAGCGCCGCAACCCGGGGATGCGGAACAGCCAGGGCGTATGAAGGATCCGGACCCGGCCCATCCGCACCGGCTCGGGATAGAAGTCCAGCCGATCGAGCCGAGCCTTCGCCCGGGTGAGCGCAGCGCGTTCTGCCGGGTCCATGCGCGGACCCTATGTCAGCCCGGCCTAGCCGCTCTTCTTCGCCGCCCGCTTGGGCGCGGTCGCAGACTTCGGCCCGCCGGGCTTGCCGGGCTTCGCCGCGCCGACCGTCGACGGGGAGCCGCTCGTGGCACGCGAGCGCGTCGCGGTCGACGGGGTCGTCTTCGCGGCGGGGGTTCCAGGCGTCGACGGCGGGGCGGTCTTCTCGCCGGATCCGCGCAGGCGCTCGGCGGTCTCGACGCCACGCTTGACCGCCGACTTGCCGAGGTCAACGGCCGTATCGATGATCTGCTTCGGTTTGATGGCCATGGCGGCAATCCTGCCCGCGGCACCCGCCGCTTACACGGGTTGCAGCACCATGTCGCCGCAGGCGAGCGCGATCGCCTCCGAGGCACGCAGGCGCGCGACGACGGTGCCGTCGGCGAGTCGCAGCTCGCCCCAGGCGCGCGCGACGCCCGGTGCCGAGTCGAAGCCGAGCTCCAGCGACTCGACCATCGGTGCCTGAGCCCGCTCCCACGCAGCGCCGATCTCGTCGAGGACCTCCGGAGGCGGTCCGGAAACGAGTTCGGGGAGCGGGGAGCGGAGCATCAGGGCCGTCTACGACAGGAGAGACACGCTTACACCCATCTCATCGGCCCCAGCGGCGCGTGCCGCATAGGGTTGGCACCCGATCAGAGGCCGGGCGGGTGGCGGGCCACGAAGCCGCCGGTGGAGCGCAGAGCGTTCTGCCAGCGCGAGCCGCTGACGCGCTGCCCCGACGTGTCGAAGCGGATCCCCGCGACCTCCATGAACACATGGCCCTGGTTCGCGTAGATCGTGACCCACTTGCCGCGGCCGGCCTGGCCCCAGCTCATCAGGGGCCCGGAAGCGAGCGGGCCGGCGAGCAGCCCGGCGGCCGCGAGCGCGAACGACACCGAGCCGGAGCAGTCATAGCCCTTGTCGAGCCACTTGCCGTGGCCGCCGCCCCACAGGTACGGCGAGCGGGCGATGATGTTGCCCGCCTCGATGATCTGCTTGACCTCCTCGGGCGCCTCGAGCGGGGGTAGTGCGACGCCGTTGGCGAGCGCGGTCGCCTTCGTGATGTCGGTGCGCCCGACGGCACGCAGCGACCTCGTGCCCGACGCGGCGCGCGTCGGCTTCGGGCCGACCTCCTCGAGCCCCGGGTCGGTCGCGGGAGACGGGCCGGTGTCGCCGGCGACGGGCTCCACCACCTTCGGCCGCATCTTCGGCAGCGGCGGCAGCTCCGCGGCCGGCTCCTCGACGACCACCGCCGCCTTCTCGACGGGCTCGGCGGGCGCTTCCCCGCAGCCGGCCAGCGCTGCGGCCGCGAGCGCGGCCAGGATCAGGCGTCGGAGGATCAGGGTCCCGCCCAGAAGCTCGTGCGGCCGTTCGCGCCCGCCTTCGTCATCCCGATGTGGATGTGGTCGCGATGCGCGCTCGTCTTGTCGACGCGCTTGCGCGGCTTGCCCTTGTCGTTGAAGCACACGTTGTAGGGCCGGAAGTTTGTCATCCCAGCACCCCAGTACCCGCAATCCCAGATCAGCTCCTGCACGCCCATGCGCCGGGCCAGGGCCTGCGGGTTGCCGGCCTTGTCGGGCGCGAGCAAGAGGCGGAACAGCTTGTCGGCGGCGGTGCGGTCGGCCTTGACGGCGGCGTCGAGGTGCCAGTCGATCGCGCGGTTCTCCGCGTGCAGCGAGGCGGAGTCCTTGCCCCACTTCTCGCACCGGTAGGAGCCCCAGAACGCGCCGCGCGTGTGGGCGTCGAGCCAGGCGCTGAGCGCGACGACGCCCGTCCGGCCGCGCCGCTTGCACGTGCGTGCAGCGTCGTAGATCGAGTCCTCGATCGGCACGTCGAGCAGCCGGTTCGCCGGGTTGCCCTTGACGGGCGGCAGCGGCTCGGGGAGCTGTGGGTAGGCGGACGCGCTGCCGGCGAGCAGCGCGAACAGGGTCACGGTCAGGAGGAGACGCATCCTCACTTGCATCGGATCCCCACCGGATCCCTTGAGTTGCGGTGCCCGGAATCAGACGCCGGCGGGGACCGGCGCGCCGATCGCGCGCGCGAGGTCCTCGACGAGGTCCTCGGCCGCCTCGATCCCGCAGCTGAGGCGCACGAGGTCGGCCGGGACAGCGGCCGACGAGCCTTCCACGGACTGGTGCGTCATCGCCTGCGGGACCTCGATCAGCGACTCCACGCCGCCGAGCGACTCGGCGAGCGAGAACACCTCGCAGGCGGCGGCGATGCGGGTGGCGTCCGGGTGCCGGAAGGAGACCATCCCGGAGAAGCCCGGCCAGCGCACGTCGCTCACCGCGTCGACCCCGTGCAGCCACTCGCTGACCGCCCGCGCGTTGTCGGTGTGCGCCGCCATCCGCAGATGCAGCGTGCGGATGCCGCGGTGCACGAGGAACGCGTCGAGCGGCCCGGGCACCGCACCGACCGAGTTCTGAACGAAGCGCACGGCGTCGTGCAGCGCCTGCTCTCCCACGATCACGGCGCCGCCGACGGCGTCCGAATGGCCGCCGATGTACTTCGTGGTCGAGTGCACCGACGCGTGCGCGCCCAGCTCGAGCGGCCGCTGGTACACGGGCGTGGCGAACGTGTTGTCCACCGCCACCAGCGCGTCCCGCCGGCGGGCGGCGATCTGCTCGATGTCGACGACCTTGAGCGTCGGGTTGGTCGGCGTCTCGACCCAGATCAGCTTCGTCTGGTCGGTGACGGCCGCCTCGACGGCGTCGAGGTCGGTCTGGTCGACCATCGTGTAGCGCAGCCCCCAGTGGGTGAGCACCTTGTCGACGAGCCGGTAGGTGCCGCCGTAGAGATCGTCGGGGATGACGACGTGGTCGCCCGCCGCGGCGACAGCGGTGATCAGCGCGTGCTCGGCCGCCATACCGCTCGAGAACGCCGACGCGAGTCCTCCCTCGAGCTCCCCGAGCGCCCGCTCGAGCGCGCTGCGCGTCGGGTTGGCCGAGCGCGAGTAGTCGTAGTCCTCGACGAACTCCCCGGGTGCCGGCTGGCGATACGTGGAGGCTTGGTGGATGGGCGGCACGACGCCGCCGTACGCCGGGTCGGGCTCGAGCCCGGCGTGCACGGCGCGGGTGGCGAAGCGCTTCATGAGACGAGCGACTCCAGCAGGTCGGCGCGGGTGACGATCCCCACCGGCCGGCCGTCCTCGGTCACCGTCAGCGCCTGACCCTCGCCGCTCAGCAGCTCGACCGCCTCGCGCACCGGGTCGCCGGTGGCGACGGCCGGGAACGGCGCCTCCATCACCTCGACGATCTCCGCGCCCATCAGCTGCGGGTTCGAGATCGCGCGCTTGAGCAGGCCGCGCTCCCCCACCGAGCCGACGATCGCGGTGGGCTCGGATCCGCTCACCACGGGCAGCTGGGAGACGCGGTGCTCGTGCAGCAGGCTGATCGCGTCCTTGACCTTCTGGTGCGTCTGCACGGTCACGAACGGCGGGATCTCGCCGGCGGTCGTCTTGTCGCGCAGGACGTCGCCGACCGTGCGGTCGCTGGAGCGCTCGAGGAACCCGTACTGGCTCATCCACGCGTCGTTGAAGATCTTCGAGAGGTACGCCCGGCCGCCGTCCGGGAGCACGACGACGATCATCGCCTCGGGGTCGTCGATCCCCTTGGCCACCTCGAGCGCGGCGTGTACGGCGAGGCCGCACGAGCCGCCCACCAGCAGCCCCTCCTCGAGCGCCAGCCGCCGGGTGGTGAGGAAGCTGTCGCGGTCGGAGACGGTGACGTAGCGGTCGACGACCGACGGGTCGAAGGTCTGCGGCCAGAAGTCCTCCCCCACGCCCTCGACGAGGTACGGATGGACCTCGTCGTTGGAGTAGATCGAGCCCACCGGGTCGGCGCCGATGATCTGGATGTCCGCCCGCTGCTCCTTCAGGTAGCGAGCCATGCCGGTGATCGTCCCGCCCGTGCCGACGCCCACGACGAGGTGCGTGATCTGCCCGCCCGACTGGCGCCACAGCTCCGGCCCGGTCGTCTCGTAGTGCGTCTGGGGGTTGGCCGGGTTCGCGTACTGGTTGGGCTGGAAGGCGCCGGGGATCTCCTGCGTGAGGCGGTCGGCGACCCGGTAGTAGGACTGCGGCGAGTCGGGCGACACGTCGGTGGGAGCGACGACGACCTCGGCTCCGTACGCGCGCAGGAGATCGATCTTCTCCTTGCTCATCTTGTCCGGCATCACCGCGATCACGCGGTAGCCCTTCAGGCGGGCGGCGATCGCGAGGCCGGTGCCGGTGTTGCCGGAGGTCGGCTCGATGATCGTGCCGCCGGGCCGCAGCCGCCCGTCGCGCTCTGCCGCCTCAACGAGCCGCACCGCGACGCGGTCCTTGATCGAGCCGCCCGGATTGAAGGACTCGAGCTTCGCCACGATCTGCGGCGTGAGTCCGGCGCCGATGCGGGAGAGCCGGATCAGCGGCGTCTCGCCGACGGTGTCCAGGATCGAGTCTTTGATCTCGGCCTGCCGGCCGGTGGCGGGCGTGCCCATGGTTTCTGATCATAGGTCGACGCGAGCGTGGCGGGGGGCGGTCCGTCGTCATGCCCTCCCGGGGCACCGCTCGCAAGCTCGCGGTCTAGCGCCCCGGGAGGCCACGCCGCGGACCGCCCGCCACACCCGCGGTGCTCCAGCGTGTTCTCTGTGTTCGGCCTCGGGAGGGCGGCACAGCATCGGCTGGTGCAGCGCGGCAACACGAAACGACGCGATCGGAGACCGGTCCCGCCACAGCGTTAACCCGGTCGACCCCGGAACGCCGCGGGGCGGGACCTATCTCAACGATCGCTGCGCCTTCGGCGCCCGCCCGCGCGACCGCTGCGACTCCTTCAACCGCGCCCGCGTCGAGTCACGGCGAGGTGGCGACGGCGTAGCCCAGCTTGACGGCGTCGGCGAAGGCGTCGAGCAGATCGCTGATGACCGCTCCGGACTGCTGGTAGACGTGCTTGGGTCCGTAGCGACGCAGCACGAAGCGGTTGCGGCGCAGCCAGAGATCTCGGTCATCGTCTAGATCAGACTGGTGCGGGCGCGAATGCTGGCGGCCGTCGAGCTCGACGACCACGCGCCGATCTGGCCACACGCAGTCGACGATCCAGGGTCCGATTCGCTGGTTGCGGTGGGGCAGCTCGATGCCGTGGCGCAGGAGCAACGCTCGGAACTTCTTCTCGAGCTGACTCTTGGCCTCACCGTGTCCCGGAGTGTGAGCGTCGAGCGCTGCGCGAAGATTCGCGCTGCCAGGATGGCCGCGGCGCAGTACATGCACGACGTCCGCGGGACGGAGGTCATGGGCGAACTCGGCCTCGGCCAGCGCTCGTTCGAGCGCAGGCTGCCGGTAGCGCACGGCGAGGTCAAGCAGCGTGCGAGCGACCGACGCGCTGCGAAAGCGCCCGTTCCAGACGACGTCGCCCGGGCGCACCAGACCGCTCCGGTGGACGACGAGGTTTCCCGTCGCGCGACGGCCGCGCGGCGCGCTCACCTCGGTCACCACACCGGGGGCCGGGACGAGCCGCCAGCGCCACGCCGCCGTCCCGTGACTAAGGAACGCCTCCGGGCCCGCCGCGATCATACGCGGCGGTCAGCCGGCCGTCTTCGCCGAGCGTCTCGGGTGCGAGGACGGAATACACGCCGCGGTAGAGACGATGGAGCCTGCCAGACCGCAGCGCGCGATCGATCGCGGACGAGCTGACTCCGAGTTCGACCAGTTGCTCCCGGCCGACCGCTCCGCCCTGATTGGCGGCGATCGCGCGAACCTCGTCAAGTAAACGTCGGTTTCCGGGGGTAATCACGCGGATTTCGCCTCGCGATCCATGGTGTCGGGATCGCCGTGTCGAGACACCAGGCATCTGCATCAACTCTGCGACGAACCGACGCCGTACTTGGTCGTATCCGGCCGACGCCGGGTCGCCGCGGGCTAATCCGTGGCTGCTGCGGCGTCGCGACGCCGCACGAGCGTGACGCCGTCAGCCACGAAGATCATCACGCTCTCGACCCGCTCGTCGGCGGTGATCCGGTCGTTCAGCTCGGCGATGATCCGCTCCCGCTCGCTCTGGGGGTCGACCACGCCCCCGCCGAGCAGCACGTTGTCGATGACGAGCAGCCCGCCAGGGCGCATGCGCGGAACGATCAGCTCGTAGTAGGTCGGATAGCTCGTCTTGTCAGCGTCGAGGAACACGAGGTCGAAGCTCGAGTCCTCGGGCAGCTGCTTCAAGCTCTCCTCGGCAGGCCCGATCACGATCTCCACGCGATCGGCGACACCGGCCTCCTCCAGATTCGCCCGCGCAACCTCGGCCCACTTCTCCTTGAGCTCGAGACAGGTGAGCCGGCCACCCTCGGCAAGCCCCCGGGCAATCGAGATCGCGCCATACCCGACGAAAGTCCCAACCTCCAACGCCCGCTCAGCCCCGACCAGCTTCGCAAGCATCGTCAACAGCGCACCCTCGTCCGGAGGAGTCGCCATAGCCGCCTCCGGCATCGCCAAAGTCTCCCGCTCGATCCGAGCGAGCACGTCGTCCTGCCGCGAGTGCCGCGCGAGATAGTCGACGGTGTCCTGCGTGATCTGAGCCTTGATCAGCGCCATGCGGTGGTCAGCAGGCGACGATCAGATTGAACGGCGCGTGCGCGGGCGTCGCCGCTGCAGTCAACGTCCGCACGAGCACCCGACCGTCTGCGGTCGTCTGCAGCGGTTACGTGGCCGTTGCGCGGCGGATCGGGGTCTGGCCCTCCGGGAATCGATGTCAGCGACGCGACCGCAACACAGCTCGGACTGAACGGCTGAAGTCCACGATCGAGAGTCGCATTACTGCCTCGGACGAGAGTGTCGCATTTCCTACCGCGGCTCCACCGCTGAGTTGACGCTTTGAAAGAACGTTACGCCTGGCGGACCCTGCTGACCCGAAGCGCTCGCGCGCACCCAGCGACATGTCGCGTGTGCGGATCGAGCGATTCGCGAATCTCGACCGATCGCACCGCGCCGTCGTCGGATCTCGGACCGACCCAACGGCGTTCGCCTCTGAGCTGGTCTCGCCCCGACGCTGTTGCGAGGAAGGGTCAGCGCATACGAGGTGCCGCCGAGCGCGAGGAACACCGCGATCGTCGACATGACGTTCGCGTACGTCAGGCGATCGTGACAAGCTCGCGTCTCATCGCGTCATCTCGGCCATCACAGACCCTTGACCAGCACTCGCGCCGACTTGCGAATGGCCGTCGATGTACGGGAACCCTGCCTCCTGCGGAATCCGCGCTCGGAACCGATAGCGAACCGTGCCGCGCGTCGACGTGAACCGGTAGCGATACGACCAGCGACCCGTCCTCCCGTCTGCGCGTGGCGTGGCAAACGTCAGCCATCTGCCACGCGAGTATGCCTGCAGCTGGACCAGCTTGCCAACCGTCGGCAACGGCCCGCCGCGAATCCGGCCACGGAGAGACGATGTCCTCGCCGTTCACGACGCGACGTCGGTTGACGCCGATCGTCGATGTCGCCTTGACGCGGAGGTCGACCTCGGTTGTCCGCGCTCGGACAAGCGGGGTGCCTGGGTAGCGAAACCGGAGTGTGCGGCTTGGTCCGGAGTGCCTCTGAACGTGAAGCGCCCGGAGCCGTCTGTACCGATCACCGCCACGCGTCGAGACGCTGCGCCCCGAATTCCACTGTCCTCCCAGACCTCGATGCCGGCGTCGGCGACTGCATTGTCTCCCGGCATCGTGAGCCGTCCTCGAATCGGGATCGTGTCGGCCGAAGCGAATCTTCGGCCGCACAACGATCACGCGCCGTGTGCGACGACGGCCGCCGCGCGTGCGTCGTCCCTTGACGATCTTGATCTGCCCGGCGACGAGACGCGTGTCGACGCGCAGTCGGCATCGTTCGACGCGCGAGCTGACCCGACCCCTCACGATCGCGTTGACCGTTCGTTTCCGGCGCTGTCCGTTGCCCGTGCACGAAGCTCGTACTTCGCCGTTCGGGAGGATCTCGTCGTCGAGGCGCGACGAGAAGCCGGTCGAGGTCCGCGTTGAAGGCAACGGAGTCCATGCCGCGTCGCCTCGACGCCGTGCCTCAAGCTCGGTCCGCACGACGGGCGACGTAGCGTCTGATGCATCGGACGTCGATCCGCGTCGGATCCGCGACGTCGAGCGGCGCGATGCCGACCACGTGGCGGGGTGTTGTCGAGGTTGAGCTGCGCCGACTGCGCCGTGTCCGATCTTCGTTGCCGGCGGCGTCTTGAAGCCAGACGCGTGCCACCCACCTGCCGCTACGCGGAACGCGGATTTTGTGAGCTCGCCGGTCAGCCGCGCGCGTCGCTTCGACTGTGCATCCAGTCCAGTCCTCGAGGTCCGCGGATGCGGGACAGACCGCCGTCCTCACGCCTGCAATCGGTGCGGTGCCTGGCTGTGAGGGGTTGCGCCACTGAAGAGCCGAACGAGTTGCGCGAGCGCCACTGCGTGCCGCCGATCGCCGGTCAGGTCGAGCGGCGGGCCGGGAGCCGTGTTGTCGACCGGCTAAGGTCAGCTGTGTTGAGCCTGCAGTTTCCCGCCGTGTCCTGCGCGCGGACCACGAAGGGCTGTGCTCCATCGGGGACGGTTCGCGTGCTCACTGCGAAACGCATCGCTCAGAGCTAGGGCAAGGCGCTGAGCGTGTGTAGTCGCACGTGATCGTGCTCCGAGTCGTGCTGCAGATGCCGCCCCTCTCGATCTCGGGCGTGTCGAACCCCGACGTTGTCCCGGCGCCGTATCGAACGTCGATCTCCCCGCGCTTCCATCCCGGAGTTACGCCGAGCCGCCAGTGACGCTCACAGCAGGCGGCGTGTCGTCGTTGATGTAGACCGCTATCGACCTGCATCGCTGCCCATGCGCGCGGAGTTCCGCCGCCTACCGTGCATCGGGCCTCGACGCAGTAGGTACGTAGCGACGCGGTTGTCCTGGAGCAGCAGCGGCATCGTCGTCGCTCTCGGCGTCGTTCGGCACGCGCGCGACGCCCGACGGGTCGTACCACCAGTGGACCGGCAGAGGTCGGCCTGGAGCACGCCCGTCAGCCGACGTTGCCGCAGTACGAGCCGACGTAGCTGACGTCGCGAGAGCGTCGCTCCCGGTGGGGCGCGGAATATCCAGCGGGCGGAGGCTCCGCGCGGGATCGTGGCCCGCTTGTCCTTGCGATTTACCATCGCTCGTGTCACGAGCCCTGGTCCCAGGGACCGAGTGAGCCGCGGTGGCCCGGCACGCCACGTAGACGAGGATCCCGCGGCGATTCGAGTACGACTGCCAGGAGTTGTTGACGTTGCCGTGGGCCGGGTCGCAGGCGTAGACCGGGTACATCGCCGGCGCTCGCCGGAGTTGCTCCGGCTCCCGCGATTAGGACGATCGTGATGACCAGTGCGACGCGCAATAGCAGCTGCATTCGGCGCCTCCTCATGGTGCGAACTCGCTTCCGCCTGTGGCGGGTGCTGGGGTTGCGGGTTGGGAGCCCTGTTGGCTCTCGGGCGTGAAGGTGTCCTGGCCTGTCGATGCGCCGGAGGCGGCTCGCGATCGGCGTGCTCTCGTGGCTTGTCGGTGTGGTGTCCTGTGAGGGATCGCGGCTCTCGCGCGCCGGCTTGCGCTTGGCCGCGCGTCGCTTGGCCGCCGGCGGCACGGTGGGCGGCGGTGTCGCCCGGACGAGCCTCGGCGTCGGAGTGGGTTGCGCCGCGCGCGGTTTCTCGGCTTTCGGTCGCGGCGGCTCGCGTGGTGCTGGCGGCTCGTCTCGGAGCAGGGGCAGCGGGCTCTGGACGAGGCCGGTGACGACGCAGACCGTCCCGACGCCGGCGCCGCTGAGGCAGAGCCCGAGGACGGCGGCGACCGTGGCGATCCGGCCTCCGCCGCCCGTGCTCGCCACGTGCACTCCGGTCGCGAGGTCCGACGCCTGTGCTCGATGGAAGAACGCGGTGATGTCGTGGCGGAGCCCGCTAAGGGGACCGACGTGCTCGCTGGGCTCCGACAGCGGCGGCAGCTCGAGCGGGATCTGCAGGACGCCGTCGGTGACCTCCGGGATCGGGACCGCGACGTCGGGCGGCGCTTCGACCGCCTCGGGCCCGTCGACGCCCAGCTCTCGAAGGCGCTCGTCGATCGACGGGGAGGTGAGGCCGTCGAGTGGCCCGGACGAGGAAGACGCGTCAGCCAGCGCGAAGCCCGGCCAGAACAGCGACGCCCGCCGCGTCAGCGAGAGATGCAGATCGCGGACCGTGGCTCGGCACGCCGTGCAATGGCGCAGGTGCGGCCGGATGCTCAGCACCTGCCTGCTCGTGGCCTTGCCGCCGGCCAGGGCTTCGAGGATCGGAGCGAATCGCTCGCACTCCTCGCCCGACTCGATCTCCCGGTACGCCGCCATGAACCGGCGCCGGCCCTCGGTGATGGCTCGGTTGACCTTCGTGTACGTCCACCCGCACCGCTCCCCGATCTCGGCATACGAGAGACCGTGCGCCTTCATCATCAGCGCTTTGGCCTCATCCGGCTTCAGCGCTCGCAGCGCCTCCGCCGACCTGCGGACCCGCTCCCCGGAGGCGATCATCTCCTCGACGCTTCGCTCGACACCCGGGACGAAGCCGTCGACGTCCAGCTCCTCACCCGTCACCGACTCGGTGCGCGAGCGGCGGATCGCCATCGCCTCGTGTCGCACGACGACCCGCAGCCACGCGAGCTCGGTCGCGGGGTCCACGGTGTCGACCCGCCGGATGAAGATCTCGAGCGCGCGCTGGTAGGCGTCGTGCGCGTCGTCGTCACAGAGTGACGCGCGGCGGGCGACCTGCAACAGCGTGCGCTCGTGCCGGCTCGCCACGGCTGCGACGCGGGCCGCGCCCGCTTCAGCCACACCGTGCGTCCGAACTGCTGCCACGACGGCCCTCCGTGCTTCGACGTCAACTCAGCGAAGCCACGCTCCCTGCCGGCTTCTGCGTGATCTAGCTGATCTGCGCCATTCCCATGTGGTCACCAATGAAGAAATCAATGCAAATTGCGAGAGATTCCTCACCGGGAAGGGCATCTTCTTGACCCTTCCGGTACAGCCCGAAGCACGCCCGGAGGCAGCGCAGCGTGGCGGCCTCCGGGCCGCCCGACCGAGGTCACGCGCTCGCGGCGTCCGGCAGCTCGGCGAACGCGATCGCGTTGCCATCCGGATCGGGGACCTTCACGTGGCGGACATCGTTCGAGTAGGTCTCGATCGGCTCGTGCTCGATGCGCTCGGCAGCCAGGTGCTCGAGCAGCCCGTCGAGCCCAGCGACGGCGAACGTGATCCGACCCGCGCCCGCTTGCGCGGCGTTCGGCTCGATGAAGAGCGTGGCGTGCTCGTCGACGTCCCACAGGATCTCGTTCCCGACGCGAAGGTCTGGGGGTCGCCCGAAGAACCGCGTGTACCAGTCGAGGCTCGCGTCCAGGTCGGAGACCGGGACACCGGCGATGAGGTGGGTGATCGGGCTCATCTCGGGCCGGTGCCCGGCTCCAGGGAAGGATCTCGGTCAGTCATCTCTCCATGACTATCGCGCCGCGCGGAACTCACCTCGCTCGTAGGCGCGGCCACGAGCGCCTCCGCGCAAGGCAGGGCGCAGGCCGTCAGGCGGGGACGGGCACGCCCATCGTCACCGTCGCCTGCCCGATCGGCTGGAGGGGTACCTCGAACGTCGAGGTGATCTCGCTCTCGCAGAAGAACCCGACGACCTTCAGCGGCTCGTCGCCCGTGTTGACGATGCCGTGGGGGACCATCGCCGGGATCACCGCGAGATCGCCGGCGCGCACAAGGCCGCGCTCGTCGCCGACCTCGGCTTCGCCCTCGCCGGCGACGATGTAGAGGATCTCCTCGGCGCTGTCGGTGTGGGTGCCCAGCCGCTCGCCGGGCGCGACCTCGAAGTAGACGACGGCGGTGTGCTCAGCGCCGGTGGACCGGTTGATGGGGAACGCCACGCGGACCCGCTTGCGCGGGTCATCGTCCTGCCAGGCCTCGTTGAGCTCCAGCTCCGGGGTCGAAGCGATCATCATCGCGATTCTCCTTTCGTCATACATTGCTGTATGATGATTGATAACGCCGGGCAGCGTAGACGCCGCCGCGGTCCGTGTCAAGATCGTCATACACAAATGTCTGCCGAAAAGGGAACCCGCCGCTACGAGCTCCGCAAGCGCGCCGACGCGATGCAAGGCACGCGCCGGCGCATCACCGAGGCCGCCTTCGAGCTCCACGGCAGCATCGGCCCGGCGCGCACGACGATGAGCGCGGTGGCCGAGCGCGCGGGCGTGCAGCGCCAGACGGTCTACCGCCACTTCCCGACCGAGGACGACCTCTTCGCCGCCTGCTCGGGGCACTTCGCCGAGACCCATCCTCCGCCCGACGTCGAGGCCTGGCGCACGACCGCCGACCCGGTTGAGCGGCTCACCACTGCCCTCGACGAGCTCTACGCCTACTACGAGGGCACCGAGGCGATGTACACCAACCTCCTGCGCGATGAGACGCTCGTGGCGCCCGTCGGCGCGAGGCTTCCGCGGTTCCGGGCCTACCTCGACGACGCCGCGCGCGTGCTGGCCGCCGGCTGGGACGTGCGCGGGAGGCGGCGGGCGATGCTCGTCGCCGCCGCGCGCCACGCCGTCGACTTCCACACCTGGCGCTCGCTCGCCCGCGATGGCGGTGTGCGCCGCGCAGAAGCGGTCGATCTGGCCTCGGCGATGGTCAGCCGCGCGGCCGCGCCCCGCCATCGGCAAATCGGTGATTCGGGCCTAGCGCTTCTCGAACCGCCGGACCAGGTGCCACGCCGACGGCAACGCGATGGCGCCGATCACGGCCTTGACCACGCCGCCGAAGATGAACACGACGAAGCCGTTGTGGAGCGTCCACTCCCACGTCTCCCCGACCGAGATCTTGAGCCCGGCGAGCCCGAAGGCGAAGACGATCAGCTGCCCTGCCACGAACGCCAGGAAGGCGAGGACCACGCGGCGGTCGGCCCCCCGCTCGGCGAGCCAGCCGATCACGCCCGCGGCGACGATGAAGCCGACGATGTAGCCGCCGCTGGCGCCCCAGATCACGTCCCAGCCGGACTCGCCGTCGGCGTAGAACGGCAAGAAGAGCCCGAGCAGCGCATACAAGCCAAGCGAGCTCGCTCCCCGGCGAGCGCCGAGCGTCGCGCCCACGAGGCCCACGGCCAGCGTCTGGCCCGTGATCGGCACCGGCGAGCCAGGCACCTCGATCGAGATCTGCGCGAACAGCGCCGTCAGCAACGCGCCGCTGAGCACGAGCACCGCATCGCGCACGCGCGCGCCCGGGAGCACGTCGGCGAGGACGTCCCGCCGTGGGAGTGCGATCGCGCTGGGTGCGGTCATCAAGCTTTCCTTTCGGGGTCGGACTCGAGCGGCCCGCACGATAGCGTCGGGCCGGTGCCCGAGGACTTTGCCGAGCTGCTCGAAGGTCTGACCGAGGCCGAGCGACCGTCGCGACTCGCGCTGCTCGAGCGGTTGCATGCCGACGGGTGCACGCTCGAGGAGCTCCGCACCGCGCACGACACGGGCCGGCTGCAGCTGCTGCCGGTCGAGCGCCTGCTCGCTCGCAACCGCCGCCACAGCCTCACCGACGCCGCCCGCGCGGCCGGCGTCAGCGACGCCTACGCAGACGTCAACCACCGCTCGCTCGGCCTCCCGCTCCCGCGCGACGACGAGCCGGTCTACGACGACGATCAGCTCGAGAACCTCAAGGTGCTGCGCGGGATGGTCGAGCTGGGCGTGCCCGAGGAGGACCTGCACGCGATCAGCCGCATCTTCGGGCGCGCTTCGCACCGCACCGCGCAGGCGATGGTGGACGTGCTCTCGCGCGCGCTGCTGCAGCCGGGCGACACGGAGGACGACCTCGCGCTGCGTCTGGCCGACCTCGCCGCGGCGACGCTCCCGGTCCTCGACCGCATGAGCGGCGCGGTGCTGCGCCTGCACCTGCTCGACGTCGTGCAGCGGGAGGCGATCCTCCGCCTGGAGGGCGACAGCGGGCAACTGGCCGGCTCGCGCGAGGTGATCGATCGCATTCGCCGACCTCGCCGGCTTCACCGCGCTCAGCGAGCGCCTCCCGATCGAGGATCTCGGGCGTGTGGCCTCGCGCTTCGAGGAGCTCGTGCTCGATCACGCGGGCACGCGCGTCCGGCTCGTCAAGGTGCTCGGAGACGGCGCGATGCTCGCCTGCGAGGAGCCCGCGCCGCTCGTCGGCACGCTGCTCGACCTCGTCGACGCCGCCGCCGAGGAGGACCTGCCGCCCGTGCACGCGGGCGTGGCGCACGGCCCGGCGCTGCACAGCGCGGGCGACTGGCTGGGCCGGACGGTGAACGTCGCCGCCCGGCTGTGCGCCGTCGCCCCGCCGTGGACCGTGCTGGCCACCGGCGAGGCGGCGGCCGACTCCCACGACTGGGAGCCGGCCGGCCTGCACGACCTGCGCGGGATCGCCGAACCGGTCGCGGCGCTGCGGGCCGTGCGCCGCGCCGCCTAGTGCTGAACGCTCAGCGGACCTCGAAGATACGGATCATGTTGCCAGCGGGGTCGCGGAAGGCGCAGTCGCGCACGCCCCACGGCTGGTCGGTCGGCTCCTGGACGACCTCGGCGTCGTTGGCCTGCAGGTGCTCGAAGGTGCCGTCGAGGTCGGCGGTGGCAAGGTTGATGCTCGCGTAGGTCCCCTTGGCCATCATCGCGGCGATGGTCTGGCGCTCGTCGTCGGTGATCCCGGGGTCGGCGGCCGGCGGGTGCAGCACGATCGCCGTGTCGGGCTGGCCGGCGGGGCCCACCGTGATCCAGTGCATCCCGCCGTACTCGACGTCGTTGCGGACCTCGAAGCCGAGGATGTCGCGGTAGAAGGCCAGCGACGCCTCCGGGTCGTCGTGCGGGAGGAAGCTCTGGTGGATGGTGATGTCCATGGCGAGCACGCTAGCTGCGGCCCGGAGCCGGCGCTTCTCGATTCCTGATCGGTCTGGTCACCCGCTTCGCCACGCACGGCGGCATCCCCGCCATCGCGCCCGCCGCCTGGCCCTGGTAGACGCTGGGCGGCATCCCCACCAGCTCGGTGAAGCGCGTGCTGAAGGTGCCCAGCGACGAGCAGCCGACCTCGAAGCAGACCTCGGTGACGCTGAGGTCGCCACGACGCAGCAGCGCCATCGCGCGCTCGATGCGCCGCGTCATCAGGTAGCTGTACGGCGACTCGCCGTACGCGAGCCGGAACTGGCGGCTGAGGTGCCCGGCCGACATGTGCGCACCGCGGGCGAGCGCCTCGACGTCCAGCGGCTGCGCGTACTCGTGGTCGATCCGGTCGCTTACACGACGCAGCAGCGCGAGGTCGCGGAGATGCTGCGCCGCGGGCATCGCCGGCGAGGCTATCGATCAGGTGCCGACGTACGCCGCGAGGTGCTCGCCCGTCAGGGATCGAGTCCCGCCCGCCCCGCGACGAGGTCGGCGGGCGTGCCCTCGAAGACGATCCGGCCGCCGTCGTGGCCGGCGCCGGGGCCGAGGTCGATGATCCAGTCCGCGTGCGCCATGACCGCCTGGTGGTGCTCGATGACGATCACCGACTTGCCGGAGTCGACGAGCCGGTCGAGCAGGCCGAGCAGCTGCTCGACGTCGGCCAGGTGGAGGCCGGTGGTCGGCTCGTCGAGGACGTAGACGTCGCCCTTCTCGGCCATCTGGGTGGCCAGCTTGAGCCGCTGCCGCTCGCCGCCGGACAGCGTCGTGAGCGGCTGACCGATGGTGAGGTAGCCGAGCCCGACGTCGGCGAGCCGCTCGAGGATCTTGTGCGCGGCCGGCACCTTCGCGTCGCCGTCGGCGAAGAACTTTTCGGCCTCGGCTACCGACATCGCGAGCACCTCGCTGATGTCCTTGCCGCCGAACGTGTACTCCAGCACCGACGCGTCGAAGCGCTTGCCCTCGCACTCCTCGCAGGTGGTGGCGACGGTGGCCATCACGCCCAGCTCGGTGTAGACGACGCCGTTGCCGTTGCAGGTCGGGCAGGCGCCCTCGGAGTTGGCGCTGAACAGCGCCGGCTTGACGCCGTTGGCCTTCGCGAACGCCTTGCGGATCGGGTCGAGCAGCCCGGTGTAGGTCGCCGGGTTGCTCCGTCGCGAGCCGCGGATCGCCCCCTGGTCGATCGTGATCACGCCGTCCTCGCCGGAGACCGACCCCTGGATGAGCGAGCTCTTCCCGGAACCGGCCACGCCGGTCACGACGACCAGCACGCCGAGCGGGATGTCGACGTCGACGTCCTGGAGGTTGTTCGTGGCGGCGCCGCGCACCTCCAGCGCGCCCGACGCCGTGCGCGCCGACAGGTTCAGGGAGGCGCGGTCGTCCAGGTGCCGGCCGGTGACCGTGTCGCTGTCGCGCAGCCCGTCGACGCTGCCCTCGAAGACCACCTCGCCGCCGGCGCTGCCGGCTCCCGGGCCGAGGTCGACGACGTGGTCGGCGATCGCGATCGCCTCCGGATCGTGCTCCACGACCAGCACCGTGTTGCCCTTGTCGCGCAGCTGGACCAGCAGGTCGTTCATCCGCTGGACGTCATGCGGGTGCAGGCCGATGGTCGGCTCGTCGAAGACATAGGTGACGTCGGTGAGCGAGGAGCCGAGGTGGCGGATCATCTTCGTGCGCTGCGCCTCGCCGCCCGACAGCGTGCCCGACGGCCGGTTGAGCGAGAGATAGCCGAGCCCGATCTCGACGAACGAGTCGAGCGTCTCCCCGAGCGCCTCGAGCAGCGGAGCCACCGACGGCTCGTCGAGCCCGCGCACCCACTCGGCGAGGTCGGTGATCTGCATCGCGGAGACGTCGGCGATGCTGACGCCGTCGATCTTCGACTCGCGGGCCGCCTGGCTGAGCCGCGTGCCGTCGCAGTCGGGGCAGGTGGTGAAGACCACCGCGCGCTCCACGAACGCGCGGATGTGGGGCTGCATCGCGTCGACGTCCTTGGAGAGCATCGACCGCTCGATCTGCGGGATCAGCCCCGCGTAGGTCAGGTTGATCCCCTCGACCTTGATCTTGGTCGGCTCCTTGTAAAGCAGGTCGTGGCGCTCGCGCTTGTTGAACTTCTTGATCGGCTTGTCCGGGTCGAAGAAGCCGCAGCCGCGGAAGATCCGGCCGTACCAGCCCTCCATGCTGTAGCCCGGGATCGTGAGCGCGCCCTCGTTGAGCGACTTGCTCTCGTCGAAGAGCGCGGACAGGTCGAAGTCGCTGACCGAGCCGCGGCCCTCGCAGCGCGGGCACATGCCGCCGGTGCGGCTGAAGCTCGCGCTCTTGGTGATCGTCTTGTCGCCGCGCTCGACGGTGATCCCGCCGCTGCCGTGGACCGAGGCGGTGTTGAACGAGTACGCAGCGGGCGAGCCGGCGTTCGGCTTCGCCAGCCGGCTGAACAGAATGCGCAGCATCGCGTCGGCGTCGGTGGCGGTGCCGACCGTCGAGCGCGGATTGGAGCCCATCCGCTCCTGGTCGACGCTGATCGCGGTGGTCAGCCCGTCGAGCACGTCGACGTCGGGCCGAGCCATCGTCGGCATGAAGCCCTGCACAAAGGCGCTGTAGGTCTCGTTGATCAGCCGCTGCGACTCCGCGGCGATCGTGCCGAACACCAGCGAGCTCTTGCCGGAACCGGAGACGCCGGTGAACACCGTCAGCCGGCGCTTCGGGATCTCGATGCTGACGTCCTTGAGGTTGTTCACGCGCGCGCCGTGCACGCGGATCGCATCGTGGCCGTCGGCAACGTGCAGCGCAGGCGACTCGTGGCCATGCTCGTCATCTCACCCATGGCGGTTCAGGCTAGTTGCGCCGCGGAACCGGCGCTTCTCGATTCCTGATCCGTCCGCGCTAGGTGGCGACGTCGGCGAGGACGCGCGTGATCCACTCGGTGCCCTGCTCGAGGCCAGAGATCGGCACGCGCTCGTCGTTGCCGTGCATGCGCTCGAGGTCCGTACGCGAGATCGGGTACGGATACACGCCGTAGACGGGAATGCCGCGCTCGCGCCACGGCACCGCGTCGGTGCCGGCCTCGAACAGCGCAGGGGTCACGCGCACGCCGGGCCACTGCGCGCGCCCCTGCGTAGCCAGGCTGCGGTAGACGGCGGTAGCGATCGATGACGGTGCCTGCCGTGCGCGCTGATCGAACCGGTCCAGCGTCTGCTTGACGGTCGCGGGCGGCGTGACGATCGGCTCGACCTTCACCTCGCGGTCGGCGATCACCCGTCGCAGGCGGCGGATCATCGGCCGCGGGCGCGTGCCCGGCAGCATGCGCATGTTCACGGTGGCCTCGGCGGTGCCGGGCAGCACGTTGGCACGGAAGCCGCTGCCGAGGATCGTCGGCACATAGATGTCCCGGACGAGGCTGTTGAACAGCTCGCCGTACCGGCCGGCCTTGACCTGGTTCGCGAGCCGGAAGCGCTCACGCGCATCGCGCGTGTTGGCCAGCCGGCGCAGCCGCTCGCGGTCGAACGCGTTCGCCCACGCCCGCAGGTAGCGGCGCGCGGTCGCGGTGATCCGCGGCGTGCCGTCGAAGCGCTCGATCCGGTCCAGTGCGCGCACGAGCCGGCGGATCGCGCTGTCGGGCAGCGGTCGCGAGCTGTGGGTCGACGTCCCGCGGGTCCTCAGCGTGACCGACAGCGAGTTCTTGTCGATCGTCGTGATCCCCAGCAGCCTCGGGCGGCCCGAGCCGTCCTTGAAGATCCATCCGCCCTCGTTGAGCGAGACGCCGGCCTCGATCTTCGCCCAGTGGTTGTCGGCGAGCCACGACGTGCCGTAGCTCCCGCCCTCCTCGTCGGCCTCCGCGAGGAGGATGACGTCGCGGTCGAGCGGCGCCCCCGAGCGCGCCAACTGCATGGCGGCGACCGTGAAAGCGGCGAGGCCGCCCTTGAAGTCGAGCGCCCCGCGGCCCAGCAGGTAGTTGCCGCTGGTGGCGCCGCCGAACGGATCGGACCTCCACAGCTCGGGCTCGACGCCGACGGTGTCCGCGTGGCCGGCCAGCAGGATCGGCGCCTCGGTCGGGTTCGCCGCCCGCAGGCGTGCGACCAGGTGGGCCTTGCCGGGGGTCGGCGTCTGGATGATGTCGACCTCGAAGCCGAGTGCGCGCAGCCGGGGAGCGAGGAACTCGGCCACCTGCGCCTCGTTGCCGGGCGGGTTGCTCGTATTGATGCGGACCAGGTCGCGCAGCAGCGTCACGACCTCGCTCTCCTGGGCCTGCGCGGCGCTCGGCACCGCAAGGCCGGCCAGCACGATCAGCACCGCCATCGCTCGTCGCATGAGACCCGTGCTACCCGCGGAAGGCGATCGAAACGCCGAGCGCCGCGTCGCCCGCCTAGGCGTTGGGCGGCTTCGGGATCGGGGTGGCGGCGAGCGCGCGGGCGGTGTGGGCGAGGACGTGGGCCATCGCGTCGCCGGTGCTGTGCGTCCACTCCTTGTCGTCGGTGTTGAGGTACTCCTCCTCGCCCGGCCCGGGACCCTTGTTCCAGTAGGTCCACGCCTGGCCCGGGACGGTGAAGCCGATGTCGATCGCCGCTCCCGCCATCTCCGCGATGCAGTGGTGGGCGCCGTCCTCGTTGCCGACGACGATGAAGCCGGCGACCTTGTTGTACGCCGCCGGCGTCCCGTCGTCGGAGGTCTCGGAGAGCAGCGCGTCGAGCCGCTCGAGCACGCGCTTGATGATGCTCGACGGCTGGCCGAGCCAGGTCGGCGTGCCGAAGACGACGATGTCGGCGGCGAGGATGCGGTCGTGCAGCGCGGGCCACTCGTCGCCGTCGCGGACAGCCTCGCTCACCACGCCCGGCTCGATCACGTGGTCGGCGAGCCGCACGTGCTCGACCTCGACGTCGCGGGAGGCGAGCTGCTCGCCGACGTACTCGTTCAGGGCCCCGGTGCTCGACGGCTCGGGGGATCGCTTCAGCGTTGCGTTCAGGAAGAGTGCCTTCATGGTCCGGCTCTCCCCGGAAGCTGGCGCCGGCAGTCGCTAGCTGGCGGGCCTGAGGGGTATACGCGTGTCCGTGCGCGCCATCTTCGCCGTCTATCTCGTCGTGATCGTCGCCGGTCTGACGTACTTCACGCTGATCGGGCTCACGGGCTGATGCGGCGCCTCGTGCGCGAGCAGAGCCTGAGCCTCGTGTTCCTCGGCCTCTTCCTGGCGGCCCTCGCCGGGCAGGCGATCGCCGGCTGGCACGACTTCAACAACCTCGAGACCTGGCACGCGCAGATGGCCGGCGAGGCGCCGCAGACGCTGACCCTCGGCGGCTACCTGACCTCGCCGGACTTCGCCCAGGCCGTCACGGAGAACTGGCAGTCGGAGTACCTCCAGTTCACCCTCTTCATCCTCCTGACCGTCTGGTTCATCCAGAAGGGCTCGCCGGAGTCCAAGCAGCCGGGCGACGAGGGCGGGCAATCCGACGCCGAGCAACACGTCGGAGACCACGCGCTCCCGAACTCGCCGCGGTGGGCGAGGGCTGGTGGCTGGCGGCTGAAGGTCTACGAGAACTCGCTGGTGCTGGTGATGGCGACGATCTGGGTCTGGTCGTGGTTCGCGCAGTCCGTCTCGGGCTGGTCGGCGCATAACGACGAGCTCGTCGAGCACCAACAGCCGGCTCTCTCGTGGCCCGGCTATCTCGGCTCGGCCGACTTCTGGCAGACCACGCTCCAGAATTGGCAATCCGAGTTCCTCGCCGTCGGCTCGATGGCCGTGTTCGCGATCTACCTGCGCCAGCGCGGCTCGCCGGAGTCCAAGCCGGTCGGCTGCCCCCACCACACCACCTCCGTGGAGAGCTGATGAGCGCCATCGCGGTCGTCCTCGACGTCGACGGGACGCTCGTCGACAGCAACTACCAGCACGCGCTGACCTGGCAGCGCGCGTTCGCCCAGCACGGCCGCGCCGTGCCCGCCTGGCGCGCGCACCGTGCGATCGGGATGGGTGGCGACCAGCTCGTGCCCGCGCTCACCGACGACGAGTGGGCCGCCGAGCACGGCGAGGAGGTCAAGGCCGCGGAGGGGACGCTGTTCGGGGAGATGATCGACCGGGTCGCGCCGCTGCCCGGCGCGCGCGCCTTCCTCGAGCTGCTCCAGGTCCGCGGCCACCCGGTCGTGCTCGCCTCGTCGGCCAAGGCGAACGACCTCGACGTCTACCTCGAGCTGCTCGGCGCGCGCGATCTCGTGCAGGCGTGGACCACGTCCGCCGACGTCGAGCGCACGAAGCCGGCGCCGGACGTGGTGCTGGTGGGGCTCGAGAAGCTCGGCAAGCCCGAGCGCGTCGTGATGATCGGCGACTCCGTCCATGACGTGATCGCGGCCGAGGCCGCCGGGCTGCCCACCATCGCCCTGCTCACCGGAGGGATCAGCAAAGGCGAGCTCGAGACGGCCGGCGCCACGCACGTCTTCGAGGACCTCCTCGCCCTGATCGCCGACATCGACGACACGCCTTTGGTGAGCGGCGACAGCGGGTAGGGCGACGACCAGAAAGGAGAATCCATGCCACCTGCCGGAGTCAAGAAGGGCACCAAGCGCGCCCGCCAGTACGAGAAGATCAAGAAGAGCGTGAACGGGCAGGGCGCCTCGGAGTCACGCGCCGAGGAGATCGCCGCGCGCACGGTCAACAAGGAGAAGGCGCGCGCAGGCGAGTCGCGCACGGCGTCGCGCACGTCCACCCAGGACATGTCGTCCTCCCGCCGCGGCGGCCAGCGGTCGGGCACGAACCGCACCAAGGGCCGGACCCGCGACCAGCTCTACAACGAGGCCAAGCAGCTCGGCATCGACGGGCGCTCCTCGATGAACAAGGCGCAACTCCAGCGCGCCATCGCCGGCAAGAAATCCTGAGAGAGAAGTGGTGGGGGCAGGATTCGAACCTGCGAAGGCAGAGCCAATGGGTTTACAGCCCATCCCCTTTGACCGCTCGGGAACCCCACCTCGCGGGCGTCGAGTCTAGCGGGCGCGGCGGGCGAATTCGCCCGCCGCCGCGCATGAAACTCAGCCGGAATCGCGGAGGCGCTGGGCCTCCGGGAGCGACTCGAGCTTCTTCAGGGTGTGGTTCTCGATCTGGCGGATGCGCTCGCGCGTGACGTTGAACGCGCGGCCCACCTCCTCGAGCGTGTACGGCCGTGCGCCGGTGAGCCCGAAGCGCATCTCGATGACCTCCCGCTCGCGTTGCGGGAGGGCGTCGAGGGCGCGGCGGACGTTCTCCTTGCGCAGGTTCTCCGACGCCATGTCGAACGGTGAGATCGCGGCGTCGTCCTCGACGAAGTCGCCGAGCTCGGACTCTTCCTCCTCTCCGATCGGCTTCTCGAGCGAGACCGGCTGCTGGGCCATCCGGAGGATGTCGCGGACCTCGCGTGCCGTGCACTCGAGCTCGTGGGCGATCTCCTCCGGCAGCGGCTCGCGGCCGAGCTGCTGGACGAGCTGGCGCTCGACATGCACGACCTTGTTCAGCTTCTCCACCATGTGGACGGGGATGCGGATCGTGCGGCCCTTGTCCGCGATCGCCCGCGTCACCGCCTGGCGGATCCACCAGGTCGCGTAGGTCGAGAACTTGTAGCCGCGCCGGTAGTCGAACTTCTCGACGGCGCGGATCAGGCCGAGCGAGCCCTCCTGGATCAAGTCCAGGAACGACAGCCCGCGGCCCAGGTAGCCCTTGGCGATCGAGACGACGAGGCGCAGGTTGGCCTCGACCATCTCCTGCTTGGCCATCAGGTCGCCGCGCTCGATGCGCTGCGCCAGCGCCACCTCGCGCTCGGCGGTCAGCAGCTGCACGCGGCCGATCGAGCGCAGGTAGAGCCGCAGCGAGTCCAGGCTCGGCTCGACCGTGAGGTCGATCTCCGGCTTGCGCGGAGCGTCGGGGGTTTTGGAGGCCGGCGAGGAGGGCTCGAACCTTCCGCCCTCGGCGACGGCGGGGCGACCATCCTCGGCGTTCACGACGTCGATGCCCTGATCCTCCAGATACGCGTGCAGCTCGACGACCTGCTCCTTGGTGACCTCCACCTCTTCCAGACACGAGGTGATCTGCTCAAAGGTCAGGAACCCCCGCTCCTGGCCCTCAAGAATCAGCGGGCGAAGCTCGTCGATCTCGGTGATCGACAGATCGCTCGCGAGCAGTGCTTCGGTCTTAGTGCCCATCGGATCCTTCGGGAGTCAACGTGAGCGGCATCCCGCCTCCTGGGATCGCTCCTTCCCATCTAAGTTGCTGCTCGCCGCGACGTTTGTCGCGAGGTGGCCGGGGGCACTACGCCTCTCCTAAGCCTCAATCGAGGGTTTGTAGCACGCGACGCCGGATCTGTCGTCCCTGACCGCCTGCCTTCTTGATCAGGGAGTGGCGCAGAGGCGCTCACTCGCGCCTACTAGCCTTGGGCGTCCGATGTCCGAAATCACACTCGTAGACGTACAGGCACAGGTCCCGAGCCTGGCGGTGTCGCTCTCCCGCGTCGGCGTCACGAACGTCGAGAAGGTCATCCGGATCCAGGCCAACGGGAGCGAGCAGCTGTACTCGGCCCGGCTGGACTGCTTCGTCGATCTCGGCCCCCAGCAGAAGGGCGCGCACATGTCGCGCTTCGAGGAGGTCGTCAACGACGTGATCGGCGACGTCGTGCTCGGCGAGTCGGCCCTGCGCGCCGAGACGCTCGCCCAGCACGTCGCCGAGCGGGTGCGCGACCAGCAGGGAGCGCGGCGCGCCGAGGTGCACATCGAGGCCCGCTATCCCGAGCACAAGCCGGCGCCGGTGTCGGGCATCCCGACGCAGGAGATCTACTCGCTGCTGGGCGTCGCGGTGGCCAGCGAGGCCGGCACCCGGCGGCTCGTCGGGGTTCGCGCCCAAGGCATCACGGCGTGCCCGTGCGCCCAGAAGCTGGTCGAGGCCCGTGCCCGCGAGCGGCTTGCCGACGGCGGCTTCTCCGACGGCGAAGTCGACCGCATCATCGAGTCCGTGCCGCTCGCCACCCACAACCAGCGCGGGCTGGGCACGCTCCACATCGGCTGCCCGGAGGACTGCGAGACCGACATCGCGGCCGAGAGCCTGCTCGCGATCGTCGAGGACTCGATGTCGTCGGAGATCTACGAGCTGATGAAGCGCACCGACGAGGCCGCCGTGGTCGAAAAGGCCCACCGGCGACCGCGCTTCGTCGAGGACTGCGTGCGCGAGATGGTGCGCGGGGTGGTCGAGAACTTCCCCGAGCTCACCGAGCGGCACTTCGTCTCGGCGCGCCAGGAGAACCTCGAGACGATCCACCAGCACAACGTGACCGCCGAGCGGTTCGGGCTGCTGGGCGAGATGCGGCTCGAGCTGGCGTCAGGCGAGCACTCCGCGCATCACCTCTCGATGCGCGAGTGGCTCGACGGGCGCGCCTGAGCGTCCTCGAGCACCGCCATCGCCGCGTTGCGCCCGTTGAGCGCGATCACGCTCCCAGCCGGATGCGTGGCCGCGCCGCACAGGTACAGCCCGTCGACCGGCGTGCGGGAGGTCAGGCGGTGCTCCCACATCTGGTCGGGCATCGTCTCGCCCTGGAAGATGTTGCCGCCGGTGAGGCCGATCCGTTCCTCGATGTCGGGCGGCCCGAGCACCTCGTAGTGCTCGAGCACGTCCGGGAAGTCGGGGGCGAAGGTGGCGATCAGGTCGACGAACTGCCGCGCGACCTCGTCCCGACGGGTCGTCCAGTCGAAGTCGTACGGCGCGTACTGGCCGAACACGCTCATGAGGTGCCGGTCGGGCGGCGCGGGCGTGGGGTCGTAGCCGGTCTGCACGTAGATCTCGCCGAAGCCGACTGCGGCCTCGCCCTGCGCGCAGCGCTCGAACGCGCGCTGCGCCTCGTCGAGGCCGGTGGTGACGTCGACGGTCGCGCGGGCGGGGAAGTCCTGGCCGGGCGCGGCGGTCCACGTCGGCAGGCGCGTGAGCGAGGCGTTGAACTTGACCACCGGACTGCGGATCTGCCACGCGTCGATGCGGCTCTTGAAGTCGGCGGGCGGGTCGTCGAGCATCGCGAGCGTGCGCTTGGGGTCGGCGTTGCTGACGACGATGCGGGCCTCGATCAGCGTGCCGTCCTCGAGCCGGACGCCCTCCTCGGGCAGGATCTCGGCGACGGGGACGCCCGCGGCGAGGGTCGCGCCGGCCTCCTGGGCGGCGTCGGCGATCGCGAACGAGACCATCCCCATGCCACCGCGCACGTAGCCCCACACCGGTCCCTGGCCCTCGAGGTCGCCCTGGTAGTGCATGAGCTTGATCGAGGCGGTGCCCTTGTCCTTCGGGCCCGCCCACGCGCCGATCACGCCCTGGCCGAAGAGCGCGTCCTTGAGCCGCTGGTCGCTCATGTGGTCGTCGAGGACCTCGGCGATAGAGGCGTCGAAGAGCACGTCGATCATCGTCTGCTCGCCGTGCAGGAGTTGCTCTAGCTCGGCGCGGCTGGGCGACTCGCCGATCCACGTGTCGCGCTCGCCGGTGCGCAGCCGGCGGCGGATCTCGTCGAACAGGTGCTCGTAGGCCCAGTAGCCGTCGATGTCCTTCGGTGACACCTTCAGCGCGTGGAGGTCGGCGCTCGTGCGGTCGTCGTCGAGCCACTGCCCGAACGAGGTCCCGTCCGCGAACGGGACCCAGAGGTTGGGGTCGGCGACGTCGACGTGCAGGCCGCGGCGCTTGAGGTCGAGCTCGCGGATGACGAGGTCGTCGAGCAGACCAACCACGTACGCGCACGGGCTGACCTCGTAGCGCGGGTCTGCGAACGGGCGCTCGAGCGTGCACGCGCCGCCGAGCCGCTCGCGGCGCTCGAGGACGAGCACGCTGTTGCCGGCTTTCGCGAGGTAGGCGGCCGCGGTGAGCCCGTTATGGCCGCCTCCGACCACGACGACGTCCCAGCGGCGTGCGGCGAGCTCGTCGACGGGGGCGGGGAGCCCGACTTCTCCGAGCTTCTGGGCGATGGCGTTCATGAGGCGATCTCCTTGGCGACGGCATCGACGACGACGGCGCCGTCGGGGTGGACGATCACGGGGTTGCACTCGAGCAGCTCGAGCTTGCTGTCGAGCGCCGCCTCGGCGATGGCGTGGGCGATCGGCGCTGCGTGGCGTGGATCGATCGTCGCTCTGAGTGACTCGATGGCCGCGGTGACGCGGGCAACCCCGGCAGGTAAGGGAACGACAGCGATATCGTCGTGGGCTTCGGTGTCGATACCGCCGCGGCCGACGATGAGCGCCGGGACGACGGCGTCCGTCCGGACCGAGACGAGAAGCTCGACTCCGGTGGGCGCCATTTCCTCGACGAGCACCGTGGGGCTGCCAGTACACGATATGCGTCAATAAGCAGCCCCAAGCTCGTCGCGGATCGCGGACATCGAGCGCCAACGCGCCATTCCGCGTCTTGTGGCGCACCTCCGGCGACGACGCCTTGACGGCGACCGCCCCGCCGAGGTCGGCCAGCGCGGCTCGCGCCTCACCCTCATTCAATGCGAGAAGTCCGCGAACGACGGGCACACCGCACGCACGGAGCAACGCCTTCGCCTCGTGCTCGGCGAGCCAGCGTCCCGGCCCGCGACGAGCCCGAACCGTGGCGATCTCACGCAACCGCGCGCCGTCCAACGACGGCAGCCCCACACACGCCACGCCCGTCCGCAGGCCGGCCACCGCGGCCACACCCGCCGACCTGGAACCGCCACGCCGACTCGTCCTCCAGCAGCTCCGGCAGCGTCGAGGCGACCGTCACGGGCACCGGCGACAAAGCGGCGCCCGCGAGGATGCCCCTCCTCGACCGCGTCCCAGCTCTCCGCCATCGCCCCCTCGATCCCGACGGGCCGGTCGTAGAACACCAGCACCTCGCCGATCCCCGGGTCGGCGCCGACCGCGGCCACGATGTCGCGCAGCGTGTCGGCATCGCCCCAGATCAGCGCGGTGTAGTCGAGCGGGTTGGCCACCGTGGCCGCCTCCGGCAGCCGCTCGCGGAGCGCGGCCTCGGTCGCCGGCTCGAACGCCGGCAACGCCAACCCGCGCCGCGCAGCCTCGTCCGCGCCGAGCCCCGAGTCGCCGCCGGAGCACGTGAGGATCGCGAGGCCGTCGCCGCGCCGCGGCGGCCGCCGGACGGCGAGCGTCTTGGCGAGCTCGAGCAGGTCGTGCACGTCCTCGGCCCAGGCGGCGCCGGCTTCCTCGACGAGCGCGCGGAAGATCCGGTGGTCGCCCGCGAGCGCTCCCGTGTGGGCGGCTGCGGCGGCCGCGCCCACGGCCGAGGCGCCGACCTTGAGTACCGCGACACCCACGCCCTCGTCCGCGCACGCCGCGAGCGCCTCGCACAGCCGAGCGCCGTCGCCGTCGGCCTCCATCAGCACCGCGATCGAGCGCACCTCGGGCTCGCGGGCGAGGTGCTCGATCCAGTCCGGCGTCGTCACCACGGCCTCGTTGCCGCTCGAGACCGCCGTGTGCAGCCGCAGGCCACGGCGGGTCGCCAGCGCGTTGACCACGAGGTTGCCGCTCTGGGAGACGAGCGCGACGTGCCCGGGCTGCGGCGACGCGAGCGCGTCGCCCCACAGCGCCGCCCGCGAGTGCAGCGCGATCAGGCCGTCGCAGTTCGGCCCGCAGACGGGCAGCGCGTGCCGTCGCGCAGCTTCGCGCAGCGCGTCGTCGAGGGACTCGCCGCCGGGCGTCTCCCCGAACCCCGCCGCGTACACCACGGCCCCGCCACAGCCGAGCGAGCCGGCCTCGTCGATGACCGCCGGGACCCCCGCCGCGGGGATGGCGACCACGACCGCGTCGGGCACTCCCGGCAACGTCCGCAATGAGGGAAAGCACGGGAGGCCGAAGACGGCCGACCGGCGCGGGTTGACCCCCCAGACTTCTCCGTCAAAGCCAAGCCGTTCCAGGTTGAGCAGCGTCTCGGCGCCATAGGAGCCGGGCCGCTCGGACGCACCGACCACCGCCACCGACCGGGGAGAGAGCAGCCGCGCCAGCACTAGTGCAGCGTCCGCTCCACGCCGCGCCGCTCGAGCGCCCGCGCGACGATCAGCCGCTGGATCTCGCTCGTGCCCTCCCAGATCCGGTCCACGCGCAGTTCGCGCAGGAACCGCTCGGCCACGTTCGTCCGCATGTAGCCGCGGCCGCCGAAGACCTGCACGGCGCGGTCGGCGCACCGGTACGCAGCCTCGCTCACGAACAGCTTGGCCATCGACGCCTTGGCGTGCACGAGCTTCGGGTCCGTCCCCGAGTCGGCAAGCCGGGCGACCTCGAGCGTCAGCGCCCGGCCCGCGGCAGCGTCGGCCGCCGAGTCGGCCAGCGGGAAGGAGACGCCCTGGTGGTCCATGATCCGGACTCCGCCCTGCTCGCGCTCGAGCGCCCACGCCGTCGCCTCCTCGAGCAGCCGCCACATCGCCCCCACCCCGCGCGCGGCGATCCCCAGCCGCTCCTCGGTGAACCACACGCGCTGCAGCGCGTCACCCTCGCCCACGCCGCCGACCACGGCGTCGTCGCCGACCCGCACCTCGTTGAAGCGGATCGTCGGGTGCCCGTGCGGATACGAGTGCGTGAACGGCGGGTCGTCGACGACCTCGATGCCCTCGCACGCACGGTCGACGAGGAACAGCGTCGGCCGCCCCTCGGCGAGCGCCATCACGATGTACACGGCCGCGACGTCGCCATAGGTGACGAACCACTTCTCGCCATCGATCACCCAGCCGCCGTCGCGCCGCACGGCGGTGGTCGTAATCCCCGAGGGGTCTGACCCCGCGCCGGCCTCAGTGACCGCGTAGGCATCGTGCAACTCCCCGCGGAGCGCGGGTTTGAGGTACCGGTCGATCTGGGGGTCTGACCCCGAAGCGAGGACGTTGTAGGCGCTCGGCACATGCCAGGAGAGGGCGTTCGTGGAGCGTCCGAACTGCTCCTCGACGAGCACCCATTCGAGCTTCGACCAGCCCTGGCCGCCGTGCTCGACCGCGTGCAGCCCGCCGGCGAGCCCGGCGTCCAGCGCCGCCGAGCGGATGCGGGCGACGTCGTCGGACGGCAGCCTCCCGCCCGCGCGCTCGGCCTTCTCCTCCAGCGGTAACAGCACCTGCTCGACGAACCCACGCGCGCGGGCCACGAGATCGTCGTGGCGCGGCGCCGCGATGTCGTGGGACGTGCTCACACCGGCAGCGCCTCCCGCACGCGCCGGCGCGCGCGCCGCCAGCGCTGGTCGTGCAGCACGCGCTGCGCCGCGTTGTGCCCACCGAGCGCCATCACGCCGCCGCCCGGGTGGGTCCCGGCGCCGCAGAGGTACAGGCCGCCGACCGGGGTCGCGTACTGCGCCAGCGCGGGCGTCGGCCGCATGAAGGCCATCTGGTCGAGGCCCTGCTCGCCCTGGAAGATCGAGCCGCCGACGAGGCCGAAGATGCGCTCGAGGTCGGGCGGCGCGAGCACCTCGCGGTGGATCACGGCGTCGCGCACGTTCGGCGCCCGCTCGGCCAGGATGTCGAGGCAGCGGTCGGCGTAGGCCTCGCGCGCGCCGTCGGGCCAGCCGGCCTCGTCCCACGGGCCGTACTGGGTGAACATCGTCATCACCACCGAGCCGTCGTCGGTCAGCGTCGAGTCGATCGTCGAGGGCACCTCGACCTCGAGGTACGGGACCTCGCGACGGCACGCCGCGGCAGGCGTCCTGCCACGCGCGCTCCAGTTGGTCGATCGACGGGCAGAACGCCACGCCGGAGCGCACCAGCCGCTCCTGGTCGGCCTCGCTCACTCCCTCGTAGCGCGGGACCTCCGAGAGCACCCAGTTGACCTTCACCGAGCCGCCGCGCGTCTTGTACCGCCGCAGATCCGAGACCACCTCGTCCGGGAAGTGCTCCGCGCCCGCCAGCTCGAGCACCGTCGTCTTGGGATGGGCGCCGGAGAGCACCACCGGCGCGCGCAGCTCCTCGCCGCCGGCCAGCGTCACGCCCGTGACGCGCCCGTCGCGCACGTCGATCGAGCGCACGTCGGCGCCTACCCGCACGACCGCACCGGCGGCCTCGGCGCTGCGCGCGATCGCCATCGAGATCGCCCCCATGCCGCCCTTCACGTGCCCCCACAGTCCGGGCACGCCCTCGATCTCGCCCAGCTCGTGGTGGAGCAGGTTGTACGCGGTGCCCGGCGTCCGCGGCCCCGCCCACACGCCGACCACGCCGGTCGAGGCCATCGCGCCCTTGAAGGCGTCGTGCTCGAACCAGTCGTCGAGCAGATCGCCGACCGACATCGTCATCACGCGGTAGAAGTCGTGCACGTCGCGGCGCGACAGCCCGGCTGCACGGCCGGCCTCGCGCAGCAGGCCGAGCAGGTCGCCCGGGTTCCGGGAGCCGAGCGCCGGCGGCGGGCGCAGCAACATCGGGCGCAGGAAGTCCGCCATCCGCCCCATCAGCGCCTGGAAGCCGGGATACGCCTCGGCGTCGCGCCGCGAGTGCGCGGCCAGCGAGCGCACCGTCTCCTGCTCGTCGTTGAAGAAGAACAGCGGCGGGCCGTCGGCCGGCAGCGTCGAGTACGCCGGGTCGAGCGGGTGGACCTCGTAGCCGAACCGCTTGAGCTCGAGGTCGGCGACCACCTTCGGGTGCAGGAGCGAGACCACGTACGAGGCGCGCGAGACGCGGTGGCCCGGCCACACCTCCTCGGTCACGCACGCGCCGCCGAGCACGTCGCGCCGCTCGAGCACGCACACCCGCTGGCCGGCTCGCGCCAGGTACGCGGCTGCGGTCAGCCCGTTGTGGCCGCCGCCGACGACGATCGCGTCGAACGAAGACGGGCCGTCAGGCGGGGCAGTGGGCGCGGTCGGGGGCAGCGAAGTCGCGGTCATGCCCCGGAACCATACCTGATCTTGTAGTCAGTCGCACAATCTTGCTAGGCTCCAGCCGATGAGCGTTGCCATCGATTCGCCGTTCACCGCCGACGAGCTCGAGCCGACGCTGCGGCCACTGCTCGAGGCATCGATGCTGCCCTCGCGGGCGTTCGTCGACGAGGGCGTGGCGGCGTGGGAGGCCGAGCACTTCTTCCTCGGCGGCTGGGTCTGCGTCGGCCACGCGTCGGCGCTCGAGGGGCGCGGACGCTTCCTCACCGTGGAGGTCGGCGGCGAGAGCCTGCTGTTCGTCGACGGCCGCGGCTTCCACAACGTCTGCCGGCACCGCGGCGCGCGCCTCGTCTCCGAGCCCGAGGGCACCGTCCGGCGCCTGCAGTGCCCGTACCACGCCTGGAGCTACGGGTTCGACGGGAGCCTGCGCAACGCACCCCACACCGACGAGCTGGCCGACTTCGACCCCGCGTGCAACGGCCTCACCCCGGTCCGCACCGAGACGCTCGGCGGCCTCCTCTTCTGCGACGTGTCGGGCACCGCGCCGTCGCTCGCCGACCACGTCGGGGCGCTCGCCGAGCAGCTCGACGCCTACCGCACGGCAGACCTCCGCCGCGCCGCCCGCATCGACTACGACGTCGCCGCCAACTGGAAGGCGATCGTCGAGAACTACTCAGAGTGCCTGCACTGCCCGGGCGTGCACCCCGAGCTCAACCGCCTCAGCCACTACCTCAGCGGCGACGACTACGAGGGCGAGGGAGCCTGGTGCGGCGGCTCGATGACGCTCACGGAGGGCGCCGCGACGATGGCCACCAACGGCGGCGGCCCGGGCCGGCCGGCGATCGCCGGCGTCGACCCCCGCAAGGTCCTCTACTTCGCGATCTTCCCCAACTGCCTGATCTCGCTGCACCCGGACTACGTGATGCTCCACACGCTGTGGCCGCGCGGCGCGGGTCGCACCGAGGTCGTCTGCGAGTGGTTCTTCGAGCCGGAGACCATGGGGACCGAGGGCTTCGACGCGACCGACGCCGTCGAGTTCTGGGACCTCGTCAACCGGCAGGACTGGCACGTGTGCGAGCTCACCCAGCTCGGCGTCGGCTCGCGCGGCTACTCCCCGGGCCGCTACACGGACACCGAGAGCACGGTCCACGACTTCGACCGCCTGGTTGCCGAGGCGTATCTGAGGTGAGCCGCGAGCGGATCCTCGACGCGGCGGTCGAGCGCATCGCCCGCGACGGGATCGACGAGGTGCGGATCGCGCGCATCGCGATGGACGCCGGCGTCTCGACGGCGCTCGTGCACTACCACTTCGCCACCCGCGAGGCGCTCCTCGCCGAGGCGCTCGAGCACTCCTTCGAGCTGGCGGGCGACGTTCGCACGACCGGGACGGGAGAGCGGCTGCGGGACATGATCGAGCAGTGCCTGCCGGTGCCCGGGGACCAGGAGCGCGACTGGGTGCTGTGGGTGGAGCTGTGGCTGCGCGCCGTGCGCCACCCGGAGCTGCGGCCCACCGCCGCCAAGCTCTACTCCCGCATGCACGACTGGCTGCGCGAGGCGATCGAGGACGCCGTCGCCGCCGGCGAGCTGGCGACCGAGGACCCCGCCCGCACGACCGACCGCGTGCTCGCGCTGATCGACGGCTACGGCGTCCGCGCACTGCTCGGCGACCCGGCGATGCCGCTCGAGCGCGTGCGTGACGAGGTTTGGGCAGAGCTTGCGCTGGTCCCGGCGCCGAGCTAGGTTTCCTGAATGGCGGTTCGGAGAACCCCATGAGCCCGCGGCCGACGATCGCGCACGAGCGCCGGCCGGCCATCCTGGCCGCCGCCGCCGAGGTGATCGCCGAGCGCGGCGTGCAGAGCACGCGGATCAGCGACGTCGCCAAGCGCGCGCGGACGAGCGCGCCCGGGGTCCTCGTACTGGTTCCCCTCCAAGGACGACCTGCTGGCCGAGGCGCTGGCCTTCGCCGACGATCGCTTCTACGACGGACTGACCGCGCAGCTGGAGGCTCTCGACGGGCCGAGCGAGCGGCTCGCGCGGCTGATCGACCTGTGGCCCGTGGAGGACGACGGCGAGACGGTGCTGTGGATGGAGCTGTGGGTGCGCGCGCTGCGCGACCCGCGGCTGGCGGCGACGCGCGAGCGGCTCGACCGCCGCTGGCGCGGCACGATTGCCGACGTGGTCCGCGAGGGCCAGGCGAGCGGCGAGTTCGGGCCCGCCGACGCCGAGGACGTGGCGCTGCTGCTGGGGGCGCTCATGGACGGGTTCGCGATCCAGCTCGCGCTGGGCGATCCCGCCGTGACGGCGGACGCCGTCCGGCGGCACTGCCTGGCGCTGGCCGAGTCGCGGCTTCGAGGACCGGAGGGAGAGGATGTCGAGGGATCCGTGGACGGAGCCGCTCCGGCGGCGTGAGCTGTTGCGCGGCAGGGCCGGCCTGGCGCTCGGGCTCGGCCTGGCCGGCTGCGGCGTGGGCAACACCGAGCACGGCGTCGAAGGAGCAGACCGAGCGCGTCGTGCAGGCGAAGGTCGACGGCGACCTCGTGTACTTCAACTGGGCCGAGTACCTCGAGCCCAAGCTGATCAAGGCGTTCGAGAAGCGCTACGGCGTCAAGGTCCGCGAGTCGAACTTCGACTCGATGCAGGGCATGATGGCCAAGCTGCGGTGCCGGCAACCGCTACGACCTGATCTTCCCCTCCTCGGAGTGGGTCGACCGGCTGCGCAAGGCGAACCAGCTGCTGCGCATCGACCTCGCGCAGGTCCCGAACGCGAGCACGGTGTACGACTACTTCGCCGGCCCGTGGTACGACCCCGACGCCGACCACACGGTCCCCTACGCCATGTACGCCACCGGGATCATCTACCGCGCCGACAAGATCGGCGACATGAGCGGGTCCTGGAACGACATGGTCAACCCTTCCGCGCAGGGCCGCGCCTACCTGCTCGACGACTTCCAGGAGGTCATCGGCGCCGGCAACCTCGTCTCCGGCGCCGAGCTCAACTCGGTCGACGAGGCCGACGTCGAGCAGGCCAAGACGTGGGCGCTGGGCGTCAAGCCGAAGCTGCGCGGCTTCTCGACCGACGACGTGCAGAACATGGTCTCGGGCAACGCCTGGATCCACCACGGCTGGAACGGCGACGTGGTGAACATCCGCAACCAGGTCGACACGCCGGAGAACTACTCGTTCCAGAAGTGCTCGGAGGGCATCCCGCTCGGGACGGACTGCTTCGCGATCCCCGCCAACGCCGAGCACCCCGGCACGGCGCTGACGTTCATGAACTTCATGCTCGAGCCCGAGAACGCGGCGCGCAACATCGAGTACATGGGCTACCCGATGCCGTACACCGGCCCCGACGAGACCTTCGCCGGCCTCGTCAAGGACGACCCGGCGATCAACGTCTCGGTCGAGGACCTCGAGAGCGGCCAGCAGTTCGAGAACCTCGGCGCGGACGGCCGCCGCCTCTGGGACCGGACGTGGACGGAGATCAAGGCGGGCTGAGCGGCCGCTTCGCGGCGCGCGACGCTCCTCCCCGGCGGCCTCTGGCTGCTGGCGTTCTTCGCCGCGCCCGCTCGGCGCTCGTCATCGCCGTCTCGTTCGGCACCACCGACGAGCTCGGCGGCGCGATCTACGGCTGGTACCCGGAGAACTACTCGCGCGTCTTCGACCCGCTGTTCGCGCCCGTGCTGCTGCGCTCGGTCGGCTACGCGCTCGCCACCGTCGCGCTCTGCCTGCTGCTCGGCTACCCGGTCGCGTACTACATCGCGCGCTTCGGCGGGCGCCACAAGCAGGTGCTGATCGCGCTCGTCGTGCTGCCGTTCTTCGTCAACTACCTGATCCGCACGTACGCCTGGGTGGCGATCCTGTCCGACGAGGGCGTGGTCAACGGCTTCCTCGGCGAGCCGGTGCGCTTCCTCAACACCCCGTGGGCGGTGATCGGCGGCCTCGTCTACGGCTACCTGGCGTTCATGATCCTGCCGGTCTACGCGGCGCTCGACCGCATGGACCCGGCGCTGATCGAGGCGGGCAAGGACCTCTACGGCTCGGAGCTGCGCACGTTCGTCCACGTCACGTTGCCGACCACCTTCCAAGGCGTGCTGGCCGGCTGCGTGCTCGTCTTCCTGCCCGCGGTGGGCGACTTCGTGAGCGCCCAGCTGCTCGGCGGGCCGAACACGTACATGGTCGGCAACCTGATCCAGCAGCAGTTCTTCGGTGCCGAGGACTGGCCGTTCGGCGGCGCGCTGACCACCGTGATGATGCTCTTCCTGCTCGGCCTCATGGTCTTCTACCTGCGCTCGGCGGCGCGCGAGGCGCGGGCGTGAGGGCGCTGCGGCTCTACACGATCGCGTTCTTCGCGCTCATGTTCGCGCCGCTCGTCGTGGTCGTGCTGTTCTCGTTCAACGCCGAGCGCTCGGTGCAGGAGTTCGGCGGCTTCAGCCTCCAGTGGTACGAGGCGTTCCTGGAGAGCGAGTCGCTGCGCGGGTCGCTGGTCGCGAGCCTCGCAGATCGCGCTCGCGACGATGCTCGTGGCCACCGTCCTCGGCACGCTGCTGGCGTTCGGCCTCGTGCGCGCGCGCACGCGATTCGCCTCGAGCGCCAACGTGCTGATGCTGATCCCGCTCGTGACGCCGGAGATCGTCGCCGGCGTGTCCGCGCTGCTGCTGTTCAGCCAGCTCGGGATGCGGCTGTCGCTGCTGACGATCGTGATCGCCCACATCACGTTCTCGATCTCGTACGTGACGGTCGTGGTGCGCGCGCGGCTGGCGTCGCTCAACCCGGAGGTCGAGCAGGCCGCGCTCGACCTCGGCGCCACGCGCTGGCAGACGTTCCGGCTGGTCGTGCTGCCGGCGCTGTGGCCTGCCGTGCTCGCCGCCGGGCTGCTGGTCTTCGCGCTCTCGTTCGACGACTTCGTGCTCTCGTTCTTCACCACCGGCGAGTCGCCGCAGCCGCTGCCGGTGCGGATCTACTCGGCGATCCGCTTCGGGGTCACGCCCACCATCAACGCCATCGGCACGCTCATGCTCGCCATCTCGCTCGCCGCCGTCGCGCTGGCCCTCGTGCTCCAGCGGGAGCGGCCGGCATGAGCGCGGTCCGCTTCGAGGAGGTCACCAAGCGCTTCGGCGCCGTCGACCGCCGTCGACGGCCTGACGCTCGAGATCCGCGAAGGCGAGTTCTTCTCCCTGCTCGGCCCGTCCGGCTGCGGCAAGACGACGACGCTGCGGATGGTGGCCGGCTTCGAGGAGCCGACCGAGGGCCGGATCCTGCTCGGCGACGAGCCGGTGTCGGGCGTGCCGCCGTTCAAGCGCAACGTCAACACGGTCTTCCAGAGCTACGCGCTGTTCGACCACCTCGACGTAGAGGACAACGTCGCGTTCGGCCTCAAGCGCCGCAAGGTGGCCAAGCCCGAGATCGCGGCGCGGGTGGCGTCCGCGCTCGAGCTGGTGCAACTGCGCGGCCGCGCCGACGCCCGCCCGCGCGAGCTCTCCGGCGGCCAGCGCCAGCGCGTGGCGCTCGCCCGCGCGCTCGTCAACCGCCCGGCGGTGCTGCTGCTCGACGAGCCGCTCGGCGCGCTCGACCTCAAGCTCCGCCGCCAGATGCAGGTCGAGCTGAAGGCGATCCAGCGCGAGGTCGGCATCACGTTCATCTACGTGACGCACGACCAGGAGGAGGCGCTCGCGATGTCCGACCGGATCGCGGTCATGGACGCGGGCGAGGTCGTCCAGGTCGGCACGCCGGAGGACGTCTACGAGCGGCCCGCGCGCCCGTTCGTGGCCGGCTTCATGGGCATCTCGAACCTGATGGAGGGCCGCGCGGAGGGCGAGGGCGTGCGCCTCTCCGGCGGCCTGCTGTGCCCGGCGCGAGTGCCCGACGACTGCGCCTCCGGGAGCGCCGTCCAGCTCTCGGTGCGCCCTGAGAAGATCGTGCTCGACCCCGAGGAGGCCGACGGCATGGTGCGGCTTCCCGGGACGGTCGCGGAGCGGGTCTACGTCGGCACCGCGACGCAGGTGATCGTGGAGCTCGACGGCGGCGCGAGGCTGGTCGCGCTCGAGCAGAACACCGAGCGCGCGCGGTCCGACGACCGCTGGGAGATCGGCCACCGGGTCACGGTCGGCTGGCGCCCCGAGCACTCGCTCGTCCTGCGTTGACGCCAGCGCTACACCCGCTTTACGCAAAGTTCAGAGGCGGCTGAAAGGGTCCCCGGCCGTGATTCGCATCGCGATCGTCGATCCCCAGCCGGCCGTGCGCGCCGGGCTGGCGATGCTGCTGCGCACCGAGCCCGGCCTGGTGCCCGTGGGCGCGGCCACCGACGTCCACGACGGCCTCGCGCTCGCGGCACGGCTGCATCCCGACGTCGTCCTGGCGGAGCAGCACCTCGCCGACGGCGACGGCGTCGCGCTCTGCCGCCGGCTGAAGATGAAGACCCGCCCGCCCGGCGCCCCGAAGGTGATCCTCTACACGGCCGAGCCCGCGCCCGAGCTCGCGCTGCTGGCGCGCGTCGCGTCCGCCGACGGGCTGGTCGACAAGCTGGCCGCCCCGGAGGAGCTGTTCGAGGCGATCCGCGTGGTCTCGCGCGGCGGCGCGGCGCTCCCGCCGCTCGACGCGCGCGAGATGGACGCCGCGGCGCACCTGGTCGACCCGAGGACCTGCCCCTGCTCGCCATGCTGGCCGACGGGACGGCCGCGGGCGACATCGCCGACACGCTGCACCTGGATCGCCGCCGTGCGGCGCGCCGCATCGAGCGGATGCTCGGGCGGCTCCGGGCCGGCACGCACGCTGCCGCCTAGTATCAACCGCATATGCCTCTCGTCCCGATGGTCATCGAGCGCACCGCCCGTGGCGAGCGCGAGTTCGACATCTTCTCGCGCCTGCTCAACGAGCGCATCGTCTTCCTGGGCAGTGCGGTCGACGACCAGGTCGCCAACCTGATCGTCGCGCAGCTGCTGCACCTCGAGTCCCAGGACCCGGACAAGGACATCTCGATCTACATCAACTCGCCGGGCGGCTCGATCTACGCCGGGCTGGCGATCTACGACACGATGCAGTTCATCAAGCCCGACGTCGCGACGATGTGCGTCGGGATCGCGATGTCGATGGGCTCGCTGCTGCTGGCCGGCGGCGCCGAGGGCAAGCGGATGTCGCTCCCAAACTCGCGGATCCTCATCCACCAGCCGTCGGCGGGCTTCGAGGGGCAGTCGACGGACATCGAGATCCACGCCGCCGAGATCCTCAAGACGCGCAAGCGCGTGGACGAGATCTACGCCAAGCACTACGGGCCAGGACGAGGAGGTCGTGCACCGCGACATGGAGCGCGACCGCTTCTTCACCGCCGACCAGGCCTCAGAGTACGGCCTGATCGACCGGTCATCCGGGAGCATTGACGCACTTCGTGCTCGATCGTCCCGAGCCGCTCGACCTCGATCCGCACGACGTCGCCGGCCTGTCACGTAGGTCGGCGGGTCCATCGCGTCGCCGACGCCCTCGGGGGTGCCGGTGAGGATCAGGTCGCCGGGCTCGAGCGTGCAGGTCTCGGAGCATGAACTCGACGATCTCGGCCGGGCCGAAGATCAGGTCGTCGGTGGTCGAGTCCTGGCGCTGCTCGCCGTTGACCCACGAGCCGATGCGCAGGCCGCGCGCGTCCGGCAGCTCGTCGATCGTCGTCACCCACGGCCCCCACGGGCACGAGGTGTCGAAGGCCTTGGCGCGCGTCCACTGCGGCTCGGTGCGCTGCAGGTCGCGCGCGGTGGCGTCGTCGGCGACGGCCCAGCCGGCGATCCGCCCGCCGCCGCCCATCACGATCACGAGCTCGGCCTCGTAGTCGAGCTCCTCCGTCCGCCGCCGGCTTCTGGAGCGGCCCGCTCGGCGGCGCGCTCGAGGTCGGGAGCTTCATGAAGACGATCGGCCGCTCGGGCAGCTCCTTGCCCTGCTCGCGCGCGTGGGCGGCGTAGTTGAGGCCGATGCCGAAGATCGCCCGCGGGCTGGGCACGGGCGCCAGCAGGCGCACCTCGGCGAGCGGGTACGAGCGGCCGCCGGCGGGCGTGACGTCGCCGGACGCGAGGCGGTCGCGGACGGTGCCCGAGGCGAAGGCGACGACCTCCTCCTCGCGGACCTCCCCTGCCTGTGGGTTGCCCCCGTCCGGGCCTACGAAAGTGGCAAGTCTCATGGGTCGCTCACCCTAGACGGATTGCCCATTTGAAGACGGCTGCATTCAGCACGACAATGACCGCCGTGGATGCCAGTGCGATCCAGGCGGCGACCGCCGCGACGTCGGCGACGTACCGGTCGTTCGCGGACGCCACGCGCTCGGTGCTGGACCTGCTCGAGCGCCACCTGCCGGACGCGGTGCTGTACCTCGCCCACCTCGATCGCGCCCAGTTCATCCACCGCATCGTCGACGCCCGCAACGGCGGCGGCGTGGGGCTGCGCTCGAACCTCGCGACCCCGCTCGGCGACGCCTTCTGCTCGCACATGGCCGAGGATCGCGCGCCGCGGCTGTGCAACGCCATCGGCCGCCACGCCGTCTACCGCGACCTGCCGATGCAGGCGCAGGTCGGCGCGCGCGCGTACCTCGGCGTGCCACTCGAGCTGTCCGACGGCACGCGCGTCGGCTCGCTGGCGGCGCTGCGGCACTCGGTCGACCGGCTTCACCGAGGCCGACGAGCAGCTGTTCGTGATGCTCGCGCGCGTGCTCGCCTCGGAGCTCGAGCGCGAGAGCAACGAGCGCGACCTTCGGCGCTTCAACGACATGCTGCGCGACCAGGCGCGCGGGATGGGCGCGGTCGGCCGCGTGGCCCGCGCCCTGGCGAGCGCGACGACGCCCGCGGGGCCGTCTGCGAGGCCGCCCGCGAGATCGCCGGCGCGCCCGTCGCCTTCCTGCTCGAGCCGGCCGGCCGCGAGTTCGTGTCGACCGCCATGGCAGGCGTCGAGATCGCGCCGGTGACGATCCAGGCGCGCGGCGACGCGCGCGGCCCGGGCCGGGCGTTCACGTCGAAGGAGACCTACTTCGTCGCCGACGCCCGCTCGCACCCGGCGCTCGCCGCGCCGCTGGTCGAGGCCACGAGCGCGCGCTCCGCGGTGTTCGAGCCGGTCCTGCGCGACGGCGAGATCTGCGGCGTGCTGATCGTCGTGTGGCAGGTCCCGCTCGAGGAGCTGCGCGGACGCTCCCGCGGGAGTGCTGCGGCTGCTGGCCGCACAGGCGGCGGTGGCGATCGAGCACGCGACGCTGCGCAGCCGCATGGGCGCGCTCGCGCTCAGCGACGCGCTGACCGGCCTCGTCACCCGCCGCGTGTGGGACGAGGAGGTGCCGCGCGAGCTCGCCCGCGCGCGGCGCGCGGACAGCCCGCTCACGCTCGCGGTGGTCGACCTCGACCACATGAGCGCGTTCAACATGCTTCGGGGGGAGCGCGAGGGCGACCGGCTGATCAAGGAGACCGCGTCGCGCTGGCGCGGCGAGCTGCGCGAGGTCGACCTCCTCGCGCGGCTCGAGGGCACCGAGTTCGGCGTTCTGCTCCCGAGCTGCGGCCTCGGCGAGGCCGTCGACGTGCTCGACCGCGTGCGGGCGTCGACGCCGCGCGGCCAGACGGCCTCGGCCGGCGTGGCGCGCTGGGACGGCGAGGAGCCGGCCGAGCTGCTGCTGGTGCGCGCGCAGGACGCGCTCGCGGCCGCCAAGGAGGCCGGCCGCAACCTCACGATCGCCGCGGACTGAGTTTCTGTAGCGCCGCGCGGACCTCGGCGTCGCGGCGCTCGGCCTCGGCGTCGGTCCAGCGCCAGCCGATGCCGGCCTCGATCGCGAACGTCGGGCGATCGTGGTCGTCGACCGCGTCGACGTCGAGCCGCACCGCGACCGTGCCCGCCGCCTCGCCGGCCACGGCGGCGCGGCCGCGCAGCGTGACCGCGACGCCCTCGGCGACCATGGCGAGCGCGCAGCGCGGCTCGGCGTGCAGACGCTCGAGCGACCCGCGGCTGGGCGCGAGCGCCAGCATCACCGTGCTCGGGCCGGTGCGCACGGCGGTCGAGACCGGGATCGCGTGCGGCGCGCCGTCGCGGCCGACCGTGGCGAGGATGGCGACGGTGCCGGGCGGCCAGTCGGAAGCCGTCACCGGGCCGATCATAGGCGCCGCCGGGCGATCTCCTTCTCCAGCAGCGCGTTGGCCTTCTCGAGCTGCTCGGCGGTGGACTTGGCGACCGACGCCGCGCCGACCGCGCGGTTGAGGCGCGCGTTGACCATGCGGTGCTCCTCGCCGGTCGCCCGGGCGACGACCGCCACCAGCGCGCGGCGCTGCTCGCGCAGGCGCTCGCGGCGCTCCTGCGGCGCGGGCTCCGTGGTCGTGAAGGCGACCATTGCGGGCGAGGGCTCCGGAGCGGCCTCGGCGAACAGCGCGAGCGCCTCGCCGGGCTGGGTCGTCTGCAGCACCTCGTTGTCGCGCCGGGCGCTCGACCACAGCGCGCGGAACGCCTCCTCGGGCGGCTGTCGCTCGGCGCGCTCGGCGACGAGCTCGCCGGCCGGCTCGAGCGTGAGCGCGTGGTTGCGCTCCTCCTCGATCTGGGCGGCGAGCCGCTTGAGCGTGCCGTCCGAGGGCAGGAAGAGATGGCTCATCTGCTCGCGCGGGACCGTGGTGCGGCGGATGAAGCGGCCCACCACCTGGCGGAAGAACAGCTCGGTGCGCGCGCTCGTCGCGTAGACGCCGACGCGCAGGCGCGGGATGTCGACGCCCTCGGAGACCATCAGGACGGAGACGAGCCAGGTGCCGGAGCCGGCAGCGAAGCGCGCGATGCGCTGGGAGGCGTCGGCGGCGTCGGACGTGACGACGGCCGGCGCCTGGCCGGTGATGCGGTGGAGGCGGGCGGCGAGCCGCTCGGCGTGCTCCTTGTCGATGGCGACCACGAGGCCGCCGGCTTGCGGATGGTCGCTGCCGCGCAGCGTGGCGAGCTCGGCGTGCGCGTCCCTGAGCACGTGCTCGACCCAGTCGCCCTCGGGCTCGAGCGCGGTGCGCAGGCGGCGGGCGGCCTCGGCGGCGGGCAGGACGACCGAGAAGTCGGCCTTGCGACGCCGGCCGTCGCTCATCCACTCCATGTCGCCGCCGTAGGTGTGGAAGGTCACCGGACGGCACACGCCGTCGAGCAGGGCGTCGGTGTAGCCGTACGCGTAGTCCGCGCGCGAGACGCCGTCGCCGTCGTAGTCGACCCACGGGATCGGCGTGCTGTCGGAGCGGAACGGCGTGCCGGAGAGGAGCAACCGGAAGCGGGCGCGCTCGAACGCCTCGACGGTCGAGCGGCCCCACGCCGCGAGCTCGCCCATGTGGTGCGGCTCATCGGCGATCAGCAGGGTCGGCTTGTCGCGGCGTGGCTCGGCGGTGGACCTGCGGGCCGGCCGCGACCGTGGCGTAGGTGACCGCGATGCCGTGGCGGTCGCGCGGCTCCGGCCCGGCGGCGTTCGGGCGGTTGGGCTCGAGGTCGATGCCGTAGCGCGCCGCGTCGAGCGCCCACTGGCGGCAGATGTGGGTCGTCGGCGCGACGACGGCGACGCGGGCGACCCGGCCCTCGGAGAGCATCCGGTGCGCCACGTGGAGGCCGAACGTCGTCTTGCCGGCCGCGGGCGTGGCCGACGCCAGGAACGAGTCGCCCTCGTGGGCGGCGACGGCCGCAGCGGCCGCCTGCTGCCAGGCGCGCAGCGGGCGGCCGGCGGGCCAGGCGGGCAGGGACCGGCCGCGCCGGAGGGCGGATGAGGTGACCGCAGACGTCAAGGGCGCCGGAGGCTAGGAGGCGCGGATGACGGAACGGCGATCGGGCGCGCCCGACCACCGCGGGGTTCATATCCTGGATTCGGTGAGCGTGCGCGTCACCCACTTCTCCGATCCGGGCTGCCCGTGGGCCTGGTCGGCCGGGCCGGCGCTCGCCACGCTGCGGTGGCGCTACGGCGACCAGCTCGAGTGGCGCTACGTGATGATCGGCCTCGCCGAGACCGCCGCGCAGTACGAGCGGCGCGGCTACACCGGCGAGGGCATGGCCCTCGGCTACCGCTCGTTCCGCCGCCGCGGGATGCCGTTCGCCACCGCGCCGCGCGAGCGGCCGCACGCGACCTGGCCGATGTGCCGTGTGGTGGTGGCCGCGCGGCTGACGGCGCCCGAGCACGAGTGGCCGGTGTTCCGGGCGCTGCAGCTCGCCCAGTTCACGACCACTTTGACGCTCGACGAGCCCGCGGGCCTGACCGAGGCGCTCGCCTGGGTCCCGGGAGTCGACGGGGAGGCGCTCGTCGCCGCCTCGGCTGAGCCCGCGACCGAGGAGGCCTTCCGCGCCGACCTCGCGCTCGCCCGCACGGCAGCCGGCGGGCCGACCGAGTTCCAGGGCAAGTCGGCCACGACGCCCGAGGGCGAGGTGCGCTTCACCGCGCCGAGCGTGGTCTTCGAGGCCGGCGACGGCCGCCGACTGGAGGCGGGCGGCTTCCAGTCGATCGAGGCCTACGACGTCTGCGTCGCCAACCTCGACCCCGGGCTCGAGCGGCGACGCCACGCGGAGAGCGCCGAGCAGGTCGTGCGCGCGTTCCCGGAAGGGCTGACGACGGCCGAGGTCGCCGCCGTCATGGCGCCGCCGCTGAACGCGCCGGACCTCGGATGCCGCGGAGGACAGCCTGATCTCGGCGGTCGCGGGCGGCTCGGTAGTACGGCGCGCGTTCGGGAACGACGCCCTCTGGACGCCCGTGGCGACGGCGGCACGCGCGCTCGCCGCCTGACGGGAGCATCAGCCGCGGCTGGGGTGCCGGCCTGGCGGTCGGCCTTCGGAGAACGTCAACTGCGGCTGGGTAGGGAGGCTGGGGTGCCGGCCGCGGCGCAGGCAGGGAAGCATTACGTGTCCGCGATCATCGGCGCGCCCGCCGGTATCGGTTGCCACGTTGTTCCCTACCGATGGTCCCTCAAGGCGGGGTTACGTGGATTTCGGCGAGCCGGGAATCATCGAAATCCACCTTTGTGCTCGTCTGGAGCATCAAAGTGGATTCGGGCGAACCGGAGCGCACCGAAGTACACGTAATCCCGCCTTGACCGCCCGAGGCCGACGAACCCGGCCGGCACCCCAGCCTCCCTACCCAGCCGCAGTTGACGTTCGGCAGTTGACGTTCGGCAGTTGACGTTCGGCGCCCACGTCTCCGCACCCGCGCCGAGGAGCGACGGATGCAAGGTCGTCCCAACGTTTCGCCAAGGGCGGTGGAGGACGGTTCACACGCGTGACCAGCATCCTCAGCCTCGCGGACGCCTCGGACCGCCGCCTCGCCGCCGCGGCCACGACCCACGGCGCCGCGCTCTTCTACGGCTTCGGCAACTTCTGCGCGCTCGCCGCGCTTCCCTCGCGGGCCTCGGTCGAGCGGGTCAACCGGCTGAAGGGCCGGCCGGCTGCCCAGGCGGGGAGCGTGACCAGCGACCCGTCGCGGTCGCAGCTGCCGTTCGACTGGGAGCGCCTGCCGCGCGGCCTGACTCCCGAGACGGTCACCGCGGTCATGGACGACTTCCACTCGCTCGGCCCGATCGGCCTCCGCGGGCCGGCCGCGCGCTGGGTGCCCGCCCACCTGACGGTGCGCGAGGGCCACGCGCGGACCGTGCAGCACATCTCCCCCGGCGTGCGCTGCCGCTCGAACGCGCTGGTCGCCGACATCCTCGACCGCACGGGCGAGGACCTGCTGTTCATCACCTCCGCCAACGCGTCGAGCCGGCGCACCGGCCAGGCCGAGGCGGCGCACTTCGAGATGGCCTCGATCGCGCGTGAGTTCGGGCAGCTGCCGGGCGTGGTGATGATCGGCCACGGCGACGAGACGGCGGTGCGCGCCAGCTACCGACAGTACCTGCCGTGCTCGACCTCGATCGTCTCGTTCCATCGCGCGCTCGGCACCCCGGGCCGGCCGGCGCTGCTGCTCGAGCGGCTCGGCTCGCTGGGCGTCGCCGACGCGCGGGCGATCGTCGCCCGCCACGGCCTCGACCTCCTCGTCGCAGCGTCGGCGCGCATGCCGGTACCGGTGCGGGGCGAGGACGCGCTGCGCGCGGCCTAGTCGTCAAGCGAGGCGGACACCTCGCCGAGCATGCGTGCGCCGTTGGCGACGGCGAGCAGCACGAGCGCGACCGCAGCGACGATGACGATCGCCGTCACGTCGACGGCGACGCCACCCCCGAGTGCGGCTCCGGCCAGCACGGTGAGAGCGGTCGGGATCACCCGGAGTTGAGTATGCCCCTTTCTGCGGCTTTCGAAATATTAATCTGGCGCGCATGACCGCCCCGGTCGGCGCCGACGCCGTCGTGCCCGACCCGCCGGATCGGCTGGCCGTCCTGCGGCTCGCCCGCCTGCGGGTGGCCGCGCGCGGGCGGCTCGAGGTCCGCGGGCGGCCGACGGTCGAGCGCGGCGTGCGGATCACGGTGGCCCGCGGCGGGCGCGTCGTGCTCGCGGACGGCTGCCTGCTGGGCGCCGGCTGCCGCATCGACGCGGTCGGAGGGCTCGTGCACGTCGGGCCCGGCGCGCGCGTGGGGGGCCGGGCGGTGATCGTCGCCCACGAGCGCGTCGAGCTCGGCGCGGGCTGCGTGGTCGGCGAGTGGGCGCTCGTGTGCGACGCCGAGCCGACGTACGCCGACCCCGAGCGCCCGACGCGCCTGCAGCCGGTGCGCGTCGCCGCCGTGCAGATCGGGGACGGCGCCCGGCTCGGCGCGCACGCCACGGTCCACGCCGGCGCGAAGGTGCGCGCCCGCGACGGTGGTCGCGTCCTACGCGTCCGTGGGCCCGACGCCGGACGGGAAACTCAAGGATGCGCGGGGTCGCCTAGGAGCATACGCTTGGCTCGCATAGGTCTGGTGCGGTTATCACCCCTGACCAGGAGGAACGAGATGACCCTGCAGATCGGCGACATGGCGCCGGACTTCGAGGCGGAGACGACCGAGGGCACGATCCGCCTGCACGAGTGGATGGGCGACTCGTGGGCGGTGCTGTTCTCCCACCCGCGCGACTTCACGCCCGTGTGCACGACCGAGCTCGGCTCGATGGCGGCGCTCAAGCCCGAGTTCGACCGTCGTGGCGTGAAGCTCCTCAGCCTGTCCGTCGACCCGCTCGAGAACCACGCCAAGTGGTCGGTCGACATCGCGGAGACCCAGGGCCACGCGCCCAACTACCCGATGATCGGCGACGCCGACTTCGCGGTCTCGAAGCTCTACGGGATGCTGCCGGCCGACACCTCCGGCGACCCCACGGCGCGCACGCCGGCGATGAACCAGACCGTGCGCAACGTGTTCGTGATCGGGCCGGACAAGAAGATCAAGCTGGTCCTCGTGTATCCGATGACGACCGGCCGCAACTTCCACGAGGTGCTGCGGGTGATCGACTCGCTGCAGCTCACGGCCAACCACAAGGTCGCCACGCCGGCCAACTGGGAGCAGGGCGAGGACGTGATCATCGCCGGCTCGGTGTCCGACGACGAGGCGCGCGAGACGTACCCAGACGGCTGGGACGCCCCGCGGCCGTACATCCGCGTCGTGCCGCAACCGCAGCCGGCCTAGCCGACGCGCTCGAGCAGGGCCAGGCCGTTCTCGTCAAAGAGCTCGGCCGGCCCGCCGAGCCGGCGCTCGCCGCCGGCGAGGACGTCGCGCCACGTTCCCGCGGGAACGTCGACCGTTGCGCCCGCGCCGCGCAGCGCCACCGCCACGAGCACGTCGTCGCCGCGCACGAACGCGACGGTGTCCGGCCCGGCTTCGAACGGCGTGTAGGCGCCCTCGAACGCGCTCGCCCGATGCGCGCGCAGGGTGAGCGCGCGCACGATCAGCCACAGCTTGCGCGTCTCGTCGGTCGGCGGCGCGCCGTGGCGGACCTGCTCGAGCAGCTCGCGCCGCCGCGCCCAGTCGACCGGGCGGCGGTTGTCGGGATCGACGAGCGAGAGCGCGAGCAGCTCGTCGCCCTGATAGACGTCGGGCACGCCGGGCACCGTGAGCTTGAGCAGGAGCTGGCCGAGCGCGGCGCGGTCGCCGGCCCGCGCGACCTCGGCCGCGAACGGCTCGAAGTCCGCCCGGAACGGGCGGTGATCGTACAGCGCGCGGCAGAAGGCCTTCACGCGCTCCTCGTGCGCGGTGTCGGGCTCGATCCAGTTGGTGTTCCGCTTGGCCTCGCGCAGCGCCTTCTCGACGTAGGCCTCGAGGCGCTCGACCTCGATCGGCCACGCCCCCACGAGCGTCTGGAAGATGAAGTAGCGCTCGACCGCGTCGGGGCCGACGATCGTCGAGCACGCCTCGAGCCAGCGGCGGACGTGCGCCGCCCAGTCCTCGGCCATCGAGGCCAGCGCGCCGATCCGCGCCCGCACGTCGCCCGAGCGCTTGGTGTCGTGCGTCTGCGTCACCAGCAGGTTGCGCGGGAAGCGCCGTGCACGCTCGACGTTCCCGGCATGGAAGGCGTCGACCGCAAGACCGAACCGCGACGGGTCGCCGCCGACGTCGTTGAGCGCCAGCAGCCGCGCGTAGCGGTAGAACGCGGTGTCCTCGACGCCCTTGGCCATGATCGCCGGCGTCGTCTGCTGGAAGCGGGTGACGAACGCGTCCCAGCCGCGATCCTCGAGCGTCAGCACCCGCTGCAGCGACTCCGGGAGAGCGGCCTCGCGGATCGCCTCGCGATCGGCGTCCTCGACGCGCCCCGACCACGGCTCGACGTACGTGCGGTAGAGCGGGCAACGAGGCGAGCGTGCGCTCGAGCCCCCCGACCGCGCGCGGCGCCTCGCGGCGCAGCCGGTCGACCTCCGGCGCGAACGGCCCGCGCACCTGCTCGAGCTTGGCCTCGAGCGCGACCTCGCCGAACGGCCGCGCGTCCCCGGACAGCTCGACCCACAGGTCGCTCAGCGGCCGCTCGCCCGCGGGGTCGACGAACAGCGCCGCGACGTCGTTGAGGAACTCGTAGCCGACGGTCCCCTCCACCGGCCAGTCGCGTAGGTGTTCGCCGGGATCGAGGATCTTCTCCACCCACACGTGGCGCGCCCCTCCGTCGCGCAGGCGGCGCAGGTAGCCCGCGGGGTCGGCGAGCCCGTCCGGGTGGTCGACCCGCAGGCCGTCGACGGTGCCCTCGCTCACCAGCCGCAGCGCCAGGCGGTGGGTCTCCTCGAAGACGTGCTCGTCCTCCTGCCGCACCGCGGCCAGGTGGTCGATGTCGAAGAAGCGCCGGTGGCGGCCGGTCTCGTCGTCGACGTCGAAGAACCGCGTGCGCAGCGCGGGGTCGGCCCAGTAGCGGTTCGCGTCGTCGGTGGCCATGTGGTTGGGGACGACGTCGAGGATCAGCCCGAGCCCCTCGCGGCGCGCGGCGGCGGCCAGCGCGTCGAACTCGCGCTCGCCGCCGAGCTCCTCCGAGAAGCGGCCGGGATCGACCACGTCGTAGCCGTGGGTGGATCCCTCGCGGGCCTGGAACGACGGCGGGAGGTAGAGGTGGCTGATCCCGAGGTCGCGCAGGTAGGGCACCAGCTCGCGCGCCTGGGCGAAGCCGAACCCGCCGCCGAACTGGAGCCGGTACGTCGCCTTCAGCTGCGCCACGTCAGTTCTCGCGCCGCAGCAGGATCAGCGACAGCTCGGGCACGGTGACGACCTCGCCCGCGCTCGTCGTGCCGTTGCCCGACGAGCCGTCCTCGGTGCGCAGCTCGACCGCCCAGCGCCGTCCGAAGCGGCTCGGCGGGAGCTTGAACTCGACGTCGTCGTGGCTGCCGTTGAACAGCAGCAGGAACGAGTCGTCGACCACGCGCTGGCCGCGGGCATCGGGCGCCGCGATCGCCTCGCCGTTGAGGAACATGCCGACCACGTGCGACTCGTCCCAGTCGCGCTTGGTCATGCGCCGGCCGTCGGGGCGGAACCACCACGCGTCGGGCAGCCCCGATCCGTCCTCGGGCGTGCCGTGCAGGAACTGCCGGCGGCGGAACACCGGGTGCTCGCGCCGCAGCGCGATCAGCCGGCGCGTGAACTCGAGCAGCTCCTCGCCGGTCTCGCTGCGGTCCCAGTCGAACCACGAGATCTCGTTGTCCTGGCACCACGCGTTGTTGCTCCCGCCCTGGGTGCGCGCCATCTCGTCGCCGCCGAGCAGCATCGGCGTGCCCTGGGAGAGGATCAGCGTCGCGAGGAAGTTGCGGCGCTGGCGGTCGCGCGCCGCGATGACCGCCGGGTCGTCGGTCTCCCCCTCGACGCCCATGTTCCAGGACCGGTTGTCGTTCGTCCCGTCCCGGTTGTCCTCGAGGTTGGCCTCGTTGTGCTTGTCGTTGTAGGAGACGAGGTCGTTGAGCGTGAAGCCGTCGTGCGCGGTGATGAAGTTGACCGACGCGGACGGGTGGCGGCCGTCGTCCTCGTAGAGGTCGCTGGAGCCGGTGAAGCGCGACGCGAGCTGGGAGGCACCGGCCTCCCCGCGCCAGAAGTCGCGCATCACGTCGCGGTAGATGCCGTTCCACTCCGACCACAGGACCGGGAAGTTGCCGACCTGGTAGCCGCCCGGGCCGACGTCCCACGGCTCGGCGATCAGCTTGACCTGGGAGAGGATCGGGTCCTGGTGGATGACGTCGAAGAAGCTCGCCAGGCGGTCGACGTCGTACAGCTCGCGCGCCAGGGCGCTGGCGAGGTCGAAGCGGAAGCCGTCGACGTGGCACTCGGCGACCCAGTAGCGCAGCGAGTCCATGATCAGCCGCAGCACGCTCGGGTGCATCACGTTGAGCGAGTTGCCGGTGCCCGTGAAGTCCATGTAGTAGTGCGGGTCCTCGGGCATGAGCCGGTAGTAGCTCACGTTGTCGACGCCCTTGAAGGAGAGCATCGGGCCGAGGTGGTTGCCCTCGGCGGTGTGGTTGTAGACGACGTCGAGGATCACCTCGATGCCGGCGCGGTGGAGGGCCTTGACCATGCCCTTGAACTCGCGCACCTCCTGGCCGCGGATCCCGGTGGCCGCGTAGCCCGAGTGCGGCGCGAGGAAGCCGATCGTCGAGTAGCCCCAGTAGTTGGTCAGCCCCCGGTCGGCGAGGAACGACTCGTCGGCGATGTGGTGGATCGGCAGCAGCTCGACGGCGGTCACGCCGAGCGACTGCAGGTGCTCGATCGCGGCCTCCGACGCCAGTCCGGCGTACGTGCCGCGCAGGTCCTCGCGAACGCCGGGGTGGCGCATCGTGAAGCCCTTGACGTGCGTCTCGTAGATCACCGTCTCGTCCAGCGGCGTGTCGGGCGGGCGGTCGTCCTCCCACTCGAAGCGATCGTTGACGACCACGCTCTTCGGGATCGCCAGCGCGTCGTCGGTGGTGTCCATCACGAGGTCGGCGTCGTCGCCGGCATCCGGGTCGGGCTTGTACGGGAGCACGTTGCCGCGGCTGAAGCGCACCTTGCCCTCGATCGACTTCGCGTACGGGTCGATCAGCAGCTTGTGCGGGTTGAAGCGGTGGCCGGCGCGCGGGTCGTAGGGGCCGTGGACGCGGTAGCCGTAGCGCTGCCCGGGACCAACGCCGGGCAGGTACAGGTGCCAGTTGAACGCCGTGCGCTCGCCGACCTCGATCCGCTCCTCGACGTCCTTGTCGTCGAACAGGCACAGCTCGACGCGCTCGGCGTTCTCGGAGAACAGCGAGAAGTTGGTGCCCTGGCCGTCCCAGGACGCACCCAGCGGGAACGGCCTGCCGGGCCAGACGTCTCTCACCGCGGTCACGTTAGCCGCACAAGCGCGCCGGACAGCGGGGGCAGGTGGATGTAGCCGGGCTCGAGCGTGACCGGATGAGTGGTGAGGACGAGCTCGCCGGTGGCGTCCAGCGGGACGTGCGAGTCGCGGCTCGAGAAGTTCGCCACGAGCATGTACGGCCCGCGGCGCACGCGCAGCCAGCCGGCGTGCTCGTCGTGCTCGACGCCGTCGGCGTCTCCCGGCGGCAGGTCGCGGCGGACGCGCAACAGGTCGGCGTAGAGGTCGCGCAGGCCGGCGGGCTCGCCCGTGCGCGTGAGCTTGGACGCCTCGAACGTCGCGGGATCCTGCGGGTCGGGCAGCTCGCGGCCGTGGAACTCGGCGAAGGCCGCGAACTCGCGCCGGCGGCCCTCGCGCGTGGCGGTGGCGATCGACTCGTCGATGTGGTCGGAGAAGAACTGGAACGGCGCCTGCTCGCCGTGCTCCTCGCCCTGGAAGAGCATCGGCGTGAACGGCGACAGCAGCGTGCAGAACGCCGCCAGCGCGCGGGCCTCGACCGGGAGCCGCTCCCCGAACGCGCGGTTGCCGACCTGGTCGTGGTTGGCGCTGAAGACGACGAAGCGCTCGGGCGGGACGTCGTCGGCCTTCGCGCCGAAGCGGCGGTGGCGGAACGTCGAGTACGTGCCGTCGTGCACGTGCGGGCGGTGGAAGGCCTTGGCGAGGTCGGCCACCGCGCCGAACTCGGCGTAGTAGCCCTCGCGGTCGCCGGTCAGGAGCACGCGCAGCGCGTGGTGGAAGTCGTCCGCCCAGGCGGCGTCGCAGCCCCAGCCGCCGCGCATGACGTCGCGCATCACCTGCGGGTCGTTGAGGCCGGACTCGGCGATCACGAAGGCGGGCTCGGTGCGCCGCGCGAGCGCCGCGACGAGGTGCTCGGGACTGCCGTCCTTGATCGCGTGGATGGCGTCGAGCCGCAGGCCGTCGAAGTGGAAGTCGCGCACCCACTGCTCGGCGCTCTGCAGCGCCCACTCGCGCACAGCGCCGGAGTGGTCGTCGTCGTAGTTGATGGCGTGGCCCCACGGGGTCTCGTAGTGCGACGTGAAGTACGGCCCGTAGGCGGTGAGCGCGGGCGTGCCCGAAGCGCCGACGTGGTTGTAGACGACGTCGAGCAGCACGGCGAGGCCCTCGCGGTGGGCGGCGTCGACGAGTCGCTGCAGGCCGAGCGGCCCGCCGTACCACGACTGCGCCGCGGACAGGTAGACGCCGTCGTAGCCCCAGCCGTGACGGCCGGGGAACTCGGCGACCGGCATCAGCTCGATCGCCGTGACGCCCAGCTCGCGCAGTTCGCGCAGGTGCCCGATCGCGGCCTCGAACGTGCCCTCGGCGGTGAACGTGCCGACGTGCAGCTCGTAGAGCACGAGGTCGCCGACCGCGGGCGGGACCCAGTCGGCGTCGGTCCAGGTGAAGCCGCTCGGGTCGAGCAGACGGGACGGGCCGCGGATGCCCTCGGGCTGCCAGCGGCTGGCCGGGTCGGGCAGCGGCTCGCCGTCGAGCACGAAGACGTAGTCGGCGCCGGGGGCGGCCTCGACGACCGCCTCGTAGACGCCGAGCCCGACGGCCTGCATCGGGTGCTCGCGCCCGTCCAGGCGCAGAGCGACCGTCTCCGGGCGCGGCGCCCAGACGCGGAACTCGGCGCGGCCGTCGCCAAGCGGATGGGCGCCGAGGCGGCGCTCGAACGGCAGCGGGTCTGGGTGCAACCTAGTCCTGGTTTTCAGGGACGAGCCAGAGCGTGCCGAGCGGCGGCAGCCGCAGCTCCGCGGAGAACGGCTGGTTCATCCACGCGAGCGGGCCGGCCTCGATGCCGCCGAGGTTGCCGACGTCCGAGCCGCCGTAGAAGCTCGAGTCGGTGTTCACGGCCTCGCGCCAGCGGCCCGCGCGCGGCAGGCCGAGCCGGTAGCTCTCACGCGGGATCGGCGACAGGTTGGCGACGTACACGATCACGCGCTCGGAGTCCTTCGAGCGGCGGGCGAAGGCGAACACGTTCGAGTCGGCGTCGTTGGCCTCGATCCACCAGAAGCCCGTGCCGTCGAAGTCGAGCTCCCACAGCGCCGGCTCGGCGCGGTAGGCGTGGTTGAGGTCGCGCACCAGCGACTGCACGCCGGCGTGCTGGGGATCCTCGAGCAGGTGCCAGTCGAGCGAGCGCTCCTCGCTCCACTCCGACTCCTGGGCGAACTCGCAGCCCATGAACAGCAGCTTCTTGCCGGGGTGCGCCCACATGAACGCGTACAGGGAGCGCAGGTTGGCCAGCTTCTGCCACTTGTCGCCCGGCATCTTGCTCAGCATCGAGCCCTTGCCGTGCACGACCTCGTCGTGGGAGAGCGGCAGGATGAAGTTCTCCGTGAACGCGTAGACGAGGCTGAAGGTCAGCTCGTGGTGGTGCCAGCGGCGGTACACCGGGTCCTGCTGGAAGTACGCCAGCGTGTCGTGCATCCAGCCCATGTTCCACTTGAAGCCGAAGCCGAGGCCGCCGAGGTAGGTGGGCCTCGAGACGCCCGGCCACGCGGTCGACTCCTCGGCCGCCGAGATGGCTCCCGGCTCGCGGGCGTGGAGGACCTCGTTCAGCTCCTTGAGGAAGCCGACGGCGTCGAGGTCCTCGTTGCCGCCGTACTCGTTCGGCACCCACTGGCCCTCCTCGCGCGAGTAGTCGAGGTAGAGCATCGAGGCGACGGCGTCGACGCGGATGCCGTCGGCGTGGTACTCGCGCAGCCAGTACAGGGCGTTGGCCACGAGGAAGTTGCGCACCTCGTGGCGGCCGTAGTTGAACACCAGCGTGCCCCAGTCGGGGTGGGCGCCGCGGCGCGGGTCGCTGTGCTCGTAGAGCGCGGTGCCGTCGAAGCGGGCGAGCGCGAAGTCGTCGCGCGGGAAGTGCGCGGGCACCCAGTCGAGGATCACCCCGACCCCGTTCTGGTGCAGGCGGTCGACGAAGGCCTTGAAGTCGTCGGGCGAGCCGTAGTGCGGCGTGGGCGCGAAGTAGCCGGTGACCTGGTAGCCCCAGGAGCCGCTGAACGGGTGCGCCATCACCGGCAGCAGCTCGATGTGCGTGAAGCCCATGTCGCGCGCGTACGCGGACAGCTCGTCGGCCAGCTCGAGGTAGGTGAGCGAGCGGTTGCCCTCGTGCGGGTTCAGCCGCCAGGAGCCGAGGTGGACCTCGTAGACCGACATCGGGCCCTCGAGCGGCTCGCTTCGCTCGCGTTCGTTCAGCCACTCCTGGTCCGCCCACGCGTGTGTCGAGTCGAGCACGACCGACGCGGTCTTGGGCGGCACCTCGGTGGCGAACGCGACCGGGTCGGCCTTGAGGCGGATCTCCCCGTCGAGGGCGAGGATCTCGTACTTGTAGTGCGCGCCGGCGTCGACGCCGGGCAGGAACAGCTCCCAGATGCCGGACGAGCCGAGCGAGCGCATCGGGTGGATGCGGCCGTCCCAGAAGTTGAAGTCGCCGACCACGGAGACAGCCTTGGCCGACGGCGCCCAGACGCCGAACGCCGTGCCGCGCACGCCGTCCATCTCGATCACGTGGGCGCCGAGCTTGGTCCACAGCTCCTCGTGGCGACCCTCGCCGACGAGGTGCAGGTCGAGCTCCCCGACGGTCGGGAGGAAGCGGTACGGATCGTCGATCGTGATCGTCCCCGACTCGCCGTAGTCGACCTCGAGCTTGTAGGCGAGCGGGAGCTCGGCGTTCGCGACGATGCCCTCGAAGACGCCGCCTGGGTGGACCTGCTGCAGCTCGACGGTCTCGTTGCCGGCCGTGACCGCCCGGACGGCCGCGGCCGCGGGGCGGAACGCACGGATCACCACCCCGCCATCAGCGGGATGGACGCCGAGGACGCCGTGCGGGTTGCCGTGCTCACGCCGGACCAGGCGTTCGAGATCAGGGGCGGCTGCCAGTGCCATCGGGAGTGTGTTCCCTTCGGGTCGTTACCTCAACCGGACTCTGCCGACCGGGCACGGTACCGGGCCGGGTCCGTTCTCGACGTATCCGAGTGTTGCGGCGTCGTCGAACGCGGTGAGGAGGTCGGTGACCACCTCGCCGGGGTGGTTGTCGACCTGCTTGATTCCGTAGCGGCGCGGCACGAAACGGTTTGCGCGCAGCCAGAGGTCGCGGTCGTCGTCCGCGTCGGCCTGGTGCGGGCGCGCGTGCTGGCGGCCGTCGAGCTCGACGACGACTCTTCTGTCGCGCCAGAGACAGTCCACTTCGTAGGGGCCGACGCGCTGGTTGCGTTCGGGGAGCTCGATCCCGTGGCCGATCAGCAGCGCTCGGAACCGTCGCTCGAGGTCGCTCTTTGCCTCGCCGTGGCCTGGAGCGTGGGCATCGAGGGCTGTCCGGAGCGCGGCGCTCCCCGGGTGGCCGCGGCGGAGCACGCGGGTGACGTCGTCGGGACGGAGGTCGTGCTGGAACTCGGCCTCGGCGAGGGCCTTCAGGAGTGCCCGTTGGGTGTAGCGCGCGGCGAGGTCGAGCAGCGTTCGAGGTACGGAGGTGCTGCGGAAGCGGCCGTTCCACACGATGTCGCCCGGGCATCAGCGCTGGCGTCGTCGCGGCAACGCGACCTCGATCGCGATCGGCGGCGCGGGAGTGATCTGCCACCGCCATGCCGCCGTGCCGTGACTCAGGAACGCGTCGGGGCCCGCGGCGAACAGCGCACTGAGGAGGAGCGCGTCGTCGCTCAGCAGCTCCGGGGCGATCGACGGAGTAGACGCCGGGGTGGAGCCGGTGCAGCGTGCCGGAGCGCAGCGCGCGATCGATTGCCGCTCCGACTTCAAGCCGCCGCTCGACCAGCTGAGCTGCGAGCGACGATCCCCTCCTGCTCGGCGCGCAAGTGCGCGAACCATGTCCGATTGGCCTCGGTTTCCGGGGCTAATCCGACATGGTTCGGGCATGACCGCGATTCTCGGACAGATCGCGTTGCAAATCAGCACGCAAACGTCACAACACTCTCCCTACCCAGCCGCCGTTGACGTTGACGTTCGCCCGCGCCGCCGTTGACGTTGACGTTCGCCCGAGCCGCCGCTGACGTTCAGTCCGGCAGAACCGGCATCTCGTAGCCCGTGTTGCGGCCGAGGAGCACCGCGCGGGTGATGGCGGCAGCTCCGTAGCGGTCTCGGACGGTGTCGAGCGCGGCGTCGAGCCCGCGGCGCCGGTCGACCGCCAGGTCGAGCTGGCCGACGCCGGCGTTCGCGAGGTTCGACAGCGAGAGGCCAACCAGCGTGACACCCCGCTCCTCCATCAATGCGCAGTTCTCCGCCAGCAGCGCCTCGGCCATCTCGAGGATCGCCGAAGTCCGAGACGTCGGCGCCCGCATCGTCCGCGAGCGCGTGGCGCGCGTGAAGTCGTCGAACCGCAGGCGCAGGGTCACGGTGCGGCAGACCCGCCGCGCCGCGCGCAGCCGCCGCGCGAGACGGTCGACGATCGCCAGCACGATCGCGTGCAGCTTCTCGGGCGGGTGGTTCCCGCGGCCGAGCGCGCACTGCGAGCCCATCGAGCGCCGCCGAACGCCCACGCGGACGCGCCGCGGGTCGCGGTTGTGGGCGAGCGCGTAGAGCTGCCGGCCGGCGGCGCGGCCGACCAGCGTCACGAGCGTCCGCTCCCCGAGCTGGGCGACCTGGCCGACGGTGGCGATGTTGCGGTCGTAGAGCTTGGCGGCGGTCTTCGGGCCGACGCCCCACAGCCGCTCGACCGGCAGCGGGTGCAGGAACGCCAGCTCTTCGTCCGGCGGCACGACGAGCAGCCCGTCGGGCTTCGCCACGCCGCTCGCCACCTTGGCGAGGAACTTGGTTCGCGCGACGCCGACGGTGATCGGCAGCCCGACGCGCTCGCGGACGTCGCGCCGGAGCTTGACCGCCATCTCGCGCGGGGTGCCCGCGATCCGCTCCATCCCGCGCACGTCGAGGAACGCCTCGTCGATCGACAGCCCTTCGACCAGCGGCGTGGTGTCCTCGAACACGCCGAAGACCGCACGGCTGGCGTCGACGTACGCGGAGAACCGCGGCTTGACCACGACCGCGTCAGGGCACAGCCGTCGCGCCATCCGGCCGCCCATCGCGGAATGCACGCCGCGCGCCTTGGCCTCGTAGCTGCACGCCAGGACCACCCCCATCCCGACGATCACGGGGCGGCCGCTCAGCCGCGGGTCGTCCCGCTGCTCGACCGAGGCGAAGAACGCGTCCAGGTCCGCGTGGAGGATGGTCGCCTGGTCTCGCACGAACACATGTTCGCACGAGAGGCGGTCAGTGCAGGCGTTCTTTCGGCCGCTCGGGAGACAGTCCGGTCCGGCGCAGGACGAAGCCGGCGATCGGCAGCAGGATCAGCACGCCGATGATCGCCGAGACGATCCCACCGAGGTCGAACATGTCGTCGTCGCCGATGCCGAGCAGGTCGGTGAAGATGAACCACCCGAGCGCGGCGCCGGCGAGGCCGAGGACGAGCGATACCAGCCACGACGCCGGGCCGCCCATCTGGCGGAAGACGTCGCCCGGCATCAGGAGCCGCCCGATGACGCCGGCGAGGAAGCCGAGGATGAGCGCACCGATCATGCCGCCAGCGTACCCGCGACGCCGGTCAGTAATGCTCGGGCTCGAGCACGTCGGCCCGCGCGCGGCTGATCACGACCTCGGCCACGAACGCCTCGAGGCGCCGGAAGACGAAGCGGTCTCCGAGCGTCTCCCGCACCCAGTCGGCGGCCGTCGCAGTCGACGCCTCCGCCGCCGCGCGGTCGTGGTACGTCGTGATCGTGATCAGCTCGCCGTTGCCGCACTCGAGCGCCTGGTATTCGACGAACCCCTCGATCTTCTGCACCTGCTCGGTAAAGCTCGTGTCGATCAGGCTCATGAGCTCGTTCACAGAGCCCGACTCGACGCGGTAGCGTCGGATGCTGGCGAACATGATCCGACCGTACTCCAGCCCTCTCCCCAGCTCAAGGCGATCGGTCATGACGCTCGCCGGGATCGTGGTGCTGCTCGTGCTGCCGGGCGTGACCTCGGCTGCCTCGCCGCTGCGGCCTCCGACGCTCGACGAGCGGGGCACGATCCTGCGCTGGGCCGACCGGCACGAGGCGTCGGGGGTCAACCGCATCTGCGTCCACCGCGCGCGGCCACGGCTCGCGTCCGTGCGCCTCGCCCACGTCGTGCGCGGGCGGCGCACGGTGCTGCTCCGGCGACGCGACGGCCGCTGGCGCCGGTCGGACGGCGGCGGCGTCCGGCGCGAGCTGCTGCGGCGCTCGTGCCCGCTCCGTCCCACGCCGACCGCCCCGCCCGTGAACGCCGCCAGCCGCCTGGACGTGGACAGATTCGGGCCGCTCGAGCTGGGGATGACGTTCGGCGGCGCCCAATGGGCGACCCGCACGCGGCTCGACCGCCACGACCTCTTCAACCCGCCCTGCCAGACGTTCGGCACCCGCGGCCTGAACACCGCGTTCTTCGGCCTCACGACCAACGGCATCGTCCGGCGGCTCGTGATCACCGACACCCCGCTCGCCACCGCCCAGGGTCTCCGCATCGGCGACACCGAGGCGCAGGCGATCGCGATCTACGGCCCGCCCGACCGCCGCCAGCCGGCGCCGTTCATCCCCGGCGGCGAGGACCTGATCTACGGCACCACGGTCGACCCGCGCGCCCCCCGGCGGCGCGTGATCATGACCGACCAGAACAACGTCGTGGTCGAGGTCTCGGTGGGCTTCCGCCCCGAGGTCGACTTCGACGAGGGCTGCGCCTAGGGTCCTAGTACGAAGCGTCGATCAACCGCTCGATCCCGGCGACCGGGATCGCCACCCAGTCGGGGCGGTTGTTGAGCTCGTAGCGCAGCTCGTAGACCGCCTTCTCGAGCTCGAACACCGAGAGCAGCTGGCGCGTGGGCGCAGCGCCCGGCGGCAGCAGCGATGGCTCGACGCGGTCGAAGTAGCCCTCGAGGAACGCCTCGCGCGCCCGCTCCTCCCAGTCCTCGGGCGCCGCGAGGCCACGCAGCAGCTGCGACCCCGCGGTCACGTACGAGAACGAGCGCAGCATGCCCGCGACGTCGCGCAAAGGCGAGCGCTTGCGCCGCCGCTCGGGCAGCGACCGCGCCGGCTCGCCCTCGAAGTCGAGGATCGCCCAACCCCGTTCCGAGAGCATGGTCTGGCCGAGGTGGTAGTCGCCGTGCGTGCGGATCACGCGGCCGCCCGCGCCGATGTGCGACAGCGCCTGCAGCGTCTCGCGCACGTCCTGCCCGCGCCCGGCGATCGGGGCCAGCGCCTCCGACTCCGGCAGGTCGCGGAAGATCCGCTCGATCTGCTCGTCGACGTCCGCGGTCAGCAGCGAGAGCGACTCCTGGCTCGGCTCGTCGGGCGCGAACTCCGGCGACGTGTTGTCCGACCCCAGCACGGTGTGCAGGTCGCCGGTCACCTCGCCCAGTCCCCGCAGGTCGGCCAGCAGCCCGTCCGGATCGGTACCCAGCCGCTCGAGCGCCAGCTCCCAGCCGCCGCGCGCTCCCGCCAGGTACTCCTGGAGGATGCCCAGCGTCGCGTCCACGAACCGGCCCTCGATCTCGTACCAACCCGCCAGCGACGCGATGTTCGGGAACCCGCGCTCGGTCAGGAAGCGCAGCAGCTCGAGCTCGGGGTTGACGCCCGGCTCGACGCGCCGGAACGCCTTCAGGATCAGCGCCTCGCCGAACACGATCGACGAGTTCGACTGCTCGACGCCGACCGGGCGCACGTCGACGGTCCCGCCGAGCCCGGCGCCGGCGGACGCCGCCCATCGGAACCGCAGGACGCCCTCCGACACCGTCTCCTCGTCGCCGCTGCGCATGCGGTGCAGCAGCTCCCGCCCGCACGCGGGGTCGGCGAGCGCGTCGTACACGGTCCACCCGTCCGCGTCGTCGATCACCCGCTCGCTCCACCCCTCCGACGACGGCCGCAGCGCGATCGGCACCTGGTAGGTCTCGTGCGTCCCCTCCCCGAAGCGCGCCTCGACCAGCGCGAGCGCCAGCAGCGGCGGCTCCTCCCGCAGCGGCACGCACTCGGAGATCTCGATGTGCGCCACGTCGCGCGCCTTGGACCCGAACCAGCGCTGCTCGACGATCCACTGCTGGAAGACGTCGGCGTCGAGGATCGAGAGGTCAATCGGAGGCACTGTCGTCCTCCGTCAGCTGGAACCAGTAGAAGCCGCGCGGCGCGAGCGTGAGCAGGTACGGCAGCTCGCCGATGGCCGGGAAGCGCGAGCGCCCGAAGACCTCGACGGGGACGCGCCCCTCGTAGGACGAGAGGTCGAGCTCGACGGCCTGTGCCGAGCGCGCGAGGTTGTGCACGCACAGCATCACGTCGTCCTCGTAGACCCGCAGGTGCGCGAACACCTTCGGGTTCGAGGGCTCGATCGGCTCGTACGTGCCGAGCCCGAACACGGGGTGCTCCTGGCGCAGCGAGATGAAGCGCCGCAGCCAGCGCAGCAGCGACGTCGGCGTGCGCAGCTGGGCCTCGACGTTGACGGCCTGGAAGCCGTACACCGGGTCCATCAGCGGCGGCGCGTAGAGCTGCGCGAAGTCGGCCCGGCTGAAGCCGCCGTTGCGGTCGCCCGTCCACTGCATCGGCGTGCGCACGCCGTCGCGGTCGCCGAGGTAGACGTTGTCCCCCATCGCGATCTCGTCGCCGTAGTAGAGGACCGGCGTGCCGGGCAGGGAGAACATGATCGCGTGCATCAGCTCGATCTCGTCGCGCCCGCCGTCGAGCAGCGGGGCGAGCCGGCGGCGGATGCCCACGTTGATCTTCATCCGCGGGTCCTTGGCGTACTCGCCGTACATGTAGTCCCGCTCCTCGTCGGTCACCATCTCGAGCGTCAGCTCGTCGTGGTTGCGCAGGAACAGGCCCCACTGGCAGTTGTCCGGGATGTCGGGGGTCTGCTTCAGGATCTCGTACATGGGAGTGGCCTCTTCCCGCCGGAGGGCCATGAACATGCGCGGCATGACCGGGAAGTGGAAGGCCATGTGGGCCTCGTCGCCGTCGCCGAAGTACTCGACGACGTCCGCCGGCCACTGGTTGGCCTCGGCGAGCAGCACGCGGTCGGGGTACTTGGAGTCGATCTCGGCGCGGACGCGCTTGAGGTACGCGTGCGTCTCGGGCAGGTTCTCGCCGTTGGTCCCCTCGCGCTCGTAGAGGTACGGCACCGCGTCGAGCCGGAACCCGTCCATCCCGAGGTCGAGCCAGAAGCGCAGGACCTCGAGCATCGCCTCCTGGACCTCGGGGTTGTCGTAGTTGAGGTCCGGCTGATGGGAGAAGAACCGGTGCCAGAAGTACGCGCCGGCGTCGTCGTCCCACTTCCAGTTCGACGTCTCGGTGTCGGTGAAGATGATCCGTGCGTCCTCGTAGCGATGCACGGTGTCCGACCACACGTACCAGTCGCGCTTAGGGCCGTTCGGATCCGAGCGTGACTCCTGGAACCACGGGTGGTCGCTCGACGTGTGGTTCATCACGAGGTCGGCGATCACGCGGATGCCGCGCTGGTGGGCGGCCTCGATGAAGTCGCGCACGTCGTCGACCGTGCCGTAGTCGGGCTGGATGGTGAAGAAGTCGGCGATGTCGTAGCCGCCGTCGCGCAGCGGCGACTCGTAGAACGGCAGCAGCCAGATGCAGTTGACGCCCAGCCACTGCAGGTAGTCGAGCTTCTCGATCAACCCGCGGAAGTCGCCCGACCCGTCGCCGTTGGCGTCGAAGAACGCGCGCGTGTGGATCTCGTAGAAGACGGCCGTCTTGAACCACAGGGGCTCGGCCTCGAACCAGTGCCCGGGATCGTTGCGGCTCACGAGACGACTTTGAAGACGTGGGTCTGCGACCCGTGCGGGTCCAGCCGCACGAAGTTGGTGCCGATCCGCCAGTCGTAGTGATCGCCCGTGAACTGGTCCTGCACCGCGAACACGGGCGCCAGACCGAGGTGGGCGGGGATGAGCACCGCGCCGGCCTGGGCGTTGTGCGGGTCGATGTTGGCGACCACGATCACGCAGTTGCCGGGCGCGGTCTTGGCGTACGCGATCAGCGCGTCGTTCGCCGTGTCGAGGAAGTGCACGTTGCCGAGCACCTGCAGCGCGGGGTTCTCACGCCGGATCTCGTTCAGGCGCCGGATCATCGGCAGCAGCGGCCCGTCGAACGCGCGCTGGCGGATCTCGTACTTCTCCGAGTTGAGGTACTCCTCGCTGCCCTCGCGCAGCGGCACGTTCTCGAAGTGCTCGTAGCCGGAGTAGACGCCGTAGCTGGGGCTCAGCGTGCCGGCCAGGACAACGCGGCTGACGAACGCGGGCGGCCCGCCGTGCTGCAGGTAGGCGTGCAGGATGTCGTGCGTGTTGACGAAGAAGTTGGGCCGGAAGTACTCGACCTCCTCCGTCCAGTTGAGCTCGTGACCGTACTCCGTCAGCTCCCAGCGCGAGTTCTTCCAGGTGTAGTACGTGTAGGACTGGGTGAAGCCGAGCTTGGCCAGCTCGCGCATGACGGCCCGCCGCGTGAACGCCTCCGACAGGAAGATCACGTCGCGGTCGACCTTGTGGACCTCCTTGATCAGCCACTCCCAGAACGGGAACGGCTTCGTGTGCGGGTTGTCGACGCGGAAGACCTTCACGCCGACGTCGACCCACCCCAGCACGATCTCGAGCCACGCCTGCCACAGCTGCTCGCCAGGCCGGCGTGTCCCAGTTGAAGTTGTAGATGTCCTGGTACTTCTTGGGCGGGTTCTCGGCGTACTTGATCGTGCCGTCGGGGCGCTGCTGGAACCACTCGGGGTGCTCGGTCAGCCACGGGTGGTCGGCCGACGCGTTGAGCGCGAGGTCGAGCGCCACGTCCATGCCGTGCTCGCGCGCGGTGTCGCACAGCGAGCGCAGGTCGTCGATCGTCCCCAGCTCCGGGTGAACCGCCTCGTGGCCGCCCTCGTCGGACCCGATGGCGTACGGCACGCCGGGGTCGTCCGGCCCGGCCACGAGCGTGTTGTTGCGGCCCTTGCGGTTCTTGCGGCCGATCGGGTGGACGGGTGTGAAGTAGAGGACGTCGAAGCCGTGGTCGGCGATCGTGGGGATCTGCGCCTCCACGCCCGTAAAGCCGCCCCACGAGCGCGGGAACAGCTCGTACCAGGCGGAGAAGCGCCCACGCACGCGGTCGACCTCCAGCGGCAGCGGCTGCTTGAGCGTCGTCGCCTCGTGGCGCAGGCCAATGCGCTCGACCGCCTCCGCCAGGTCGGGGCTCATGGCCGCCTCGTGGCGCGCGGCCTCGGGGCAGCTCCGCGTCGCCCATGACGGCCATCGCGGCCTCGATCGCCTCGCGGTCGGCCGGGTCCTTGGCGCCCGCCGCGGTCTGCTCGAGCAACGCCACGCCCTCGGACAGCTCGCCCTGGAGGTCGTGCTGGCCCGCGTCGATCTTGCGGTGCATCTCGTCTCGCCAGGTGGCGAAGAGATCGTTCCACGCTTCGATGCTGAATTGCCAGCGCCCCGGCGTCTCGACCGTGAACTCGCCCTCCCAGCGGACGCCGCGATGGTGGGCGTCGACCGCGTGCATCGGCGTCTCGAGCCAACGGCGCCCGCCGGGCGCCTTGTAGCGCACGACGGCGCGCAGCATCTCGTGGCCGTCGCGGAAGATGTCGGCGGACACGCGCACGGTGTCGCCGACGCAGCGCTTGGGTGGATAGCTTCCCCCGTCGAGTTCGGGCGCCGCCTTGTTGATCTTGGTTCGAGCCGGGGCCTCGGGCATCGCAGCCGCGAAGTATCCACAACGCGTCCGGTCCTAACCCTTCTGATGAAGCTCACACGTTCCAGCGGCGTCCAGCTGCATCCGACATCCCTGCCGGGCGGCCGCCTCGGCCGCGAGGCGCACCGCTTCGTCGAGTGGCTCGCGGACGCCGGTCAGTCGTGGTGGCAGATGCTGCCGCTGGGGCCGCCGGACCGCCACGGCTCGCCGTACCGCTCGGCGTCGGCGTTCGCGGCCTGGCGCGGGCTGCTGGCCGAGCCGCGAGCGCCCGTGACGCGCGCCGAGGAGCTCGACTTACCGCGAGCGCAACGCCTACTGGATCGAGGACTGGGCCCGGCTCGGCCCGCGCGGCGCGGTCGGCGACCAGGTGCGGTTCGAGCGCGAGTGGTCGGCGCTGCGCTCGCATGCGGCCGAGCGGGGCGTGCGGCTGATCGGCGACGTGCCGATCTACGTGGCGTCCGGGTCGGTCGACCACCGCGCCCACCCCGAGCTGTTCCGCTCCGACGCCGTCGCCGGCACGCCACCCGACGCGTACACCGACAAGGGCCAGCTGTGGGGGAACCCGCTGTACGACTGGGGCGCCCTGCAGCGCCGTGGCTACCGCTGGTGGACCGATCGCCTGCGCCGGACGTTCGACCTCTTCGACCTCGCGCGGATCGACCACTTCCGCGGCTTCGCCGCCTACTGGACGGTGCCGCGCGGCGCCCGCCACGCGTTGAGCGGCCGCTGGTCGCGCGGGCCGGGCCGCGCGCCGTTCGACGCCGCCCGCCGCACGCTCGGTCGCGAGCTCCCGCTGATCGCCGAGAACCTCGGCGTGATCACCCCGGCGGTCGAGCGGCTGCGGACCGGCCTCGGGCTGCCGGGGATGGTCGTGCTCCAGTTCGGGTTCGGCTCGGGCGACCCCGCGAACGTGCACACGCCGGTCAACCACCGCGAGGACACGGTCGTCTACACCGGCACGCACGACAACGACACCGTGCGCGGCTGGTACGAGAGCCTGGACGCGGGCACGCGCGCCGAGGTCGACGCGGCGATCGACTTCGCGGGCGTCCGCGAGCGCCAGCCACACTGGTCGCTGATCAGGCTCGCCCACGCCGCGCCGTCGCGGCTGGCGATGGTCCAGGTCCAGGACGTGCTCGGGCTCGGCTCCGAGGCGCGCATGAACCAGCCGGGCCGGGTCGGCGCGTGGCGCTGGCGCCTCGAGCGCCTCCCGCGGGCGGACCACGGGCGGCGGCTGCATGCGGCGACCGAGGCGGCGGGCCGACTACCCTCCTAGCGCCCCATGGCTGCGCCCGCCGCTCCCGACAAGATCCTCGACGTCAACCGCCGCTATCACGACGTCGCGGCGCGCGACTACGACGCCAAATGGGGGATCTCGTACGGCGAGGTGGGGCGGCGGCAGGTGCTCGGCAAGGTGACCAAGCTGCTCGGGCCGCGACCCGGGCCGTTCCCGCGGGCGCTCGAGATCGGGGCCGGGACGGGGTACTTCTCGCTCAACCTCGCCCACGCGGGGCTGATCGGCGCCGCGACGTGCACGGACATCTCGCCCGGGATGCTGGAGACGCTGGAGCGCAACGCGCGCGCGCTCGACCTCGACGTCGAGACCGTCGCGTGCGACGCCGCGGAGCTGCCGTTCGAGGACGAGAGCTTCGACCTCGTGCTCGGGCATGCGGTCCTGCATCACCTCCCGGACCTCGACCGCGCGTTCGCCGAGCTGTACCGCGTGCTCGCTCCCGGCGGGACGCTGCTCTTCGCCGGCGAGCCGTCGCGCGACGGCGATCGTCTCGCCGGCGTCCCGAAGCGCGCCGCGCTGCGCGTCGCCCCTGCATGGCGGCGGGCGATCCGGGCCCGGCCGGCGCCACGCCACGAGTACGAGGAGGACCACTCGCTCGAGGCGCTCGTCGACGTGCACGCGTTCGTCCCCGACGATCTCTTCCGGCATGCGACCCTCGCCGGCTTCGCGGACGTGCATGTGCAGGGCGAGGAGCTGCTCGCCAACTGGTTCGGGTGGTTCAACCGCACGCTCGAGGCGGGCGCCGACCCGGCCGACATCCCGTGGGCCTGGATCCAGTACGCCTATCGCGGCTACCTGGCGCTGCAGGCGGTCGACCGGCGGGTGCTCGAGCCGCGCCTGCCCCCGCGGCTGTTCTACAACCTCATGCTCGCGGCGCGCAGGCCGCTCCCGTGACGATGGCCGAGGCCGAGCGGCCCGACCGGCCACCGCCGCCCAGCCCGCTCGACATCCTGCGCGACCGCCGGGCGCTGGTCGACACCGGGCTCGGCCCGGTGGCGTTCGTCACCGTCAACGCCGTCGCCGGGCTCGAGACGGCCGCGATCGTCGCCGTCGGCATCTCGGTCGTGATCGCGCTCTTCAGGGCGGTCCGGCGCGAGCCGCTGACCAACGCCGTCGGCGGCATCCTCGGCACCGGGCTGGCGGTCTTCATCGCGCTGCGCACCGGCAGCGCGTCCGGCTACTTCGTCCCGCGCGCGATCCAGAACGCCGGCCTCGCGCTGGGCTTCTGGGGGTCGATCGCGTTCCGCCGCCCGATCGTCGGCTTCATCGTCGCGCCGCTGTACCACATCCCGGCGGGTTGGTATCGCGACGCCCGCATCCGGCGGGCGTTCGCCGAGGCGAGCGCGGTGTTCGCCGTGGTCTTCACGGTGCGAGCGGTCGTCTACACGATCCTGATCGCCGCCGGCCGCGAGGGCGCGCTGGCGGCCGCAGTCGTCGTGCTCGGCTGGCCGGCGTTCCTCGGCGCGCTGTGGTTCTGCTACCGCTACGTCCCGCGGCGGCTCAGGCAGCTGGGCGTCGACGTCGACGAGCTGACGCGGAAGCGCTGATCAGCGCCGCGCGCGCCGTCACCCTGGCGTGGCGGTAGGCATACGTGAGGTCGCCGCGCAGGCGCCCGCTGGGGCTCGTCTCGTAGCTGATCAGGCTCGACGGCCGGAGCCGGGGCTCGAGGCCGTGGCGGCTGAGGAGGTCGAGCGCGCGCTCGGCGATCGCGATCTGCCCGAACGCGGTCGGGTGGACGTGGTCGGCCATCATCAGGTTGCGGGCACCGAAGTCGCGCAGGTCGAGCACGAGCGCTCTGTTCGTGGCCGCGGACGCCTCGATCGCGGCGTTGGCCTCGACCACCGCTGCGCCGGCTCGGGGCCGCCCGAGGTCGAGCGGAACAGTGGCGGTCAGCACGCGCTCGCAGCGCTCGCCGAGGAAGGCGAGCGCGGCGCGGTGGTCGCGCTCGAACGCGTCGCGGTCCCAGTCCGGGCGGCGCACGTCGTTGGCGCCGACGTACAGGCAGCCGAGGTCGTACCGCGTGTCGGTCCGGGCCTGCGGGATCTGGCTCGCGAGCACGTCCTGGATGGTCGCGCCGTCCTGGGCGTGCGGGGTGTACGGGAGGCCGAGTCCGCGCGCGACCCACAGCGCCCACGACTGCAGCGCGACGCCCCACTGCAGCTCCCCGCCGCCGTTCGTGATCGAGTCCCCGAAGGCGAGGACGCCGAGGCGGCAGGCGGACACCCGCGGATGTCTACCGGACGCGGAAGTAGCGGGTCGCCGACGTGCCTGAGCCGGCGTTGCTGTAGACGGCCACGACGATCCGATGCCGGCCGCGCTTGAGGCGGTCGACGGTGAGCGCGATCCGGTTGCCGCGCGTGGCGAGCGTCCGCTTCTTCACCTTGACCCACTTCCGGCCCTTCTTGCGCTGCACGAGGATCCGCACGACGGCGGCCCGGGTCGTGCTCGCCCGCACGGTCACCGACCGCCGCGACCCGCGCTTGGCGACCTTCTGCGAGAGCCCGGTCAGCGCGGGCAGCGGGCACCCGTTGCGGGTGTTCGCACCCTCGGTCGGGCACGCGTCGGCGGCGTCGGCGAAGGCGTCGCCGTCGCCGTTCGGGGGCAGCGGGCACCCGTCGGCGGTGAGCGCGAACACCGTCGGGCACGAGTCTGCGCCGTTGGCGCGGCCGTCGTTGTCGAAGTCGTTGTCGCACGCGTCCCCGCCGTCGGCGCGGCCGTCGCCGTTCGCCTGCCCGGGGTTGGACGACGGTCGGGCAGTTGTCGAGGTGGTCGGGGATCGCGTCCTCGTCAGCGTCAGGGCAGCCGTCGCGCGGAGCCGCTCGCCGCCGTCATCCGGCACGCGTCGGCAGCGTTGGCGATCCCGTCGCCGTCGTCGTCTGCCAGAGGCTGATCGTCCTGCGCCCACCGAACCGCCCGTTCGACGTTCAGCCGGCCGCCCGACACGGAATGCCCCCCGAAAGCAGTCTTCGCGTCGACGGAAGCCAGGAGGATCTCCTTGACGTCGCCCGCGCTCAGGCTCGGCTTCGCCTGCATGCACGAGCGCGGCGGCCGCGGCCACGTGCGGGCTCGCCATCGACGTGCCGTCGGCGAACGCGTAGTCGTCGTGCGGCGCCGGCCCGGGGATCGTCGACAGGATGCCGTCGCCGGGAGCGAAGAGATCGACGGTGAACGCGCCGTAGTTCGAGAAGCTGCCGCGCTGATCCTGGTTCGTCGAGGCGCCGACGCAGAGGACGTTCGGCTCCGGGACGTTGCACGGATACTGCGGCGCCGGTGTCGTTGTTGTCGCCGACGTCGTCCGTGCCGCCGTTGCCGGCCGCGACGACGAACAGCGTGTCGGGATGCGCGGCGATGACAGTGCGGAGCAGTCTCGCCGCCGCCCGGGCCGCCGAGCGAGGCGTTCACGACCACGCACGGCCGTTGTCGCCGGCATAGTCGAAGGCCTCGGCGATGTCGGAGTCGAAGCCGCTGCCCTCGTCGTCGAGCGCGCGCAGCGCCATGATCGTCGAGTTGGGCGCGACGCCGGCGATGCCGTTGCCGTTCTCCCGGTTGGCAGCGATCGTGCCGCTCACGTGCGTGCCGTGCCCGTCGCCGTCGGGAGCGCCCGGCCCATTCGTGCCGACGAAGTTGCGCTGTACGCCGACGCGGCCGGCGAGATCCTCGTGGGCGGCGTCGATGCCCGTGTCGACGACGGCGACGGTCTGCGCGGCGCCGGGGTTGGTGAGGAGGCCCCAAGCCTCGACGACATCGCTGTCGGCGTCGTTCGAGGCCGCCGAACTGACCGACGTTCCGCAGCCCCCACAGGTAGGTCATGTACGGGTCCGGGGCGGAGGCGCGGCGCCGGTGGTCGATCTCGGCGTAGGCCACGTCCCTGTCCGCACGCAACTCGCGCAGCGCCTTGTCGACCGATCCCCGGCCGGCGGTCACGACCTCGGTGTTCGGGAGGCTCAGGCTGCGCACGAGGCGGACGTCGGCGTCGTCGCGGATGTCGGCGCGCTCGGCCGCGCTCAGGCCCGGTTCGCGCTGCACGATGATCCGCGTCGAGGTGTCCGCTGCGGCGGCCTGCGGGAGCAGGACCAAGAGGGCAAGGGCAAGCGGAAGTGTGCGGATCAGCACTGAGGTTTGATCGGCCACCGGGATAGTGAACTTGAACGGCAGCGTAAGGGAGTGAACATCCTAGACTCGCGATCGATGCGCAACCCCGGTCATACCGCCGTCGGGACGTGGAGCGGCGGGCGCTTCATGCACTTCGGGGAGCCCGTCGACGAGGAGCGGCTGGCCGCTCTGCTGCGCCCTGGAGGCGGGATCTCGACCGTCCTGACGGCCGACGCCTACGGCGCCGGCGAGGGGGACGCGCTGCTGGGACGCGCGTTGCAGGGCGTCGACCGCGACGCGTACTGCCTGGTGGGTGCGATCGGACACGACTTCTACACGGGCGAGCGCGAGGGCGCCAAGGGCTTCCCGCGCTTCACCGATCCGCGGCTGCGCGGCCCCGACGGCTACGCCGACTACGCGCGGATGGCGGTCGAGCTGAGCCTGGAGCGCTGCGGGGTCGACGCCTTCGACGTCCTGCTGCTGCACAACCCGGACCGGACGGGCTACACGAGCGAGGCCGTATGGGATGCGCTCGAGGCCGTGCGCGCCGACGGTCTCGCCGGCCGGCTGGGCGTGGCGCCCGGCCCGGCCAACGGCTTCACGCTCGACCTGATCGACTGCTTCGAGCGCTTCGGCGACCGCATCGACTGGGCGATGCTGATCCTCAACCCGCTCGAGCCGTGGCCGGGCGAGCTCGTGCTCGAGCCCGCCGCGCGGCACGATGTGCAGCTCATCACCCGCGTCGTCGACTACGGCGGGCTGTTCCACGACGACGTGCTCCCCGGGCACCCGTTCCCGAAGTGGGACCACCGCTCGTTCCGGCCGGCGGGCTGGGTCGAGCGCGGGCGCGAGCGGATCGAGCGCATGCGCCCGATCGCCGCGCGGCACGGGCTGACGCTGCTCCAGCTCGCGTGCGCGTGGAACCTGGCGCACGCCTCCGTCGCGTGCGTGGCGCCGACGCTGATCCAGGAGCCGGGAGACGGTGCAAAGCCGATCGAGGCCAAGCGGGCCGAGCTCGCGGGCGTGCCCGCCGGAGTGGTGCTCTCGGCCGACGACGTCGATGCGATCCGCGCGATCGGCGACAACACCGGCTCGATGGCGCTCAAGGGCGCAGCGCCGGACTTCGAGGGCGACGCGCTTCCCGATCGGTGGCCGATCAGCGCCGATCTGCAGGCCCTGGCCGGGCGGTGGGGGATCGATCCCCGGCGCGATCTGGCGCGCGCGGCCTGAACATCGGAGGCGAAACTGCCGATGAGACACGAGGCCCATGCGTGCGCTCGTCGCCTCCATCATCCTTCTCGCAGCGCTCGCCGCCCCGGCGCAGGCGCACGACACGCGCCTCACCCACCGCGACACGCGCGACGAGCTGAGCCACGTCAGCGTCGCCGCGACCGCCGCGGCAGCGGCCGCTCCCGACGCCCTCCCGACGGCGTGGTGCGGTGATCCCCGAACCGCCGACGGCACGGCCAACGCGGCGCTCGCCCCCTCGTCGCCGCGCTTCAAGCTCGTCTACGCCCACCCGGCCGACCGGCCCGACCGCTTCGCGCAGTGGCAGGACGCGCTGCAGGCCAACGTCGCGCTCGTGCAGCGCTTCCTCGCCGCCCAGAGCGGCGGCGCGAAGGGCCTGCGGATCGACATGGGGACGCGCTGCGGCCCGCAGTACGTCGACCTCCAGGTCGTGCACCTGCCCGGCCCGCGGACGCAGTACGTCGACAACTTCGCGGCGGTCGTGAACGAAGTCGAGGCGCGGCTGGGCCGCACCAACGGCCCGCGCAACGTCGTCGTGCTCGGCGACACGCTCAACGGCGGCGGCTACGACTACGGCCTGGGCGAGAACGTCATGGGACCGGCCGGGGAGCGCCCCGGCGCCGACAACGTCCACAACGCCGGCGGCTTCGCCTCGGTGCTCTTCACGCGCGACGGCGTGCCCGCCCCCGGCGCCGGTGCGCCCGGCTGGTGGCCCGAGGGGATGCTGCACGAGATGACGCACAACCTCGGCGCCGTGCAGTGGTCCGCGCCGCACACCACGCAGCCCGCCGGCTTCTCCGATCCCGGCTACGGCCACTGCTGGCAGGGCTACGACGTCATGTGCTACGTCGAGGGCCCGGCGGCCGCGCACCCGATGCGCTACGACTGCCCGCGCACGGCCGGCGCGATCCCGCAGGTCTACGACTGCGGTCGCGACGACTACTTCAACCCCGCGCCCGCCCCCGGCAGCTACCTCGCGCGCTCCTGGAACGTCTACAACAGCGCCTTCCTCGCGCCGTGCGAGCAGATCGCGCCGGCCTGCGGTGGCGGAGTGGAGGCCGCCGTCCCCGCGCCGCCCGTGAGCACCGCCGCGCCGCGAGTCGCGGGCCGGCCGCGGCGCGGCTCCCGGCTCGTCGCCAAGACCGGCGGCTGGCGCAACGGCCCGCTGAGCTTCAGCTACCGCTGGCAGCGCTACCAGCGCGGCGGATGGCGCACGATCGCCGGCGCCCACCGCGTGCGCTACGCGCCCAAGCACGCCGACCGCGGCCGGCGGCTGCGCGTACAGGTGATCGCCAGCAACCCCGACGGGCGCGCGTCGGCCGCCTCGCCGCCGACCGCCCGCGTGGCCGACCGTCCGCGCCGCTGAAGTCGAACTGATGGTCGACGCTGGGCGCGCCGAGCCAGTCGCGCGCATGTCGCCACAATGTGGCCCATGGCCGACTCGCTGCGCGGCAAGCTGATCCTCGCCTCCCCGACGCTCACGGACCCCAACTTCGCACGCACGGTGGTGCTGATCGCCGAGCACACCGAGGAGGGCGCGATGGGCCTCGTGCTCAACCGCCCGGCCGAGTCGACGGTCTCCGAGGCCGTCCCCGACCTCGCCTGGCTGACCGGTGACGACGCCCAGGTCTACGTCGGCGGCCCGGTCGCGGAGACGGCGGTGATCGTGCTCGCCGAGTTCGACCGCCCCGAGATGGCCGGCGCGCTGATCGACGGCGAGCTCGGCTTCATCGGCACTGACGCCGACGACCCGGCAGCGCTCGAGGGCGCCATCC